>JAHDVK010000034.1 GCA_023384675.1 Bryobacteraceae bacterium | reverse complement strand
TCGTTGAAATGGGGCGGGATAAAAATATTTGCTATTGGCGAACACCGGGGCGGGGGCAGTGATGATTTGCGTGAGGTTCAGTTCGCTCTGACCACGAGGAGGGCAGCTTCGTGCTAATCGTCGGTGGGCACGTCGAACCTGATCAGGTCCTTCTTGAAACCGTGGGTCTTCCAGGCGCCGTAGATCACGCCGAAGGTCATCCAGGAGGCGCCGACGATCTTGGCGGACCAGCTGAGGCTGAGCCACAGATAGAAGCAGACCAGGAAACCCACCGCGGGGAACACCAGGTGGGACCAGTGGCGGTCGCGCTTGCGGACGTAGTAGTGCATCAGGGACGACAGATTCACGCCCATGAAGCCGATGAGCGCCCCGAAATTGAGCAGTTCCGCGCCCATCTGGTAGCTGATCAGAAACGCGCCGATCATGCAGGCCACACCGATCAGCAGCACGTTGTTCGAAGGGATGCGGCGGGCGGGGTGAACGTAGCCGAAAAAGCCCTTGGGCAGGGCGCCGTCGCGGCCCATGCCGTAGAGCAGGCGCGCGCCGGCGAGCATGGCGCCGGAGGCCGAGCCGACCGTGGCCAGAACAAGAATCCAGGTCAATGTTTGAAACAGAAGATCGCCGCCCGCGCGCCCGGCGATGTGGAGATAGGCCGTGTCGATATCCGGATACGGGGTGGAAGCGGGCCAGACCATCTGCCCCCAATAGACCTGCACAACCGAAAGGACGCCGATGATGAGGCAGGTGCCCACGGTGCCATAGAGGATGTTGCGGCGCGGGTTCTTCACCTCTTCGGAGAGCGTCGAGATGCCGTCGAAGCCGATGTAGGTGAGCACGGCGATGGAAGCGCCGTTTGAAATCGAGCGCCAGGAGAAAAGGTCGGGATCATAGAAGGGCCGCGTGAAGTCGGCCGGCGAGGGCGACTGTCCGAAGACGAAGCGGATCATCGCGCCTACCGCCCAGATGACGACCACCATCATGATGGCGGTGAGCACCTGGTTGGTGCGCGCCGTGGCGCGGATGCCGCGCAGGTTCAGGCCGGTGAACAGCAGCGCGAAGAAGATGGCCCAGAAGGCGTAAGGCGCCTGCGGGAACAGATTCATCAGGGCCTTGGCGCACCATATGGTGCAAATGATGGGGTTGACGACATAGTCGAGCAGCATGGACCAGCCGGTGATGTAGCCCGCCGCCGGATGGATTTCGCGGGCGACATAGGAATAGGCGGAGCCGGCCAGCGGGTAGGCGCGCGCCATGCGGCCGTAGCTGATGGCGGTGAGCATCATGGCGAACATCGCCATGAGGACGACGGTGACCACGTGGCCCTTCGCCCCGTCGCTGATGGCCCCGAACGGCGGCATGGGCGCGGTGGGCTGCACCATGATGACGCCCATGATGAGCAGCTCGAACAGGCCGAGCGAGCGTTGCAGACGCGGCTGTGCGGGACTCGACATAAACCTGCCATTGTGGCATGGTTGGGACGAACCCGTCAGAAATGAAGCTGCGCAGAATCCGAAGCTGGGTGGAGCGGCGTTACCGGTGGTTTCGCCGGTGGCTGAAGATGCGCGTGCGCGAGCGCGTGACCAAGGGCGGCGCGGTGTACATCGCGGCGGCGGTGATGGTGGGCCTGGCGGCGTTCCTTTCGGCCAACAATCTGCTGTTTCTGCTGCTGGCGGCGATGCTGTCCACGCTGATGGTGTCGGGCTTCGTGAGCCGGCTGGGGCTGTCGGGGCTCGAACTGGATGTGCTGCTGCCGGACCACGTCTGCGCGCGGCGCACCACCGAGGCGCGCATCCTGCTGAAGAATGAAAAGAAGTGGATTCCTTCGTTTTCCTTGCACCTGTCAGGCGTGGAAGACAGTGTTTTTATGGGTTCGCTGTACTTTCCGGTGCTGCCCGGCGGGGGAACGATCGAGGAGACGATGGAGGTGCGCTTCCGCAGGCGCGGCGTGCATCGGGAGGACAGCTTTCAGTTTTCGTCGCGTTTCCCGTTCGGCTTCGCGGAGCGGCGGATGCAAGTGACGATGCGGCGGGATGTGGTCGTGTATCCGGCACTCGAGCCGAAGCCCGCATTCGACGAACTGCTGGCGGACGTCGAAGGCGAAGCGGAGACGATCTTCCGCGGCCGGGGCCATGATTTCTACCGCATCCGCCCTTATCAGCCGATGGAAAGCGCGCGGCATGTGGACTGGCGCGCCACAGCCCACACGGGCGAATTGCAGGTGCGCGAGTTCGCGCGCGAGCAGGAACACCTGATGGCGCTGGCGCTGGATTTGCAGGCGGGTCCGGAGCAGGATGCGTGGTTTGAGGAGGCCGTGGAGTGCTGCGCATATCTGGCCTGGCGGCTGACAGGCCGGGGCGCGCGCGTGCGGTTCCGCACGCAGGACTTCGATTTGCAGACGCCGGTGGAAGGAGATGTGTACGCTATTCTGAGGTATCTGGCTCTGGTCTCGCGCAGGCGGAAGGCGGAGCCGCTGCATCCCCTCTTGGAAGACAGTGCGCAGGTATTATTCACGGCAAGGACGATGGATCCGTTGGAAAGCGGCTGGCTGGACGCTCGCGTTGTGGGGCCTGGCGCCCTGCTGGGCGCAAAGCGCGACTGAGCCGCCGGAGCCTTTGTCCACCACCATCACGGTGGCCGAACGCGTGGAGACCGAAGCCGCCGCGGCGGTCACCACCTGGGGGCGCGAGGAACTTGCGGTCACGCCGGGCGTGAACGCCGACGACCGGCTGCGGATGATTCCGGGCTTCTCTCTGTTCCGGCGCACGAGTTCGCTGGCCGCGAATCCTACTACGCAGGGCGTTTCGTTACGCGGGCTGGGTTCGACGGGCGCAAGCCGGACGCTGGTGTTGTGGGATGGCGTGCCGGTGAACGACCCCTTCGGCGGCTGGGTGTACTGGACGCGGCTGGCGCCCGATGAATTGGAGCGCGTTGAGGTGTCGCGCGGGGCCTCGACAAGCGTGTTCGGCGACCGCGCGATGGGCGGGGCGGTGGCGCTGTTCTCGCGCGAGCCCGCGGCGCGCCGCTGGAACGCGGGCTATGAGGCGGGCAACCGCGGCACGCATCAGGTGAGCGCGGGCGGGTCGTGGCAGCCGGCGCGCGGCTGGTATCTGTCGGGGCACGGACGCGCGCTGGCGATGGACGGCTACTTCATCGTGCCCGAGGAGGCGCGCGGCGCGGTGGACACGAAGGCGAATGTCCGTTTCGCGGGCGGCGCGGCGCGCGCGGACTGGGCCGGAGCGCGCAACCGCCTGTTCACCCGCGTGGACATCCTCGCCGAAGAACGCGCCAACGGAACGGTGCTGCAACGCAATTCCACCGGACTCGGCACAGCCGCCGCGCACTACACGCACGACACAAGCGCGGGGCTGATCTCGGCGCTGGGCTATCACAGCCGCGTCGAATACCGCGCGAGTTTTTCGGCGATCGGCGCCGGTCGGGAGACCGAGCGGCTGACCTCCCTGCAAAGCGTCCCGGCCGAAGCCACAGGCGGCGCGCTGCTGTGGAGGCGCGGCGGCGCGGGCTGGAACCTGCTCGGCGGGGCCGACGTAAACCGCGCCGAGGGCGTGAGCCGCGAGACTCTCTTCCCCGCCGGGCGGCGCGAAGGCGGCGGCGAACAAACCCAGCACGGTTTGTTCGTTCAGGCCGACCGCGCCTGGAAGCGCACACGCTGGTTGGGCGGCCTGCGGCGCCACATGGCCGGCGCACGCGAGTTCTGGAGCCCGAGCGCCGGCGTCACCTATGGACAAGGACAGTGGCGGGCGCGCGCCAGCGGCTACCGCGCGTTCCGCGCGCCTACGCTGAATGAGATGTACCGCGAGTTCCGCGTCGGCAATGCCGTGACGCTCGCCAACGCGGCGCTCGGGCCCGAGGCGTTAACGGGGATCGAGGCCGGCGCGGACTGGCGCGGCGAGAAGACACAGTTATCCATTACGTGGTTCCGCAATTCACTGGACGATCTGATTACGAACGTGACGCGCTCCATCACGCCGGCGCTGATCACGAGGCAGCGCGACAACGCGGGGCGCGCGGTGTCGAATGGCGCCGAAGCTTCAATCACACGGCGCTGGGGCCGCTGGCGCGCCGACGGACAATGGCTGATGGCGCGATCGGAATTCGCGGGCGGGGCTTGGCTGCCGCAGATTCCGCGGCATCAACTCTCGGGGCAGTTGCAGTGGATGAGCGAACGCACATGGCTGGCGGCGGGGGTGCGCGGCACATCGATGCAGTTCGAGGACGACCTGAACCGCTTCCGCCTGCCCGGCTACGCAGTGGCGCATGTGACGGGGCGGCGTCGCCTGGGCGGAGGGTGGTGGGGCGTGGTGGCGGTGGAGAACCTGCTCAACCGCGAAATCGCGGCCGGATTCAGTCCCACGCCGCTCGTGGGCGCGCCGCGCCTGGTGCGGGCCGGAATCCGCTACGAATTATTCTGAGTTAAAAAAATACACCCGCTTGGCAACTCCCGGCACCTATCCAGATGTAGGGCAAGACAGCCCCGAGATTCCAAACACAGAGGGAAAAAGATGAGAAAGTTTATCCTGTCCGCAGCCGCGCTGCTGATCCTCACGAGCGGTTTCGCTTCCGCTCAGGCCACCAACGCCCGCATCCGCGTCGTCCACGCTTCACCCGACGCGCCCGCCGTTGACATCACTGTCAATGGTGGCAAGGTTTTGGAGAACCTTCCTTTCCGTGAGTACTCCGAATACCTTTCGGTGCCCGCCGGTTCTTACAGCTTCGGCATCAATGTGACCGGCACCGACACGGTTGTGGCCACACTGCCCGCGACGCTGGCTGCCGGCGCCGACTACACGGCCATCGCGATGGGTTATGCCGGCGGCGGCACTCCCGGGTTTGAGGTCGTTGTGCTGGAAGATAATAATATGTTGCCTGCAGACAACGGGGTAAAGATCCGCGTGGTTCACGGCGCTCCGGGCGCTCCCACTGTAGACGTGTATGTCACGACCCCGTTTGAGACGCTGATGGGCAAGAACCCCACCCTGTCGGGCGTTGGCTTCAAGGCCGCTTCCGGGTACCTGACCGTCCCCGTGGGCAACTACCAGGCTCGCGTGGCCGTGGCGGGGACCAAGACCGTGGCCATCGACTCGCACCGTCTGGTGACCTGGAACAACATGATCCGCACCGTGATCGCGGTGGATGCGGTTGGCGGCGGCGCGCCGTTCGACTTCATCATCCTGCCCGACCGGAACTAGGATTTTGCGCCGGTCTGAAGTTTGCAAAGGGGCCCCCTGCGAAGGGGGTCCCTTCGCGTTTTGGTCTGCTATTCTGAAGGTTTCCCCTTCAATGACGCAGGAGATCCCCGACATACTCGCGCGCATAGTGGAGCGCAAGCAGCAGGAGGTGGCCGAGAAGGCGCGCCTGCGCAAAGGCATGGAGCAGAACGCGCGGTATCAAAGCGGCCAGCGGCGCGATTTCAGGGCGGCGCTGACAGCCAGGCCGCCGGCGGTGATCGCCGAGATCAAAAAGGCCAGTCCCAGCAAGGGCCTGCTGTGCGAGGATTTCAATCCCGGCGTGCAGGCCCGGGCCTATTTCGCGGGCGGCGCGGCGGCGCTCTCCGTGCTGACCGACGGGGATTTCTTCCAGGGCTCGCTGAGCGACCTCAAGATGGCGCGCGCCACGGCGATGCTCCCCGTACTGCGCAAGGATTTTACGATCGACGAACTCGACGTGCTGGAAGCGGCAGGCGCGGGCGCGGACGCGATTCTGCTCATCACCGCGATCCTCACGCGCGCACAGATCGAGGAGTTCCGAACGCAGGCCGAATCCTTCGGCATGGCGGCGCTGGTGGAAGTCCACAACGAAGCGGAACTCGACCGGGCGCTGGAAGCAGGCGCGCAAATAGTGGGCGTGAACAATCGCGACCTGCGTACGTTTGAAGTCTCCCTGGAAACCTCCGAGCGCCTCGCGGCGCGCATGCCCGCGGGCGTCGTCAAAGTAGCCGAGAGCGGGATTCACTCAGCGGAAGATGTGCGGCGGCTTCGCGAGGCGGGCTTTGACGCTTTCCTGGTGGGCGAGCACCTGATGAAATCCGGAGACCCCGCGGCGGCCCTGCGGGCGTTGCGTTCATGACCCGCATCAAGATCTGCGGCATCACGACGGCCGGGGACGCGCAAGCGGCGGCCGAAGCCGGGGCCGACGCCATCGGCCTGAATTTCTGGCCGCGCAGTCCGCGGTACGTCGATGAGGAACGGGCGCGGGAAATCGTGCGCGATCTGCCGCCGGACGTGTTGCGCGTTGGCGTCTTTGTCGATGCGGCGGCTCAAGAGATGGAAGAGATCGCCGGGCTCGTGGGCCTGGACGTCGTGCAACTGCACGGAACGGCGGACCGCGCCGTGCGCGGCCGCTGGTGGCAGGCCATCGCCGCGGGCGCGCCGGGCTGGCTCGAACGCGCGCGGGCGAGCGAAGCCGAACTCATTCTGCTCGACGCCCTGGCGGGCGAGGAGCGCGGCGGCACGGGCCGCGTGTTCGATTGGGAACTGGCGCGCGAAGCCGGCCGGGCGATTGTCCTCGCCGGAGGCCTGGGTCCGGACAACGTGGGCGAAGCGGTGCGCGCGGTGCACCCCTGGGGCGTGGATGCCTGTTCGCGCTTGGAGTTTGAGCCCGGCCGGAAGGATCATAGATTGATAAGGGCCTTCGTGAAGGCCGTACGGGAAGTGGACCGATGAGCACCCAACCCCAATACCCCGACGCGCAAGGGCATTTCGGCCCCTATGGCGGTCGGTATGTCCCCGAAACTCTGATGGCGCCGCTCGAGGACCTCGAACAGGCCTACCGCGATGCCCGCCGCGACCCCGATTTCCAGCGCGAACTCGACGACCTGCTGCACAACTACGCCGGGCGCCCCACGCCGCTGTACGAGGCCCGCCGCCTGAGCGAGGAACTCGGCGGCGCACGCCTGTTCTTCAAGCGCGAGGACCTGCTGCACACAGGCGCGCACAAGATCAACAACTGCCTGGGGCAGGCGCTGCTGGCGCGGCGCATGGGCAAACGGCGCGTTATCGCCGAGACCGGCGCGGGCCAGCACGGCGTGGCCACGGCCACCGTCTGCGCCCTGTTCGGCATGGATTGCACCGTGTACATGGGCGAGGAGGACATGCGCCGCCAGCGGTTGAATGTCTTCCGCATGCGCCTGCTGGGTACGAAGGTGGTGGGCGTCGCCAACGGCAGCCGTACTCTGAAGGACGCCATCAGCGAGGCGATGCGCGACTGGGTGACGAATGTCCACGACACGCACTATCTGCTGGGCTCGGCCCTGGGCGCCCATCCGTATCCGATGATGGTCCGCGATTTTCACCGCTGCATGGGCGACGAAGCGCGGGCGCAGATGCTCGAGCGCACCGGGCGCCTGCCTGACGCGGTGTTCGCATGCGTGGGCGGCGGCTCGAACGCCATCGGAATTTTCACGGCGTTTGTGCCGGAGCCGGGCGTCGCACTGGTCGGCGTGGAAGCCGGCGGCCGCGGCCACGCGCTGGGCGAGCACGCCGCGCGTTTCGAAGGCGGCAGCCCGGGCGTGCTGCATGGGGCTTACAGCTATCTGCTGCAGGATGGCGAAGGGCAGGTGTCGCTGACCCATTCGGTGTCGGCGGGCCTCGATTACGCGCTCATCGGTCCGGAACACGCCTGGCTCCACGATGAGAAGCGCGCCGAATATGTATCGATCACCGACCGCGAGGCGCTGGAAGCCGCGAAAACCCTGGCGCGCACCGAGGGCCTGATTCCGGCGCTCGAATCCGCGCACGGCGTGGCGGAGGCCTTGCGGCGCGCGCCGGAGGCGAAGGGTCAGATCTTCCTCATCAATCTTTCCGGGCGCGGCGACAAGGATACGGATATCTACCGCGAAAATCTCCCGGAATTGGACAATCCCGATGGAAAGTAGTCAACGAATCGGCCGGCGCTTCGCCCATTGCCGGTTTCAAAAACGGCCCGCGCTGGTGGCGTATCTCACCGCGGGCGACCCTTCGCCCGGCCTGACGCCCGAACTGGCGCTGGCGCTCGAGCGCGGCGGCGCGGACGTGCTCGAACTGGGCGTTCCCTTCTCCGATCCCATCGCCGACGGCCCCGTGATCCAGCGCGCCTCGGACCGCGCGTTGCACGCGGGCGCCACCGTGGCGCGCGTGCTCGAAATCGCCAGCCGCATCCGTGAGCGCAGCGAAATGCCCATCCTGCTGTTCAGCTACATGAACCCGCTGCTGCGCTATGGCTTCGACCGCCTGGGCGAGGAAGCGGCCCGGCGCGGCATCGATGGAGTGCTGCTGACCGACTTGAGCGTCGAAGAAGCAGAAGAGCCGGTGCGGCAGCTTCGCGCCCATGGCCTCGACACCGTGTTTCTGGCCGCGCCCACCAGCACCGAGCGCCGTCTGAAACTGGTGGCCGAATATTCGTCGGGGTTCGTCTATGTCGTGTCGCGAACCGGCGTCACCGGCGAGCAGGATTCGGTGCAGGCGGGCGTGGGACCGCTGGTGGAAAGGATCCGGAGTCTTACCGATTTGCCTGTGGCCGTGGGCTTTGGCGTATCGAGAGCCGAGCATGTGCAGGCGATCGGCGCCTATGCCGACGGCGCGGTGGTAGGCAGCGCCCTGATGCGGGTGGTGGAAGAACACGGCGCCGCGCCGGATCTGCCGGCCAGGCTGGAAGCGTTCACACGCGCGCTGACCACGCCTTCCGGAGGGCCGGACCGATGACCCCCGAACAAGCGATCCGGCTGCTCGAAGAGCACCGCGACGAGATCGATCAGATCGACCTCGCCATCCTCGAACGCCTCAACGAAAGGGCACGCGTCGTGGAGAGGATCGGCGCGATCAAAAAGGAAGCCCGATTGCCCATTTACGAGCCGAAACGCGAAGACGCGGTCTTCCGCAACGTCACCCGCGGCAATCAGGGCCCGCTGTCCGAGGCCGCCGTACGCCGCCTGTTCGAACGAATCATCGACGAAATGCGGACGCTGCAGCGCGAGCGGATGGAAAAGGAGAACGAGGCATGATCGTGGTAATGGAGGCCGGCGCCTCGGAAGAACAGATCCAGGGCGTCATCGACCGGCTGGTGATGCTCAACTTCTCCGTGCACCGCTCGACCGGCGTGATTCATACCGTGCTCGGCGGCGTGGGCCCCGAAGGCGATCTTTCGCCCGACGACCTGCAGGTGATGCCCGGCGTGAAGGAATGCCATCGCGTGACTTCGCCCTATAAACTGGCGGCGCGCGCCTTCAAGCCCGAGGGCACAGTGGTCGAGTTTCCGAACGGGGTGCGCATCGGCGGACCCGAGGTGGTGGTGGCGGCCGGGCCGTGCAGCGTGGAGAGCGAGCCGCAGATCCAGTCGATCGCCGCCTCGGTGGCGAAGGCCGGAGCGAAGCTGATCCGCGCGGGCGCGTTCAAGCCGCGCAGTTCTCCCTACAGTTTTCAAGGCTTGGGTGAGCAGGGATTGATCATGCTGCGTGAGGCCGCCAACGCGCACGGCCTGCTGGTGGTGAGCGAGGTGATGGACCATACGCAGATCGGGCTGCTTGAACAATATGTGGACCTGTTGCAGGTGGGCGCGCGCAATATGCAGAACTACAACCTGCTGCGGGAACTCGGGCGGAGTTCCAAGCCGGTGCTTTTGAAACGCGGCATCGCCGCCACCATTGAAGAGCTGCTGCTTTCGGCCGAATACATCCTTTCGGGCGGAAATTACCGCGTGATTTTATGTGAACGCGGCATCCGCACATTCGAGACCTATACGCGCAACACGATGGATCTGGCGGCAATCCCCGTCGTAAAAAAGCTCTCCCACCTGCCCATCATGGCCGACCCTTCGCACGGCACCGGGCGGCGCGACAAAGTGCTGCCGATGGCGCGCGCCGCCGTGGCGGCGGGCGCCGATGGTCTGCTGGTGGAAGTCCATCCGGACCCGGACCGGGCATTGAGTGACGGAGCGCAATCGCTCTACCCGGATCAGTTCGAGACGCTCATGGCGCAGTTGCGGATCATCGCGCCGGCGGTGGACCGGACGCTGTAAGGGACGCACCGTGATTGAGACCATTGCCATCGCCGGGGTGGGTCTGATTGGCGGCTCGTTTGGACTGGCGCTGCGCTCGGCGGGCTTCGGGGGCCGCATCTGGGGGGTCAGTTCCCCGGCCACGATCGAAGCCGCGCGGGCGCGAGGCGCAATCGACGAAGGGGTGAGCCTGGAGCAGGCCGCACATGCCGCCGATGTCCTCTACCTCGCGCAGCCCATCAGCCGGATTCTCGAGACGATCGAGGCGCTAGGCCCGCTGGCGCGGCCCGGAGCGCTGATCACCGACGCGGGCAGCACGAAAAGCGCAATCGTCGAAAAGGCGCGCGTGTGCCTTCCGGGCGCGCATTTTCTGGGCGGGCATCCGATGGCGGGCAAGGAGGCGCGCGGCGTCGAGGCGGCCGAGGCGGACTTGTTTCGCGGCCGGCCTTATCTGTTGACGCCCGCCGGCCCCGAAGCGCGCGAGGCCGGAGTGACGAAGGAATTCGTGGGGTGGCTGGAGAAAATCGGCGCGCGCATTGACTGGCTCGCCGCCGATCAGCACGACCGGCTGGTGGCCGCCGCCTCGCACGGCCCGCAACTGGTGTCCACGGCCCTGGCGGCGGCGCTGGCCGCCCGCCCGGACGCTGCCGCTGTCGCCGCCGTTGCGGGCCCGGGTTTGACGGACATGACCCGGCTGGCCTTGAGCAGCTTTGAGATCTGGCGCGACATCCTGGCGACAAATCACGGCGAGGTGGCGCCGGTCCTAAAGGAGTTGGAGCTCCGGATTAGCGATCTGCGAAAAAAATTGGAAACCGGTGAACTTGTTTCGGATTTTGAAACGGCCGCCGGTTTCGCGAACCTGTTGCGGAACCGGGATTCCAACCGGTAACACTCCCCCCCAAAAAATATTCTCGCTATTGGCGAAAATCGCGAGTATAATGCAGAGGATTGGATACGGGGATTCCATGCAAGTCGAGAATGGCTTTCTGTCTGGACCGTTTCTTGATGTTGACGCGCTGATCCGAAAGGGCGCTCAATTAGTGTACTGGCCTCCCAAGGCCGGACCGCTCTTGCGGCGGAGCGAGCCGTCGCGCTATGTCTACCGGATGCAGCGCGGTGCGGGCTTTGTCACCTACCGCGCCACGCCCAGCATGGAGATGATGCTGAGCGTGATCCGGCCCGGCGATTGGATCGGACTGGACCAGGCGGTGACCCAGGGGCCACTGCCCGTGGAGGCGCGTGTCCTGGTGACATCCGAACTGCTGCGCGTCGAGCGCACCCGTTGGCTGGAGGCCTGCGCGGCGAATCCGGCGCTCTCCCTGACGGCCCTCGCCCAGGCGGTTGAGCGCCAGCAGGAGATTCTCCAGCGCCTCGCCGCCTGCCTCACCGAGCCGATCGAAGACCGGCTCCCGCGCATGCTTTGGGACCTCTGTGAACCGCTCAACCGCCCGCCCTCCGGACCGGACGGTGTCCGCATCCCTCTCACGCAGGATGCCCTGGCGCGGATGGCCGGATGCACACGGGTGACCCTTCACCGGGGTCTCAGCGCGATGACGAAGCTAGGCCTTCTGCGCCTCAAAAGGGGCTCGGTGGAGGTGCCGGCGCCGGACCTGCTGGCCCGGTACGCCGGCGGTTCGACTTCCATGGCGCCGCGGGCCCAGCCCGCGGTCGTCTAGGCCAGTTCCAGGCGGCCGTGGTCGTCGCAGTGGCCTTCGTGCGGGTGGTGCAGATGGCCGCTGACAAGGTAATCCACATGATCGCCATGCGGCACCGCCTCATGCCCGCAACCCTGGCCGTGGACGTGCGCGGCGTCGTGGCCGCCGCAGGCATGCGCGGGCGTGCATGCGGCGGGATTGGCTGGGCTTACCTCGATGACATGCTCATCGACATGGTCGCCGTGCGGTGAATGCAGGTGGCCGTCGTGCAGATAATCCACATGGCCCGCGTGCTTCACGGCCGTGTGGCCGCAGCCTTCACCATGGACGTGGGGATGGTTTTCATGAATGCGATGTTCGCTCATCGGGATTTTCCTTTCTTTGCTGATGGGGACGGTTCGGAGGCGGCCGCCGCGGCGGCCGGCGCTTCGCTGGCGTGCGCCAGCGCGTTGAAAACGAGATCCAGAATATGCTGGTCGGCCAGCGAATAGTTGATGTGCTTGCCCGCCCGCTGCCGCTTGACTAGACGCTCGGCGCGCAACACTCGCAGGCGCTGCGAAATGGTCGACAAATCCTCGCCCTCGGCGGCGGCCAGCTCTGAGACACAGCTCGGCCCCTGGCTCAACAGCGCCAGAATCCGCAAGCGGGGGACTTCGCTCAATGCCCGGAAAATGGCCGCGGCCCGGTCCATCGCTTCCGGGTTCACCGGGAGGTGACGCGCCGCGCCGCGGTGGTCGGCCGGCTTACAATCGGGCTTGGTGGCGCGTGCCATGCTGGTTCGGTTGACAGATAGAACACTTGCACATCTGTTCAACTGTTCTCAGTGTACTCTGGTTGTTTGGTCCGCGCAAGCGAATCCGCTTTCCAGGCTACAATGTTATTGAGGAGACGTTCTCATTAATACCAAGACCACCTATCGGATCCAGGGAATGGACTGTGCCGAAGAGGTCTCGCTGCTGCGGCGCGCGCTGAGCCAGGTGGCGGGGATCCGCGAATTGCACTTCGATGTGTTCCAGGCCCGGATGACCGTGGAATATGACGCGCAGCGCGTCGAGGCCAGCGCCATCGAGCGGGCAGTGGAGGCCACTGGCATGCGCTGCCAGCCGTGGGAGGCGGATCCGGCGGTGAAGCGCGGCCTCTGGGACCGGCACGGCCGCCGGGCGCTCACCTGGGTCAGCGGCCTCACGCTGCTGGCCGGCATGCTCTGGCAGGGGCTGGAATCCGGCCACCTTGTGGAAACCCTGCTGGCGCATCAGCACGACCACAATCATCACCATGACATTCCCGCCGGGGTGCTGGTGCTGTACTGGATCGCGATAATCAGCGGCGCGATCCACGCGCTGCCGAAGGCCTGGCACGCGCTGCGGACGTTGCGTCCGGACATGAACCTGCTTGTGGTGCTGTCGCTGATCGGCGCTTCGGCGCTGGGCGAGTGGACCGAGGCGGCCACGCTCTCCTTCCTGTTCTGTCTGGCCGTGTGGCTGGAGGGCTGGAGCATGACGCGGGCCCGCGACGCCATCGCGAAGCTGCTGCAGGTGGCGCCGGCCGAGGCCGCGGTGCTGCATGGCCAGGGCGAAAGCGAGCACGAACACCTCACGCCCATGGCCCGCGTGCAGGCCGGCGCGCGCGTCCGCGTGAAGCCGGGCGAGCGCATTCCTTGCGACGGCGAGGTGCTGCGGGGCGAATCGCGGGTGGACCAGGCGCTGATCACGGGCGAAAGCGTGGCGGTGGACAAGCGCCCCGGCGACCACGTGTATGCGGGCACGATCAACGAAGACGGCATGCTGGAAATCCGCGTGACGCAAGCGGCCGAGAGCACCACGCTGGCGCGGATGATCCGCATGGTGGAGGAATCGCAGGCGCGCCGCGCGCCGAGCGAACAGTTTGTTGAGAAGTTCACACGCATTTACACGCCGGCGGTTTTCCTGCTGGCCTTCAGCGTGATGGTGCTGCCGCCGCTTTTCGCGGGCGGCGTGTGGAGCGAGTGGTTCTATCAGGGTATGGTGGTGCTGCTGATCTCCTGCCCTTGCGCGCTGGTGATCTCGACGCCCGTCACGGTGGTGGCGGCGCTGGCGTCGGCCGCGCGGCATGGCGTGTTGATCAAGGGCGGCGCGTTTCTCGAGGAGGCAGCCCGCATCCGCGCGGTGGCTTTCGACAAGACCGGCATTCTGACCGGCGGCCGTCCCGAAGTGCGCGAGATGGTAGCGCTCAACGGCCGTCCCGCCGAGGAAGTGCTCGCCCGCCTGGTGAGCCTCGAGCAGGCCAGCGAGCATCCTCTGGCAAAGGCGATCCTCCGGCATGGGGCGCAACAGGGCATTCAGGCCCCGGCCGCGGAATCGTTCCGCAACTTGCGCGGGCGCGGCGCGGAAGCCGAGCACGCAGAGGGCCTGTTCTGGGCGGGCGGCGAGCGGTTGCTTGCGGAAAAGGGGGTTGTTCCCGGGCTCGCGGGATCCGAAATCGTGCGCCTCGGCGGGCAGGCGCAAAGCGTAGTGGTGTGCGGCCTCAACGAAGAAGTCTGGGCCGTTCTGGGCATCTCCGACCCTGTGCGGCCGGAAGCGCGCTGGATGGTCGAACAACTCAAGTCCATGGGCATCGCCCGGACCGTCATGCTGAGTGGAGACAACGAAGCCACGGCGCGCGCCGTGGGCGCCGCTACCGGCATCGAGGACGTGCGCGCGGGCCTGCTGCCCGAGGAAAAGGCCGCCGCCGTGGACGCTCTGAAACGGGACCACGGCCATGTGGCGATGCTCGGCGACGGCGTCAATGACGCGCTGGCGCTGAGCCGGTCCACGCTCGGCATCACGCTGGGCCGCCAGGGCACGGATGTGGCCCGCGAGAGCGCCGATGTGGTCTTCATGGCCAACGATCTGTCGCGCCTGCCGTTTCTGCTGCGCCACTCGCGCCGCGCGGTGGCCGTGATCAAGCAGAACATCACGCTCGCGCTGGTGCTGAAAGCCGGTTTTCTGGTGGCCGCGATGGCGGGCATGGCGACACTGTGGATGGCCGTACTCGCCGACATGGGCGCCACGTTCCTGGTTACGTTCAACGGCCTGCGCCTGTTGCACCCGGCGGGCGCGAATCGCAAACCGCCGGTCTGACATCCAATCAAGAGTGTTGACGCGACGATCAGCGATCATGTTGTGCCTGTCCGGCCCCGCCCTCGTGCCGGCTTTCGAGGGCGAGCAGGAACGTGTGCGCGGCCGCCTGACGCACGCGACGGGATCGGAGCCCATGCTGCGCACCGCCGATGGGATCGGGTTGCGCCTGTTGGCCGATCCGGAATCGCTCGCGGTGCTGGACGACGAACGCGTTCGCGCCGAGGTGTTCGAAGCGGTGGGCCGGTTCGAGGGAACGGGCGGCTTCCGCGTCGATCCCATCTATAAAAAGGCGATGTTCGTGATCCGCGGCGGCGAGGCGCTGGTGATCACCTACTGGTGCGAGGTGTGCGCGATTCGCACGTATTCGCCTGGCAAGTGCCAGTGCTGCCAGGAAGAGACCGATTTCGACCCGCGCGATCCGGCTCTCGAAGCGCGGGCGCGGTAAGATGACGGATCATGAGAGCCTGGTTCCTCGCGGCCGCACTTCTGCTGGCCACCCTCCCCTCTGTTGCTGAACGCCAAATGATCGACAACATCGAAGTGCACATCCTGCGCGATGCCGCGCGCCAGATCGAAGTTCGCATCGCACCCTCGCTCGGCATGAACAGCTATGAGATGACCGTCAAGGGCAAACGCGTCTTCTGGTCGCCGTACCAGACCGTGGGCGAGTTCGCCGCCAAACCCACGTTCTTGGGCAACCCGCTGCTGTGGCCCTGGGCCAACCGCATCGACGGGATGCACTACTTTGTGAACGGACGCAAGTATACGCTGAACCCCGATCTCGGCAATGCCCGGCCGGGTCCGAACAACACGCCCATCCACGGCCTGCTGCAATACGAGAAGCGCTGGGAGGTGGTGCGAAGCGAAGCTTCGGCCATGCGGGCGCGGCTGGAGTTCTGGCGCTACCCCGAACTGATGGCGCAATTCCCGTTCGCGCACACGATCGAGATCGAATACCGCCTGCGCGATGGGGCGCTGGAGGTCGAAACCCTCATCCGCAATGAATCGCGCGAGACGATGCCGGTTTCGCTCGGTTTTCACCCGTATTTCCAGGTGAACGACGCGCCTCAGGATGAGTGGAAGGTGACGCTGGCGGCGCGCGAGCGCTACGTGCTTTCGAACCGCCTAATTCCGACGGGCGAAGTGACTCCCAATCCGCACGCGAATCCCGTCCGGCTGGGCGATGTGGTGCTGGACGATGTTTTCGGCGGGCTGGTCCGGGATGCGGACGGCTTCGCTCGTTTCCGGGTGGAAGGCCGCCAGGAATCGGTGACCGTGGAATACGGCTCCGGCTATGATGTGGCGGTCGTGTATGCGCCGAAGGGCCGCAGCTTCATCTGCTTCGAGCCGATGACGGCGATCACGAACGCCTTCAACGCTGCCCATGCGGGCTGGTACAAAGGGCTGCCGTCGATTGGCGCCGGCGCGGAGTGGAAGGGCGTATTTCGCGTCGTGCCGGCAGGATTTTGAGACGGCCGCCCAGCGGCAGAAAGCGCGTCAGGCGCGGGAGAGCCCGGCGCCCAATGCTGAAGGGCCTCCCTCTGCTCAGCGAGCGAGCTTACGGCTTCGCGGGTGCGGCGGCTGGCTTCGCGGGTGCGGCGGCCGCGCCGGCGCCGTGCTTCTTGTCGTAAAGCTGCACGATATCCACCGTAATGTCGATGCCGGTGGCGGCCCACAGCACCGGGCTGGCCTGGCTGGAGACGTCGAGGACAACCGAGTAGTTATTCGCCTTGGCGTATTCGTCGATGATCTGGATCATGCGCTGACCGATTTCCCCCACCAGCTTCTGCTCTTCCTGCTGGAGATCCTGCTGGAAATCCTCGCTGTCCCATTGCAGCTTCTTGTTTTTGTCGTCGATCTCGCGCGAGAGTTTATCGCGGGCTTCTGCCGAGATGGCGTTGGCCGTCTTCTGCAGTTGCTCACGCAGTTTCTGCACTTCGCCTCCCGCGGCCTCGATCTCCTTCGAGCGCGGCTCGAACTTGGCACGGATCTGCTCGCGGGCTTTTTCGCCGTCCTTGGTGGCCAGAATCGCATTCTGGATGTTGATGATGGCGATCTTCGACGGGGCCTGCTGCGCGCGGGCGGCGGGCACGGCCAGCATCAGCGCGGCGGCAGCCAGACCCAGAACTTTCAAATCAATTTTCACGGTGCGTTGACTCCTCAAACTATTTGATGCTAACACGGCGCAGCCTTGTTTCCAGGACGTTAGAACGTGCGGCTGATTGTGAACCGGAACATGCTGCGGCGTTCAAACCAGGGCCGCGGCAATGCGAATTGCTGCGCCGCGCGGATCAGCGTGGCCTGATTCGGGAAGATCGAAGGGTCCGCCGCGATGGGGGGACGGAACAAGTCCTGCACGACTGTCGGATTATAGGCCCAGTACAACCGGAAGGGTGCGTTCACCACCGGCATCATGATCTGTAGTTCCAATCCCGTGGACGTACGGATCTGCTGCGTCGCGCGAATCACCTGCGACTGGTTTTCGAACGCGGCGCCGGGATGGTTGAAGTTCAGTTCGTCGATGCGGCCCGGATTCAGGCGCAACTGGTTCGGCAGGCTGATGCGGTTCGTGCCTGCGTCGAAAAACGCCGCCAGCACCACAGGGCCGACGATCGGAATGCGGTACTCGAAGTTGGCGACGCCTTGCGTGTCGCCGCCGGTAGGGATGAACTGATAGACCGGCATGCGTTGCGTGGCGATCACCGTGGTGCGCTCGCCGTCAATGATGACGGGCTGCAGGCGCGCCGAACCGTCGTCGTTCAGCACCTCGGTGATACCCTCGCTCGGAATAAATACGGCCGGCAGAATCGACCAGATTTCGAAGCCGCGCACGTCGTTTTCGCCGCCCATGAAGACGCGGTTGAACGGCGGCGCCGTACGCCCCCCATAGCCCGCAATCAGGCGGCCCAACACGCGCATGCCGAAGACGTGGCCCCGGCGGAAGGCGGGCCGGAAATAAGTGAACGACAGCGTCGGCTCGATCGTGTTCACGTTGCCGCCCAGGAAACCGCCTGCTACCGACACCGACGCGAAAATGCTCTTGCCGCGCGACGGCGTGATCGGGTGGTCGATGGTGTTGTACTGATACGATGGCACGACGCGGCTGGTGATGATGCCCGACAACTGGTTCGGCCCGTCGAAGTTCAGGAAGTTCGAGAACTGGAACTGATCGTTGGTGGCGTCGTTCAACGTGCGCACGTTCTGGCGGTCGAGGCCATAGGTCAGGCTCACGCGAGCGAACGAGCGCCGCAGCGGGTAGCTCCAGAACACCGTCGCGCCCACGCCGTTCGTCACATAGTTCAGCAGGTTTTCGCGGCCCAGCGATTCATAGAGCGGAATCAGGTTGCGGCCCGAGAACAGCGACACCTCGCGCGCCTGGTCGAAGTTGAAACGCTGCGTGTACACCGTGAACCCAAGCTGCATCGGCCGGTCGAGGAAGTACGGTTCCGTGAACCCGAATGTCACGTTGCGCACGCGGTCACCTAATTGCGCATCGAGCGAGAGCGTCTCGCCCAGGCCCAGGAAGTTGTTCGTCGCGTAGCCGAAGCCGATGAACGAACCCGCGATGCCCGACACGCCGCCGTTCAGGCTCACCGAGTTCCGCCCGCGTTCTTTCACCTTCAGCGTGATGTCGATCGTGTTGTTGCGCGTGTCGCGCGTGATCTGCGCGGCTTCCTCTTCCTTCAGGGCCTCGAAATAGCCAAGCTGGTTCAGGCGCAGGATGGAGAGTTCCCACAACCGCGTGTTGTACACATCGCCTTCGTCGAGCAGCAGTTCCCGGCGGATCACCTTGTCGCGCGTCGTGTTGTTGCCTTCGAAGTCGATGCGGCGGACGAAGAAGCGCTCGCCCTCATCGATGTTCAAGGTCAGGTCTATCGTTCCGTCCGGACGCGGATCGAAGTCAGGCTCGGCGACGGCATCGATGAAGCCGAAGTTGCCGTACAATTTGCTGAGTTCCTGCAGGCCCTTGCCCAGCTTTTCGGTGGAGAAGATGTCGCCGGTGTTCATCTTGAACAGCCCCGGCGCAAACACGTCCAGCGTCTTGAACTGCTTGACCCCGGTGAAGTTGATCTTGCCCAGCCGGTACAGGCGCCCCTCTTCCATCGTCACCGTAATATCGGCCTTCTTGCCCGGCTTGGTCTTCTTCCACGCCATCGGCGGGAACCACCAGATGCGCCCGCCGGGGGTATCGCGCATGGTGACCGTGTGATCGGTCGCGCGCGCCAGGAAGTAGCCGCGGGTCGAGTAGAACATCCGGATGCGATCCTTGTCCTCCTCGAGTTTCGACGAGTCAAACGTCTTCGCGAACAGGCTTTCAAGGAAGATCGACTTGGGGATCCCGATGGGCCGCGAGTTGGCCATCGCGCGGCGCACCGCGCGGTCGCCGAAGGCTTGGTTTCCGAGGATCTCGATCTTGCCGACCTTCACCTTCGCGCCTTCCTCGACGCGCAGGTTCACCTCCACCGAGGACGGCGGGATCTGGCGCACTTCCGGCGTTACAGTTGCAAATTGGCGCCCGCGCTCGGCCAGGAACTCCTTCAGCACAACGGCGGCTCGCTGCACGCGCGCCTGTTCGTACTGCTGCTCGACGCTCAGGCCCACGCGCCGTTCCTTGAAACGATCGAGGATTTCCGACACCGTGACCGACTTCGCGCCCGGGTACTCGATTTTGCGGATCACGCGCCGCTCGGTCACCAGATAACGCAGGATCCATCCCTTTCGCCCGGGCTCGCGTTCGAGCACAATGTCGTCAAAGCGACCGGTGTTCCACAGCGCCATGAAATCGCGGTTCAGAGCGCCGGGGTCGTAGCGGTCGCCGGCCTTGGTGAATATCAAGGCCCGCAGCGTGTCCTGCGGCACGCGGCGGGCGCCGCGGAATTCCACGGCCTCCACTATGTCGGGCACTTCGTCCGGGCTGAGAGGCGCATCCTCTTCGGGCTTCGCGCCCTCGGACGGAGCCGGGACGGATTCAAAGGGGCCGGGCGGTTTAGGTTTGGCCTGCTCGGTGGTCTGAGGAACGGACTCGAAGGGGCT
Source organism: Bryobacteraceae bacterium (assembly GCA_023384675.1). Lineage (GTDB taxonomy): Bacteria > Acidobacteriota > Terriglobia > Bryobacterales > Bryobacteraceae > PNKE01. The sequence goes on along the minus strand of JAHDVK010000034.1, from coordinate 34,236 downwards.
CGCGGGCTTAGGCTTCGCCGGTTCGGTGGTCTGAGGGACCGACTCGAAAGGACTTGCGGGCTTGGCGGCGGGAGGTTTGGGGGGGGCCGCCGGAGGGGTCTGCTGGGCCGCACTCCGCACTCCGAAGGGGCCGGTAATGGCCAACGCCAGGAGAAAGCAATTGAGGGCGGCAACCAGGCTTCTTCGCCTGTACGTCATCGTTGGCAGACTGAATCCTTTCTCATGAAAGCCTTCGCTCTGGACGTTCCGGATCGAGAAGGCGTTTCACTGAAGAAACGATTCCGGACGCAGGCTCAAACTCCTTATTCTAGCGGAACGCACGGCGGTTCAACAATCGGCGGGGCGATCTGTTTTGGATTCCTCCCCGGACGGGGCCTCGCCGTCCACCTCCGGCGCCGGTTCCGGCCCGGGGCCGGCTGTATCCACCGGTGGCGCAGGTTCGCTCCGCGCCGCCTCGCTCTGCGGGGGCTCTGCCGCTCCAAATTCGCGCGGCAACGGCGGTGGCGGCGGCAGGGGGGGCAAGCGCACCGGCCGGTATTCCGCGGCCCACTCCTCGCCCCCCAACGCCGTCGCCACCTTGCGAAAACGCGGGCCGAAGCGGATCAGAGAAATGCCGAACAGCAGGTTTGCTGGCAACATGACCGCGGGATGAAGATAAAAAATCACCCCGGGACCCCACCTTGGCCAGAAGATCCAGGCCGCGGCCTGGTGCCACAGCAGCGCGACGGTCACGCCCGCCAGCAAGTTGAACGCAAACCCTCGCGGCCGGGCAAGGAAGGCAAAAAGCGCCCCGAGCAAGGCGTAAAGCAGGAGCAGAACCGCCGCGCCGGTAATCGAGGCCGCGCCCCAACCCATGCCGTACACACGCTCGCCATAAAAGACCGCTCCGGCCACGTTCCAATTGGTCCACCAGTAACCGCCCTGCAGCCGGGATGCGAACACCAGCCACGCCAGCACCAGGGCGCCGCCCGCGATCCCGGCGTCCGCACCAGCCAGGATGCGGCAGGCGCGCTCGGACAGACCCCCGCCGGCAGGTGTCTCTGTGTTGACCGCGCGCATCGGAATGCCCATCCTAGCACACCCGTTCCGCATCCTAATTTAGGGACAATAGTAGGCTTACCGTGGATGAAACGAACAAAATACAGCGGGTTACCGTCACCGGAATCGGCGCGGTCAGCCCCAACGGCCTCGACCGGGAGGCCTTCTGGCAGGCCACGCGGGAAGGCCGGAGCGGTGTCCGGCGGGTGAGCCGGTTTGATGTGTCCCAGCACTCGGTTCAGATCGCCGGCGAGATCCCGGACTTCGACGCGGACCGCTGGATCGAACCCAAGGACCGGCCGCACGTCTCGCGCACCGTCGCGCTGGCCGTGGCCGCTGCCGCGGAAGCGGTCGAAGACGCCGGTCTCCAGCCCGGTTCGATGGACCGCGGCGAGTTGCGCCGCATCGCGGTGATGCTCGGCACGGGCGGAGCGGCCCAGGAGTTCTCCGAAGCTCAATACCGGCTGTATTACGAAGGCCTGCAGAAACAGTGCAGCGTGTACGTGATTCCAAGCTCGACGCCAGGCACCCTCGCCAGCGAGATCTCGATGCGCTTCGGCTTCCGCGGCGCGAGCCACGTGGTCTCGACGGGCTGCACCTCCGCCACCGACGCCATCGGCCACGCCTTCCGCGCCATCCGCTACGGCGAGGAGGAATGTGTGGTGGTTGGCGGCGCCGATGCGCCCCTCGCGCCGCTCATCCTGCGCGGATTTCAACTGATGCGGATCATGACCAGCCGCTGGAATCACGAACCCGAGCGCGCCTCCCGCCCTTTCTCGAAGGATCGCGACGGATTTGTGATCGGCGAGGGCGCTTGGTTCTTCGTTCTCGAGAGCGAACAGCGCGCCCGCGCGCGGGGGGCCCGCATTTATGGCGAAATCAAGGGCTACGGCAGCACCTGCGAGGCCTTTCACCGGGTGCGGCTCGAGGAATGCGGCGAGGAACCTGCCCGCGCCATGCGGCTTGCGCTCAACCAGGCCAGGCTCGCGCCGGAGCAGATCCAGTATGTCAACTACCACGGCACGTCCACCCAACTGAACGACCGCATCGAAACCCGCGCCACGAAACTGGCCTTCGGCGATCACGCCTTCCGGCTGGCGGGATCGAGCGTAAAAAGCCTGATCGGCCATCCGCAAGGCGCCTGCGGCGCTGCGGGCCTGGCCGCCACGCTGCTCGCCATGCGCGACAACCTCGCGCCGCCGACGCTGAACGTCGATCAGCCCGACCCGGAGTGCGACCTCGACTACATCGCCGGCGAAGCCCGGCCTATGCGGATCGAAAACGCCGTGTGCAACTGTATCGCTTTCGGCAGCAAGAACTCCGCGCTCGTGGCCGGGCGCTATTCCTCAGGCTTGGCGTAGTAATACGAGTGATAGTAGGTGTACTTGCTGTAAAGCTCGCCCTTGTCCGCGCCGTTCACCACCACGCCCAACATGTTGTTCTGGCACAGCGAACTGATGGCGCGCGTCACCGAATCGATCGTCGTCACGCCCATCCGCACCACCAGCAGCAGGCCGTGCGACAGGGTGGAGAGCAGATTCGCGTCCGCGGCGAACAGCAGCGGCGGCGTATCCAGAATCACCCAGTTGAACACCGTGGGCAGCCGGTCGATTAGCCCCTTTACCTCGGGCAGGTTCAGCAGTTCCAGCGGATTCAGCACCGCCTCGCCCGCCGGCATGATGCATAGGTTGCTGCCTTCGATCCGTTTCACGATCTCGTGCAACTCCACCTTGCCGCGCAGGTAGTCCGTGATGCCCGGACTGCGCGGCACCTGGAAGAGGCTGTGGACCACGGGGCGCCGGAAATCGAAATCGGCCAGCAGAGTGAGGTTGTTCTCCAGATGAGACTGCGCCAGCGCGAGGTTGGCCGCCGTGAACGACTTGCCCTCGGCGGGTGACGCGGAGGTGATCACCAGACTCTGAATCGGCTGCAGGCTCTGCATGTGGTTGAGCCGCGTGCGCAGGCTGCGGAACTCCTCGCCGGGAGTCTCGTTCGGATGGCTGGCGTCGAGCAGCGAGGCATCCGGGGAGGGTGTGAAGGGGATCACTTCCGCCTTTGCGAGCAGGTCGTGCAGTTCCCGGGGCGGCGCGGGGAGCGGAGGGCGGACCTGCACTTCACTGGCCGGCGGCGGCTGCGCCGTGCCGCCCTCCATGCGCCTCAGCGCGTCATGCACTCGACTCATCGATGATCTCCTCGCGCCATGATTCGCTCATTCTCACCGGGAACCTCACGTCTGAGCGGTGTAGTAATACACCACCGAGCCGGCCATCAGCAGGACGCCCAACAGGAAACTGGCAGCCCAGGCAAGCCACCCGAGCCGGCGGCGGCGCCGGACGATGAAATCGTTCTCCAGCAGCGGAATACTGCCCAGCACCGTGAGCTTGGTGTAGGCCCGCACGTCCTTCAGGTTCTTCAGCGATGTGTCCTTCAATTCGCGTCCGGTGGCCAACGCCACGCCGATGGCCATGCCGATGAACAGGCCCCCGAGAATAATCACCTGGCGGTTCGGCGCATAGGGATCGGTGGGCATGATGGGCTGCTCCAGAATCTCGAGAGTCTCGCTCTGCTTGCGGTTCTCGAGATCGGTCGCCATGGCCGAGACGTTCGCCTTCGTGGCGAGTTCGTTGTAGCGGTCCTCGATCAGCTTGCGGTCGCGCATCAGCTGGATATATTCCTGCTGCGTGGCGGGACTTGCTTCCAGCCGGGCCTGTATCTCGCGGATGCGGTCCTGGGTGGCGCGCATCTGCCGGTTGAGGTCCTCCATCTCCATGTCCTTGGCCTGCAGCGCGCTTTGGACCTGCGCGATCGAGCGGCTCAACTCCACGGGTACCCGGCGTTCGGCGGAGGCGGCGGCCGCCGCGGAGGCCGGCGGTCCGGCGAGCGAACCGGCCTCGATTTCACGGCGCATGTCCTCCCACTGCCGCCGCTTGGCGTCGAGGTAGCTCTGCGCGCGCTGCACGTCGGGATGGCCTTCCTTGTAGTTCTCCCGCAACAGAGCGAGACTCGACTCCAACCGCGCGATCTCGGACTCGATCTGCGCCAGCCGGGGATCCACTCGCGGAGCGCCGCCCGCGCGCGAACCGGCGCCGGCGCCGGCCGGCTCGCCCTTCACGGCTGCCGTGGCCTGATCGCGCAGAAATCGCAGATTCGTTTCGAGCTGCAGCTTCTCCTGGTTCACGCGATTCAACGAGGAGTTAATCGATTGCACAGTGGATTCGAGCGAGTTGATGCGGTTGATCAACCCGTCGGCCTGATCGGGCGTCTGACCCGCATTGCGCACGCGCAGGGCGGTGAGGCGCCGGTCGATCTCGTCGATCTCCGCCTTGGCCGATTCCAACTGATCGCGGAAAAATTCGGTCGTGATCAGCGACTGCGACGACCGCGCCGAAAGGCTCAGATCGATAAAACGCGAGATCAGATCCGAGCAGACCTTCTGGGCGATGCGCTTGTCGGGATAAGAGAACGAAACGCGGAACGCCGCGCCGCTGTCGCTGCGCCGCATGCCCGCGATCTGTCCGACATCGATCGCCGAACGCATCTTCTCGACCACGTCCTCCATCGGCAGCCGCTTGCGATCGTCGGGATATAGATTGTGCGTCTGGATCAGGTTCGTGAGCGTGCCCCGGCTTTGGATGTCCTGGTAGATGCTCGCCACGCGCTGCGTCATCGCCTCGCTGATATTGGTCTGGATCAGGCGGTTCGGCACCTTGGGAGGCACCACGCGGATCATCCCCGAGGCACGGTAGGAGTCGGGCCAGAGAAACGCGGTCACCACCGCGATCACCAGCCCGGCGAAGGCCGGAGCCAGGATCCAAGACCGGTGCCGGCGCGCGATGTCCAGATAGTCCTCGACATCCAGTGGACGGCGGGCGACGCTCCCGGAAAGTTCGCCTTGGTTCGTTGGTTGCATGATCGTTCTCCCCCCGCTCGTGATCGACTCTCCGGACCGGGACAACGCCGTCCGCTTCAACCCGTCCATCCTACGGGATGTAGATGTGGTCTCCATCCTGCAGATAAATGTTCTGCTCGAGCTTCTTCCCCTTCAAAATGTCTTTATAGTTGAACTTCAGCCGTTGGGTGCCGCGCATAATGACGATCTTGTTGGTCTTGGCCCAGTCGCGGAAACCCGCCGAACTGAGCGCCTGCAGCACGGTGGTGGGCGTAATCAGCGGCTGTGGCCCTGTTCTCAGCGCATTGCCGGAAATGTAGTAGCGCTTCGAGCGGACCTGCCGCACCTCCACCATCACCTCGGGCTTGTTCAGGATCTTGCCGTAGGCTTCCGTCACGCGCGCCGCTAATTGCAGCGGAGTGAGACCGGCGGCCTCCACGTCGCCCACCAGCGCCAGCGTGATCCTGCCGTCGGGACGCACGCTCACCATCGAACTCAATTCGTTTTCCCGCCAGACACGAATGTAGAGAACGTCCTCGGGACCGATCAGATAAGTGTTCGGATCCACCGGTTCAGCGATGTTCGGCCCCGCGGAGCGCTCCTCCGTGGCCGGTTGCGGCTGCGGCTGCGGCTCGGCCGGGGGCGCGGGCTGCTGCGCCGGCGCGGCGGCGCCAAACAGCATCACTGCAAGAAGCCAACCGGCCGCCCGCGGCGTTCGTTTCCTCATTGCTCAACCCTCCGTGGGATGCGCGGCGCGAGCGGGCCACGCCGGCAGACGCCCGGAACGCGCCTCGTCCGAACATCTATCCGCCTTTTTGTCATACACCTATGTGTCCGATTGTACACTATGACTCCGCGGAGCCCGCTGGAACCATGGCGCCTTCGGGGCTGGTACTTTGGATTCAGCGGCCGCGCGCCGCGCCGGATCCCGCCATGCCCTACTTCCTTGCCAAAACCGACCCGGATACCTACCCCGCCGCGCAATTCGCCGCCGAGCGCCGCACCGTCTGGGATGGCGTCACCAACGCCCAGGCCGTCAATGTCATCAAGACCATGCGTCCGAAGGACCGCGTCTTCATCTACCACAGCGGCGGCGAATCGGCCGTCGTGGCGCTGGCGCGGGTGGTTTCGGCGCCCCGGCCCGACGCCGCGAACCCGAAATCCTGGGTGGTGGAACTCGAGTTTTTACGTGATTTCGCCCCGCCCGTGACGCTGAAAGAGATCAAGGCCGCGGGCCTGTTCGGCCAGTGGGCGCTGATTCGCCAGGGCCGGCTGTCCACCATGGCCGCGCCGGACGAATTCGCCGATTGGATGCGCGCCCGCTATCCCAGGGGCAAGTGGTAGCCCGCCTCGCGCAGCAGCCGGTACACCAGCGCCACCGGCAGGCCCACCACGTTGAAGTAGCAGCCTTCGATGCGCGGGATGAAGCGCGAGGCGAGGCCCTGAATGGCGTAACCGCCCGCCTTGTCGAGCGGTTCGCCGCTGGCGGCGTACCATTCGATTTCGGCTTCGGTGAGGGCGGCGAACTCGACGCGCGTCGTTTCGACGTCCGTCCAGATCTGTGCGCCGCGCCGCAGGCAGACGCCTGTCAGCACCTCATGCACGCGCCCGCTCAGCAGGCGCACCATGCGCGCGGCGTCGGCCCTGTCGATGGGCTTTTCGAGCACATGATCGTCCAGCACGACGGTGGTGTCCGCGGCCAGCACCCAATCGTTCGCGCCCGTCTGGATGGCTTCGGCCTTTTCGCGGGCCAGGCGGAGGACGTACGCGGCGGGCGTTTCGCCCTCACTCCGTTGTTCATCCAGCCCGGGGACGGCCGTTCGAAAGGGGATACCCGCCTGGAGCAAAAGCTGCTGGCGCCGGGGCGACTGCGATGCGAGAATGAGCATGAAACGACGAATCTAGCACGCTTTTGCGTGCTAGAATCGCCTTTTTGACGTCGAAATGGAACACGCCGGACGCCTGATCCCGAAGCTCAAGGGAAAATCCGCGCTCACCCCCGCCGAGCTGTGCATGGCGGCCTGGCCCTCCGTGATCGGCAAACGGCTGGCAAACCGGGCGCGCGCGGTGGCGCTGGTGGACGGCCGGCTGATCGTGGACGTCGAGGACGCCCTGTGGCAACGCAACCTTGAAGCCTTGCGCGAGCCAATCATGGCGAACTTCGAGAAGACGCTCGGCGGGCGGGCGCCGCGGGAGGTCGAATTCCGCGTAGGCGTGCCCCGCCGTCCGCCCGCGCGCGCCGTACCGCCCGCGGCGGAGCCAGCCGCCGGCCCGCTCCGCAGCATAGACCGGATTCCCCGCAGAAAGGCAGGCGCGTGAAGATTACCGAAAAAGAGGTGCGCCACGTGGCGGAGCTCGCCAATCTGGCGTTGACCGAAGAGGAAGTGCAGCGCATGGTACGCGACCTGGACGGCATCCTCGAGCACATGGACAAGCTGAACGAACTCGACACCAGCGGCGTCGAGCCGATGGCGCAGTATCTGGCCGATTCGGGCCCCTTCGACACGTTGCGCGAAGACGCGGCCGGACAATCGTTTTCGAGCGAAACCGCGCTGGCCAACGCGCCGCTTTCCGGTTCGGGCCACTTCAAGGTTCCCAAGGTGATCGAGCGCTAAATGGACGTCCGGCAACTCACCATCTCCGCGATTCGCGACGGCCTGCGCGCGCGCCGTTTCAGCGCCGCCGAGCTCGCCGCCGAGGCCCTGCGCTTCGCCGCCGCCGAAAATCCTGGGACCAACGCCTACCTGCGCCTGTGCGAAGAACGCGCGTTCACGCAGGCCCGGCGCGTGGACCAGCAACTCGCCGCGGGCGAGGAGCCGGGCGCGCTTGCGGGCGTGCCCGTGGGCGTGAAGGACGTGATTGTCACCAAGGACATCACCACCACCTGCGGTTCGAAGATGCTCGAGAATTTCGTGCCACCTTACGACGCCACGGCCGTCGAACGGCTGGAAGCCGCGGGCGGGCTGATCGTCGGCAAGGCCAACTGCGACGAATTCGCGATGGGTTCGTCGAACGAGAATTCGGCCTTCGGCTCCGTGAAGAACCCCGTGGCGCCGGACCGCGTGCCGGGCGGCTCGAGCGGCGGTTCGGCCGCCTGCGTGGCGCAGGGCACGGCCGTCGTTTCGCTCGGCTCGGACACCGGCGGCTCCATCCGGCAGCCGGCAAGCTTCTGCGGCGTGGTGGGCGTCACTCCGACCTATGGACGCGTGTCGCGCTACGGCCTGGTGGCCTTCGCCAGTTCGCTCGACCATATCGGGCCGTTCGCGAGGAACGTGGATGACGCCGCCGCGCTGCTCGGCGTGATCGCGGGCCGCGATCCGCGCGACGCCACCAGCGCGGATGTCCCGGTGCCCGACTACCGCGCCGCCGCGCGGGAAGAGATCAAGGGCCTGCGCGTCGGGCTGCCGAAGGAGTATCTCGAAGGCCTTGAAGGCGACACGCGCGCGCAGATCGAAAAGGGTGTCGCGAAACTGCGCGAACTCGGTTGCGAGATCGTGGACGTGAGCCTGCCGTACACCGAATACGCGATCGCCTGCTACTACATCATCTGCACGGCCGAGGCCAGCGCCAACCTCGCGCGCTACGACGGAGTGCGCTACACGATGCGTTCGCCGCGCGCGCGCACGCTCGCCGAAATGTACCGGCTGACGCGCGACGAAGGCTTCGGCGCGGAGGTGAAGCGCCGCATTATGCTGGGGACCTACGTGTTAAGTTCGGGCTACTACGACGCCTACTATCTGAAGGCGCAGCGCGTGCGCACGCTGATCGCGCGCGATTTCGCGCAGGCCTTCGAGCAGGTGGATGCGCTGGCCGCTCCGGTGTCGCCGTTCCCGGCTTTCCGTTTGGGCGAAAAGCTCGACGATCCGCTGCAAATGTACCTGAGCGACATCTATACGATTACCGGTTCGCTGGCCGGAATTCCGTGCATGAGCGTTCCTTGCGGTACAACTAAAGAGGGTCTGCCGGTTGGGATGCAGATCCTCACGAAACATTTCGACGAGGCCGGGATGTTCCGCATCGCCGGCGCGTTCGAGCGGGCGGGCGGCTTCGCCGTCTGATCCCGCGCTGGGATAAAACGCTGCCGCAACTTTCGCGGCGCGATCATCATCTGGGATAGTTGACAAGCTCAAAGGAGGCTATGAATGGCGTTTACCCTGCCCTCGCTCCCCTACGCGTTCGACGCGCTGGAGCCGCATATCGATAAACAGACGATGGAGATTCACCACGGCAAGCACCATGCCGCTTACGTGGCGAACCTGAACAAGGCCGTGGAGAGCGTGCCCGCACTGGCCGGCAAATCGCTCGATGAACTGCTGGCCAATGGCGTTTCCGCCGTGCCTGACAATATCCGCGGCGCGGTCCGCAACAATGGCGGCGGCCACTGGAACCACGCCCTGTTCTGGGAGATCATGTCCCCCAAAGGCGGCGGCGAGCCCACCGGCAATCTAGCCAAGGCCATCGCGGCCAAGTACGGCGACTTCGCTCACTTCAAGGAACAGTTCAGCGCCGCCGGCATGACCCGGTTCGGCTCCGGCTGGGCCTGGCTGATCAAAGCGGGCGACGGCGTGGACATCATGAGCACCCCGAACCAGGACAACCCGCTGATGGAAGGCAAATTCGCCATCATCGGCGTGGACGTGTGGGAGCACGCCTACTACCTGAAGTATCAGAACCGCCGCGCCGACTACCTCGGCGCCTGGTGGAACGTGGTGGACTGGGCGAAGGCCGAACAGCGCTTCAACGCCGGCAAGTAGGCGCGCTACACTTGAGGCAGCCCGAGGACCGGGGACGTCCCTTCGACAAGGGCGGCCCCGGTTTATCTTTATGCACGAAGACTTCCTGCGCCACGCTTTGCGGCTGGCGGCGGGCAATGCCCGCTTCGGCAAGGGTGGGCCGTTTGGGGCGGTGGTGGTGATGGACGGCAAGGTGATCGGCGAGGGGGTCAATCAGGTGACCCCGGCGAACGATCCGACAGCCCATGCCGAGATCGTCGCCATCCGCGACGCCTGCCAAAGGCTTGAGCGGTTCGAGTTGCGCGGCGCGGCGATCTATTCGAGTTGCGAGCCGTGCCCGATGTGCCTGGCTGCGATCTATTGGGCGCGGCTCGACGCGTTGTTTTACGCCGCCACCCGGCAGGATGCGGCGCGCGCCGGTTTCGACGACGAATTCCTGTACCGGCAAGTGCCGCTGCCGCCGGATGAGCGGTCGCTGCCCAGCATGCGGCTGCTGGGCGGGGAAGGGGAAGAGCCGTTCCGGCTCTGGCTGGCTTCGGAGGGGCGGGTGGGGTATTAGGGTTTGGAGGGGCTGCTATTCGTTTGGAACGCTGATCGGTGTGGGGTGGAATGCTCGCAGTAGGGGCATTAGGTGACTGGACCCCAATTCCCCTGACCCGGGCGGCGACTGGCCCCCAATGAGCTCCACCTGTTCTCAATCACTTAAGGGTGATGCATTTGATGGCCCGGTCTCTGTGGCTCTGCAAAGCCGCCCCCAGATCACGCCGGCAAAACGTCACGATTTCTCATAACCAAAGACAAATCAAAGGCTTGCAGGCAGAGAAACCCGACTCGCGCCTTTCGGGCATTGGGGGCCAGTCACCGTTCGTAATGCGTCAATTGGGTTCCAGTCACTGAACTCCGCCTTGTTGCTGGCGCAGTCCTGGTTGTAATTCAGGCCGGCGCAGTAGCCGAACTGCCAGCGCCCCAGGGCGTCGTCAACGGTAGCCGTGCCGAGGCGGATTTGCCAGGGCTGCAGGCGCCTGGGGTTGTAGTCCCAACGCTCGATCAGGTCATTGCCGAAGGTGAGCGAGCTCATCTGGCCGCTGGCGTTGTAGGTGACCGCCTTGGCATACTCCGTGGTCGTGCCGGCCAGCGTGCCCTGGACCTTCAGGACGCGGCCCGCCCGGTCGAGGCTGGGGTATTCGATGAGGCGTCCGGAAGGATAGGTCACCGACTTGAGGCTCCCGTCTTTATAGATTCCAGGATACGAAAACCAACGCCTGCGCCGAACGATGGGCACGATGGTTGTGGCAGGGGCGTGGACCCAGCGCGCGCCGCACGCCTGCTACTTCGCCTTCAGCGCTGATGTCACCTGCTCAGAAAGGGCTTGCGCTTCTTTCGGCAGGTCAATCCAGTAGTAATCAAGATACATCCTCGGCTGCCTGCCGGATGGTCGTTTTGGAAAGAGAATGTCGAACTCAATCCTCACCCAGGTGGATCGGGTAATGTGTTCGATAGGCATTCCAAATTGTAGCGTTCTTCCGGGCAGCACTTGCATGGAATTCCGAATGTCTCTCCCACGATAGGTATTGCTAAGTGGCGGCGGCACTCGACTATCGCTTGGGGGATGCGGAAAGCCACCAATGACTTCTCGAATCTCGTGAACGAGCAACACACCATTCTGTTTCGGTCCGGTGATCGTGTCAACCATGATCGGATATGCACAATTGTTGCGTAATGTGAGCCAAAGTCCATGTGACGATTCTCCATCGAACACAGGGATCCAGGGGCCGGTCCGATCAAACACTATATCTACGAAGGGACGATCTGCATCTATCAGAAAGCCCGCTCGATCGGGCGACTGCCCTGACAGCACTCCAGAAACAAGACAGATCAAAATGAAAGAACTAGCCGAGGTCTTCTTCACCGGACCACCTTGTTCCGCTTGCTGAAGGCCCTTCCACCCTGAGACTTAGGGGTGTAGCCATAAAGCCCAGGCGCCGCAAGGAAACTTTGGATGCCTTGCTGCACCTGTGAAGGTGTCCAACCAGGCTGCCAGAGGGGATTGCCCCCGAAGGCGAACCCATTCGTGTAGACGCCAGATCCCTCGGCAATGGCTGCGGTCACGCCGAACGCCCGAGTTTCGGTCATATACTGCGTCGGGTTGGCCATATTGCTGAATCCGGAGGCCGTGAACTCGGAGCCATCAGCCACATGTGAGCCTTCGTGTGCGGCTACAATGGCCAGTACAATTGTGCCCGCTGTTGAGCCGAAATGACCCGGATCGAATGTAATGGCGATGTTCTGCCCAGTTGGGTTATCCGCTGTTTTCGGCAGCAAATTGCCGCCGACCGCAACTTGTGCAGCTGCGTCCGCACGGACAGATCCCAAGGTCACAGCTACACCATTGTCAACACCCCGCTTACCGAACGCATCAATCGCACGCTGCGCGTCGGTGTACTGTCGCGAGTTCCTCCCGTACTGGCTTCCGATCCTATTCGCCGCGCTTTGCGCGTCCTGTAGTGCTTGGTCCAAGGAATCGCATTGGGCGTTGGTCATGGCCACGCAAACATACTGCCCAGTGGGATCCACGAATCGCAGCGGGTTGTTTCGGGCATAGGCATAGACGTTCCAGCTCTGCGGGTCCGCCGGGAGCTGATCCGCAAAAGGAGCATCCGCGCTTGTAAACCGCCCCTGCGCCGCCGCGTAATAGCGGGCCCCGAAGTAATCCAACCCCGTCTCTCCATCCCGGTCCTTGCCGGTGAAGCCGGGCTTCAGCGGGTCGAGGTAGCTGTTGGTTTGGTAGCCCTGGCCGGTGGCGCGGCCGCTGACTCCGTTGGGGATGGCTTTGCCGAAGGGGAGGTAGTCGATGCGCTGGTCCACGGCGCCGTCTGCTTTGGTGATGAGGCGCGTCGAGCCGAGGTGGTCGGTGGTGAGGTAGCGGGGGCCGCCCTCGGCTAAGGGCGTGCCGCCGTACTCGGCGGTGAGGTTGCCGAAGGCGTCGTAAACGTAGATCTCGTTGCCCTTTTTCACGAGTTTCAGGGACACTCAATCACTTTATCTCGAATCTCAGTCCTGCCGGGCAACGGGGTGTATCTCGGCCCAAGGGCATTCCTCGCCTGCAGCACCACGTGAAATCAAGAAAATAGCACTCTTCACACCTATGGATCAGATCAGGACGTCAGGCCGCGGTTGCGGCGACCCAGGTCGAGTCAGGTGATTGAGTCTACTGTCCCCGAAACCCCGAAACCGTCAATCAATCTGAGGGATTCCGTGGCGGCGGCTGCACAGACAGCAGATAGTTATCTCTGGAAGCCGCCGGCCAATCCTTCCGCTTTTCGGCAAGCAGGCGATTCGGGCTATTTTGCAGTAGGTACCGACAACCATCTAGTTCGAAGACTATGCTCCACAGCGGGGCCCCATCGCCCTCCGGCTGTGTCATGTCGGCATCAGACTGCGGAGCGAAGCGGATTGTCGCCCCAGCACTCTGCAGCTTCATCGGGAGCCTTCGAAACACTAGTTCCTCTGTCGTCAAGCGCGATCTCGTTTGGAAAACGTAGAAAATGCCTGCTTCCAGTTTCCCTGGCATGGGAATCATTGAAACAGCAGGCTCAGGCCCCGAGGCTGGCAGTCGATCTGTGGCCGCAACGAACATGAGATCATCAAGGACCGTCACCAGCGTATGTGATCCGCGAGGACCCTGTGGATTGCAGCCGATCATCAAGACCACAGGAAGGACCAGGCCCAGGGGTTTCAACATCATCAGTGAACTCTCCGGGTACCCATGCCTCTTCTCTGCCGGACACTGTTCTCGTAATCAAGCGCCCTTCTATTGCCATATGGATCTGGGTTCGTCGGCCTCCCAGCTTTCTTATCCATCTGCCACATCATGTGTCCCAGTTCGTGCATCATCACGGTCGACAAATCACGCACACCTGGATAGTTCCCTGCCATCTTCTCGGGCACCGAAAGGTATGGCGCGCTGTCTGGATTCAGAACCCACACCTTAATTGGGCTCGGCTCGTTAAAGGGGGAGGTTAGTCCGACGTATTCACTGTCAAGTCTTGTTTGCGCTCCAGTTGGGCTGAAATAGACGAACGGTGCAAACGCGTTCACCAATGCGACTTGCCCAATCTGTTTGTCCGCGATCACCGCCGCAAGGTTCATGGAGGCTTCATTTATGCTTCCGAAGTCGGGACCTTTTCCACTTTGGCCGCCAGCGAGAACGCCGACGAAGTATCTAGTCGAGACGCTGCCATCCCTATTCTTCGTCTCAACCCTGTTCTGGTACAGGTAGGCGCCAGCCCTGGGTCCGACTGCCCGTATCAGGCCGTTGAGCAGCCTCGTCCGCTCCTCTTCGTCTCCGACCAACTCCACTGCTTCTCCGGTTGGATCAACGTAAAGTAGCGGCCTGTTGCGAACATAGCTGTACAGATTCCAACTTTGAGGATTCTCCGGGAACTGATCCGCGAAAGGTGCATCCGCGCTCGCAAACCGTCCCTGGGCCGCCGCAAGATACCTCGCCCCGAAGTAATCCAGCCCTGTCTCCGCATCCCGATCCTTGCCGGTGAAGCCGGGCTTGAGGGGGTCGAGGTAGTTGTTGGTCTGGTAGCCCTGGCCGGTGGCGCGGCTGCTGACTCCGTTGGGGATGGCTTTGCCGAAGGGGAGGTAGTCGATGCGCTGGTCCACGGCGCCGTCTGCTTTGGTGATGAGGCGCGTGGAGCCCAGGTGGTCGGTGGTGAGGTAGCGGGGGCCGCCTTCGGCTAAGGGCGTGCCGCCGTATTCGGCGGCGAGGTTGCCGAAGGCGTCATAGACGTAGATTTCGTTGCCCTTTTTCACGCGGCGGCCTTCGCCGTCGTAGACGTAGGTGGTCGCATTGCCGCCAATTGCCGAGGTTTTCAGGCGGTTTTCGGCGTCGTAGGTGAAGGTGTAGCCGCCGATGGCGGTCTGGTTGCCGGCGGGGTCGTAGGCCGAACTCTGGATGATGAGCCGGTTGGCGGCGTCGAAATTCGAGGCGGCCGCGGGGGTGAAGGAGTGGCGCGTGACGACGTTGGCCTGGGTGACGAACTGGTTGCTCCAGTTGTCATAGCCGTAGGCGCGGCAGGGGGTGGAGCCGCCGGCCGCGCACGCCGGCGCCGTATTGGTGGCCTTCTCCTCGAACAGCGAGATGCGGTTGAGGGTGTCGTAGGCGTAGGTCGGCGGTCCGATCTTGAGCGAAGAAGTGTTGGGCGCCGGACTCAAAACCCTATCCTAGTGCTTCTCAGGATACGACGGCCGCGACCTGCGGCAAGCGGCATCAGCGCTGATGGTGCCGAAGGTCTGACCCCGGCAGCATTACTTCGGCTCTTTGGCATCGGGCTTGACTGATTGTTCTTCGGATTCGATCCGCGACACACCGGTTGCCACCAGTCTAAACCGCGTGAAAGGCATCGGATGCCCGAAGCCTTCGAGACGCACCACCTTCTTGCTTCTGGGATCGCGCTTCAATCCGGTAGACGGTGCGACTTCCAGCCGACCTTCAAAGTCGGCAAAGACACGGTATCGAGCCTGGCCAATGCCTCCAGCATTGGGAGGAAGGCGAAAGGTCGCTTTCAGGAGGCGAGTGAACTCCGTGAAGTCGGCGTCCCTCCGGACGCTGGCTTTGTTCGTTGATAGTAACGGATCATCCGCCCAAACCAGAATGACTCGATTGGCTGGGTCGAATGCACAGGCAGTTGGTCGAATGAACGTGTCGTGCCCCGCAGAGAACGCCTCGCCACGGAGCTTCACCACGTCGCCATTCTCTGCACTGTCCAGCGGACAGGTCCCGCCACTCGACTGGCCAAACAGGGTCAACCCACAGAGAACTGTCAAGGCGCATTTCGGCAGTGTCATTGGTTCTCCCATGGGTTGTGCGGCGTTGTCTCCGGGTGCCCATATCGCTGGATCACGGTGTTGGTGATCGCAGCGTCTCTCCACTGCAGAGCGTTCTTGTCCGCAGCTCCCCAAGACGTATTCCAGATGATGTTCCCGCCGTACCCAAGCGTTCGTGAAGTTACGCCACCCATGACGGTTCCTTGATTCGCGAAAGGGCTGGGCGTGAATAGGCCCTGGAACACGAAAGCTGAGCTTTCGTAGCCCCGGTATTCGACTGAAAAAGGTGATAGTTGCTCGACCGCCCCCGAGAATATCTGCCTCAAATCATCCACGTGCGTGCCCTCATGCCCAGAGTCGATGGCCAGCCACTTAGCTGTATCGTTCTTGCTCATCTTTGCCGGATCGAACATGACGCTGAACGATTTCAGGTCACCCGCGGGCGTCGTTCGCCCCGCAGCGGTGTCACCAAGATCGCCGAAGCCAACACTGACGCCGTTTTTCTTTCCCTCCTTCCCGTACGCTTCCAGCGCAGCGTCCAACCGCTTATACTCGCGAGACTTCTTGCCGAAAGAGTCTCGGGCCATTTTGAGATGCGAAAGGGAGTCCTTGAAGGCCTTCTTATACGACGCGCATTCCTTATCTGTGCCGCTGCAAGCGCCCCACTCGTACAGACCGGTTGGGTCCGTGAACCGCAGCGGGTTGCTCAGCGCATAGGCGTAACGATTCCAAGACTGCGGCAGCCACGGCCTACCTGAGTTCAGCAACGGGTCCGCACTCGTGAACCGTCCCTGCGCCGCCGCGTAATAGCGGGCCCCGAAGTAGTCCAGCCCCGTCTCCGCATCCCGATCCTTGCCGGTGAAGCCGGGCTTGAGGGGGTCGAGGTAGTTGTTGGTTTGGTAGCCCTGGCCGGTGGCGCGGCCGCTGACTCCGTTGGGGATGGCTTTGCCGAAGGGGAGGTAGTCGATGCGCTGGTCCACGGCGCCGTCTGCTTTGGTGATGAGGCGCGTCGAGCCGAGGTGGTCGGTGGTGAGGTAGCGGGGGCCGCCCTCGGCTAAGGGCGTGCCTCCGTATTCGGCAGCGAGGTTGTCGAAGGCATCGTAGACGTAGGTTTCGTTGCCCTTTTTCACGCGGCGGCCTTCGCCGTCGTAGGCGTAGGTGGTGGTGATTTCGCCGATTTTCGAGGTTTTCAGGCGGTTTTCGGCGTCGTAGGTGAAGGTGTAGCCGCCGATCGCGGTCTGGTTGCCGGCGGGGTCGTAGGTCGAACTCTGGATCATGAGCCGGTTGGCAGCGTCGAAATTCGAGGCGGCCGAAGGCGTCTCCACATCGCGCGTGACGACGTCGGCCTGGGTGACGAACTGGTTGCTCCAGTTGTCATAGCCGTAGGGCAACGGATCGAGCAGGAGAGCGCAGGCTTCGGGCACCGGATTCACGATTCTATCCTCCTGCTCCCCAGCTTACGACGGCCGCGGTATGTCGGAAGCGGCATCAGCGCCGATGGTCTCATGCGTCTGACCATGCAGGCTACTCTACGGAACGGCAGGGCTGGCGCTACGCTTTATGCATGTCTTCATGACGTCGTAAAAGGTTGGTAAATGCTCAATATTGCCATCGAATACGCCGAGAAGCGAATCGTCAGCGATGAAGCAAGAGCTGACTGTCGTGTGGCTTGAACGCTGGCTTGAAGCTTCGAGGCAGAGTACTCGACCGGAGCGGCCGACGAATGTGCGCTCGACAGACTGAGCGTAACCCCGTTCGCCAAATACAACCTCAGTCAATTCTCTCCATTCATATTCTGCAAGGTTTTCCCCAGCTAGTCGCTCTTTCACAGTCGTCACCCTTATCGAGGTGACCTGCCCTGCAGAGAAAACAGACAAGGCGGTCCGCCAAGCGTCGATCTCGGTTTCGCCTGTCCGGACCTGCCAGCCGCGTGGGATCATAACCTCCAACCGTCCCGTGGATACAGCCCGTTCAGGTGTGAGAATGGCCAGTAATTGATGTCGCCCTGGCCAGAATACAAGAATGATCAACAACAGAATTAGCGCGGATAATGTTCTCACTTGTGCACGAGTCGCCTGGAGTGGTAACGCCATCACCCTTTCCCCGCCTTTTCCTTTTCCTTGCGGGTTCGCTCTTCTTCCTCGCGGCGGCGTTTTTCTTCCGCTTCCTTAGCCCGCCTGTCCTGCTCTTGCCTTCTTACGTTTTCTTGCTCATTCCTGCGTCTTTCGGATTCGGCGGCCTTGGCCCTAGCCAGTTTCTCGTTTAGAGCTCGGTTTGTTAGTGCTGCAACTACCAAATCCTGCTTGCTCGTGGGAGGAAAGCCACCAAAGAAAGTGCCCGGAAACATCAGCGCCCCGCCGATCGTATTCATCGCTCGACTGCGCAGGTTTTGCGATGTCCGCGCGGCGGTTTCGATTGCCGCTGAGCAATCACTTCCTCCATCAAGACAGGCCTTTGCCAAATTCTCCATCGCCGCCGCATTATTGTCGGCGACCACTTGGAGCTCATCCATGCTCGCTTTCACTTTCCATACCCCTTCGGCGAGCTCGGTGGCGGCCCAGCCAACGGCCAGACACACGATCGTGTCAACGCCAGAAACACAGCGGCCGTCTCGGTCGACGTACCGAAGCGGGTTGTTTCGGGCATAGGCAAAGAGGTTCCAACTCTGCGGGTCTGCGGGAATCTGATCCGCGAACGGGGCATCCGCGCTCGTGAACCTCCCCTGCGCCGCCGACATATACCGAGCCCCGAAGTAATCCAGCCCCGTCTCGGCATCCCGTTCTTTGCCGGTGAAGCCGGGCTTGAGCGGGTCGAGGTAATTGCTGGTCTGGTAGCCCATGCCGGTGGCGCGGCCGCTGACTCCGTTGGGGATGGCTTTGCCGAAGGGGAGGTAGTCGATGCGCTGGTCCACTTCGCCGTCCGCTTTGGTGATGAGGCGCGTCGAGCCCAGATGGTCGGTGGTGAGGTAGCGCGTGCCCGCGGCCGCCGCCGTGCCTCCGTATTCGGCGGCGAGGTTGCCGAAGGCGTCGTAGACGTAGGTTTCGTTGCCCTTCTTTACGCGGCGGCCTTCGCCGTCGTAGGCATAGGTGGTCGTGTTGTCGCCGATTTTCGAGGTTTTCAGGCGGTTTTCGGCGTCGTAGGTGAAGGTGTAGCCGCCGATGCCGGTCTGATTGCCAGCGGGGTCGTAGGTCGAACCCTGGATGATGAGCCGGTTGGCGGCGTCGAAATTCGAGGCGGCCGCGGGGGTGAAGGAGTGGCGCGTGACGACGTTGGCCTGGGTGACGAACTGGTTGCTCCAGTTGTCATAGCCGTAGGCGCGGCAGGGGGTGGAGCCGCCGGCCGCGCACGCCGGCGCCGTGTTGGTGGCCTTCTCCTCGAACAGCGAGAGGCGGTTGAGGGTGTCGTAGGCGTAGGTCTGGTAGAGGTTCAGCGGCAGGATGCGCTGGTGCATCACGTTGCCGTTGTTGCTGGCGCAGTCCTCGTTGTAGGGCTGGCCGGCGCAGTAGCCGAACTGCCAGCGGCCCCGGGCGTCGTCAACGGCAGCCGTGCCGAGGCGGATTTGCCAGGGCTGCAGGCGCCTGGGGTTGTAGTCCCAACGCTCGATCAGGTCATTGCCGAAGGTGAGCGAGCTCATCTGGCCGCTGGCGTTGTAGGTGACCGCCTTGGCATACTCCGTGGTCGTGCCGGCCAGCGTGCCCTGGACCTTCAGGACGCGGCCCGCCCGGTCGAGGCTGGGGTATTCGATGAGGCGTCCGGAAGGATATGTCACCGACTTGAGGCTCCCGTCTTTATAGATTCCAGGATACGAAAACCACCGCCTGCGTCGAACGATCGGCACGATGGTTGTGGCAGAGGCGACTGACGCCGCAGGCATCGCGCCGCGCGATACTACTCGTACCGTCGTGGTTCAGACACCAGAAGGCATCACTTTCTAATTTCGGGAGCCGGGTCGCTAAGCACCAGAGGCGCTATTGAAACATCAACCTCGGCCGGAAACCGGAGCGTCACCGTAGGGTTATTCGGATCGGCATTGGCGTCGAGGCGAAACCGGTAGGTCACTGTAAACGAAGTGGGTTCATGTTTCGAAAACCGCCACGTTCGCGCATTCTCCTCTGCCGAATCGGCCAACAGCCGGTTACCATCCTCTGCCTGTGCCGTGACGACCTTCACTCCATCCGTGGTCACCTTCACGTGCACAATACCCTCGACCTTTGCAGCGCGGGCTAGTGGCGGGTAGAGCGGCACCGCTCCACCCGCGATCATTGGCAGAACGGCCTTGCTTTGCTGGGGAGCAAACGTTGGAATGAACATCCCCAGAAGTACCGCTACATTGATAACCGATCCGCAAGCCATTGCGCCACCTCCAACTCTAGTTGCCCCAAGGATTGTGAGGAATCGTCTCGGGATGGGTTTGCCGCCCCGCCGAATTCTTCATGTTGTTGATGAAGTTCGTGAGGGTCTTGTCCACCAGCCCCCAACTTCTATTCCAGATTTCGTACCTGCCTTTGCCATACGAAAGCGAAGGCAGACCGAGAGCAGAAGCCGCCCAAGCTGACGTTTGGTAACCCCGATATTCCAACGAAAACGGACTGAGCGTTGTTGCCGGGTCGCTAAAACGCGGGTCGCTTATGTCGGAAATGTGTGTGCCTTCGTGAGCGGCAGCGATAGCCCAATCGTTAGTGTCGCCGGTAATGTGCTTGGGATCAAAGATGGCATTGAACCCCAGCTTGCCCGTCTGCTCGTTGTAAAACGGATTCACTTGGGCTGCTGCTCCATCGCCGGTTGGTCCAAACTGCACGTTCACGTTGTTTTTGTCGTTTTCGGTTCCCATGGCGCCTAAAGCAGCCTGCAGCCGCTGCTTTTCAACACCGTCCTTCATCTTGCCCACTCGTTTCTGAAGGTTCGCAAGCCCCTGCTTCAGACTCGCCGCATTCTGCTTGAATCGCTTGTGGCACTTCTCGTCGTCTTCCTTGCAGGTGTTTTCGAGATTGTAGAGACCATTCGGGTCGAGAAACCTCAAAGGATTGTTCAGGGCGTAACTATAGCGATTCCAAGTCTGCGGGTTCCAGGGCTTCGCAGCATTTAGCATCGGGTCCGCGCTCGTGAACCGCCCCTGCGCCCCTGAGAAGTATCTCGCCCCAAAGTAATCCAGCCCTGTCTCCCCATCCCGGTCCTTGCCCGTGAAGCCCGGCTTGAGCGGGTCGAGGTAGTTGTTGGTCTGGTAGCCCTGGCCGGTGGCGCGGCTGCTGACTCCGTTGGGGATGGCTTTGCCGAAGGGGAGGTAGTCGATGCGCTGGTCCACTTCGCCGTCCGCTTTGGTGATGAGGCGTGTCGAGCCGAGGTGGTCGGTGGTGAGGTAGCGCGTGCCCGTGGCGGACACCGTGCCGCCGTATTCGGCGGCGAGGTTGCCGAAGGCGTCGTAAACGTAGATTTCGTTGCCCTTTTTCACGCGGCGGCCTTCGCCGTCGTACGCGTAGGTGGTGGTGATTTCGCCGAGTTTCGAGGTCTTCAGGCGGTTTTCAGCGTCGTAGGTGAAGGTGTAGCCGCCGATGGCGGTCTGGTTGCCGGCGGGGTCGTAGGCCGAACTCTGGATGATGAGCCGGTTGGCGGCGTCGAAATTCGAGGCGGCCGCGGGGGTGAAGGAGTGGCGCGTGACGACGTTGGCATACTTGTGTGCACGCCCCGCCACATGTCCGCTGTGGCACATTGGCGCACCAGTGTCGGGCATCCGCGAGAGCATGGGGAAGGGTGATGGCGCGGCCAGTCCAGGTGCTTGGAGGCGCGTACGATGCTTCATTTCACGTCCACTATCGCCGATATTGTAATCCTTTAAAGAGAGTGAGGCTTGCGACAACGCCAACCAATATGGGCCAAAGTAACAAACCCGCGATCGTCTCGAATCCAACACCCGCCGAAGATTGCCAGTCTGCAAAAACCTCAGGCCATGTGAAGCCTATGAAGAGCAAGACTAGAAATAACATGACTGCACCATATTGGCGCTCGCGTTCGCGCCAAAACGTCCGGGGGGAAGATCGAGCGCGCGTCGGTAATCTGTCCAGCCACAACCCGATTGCGCACCAAAGGCCTACTGCAAATACGGCACCAATCAACCAGATGAGTCGGCGCTCACCCTGACCAAACACATCTGTTATGCCCGCAGCAAGCCAAAGGGCGGGGGCATTCACCGCATAGAGGATTCTCTCCGGAACTGTGGTGTAGAAATCTACGTCCCAATGCTCAGGGACACGCTGGATTCCCGGCGGGCGAGACAGCGCAACCAAGATAACATACAGCACGGCGTTGATTGTGGGCAGAATGATCGCCCAACGCATGAATCGACCCCTAATGCCTGAGCCTGATCGCCGCATTAGGCCCCCCTTGAAGTCGCCTTACCATGTTTTCTAGCCGCAACGAGCCATTGTTGCTTTCCACCTTGGTAGGACGTCTGCCGACGAGCCTCCCCATCATATGCTCAAGGGCATGCCCAAACTCGTGGCCAACAGTGGTGCCGAGATTATTTGCGAGACCGATCCAGCTACTGGTTCCAAAGGGCAGATCACGAGGATACCCTTCCCTTGGCTCACGTACAAACACCCTCAATTGGCCGTCGATATCTCTCACCGTTGCACCTGTCGCCTTCAACGCGTACAGCGTGTACTCGGTGCCGTCGCTCATGTCCATACGCTCCATGCTTGAGACAAGGTAAAACTTCGCACTCTCCTGCAGCGTGATGATCGTAGCGAAAGCACTAGCAACGGGATTGATATCGCGGAACTTACTCAGATCTCCCGTAATTCCAACATAGAAGCCAGTCTTCTTATCACCGTGAATAGTGAGGCGTTGTCCTGCCTCTTCCCCAACTGCCTCCTGGATCGCCGCAAGTTGCTTCCTGCGCTCCTCCTCAGTAGCTCCCGTCAACTCGATCCTCTGTCCGGTTGGATCGACGAAGATGATGGGATTGTTGCGGACGTACAGGTACAGATTCCAACTCTGCGGGTCCGCGGGATTCTGATCCGCAAACGGAGCATCCGCGCTCGTAAACCGCCCCTGGGCCGCCGACATATACCTGGCCCCGAAGTAATCCAACCCTGTCTCTCCATCCCGATCCTTGCCGGTGAAGCCGGGCTTGAGCGGGTCGAGGTAGTTGGTGGTCTGGTAGCCCTGGCCGGTGGTGCGGCCGCTGACTCCGTTGGGGATGGCTTTGCCGAAGGGGAGGTAGTCGATGCGCTGGTCCACGGCGCCGTCTGCTTTGGTGATGAGGCGCGTGGAGCCCAGGTGGTCGGTGGTGAGGTAGCGGGGGCCGCCTTCGGCTAAGGGCGTGCCGCCGTATTCGGCGGCGAGGTTGCCGAAGGCGTCATAGACGTAGATTTCGTTGCCCTTTTTCACGCGGCGGCCTTCGCCGTCGTAGGCGTAGGTGGTCGTATTGCCGCCGATTGCCGAGGATTTCAGGCGGTTTTCGGCGTCGTAGGTGAAGGTGTAGCCGCCGATCGCGGTCTGGTTGCCGGCGGGGTCGTAGGTCGAACCCTGGATGATGAGGCGGTTGGCGGCGTCGAAATTCGAGGCGGCCGCGGGGGTGAAGGAGTGGCGCGTGACGACGTTGGCCTGGGTGACGAACTGGTTGCTCCAGTTGTCATAGCCGTAGGCGCGGCAGGGGGTGGAGCCGCCGGCCGCGCACGCCGGCGCCGTGTTGGTGGCCTTCTCCTCGAACAGCGAGAGGCGGTTGAGGGTGTCGTAGGCGTAGGTCTGATAGATGTTGAGCGGGAGGATGCGCTGGTGCATCACGTTGCCGTTGTTGGTGGCGCAGTCCTGGTTGTAGTTCAGGCCGGCGCAGTAGCCGAACTGCCAGCGGCCCCGGGCGTCGTCAACGGTAGCCGTGCCGAGGCGGATTTGCCAGGGCTGCAGGCGCCTGGGGTTGTAGTCCCAACGCTCGATCAGGTCATTGCCGAAGGTGAGCGAGCTCATCTGGCCGCTGGCGTTGTAGGTGACCGCCTTGGCATACTCCGTGGTCGTGCCGGCCAGCGTGCCCTGGACCTTCAGGACGCGGCCCGCCCGGTCGAGGCTGGGGTATTCGATGAGGCGTCCGGAAGGATATGTCACCGACTTGAGGCTCCCGTCTTTATAGTACGTGTAGGCGAAGGAGTATGGGACGCCGCCGGTGGATTGGGTGCTGGTGGCGATGCGGCCCGAGGTGGCGACGGAGCTGAGCCGGAGACCGTCGTAGGTGTAGGTGACGCTCGGGGTTGCGCCGCCGGTGTAGGTCTTCGTCAAGGGGCGAGCGGAACCCGCATTGCCAGGCTAGAAGATAAAGCTCACCAGAAGGTCGTGCGACTTGTCGCTGCGGAACTCGCCGAGGCGCGAATAGCGGTAGCCGATCGACATCCGCAGCGTGCCGCCATCGAGTTCCACGCCGCCGCCGATGGCGAAGCCGCTTTGCGACGTACGCTCGCTCGGGAATTGCGGGATGGGGCCGGTGGTCTCGCGCGTGCCGCTGACGCGAAAACTCTCGTTGCGCCAGCGCCGCACGTAACCGGAGGTGAGAAAGACATTAATGAAGTCTTGCACCGGGTGGCGGTATTTGCCCAGCACCGGCACATCGAGGATGTTCGAGCGGCTGGTGAGCGCGCCCACCAGGTCACTCGGCGTCTCGTCGATCTGAAACGGGCCGGTATAGCCTTGCCTGCGGTAGAGCGCATTGGCCTCGATGGCAAAGCGGCCCGGCAGCCGGAATTCCACCAGCCCGCCGGGCGTGAAGGCCACTCCTTCGTTGATCTGCGGGATATAAGGCGACTGCATCACGGTGCCGCCCAGGAAGCCCCAGTGAAAACTCTGCGCCGCCCCCAGCACAGGCAGGAATAAAAGCAGCCAGAAAATCTTCATACCTTCACTGTAAGCCGTGAGAACACGGCTGCGCGATTCAAGTGAGATTCGGAGCGGGCGCGACCGGCTTGCGCCGCTTGTGCGGCGAGCGCCGCTCGAACGCCATCCGCAGGCGCGCGGGCAGCAGCTCGGACAAGCGCGCGATGAAGCGGTATTTCCAGTTCGGGATGACAAAGACGCTGCCGCGGTCCAGCGCGCGCAGCGACTCGCGGATCACGAAATCCGCCTTCAACCAGAGGTGTTTCGGGACGGCGGCGCGGTCCACTCCCAGCGTGTCGTGGAATTCGCTGTAGGTGAAGCCGGGACACAGCGCCTGCACCACCACGGGCGATTGGAGCAGATCCAATTCCAGCCGCAGCGCCTCGGTAAAGTCGTTCATCCAGCCCTTGGTAGAGCAGTACATCGCGTTTTGCGCGCTGCGCCAGTAAGCGGCGACAGAGCTGACATGGATGACCGCGCCGCGGCGGCGCTCGATCATGCCGGGCAGTACCGCGCGCGTGAGGCGCATCGTCGCGAGCACATGAACCCGGAGCATGGCCTCCTGCCGCTCGAAATCCGTTTCGTGAAAGAGACCAAGGGTGCCGAAGCCGGCGTTGTTCACCAGCAGATCGAGCGAAGGCATTTGCGCCAGGCGCCCGGCTAAAGCGGCAGATTGCGCTTCATCGGCCAGATCGCAAGAGATGATTTCCACTTGAACGCCGTGGCGGGTTTCCAGATCCGCCTTGATGTGTTCGAGGCGATCCGTCCGGCGCGCGGTGAGAATCAGATTCACGCCTTGAGCGGCAAGCTGGCGGGCGAACTCCTCGCCCAGTCCCGAGGAGGCGCCGGTGATGACGGCCGTGCTCAGCTTCATGGCTGGACCTCCGTTTTTTCGACAGAAATGGCGTCAAAAGGCGGCAAAATGCGTCCTTCCAGCGCGATTTTGCCCGGTTTTGCGGGTGCGGGGCCGCGCCATTCAAGCGACTGGTCTCCCGGCAGAATCCGGAACCGCCATCCGCCCTCGTCGAACACCTCGCCGGCGGCATGCACGGCGACCGCAGTGATCCCGGTGCCGTCCTGACGCACCACATCCAGCAACCGCGTGAGCCGGACGCGGTTGTCCGCTTCAAGTTCGATCACAACCCGCGCCGGCGCCTCCCGCATATTGGCGTGCGCAACCCCCCGCACGCGCTGCATCCGCGCCGGCAGCGATTCGGTGCAGGAAACGCACTCGGTGGGTTGGATCTCGATCGTCACCTCGCGAAGCTGCGCGGCCGCGGGCAGCGCCAGGGCCAGGAGCGCGATGAAAAAGCGGATCATCTCTCCATTATGCGGGCCGCGAGCCCCAGTTTCTCCGCCAGGGCGTCGAGACGCGGATCGCCGCGGAGAGAGCGCAGCCGCGGATCCGCCTTGAGCCAGACAGCTTGAGTCTCCCGGGCTTCAATGGCCTGTTCAATCCAGTAGAGGGCGCGGTCCTTTTCGCCCAGCATGGCCCAGATGCGGGCGGCTTCCATGCGGCTGGTGCGGCCTTCACGGGCGGCTTGATCGACGCGCGGGGCGTCCTGCAAGGCCTGCGCGCGATCGCCGGCGAAGAGCGCTTCGATGCCGAAAGCACGGCCGGGCGGAGAGCCGCGCAGACGTCCGGCGCGGGCGAAGGCCTCGGCGGCTTCGGCAGGGCGGTCAGCGAAGCCGAGCGCCATGCCGTAGTCCCACTCCATGTCGGGATGCACGTTCTGCAACGACAATGTCCGGCGGTACTGCTCGATGGCGGCGGTGGTGTCGCCCGAAGCGAGCAGGCAGAAGGCGTATGTGAAATTCAGGAAGGAGATCTGAGGTTCAAGATCGAGCGCCCGGCGGAAGGAAGCGAGCGCTTCAGGAAACCGGCCCTGCGGCGCGAGCACGGCCGCGGCGAAGAGCCCGTGGGCGAGCGCGGAGCGGGGATCGAGTTCAATCGCGCGGCGGGCGGCGGCCTCGGCGGCATCCCATTGATAGTCCGCCATACCCAGGATCATGCCGAGCGCGGCGTGGGCTTCGGCGAGCGCGGGGTCGAGCGCGATGGCGCGCTCGGCGAGGCGCCGCGGTTCGCCAGAATCGACGCCCGGCGGCAGGGCGTTGTAGTAATAGGCGAGGGCGTACACCTGGCTCAGTCCCGCGAGGGCGGGCGCATAGTCGGGCTGATGGACCAGCGCCTCGCGATAGTAGCGCACGGCCTGATCGAAACCCTCCGCAGAATAGCGGTTAGCCTGCTGGCGCGCGCGCAGATAGGCTTGATAAGCCTCGATGTTGGCCGTATAGCGGTTGGGCACGGGCACGGCGGCCGGCCGCATGCGAACCCTCAAGGCGTTGGCCACGGCGGCGGCGATCTCGTCCTGAATGGCGAAGATGTCGCGCGCCGGACGGTCGTAGGTTTCGGACCACAGGGCGGCGCCGGTGGGGGCATCGACAAGCCGGGCGGAAACGCGGAGGCGGTCCTGCTGGCGGCGCACGCTGCCTTCAACCACCACGGAAGCGCCTACCTGGCGGGCGGCTTCGCGGAGGTCCACGTTGGCGCCGCGGAACGGCGCGGTGAGCCCGCGTGCGGCGACGCTCAGATCGGGAATGCGAGCGAGGCGGCCGATCAGTTCCTCGGTGAGTCCGTCGGCGAAGTAGTCGTTCGCCGGGTCGGGATCGAGGCTGCGGAAGGGGAGCACGGCGACCGTGGCGGCTCCGGTGGCGGGGGCAGGCGCGCCGCGCCGCACCAGCAGAATCGCGGTCACCGCCAGCAGCGGCAGAATGACGCCGGCCAGCAAAACGGCTTTCCGCATATAAAAAACCGTGGGCCGCCGGGCTTCAGGCGCCCGCGCCGTGAACGCCGGCACATAACCGCCTTTCGGCAGGCCGATGCGGAGCGGGTTCGCCGCGCCTTCGCCTTCGTAGTATTCATCGAGACGGGCGCGCAGGCGGCGGGCTTCCACGCGGACGATTGGGTCGGTGCGCGGATCGTAGTCCGCGGGACGCTGAAAGACCTCGATCCCGAGCACGGATTCCTTCAAACCCGTGGTTTCACCCTCCAGCGCGCGTTCGACCAGATGACGCAGGAAGGGCGCGAGACGGCCGGCGTCGCGAAATCCGCGCGAGGCGAGCACCCGTTCCAGTTCGGTGCGGATATCGGCGCTGGATGGCGGAGCCTTCGTCATTTCAATGGGTTACGCGGTGGCGCTACCGTTAATTCTACCCCGCGCTACTCGTTTTCGCGCCGCCTGGGCTGCAAACTTTGCTCATGACCACCGAACGTTACCACGCTTTCGATTCGCTGCGCGGCGCCATGATGCTGCTGGGGGTGGTGCTGCACAGCGCAACCATGTATTCCACCATCGACGGGATCTGGTGGATGAAGGATCCCGAAACCGGCCGCTGGGCCGACACGCTGATCCTATTCATCCATGCCTTCCGCCTGCCGGTGTTCTTCGTGATGGCCGGATTCTTCGCCTGCCTGTTGAAGGAGAAGCGCGGCTGGCAGGCGATGCTGGAAAACCGTTTCGCCCGGCTCGGCGCGCCGTTTCTGATCGCGCTGGTAACGATCTTCCCGGTGCTGCGCGTGTTTAACGTTTATGCGCATTACGCCCAGCGCGGGCCGGAACCCTGGGCCGCCACCTGGGCGTGGCTGATGAGCGGCCGGTTCGGCGAAACGATGGAGCCGGGCCATATGTGGTTCCTCGAGACGCTGTTGTGGACGCTGCTGGTGGCGCTGCCGCTGATGGGCTGGCTCGACCGGCTGCGCGGCGGCTGGTTCCGCCGGGTGATGACGGCCTGGTGGGGCTGGGCTGCGATGGCGCTGGTGACGTTCCCCACCCTGTTGATCACCGAAGTGGGGCTGCTGGACACGCCCAAGGGCTTTTCGCCGAACTGGCACGTGGTGGCGGCGTACTTGGTGTTCTTCGCCTTTGGCTGGGGGTTGTACCGGAACCGGGAAGCGCTGCCGGTGCTGCGGCGCGGAGGCTGGCCGGAGATCCTCGTAGCTGTGGCGCTGGTGGCGCCCACGCTGTTGGCCATCATCGCTCAACTCGAGCAGCGGGGCACGCGTCTGTGGGGTCCTTATGTGGCGACGGCCGCGCTGACGGCTTTCACCGTCTGGCTCATGATCTATGGGCTGATGGGGCTGTTCCTGCGCAAATACTCCGAGGCCAGCCCTTTGAGCCGCTATCTGTCCGATTCGGCCTATTGGGTGTACCTGATGCACCCGGTGGCGCTGGTGATGATCCAACTGCCGATGACGGCGCTGCCGGTGAACGGCGGGGTTAAATTCGTGCTGGGGATCGCCTTTGCCGTGCCGGTGCTCTATTGGACCTACGACCGCTGGGCGCGGCCCACCTGGGTGGGCGCGCTGTTGAACGGCCGCCGGATGGCGCGCGGGCTGCCGCGTGCGGCGGCCCACCCGGACAGCGACGGCGAGTCAGCGCAACGGGCCGTGGCGAGGCTTCTAGCGGTGCGGGATGCGTAGATGAATCCAGGCTCGATCGTACGACGCCTGTTCGGAGGCGTCTGCCGCCTGTCAATGGCCGATGGGCTGGTTAAGGCACGCGCACCACAGGGTAGGCGTCCTTGGTCTTTTCCAGGTAGGGTGAGCGCCGGTGAAGCCAGGCGAGCCGGGCACGGCCGGGCGGCAGTTGCGCGGCCTCGAATTCGCGCTTCAGCGCGGGATCGGCCTCAAGCATGCGGGCGGCATAAGGCTCGAAGGCGTAATCGCTGAAGTATTCCTTTTGCTCAAAAATCGCGTGAAAAAAGCCCCATTTCACGGCGGAATCGCCCGATTCCGGCTCCAGGAAGTGCATCACCAGCTTTCCGGCCGGTTGCGCCACGGGCACCCATATGCTGCCCGCGGGCATCCGCCGCGGCTCCCTCACCGGCATCGCCTGAAGCGACCGCAACAGAAAGCGGCCCTCGAAGGGGGTGGGCGCGAACTGCACCTGCTCGAAGCGGTACGTTTCGAACATCTCCTCGCGCTCGCGCTCGAGCGTCTCCATCCGCACGCCGTGGGCCCGCAGCACATCGATCACAGACTGCCAGGGCCGTGGAATAATGTAGCCCGCGGGCGCCGGCTTCACAAGCCGAGGCTTCAATGAGCGGTTCAGCCGGGTCACGGCATAGGCGGGCCGGTTGACGTAGCGGGGCGTCTCCACGCCGGAGGCCGCGCCGGTGTAGTTTTCCGTGGCCAGGCGCCGGATGGTGTAGGGTTCGGTGGGATCGCCTGGTTCGCCCTCGAGAAACACCGGCGTGCCGGGCGCGAGGTCCCTCATGCGGCGGTCCGCCGCGAGCGAGGCCGCTGCGAGCGCGCGGCCCTTCTCCGCGAGCAGTTCGAGCGTTGCGAGCATGATGTCATAGTGCGACCAGGCGCGCGTCCGGAAGCTCTTCAAGGCGTGCGTTTCCACGAGCAGGGAGGCGCGGTTCCGGGCCGCGGCGTAGCCCGTGGAAAAGCGCGGAGCGGCCGTCAAGGCGTTTGGCGCGCCATACCAGCCCACGACGTGGCCGAGCGGCTCCAGGCGGCCGAACAGTGCGGGGATGTAGTCCGTTTTCACCCAGGCACCCACCTCTTCGTCGATGTCCTGCTCGGTGTGCGTGGCGATGGTGACGTCATATTCGGCGTCGCCGCCGTTGGTGACGTGGTTATCGAGCAGAAAATCGGGGTTCCAGGCGGCAAAAACGCGCAAAAAAGCGCGAATTTCGGGCGAGTCGGCCTTCACGTAGTCGCGGTTCAGATTCAGGTTCAGGGCCGAGGCGCGGAAGCCCATTGCGGCGGGTCCGTTTTCGTGGAGGCGGTGGTACGGCGAAACATTTTCATGACCGTCGGCATTGAGAACCGGGATGGACAGCACGATCACCCGATCGAGCAGCGCGGCCATCCGCCGGGTGACGAGCAGATCGCGCAGCAGCATCATCGCGGCGTCCTTACCGCCGTTTTCGCCGGGATGAATACCGTTCTGAATCAGCAACACGGGCTTTCCGGTGCGCCGCGCGGCGGCCGGCGTGAAGGCGCGATCCTTCGAGGCGATCAGCACATACAGGGGCCGCCCTTCGCTCGTGATCCCGATCGATTCAAGCTGCGCAAAGCGCGAAGCGCGGGCCAGGCGCTGGTGAAACTCCACGGCCTCCCGATAGGAGCCGGTTTCTCGCCAGTCCGTGCGTTCGGCGTGCGTCCGCCAATCTTCCGCCGCGGCGGCGGTGGAGGAGGCGATAGAGGCCGCAGCCCGCATCGCGGGGGTTTCGGCGAGCGATACCGGGGGCATGGGCGGGATTTGCGCGTGCAGGGGCACACTGACCACGGCAAGCGCGGCGAAGCGGAACATGAGAAACAGTGTAGGAAATCTAGCGCAGCGGGATCACCGCTTTGCCCGCCGGACCTTCATAGACAAGTTCGACGGAGCGGATACGGTCCGTTCGGCCGCGGTACTGGAAGAAGAGCAGGCCGGCCTGGGGCAGAGGGCGGTCGCCTTCGGGCAGCGCCGAACGGCGAAGGCTCTGCTGCCAGGTCCGGAGCAGTTCGACTGGAACTTTCGCGGGGATGGGCGGGGGCGAGCCGGGTTCGCGGTCGCCGCCGCCGCTACTGAGGCCGCCTTTGGATTTCTTCGCGGCGGGCGAGTCGGGTGCAACCCACGAGGGGTCCTTGATATTGCGCGCCACGAGGCCCCACGGCTGGCTGGGCAGGGCCTCCTTGCGCTTGTTCAGGCGCAGCGAGAAGTCGGAGGCGGTGATGACTAACCGGGCTTCGGGAGGACCGTAGATGCCGAGTTCGACGGCGACGTAATCCTCGGAATTGAGCGGGTCCTCCATGGTGGGGACGCCGTGGCCGGTGAATTCGGCGGCGATGGTGATGTCGCCGACCTTGGCCTGGACCTGATAATCGAGCGGCGCGAGGCGCGGCGGGAGGCCATGCGCTTCGCCCGGCGCCTGGGCCTGGAGCGGTGCAGCCGCCGCCAGGATTGCCAAAAAGCCGAGTACGAGCAGATTCCTCATCCTGATTCTCAGCCTAACAAATCGAGGGCGGCGATCACTTCTCCGCGGAATCGAGCGCGCCGCGCTTGTCCTTGCCGAGGGCGCGTTCCCAGGTGCCGTAGCCGGGGTTGGGGATCAGGATCCAGCGCTCGCCCCACCAGGCGTCGTAGAGGCGCGCGCGGGCGTCGCGTTCTTCGCGGGTGAGTCCGTAGACGCTCACAAAATCGTTCAAATCGTCGCCGCAGAGCATCACAATGCGGTAATTTCGTGCGATCAGCGCGCGGCGGGTGCTTTTGTCCGAACCCCAGCCCTTGGCGTCGTCCTTGACCAGGAGGGTGGAGGGCATCAGGCGGTTGTCGAGGTTCAGCACTTCGAAGCCTTCGCTGGTCAGGTTGCGGCGGGTGGCTTCGGCTTCCTCGGAGCCGCGGTTGGTGACATAGAAGACGGTGACGCCCTGGGCGCGGGCGTGGGCGAGGAATTCACGTGCGCCGGCGATGGCGCGGGCCCGGGCCTCCTGGGTCCATTTCGTCCACGATTCGGGGGTGAAGACGCCGTTGCGGTCGCGGATGTCGCGGGCGGCGGAAGGGCTGTTGTCGAGGATGGTTTCGTCCACATCGACGACGATGGCGGGGGGCAAGCCGGCGAGGCTGGCGGGGGTGGCGAAGCGCTGTTCGAGGGCGGCGGTCCAGTGGGAGTCGGCGAGCGCGCGAGGCAGCGCGGCGGCGGCGGCGCGATAGGCTTGAGCGGCGGCGGCGCGGTATTCGGCGGCGGTCTGCTGCCAGAGAATGGCGTTGAGGTTGTCCTGCGCGGGCGCGAGGGCCGCGAGGAACAGGAGGAGAGCGAGCAGATGCTTCATACTGAATGAATAAGGTACCACCGCGAATGAGAATGGCGCTGCTGGTTTTCGTGTTGAGCGCGGGATGGCTGATGGCGCAGGATGCGCAGCCCGCGCCCGCGGAGATGGAGAAGTACAACAGACAGCTCTCAGGCGCAGTCAGTCAAAAGAGCCCGCGGGCGCGGGTGCAGGCGATCGAGCGGTTTCTCAAACAAAAGGGTTTGCCGGACGGGTGGGCGGAAACCGCGCGGAAAGAACTGGTGCGGGCGGTGGCGCGGCAGTCCCCGGAGAAAGCACATAGTCGTGCCGAAAGGCTGGCGAAGGGGCTGAAGGCGGAACAGCAGGCGGAGTTGCATCGTACGCTGGCATCGGCGCTGCTCGACGACGGCAAGCAGGGGCCGCGCGCCCTCGAGGCTGCGCGCCGGGCGGCTTCGTATCCGGAAGCGAGTCCGCGGCACCAGTACAACGAGATTCTGGGACTGGCGCTCCGCGCCAACGGCCGCGACGCGGAAGCCCGGCCCGAGTTGGAGGCGGCGCTCGCGGCGAACCCTTCAGGGTTCCGGACGGCGGCAGTGCTGGCGGAGATGGCCGAAGCCGAGGGCCGCAAGGACGATGCATTCGCCCTGCGCGCGCACGCTTTCCTGGCCAGGCCGACAAACGAAGCCTGGGAGCGGCTGACGAAGCTGCATGGGGGAAGCGAGGGTCTCGATGAGTATCTCGACGAACGCTACCACGCGCTTTTTCCCGCGCCGCTTCACCCGGAGCGCTTCGAAGGACGAGGGCAGAAGACGGTGCTGGCGGAACTCTACACGGGCGCGGGCTGTCCGCCCTGCGCCGCGGCCGACCTGGCCTTCGACGCCGTGCTGGAGCGCTACGCCCGGCGGGACGTGGCGGTGGTGATCTATCACGTTCATGTGCCGCGTCCGGACCCGATGACCAATTCCGATACGCGCGCGCGGTGGGACTGGCAGAAGGGCCAGGGCGTGCCAACCGCCGCCGTGGATGGCACGGTGGTGAGGGGTGGAGGCAACCGGGAACACGCGGCGAAGAAGTTCGGTGAATACCAGGAATTGCTGGAGCAGGCTCTGGCCAAGCCGGCGGGCGCCGGTCTGGAACTCGCGGCCATGCCGGACGGCGAAAGCGTGGCGGTGCGGGCCGCCGTGAAGGGATTGCCCAAGGAACGCGAGAATTTGCGGCTTCAGGTGGTGCTGGTGGAGAAGATGCTCCGGTATTCCGGAGAGAACGGCATCCGGTTCCACCCGATGGTGGCGCGCGGCATCGCTTCGTTTGAATTGAATGGCGAGAAAACCCTGGAACACCGGTTCGATCTCGCCGAAGTGGAAGCCGCCCTGCGCGCGCACCTGGATGAGTTCGAGAAGTTCGACAAGCGCCACAACAAGAATGGCGAATTCCGTTTCCGGGTGCGGATGGACCGCATAAACGAAAGCAATCTCGCCGTGGTGGCTTACATCCAGGATCAGGAGAGCCGCGAAGTGCTGCAATCGGCCTTCGCGGAGGCGGCGGTGGCGGAAAGGACGTCAAGATGACAAGACTGTTGCCGGCGCTGGCCGTTCTGGTGATGGCGCCCGTATTGCGGGCTGATGAGCCGGTGAAGCGGCCCGATCCGGTGAAATGGCTGCTGGTCTCCGCTCCGAAGCAGGCGAAAGCCGGCCAGATCTTCCGCGTCACGCTGCTGGCCCGGGTGGCGGAGGGCTGGCACTTGTATTCGATGGACCCCAAGGAAGGGGGACCGGTTCCAACCGCCATCACGCTGCCCGGACCGCAATGGTTCCGGCTGCCAGGACGGGTGGAGCCGCCGGTGGGGATCACTTCGTTCGACGAGGGCTTCGAGATGGAGGTGGAGACCTACATCGGCGAGGCTGAGTTTATCGTGCCCGTCGAGACGCTGCGCGACGTGAAGCCGGGCGAGGTCCAGCTCAAGATCGCCGCGCGCTATCAGGCTTGCGACAGTCGCGAATGCCTGCCTCCGAAGACGGTGGAACTCGAACACACCGTGAGGATCGTGCAATAGACATAGGTGGGCGGTCGCCCGCTTTCCCTGTCACGCCACCCGGCGTACG
>JAHDVK010000006.1 GCA_023384675.1 Bryobacteraceae bacterium | reverse complement strand
GGGAAAGGCTCTACAGAAGATTATCCCACATATGCCGCACAAAACCTTTGAAGGAAGCTTGAACGCGAAAGGGCTCAGGTTCGCGATCGTCACCAGCCGGTTCAACAGCTTTATTTCGGAAAGGCTGGTGGGCGGGGCGCTGGATGCGCTGGCGCGTTCCGGCGCCGCCGAGGCGGACATCGAGATCGTCAAAGTGCCGGGTTCGTGGGAGATGCCGCTGGCCGTGAGCGAACTGACCAAGTTGAAGAAGCACGATGCGATTATCTGCCTGGGAGCGGTGATCCGCGGCGAAACGCCGCACTTCGATTACGTCGCGAGCGAAGCCACGAAAGGAATCGCGCAGGCGTCCATGGCGGCCGGGGTACCCGTGGCTTTTGGGGTATTGACCACCAACACGCTCGAGCAGGCGATCGACCGCGCGGGGGCAAAAAGCGGCAACAAGGGCTTCGACGCGGCCATGGCGGCCATCGAAATGGCCAACTTGCTCCGCGGACTCCGGGCCGGCTAAGGGAAGCGAGGGGTTCATTCCATGCCCGCTCGCCGCAAATCGCGCCAGAAGGCTCTTCAGGTCTTGTTTCTTTGGGATCTGCGCAAGCTCCCCATCGGCGAGGCGATTGAGCAGTTCTTTGAGGAACTGATCGGCTCGGAATACGAAGAAGAGCGGGCGGACGCGCCTCCGCCCGTGAGTCCCGACCCGTTCATGGAGGCTCTGGCACGCGGCACGGCGGCGAAAGTGGATTTGCTCGACGGCTACATCACGAAACGCGCCGAGCGCTGGCGGCTGGAGCGTATGCCCGTGGTGGACCGAAACATCCTTCGCATGGCGATTTACGAAATGAAAGAAGAAGGCACGCCGCCTCCCGTCGTCATTGACGAAGCGCTGGAACTGGCGAGGCGATATTCGGAGGAAGAGGCGGTTCCGTTCCTCAACGGCGTGCTGGACGCGGTGCGGCGGATTATCGAGGCCGAATCACTTCCCGATGCAGAAGGTGGAAAAGATGCGGTTGAGGATATCGTCGGCGGTGGTGGCCCCGGTGATGGCGTCGATGGGACTTAGCGCCGCGTAGCAATCCACCAGCAGAAGTTCGTGGGGTAAACCCACATGCACGGCTTGCATGGCGCGCTCCAGCGCCTCTCGCGATTCCTTCAACAGCTGCTCGTGGCGGATGCTGGTGATAAAGCCGGACTGCGGGGCGGCGAAGCCGTGCGGGGCGATGACCTGCACCAGGCGGCGGCGCAGTTCATCGAAGCCGGCGCCGGTCAGCGCGGACACTTCGCACAACTCCCATTCGCACTCCAGCGCGCGGGGCAGGTCGGATTTGTTGCCCACGAGGACGCGGGGTCCTTGAGCGCGTTCTGCCAGCGTGAGGTCCTCCGGCTGGAGCGGCTCGGAGAGATCGAACACCAAAATGCTCAAATCCGCGTCAAAAATGGCCTCAAAAGTGCGTTCTATACCCAGTTTTTCGACCAAATTCGCGCTTTCGCGTACGCCGGCGGTGTCCACCAGCCGTACCGGGATGCCCTCGAGGACGAAGGTCTCCGAGACGGTGTCGCGCGTGGTGCCGGGGATGTCCGTGACAATGGCGCGGTCGCGCTCGAGCAGCCGGTTGAAGAGGCTGCTCTTGCCGGCGTTGGGGCGGCCGGCGATGGCGAGCGTGAGGCCATCGTGGACCAGTTTGCCGTATCGGAAGCTGTCGACGAGGTGGCTCACCGCGGTGGCAACCGAGTTGAGGCGGGCCAGCAGCTCATCATTAGAAGCGATGGAGACATCGTCTTCGGCGAAGTCGATCCCGGCCTCGAGCAGCGCGATGAGTTCCAGCAACTGCTGTTTGATGGGCGCGAGCAGGCGCGAGACGGAGCCGCCCATCTGCTGGGCCGCGACTTTGGCCTGGTGCAGCGTGGTGGCGGTAATCAGGTCGTGGACTGCCTCGGCGCGAGGCAAGTCGATCCGGCCGTTCAGATAGGCGCGCAGAGTGAATTCGCCGGGTTCCGCGGGTCGCGCGCCGGCGGCCAGCGCGCGGGCCACGCAGTGGCGCAGCACCACCGGCGAGCCGTGGCACGAGATCTCAACCACATCTTCGGCCGTGTAGGAGTGCGGCGCCGCGAAATAGGCGACGAGCGTCTCGTCCACGGTGAGCCCGGATTCGTCCAGCAGCACCGCCATCGCGGAGCGCCAGGGCTGCCAGGAATGGTCTGGACGGAAGCGGAGGAAGGCGGAGCAGATCGAGCGGGCATCACGGCCCGAGACGCGGACGATGCCGAGACCGCCGGCTCCGGGAGGCGTGGCGATGGCGGCGATCGTGTCGTGCTGGTTCACGGAAGCGGACTAGTGGCGGTCGCGCCGAGGGGGACGCCCGCCTCCGCCGCCGCGCCGTCCATCGCGGCGGTCGCCGTCGCGCCGGTCGCGTCCGCCGCCGCCCGGGGGCGGACGGCGCATGGGGGGCGGGGGCGGCGGATCCGGCAGTGATGCCATGCCGGCAGGGTACACAACCACGTGGCGGTGCGGGCCTACGCCGGAGCTTTCGCTGCGGAGGCCGGTTTCATCGCGTAGCGCCAGGTGCAGAATGCGGCGCTCGCGCGAGGTCATGGGACTGAACCGGTATGGGGTGTTGGTCTCACGGACGCGTTCGGCGACAGTGAGCGCGGAGATGCGTAACTCCTGCTGGCGCAGCAGGCGGTAGTCGTTTGCGTCGAAACAGAGCAGGGCATGCTCGTCGGAGGCCATGCTCAGGACCTCCTGTGCAAGCTGCTCGAGGGCGAGCATCGCCTCGCCCTTGTTGGCCATCAGGTAGCTGACGTCCGGGCCCTCGAACTTGACGACGAGCGAGGGCTTCTCAAAGTAGTCGCCGACCGCTTCACCGTCCAGGAGGTCATAGGTGACATCAAAATCCATGGTGTCGAGGACAACGTCCAGGAATTCCTCGAGTTTGTCGCCGACGGTATCGATGGTGTACTTAGTCCGGTCGCTCATGGTGGCCGCCGCGTGGGCTCCTTCCCGCTACTTCTTCTTCTTTTTCGGCTTTGAGGCCGTCTGGACGGTGGCGGGTGCGGCGATGGGATGGGTCTTGTTGAAGAAGTACTGCTGCACGATACCGACCACGTTGCCAGTGAGCCAGTATAACACCAGGCCGCTCGATGCGCCGTAGAACAGAACCACCAGCATGATGGGCATCAGCATCAAGAGCTTCTGCTGGGAGGGGTCGGCGCTGGGCGTGGGCGTCATTTTCTGGATGCCCACCTGCGTGATGAGCATGCCGATCGGCAGCAGGCGGATCCAGCTTTGTTCAGGCTGCGAAAGGTCGGGCACCCACAGCCAAGCCGCCCCGCGCAGCTCGATTGCAACTGACAACACCTTAAAGAAAGCGATAAAAAACGGCATCTGCAACAACAGCGGAATGCAGCCGCCCAGCGGATTGATGCCCGCCTTCTGATACAGCGCCATCAGCTCGGCGTTCTGCTCCTGCTTCTTCGGGTCCTTTAGCGAGATGCCCTTGTACTTTTCGTTGATGGCGGCGATCTGCGGTTGAATTGCAGACATCTTGCGCGCGGAGCGCAGGCTGGTGATGCGCAGCGGCAGCAGCAGGATGTTGATGATGATGGTGACGACAACAATCGCCCAGCCCCAGTTCTGGGTCAGGTTCGAATTGAACCAGTGCAAAACGGAGAACAACGGTTTGGCGATGAACCAGAACCAGCCCCAGTCGATGAGCTGCTGAAGCTTGGGGTTGGTGGCGCGAAGAATGGCGGTGTCCTTGGGTCCGATGAAGAGC
Source organism: Bryobacteraceae bacterium (assembly GCA_023384675.1). Classification (GTDB taxonomy): domain Bacteria; phylum Acidobacteriota; class Terriglobia; order Bryobacterales; family Bryobacteraceae; genus PNKE01. The sequence goes on along the minus strand of JAHDVK010000006.1, from coordinate 252,188 downwards.
GTTTGGCGCAGGGCTCCCTGCGCGCCCCAGGCGGCGCCGACGTGGTTGACGTCATCCTCGCCGATGACGGGGGCGAAGCGGTCCTGCCAGGTCTGAAAGTCGAGGGATTCGCCGGGGTCGGGCAGGACGACGGCGGCGAAGTAGGTATCTTCGAGTCCGGCGAAGCTGAAGGCGCCGCTGATGGTGACGGGTCCGTCTTTGGCGATGCCGGAATCTTCCTCGATCAATTTGTTCTTCGCGAGGTCGTAGACGACGCTCTTCATGGTACCGGCGGCGTTGTGGGCGGTGCGGTCGCCGAAGCCGCCGCGCCAGGCGATCAAGTGAGGGATCGTGCGGCCGTTGTCGATGACCTCGGATTCGAGTTCGGCGCGGTACATTTTCTCGTCGAAGCGAAACACCTTGCGGGCGGCTGTGCGGCCCGCCGCGTACTCGAAGATGAGGGTGTGCGGGTCGGGTTGTTCGACGGCGAACAGAGCTTTGTTCAGGTCCGTGTTCGGCTTCGGGCTGCGGAAGACGTACTGGAAGGGCCAGCCGGCCGTGGGTGCGGCGGCGGCGCTGACCACCTCGATAGGCTTGCCGTCGTTGTCGAGGTAATTCTTCAGAATCCAGCTGCGGACCGTGGCGCCCCGGTTGGAAAAAGTGACGCGGTAGGTTTCGGTCTCGATGATAAAGGTCTTCTCGGTATCGGCTGCGCGTTCGCCTTCGATGAGCGGAGCGGGCGGGGGGGCGGCGGCTGTCTCCGGGGCCGGCTGGGTTTCGGGCACGCCTTCGGGCAGGGCGGGAGATTCGACGGGAGCGGGCGCCTTGGGCGGTTCGGGCGTCGGGAAGAGCCATTGCGAGCCGAGTAGTACTAGGCCCATAAGACCGAAGGCGAGCAGGAGCCGTTTCTCCATGGAGACGTCCTGCTTCGCGGGCCCGATCTTAACGGGTGTGGGATTGGTCGAGGTATCGTTTTCGGCCATGAGTTTGAATGATTCCTAACGGACGGGGTCGATGCCGCCGGGATGAAAGGGGTGGCAGCGGGCGAGGCGGCGGAGTCCCAGCGCAATGCCACGGGCGGCGCCGTGTTTATCGACCGCGTCGCGCATATACATCGAGCAGGTGGGATGAAAACGGCACGCGGAGGGTAGCAACGGCGAGACGAACCGCTTATACCCATCAAGCAGGCCAAGAATCAGAAGGCGGATCATCGGGGGGCGGCTCCGCAGCGGTCGAGGACGCGTTCGACATCGGCGGCGAGGTCGGCGTGCGCGGCGGTCAGCGCGGCGCGCCGGAGGTTCCAGACGATGCGCCATTCGGGTGAGAGCCGGCCGAGTTGGCGGCGGACGATTTCGCGCAGGCGGCGGCGCATCCTGTTGCGCTGAACGGCTTTGCCAACGGCGCGCGGGGTGGTGAAACCGGCCTTGGGCCCACCGCCGGCCGGCAGGGAGAGGCAGAAGGCGACGAAGTGCCGGGTGGGAATCCGGAGGCCCTGGTCATACACCTGACGGAAATCGGCCGGCTTGAGCAGACGGCGGCTTTTGGGGAAGGCCTCGGCGTGGACCGGTCCGGAGGCTCCGCGCGCGCCGCCGGGCGCGGGATCAGCTGTTGGCGTAGCGAAGAGGCCGCTCGTCACTGACCGTAAGTTGATGGCGGCCGCGGGCGCGGCGGCGAGCGAGAACGGCGCGGCCATTCTTCGTCTTCATGCGGGCCCGGAAGCCGTGTTTTTTAGCGCGGCGGCGGTTGTTGGGCTGAAATGTTCTCTTCGGCATATTGCTTCCTTCGGGGACGCCCAATCTCCTAGTCGGTCCGGGCGCAACAAGGCAGTGCGCCACCGCTGGGTGGCGCAATTTTCAGTATAGGCGCGGGGGCGTGAGGTGTCAAACGAAGGCTTGCTCTTCCATGGCCGCGGGTGCATGATAAGCAGTATGAGTCCGAATCATTTACGATTCGTTTTGTTTTGTTGCCTGCTGGTTCCCGCGTGGGGCGGGGATGAGCAGAAGAGGAACCCAGAGGGCGGGCCGCTGGCGAAGGGAGCAGCCGCCACCGAAAACGCCGCCAAGGCCACTGGCCGCGCCACGGCAGGCGCGGTGAAGGCAACCGGGCGGGGTATTGCGAACGCGGGCGAGGCGACAGCCGAGGGGGCCGAAACGGCCGGGCGCGTCACCGTGGACGGCACGAAGAAGGCAGGCCGGGGCACAGCGCGGGCTGCCGAGGCAACGGTAGAAGCGCTCTCCGATGCCAGGAGTGCGGCCGTCGATGGAACAAAGGCAGTGGGACGGGGCACAGCCCATGGGGTGAAAGCTGCGGGCGGGGCGATCGGGAAAGGCGCGAAGGCCGTGGCGAGCGGGACGGGCACAGTACTCGAAAAGACGGGCGAGGGGATCGGGAAGGCGGGGCGCAAGATCCGGGACTGAGGGGAGATTCCCCGGACGAGGATGAGAGAAGGGCGGCCCGGCTTGGGCCGCCCTCGCGGTGTGAAGGTCTGAGAGGAGGGGATCAGACCTTCTCGGGAACCACGTAAGGTTTCCGGTAATTGCGGGTGAGCATCGTGTCGGCTTCCTTGTCGCCCATGAAGCGCTCCTTGATGGGGTCGAAGGTCAGCACGCGGCCGAGGCGGAAGCTGATGTTGCCGAGGTGGGCCAGCGCGGAACTGAGATGCGCGGTTTCCACCGGGCCATTCTGGTCTTCCACGTTGCGCGAACGGACGGCCTTGATCCAGTTGGCATAGTGGTCGCCGCCGGCCTTGCGGCCGGGGCCCTTCTCCTTCTTCTGGCCGAGGAAGACCTGGAAGGTGTCGTAGCCATTGACGATCATGTAGCCCTTGTCGCCATAGAAGATGTTGCCAACGCCGACACCGTCTTCGTTGTTGGTGCACCAGTGGCGGACTTCGAACTGGATCATCTTCTTCTGGTCGGGGTAGTGATAGAGGCTGGTCTGGACCTCGGGGGTCTGCTTATCGTCGTCGAAAGTGAACTTGCCGCCCATGGAGGTGATTTTTGCGGGCAGGGTATTGACGCCGAGGCCCCACATGCAGAGGTCGGTTTCGTGAATGCCCTGGTTGCCGACGTCGCCATTGCCGTAGTTCCAGGTCCAGTGCCAGTTGTAATGGACGAAGCGGCGGGAGAAGGGCTCCTGCTGCGCGGGGCCGGTCCACAGGTCGTAGTTCAGTCCGGCGGGAACGGGTTCGGGCTGCTTATTGCCGATGGATGGCCGCCACCGGAAGACGAGGCCGCGGGCCATATACACGTCGCCAATCACGCCCGACCGCAGCAGACTGACGGCTTCGCGGATCGCCTCGGAGCTGCGAAGTTGTACGCCGTGCTGGACGATGCGCTTGTACTTGTGGGCGGCTTCAACCATCTTGCGGCCTTCGTAGACGTTGTGGGAGCCGGGCTTTTCGACGTACACGTCCTTGCCCGCCTGGCAGGCCCAGATGGCGGCGAGCGAATGCCAGTGGTTGGGCGTGGCGATGGTGACGGCGTCGATGTCCTTGTTGTCGTACACCTTCCGCAGGTCGGTTTCGGTGTGGACCTTCTTGCCGTAGGCCTTCTCGAACTCGGCGACGCGGCGGTCGAGAATCTGCTGGTCGGGGTCGCAGAGGCAGACCACTTCGGCGTCGGGCTGATTCATGATGCCCCGGATGTGGTCGCGGCCGCGGCCGTTGGCGCCGATCACAGCGATGCGGAGGCGATCGTTCGCGGAAAGCGCTTTGGAAGCGGCGAGATGAGATACCATCACCCCTCCGGCGCCGAAAATGAAGGTTCTGCGGCTGCTCATGTCTGTGTAATGCTCCTCGTGGATCACTGCCTGATAATTACAGACAGGGATATCACAATTCTGACGCCCAAGTCAGAACGAAGGTTACGGTAGCGCGCGGATCCGCAGATTGCGGAAGCACACTTCCGAGTTGTGGTTCTGGAGCGAGACAGGACTACGGCGCAACTCGCCGCGGTAAGTCAAGACGCGCTCGCCATTGAGCCAGTGTTCCACTTCGCCCGAGGGTTTCACGACGATGCGGCTCTGGTTCCATTCGCCGATGGCGCGCGCGGCGGCTTTGCTGGGGGCGATGGCCCCGTAGAGGGCGGCGGCGCGGCGTTCCGGCTGAGGGAAGATGGAGTCGTCGCCTAACTGGTATTCCTTGCCGCGGGCGCGGGCGTGACGGCCTTCGCCGCTGGCATGAGGAAAGTCCTCGACGCGCTCGATCAGGTACTTGACGCCGGAATTGCCCTTGGGCGGCGTGCGCCAATCAAATTCGAACTCGAAGGCCTCGAACTCGGCAAGGGTGCGCAGGTCCTGGCGGGCGCCGGTGGAGCGCTGCGCGCAGAGGCATGCGTCCTTCACGGTCCAGCTTTGGCTATGGAAAGGGCCGCCGTTGATGGAGCGGAAGTGCGCGGTCGAGCGCCCGTCAAATAATGTCTGCCAGTCCGCGGCGGGCGCGGCGGCGGCGAGGAGGAGAAGCAAAACAAGAGGCATAGGTCAGGCGTTGATCAGGCTTTCGGAGGTGGTGGTGGGGCACCAGTGCCGCTCGATGTATTCCACGACGAGTTCGGTGCCGCGCTCGTGAGAGACGAAGGGGGCGCTCGCGGGGTTATACATCGAATCGGTGAGGTCGCGGACCAGAAAACAGCGCACGCCCCAGCGCGTCATGCGCTTGATGGCGAAGCTGCGGTTGAGGATGCACATGTTCGTGTGCACGCCCAGGATAAAGAGGTGAGTAGCGCGGCGCGCGGCAAGGGCGCTGTAGATCTCCTCGCCGTTGTCGGAGATGAAGTCGGCGGGTTCGATCGGGATCGCCGGGTGCTGGCGCTTCCAGGCGCGGCGGGGCTTGTCGCCGGGCGTGTCGCAGCCTTCGTCGGAATCGTCGATGGGCAGTGGCGGATCGGGCCAGGGCTTGAGCGGGGGCGGCGCCACGCGGGGCAGCGCGAGGATCGCCTTGCGCTGGGGCGCATCGCGGTAGAACTCCATCGTTTCCGAGGGCGCATGCACGATCAGCACCCCGCGCCGGCGGAGCGCGGCCAGCGTTTCGACCATGCGCGGGAGCATTTGAGCGACGCGCTCATTCGCGCCGCGGCACCAGTGACGGTCCCACATGTCGCAGACCACCACCGCCGTCTGGCCGGGCGGGCAGGTGGCGGCGAACTCCACCACGCGCCATTCATCCGAAGGAGGTTCCTGTACGCGAGTGCGCGCCCGAAAGCGCAATTCGGCGGGGCCGGTGGCTTTGAGCGCCAGCGGCGCCAACAACAGGCTGCGTCGCGTCTGTGGCATGGATGTCCTCCAGAATATCGCGCTTGCCGTCTCCCGTTGCCCTGGCAGACAATGAGATCGCCATCTCCGGATGGCTCGCGCGTTCCCGCGCGGCGGCTTGTGCTGGAGTATAAACTATGGCCTTCATCCACGACGACTTCCTGCTTGAAAGCGCCGCTGCGCGCCGTCTCTACCATCAACACGCCGCGGCGGAGCCCATCCTCGACTACCACTGTCATTTGTCCCCCAAGGACGTTGCAGAAAACCGCCGGTTCAACAATCTCTTCGAGATCTGGCTCGAAGGCGACCACTATAAGTGGCGCGCCATGCGCGCCAACGGCGTGGACGAACGCCTGGTGACCGGCGGCGCCGATCCTTATGACAAGTTCCTCGCCTGGGCGCGCACGGTGCCGGCCACTTTGCGCAACCCGCTCTATCACTGGACTCATCTCGAACTGGCGCGCTATTTCGGCATCGATGAACTGCTCGATGAATCCACCGCGGACATGGTCTGGCAGCGCGCAAACGAACAATTGGCCGGCGAGGCGCTGCGCGCCCACGGCATCCTCGGCAAGTTTGGCGTCGTGGCCGTCTGCACGACAGACGATCCCACCGATGATCTCGAATACCACCGCCAGATCGCCGCTTCCGGCCTGAAGACGAAGGTCTTTCCCACCTTCCGGCCCGACAAGGCTCTGCTCGTTTCGCAGCCGGACCTGTTTAACGACTGGGTGGGTAAGCTCGCCGCCGCCGCCAGCATCGACATCAGCTCCTTCCAGGACTTTCTCGACGCCCTCAAGCAGCGCCACGACTACTTCCACAGCCTGGGCGGGCGCTTGAGCGATCACGGCCTGAACGTCTGCTATGCCGACCCCTGTACGCAGGATGAGGCCTCCGCCATCTTCGAGGAAGCGCGCTCCTGCCAGCCCGCCTCACCAGAAGAGCACCGCAAGTTCGCATCATTCCTCATGCTCTATTTCGGCCGCCTCGACGCCGGGAAGGGCTGGACCAAGCAACTGCACCTGGGCGCGCGGCGCAACAACAATTCGCGGATGTTCGCGCAACTCGGACCCGATACCGGCTTCGATTCCATCGGCGACTGGCCGCAGATCGATGCCTTGGGCGATTATCTCGACCTGCTCGACAGCGAGAATGCGCTGCCCAAGATGGTGATCTACAACCTGAATCCGGCGGATAACTACGCCATCGCCACGATGGTGGGCAATTTCCAGGACGGCCGCATTGGGGGCAAAATCCAGTTCGGCAGCGGCTGGTGGTTCCTCGACCAGAAGGAAGCGATGGAGTGGCAGATGAACGCGCTATCGAATTGCGGATTGCTTTCGCGTTTCGTGGGCATGCTGACCGATTCGCGCTCGTTCATGTCCTATCCGCGTCATGAGTACTTCCGCCGCACGCTCTGCAACCTGCTCGGCAGCGATGTCGAAAAGGGCCTGCTGCCCGATTCGGACGAACTGCTGGCGCCGCTGGTGCAGGGCATTTGTCATGGCAATGCGCGGGAGTTGCTGGGCTTGCCGCTGGAGTGATTGCGCCTCTCCACGAGCGGGAGGCGGGTGCGGCGGGGATCAGATGCCCACGGAGTCCCAGTCGAAGGCGGGGCCGATGTCGAATTTGTCGGCGCGGTAATTCTGGTGGGCGGCGATGCCGCGGTAGTCGCGGAAGTAGCCGGCGGCATCGGCGGCTTCGCGCTGGGCCTGAGACGGAAGCCGCTTGGGCACCGGAAACCTCTGTCGCAGATAAGCGATGAGCGGGGGCAGCGCGGCGAATTGCGCCGGGGTAAAGGCAGCGAAGTGATGGAAGCCGCGGTAGGTGCGGCGGACGTAGCGCGACGATTCGTCGAGGCCGCACCAGCGGGTGCGAAAGTCGTTCGGCCACCAGAAAAGCGCGCGATCGCGTTCGCGCAAAGGCCCGACGTTGACAATTTCGATGCCGACGGAGCGGCCGTCGTGACGGAAATTCTGGCTTGCGGCGCCGCGAATACCGAGGTGGAAAGCCCAATAGCGCGGGTCGAACAACTCGTAAATGGTGCCGTCGAGGTCGAGGATGTAGGCGGTGGCGACGCGGGCTTCCGTGGACATCCATGAAGCGAAAGCGCCCGAGGCGGTGGAGCCGGCCGTAAAGTGAAGGATGATGAGGTCCTTTTCGGTCTCCTCGTGCATGTATTGCGAGGGCGGAAGACGGAAGCGTTCGCGGTCGATGACGAGCGGCGCGGGTACGGGCGCGGGAGCAGCGGGCGGTTCGGGGTGCTCGGCGGTGTCGGTGGTCATGCCAGGGACGGTGAGGACTTGTCCGGGGCGAATCCGGTTGGGGTCACTGATCTGGTTGACCTCGATGAGCAGGTGGAGCGGGACTCCCAGACGGCGGGCGATGGCGGTGAGTGTGTCACCGGGCTTGACGGTGTGGAAACGGCCTACGCCCATGGCTGCAAGGCGAGCCTCGTCATCGAGCAAAATCAGGTTGCGCGCTAAATTGGACACAAGTGTCTTCCCCCAAGCCTCAATTTCGAGCGGCGGGCGTCATCAGTCGAACCAAGGAATCGCATCTTGCTTCTGCAAGTGCTCGCTGAACAATCACTTACCGCAAGAAAATTTGTTGCTTAATCGTGTCACTGCGCTCCGCGCGGGCCACGATGGAAGTCGAAGTGGAGCGGCCACGAGGAGGTTTCGTTACAGTACGGTGATCCGGCCACCCGGCAGTTAGCCGCGCGGCGGCAACTCCACAGGGTATTCGGGCGAGTCCGTGCGGCAGGTGGCGAGATACTCCTCCATCCGGCGGACAACTTGCGGGTTGGCGTCGGCCACATCCTTGCTTTCTCCGATATCCGCGGCCAGATCGTACAGAGCCAGCGGCGCGGACAATCCCTGCCGGACGCCCTTCCAGCGGCCCATGCGAACCGCCTGTTGGAAGCCCGGGCCTGAGTACTGCTCCCAGTACAGCGGGCGGTCGGGATTCTGGGTCTTGCCTAAAAGCGTCGGTGCGATCGAGATGCCGTCCACATTCGCCGGAATCCCGCGGGCGTCCGCGAGATCGGCGATCGTCGGCAGCACATCCTGGAAACTCCAGGGCATCTCGCTCACGCTGCCGGGCTTGATCCTGCCGGGCCAGCGGGCCAGCATCGGCACGCGCAGCCCGCCTTCGCTGATCGCGCCCTTGCGGCCGCGCAGCGGCCCCATCGAGTTGAATGGTTCGAAATTCGAGGCCCCGCCGTTGTCGCTGGTCACGAACACGAGCGTGTTGTCATCCAGACCGGTCTCCTTCAGTCTGGCCATGATCCGGCCCACATAGGAATCGAAGCGGGTGACCATGGCGGCGTAGTGTTTGTGCGGCTCCGGCCAGGGTTGATTCGCATAGGCGCCGAGTTCGGGGCAGTCGAAGGCGGCGTGCGGCACGGTGGGCGTGAAGTAGAGAAAGAAAGGTTCGTAGCGGTGGCGGTCGATGAAATAGAGCGCCTCGCGGAGGAACAGATCGGAGGCGTATTCGCGATTCGCATCGTGGTAATTGCCTTTGATGGGCTCGCGCATCTTGTTCCGCCAGAGGTATTGCGGGTAGTGATGATGGGCGTGCTGCTGATTCAGGAAGCCATACCATTCATCGAACCCGTGGTCGTTGGGCAGGCCGGTTGTGCCCGGTTCGCCGAGGCCCCATTTGCCGAAAATGCCCGTGGCGTAGGCGCGGTCTTCGTCGAAGGCGCCGCGCCATTCGGGGCCTTTGAGGATGGAGGCGACCGTCTTATCATCGGCTTTGAGCGGCACCCGCCCACCGGTGCGGCGGGAGGAGTTGGAGCGGACTGTGGTGTGCCCCGTGTGCTGGCCGGTCATCAGGACGCTGCGCGCGGGGGCGCAGACCGAAGCGCCGGCGTAGCAGTCGGTGAAGCGCATGCCCTCGGCGGCGAGCCGGTCCATGTGGGGTGTTTGAATCAGCTTCTGGCCGTAACAGCCCAGTTCGTTCCGGCCCATGTCGTCGGCCATCATGAAGATGAAGTTCGGCCGGGTCTCCTTCCGCTGGCCAAGCGCGGCGCGGGCGAACGGAAGCGATGAAAGTGCGAGCAGATCACGGCGTCTCATGGAGGTTGGTTCCGCGGTGATCTTATCAGACGGGTGAGCGAGCCGGGCGCCGCGGCGCGTACCTCAACCGGAGTGCGTTTCGGATTCGCCCATCCAATAGCAGAGCAGGGGAGCGGGGATGCGCATAATCCGGGCGGCGGGCTCATCCCCGATCACGAGTTGACCGAAGTCATCCAGGGCCTTGGTCACAACGTAGGCGCGGTCCACCCGCCGATCCTTGCACAGCTCGAGGAGTCCTTTTAACTCGCGGGCGCCGGTGTGTTCAGCGCGGTACTTGACTTCGAACGGGATGAGTTCGCTCCCAAGTTCAGCGACCAGATCCACTTCGTGATTCCGCTTTCCCCGCCAGTAGGTGAATCGGACGTTTTGGGAATAGTACCGCGCAAACAGGTGCTTGAAAACAGCGGTTTCGGTCGCGATACCCAGCGCGGCAGCGTCTTCCAGGATGGCTTTGCCTTTCAGCATCAAGGCCGGCGCCATGGCCGCGTCGGCAAGGTAGATTTTGTACCGGCCCCGGAGCACCTCCTTGCCGTAGCCAAAAGGGGGCAGCCGGTAGATCAGGTGCGCGGCTTCGAGCAAGCCGATAAAATTCTGGGCCGTGGGCCGCTTCACATTGAGATTGCTGCACAGTGCGGGCATGTCCAGCAGGCCGCCGTCGTGCATGCACAGGTAGAGGAACGTCTGCTCCAGATCGAGAACACGGCGAACTCCGAACAAGGCCGTCATATCCCGCTTGAGCACTTTGTCGATGATGTCTTCTCTCAGCAGGCGTTGCGCCTGCGTGATGCTCTCCACTTGAGCGGTTTGGGGAAATCCGCCTCGAACCAGGAACTCGTGAAAATGTCCGATGTATGGCCGTGCCGTTTCGCTGATATGCCGCAGTTCCCTGGCCGGGAAGGCGAACAAATCCTTGAGGCTGCCCACGCGCGGAAGCGGCGGTAATTCGATCCCCTTGATCTGCAGATACTCGTAAAAGGAAAGCGTTGTCAGCCGGATTCCGTGCCAGCGCCCGACTCCCGATTCCTGATCCGTTCCCAGCAGGGGCATGGCGGAACCAGTAAAAATGATGCGCCGGTCCTTCGAAAAGTCGATCTGATGCTTGATCCACGTGCCCCAATCCCGGATGAACTGCGCCTCGTCCAGGAACAGATACTCTGGACCCGCTGCCCGCGGCTCGCGATGACGCCAGGCATCAAGGACGGCGTCGATGCCGGCTAGCTTCAGAAGCGGATGGTCGAATGTGGCGTAGAGGATGTTCGCGGCAGGGACATTCCGCTCAAGCAGGCCCGCAATCGACTGCTGCAGCAGGGTGGTCTTGCCTACCTGACGCGCTCCGGAAAGCAGCACCGCCCGGTGTACAGGCGGCTGCACAATCCATTCCTGGAACTCGCGAAAGGCCGCGCGGCGCCATTGAGGCAAATCGGGAATCGGCTGATCACGCCACCAGGGGTTGAACTGCCCCAAAACAGATGCGAGTTCTTCAGACGATACCTGCACAAGTCAAATCTACCAAATTATGAACTATAGTACAAGTATACTTTAACTAAAATGTTATCTTAAGAAGATCCTACAAGAGACGGGACCGAGAAGTCTCCCTAAGTCACTTCGGGGTAAGCAGGCCGCTTGCGCGGGGAACCCTCTGATCCCCTTGGCATAGCCGCCTACCCCCGCCTGACGGTGGTGGCTCATAAACGACTTCTTTTCAATATGTTCCGAGCCTCCACCGTCAGGTAGAGCTCGAAGCGGTGGGCGACTGGCGAGAAGCGGTTGATTTCATCACAGACCCTCACGTTCGGGGCGTGCATGCGCCGGCACACAAACACTGCCACCCGGGATAATTTCACACCCCCGCTACGGCCGCAGCACGATCTTCGTCACGCCATCCTGATACGCGCCGAGCATCTCGAATGCGCGTTGCACGCCGGTCAGCGGGAAGGTGTGCGTGATCATGGGCGTGAACGCGCGCGGGTGCTCTTCCAGCAGCCGGACGGCCGCGTCCCCCGTATGATTCGCGCGGCGGACACTGAAGAACCCGAGTTCCTTGCGGCGCATGTGATGGAAGTCGAGCGCCACCCGATGCACTTGCGGGACGCCGGTGATGACGGCGCGGCCCCCGGGGGCGGTCATGTATAGCGCCTGATTTACGGTGTCGTCCTGCGTGGCGCAGTCGAAGGTGACATCCACGCCGCGCCCGCCGGTCTCGCGCAGAACCGCTTTCACCGGGTCGGCTTCGCGGGGATCGATCGACGCATCCGCGCCGAGCCGCACGGCCATCTCCCGCCGCTCCGGCACGGGCTCGACGCTGTAAATGCGCTTCACCCCCGCAAGCCGCAGGCACGCGATCGTGCAAAGGCCGATGGGACCGGCGCCAAGCACAGCCGCGGTTTCGCCCATACGCGGCTGTCCGAAGCGGAACGAATGGAGGATGATCGAAATCGGCTCGAACAGCGAGCCTTCGTCGAAACTCAGGCTGGCGGGCAGCGCCAGCAGATTGGCCGCGGGCACGTTGGCGTGATCGCGGAAGAAGCCGGGTTCGCCCGGCGAGCTGAAGAAACGCACGCTCTCGCAGAGGTTGTGGCGGCCGCTCATGCACCATTCGCAGTGGTAGCAGTAGATGGGCGGCTCGAGCGCCACGCGGTCGCCCACGCTCCAGCCCGAAACGCCTTCGCCCAGCGCGGTGATCACCCCGGCGGGCTCATGCCCCATCACTTGTGGGTACGCGGCCGGGATGTCGCCGATGTGGCCGTCCAGGAAAAAGTGGAGGTCGCTTCCGCAGATGCCCACAGCCTCGACGCGGACCTGGACTTCTCCAAACGCGGGCGGAACGGGCGTATCCTCACGGAGACGGAAGCTCCGGTACGAGACTAATTCGGCGACGGCCATGCCTTCTATTGTCGTTCAGCGCACGGCGGGAGGTTTGCTGAACAGCAGCGACACCGCCTGGCTCGCATCCCCGGACGATTCGAGCATGCACCCCGCCGCGTGCGTCACGATCCGGCCGCAGCGGCCGGCCTCAACTACAACAGCGGGCCGTTCGATCTTGCGCAGATCCAGCGCTAGCGCTTCCCCGCTGATCAGCAGCAGGTCGGCCGCATCGATCAGCGGGGCATCCTCGCGCAAGCGGACGGGCACCGACAACGCGATCGGAGCCGTATAGCCCGCGCGCTTGTCCTGAAACCGCATCCGCACAGTCTCGGCCAACTGCTCGAAGTGCAGCGGAATCCAGTTGCCGAAATCCCAGCCGGGCGCGGTCCAGTCGGCGGCGAAGTTGACCAGGACGTTGCGGTGATTCTCATCGATCAGCCAGTCCGTGAGATTGCTCGCGGCGTCCAGGATCGAGTCCGGTGAAAAGAACTCCTCGTCGCGCGCCGGATCGAACAGGATCAGCTCCACCACCACACCCGCATCGTTTGCCGCGGATAACTTCGCGCCCAGGTCGCGCAACATATCCGGATGAATAGCGCCGCGGGAATCGAAGGCGGTGAACGTGGCGCTTTGCAGCGCGAGCGAGATCAGGCCGATGCCTGGCCCGAGAGCATCCTCGATGGGACCGCTCGCGGTGAGCGGAATCCCCACCAGTTTGCCGTGCGCGGTCTTCCGGAACTCCGGCCCGGAATTCGTCTTGCGCCACTGGTCCCCCGGACCGGACCTCACGTAGAAAGCGCGCGGATCGTAACTGGCGCCGATCAGGAAGCCGGTGCTGACTTCAATAGCGGCTAACGGGCTAACCGCCGCCAGCCAGAGACACAGGCAACCGCCAAGTGCTCGCATGGAAATCTCCTGGGCGCGCCCGCTTCCTGGCGGACGCGGCTACTTCTTGAAGAGATTATCAAAAGCGGCGCGGGCGTCGTCAACATTCTTCGGCGCGGGAGTACCCGCAGCCATGGGCGCGCCCGCCAATCCGCGGGCGGAAGGTGCGGCGTCGCGGGCCACCGTAACGCGGGCGCGAAAGAAAGTGCACTCGTTGGCCTTATCCTTGTAGGCGATGCGCTCCGGGATCGGCTTCGTGCATTGGAAGCGTGTGGAGGGCTCGAAAAACGTGCATTGCTTGCAGCAATGCAGCGCCGCCTTACACTTCGGGCACTCGGACTCGAAATCGAAGCCCGGCGGCAGCGGCGTGGCGCAGTTATAGCACCGCGACGCCGTCACCGTTTCGACCATGCGCGGCAGGCGCGGTCCGGTGATGTCGATCGGAGGACGCGGGCCCTTAGGCCGGAAGCGGTCCTCGCGGGGTGTGCCGGTCGAGGGCGCATCGGTATCCATGTAGCCGCGCTGTTTGTATTTGCGGTCGCCGTCCATGAAGAGAACCTGCTCCTTTGGAGGTTACGTTGCGGTCGGGATCGGGTTGGCAGGCCCGCTTCCTGGAGAATCCGCTGGTTGGGAGGAATCGTCCGGGGATCGCTTTCAGCACACTGTGGAAAGCAGGGCTGGCAACCGGCCGGCGGGGCTTGGGGCCGGGAACGTCTAGCGGTTCCCGCGCTACGCCGCCGCTTGCTGGCTAACCCATACATATCACGAATAGCGGTGAGGCGCTACCCTGTCAATAGTCCTAATTCCAGCCCGGAATCGTACTGGGCGGGCGGGCAGTGGGGAGGGGACCGGAGCCTGATGGTCCCGGCCCCCGGAGCGGAGCTTAGAAGTAGAGTTTCGCGCCGAGCACGATTCTGCGGGCGTCGAGCGTATTCAGGTATTGGCCGAGCCGGCCGTTCACCTGGTTGCCGGCGGCGTCAAAGCGCGACGTGGTGTCCACCGAGTTGAAGTTGGCTTTGTTGAAGAAGTTGTAGAACTCAAAGCGCAACTGAAGCCGCCGCTGGCCTTCGGCGTCGAAGGGGATATTCTTGAACACCGAGACATCCCAGACCTGCAGGCCCGGGCCGCGAATCGGGTCCTTCGGCGCATTGCCGATGCCGAAGTCGGCACGTGTGGGCGGGCGGGTGACCGAGGTGTCGAAGTGGCGATCGATTGTGCGCTGGCTCTTCGGCAGATTGGGATTGCCCGTCAGCACCACGCGCGAGTCGATGCCCGCCCCGGAGGCGCCGGTGAGATCCTGCGCCACCACGAGCGAGTAGCCCAGCCCCATGGGCGCACCCGAGGTGAAGGTCGACAATCCCGACAGTTCCCAATCGTCGAGTACCCATTTGGCAAACGGGTTGTCCCAGATCTTGGTCATCTTCGGGATGGAATAGATGTAATTGAACACGAGGTTGTGCGTGCGGTCGAACCCGGCCTTGCCGTAGTTGCGCATCCGGAAGTCGAGGTACGGGTTCACGGCGTTGTTATTGCCGTCCACCAGGTTCATCGCTTTCGACCAGGTCCAGGCGGCGCCAAAGGTCAGATCCTTGCCGAACCGCTTGTTGAACTGCGTTTGCATCGAGTGGTAGTTCGAGCTCGATGCCATCTCGATGTACTGGATATCGGCATAGCCGGGGATGGGCCGCAGGAAGTTGACCGGCAGCGGTGTGGTGCCGGTGGTCGGGTCGATCGAGGAAGGCAGGAAGTTGGTGCCGTAGGGTGTGGCGTTCAGGCTGCGGCGGTGCAGCAGGTGCCGGCCGACATTGCCGACATAGGCCACGTCGAGCACGGTGCCCCAACCGAGGCTATGCTGGATGCCGAAGCTCCAGTTATAGACGGTGGGCGGCTGGAAACTCCGCTCGATGGAGAAAGTCCCGGGAGGTGAAGTGCGCATCGGGCTCGAGAGCAGGTCGGCCATCGTGACGTAGGTGGCCGTGTTGGTGATGGTGTTGGGCGGCTGTTCGCGGAGCTGGATGATCTGGTCGTCGTTGAAGCGGTCATAGAAGATGCCGGCGCCGCCGCGGATGGCGGTCTTGCCGTTGCCGAAGACATCGTAGGCGAAGCCGAGCCGCGGCCCGAGTTGAATGCCCGGGGTATCCATGATGCGTTCCTGGAAGACGTTCATGCCCTGGAAGGGGGCCAGCGGGCTGGCGGCGAACTGTCCGATCACGGCGGCGGGAACGAACTGCTGGGTTACCGGATCGAAGCCGACGCGCTGGTTCGCAGCATTGCGAATCGGCTGGATGAGCGGCGGCTGCTTGGTCCGGTCGTAGACCGAAGCATCCCAGGCGGCCAGCTCGTCGCCGGCGCTCCAGGTGGGTTGGATGAAATAGAAGCGGACCCCGGCGTCGATGGTGAACCGCCGGGTGACCTTCCAGGTATCCTGCACGAACCACTCCACGTTCAGGTAGCGGCCGTGGCCGTGCGGGTGGTTGATCGACTCCGTGTAGGTCTGCACGCTGCCGAGGATCGCGTTGGAATACGCGAAATTAGTTTCCAGCGGGTTGTTTACATCGCGGTTGAAGTTGAATGTGCCGTTGAAGGCGGAGCCGCGCTGCGCATTGCGGGTTGTCCGTTCGACATAAATGCCGAGCTTCACGTTGTGCGCGCTCTTGATCCACGACAGGTTGTTCGACCAGTTCCAGATGTTGTTGGTGCCGAAAAACGGGAACCGCTGCTCGATGTTGAGGACGCCCGCGTTCGGTACGCCGCCAAAGTTGGCGTTCGGGATCAGGTTCCGCGGATTCGCCTGCGGGTAGAACTGCGGCAGGTTCAGGCCGATGGCCGAGCGGACGTTGCGCTGCAAGCCCTCCTCGGTTCTTGGATCGACGGTTTGGAGAGCCCGGTTCACGCCGAAGGTGAATTCGTTGATCAGGTTGGGCGAGAACGTGTGAATCAGGGTCGAAACCATGCCGGCGCTCCGGATCTGGTAGTCGATCGGCAATTGCGGCCAGGAGCCCGATGCCAGCACAAATCCGAAATCGCCCCGGAACGCTTCATAGTTGCGGATGCCGCGCCAGTAGAAGGTGGTGTTGGGGCTGAGGTTGTAGTCCAATCTCAGGATCTGTTCGCGCCGGGGTTGATCCACCGGCGCCTGGAAGACGGAATTGAAGGTCCGTGCCGGGTCGAAATTATCCGGAAGCGGGAAGATGTTCAGCAGTTTCTGCCCGTTCGCGTCGATTCGGTTTGCCGGGACGATGTTGCCCGCGAAGGGCGTTCGGTTATTCAGGGGATCCCAGATCGGGATCAGCCGTTGGTTGGTGTCCAGAGTTTCCGAAAAGTTGCCCTGCCGCTCAAGCTGGGTGGGAAACGTGCGCCGGGTGAGAGCGGTCGGATAGTTGCGCGGCAAAAACTCCTGAGACCAGAAGAAGAAGAGCTTGTCTCGGTTGCGGTTGAAGCCTCCCGGCGTCAACACCGGCCCCCCGATAAAGTAGCCGGGATAATTGAAGCGATATTGCGGGCGCGCCAGACCATCGCGGTTGCGGAAGAACTCGTTCGCGTTCAGCGCTTCATTGCGCAGGAAATAGTATGCTCCACCCCGGAAGTCCCGCGTGCCGGACTTGATCACGGCGTTAATGGTGCCGCCGGAGGAGCGGCCGTACTCGGCCTGATAGTTGGTGAGAAGCACTTTGACTTCGGCCACGGCGTCAATCGAGGGGGCCAGATAGGGGCCGCCCATGGATCCAGTGTCCAGCGACGAGATGCCGTCGAGCGTCAGGTTGATGGTGCCTGACCGGTTCCCGTTGATGTTGATGCCGCCCAGGTTGTTCCAGCCCGGGGACTCCCGGTTGCGCGTGTCGGTGACACCCGGAAGCAGTTTCACGAGGCCCAGATAATCCCGGCCCTTCATCGAGATCTGCTGCATCTGCTGGGTGTTGATCAGGCCCGAGCGCTCCGCGCTTTGCGTCTGGATGCGCGCGGCCTCCCCCGTGACGGTGACGGTTTGTGTGATCTCGCCCAACTCCATTTGAACCGCCGGGAGCACAACGCGCTCCGTGGCGGTCAACTCGACGGTCTCCCGTTCGAAGCGCTTAAAGCCCTGCGCGGTGACTGTCAGGCGGTAAGTTCCACGCAGCAACTGCGGAAACACGAAATCACCGGTGGATCCGGTCGTGACTTCGCGCGGCTGCGATGTTTCGACATTCGTAAGGGTGACCGTCGCGCCGGGCACGCCGCTGCCCGTCTGGTCGGTGACCGTCCCCGAAATCTGTCCCGTTAATCCCTGCCCGGCCAACCGGCCGGCGGGTAGAGCCAGGCAGCACACCGCTGCCAGGATGAAGGAGTGCCAACGTTGCATGCGACCTCCAAAGTGAACTTGGTGGAGGAAGCATATCTGGATTTTTGGAGAAATACAAGCGAAGAATCGAGATTTTATTGGAGTGGGGCCTATTTCCGGTTTTTAGGCGGTTTCCGCGCACTCCGGCGCCGGCGGCTGGGCCGCGGGCCCGGCATTCCTTGACCGGCGAGGTCCTATTCCTGTGGCGGATCCCGGCGGGCGGCGGAGCTTACTCCCCGGCCCATTTCAGTTGGGCGTAGCAGGGGCGCGCCAAGGGGTCGTCGCAGTGGTTCGGCCAGATGCGCAGCGTGTAGCCGAGACGGCCGGTCTGGTGGGGGAGGAACTCGCGTTCGAAGATCTGCTGGCCGTTGTTCTCCCCCGTCGGCTGTAAGGTGAGGACGCTGGTGTCCTCGAGGTCGCCATCGGGTCCGACACGGCCAAGGACGGCTTCCACACGCACATCGCCGGGTTCCAGTCCGGCGAGGTGGACGGCAGCGCGGACCACGAGGGGCGTCCCGCTGAGGTGGCATGGGTCGAGCGTGGAAATCGCATCCTTGATTTGAACGCGTGGCCAGGCGGCGTCCACCTTCTTCTGCCATTCCCACTTCTCGCGGACGGCGGCGAAGCTGTCCTCGCAAAGCCGGAGGTGGGAGGCATGAGCGGGCTCGTAGAGCCGGGTGGTGTACTGCCGGATCATGCGCTGACAGTTGAAAGCGGGACTCAGGTTCCGGAGCGAGGTTTTCACGCGCTGCATCCAGGCCCCTGGCACGCCGTCCTCGCGATCCCGGTAATACAGCGGGACGATTTCGTTTTCGAGCAACGAGTAGATCGTGGTGGCGTGCAGGTCGTCCATCTCGTCGGTGTAATCATCGCGGTCGCCGATGGCCCAGCCGCCGGATTCCTCGTAGGCTTCGTCGAACCAGCCGTCCAGGATGGACAGATTCAAAGTGCCGTTGATGGCCGCCTTCATGCCGCTGGTGCCGCAGGCTTCTTCCCCGCGCCGGGGATTATTCAGCCAGAGGTCGACACCCTGCACAAGTTCGCGGCCCACCTGGATGTCGTAGTCCTCGATGAAGACGATGTGGCGGCTGAGGTGGGGATCGCGTGTGAACTGGTAGATTTCCCGGATGAGTTGCTTGCCGGGGTTGTCCTTGGGATGCGCCTTGCCGGCGATGATCAATTGGACCGGCATCTCCGGGTTGGTAAGAATGCGCCGCAGGCGTTCGACATCCCGGAACAGGAGCGTGGCGCGCTTATAAGTTGCGAAACGGCGGGC
This sequence comes from Bryobacteraceae bacterium, assembly GCA_023384675.1. Taxonomy (GTDB): domain Bacteria; phylum Acidobacteriota; class Terriglobia; order Bryobacterales; family Bryobacteraceae; genus PNKE01. Next base: position 233,533 of record JAHDVK010000006.1, on the reverse strand, counting down.
GAAGCCGATCGTGAAGACGTCGGCGTCGAATAGATCGCCGATGCGCCTCATCTCTCCTCCGGAGGCGTGGCGCTCGATCGCCCGGCGGGTGAGCCGCTCCCGGATGAAGGTGACCAGCCGGCGTTTGCGGCGGCGGCGCATTTCCCAGAGTTCGCTGTCAGGGATGTCGTTGATCTGCTCCCAGACGGACTCCTCGGGGTACCGCTCACGCCAGTCGGGCTGGAGGTAGTTGTCGTAAATCTGCCCCAGATCGCCATTGAGCCAGGTTGGCAGGTGGACGCCATTGGTGATCGGCGTGATCGGCACTTCGTGGACGGGCAGGTTTGGCCACAGGTCGTGAAACATGGCCTGTGAAACCTCACCGTGCAGCAAGCTGACCGCGTTGCGGTAGCACGAGGTGCGTATGGCGAGTACGGCCATGGAGAAGCGGTCCTGCGGGTGGCGGCGGCCCAGGTCGAGAACCTTCTCGAACGGCATGCCGGACTCCTCGCAAAGCTTGTGCGTGTATTCGTACACAAGGTGGGGGTCGAACTGATCGATGCCCGCGGGCACGGGGGTGTGCGTGGTGAAGACGTTGTTCGCTCGGACGGCGTCGAGGGCTTCCTCGAATTCGAGCCCGTGTTCGCGCATCATCAGCCCGATTCGCTCCAGGGCGAGAAACGCGGAATGCCCCTCGTTCATGTGATAGACGGTGGGGTCGAGACCCAGAGCTTTGAGCGCGCGCAAGCCCCCGACGCCGAGAACGAGTTCCTGGCGGATGCGCACGGCGGTGTCGCCGCCATAGAGCTGGCTGGTGATTTCCCGCAGCTCGGGAACCTGGTTCTCGGGGATATTGGTGTCCAGCAGCAGCAGATCGACGCGGCCGACGCGCACGCGCCACACCTTGATCGTGACAATGCCGGAGGGCATCCAGAGCTTCACCCGAATCTCGGTGCCGGCGGCGTCCAGCGCGGGTTGCACCGGCCAGGTGTAGAAGTCGTTCACCGGGTAGCGTTCCACCTGCCAGCCGTCGGGATTCAGGCGCTGCTGGAAGTAGCCAGTCTGATACATCAGGCCGACCCCGACGAGCGAAAGCCCGGCATCGCTGGCTGCTTTCAGGTGGTCGCCTGAGAGAATGCCCAAGCCACCAGAGTAAATAGTCAGCGATTCAAGCAGGCCATACTCCATGGAGAGGTAGGCCACCAGCATCGGGTCTTTTCGCGTGAGATCGAACCGCCCCTTGACGAGGTACTGGTCATAGCTCGCGCAAGCTTGTTGGTAGACTGCGACGAACCGGGCGTCCGCCGCCGCCTTTTCGAGCGTCTCCTGAGGAATGCGCGCCAGCATCAGGACAGGATTGAAATGGCACTGCCTCCAGAGATTGGGATCGAGGCGGCGGAACAGTTGCCGCATGGCAGGTTCCCAACTCCAAAGCAGGTTGTTCGCCATTTCACTGAGTCGCGAAAGCGCCGGAGGAAGGGCCGGACTTACCAGGAATTCCTTCACGGGCCGAATCTGAAAAGCCATAGTCTTAACGTTTACTCCAGGGGTGGGCGACTGTCATCAGCGGGACTCGAACTCGGAGGGAATCACGCACTCAACCAACGCTAATATACCAGATCGCTAAATCGGGAGTCTTGACTCCGAAATCTAGTACGCTTTGATTAATAGTTTCCGTATAACTAAATCTTCTTTAGACTTTTGATTCAAAAGGACTTACAATGCTGGTATGAAGCTGAGCGCCCAAGAAGAGTACGGACTGCGGTGTCTTCTGTACATGACAAGGCACGGCGAAGAGAAGAGTCATAGTATCCCGGAGATCAGCCGGGCGGAAGGCCTCTCGGTGCCAAATGTAGCCAAGTTGATGCGCATTTTGAGGCTCGGCGGGCTGGTGGCGAGCGTGCGCGGCCAAGCCGGTGGCTATACGTTATCGAAGCCGTCGGACCAGGTGACGATTGCCGAAGTGCTCTCGCTGCTCGGAGGCAGTTTCTTCGGGCCGCATTTCTGCGACCGGCACGCCGGGCTGGAGCGTTCCTGTGCGCACGCGGCGGACTGTTCGCTGCGGCTGCTGTGGAGCAACGTGCAAAAGACGCTCGACACCATCCTGACGCGGACCACGCTGCGGGATCTGCTGCGGACGGAAGCGGAGATGAGCGTGTTTCTGCGCGAACGCTCGGTGATGCAGCCCGAGGCGCCGTCCGCGGAACGGGTGGTTTGACAGGCATCCGGCGGTTTCGCCGGCGCATGTGCGCCCGAGAAGCGTTACGCTTGTAGGCGATGCGCACGCCAAGCCGTCGCGGATTATTGCGAACACTGTGTCTGGCCGCCGCCGCGGTGGGGTGCCGCCGAGCGCCCGAGGCTCAGGTTCAGGTAGGCGCGAAAACCGGCGCCGGGCAGGCGCTGATTTCGGCGGCGATTGCTCTCCATCTGGAATCCATCTACGGGGTTGAAGCGGTGGAATTGCGTCCGTCCTTGGGCGGCACGGCAATGGCGCACGAGACCCTGCTGGCGCGTCAGATCGACCTCTACCCGGAGTACTCGGGGGTGGCGTTGACCACCGTCCTGGGTCTGCCGCCCTCCTCGGACGCCGCCAATGTCCGGGAGCAGGTGCAGACGAACTACCGAATCCAGTTCCGGTGCGAATGGGTGGCGCCGCTGGGCTTCGCCAACCCGCCCGTGCTGCTGACCACAAAGGAGCGAGCCGGACCGGACGGCGGAGCAACGCTCGGAGCGGCGGCCAAGCGGAAAGGCCCATGGCGAATGGGTGCGACGCGCGAGTTCATGAGCCGGCCTGATGGACTTCCGCTTCTGATGAGCGCCTATAAACTGCCCCTGGCCGGCGCAGTGCAGGTATTCGATTCGGATCAGCTTTACCAGGCGCTCGAGATTGGTCAGGTGACGCTGATCGCCGGCGAGGTTCTGGACGCGGGCGCGCGAAATCCGGCCTTCATCCAGTTAGTGGACGACCGGAAGGCGTTCCCTCCTCAGGAGGCAGGCATCGTTGTATCCCTGGACGTACTCGACCGGATGCCTGGTCTGATGCGCTCCCTCACGCGGTTGGAGAATCGATTTCCTTTCGAACTGGTCGCAAGAATTTCCGGAGATTTGGAACAGTACGAGATCGCGGCGCGCAAGGATCCGGCGGCCCCGCCGGTGGATGTCCGCGCCTTCGCCGCAGCGCTACTGCGCGAAGCGGGCTTGTGATCCCGCACAATAGGTAACAGTGAAACCTCTCTACATCACCGGTCCGGACGCTGAGGCCACTCTGCAGGTTGCTTCAGGGGTCGCGCGCGCACTGACCAGGCAGGGATTTGATGTGATGCCCTGGTGCCCAAGCCCGGGCCAGGCAGGCCAGATGGAGCAGGCATCGAGGAAGTTGGCGATTCTTGCAGACGCCTGCCGCCTGTTTCCCGATGAAGACTTTGCCGAGCCGGGCGAGGCCCCGCCCGGAATCTGCCACAAAGCCGATATTACCGTGGCCCTGGCTTCGCCTCACGGAGCAGCGGCGCGGCTCACGGTGCGCCGTGATGACCTGGGCCTGGACGTTACGCTGCCCGGGAATAGGGACGTCTCGTTCCCCCACCCGAGGATTGATCCGCTGCTGCCGGAATACCCGCCGGAGGTGGCTGCGCTGCCCTTGTATCGGGTGGGCGTGCCGCGCTATGGCGTGGTATCGCTGCCACATCTGGTGCATTTCAGCGACTATGCGATGCTCCGCGCGGCTGAATGGGTGGCCGCGCCCATGCCGGGCCGCTTCGATGCGATCTTCTTCCCCTTGACGAGTAATCCGGCCAGCGACCGGGAGTGGCTGGCCCTGCAGGGGCTGGACGAGTGGCTCTTTACGCAGAGGGCGATGGGGTGCGTTCTGTATTCAACAGGCGAGCCGGTGACCGCGCACACGCGCAACCTGCCGCGCGAGACGCTGCTGTCGGGCGAGGAATTGTCGGCTCTCCTGGGGGTGCGTTTGTCGCCGCCGATGCCGCAGGACGAAGTCCTGGAGGCGCTTGCGGACTGGTGGGACGGGTCTGAGGCGGCGGAGGCGGTCATGGACTGGCTGACTTCGGAAACCTCGAGTTTCGTGTAGGATGAGGAACAGGATGGCGCGCGGGCTCACCGTGCGCCGCCATGCCGCGCCGGCTGCCGCGCCTCCGATGCGCCGCCGCCCGCGCCGGCCACTTCGTGGAGGCATCGGTTGATCATTAAGCATGGTGGGAACCTGTTTGCGGTCGCCCAGGAGCGCGGATGGGATTGGCGGGAACTGCTCGACCTGAGCGCAAGCATTAATCCGCTCGGCCCTTCTCCGGCGGTGCGCCCCGCTTTGGATGCGGCATTAGACCGGATTGCCCACTATCCGGGTCAAGAGCCTTCCGGGCTGGAAGAGGCTTTGGGGGGGGCGTGGAAAGTGGATGCGAGCGCCGTCTTGGCGGGTTCGGGCGCGACCGAACTGGTTCATTTCGTGGCGCGCGCCGGCTGGCAGGGGCCGGTGTCGCTGGTGACGCCGGTGTGGAGCGAGTTCTACCGCGCGTTTCCCCATGCGCTCAGGTTGAGTCTGGACGATCCGGAGGGTTGGCCCAGCCGGGGCCTGCTGGTCTTATCGCAGCCGGTGAATCCGACCGGCGAAGCGTTTCCCGAGGAGGTGATCCGGCGGACCATCGCCGCCAGGGAAGGGCCGGTGCTGATCGACGAGAGCTTCATTGAATTTACGCGGCTCCCATCGGCAGTGACTTCCTGCGCGACGCATCCGAATGTGCTGGTGTTGCGGTCTCTCTCCAAATTCCACGCCCTGCCGGGACTGCGCATCGGTGCGCTGGTCGGCTCGGGCGACTGGATGCAGCGGCTCCGGCGCAAACGGGAGCCCTGGCAGGTGAACGCGCTCGCCGAAGCGGCGGCGCGCGCTGCGCTCGCGGACCCGGAACACGCGGAACGAACCCGGGAACTCATTGAAACGGAAAGGTCGTTCCTGCTGGAGCAGTTCGAGCCGCTGGACGGCTTGCGCTTCCTTCCAGCCACGGCGAACTTCCTGTTCGCACAGACGGACCGGCCCGCGGCCACCATCTGCGATTGGTTTCTGGACAGGAAGATCCTGCTGCGGGACTGCACGGGACTGCCCGGCGTGGAAGGAGAAGCGATCCGGTTTGCGGTTCGCACCAGGCCGGAGAACGAGCGCTTTCTCGAGGCGGCGAGGGAGTTCTTCCAGGCCGGGGACTAGAGGTGATGCCCTTGGCTGGGAAATTGGCGTCCTGCGCTCTCTTCTTTACTTTGTCGGCGGCAGGTCTGGCCTCGGCGCAGCCGGCACGGCTCGTTTCGACGGCGCCGGGCGTGACGGAGATCCTCTACGCGCTGGGGCTTGGTCCGAAGGTCGTGGGCGTCACTACCTTCTGCCGCTACCCGCCCGAGGCGGAGTCCAAGCCCAAGATCGGCACGTTTGTCCAGCCCGATTTCGAGCGCATCCTGGCGCAGCGGCCGGACCTCGTGTTCATCATCCGGAATCCGGTCGATTTGGGTGCGAAGTTGCGCCGCGTGGGGTTGCAGGTGGAAGAACTGGAGCTCGATACGGTTGCGGAGATCCTTGCCTCGATCCGGAAGGCGGGCAGGGCCGCTGGCGCCACGGAGGAAGGCGTGCGCCTGGCTCGGCGGCTGGCGGCCGAACTCGAGGAACTGCGAAAAGCCACTGCCGGACGCCCGCCGGTCTCTGCCCTGTTCATCATCGACCGGACCCCCGGCACTCTCCAGGGCATGTTCGCAGCCGGCCACGGCTCGTATCTCGATGAGTTACTGACCGCCGCGGGCGGACGGAACGCCGCCCCGGCCGGTGGCGGCACGTTTCCGAAGATTTCGCTCGAACAGGTGCTGGCGGCGGATCCCGACGTGATCTTCGACATGGGCGACTATATGAACGGCCGGCCTGCCACGCCCGAAACCCGGCGGCGGAAACTCGAATTATGGGCGAATTTCCCGGATCTCAAGGCGGTCCGGCATCAGCGGGTGTACGATGTGACTTCGAACCAGTTCGTCGCGCCCGGACCCCGGCTGGCCGAAGCCGCCCGGGCGCTGCACCGGATGCTGCATCCCGCGTCCCGTTAACCGATGGAACCGTTCTTCGAGACCCGCTCACTGACCATGCGCTACGGCACGGCCGAAGTGCTGTCGTCCGTGTCGCTCACTTTCCCCGGCCCGGAGATGGTCTCACTGACGGGGCCGAACGGCGCGGGCAAATCGACGCTTCTCGGCATCATGGCGAATTTGCGGCGAGGGTTTACCGGCGAGTGCCTGTACCGTGGCAAGCCGGTGAGCCGGTGGCGCCGCGCGGCATTCGCGCGCAGCGTGGCATTTGTCCCCCAGGCGCTGCGGCTCGACTTTCCGTTCACCGCCGAACAGGTGGTGCTGATGGGGCGGACGCCCTATGCGGGAGGACTATTTGAAACCTCCGCGGACTGGGCCGCCGTGGAGCGGGCCTTGCGGCTCACGGGCACGCTCGAATTCCGCCACCGCGATTTCCGGTCGCTGAGCGGCGGAGAGCGCCAGCGCGTCGTGCTCGCGTCGGCGCTGGCGCAGGAGCCGGAAACCCTGCTGCTGGACGAACCGACGACCTATCTCGATCTCGAGCACCAACTGTCGATCTACCGGCTGCTGCGCGCGCTCGTCGAGGAAGAGCGGATGCTCGTAATTGCTGTGACACACGATCTGAATCTGGCCGCGGCTTTTTCCCACCGCGTCCTGGCCTTGAAGCGCGGGCGGCTGATGGCCGACGCGCTGCCATGCGACGCTCTGTCTGCCGCGCGTATCCGCGAAATCTTCCAGGTGGAGGCCGAATGGGTGACCCGAGCAGACGGGCGGCCCTGGATCACGTTCTCCTCATGACGATCGCGCCTGTCACTCCCGCCCGTACCGCCCGCGTGCTTCTGCTGGCCGCGCTGGCGCTGCTTCTGATCTTGTCGCTTGCCCCGCTGGCCGGCCCGGCCCCGTTGGACCTGCGCAAGGCCTGGGCGGGCGAGTGGCCCGACGCGCAGGTGTATTTCGCGGTGCGCTGGCCGCGCGCCCTGTTGGCAGGGCTCGCGGGCGGGGCGCTGGCCACCGCGGGTGTGCTGTTTCAGGCGCTGTTGCGGGACGCCCTCGCCACTCCGTTCACGCTGGGTGTGTCCTCGGGGGCTTCGCTGGGCGCCGTGCTGGCGATCGTGTTTGGGTGGCAAAGCGTGGCCGGCTTTCCCGCGTTGTGGGTGGCGGCGTTTGCCGGCGCGGCGGCGGTGCTGGCAATCGTAATTTCGATTTCGGCCGAGGGGCGCAGGCTCTCTTCGTTCACGCTGCTGTTGTCGGGCGTGACGATCAACGCGATCGTCATGTCGGCGATCATGCTGCTGCACAGCACGGCCACCGCCGGGCAGAGCTTCGCGATCGTCCACTGGCTGATGGGCGGAATCGAGCCGCTGCCCTATGCGGCGTTAGCGGCGATGGCCGCCGTGATTCTGCCGGTGACGCTGGGGCTTTGCGCCTATGCCCGGCACTGGAATCTGCTGGCGGTGGGCGAGGAGTGGGCCGCCACGCGCGGCGCTTCGCCGAACCGGCTTCTGTTGGGCGGCTACCTGGCCGGCTCGCTGTTGACCGCATCCGTCACGGCGGTGACCGGACCGATCGGCTTCGTGGGCCTTCTGGTGCCCCACGCGCTGCGGTTGCGGCTGGGCGGGGACCATCGCCTGCTGATGCCCGCGTCGTTTCTGATGGGGGCGGCGTTTCTGATCGTGTGCGACACCGCGGCGAGGACGCTCTTCACTGTCGAGATCCCGGTGAGCGTCCTGACGGCGCTTGTCGGCGGCCCCTTCTTCATCGCATTGTTAAGAGGGAAGAAGAAAAGTCTATGGCTCTAGCAGTGGTAGGAGGCGGCCGCCGCAGCGGCAAGTCCAGGTATGCCCTGGCGCTCGCCCGTTCTCATGGAGCGCGGCTGGGCTTCATTGCCACGCTCACCCCCGGCGATGACGAAGCGCGCGAGAAGGTGGCGGCGGCGCAGGCCGACCGCGGCGGAGGTTTCGTGACCAGCGAGGAGCCGCTCAACATCAATCAGGTGGTGCGCGACCAGGGAGCGCGCTACGACGCCATCGTGATCGACGACCTGACCGTGTGGGTTGCCAACCTCATGATGGCGGGCGGGCGCGATCCGGAAGCCGAGGCGGCCGAACTGCTGGAGTTAGCGAAAACCTGCCCCGCCGAATTGGTCGTGGTCACCTCCGACGTGGACTTCGGCTTTCCCGTGGACAGCGAGGAATCGCGGGCGATGCGGCGCATGGCCGGGCTCATCAACCGGCAGGTGGCCGAGGCGAGCGCGCGGCTGTACTGGATGGTCTTCGGCGTCCCGAAGCGGATTCGTTGAACCGGCGGCGAAGGGCCACATCCACATGATCAGTCCCCGACTCCGCGATACCCTGGACCGGATCGTTCCGCTGCTGAACCGGGACGTGGCCGAGGGCGTGCTGAGGCGCTGGGATGCGCTGCCGATGCCCGAGGCTGCGCTGGGCCGGCTGGAAGATCTGGTGCTGCACTACGCGATGGTGCGTGGCACGGCGGCGCCGGCGCTGCACCGCAAGGGCCTGTACGTTTTCTGCGGCGACCAGCAGGTGGTGGAAGAAGGGGTGACGGGCGGGTTGGCCGATGCCACGGCCCGGGAGGTGGCGCAATTCGTTCGCGGCGGCGCGCCGGGGGCGATCCTGTGCCGGCACTATGCGATCGACCCGGTCACGGTGAATACCGGTCTGGCCGGGCCGCATCCGCCCGGCGCCCTGGAATTGGTGTGCGCGCCGGGATCGCAGAACATCACCAAGGCGCCCGCGCTCACTGCCCAACAGGCAGCGCAAGCCATGGATACGGGCCTTGCCCTGGCCGCGGAAGCCGCGGCCCGTTTCGACGTCGTGGGCTTGTCGTCGATCAGTTCGGGTGCGGCGGTCGCGGCGGCGGCGGCATTTTCCGCGATCACGGCGCGAGACGCGGCAGAGACTGTGGCCCGGCCCCGGGCGCTGCCGGATGCCGCGTGGCGCCGGTCGGTGGCCGCGGTCCGCACCGCGCTGGCCCGCCATTCGGCCGAAACCGTGACGCCCGTGGGCGTAATCCGCTGTCTGGGTGGAGCGGAGATCGCCGCGATGACCGGCTTTTTGCTGGGCGCGGCGGCCAACCGTTTGCCGGTCGTGGTCGACGGCTATGTGGAAGGCGTGGCGGCGCTGCTGGCGCGGTCGTTGAGTCCCGATTCGCTCGACGCCGCGATCTTCGCGCAGCACAATGGCGACGCGGCCCACGGCCTGCTGTTGAGCACGCTGGGTGTGGAGCCGCATCTGGGCCTGGGTTTGCATGGCGCGCCGGGCTGCGGCGCCGCGCTCACGATTCACCTAATAGAGGCGGCGTTGAGGCTGTTTATCGAAATTCAATGAGTCCGCGAGTTACAATGGGGTTTGAACCCCATACACGGGAAGGAATGCGCCCGGTTTGATTAATCGTCTTGTACTCGAAAACCTGAAGCACCGCCGCCTGCGTACTCTTCTTAGCGCGCTCTCCATCGGCTTTCAGGTGACGATGATTCTCACCGTGGTGGGCATTTCCCGCGGCATGCTCGAGGATTCCGTAACGCGTGCGCGCGGCGTCGGCGCCGATGTCTGGATCAAGCCGCCGGGAGCCTCGGCGATCACGCTCTCCGGCGCGTCGATGCCGGTGAAGATCCTCGAGTACTTCCGCAAACAGGAGCACGTGACAAGCGCCGCCGGCACACTCGTCATTCCGATTGGTGGAGTATCGACCGTCACCGGGATTGACCTCGATCAATTCATCGCACTTTCGGGCCAGTTCAAATACTTGTCCGGCGGTTCGTTCGCCGGTCCCGACGATCTGATCATCGACGAGTGGTACGCCCAGCAAACCAAGAAGAAGGTGGGCGATATCGTGAGCATTCTCAACCACGATTACCGGGTGTGCGGCATCGTGGAAGCGGGCAAGTTGGCCCGGCTGTTCGTGCCGATCACGACGCTGCAGGAATTGACCGGCAATACCGGCAAGATCTCCCAGGCTTATTTGAAATTGAGCGACCCCGGGAAGACCGAAGCCGTCATCGCGGCACTGAAGAAGAACCTGGAGGACTACACCATCCTCTCGATCGAAGAGTTCGTCTCAATGTTCAACGTCAACAACATCCCGGGACTGCGGGCGTTCATCTACGTCATCATCGGGCTGTCGATCGTCATCGGTTTTCTAGTCGTCGGCCTGACGATGTACACTTCGGTGCTCGAACGGACGCGCGAAATCGGCATTCTGAAGGCGCTGGGGGCGTCGCCGCCCGATATCCTGAGGATCATCGTACGCGAAACGCTGCTGCTGGCCTTCGGCGGCTGGCTCGCGGGGCTGGCGCTTTCCTTCGGCGCGAATGCGCTGATCAACAGTCTGATCCGCGCGAACCTGCAATCGGTGATCGTCGTGGACTGGTGGCCGATCGCGCTGCTGATCGCCGTGGTCGCCAGCCTGCTCGGGGCGGTGTATCCGGGTATGCGGGCGGCGCGCCAGGATGCGATCGAGGCGCTTGCCTATGAGTAGCGCCGCGCCCATCATCACGGCCGAGGGTCTCAAGAAGATCTATCACGTCGGCGACGTCGAAGTGCCCGCGCTGCGCGGCGTGTCGCTGAGCGTGCCGCGCGGCGAGTTCCTCGCCATCGTCGGACCGTCCGGTTCCGGGAAATCCACGCTCTTTCACATTCTAGGCGGGCTGGCTTCGCCCACCGCCGGCAGTGTGACCATCGACGGCGAGGACCTCACCAAACTCACCGACGCCGACCGCACCAACCTGCGCCGCCGCAAGGTCGGCTTCGTCTTCCAGAAGTACAACCTGCTGCCCACGCTTTCGGCGATCGACAACATCCGCATCGCGCAGCACTTCGGCCGCAATAAAGAAGCCCTTTCGCCCCAGTTCCACACGCTGCTCAAGGAACTCGGCATCCATCACCGCCTGCACCACAAGCCCCGCGCCATGTCCGGCGGCGAGCAGCAGCGCGTCGCCATCGCCCGCGCCCTGGTGAACAATCCCGCCATTCTGCTGGCCGACGAGCCCACCGGCAACCTCGACACCGAAAACTCGGAAATTGTCTTACACCTGCTGCGCGATCTGAACCAGAAGATCGGGCAGACCATCCTGATGATCACCCACAACCCCGAAGCCGCCGCCTACGCCCACCGCACCGTCCACATGCGCGACGGCCGCATCCTGGACTGACCCGCTATTTCTTGCGCGCCTGCTTCTCCCAGCGCTCAACCTTGCGGCGAATCGAAGCGGACTTCCTTCCGTCCGGTTCCACCTCGAGGTACTTCTCGTAAGCCTCGCGCGCCTCGTCGATCTCTTTCAACTTCTCGCGCGCCTCGCCCAGCTTCAGCCACGCATCGCCCAGGCCCGGATTCCAGCGCGTCGCTTCGAGATACCGCAGCGCGGCCGCCTTGTGGCTGCCCTTCTTCCAATAGAAGTCGCCGACTTTGATCTCCTCCATCGCCTGAATCGGGTTGAAGACGTAATCGGAGGGCTTGCTGAGGCTCTCGTCCTCTTCCCTGAGCTCCGATTCGCGCGGGCCCTCGGGCGCGGGACGCGGCGGTGGCTGCGCCGGGGCCGCCGCAAACAGCCCCACCAACACAAGCGCTGCGAAAAGCCGTGTCACAATTCAATTATAGAAGCCCCCGCCGATGGACCTCCGTGAACGCGCCGCCCAATTGCCTGTCGAGCCCGGCGTGTACCTGTTCAAGGACGCCGCAGGCAAGGTGCTCTACGTCGGCAAGGCCAAGGCGCTTCGCCACCGCGTCCGCAGCTATTTCAGCGAGGACAAGCTCGCCGAACGCAAGACCTCCTCGCTCATCGCGCACGCCGCCGACATCCACTACATCCTCGTCGACAACGAAAAAGAAGCCCTCGCCCTCGAAAACAACCTCATCAAGCAATACCAGCCGCGCTTCAACGTCCTCCTGCGCGACGACAAGACCTACCCCTACATCAAGCTCACCAGCGAAACCTACCCGCGCGTCTATGTCACCCGCCGCCTGCGCAAGGATGGCGCCCACTACTTCGGCCCCTACTTCCCCGGCAACCTCGCCTACCGCCTCGTACGCTTCATCCACCGCCACTTCCAGGTGCCCTCCTGCAAGGTGGACCTGAACCGCACCCACACCCATCCCTGCCTCGAATACCATATCCACCGCTGCCTCGGCCCTTGCGCGCAAGGTCTGACGACGCCCGAAGCGCACGGCGCGCGCGTGCGCCTCGTCCGGCAGTTCCTCGAAGGCCGCCACCGCGATCTCGCCGCCGAACTCCGCGCGCAAATGGCGCAGGCCTCCGCGGAGATGGCCTTCGAACGCGCCGCCGCGCTGCGCGACCTGATCCGCACCGTCGAGGAGATGGAGCAGAAGCAGAAGATGGCCGCCACCTCCGGCGACGACACCGACATCTACTCCTTTCACGCCGAACCGCCGCTGGTCGCCGTCAATCTCTTCCATCTCCGCGGCGCGCGCATCGTGGACCGGCGCGAATTCTTCTGGGAGGAACTCGAGGAGTTTGACCCCGGCGAATTCTTCACCACGCTGCTTATGCAGGTCTATACCGCGGGCCAGCCCGTGCCCGCCGTGATCCACCTCCCCGTGGAACTCGAGGAGCGCGAGCCGCTGGAAGATCTGCTCGCGGAACGCCGCGGCCGCAAGGTGGAGATCCACACGCCGCAGCGCGGCCAGAAAAAAGCGCTGCTCGCGCTCGTCGGCTCGAACGCCCGCCACAGCTTTGAACAGCGCTTCCGCGTGCTCAAGCCCACCTCCGCCGCCATCGCCGGAGCCCTTCAGGACGCCCTCGCACTTGATGAGCCGCCCCGCCGCATCGAATGCTTCGACATCTCTCACCTGCAGGGCACGGATCAAGTGGCTTCAATGGTGGTGTGGGAGAACGGCCGGATGAAGAAGGCCGACTACCGCAAGTTCCTCATCAAGACCGTCGCGGGCAACGACGATTTCGCCTCCATGCGCGAGGTGGTGACGCGCCGCTATCGGCGTCTTCGCGACGAAGGCAAGCCGATGCCCGGGCTGGTGCTGATCGACGGCGGAATCGGGCAGCTCCATGCTGCGGCGCAGGCTCTGGAATCGCTCGGCATTCTCAACATGCCCCTCGCTTCCATCGCCAAACGCGAAGAGATCCTCTACGTCTATGGCGCGGAGGACGAACCCGTCATTCTCGACCACCGCAATCCCGTCCTCCACCTTGTGCAGATGATCCGCGACGAGGCGCACCGTTTCGCCGTCACCTTCCATCGCGCGCGGCGCGACGCCCGCACGTTCACCAGCGAACTGAACGCGATTCCGGGCATCGGGCCGCGCACGGTGGAAAAACTGTTGAAGCGCTTCGGCAGCCTTGCCGCGGTGAAGCAGGCGGAGGAGGACGAACTCCGCGCGGCCGTCGGCGCCGCGGCCGCCGCGAAACTGCGCGCGGGCCTTGCCTCACTGGCCGTGGGCGAGCCGGGCGGCGAGAAAGTCCGGTAGCCCGGCTTCGCGAATGCGCCGCTGTGCGCCGGCGATGTCATATTCCACGCGGCGCAGGATCAGCTCACGCGCATCGCTGTCCCAGAGCGCGTATGCCGCGCGCGCGTCGCGGTCGCGTGGCTGGCCCACCGAGCCGGGGTTCACCAGCAACACGGATTCAGCGCCGATCGTCAGCCGCGACTCTCGTTCGCCGGTCCCGGGTACGGAAAGCCGCCGCGGTTCCACGCCGGACAGGTCCCAAACCCGCTGCAAGTGCGTGTGTCCGACGAAGCAAAGCGGCCTCTCCATCGTCTCCGCCACATAGTCCACGTCGTCGTCGCTCACCAGGTACTCATCCTCGTCGTACGGCGCGCCGTGGGCGATTTCGAACCCTTCAAAGTAGAGCGGCCCCGTGGGCAATTCGCTGAGCCAGTGCAGGCTCTCCCCGTCCAGAGCGGCGCGGGTCCAGCGCACGGCGAGGCGGGCGGCGGCGTTGAACCAGTCATCGTCGTCCAGCCCCGCGCACACGCGGTCGTGGTTGCCGCGCACCACAGCCGCCGCGTGTTCGCGGACGATCGAGATCACTTGCTGGGGCGATGCGCCGTAGCCCACCAGATCCCCCAGGCAGATCATCTGGTCCCACTCGCCGCGGGCGTCCCGGAGCACGGCCTCGAGCGCCTCCAGGTTCCCATGAATATCGCTAACGATCAGACGGCGCATAGGCGTATCAGCGTCACCTCCGGCGGCGCGCCCAGCCGCACCGGCACACCGACGGTGCCCAGGCCGGACGACACGTAGGCGGCATGGCGGCTGCGGCGGTAGAGGCCCTTCGTGTAGGGCGTGAAGAACCGCGCGACGTTCAGATTTTCCTCGAGGATCTCGACGTTCACCTGCCCGCCATGTGTGTGGCCCGCGAGCGTGAGATCGAAGCCCAGAGCCGAAGCCACGGGGAAGACATCGGGGTTATGCGAAAGCAGAACGTTATAGGCGCCGGGCCGGGCCGCCGCCCTCACCTGCCGCAGATAAGCGCCGCTCTGCCGCTGATAGTCCACGCCGGTCAGCCGCAGTTGCGTATCGCCGAAACGCAGGTCCGCGAACGTCTGCCGCAGATAGCGGATGCCGTAGCTGGAGCCGATCAAAGTCGCGGCCTCTTCGCACTGGGCGTAGATTTCATGGTTGCCGTGGCAGCCATAGACGCCCGCGTCCGCCTTCAGCCGGGACAGAATCCGCAGCGCCTCTCGGAGATTGTCGCCGCGCTGGGTGATGAGATCGCCGGTGAAAACCGCCAGGTGCGGTCGCGTCTCATTCGCCATGGCCACGGCGCGCTCCGCTTCGGCGGGACCGAAGAAGACGCCGAAGTGCAGGTCGGTAAGCTGCGCGATGCGCAGGCCGTCCAGACCGCGCGGCAGCCCTTTCACACGGATCTCGACCTCGCGCAGATGCATGCCCATCCGCGCGACGATCACGCCGGTGCCCGCCATGCCCAACGGCAGGGCCGAGGCCACGCCGAGCAGGGTTTTCACGCTGTGCCGCCGCGCCAGATCGGTCTTGTGGACGCCGGTCCAGGCGAGTAGAAACACGGTCATGAGCAGCGCGCCATAAAACAGCGCGCCCGCCAGGAACCATTCGCTGCCAGTGGAAGGCAGCAGCCGGTGCAGATTGCCGCTGTAGATCACCGGGATGAGCGCGATCACGATCGCCGCTGTGCGGCCCGTCCAGAGCAGCAGCCGCTGGCGCCAGGGGCGGCGGGCGAAGAAATCCCGCCCGGCCAGCCAGCGCAGAATGTACAACTGCATGGCCACCGCGAGACCGGCGTAGACCAGCAAGGGTAACCATCGGCGGACAATTTCCATCCCTGCGTCCTAGCGGCCGGCGCGTCCCCGCTCAGCGGGTGAGGCGCGGCGCGCACGATATTTCAGCACCACCGGCGTTCCCTTGAAGTCGAACTCCTTGCGCAGCCGGTTGACGATGGAACGCTCCGTAGAGAAATGCAGTGGCTTCATGTTGTTCAGGAAGAGAACGAACGTGGGCGGGCGCACCGAAGGCTGCGTCATGTAAAAGATGCGCCGGTCGCGGTCGAGTTTCAGCGTCTCGGCCAGCCGGTTCAATTCGCCCGTGCCCGCGCGGCGGTTGTAGTTCTCCCACACCGCGGCCAGCCGGCTGAACAGGGTCTTCACGCCGAAGCCTTGTTCGGCCGAGAGGAAGACAATAGGCGCGTAGTCGAGGAACTTGAACTGGTCCTTGATTGCCAGTTCGAACTCCTTGCGTTTCTTGTCGTCAATCAGGTCCCACTTATTCACGGCAATGATGAGCGCGCGGCCGTCTTCGTGGGCGTAGCCGCCGATGGTGGCGTCCGACGCGACGGGACCATCGGTGGCGTCCACCACCAGCACGGCGACGTGGGACATACGAATGTGGCGCCGCGCCATCACGACGCTCAGCTTTTCCGCCATTTCGTGCGTCTTGCCCCGGCGGCGGATGCCCGCGGTATCGACGAACGTGTACATCTGCCCGTCCACCTCCACCGTTTCGTCGATGGAATCGCGCGTGGTGCCGGCGATAGGGCTGACGATAGCGCGGTCCGCGCCCACCATGGCATTCAACAGCGTGGACTTGCCGACGTTCGGCCGGCCGATGATGGCGACGCGCACGGCCGGCGGGCGTTCGTCCTTCGCCGGGGCCCCCTCGTCCTCTTCGTCCGGAGCCTCCTCCGGGAAGCCTTCGGTGGCCGCGTCAAGCAGTTCGTACAAACCCAGCCGGTGTTCGGCTGACACGGGGAGTACGGTCTCGAATCCCAACTCGCGGAACTCGTGGATGAGAGCTTCGCGCTTTGGGTCGTCGATCTTGTTCACCGCCAGAATGACGGGCTTCTTCAACCGGCGCAGGATCTGCGCGAGCTCTCGGTCGGCCAGCGTGATCTCGGTACGCCCGTCGATGAGAAAGATAATCCTGGCGGCGCTGTCGAAGGCTACCCGGGCCTGTTTCAGGATTTGAGCCGGGATCAACTGCTGGTCGTCGGGCACGATGCCGCCCGTGTCGATCAGCTCGAACGGCCGCCGCCGGTGGGTGGCGACGCCGTGGATGCGGTCGCGCGTAATGCCGGGTTCGTCGCCCACGATGGAGCGCCGTTGTCCGAGAATCGCGTTGAAAAGCGTGGACTTGCCGACATTGGGCCGGCCCACGATGACCAGCGAGGGCAGGCCCGCGCGCGGAGGCTTCACGTTCACAAGTCTATCAACCCAGCCGCTCAGGACGGCTGCGGCGTGTCGTCGCGGCGGACGAACTTATAGATTTCCATCGCCACCATCACCGAGCCGGCCAGCGCGCCCAGCGTGAGCCACTTCTCGAGGCTGATCGGATTGGTCCGCAGCAGCGCCTGCATCCAGGGCGTGTACATCGCCAGCAAATGGACGCCGAACGCGGTGGCCGTGCCCGCCATCAGAATCCAGTTGTTGCGCAGCGGCACCCGGAAGGCCGAGCTGTATTCCGAGCGGCAGTTGAACACGTGGTAGAACTGCATGATCACCAGCAGCGTGAAGATGTTGGTGCGCGCTTCGTTCACCTCCAGGCCCGTGTTCATGTAGTAGATCCACATGCCCAGGCACACGAGGCCCATCACGATGCCGCCCGTCACCACTTGTTCGATCATCTTGCGGTCGAAGATGCCTTCGGTGGGCCGCCGCGGCGGCAGGTGCATTAGCTTTTTCTCGCCGGCTTCGAACGCCAGCGCGACGTCCTGAATGCCGTTGGTCACCAGGTTGAGCCAGAGGATCTGCACCGCGATCAGCGGCGCGGGCAGGCCCATCAGAATCGCGCTCACCAGCAGCAGCAGTTCCGCGCCGCCGGTGGAGATGAGCAGCAGCGTCACTTTGCGGACGTTGCCGTAGGCGTAGCGCCCTTCTTCGATCCCCGCCACGATGGAGGCGAAGTTGTCGTCCACCACGGTGATGAGCGAAGTATCCTTGGCGATGTCCGAGCCCGAACCCATTGCGACGCTGATGTTGGCGCGGCGCAGCGCCGGCGCGTCGTTGACGCCGTCGCCGGTGACGGCGACGAACTCGCCGAGCTTCACCAGCGCGTCGACGATCTGCAGCTTCTGCTGCGGCGTAACGCGGGCGAAGACGGTGGTGCGCTTGATGCGGTCGAAGTATTCGGGCGTTTCGTCGCTGGGGAATTCGCTCAGTTCGCTTCCCGTCACCACTTCCTTGCGCGAGCCTGCAATCCCAAGTTCGTTGGAGATTGCGAACGCCGTCGCCGGGTGGTCGCCCGTGATCATGATCACCCGCACGCCGGAGCGGATGGCCTCATCCACGGCGCCCTTGACCTCTGGCCGCAGCGGATCGATGAAGCCGATCAAGCCGAGCAAGGTCAGATCCCCCAGATGGCCCTCGTTGAGATGGTCGAGACCGCTGGTGTCAGGCCGGTTGGCGGCCGCGAGCGCCAGCACGCGATAGCCGTTCTCGGCCATCTCCTCGGCTTTGGCGTTCATGGTCTCCGCGTCCAGGGGCTGATCTCCGTCCGCGGTGCGCATCCGGTTGCAGAAGGTGAGGACGTTTTCCACCGCGCCTTTCAGCACCACCGTCGCGCCGCCTTCGTCTTCATAGGCCGCCGCCGCGTAGCGTTTCTCGGATTCGAAGGGGATTTCCCCGATGATCTTCGAGCCCGAGCGCTCGGAGATGGGGTCGATGCCCATCTTCAGAGCGAGCGAAAGCAGCGCGACGTCGATGGCATCGCCGCTGTGCGTCCACGATCCCTCTTCCTTCGACAGCGCGGATTCGTTGCAGAATACGCCCCCGCGGGCGAGTTCGAGGACCCGCGCCCGCAGCGCATCGTCCATTTCTTCGCCACCGGGGCTACTCAGTGTGCCTTCGTCGTTGTAGCCCTGTCCGCCCACTTCCACCTGCGCGCCATCGGGCAGCAGGATCTTCTTCACCGTCTGCTGGTTCACGGTCAGAGTGCCGGTCTTATCGCTGGCGATGGTGGTGCAGCTGCCCAGGCTCTCCACCGCCATGAGTTTGCGGACCACCACGTTCCGTGAGGCCATGCGCGAGGTGGCGATCGACAGCGCCACCGTCATCGCCACCGGAAGACCCTCAGGTATGGCCGACACCGCCATCGCCACCATCAGCATGAAAACTTCATGGAAGAGTTCCGCGACGGAAACGCCGGGCGAATAGCCCTTGTAGAACAGCCAAGAGCCGAGCAGCGTAGCCACGGTCAGAATAATGATGCTGATCTGGTGAGCGAAGCGCTCCATGCGGATGAGCAGCGGCGGCTTCGCTCCTTCTGTCTCGGTGATGGAACTGGCAATGCGGCCCACTTCGGTCTTCAGACCGGTGGAAACCACGAGGCCCATGCCGCGGCCGGTAATCACCGTCGCCCCTGCGAAGGCCATGTTCTTGCGGTCGCTCACGGGCGTGGAGGCATCCACCTCGGTGACGGACTTCTCCACCGGAAGCGATTCACCGGTGAGGAACGATTCGTCGATCGACAGCTTATTGGCTTGGGCCAGCCGGACATCCGCGGGCACTTTGTCGCCCGACTCGAACAGCACCACATCGCCGGGCACTAGCTCCTCGGCCGGCACCACCTGCTGGCGCCCGCCTCGTTTGACCTTGGCCTTGATCTTCAGCAACACTTGCAGCGCGTGCGCCTTCTGCTCCGCCCGCCATTCCTGGTAGGTGCCGATCAGCGCGTTGAGCATCACGACGGCGAAGATGAAGATGGCATCCTTCAGGTCGTCCATCAGCACCGCGATCACGCCGGCGATGAGCAGGATATAGATCAGAGGATTCGCAAACTGATGGAGGATGATCTTGATCAGCGTCGGCGGCTCCGGCGCCGGCAGCGTGTTCTTGCCGAACTCGCGCAGGCGCTCTTCGACGTCAGGCGCGCTCAGACCGTTCATGTTGGCCACGAGAATCCGGGTCAGATCCTCCTGCGGGAGACTATGCCACGCGATCGAATTTCCTCCCGTACCTTTTTCGTGTGTCTGGATGTTGTTGCGAATGGTTTCTGTCATGCCTGGTTTGATTGATACCCGAATAACCGGTGTGGGCACAGGGTCCGCGTGGTGCGCGAACCACTATTCGGGGCTGTGCGGATCAAAGGCCGCGAACCTCGTCCGGCGGGGGCGGTGGCGGAATGGCGTACCCCGGCCGATCATCGAAAAGAGCGAACCGCCGTACTTTACTAGTGTAGCGCGTCCCGCCGGTTCGACCGTATATTATTGGGAAAGCCAACCATGTTTCGAATTGCTCTGCTTTTCTCCTGTGCATTCGCAATTGCCGCCGCTCAAACACTGACGGTGGCACCATTTCTTGTCGAATCATGCGAATTCTTTGGGGCTCCCGACGGTCTGCCTTCGGCCGATGTGCGCGCGGTTGCGGTCACCGCTTCCGGCGTCGTATACGCCGCCACCGCCGCGGGCATTGCGAGCTTTGAAGGCATCCGCTGGACCACCGTTTCGCCCGCCACGGCCCTCCATCTCGCTGCCGCCGGGGACTCGCTGTACTACACGACGGCCCAGGGGCTTTACCATTACGGTGAAGGCAAGACAAACAGAATCATGGAGTTAGCCGCGCCTCAGGCGCTCGCCGCCGCTCCGGGGCGCCTTTGGGTGGCTGTGCGGGGCGAGGTTTATGAAATAGCCAAAACGCTCATCCACAAACGCGGTTCGCCCGGCCCGGTGCGGCAGATCGCGATTTCGCCCTCCGGGGCGGTGGTTGCGGCCGCGCAAAACGGTGTTTTTTTGCACGAAAACGGCTCCTGGAAGCGCATTTTTGCGCAAGAATGGTCGCTTTTTGACGCACGCGCAGCCGCTTTCGACGCCCAGGGCGCCCTCTGGATCGCCACACCGGCGGGCGTCGCCCGGCAGACGCCGGATGGCGAATGGAACCTCTTTACTGGTGCTAACGGCTTGCCCTACAACGACTTCACGTTCGCCGCCGCCGCCCGCGAACCCTGGTTCGCCACCCGCATCGGCGCGATCCGCTATGATGGCCGCGATTTTCGCTACCGGCAGGGGTTGCGGTACCTGCCGAACGACGATCTGCGCGGGGTGGCGGTGGCGCCGGATGGCGCGGCGTGGTTCGCGACGGCTGAGGGCGTGGGCGTGATTCGCACGTCGCAGACGACGCTGGCGGAAAAGGCGCGCTATCTCGAGGATGAGATCGACAAATACCACCGGCGCACCCCGTATGAATATGTACTCGAGGTAGCGCTGGCACGGCCGGGCGATAAGTCCCAATTTACGCAACATGATAGCGACAACGACGGTCTGTGGACTGCCATGTACGGGGCGGGCGAGTGTTTCGCTTACGCGGCGACGAAGGACCCGAAAGCGCGCGAGCGGGCGCGGAAGGCATTTGAAGCTCTGCGGTTCCTTGGAACGGTGACGCAAGGCGGCCCGCACACCGCGCCGCCGGGCTACGTGGCGCGCACGATTCTGCCCGTTTCGGGACCGGACCCGAACGCGAGCGCCTACACGCCGGAACGCGACGCCGAACGCCGCCGCAAGCACGACGGCCGCTGGAAGGTGATGAATCCGCGCTGGCCGAAGAGCGCGGACGGCCAGTGGTACTGGAAAAGCGACACGAGCAGCGATGAACTCGACGGGCACTACTTTCTCTACGGGCTCTACTACGACCTCGTGGCCGAATCCGAAGCGGAAAAACAAGGCGTACGCGATCATGTCACGGGGGTCACCGACCATCTGCTCAGGCATGGGTTCCGCCTGATGGACCACGACGGACTGCCGACGCGCTGGGGCATCTTCGATCCCGAGTCGCTGAACCTGGATTCCACCTGGTTCGAGAACCGCGGCCTGAACTCGTTGAGCATCCTGGCCTACCTGCGCACGGCCCATCACATCACCGGGCATGAACGCTACGAGCAGGCGCTGCGCCACCTGGTGGACCGGCACGGCTATGGCGTGAACCTGATGACTCCGAAATTTACCAGCGGTCCGGGCGGCGGCAACCAAAGCGACGACGAGATGGCGATGATGCTCTACTACCTGCTGCTGAAGTACGAGACCGATCCGAAACTGCGGCAAATGGCGGCATATTCTCTTCATCGTTACCGGCTGCTGGAAGAGGCGGAGATGAATCCGTTCTTCAATTTCACGGCCGCCGTGGCGTTGAAGGGCACGACGTACACCGACGACTTCGGTACAACGGACCTCACGCTCACCGGCACCGCGTGGCTGGAAGACGCGGTGGAAACGCTGCGCCGGATTCCCACGGACCGCTTCAACTGGGGCTACCGGCACAGTCACCGGCTGGATGTAGTCCGGCTGCAGGACCACTTGCGGGAGTCCGGCGGCAAAGGTCTAGGCCATCGCGTAAATGGCAAAGTGATTCCGTATGACGAGCAGTTTGTGCAGCATTGGAACCACGATCCGTGGCGGCTCGACTTCGCGGGGCAGGGCCGTACGCTGGCCACGGGCACAGTGTTCCTGCTGCCCTATTACATGGGCCTCTACCACGGATTCATCCGCGAATAGCGGCTCAGCCGGCGAGGCCGGGCACGCCGCCGAGAGTGCGGGCGGCGCGCACGGCGCGGACGATGGCGGAAACCACGGCTTCAGCGGCGAGCAGGCCGAGCATGTCGAGGGAGGCTTCGGCCTGGCCGCATGAAAGCGCAATGGCAAGGTCGCCATCCATTGAAGTATGGACGGGGCGAATGGCGCGGATGAAGCCGTGGTGAGCGAACTGGGCGAGCCGGTTGGCCTGGACCTTGGACAGCCGCGCATTGGTGGCGACAACGGCAAGTGTGGTGTTGGAGCGGCCGGCACCGGCGCCGGTCGCGCCGCGGCGCATCGCGGCCGCGCTATCGGCGAACTCGGATGATTCCGCGGCCTTGCGCGCACCGGCGAGGATGCGGCCGGATTCGGGGTCGAGCACATCGCCAACGGGGTTTACCGCGACGAGCGCGCCGACCTTGATCTCGCCCGCCGAGACGAGAAAAGTTCCAATCCCCGCTTTCATCGCGCGGCGCAGCCCGAAGAGTTTACCGCAGGTGGCGCCCGTGCCAGCGCCCGCGTTTCCCTCGGCCACCTCGCCGGAGGTGGCGGCTTCGCAGGCGGCTTCGCCCATTTCGCGGGTAGGCCGGACGCCGGCCTCGCCGATGCCGAGGTCATAGAGAATGGCGGCGGGGACGATGGGCACGACGGCGGCTCCGGTGCGGAAGCCGATGCCGCGGCGCTCAAGCCAGCGCCGGGCGCCGCTGGCGGCTTCGAGACCGAAGGCGCTGCCACCGCTGAGCATGACGGCATGGACGTGAGGGGTGATATGCGCCGGGTTCATCACGTCGAGTTCCTCGCTGCCGGTGGCGCCGCCGCGGATGTCCACGCCGGCCACGGCGCCGCGTTCACAGAGGATCACGGTGCACCCGGTGATCGCTTTCAGGTCGGTGGCGTGTCCCACGCGGATGCCTTCAATCGCGGTAATGCCTGGCACGAGGTCATTGTGACATCCGCGACGGGCAGGGCGCGCGGCCCGGTATGATAGCATCGGGGATCGAGGGGTCCCGCCCTTTGCTCGAATTCCTAAAGAACCCAATTCTCACCTTCCAGGAGTTCATCGTCCTCGCCGGGCGGACGATCCGCGGCGTGTTCCGCAAGCCCTATTACTGGGACGATGTGTTCACGCAGATGGACCTGATCGGGATCGGCAGCCTGCCGGTGGTGCTGCTGACTGGGTTTTTCAGCGGCGCGGTGATGGCGCTGCAGATGTCGCGCGCGCTACAGACCTACGGCGCGTCGAGTCAGGTGGGGCAGATTGTTGCGATCACACTCGTCCGCGAGATGGGGCCAGTGCTGACGGCGCTGATGGTGGCGGGGCGCAACGCCTCGGGCATGGCATCGGAACTCGGTTCGATGAAGGTGACCGAGCAGATCGACGCGATGCGCGCGCTGGGGACCGATCCGGTGATGAAACTGGTGAAGCCGCGCGTGCTGGCGACGAGCGTGGTGCTGCCGCTGCTGACGGTCCTGGCCGATTTCGTGGGCATCGTGGGCGGATGGCTGGTGGCGTGCGTGCTGCTCAGCCTCACCACGAGCGCGCAGTACTGGAGCAACTCGTGGCGGGCGCTGGAATACAACGACATCACCCAGGGATTGTTGAAACCTTTTGTTTTCGCGATCGTTCTCAGTTTAGTGGGCTGCTATTACGGCATGAGGACGACGGGCGGCACGCAGGGCGTGGGCCGTTCGACGACCCAGGCCGTGGTGGTGGCCTCGGTGTGGGTGGTGGTGTTGACTTTCATCATCGGCCGGATTTTCGTATCGATGTGACGCGCGTATGCCGGATTCCTCCTCCCCAGTGGTGCTGGCGTTTGACCGGGTTTCGTTGAGTTTCGGCGGGGAGACCGTGTTGCGCGAAGTGTCGTTCGCGATGCGGCGCGGCGAATCGATGATCGTACTGGGCGCGGCGGGCAGCGGCAAGACCGTGCTGCTGAAAACGGCGCTGGGGCTGCTGACGGCCACGAGCGGGCGCATTGAATTGTTCGGAGAGGACGTCACGGGCCTGGATGAGCAGGCGTGGTACGAGCGTCGCAGCCATGTGGGCGTTTTGTTTCAGGAGGGCGGGCTGTTCGACTCGCTGACGATCGAGGAGAATGTCGCCTATCCGATGTTGAATCAGCCGAGGCTGGCCTGTCCGGAGGAGGAAGTGATCCGGCGGGTGCAGGAGTCGCTGAACTTTGTGGAATTGGGACACACGCTCGAGAAATTTCCGAGCGAATTGTCGGGCGGCATGCGGCGGCGCGTGGGGATTGCACGGGCCATCGTGACGCAGCCGGACCTATTGCTTTACGATTCGCCCACCGCGGGGCTGGACCCCATCACGGCGAATACGATCATCGCCCTGATCATCAAAGGCCGGGACATGCGCCATGCCACGACCTTCATGGTGACCCACCGGTACCAGGATGGGCAGCTTCTGGCGGGCTTTCATCACGACGAGGCCACGGGACAGTTGCTGCCGGTGAACGGCCAGCGGGAGACCGGCCGCACCCACTATCTGGTGCTGCGTGAAGGAGCGGTGGTGTTCGACGGATCGGCGACGGAATTGGAGGCGTCCCGCGACCCCTATGTCCGCCGCTTCGTAAGGCGCGAGGAAGGCGCCTGATGAATATGGCAATCTAAGAGGACACGCATGCCCCGCACCGCTAAAGTCGCATGGAGCCAGCTGAAGGTCGGCGTGATGGCCTTGCTCGCGCTCGTGATTCTGTTCGCACTTGTGTTCCTGCTGACGGGGGCGGACAATCCTTTCTCCGACAAAGCGACGCTCTATACCTACCTGCGGGATTCGGCGGCGATGACCGAAGGCTCGGGCGTACGCTTGAACGGCATTTTGATCGGCAAGGTGAGCGAGATCCGGCTGACCAACGATCCCGACCTGGACCGCAGCATCCGTATGAAGCTGCAGGTGGAGCGCGAATACCTGGCCAGCATTCCGGCGGATTCGGAGTTGGGCTTCAGCGCCGAGAGCGTGCTGGGCGCGAAGTTCCTGAATATCCGTCGCGGCGAATCCGGCGAAACGTTAAAGGATGGCGGAGAGATCCGCGCGAGGGACGACCGCGATTTTCTCGAAATCGTCCAGAGTGCGATGCCGCTGCTGGAGTCGGTGCAGACGATTCTGAACCGGCTCGACAAGATCGTGGCCATCGTGGAGCGTGGCGAGGGGTCGATCGGCAAGTTGGTCGTGAGCGAGGAGCTGTACCGCCGGGTGAACGCTGTGCTCGCGGATATGCAGAGGGTGACGCACTCGCTGACGACCCGCGAAGGCACCATCGGGCAACTTTTGTATGACGACGCGCTCTATGACGACATCCGCCAGACGCTGGCGCGGCTGGATGCGGTGGCGGCCGGACTGCAAAGGGGCGAGGGCACGGCGGGCAAGCTGTTGAAGGACCCGGCTCTTTACGATGAATTGCGCCAGGCCTCAGCCGAGATCCGGACTCTGATGGCGGACCTCAATGCCGGCAAAGGCACGGCCGGCAAGCTGCTGAAGGACCCCGAGATGCACGACCGCCTGGTGGGCACGCTGGACCGGCTGAACCTGACCATGGACCAGGTCAATTCCGGGAAGGGAACGCTGGGCCAGTTGATGGTGAATCCGGCCCTGTATGAGAACCTCGCCGGCACCACCGCGGAAATGCAGCAGTTGATGAAGGATTTCCGGGCGAATCCGAAGAAGTTCCTGACGATTCAATTGAAATTGTTCTGATGAGCGCCGCGGTCCGCAGGCTTTCGGTCAACGCCGACGATTTCGGCTACACGCACGACGTGAACCGGGGCATCGTGGAGGCGCACGTTCATGGGATTCTCACCGCCACGACGCTGATGGCCAACGGGGAGGCGTTCGACGGCGCGGCGGCGCTGGCCGCGGCCCATCCCTCGCTGGATGTGGGCGTGCATTTCGTACTGGTGGGTGGCCGGAGCGTACGGGCGCCGGAACGCCCGCTGCCGGGCACGGTGGCGGAGTTGATCGGCGTGATGCTGCGCGGCGGGTTCGACGTGGAGGCGGAGTTGCGCGCTCAGGCGGAGAAAGTGGTGGCCGCGGGCATTCGACCCTCGCATTTCGACACGCACAAGCACACGCATCTGCTGCCGCCGGTGCTCAGCGCGGTGGCGCGGCTGGCGAAAGAGTACGGCGTGCAGTGGGTCCGGCGGCCGTTCGACCTGCCGTTGCACGGCGCGCCCGCGCATGCGCCACTGGCGGTAAGGGCCGCCAGCAGAGCCATGACGGGGGTGCGGAGCCGGTTTCACAAAACGCTCGCGCGTCATGGTTGCGGCACGACGGACTGGTTTGCCGGGTTCCGCATGACCGGGCGCTATGGAGCGGAGGAACTGATTGAACTGCTGGAACAGTTGCCGGAAGGCTGGACGGAGTTCATGGCGCATCCGGGGTACTGCACGGAGGAACTACGGGCGTCGCGGACGCGGCTCAAGGAGAGCCGCGAACGCGAATTGAGGGCGCTGACCGATCCGCGCGTGCGGGAGACGCTGGCCCGGCGGGGGATCGAGCTATGGCGCTATCCGCGCCCGGCTACTCGCTAAGCCCGGCCACGAGCGCGCCCCGGGCGGTGGTGTTGAGCGGATCGTTCGCCAGGCGGATCTCGGAGACCGGCACCGAAAGCGGAGTGGCCTGCAAGGCTTTCTCGAAGCGTTCGCGGAAGCCGCGCGGCAGCACGCCGCCGCCACTGAGCACCAGCGGCACGGGCCGTCCGAACCGGGGTACATTGCGGGAGCCGCTCAGGGCGGAACGCAGGCCCTGGACCAGGGCGTGGATCATGTCGTCGTAATAGACCGAGATCGCCTGCATTACTTTGTCGCTGGGCTGGCCATTGAAGTGGAAGCTCTCCTCCTTGATGAGGCGGATGCGGTTGACCATTTCTCCGGTCACCGAGGCGGCGCTTGAGTCAATAAAATCGCCGCCCTTGGCGATGCTGAAGCTGAGCACGGGTACGGACATGTAGGCCAGCGCCACATTGCAGAGCCCGCCGCCGCAACTGACGCCGATGCCCGTAAAATTCGTATCTTCGAGTTCGCTGTAGACGACCGCGACGCCCTCGTTCACACTGCGGACGTCGGAATATCCGAGTTGTTCGATGATCTGGCGCAGGGTGGCCTCGTGGTACGTGAGGTTCACTTCCTGGCCGAGGGGTGGTGCGGGCACGCTAAAGCAGACCTTGGCGCCCTTGGGGTTGTCCGGGAGGGTGGTCTTCACGATTTCGGCGATCTGGGCGAGGCTCTGCTGCTCGTCGGCGTTCAGGACGCCGCGGGTCATGGGCCGGCGGACCTCCCTGCCCAGCAGGTCGGCCATGCGCGCCGATTCGTTGCCGTAAATCAAGATCTGTCCCTCGGCGACACTGTGGGGCACGTTCTCCCGCTTGAGGCTGTTTTCGGTGAGTTTGGTGTGCGGGATAGTGACAAAGGCGTTCAACTGGGCGACGAACCGGTCACCTTCGTCGGCGCGCTGGGCGGCCACGACGCGGCTGGTGCCGATGTCAAGGCCGATCACGTTGTTCTGGTTCTTGCTCATTCTCCGTCTCCTTGCATAAAAATCCGTTTATTCGCCCGCCGTGAGCGGGCCGGCGGGGCCGTTTTGTTGTTGCAGTTCCTTGAGGATGCCGCGGTAGCGGTTCTGCAGCCGCGCGCGCCATTGAGCCGGGGTGAGGCCGTGGGCGGTGGCGTTCTGGCGCAACTGCTCCTCGGCCAGCAGAAGACCCTGGCGGTAGCCGTTTCCGGCGGTTTCGGCGAGTTGGGCGTCGTAGGTGAATCCGAACACCCAGAGCGCGGCCACCGGCCGGGCGTAGTTATCCGGCAGGCCGAGGCCGCCGTAGGGGAAACCTGCCGCCCAGTCGGTGTGGTAGCCGATGCGCCGGTTGGAGGGGTTCACCGAGACCTGGGCGTGCGTGACGCAGTTGATGGCGGGGATTGCGTGTTTCGAGCGCAGCATCTCGGTCACCAGACGGAGCGCGTTGACTTGGGCGGGGGTGGCGACCCTGCGGTCCTCGCCGGGCCGGGACTGGGCTTCCACGGAGACGCCGAGGAAAGAGCGATTCAGATTGACGTAGGTATGCCGGTCGTCGGCCCACACGGAATAGCCGGCGTGATTGGCCGAGTCGCTTTCACGCACCACGCGCCAGACGCGCCCGAAGCGGTCCACCACGTAATGGTAGCTGCGGTTGTCCTTGACATAACGCAGGAGGGCTTCGCCGAGGAACTTGAGCCGCCGCGTGTTTTCCTCATCGAAATCGGCCTGATGGCTTTCGGTGGTATGGAAGACGATGCCGGCGGGCCGGGTGGAAGGGATACCCGCGCCCGGCGCCTCCCGGCCGAGGGGGAAAGCGTGGTACTGGCGGGGCTCGTTCGGGGTTTCGAACTTCCTTTCGATCCGGAGCCCGTTGGACCACACCTCGAAGCCGGGCTGGTTTTCGGCCAGCCAGACGGGCGGGAGGGGCTGTTCGGCGGGCGGCGTACTCGCTGCGACGAGGACGGGAGGCCGCTCGGACAGGCGGGAAAGGCGGATGCCGAAGTGCCCGGCGGGCAGGAGCAGGAGAGCCGCGACGCTCCACAGGACCGCTCCCCGGCGGAGGCGAATCCAGCGGCGGGTTTGGCCGTGCGCCTGCAGGGTGAGCCAGGAGCGGTCGCCCATGGTGCGTCGCAGGAAGCGGAGGCGGGCGACCGGGTCCTCAATGCGGCGGGCGCGCCAGCTAATGACAGTGCTGGCGACGCGATCGACTTTTAGACCCTGGCTCATGTCGGGTTGGTCTTCGGATTCGTGCCCGCCCGAGGACGCAAAACTCCTGGATAAACATCGGCCGCCGCCGGCGCGTCCATTAGCCCGCGCGGACAGGCTCCGAAGACTATCTAAGAGGAACTAGGGCAGCGGCGTCAACTCCCCCACGTCCGTCACGCGCGAGTCGGTCTGAAACTTCCGGTATTGCTTCCACTCCACGTCAGTTTCGGCGTTGAGCCGGGCGACGAGGCCCAGGCGGGCGGTGAGCCGAGTGGAGGCCCGGCGGGGCAGCCAGACCTCCTCATTCACCCGCGCCTGTTCGAAGGAAAGCCGCGCGCCCGGGCCGAGCCGGGCCAGGAAAAGGCCGAAACTGACGGTTTCAATGGTCTCCATCTCAACGCGCACCCATTGGTATTGCTGCTGATCGATCCATAGGCGGCCGCGGAATTTCTTCAGCAGGTCCGCGCGCCTGGCCTTGGGCCGGAACCCCGGGCGCGGTTCGGCGTCGATGACCCAGACGGGCCGGCCGTCGAACTGTTCGACGCCGGCGAGCTGGAATGTGAATGCTTCGGGGATGTCATTCAGGAACTTGCGAGATTCGCGCCGTTCCTTTTCCTGTTTCGCCGCGAGCGCGGCGCGCTGTTTTTCGGATTCGCCCCGCCGTTTGCGCAGTTCTTTCTCGAAGTCTGCCTCGGCTTTAACGGCCTCTTGCGGGGAGAGCGGGCGTCCGTTCTTCTCGATCAATTTCTTGTAGGGGCGGCCGCCGAGGATGAGCACGTCGAATGATTCGGATTCGGTCTTCTTGATGCGGCCTTTGCCGTCCAGACGGCGCGTCTCGGTGGTCTCGATGAAGGTGTAGTCGCGGGCGCGGTCGAAATTCATCCGGTCGCGTTCAAGGGATTGGCGGACAATCGCCTCGGCGCTGGCTTCAGGGGGAGTGAATTGGGCCGTCAGCAAAACCGGCGCCAGGAAGAGCGATAAAAACATTAGCATTTCAGACTTTAGTATCCTATACTAAACTTTAGACTTGGGTCGATCTTTGCTTTCATTGGACTTGCGGGCGCGAAATGATTATCTGTCTCTTCCCTGAAGGGCGGCGAGGGCGATCGGATCTGACCGCCGTAATCGAGTCCTTTGGGCATCGGGTCAACGTGGTGGCGGGGCCGGGAGAGATGATGCCCGAAGGCGCGGAGTTGGCCGTGGTCCAGTTGGCTCCCCGGCACGCGGAAGCGCTCGCCCAGTTGCGGCGCTGGCGGGAGACCATGCCCCCGAGCCTCCCCGTTCTGGCGATTGGCCGCTGGACGGGCGGCGATGCGGTGCGGGAGATTCTGAACACCGGCGCGACAGATTACTTGACGCACCCTTACAAGACGCAGGAATTGGAACTGCGGTTGCTGATTCTGCGGAACTCCGCTTTGAGGGTGAACGGCGAACTCAGGCTCAGGATAGCCGACACGCAGAGAGTGGAGACGATCTCCGCGCTGGCCGGAAGCCTCGCCCACGATTTCAACAATGTACTCGCCGCGATTCTTGGCAACGCGGAGGTGGCGTTGCTCGATCCGCATCTCGGCGACTCTGCCAGATACAGCCTGACTCAGATCGACCGCGCCTCGCGCCACGCCGCCGAACTGACGCGGCAGATGCTGGCGCTTGCGGGAAGGCCCTCGCCCGGATTCGAGCCGGTCCACCTGGACGAGTTGGTGGAGGAGATGGCAGACATTCTGCGCGCGTCAATCTCCAGGCTCTGCCGTGTGGAGTACCATATCGAGGCTGATCTTCCGCCTGTGACGGGCGCGGCGAGCCAGTTGCGGCAGGTGGTGCTGAACCTGCTGCTGAACGCCTCCGAAGCAATGGCGCCGGGCGGAGGGGTGATTCGAGTCAGCCTCCGCCAGACGCGGCAGCGCAGCGAGCCCAGAGTCGTGCTGGAAATTGCGGACTCCGGGCCGGGCATCCCCCCGGAGATCCAAGGCCGGATCTTCGAGCCGTTCTACTCGACTAAGCGGACGGGAAGGGGGTTGGGCCTGGCCGCCGTTCGTGCGATTGTCGAAGCGCACGGCGGCGAGGTGTCCGTCAGCAGCCAGCCGGGCAGCGGCGCCACGTTCCGGCTCGACTTTCCGGCGCAGGACACGCCCGTCCCACAGCCGGTGGCTGTGCTGCCGATGCCTCCCACAGGCGTTTGCGGCGCGGTGCTACTGGTGGAGGATGAGCCGGCGCTGCGCGAGGCGGCGGCGCACCTGCTGGCAAAGAGCGGGTTTCAATTGGTCTCCGCAGGCAGCGGCGACGAGGCCGAGCGGATCTTCCGCCGCCGCGCCGCGGAGTTTGACGCCGTCATCCTCGATCTGGCGCTGCCGGGGGCTAGCGGCGAGGGCCTGCTCGAGCTGATCCGCTCCAAGCGGCCAGACCTCCAGGTCATCGTGTGGAGCGGCTACGATGAGGAATCGATTCACGCCCTCACCGTAGGCCACCCGATCGCCGCCACTCTGCGCAAGCCCTGCCACTTGAGGGAACTGGCGGCCACCCTGGCACGCGTGCTCACCACCCCCCCTTGCGCTGTCGCCTGACCGGGCTGGTCCGGGCGCAAGTATTTCGATCCGCTCCGTCTTTTCCGTCCCGGTCTGCGTCATAGTGAGTGAAAGAGCGGTTGGAAACCGATTTGATCTTTCGCGAAGTGGATGATTTGGACCTCGTCCGCGGCGCCCGCAAGGGCGACGTGCAGATGTACAACCGGCTTGTGTCCCGATGGGAAAAACGCGTGTTCAATTATCTATTGCGCATCGTGGGTTCGCCGGATGACGCGCAGGACGTCAGCCAGGAGGCCTTCTTGAAGGCCTATCAAAGCCTGGCGCGGCTGGATGACCCGGCGCGGTTCGGTCCCTGGCTTTACCGCATCGCCCATAACGAAGCCATCAGCCTCATTCGCCGCCGCCGGCCGGCGGAGGACGTGGATATGGCGGCGATGGCCGCGCCGCGGTCGCTCGCCGGCGTCGAGCTTTCGCTGGCGGTGGAAACGGCGCTCGGACGGCTGACGCCGGAACAGCGCGAAGCGGTGCTGCTGAAGGTGTACGAGGGGTTTAAGTTCGACGAGATCGCCGGGATTCTCGGCTGTCCGGCATCGACGGTGAAGTCGCGGGTGTACACGGGCCTCGAGCAGCTCAAGTTGATGCTGGCGCCGCACACCGGCGCGGGGCGCGCGGGCAAGGAGGCGCGGTCATGAAGCAACACGAGTTCGACTGGAACGCATATGTACTGAAGGAGATGCCGCCCGCGGAGCGCGAAAGGGCGGCCGCTTATCTGGCGGCTCACCCCGAAGCCCGCGCCGAGGTCGAAGAACTGGAAATGACGCTCACCGCGCTGAGCCGGCTCCCGCAAGCCGAACCCGTGCGTCGGATCGCCTTCGTCTCTGATCCCGTGCTGGAGCCGAACTGGTGGCAGCGTTTCTGGGCCTCCGGGCCGCGGCTGGCCTTCGCCGGAGCGGCGATGCTGTCGGTGGCGATCGTAGTGCATGCCCTGGTTCCGCAAGCGGCTGGACCGGCGCCTGCCGGGACGGGCATCACAACGGAGCAGGTGCGCGCCGAAGTGCACGCAGCCGTGGCGGCGGCCCGGACCGAAGAACAGGTCCGCTTCGAGCAGGTGAAAGCGGAAATCCTGGATCAGGCGCAAGCGCAGCGGCAGGCCGACCTCGAGATGGTCCGCGAAGCGTTCGTGATGATGGAAAAACGGCTGGCGACGGCGCAATCGTTGGCCGTCCGCTACGGAGGCGACTGATGCGTCTTGCGCTTGCGGGTCTCCTGATGCTGGCCATGGCGCCGCTGCCCGCGCAGCGGGCGCTCCCTTCGCGCGGCGAAATCGCGGCGGTGGAAGAGAGCCTGTTCAACAAGCTCCGCCGATTCGATATCAATGCGCCGATCGACGTGCTCGGACTGCCGCGCGGCATTTACCTGCCGGGCTACGGCGCGGTGTTCACCGCGGAGGTCAACATCGTGCAGGTGGCGGGCATCAGCCCGTTCCGCCCGGCGATCAGTCCGGATGAGATCGCCCGTGTGCGCGAAGCCAAGCAGAAGCGCCTGCCCGCGGTACGCGGCATGATGCGCCAGATGCTCGTCGATAGCGCGGCGTCGCTCGACCGCGTGCCCATGACCGAGCAGGTGGTGCTGGGCTTCGTGCTGGTGCACCATTCCTGGGAGGACCGCAAGGGTTTGCCGCTGATGATTACGATGCAGGCGCCGAGGCAGGCGCTGGTGGACGTGGCCACCAAGCGCGCCACGCCGGAGACGCTCACCGCCGCGCTGCGGGTACGCGAGGAGTAAGGCATGCGCCTGGGCCAGATCCTGCAAAGCCGCGGGCAACTCACGGCCGAGGAACTCGATCGTGCGCTTGAGCTCCAGAAGGAGCGCGGCGACAAGTTGGGCCGCATCCTGGTGGACCTGGGCTTCGTGGCGCAGCGCGACGTCCTGAACGCGCTCTCCGAACAGCTTGAGATCCCGGTGGCGTCGTTCAACGGACCTCCGCCGGTGACGCCCGAGACCGAACGTCTCCCCGCCCGCTTCCTGCGCCAGGCCCGCGCGGTGCCGCTGCGGATCGAGGATTCCACGCTGATCCTGGCGATGGCGGACCCGCTCGACTTCGAGACGATCCACGCCGCGCAGGCGGCTACGGGGCTGAAGGTGCGCGCCGAACTGGCGCTCGATTCCGAGATTCACGACTCGCTCGAAAAGCACTATGTTGCCGAGGAGCGCGACGAAACCTTCACCGGCCGCGAAAACGAGGAGGCCGCCAGCGATCTCGAACATCTGCGCGACATGGCGAGCGAAGCGCCCGTCATCCGGCTGGTGAACGCCATGATCGGCCAGGCGGTGGAGAAGCGCGCCAGCGATATTCACATCGAGCCGTTCGAGAAAGAATTCAGAATCAGGTTCCGTGTTGACGGCGTACTGCAGGACCAGGAAGCGCCGCCGCGCGAACTGAAAGCGGCCATCATCTCCCGCGTCAAGCTGATGGCGAAGCTGAACATCGCCGAGCGGCGCCTGCCCCAGGACGGCCGCATCAAAATCAAAACCATCGGCCGCGAGGTGGACCTGCGCGTCTCCACGCTCCCGACGCTCTACGGCGAAAGCGTCGTGATGCGCCTGCTGGACCGCTCCGCGGGCGATTTTTACGACCTGTCGCGCCTCGGCTTCGACGAGCACATGCTGGCGCGGATGCACCACTACACGTCGCTGCCGCACGGCATCTTCCTGGTCACCGGGCCGACCGGCTCGGGCAAGTCCACCACGCTCTATTCGGCGCTCAAGCGCATCAACCAGTCCGACAAGAAGATCATCACGATCGAGGATCCGGTGGAGTATCAGATGGACGGCATCAACCAGATCCACGTCAATACGCAGATCGGGCTGACCTTCGCCACGGGCCTCCGTCACATCGTGCGCCAGGATCCTGACGTCATCATGGTGGGCGAAATCCGCGATTACGAGACGGCCGAAGTGGCCATCCGCTCCGCGCTCACCGGCCACTTCGTGTACTCGACACTGCATACCAACGACGCCCCCAGCGCGATCACGCGCTTGACCGACATGGGCGTGGAGAACTATCTGATCACCTCGTCGGTGGTGTCGGTGCTGGCGCAGCGCCTGGTGCGCCGCATCTGCCCGCACTGCGGGCAGCCCGATGGCGAAGCGATGAATCCCTTCGGCGAGATGGTGCCGGCCTTTCGCGGCGCAGGGTGCGATCAGTGTTTCGGGTCGGGCTTCCTCGGGCGCGTGGGCATCTTCGAACTGATGGAGCTGAACGACGAAATTCGCAAGCTGATCATGAAGGACGCCGACGCGGCGGACCTGACCGTCGCGGCGCGCCGCAACGGCATGCGCAACTTGCGCGAGGATGGCTGGCTGAAGGTGGCCACCGGCGTCACCACGCCCGCCGAAGTCACGCGAGTGACGCAGGAGTTCTAACGATGGCGGCGACCTGGCATTTCCGGGCGGTGGCGGCGGACGGGCGCGTCCGCACCGGCACGCTGCCCGGCGACGATGAGAGGCGCGTCGTGGCCGAGTTGCGTCGGCAGGGACTGACGCCGCTCTATGTCGGCGCGCAACCCGGCGGCCGCTCGGGATTCAAGATGCCCTCCTGGCAGCCGGGGCGGCGGAAGGACGTCCTGTTCTTCACGCAGGAGCTTTCGACGCTGCTCTCGGCGGGGGTCCCGCTCGACCGGGCGCTGTCGATCACCAGCGAACTGAGCGAGCGGACAGAGTTCAAAACGCTGGTGGGCGATGTGCTGCGCACGCTCAAGGGCGGGCGGTCGCTGGCCGATTCGCTGGCGACGAAGCCGTCTCATTTCCCCGAGTTTTACGTCAACATGGTGCGCGCGGGCGAGGCTTCGGGTTCGCTGGCGCAGATTTTCGAGCGCCTGTCCGAATACGAGAAGCAGCGCGACGAGTTGCGCGGCTACATCGTCAGTTCGATGGTTTACCCCGCGCTGCTGTCGCTGGTGGGCGCGGCGTCGATCTTCGTTTTGCTGTACTACGTGGTGCCGAAATTCGGCGAGGTGTTCGCCGAATCGCAAATGACGATGCCCACGCCGACGCGCATCATGATGGACCTGAGCTCCTGGGTGCGGCAATGGGGTCTGTGGGTTCTGGGCGGCATTGCGGCGTTCCTTGCGGCGATGAAGGTCTACATTGGCTCGCCGGAGGGGCGGATGTGGTGGGATGGATTCTTGCTGAAGATTCCGGTGCTGGGCGACGCTCTGCGCAAGTCACAAACGGCGCAGTTTTCGCGCGCGATGGGCACGCTGGTCGCGAATGGCGTGCCGCTGGTGCAGAGCCTGAGCATCGCGCGATCGATCATGACCAACCGGCGCATGTCGGACACGCTGGAGCCGGTGGCACAGGGCGTGAAGCGCGGCGAGGGCCTCTCGGCGCCGCTGGCGCGGACGGGCGAATTCCCCCCGCTGGCCAGCCATCTGCTATCGGTGGGAGAAGAGACCGGGCGGCTCGACGCGATGTTCCTGCGCGCCGCGGACATTTATGACGCGGATACCCGGACGGCCATCAAGCGCTTCACGGCGCTATTCGAACCGCTGATCATCCTGCTGCTGGGCGTCGTGGTCGGCGCCCTGATCCTGAGCATGCTGCTGGCGATCACGAGTATCAACGAAGTGGCGATTTAGCCCCGGAAAGTGACCAAATGACGCGAAAAAACACGCAAAAAACCCGCAAACAACGCGGCGTTACGCTCATCGAAATGCTGGTGGTGATGACGATCATCGCCCTGTTCGCCGCTCTGGTGGCGCCCCGCCTGCTGAATAAGAGCGACACCGCGCGCGTGACTGCCGCGCGGGCGCAGATCAACTCGTTCATGACAGCGCTGGGCACCTACAAGCTCGATACGGGCGTCTATCCGACCACCGAAATGGGGTTGAATGCGCTCCGGCACCGGCCCCAGGGCGTGAATCAGTGGCAGGGGCCGTACCTGCCGCAGGAAATCCCGAAGGACCCGTGGGGCAACGAGTACGTGTACAAGTATCCCAGCGATCAGGGCGACGAGCCTGAGATCATCTGCTACGGCGCCGACGGCCAGCCCGGCGGCGAGGGGATTCTCGCCGACATCGTGAGCTGGAAATCGCAATGAAGCCTCGCTCCCGCCGCCGCGGCGTCACCCTGATGGAGATGATGCTGGTGGTGCTGCTGATCTCGCTGATGGCCGCGCTGACTTTTCCGGGCGTGAGTTCGGGACTGGACTCGATCCGGATGCGGACCGCCGCCGACGCGGTGGCCGGGCTGCTGGCGCAGGCCATGGTGCAGGTAGAGCGGCGGCAGGAGCCGGTGGAGTTGACCATCGCGCGCGACGAAGGCGTGATGACGGTGCGGAGTTTGCGGCCGGGCTTCGCACGCGAGTACCGGATGCCCGATGGAATCACGATCGAGCGTGTGCTGCCGGAGCCGCCGGGCGAACCGCCCGCGGTGCGGAGTCTGCTGGTTTTTCCGGGCGCGACGTTTCCCAGAGTGACGCTGGTTATCTCCAGTTCGCGGGGGCACCGGCGGCAGGTGCGCGTGGATCCGGTGACCGGCGTGGCGCGGGTGGAAGAAGCCGAACAGGCGGAACAAGAGTAGGGCGCGATGCGCGAACGGGGCTTCACGCTGCTCGAGGTGCTGGTGGCCACGACGCTGATGGCCGTGGCGGTGGTGGGCCTGCTGGGGAGCCTGCGCACCTCGCTCAGCAACGCGGCGCGGCTGACCGACTACGACCGTGCGGCGCTGCTGGCGCGGCGGCAAATGGACGAGTTGCTGGCGGCCCGAGGATTGCCCAAAGGTATCCCCATCGAGGGCGCGTACGCTCCAGAGGTGACGGGGGGAGTGAAGGCGGGATGGCGCGCGCGGGTGATGCCGTTCGAGAGTGGCTCTCCGCTTGGCGCGCCCCCCGCGCCCGGAACGCCGATCCTGCTTCGGATTGAGTTGGAGATCTGGTGGGCCGCGGGCGCCGGTACCAAGACAATGCGCATTGCGGCTTACCGCCGGGCGCAGGCTACGGCGGAGGATGTCCTGCTGTTTCCGCAGGCTACGGCGGAGGTGTGGCGATGAGAGGGCGGCGCGGCGTGACGCTGCTCGAGTTGCTGATCGCCATCACGCTGGTGAGCCTGTTGTCCACGGGGATGTTGTTCGCGATCCGTACCGGGTTGGGCGCACTCGAAGGAGTGAGCCGGCGGGTGAACGAGAACCGGCGAGTGACGGGGGCGTATCGCATCCTTGAGAATCAGTTGGGCGCGTTCCTTCCGGTGCGGGCGCGCTGCGGCCAGGCGGGAGGCACGCAGGGGAACCCTACCATGTTCTTCCAGGGCGAACCGGCCGTGATGCGGTTCGTCACCAGTTATTCGCTCGAGGGGGCGCACCGCGGGTATGCGGTGATCGCGGAGTTGTTCGTTGTGCCGGGGGAAGGCGGCCGGGGGGTGCGGCTGCTGGTGAACGAAATCCCTTACACCGGTCCCGTCGGAGCGGGCTTCCTATGCATGCCGCCCGCACCGGATCCGCTGAGCGGCATTCCCAGAACCGTATTCGCGCCCGCGATCCCAGGGCCTCGCAGTTTCGTGCTGGCCGACCGGCTGGCTTCGGCGCGTTTCTTCTTCGAGCAGTCGCTCGAAGGCCAGCCGGCGCAATGGCTGCCGGTCTGGGTGCGCAACGACGTATGGCCCGCGGCGGTGCGCATTGAAATTACGCCGCTGGAAGACGACCGCTCGCGCGTGCAGCCGCTAACGCTGACCACGCGCCTGCGGATCACCAGGACGCCCGATGAACCTTTCGAGTATTAAGTGGAAACGCGGAGGCGCGCTGCTGGCCGTGCTGTGGCTGTCGGCGGCGCTCTCGGCGATCGCTTTTGCCGTGGCGATGACGGTGCGCGGCGAAATCGGGCGAACCGAAACCGCGGTGGAAGGGCTGCGGGCGCATTACCTCGCGACGGGTGCGCTCGACCGTGCGCATAACTATCTGCTCTACGGGGCGGGGCAGCGCCTGCCCGACGGGCGCATCCGGTTCTGGCAGCCCGGCATGCCGGTGTTGCTGATGAATTTCCCCGAGGGCGAAGCCGTGGTGGAGGTCATTCCCGAGTCCGCCAAGCTGAATGTGAACCTCGCGCCGGAGCAGGAGATCTTCCGGCTCATAGTGGCCTTGGGGGTGCCGGAGATGGGCGCGCGCGAGATCACGGCGGCGATTCTGGACTGGCGCGCCGGGCCCCAGGGACCCGAGGGCAGCCTGTTCGACCGGATTTATATGACCCGCGCTCCGTCTTTTCGCGCCCCGCACACGTCATTTGAACAGATCGAGGAACTCTTGGCGGTGCATGGCATCACTCCCGACCTTTTTCACGGCCGCTACGACCGGCTGCCGGACGGCACGCTGGTGGCGCGCGCGGGCCTGCGCGACTGCCTGTCGGTGTACAGCGGCAACACGCCGTTGGACATCAACTCCGTGGAACCCGAGGTGATGCTGGCATTGGGCGCGATGCCCACGGCGGTCGAGATGATCGTGGCCAACCGCCGCGCGGGCCCGCTGACGGAAGCGCAATTCCGCGTGGCGAGCACGGTGCTGGGTTCCACCGCCGGGCGATTCCGGGTTGGCGGAGACAAGATTTACACGCTGCAAGCCTTCGCCCGGCCGCGGCGGCCCGATGGCCGGATCTCGGACCTGCGGCGTTCGGCTTCGATGACCGTGCAACTGAACTCGCGCTTCTCCAGCACCGGTACGCGCGTTCTGCAGTACCGCGAGAACACGCCGGGCGCGCGGATGCGTTTCGAGGTGTGGCCGCAATGAACGTCCCTCTCTGGCGGCGCGCGGCGAGTTTTGGCACGGGTGTGGGCGTGCGCATCGGCGAGCAGGATCTCGAAGTGGCGGTTGTGCGGGTGCGGCCCACGGGGGCGCGTCCCCTGGGGACGCATCGCGTGACGGCTTTCCGCGACAGGCCCGCGGCGGAATGGGGCGCCGAGGTATTGACGTTCTTGAAGCAGTTCGGCGCGGAGAAGCAGGCGGCCGTTGCCGTTCTTCCCCGCCGCGAGGCGATTCTCCGGCTGCTGACTTTGCCCAATCTGAACGAAGAGGATACCGCGGCGGCGGTCCGTTTCCAGTTGGATACGCTGCACCCCTATGGCGAGGACGAGGTGGCGAGCGGCTGGGCGCGCCTGAACCAGGCGCAAGTCGCGGTGGGGATTGCCGGGCAGCGCGTGGTGGACCAGTACGCAACGATATTCAGCGAAGCGGGGCTGCGGCTGGCGGGCATTTCCTTCTCCGGCGCGGTGCTGCACGCGGCGCTGCGGGTGGCGGGCGCGCCGGGCGCGGCGGTGCTGGCGGCCTGGCCGGGTGAGGACCAAACCTGGGATTTCTATGGCGAAAGCGAGGCGCGGCCGCTCTTTTCCGCCGGCTTCGATATGCCGGAGGAGCGCGCCGCGGCGCTGGTGCGCGCGGAATTGCGCGCAGGCGAGGATGTTGAGTGCCGAAGCCTGGAATCGCTTCTTCCGTGGCCGCCACCCGCGGGTTCAGAAGAAGTGGACGGGTCCGATGCGCAGCCGGCGGCCGATCATCTTGCGCAGACGGCGGCGCTCGCCGCGGCTTGCCCGCATCTGGCCGAACCCCTGAACCTGCTCCCCGAGGCCCAGCGCGCGGTGAGTTCGCGCGCCCGGTACATCCCCACGTTGATTCTGGCTGTGGTGGCGGGATTGACCGGCACTGCAGTGCTGGCGCAGGAAGCGTGGCTCGACCGCGCTTACCTGGCTCGCCTGCAGGAGGAGATCAAGAAAGCAGAACCGGCCGTGGCGCGCGTGCAGGCCCTCGATGCCGAAACGGCCGAACTCGCGGAGCGCATCCGTCTGCTCGACGAGTTCCGGCGGCAGTCGCGCGCCGATCTGGATGTGCTGAAGGAGGTCAACAGGCTGCTGCCGCCCCCCGGCTGGGTTCAGCAACTCCAGGTCACGCGCGACACCGTGCAGGTGGGCGGCGAGGCTCCCGAAGCCGAAGGGCTGCTCAAGAAGTTCGACGAATCCCCGGCCTTCCGCGGCGCTGCTTTCACGATGCCCTTGACGCGTAGCGCGAACGGCGAAATGTTCCGCTTGCGGGCGCAGCGGGAAGGGATGCCGCA
Source organism: Bryobacteraceae bacterium (assembly GCA_023384675.1). Classification (GTDB taxonomy): domain Bacteria; phylum Acidobacteriota; class Terriglobia; order Bryobacterales; family Bryobacteraceae; genus PNKE01. The sequence continues at coordinate 193,190 of JAHDVK010000006.1, read as the reverse complement.
ATGACCCTGACGCCCCGCGACCGCCGCGCACTCATGATCCTGGTTCCCGCGCTGTTGGTCTACGCGCTGGTCGAATTCTGGCCGGAAAGCCGCCCGGAAGAAGTGGCCGCATTCACGCCCGCGCAGGCCGAAAAGCGGCTGGCCAGCCTGCGCCGCATTGCGGCCGGCCTGCCCGAACGCGAGAAGGTGCGCGAACAGGTGCGCGAAGCGCTGGCGGCCCGCGAAGCAGGCGTGATCGAGGCCGAGACCATGGCGCAGGCGCAGGCCCGGATGCTGCAGGCCGTGCGGCGCGTGTTGAGCGAGCAGCGGCCCGCGGTCAGCTTCCGCGCGAGTGAAATGGGCCAGCCGAAACCGGCCGGAGAGCATTATGTCCTCAGTACGGTGACGCTGACGATCGAATGCGGCATCGAGCAGATCGTCAATTTGCTGGCCGACCTCGGCGCGCAGCCCGAGCTAATCGCAACGCAGGATTTGCAGTTCGGCGCGGCCACGAATCCCCAGAAGAACGTTCCGCTGCGGCTCACCGTGGGCGCGCTGGTCCCGCGGAAACTGATGGATGCGGACAACAAAGCGGCAGGGGGTGGCTCATGAAGCGGCTGACGGCCCTCAACCTGCTCCTCGTGGTGCTGATCGCGGCCGGAGGCTGGCGCTTGTACACCCGGGCCCAGGAGCGCGCCGAAGCCGAGCGGCGGTTCCTGGCCCGTACCATCGATGCGGCGCCCGCGCCGCTGGTGGCGCTACCCGAAAAAGCGGAGCCCGCGCGGCCCGCCGAGTACTTCGAGATCGCGGCCCAATTGCCCTTCCACCCGGAGCGGAATCCGGAGGTGATTGTCGAAGCGCCCGCGCCCAAGCCGCGGCCCGCGCTGCCGCGCTACTACGGCGTGATGAATTTTGGCGGTCCGCCGCGCGTTGTGCTCGCGGCGGCTGCCGGGCAGCAGCAGAAGTCCTATCAGGTCGGCGACCGGGTCGGTGATTTCACGCTCCAAGCCATCGCGAGCGAGGGTCTCACCTTCGATTGGGAAGGCGAGACGGTCACCACCCCCTACCACGCCATTCGCGACAACACCCCGCCGCCCGCCCCCGCGGGCAACAGCAAGCCCGCGGCCGAGAAATCGCAGCCGAAGCCCGCCGCCGCGAAGACCGTCAGCGCCGACGCCGCCAAAGGCCCGGGCCTGGATCTGGGCGGAAACTTCAAAGGCTGCGTGGAGGGCGACTCGACGCCCTCCGGCACCGTGGTGGGCGGCTACCGCAAGCTGGTGACCGAAACCCCGTTCGGCAAGAGTTGCCGTTGGGAAAAGGTGGAATAAGGATCTCGAAGGATGACCAATATGGTGAAGACAATTTTCTTATCGCTGGCGCTCAGTCTGGGCCTGGCGGCCGCTGACGGAAAGCCCGCGGCGAAGCCCGTGGGCCCGCCCGCCGCCGCCGAACGCCTCAACGATACCCAGTGGAAACACACGGACTCCGCCGGCAAGGTCTGGGTCTATACCCGCACGCCCTTCGGCTGGAGCCGCGGCGCCGAGAAGAATCTCGAAATAAAGGAAAAAGATCCCGGACCGCCACTCGAAGTGGTCGAGATCCGCGACAAAGAAGCTGTCTTCCAGCGCGCCACTCCCTTCGGCAAGAGCCGTTGGACCAAAGCGCTGTCCGCGCTCGACGATGCGGAAAAAGCGGCGGTGGACGCCGCCCGGAAGTAGTTGCGAATGAGAAAGGGTGCGGTCATGATGCGCGCGATCGAAGCTCCGCTGGCGTTGGGATTGACACTTTTGCTGCTGCCGGGCCCGTATGGATGGGGCCAGGAACCGCCGCCCCTGCCGCCGATCCCGAAAGGGTTGCCGCAGGGCTTCGGTCCTCAGAGCGGAATGCAGCAAATGCCCCAGCCCGCACCTCAGGCGCCGAAGCCGAAGCCCGGAGAGCCGGACGCCGCGGCTCAACAGCCCCCGGCCGGAGCGCCGGTATCCGCGCCCGCGGCCAGCCTGGGCGGGCTGAACTTGCAGAACGTCAGCCTCGTGGAGGTAATCGACTATCTTGCGCGCGAGTTGAAACTGAACTACATCATCGACCCCGAGGTGAAAGGCTCGGTCACGCTGAATACCTACGGCGAGGTGCGCGACATCGACCCCCGGGAACTGCTGGACACCATCCTGCGCATCAACGGCTACGCGATGGTTCAAATGGGCACGCTCCACCGGATCGTCCCGTTGGCCCAGCTCAACAGCATGCCGCTCCGGCCCAGCGTCGATGCCGCGGACATCCCCGAAGACGACCGCGCCATGCTCAATCTCGTGTTCCTCAAGTACGCCAACGCCGAGGAACTCTCGAAGCTCCTCAACGAATTCCTGGGCGCCGAAGGCCGCACCTGGAGCTATCCGGCGGCCAATCTCCTTCTGATCCTCGACAGCCGCCGCAGCATGAAGCGCACCATGGATCTCGTCACCATGTTCGACAGCGATGCTCTCGCGCGCCAGCGCGTGCGGTTGTTTGAAGTGAAGCATTCGCGCCCCTCCGACCTCGCCGACGAACTCGAGGACCTCATGAAGTCCATTTCCATGGGCAAGGATCTTTCTTCCATCCGCTTCGTGCCGGTGGACCGCATCAACCTGCTCATCGCCGTGGCTCCGAATCCCGGCGTCTTTCAGGAGGTGGAAACCTGGCTGGCGAAACTGGACGTGAAAGCCGAAAGCGCCGTGGGCCGCACGGATACCTATGTCTATCGCGTGCGCTACGGGCGCGCCGATATGCTCGCCTTCGCCATCATGTCGCTGTATTACTCGATGAATCCAGGCATGGGCGGCTTCGGGATGGGCATGATGGGCATGGGCGGCATGGGCATGGGGGGCTTTGGATTCGGCGGCATGGGCATGGGCGGCATGGGCATGGGCGGAATCGGGATGGGTGGCATGGGCGGGATCGGAATGGGTCAAATGGGCATGGGCGGCATGGGCATGGGCGGCGTGGGCATGGGCCAGATGGGGATGGGCGGCATGGGCATGGGCGGAATGATGCCCGGCATGATGAATCCGCAGATGATGATGCCCGGTTCGTGGATGGGGCCCACCTATCAGACCCGCCCCCAGGCGGCGGCCGGCGAGGCGGGATCGGGCGAATCCACCCGGCGCCGCGACCGCACAGGCGAATACCTGGGCGACGGCGCGGCTGCGGGCTACGGCGGCATGCCCATGATGCAGGGGCCTCGCGTGGTCCCCAACATCATGGACAATTCCCTGCTCATCCTCGCCACGGGCGAGGAATATCAGGCCATCCTGAAGCTCTTGCGCGACCTGGATGTTCCGCCCCGCCAGGTGCTGATCGAGGCGCGGATCTATGAGGTTGCGCTCACGGGGTCGCTCAGCAACGGCATCGCGGCCTTCCTGCGCCGGCGCGGTGAGGCCTCGGGCGCCGCCAGCACCCCTGGCACCCGCCAGGTGGTTGGCGCCATGAACGATGGCCTGTCGCTCTCGGCGGGCATGCTGATCGGCCAGAGCCGCGAACTGCTGGCCTTCTTGACTTCGGCCGAAACCAGAACCCGGGCGCGCGTGATTTCAGCCCCGACGGTCATCGCCACAGATTCGATTCCCGCCGCCATCAACGTCGGCATCGAAGTGCCCATGCTGCAGTCGCAGGCCGTCACCGGCGGCATTCAGGATGGCAGCTCGCTTTTCGCCAACACCATCACCAACCGGCGGACCGGCGTCAGCCTCGCGATCGTGGCGCGCGTCAATCCCAGCGGCGTCGTCACGCTCGAGATCGATCAGGAAGTGAGCGCGCCGCAACCGCCGCCGGCCGGCTCGGCGATTCAGTCGCCGTCGTTCAGCCAGCGGACGATCAAGACCCAGATCACAGTCCAGGACAATGACATGATCGCCATCGGCGGCATCATCAACGAATCCAGCGGCGATTCCAATACGGGCGTACCGTTCCTGACGAGAGTGCCCGGCTTCGGGGCGCTCTTCAGCAGCCGCGCCTATACGCGCGAACGCACCGAACTCGTGATCTTCCTCACGCCGCGCGTGATCCGCGATACCAACGAAATGCTCGAAGCGACCGAAGAATTGAAGTCGGGCATGAAACGGCTGCAGCGCATGATGCGCAACTAATACCCGCATAAGTAAAGGAAACTATTGACCTGAGACACCCTTACGTGGTTTAATTCCAACGTAGGGGTTTATCGTGGCCCTGAAGCGTGCGCTTGTCCGGCTGAATGAGCTTGACGGGCGCCGTGGAATGGTGGTATGAATTGGTCTGCACTCCGGGAGGAGCCGTCAGGCCTTCGTGCCAGCGAGAATCCTGCGGGCACAGAGTAACAGGTTTACAAAGAACAAATGGGAATCCGCCAAGGCAAACCGGCGCCGGCAGTCGCAGCGAAAGATGGACGCACCAGCGTCCCGGCGCTGCAAAGCCTGCCGGCCAGCATCGAGATTCCGCTCTTCACTTCCGCTGAGGCTCAGGTTAAAGAGACCCTTCATCAATTCGAATCCGCATCTTCACAAGGAGAAGGAAATGGTTAGTTTTCGCAAATCCCTGCTGCTGATGGCGCTTCTGGTCGTCGTGACCGGTATCGCCAGTGCGCAGATTTTTAACCCGCTGTCGTGCGTGGCGAACGCCGGTGTGCCGCCGCTCGCCCGCGCCGAAGGCGTGGCAGAAGAAGTCGGTCAGGTTGTGATCGTCTGCAATGGTGGCAACCCCACCCCCGCTGGCTCGCTCATCCCGACCGTGAACGTTCAGATCTTTCTGAACACCAACGTCACCAGCCGTCTGCTCACCAGCTCTTCCTCGGAAGCCCTGCTTCTGATCGACGAGCCCAATGAGTTTGACACTGTGAACCCCCGGCCCCAGCTGCTTTGTGCGGCGCCCGGCAACTGCGGACAGACCGCGCAGGTCGGCAACGGTACCGGCAACTACACCGGTGCAGCTGGGCTGCACAATGTGTTCCAGGCCGTTCCGTCCGGCGCGAACAGCGTCACCTGGCTGGGTGTTCCCGTGGATCCCCCGGGCACTGCGGGCAACCGCATCATCCGCCTGGTGAATGTCCGCGCGAACGCCAACCAGCTCGGCGTGAGCTCCACCCTGATCCCGACCTCGATCAACATGTTTATCTCGATCTCCGGTACGGGTTCGCTGGCTCTCACCAATCCGCAGCTGACGGTTGCTTTTGTCCAGCCCGGCATGACCTTCTCGGCTACCGGTGGCAACTACAACCAGTGCGAGCCCGGCACCTACCAGTACAACATCACCTTCGCGGAGCGGTTCGGTACCGCATTCCGCCACAACAACCCGAACTACTCGGATCTGACCCAGCCGACCGGCCAGCAGAGCGTTCAGGATCAGCAGATCCCTGGCAAGATCTATAACACGGAGTCGATGTTCTCGAACAAGGAACTGTTGGCGAACGCTGGCGTTGCGACGCAAGGCACGCGCCTGATCGCCCGCTTCTCCAACGTTCCGGCCAATGTGACCCTCTCGGTTGTCAATGGCTCATCGAACACCGCCAATGATTTTGCCAACATCGTGACCGGCCATGACAGCAACGGCGCTGGTGGCTCGGTGACCTATCCGACCTGGAACAACACCGCATTCCCGGTGGCTGCTGCCAGTGGCACGACGACGGTGGCTCTCGCCGGCGGCGCTGGCGTGGCCGTTTGGGAAGTGGTTTCGTCCAACCCCGGTGCGATTTCCTCCCTCACCTTCACGGTGAACGTGACCTACAGTGCGAACCCGCTGCCTGGTCTCGGCACCGCCACGGTGACCGGCAACTATGCTCCGACCACCACGGTGTTCACGGCTTCGACCACCGCTCCGGTGCCTCGCTTCGTGGATAACCCGCAGTCGGCGACCACCTTCACCATCAACCCCTGCCAGACCAACATCCTGTGGCCGTTCGTTTCGAACCAGGCCGGGTTTGACACGGGCCTCGTGGTGTCGAACACCTCGCTCGACCCCTACGGCACGGTTCCGCAGCGTGGACCTTGCACCATCTACTACTACGGCGCCACGGCTGGCGGCGGCGCGGCTCCCGCGACGCAGACCTCCGGTACCGTGAACGAAGGCACTCAGCTGGTGTGGACCCTGTCCGCCGGCGGCAACCTCAACGTTGCGGCCACCCCGGGCTTCCAGGGCTACGTCATTGCTCGTTGCAACTTCCAGTACGGCCACGGCTTCGGGTTCATCAGTGACCTCGGCGCCCAGCGTCTGGCAATGGGCTACATCCCGCTGATCCTCGACCAGGATATGTTCAACCCCTACTCGGGCATCACCCGTACGGGCGCTCAGAGCGAAACTCTCAACCAGTAAGCTCTGGCGGAACATTGTTCCACCCACTCAAAACGGGGAAGGCTTCGGCCTTCCCCGTTTTTCGTTGCCCCATACCCGGCCAAACTCTGCTATACTCTGAAGGAGTTCCCGCCGCGTTCCTACCCTCCGTCTCTCTACTCACGTTCTTGAGGTGATCATGAATCTTCGTCAGATTCCGTTCCTGACCGGTATCCTGCTTATTGCTCTCGCGGGTACCGCCCTGGCCAACAACATCTTCGTCCTGCCGCCGCCGGGCGCCACAGCCAATACGATTCAAGGCTACACGCCCCAAATGCTGCAGCTCGGCAGTGTAACGCCCCCCGCGGGTACCACCCAGATTCTCTCGACCCCACAGGGCGACAAAGCGATTTTCATCGCCAATAATCCGTTGGGTCCGGTCAGCTTCATCTCGGTCGTGAGCGGCCAGATCACTGGAACGGTTCGCACGCTCACACTGGATGGCCGCCCTGCGACGCGCGCCCTGGTGTCGCCCGACGGCACGAGGCTCTATGTCATCGCCGGGTCGCAGCCTGGAAACCTCTACACCGTCGACCTCATCACGGAGACCGTGCTTTTGACGGGAACCGCTGTGATCGGCGGTACCCCGCGGGACTTCGGAATCAGCCCCGACGGCAGTTACGCCTACATCATCAGCGGAGGGGTGGCTACTTCCGGGTTGTTGACGATCGTGAATCTGCAGAACGCCGCCGTGGAAGCCCAGTTTGGGAATATTGGCGTTTTGAACAACGTCACGGTCTCGCCCACCGGCCGGGTCTTCATCACCGGCCAGTTCCAACTGCTGGAATACAGCGGCAAGCCCCCGTTTACCCGGGTTGGCTTCTCTCAGTTGATTTCCTCCCCCGGCCGCTTGTACTTCTCTCCGACTGGCCGGCATATGCTGGCCGGCAACAACCTTCTGAACGGTCGGTCCATCCAATTGTTCGATCTCAATATCCCTGGGCAGAACAACACGAATCCGCCGGAGCCGGCCTCCGCGGCGGTGATCGCCGAAGCGGCGATCGCCCTTCCAACCGCTCCATCGGAGCTGCTCTTCCCCGACCAGATCTTTATTACCAGCGCCACCAAAGCACTCGTCCATCTGGAAGCCGCGGGCCGGATCATGGAGATCACCTATCAGCCTTCCCTGACAGTTGCGGAAGCGGCCTTCCCCGGCATCGGCACGCTGTCCGGGCTTTCGAGCGTGGCCGTTTCCAACGAGTTCCCCGCGCCCCGCTCCATCTACTATCTCCAGGGCCAGTTGCTCAGCCGCTACGACCTCTCGATGAATAACACCGGCGGCTCGGTTAACATCGGCCCGCAGGGCGGCGGACCCGTGAGGTTCGCAGGATCGGCTTCCGCCGGCCCCGTCTCGGACATGTTCCTTTACGGTGCTGCCCAAACCGTGCAGCCTGGAGCGCGGCTCAAACCGTATGCGGTCAGAGTTGTCGACGCCCTGGGCAAGCCCGTCCTGAACGCACCTGTGATCTTCTCCTCGACGATCGCAGGAGTCACGCTCTCCGCAACGAACGTGACCACGAATATCGATGGGATCGCCATCACCACCGCCACCGCCCCGCCCACCAACGGTGAATTCACTGTGAGGGCAACCTCGGGCCCGATCGTCCGCGAGATCGTCAGCACTGTGATAGGCGGCACCGGCACTGGACCCGGCGATCCGGGCACCAGCGGGCCGCGCCTCATTAAGGTTTCGGGCGACGGCCAATTGACACAGATTTTCAACGGATTCACGCAGCCGATGACGATCAAGGTGGTGGACGGCGACGACAAGCCCATCCCGGGCGTGAACATCACCTGGACTTTTAGTGAAGGCGTTTCGTCCGCCAGTGAAACCAACATGGTGACTGACAACGAAGGCAAGGCGCAATTCCGCTGGATTCCCGGCGGTTCGATCCCCGGTGGCCAGTCGACGGTCTCCTACACGATCGCGGCAAACACCGAGATCGGTACCGCCACCTTCATCGCAACGGCCTTCCCCTTTACGACCGGCGGTTTTGACACCAGCCCGACCGTAGCCCTGCTGAGTCCTCCCCAAGAGAACCGCGCATTGACCGTGCAACTCGGAACCCCGAAGGACAACGCCGTGCGCGTGGAAGTCGTCACCAGCGGCGGCGCGGGGCTGTCTGGAGGCATTGGCATCCCGAACGTGGGGGTCAGGGTCTACACCGTGAATGTCGATCCCGAGCGTGGCCCCTTTGCGCAGTGTGAGGGCATCACCGCGCTGACCGATGATAAAGGTGTTGCCAACTGCAAGGTCGTCGCCAGCGGCCGCACCGGCATCGCCGACATGATTGTGGACGTGGGCGGCGAATACCGCCTGTTCTCCGGCATCCGGCTCACCGTCACCCCCGGCGCGCCCGCCAAGCCCGTGATCACTCAGGGCGACAAGCAATCCGGCAAGACCGGCGAACTGCTTCCGCTCGCCCTTGCGGCCCGCATCTCCGACAGCTTCGGCAACGTGCTGCCGGGGACGCCGGTCACCTGGGAAATTGTGACGGCGAATACCCTGACACTCCAAAACACCGTCGCCGTGGCTGATCAGAACGGCCTCGTGTCGACCCGAGTGCGCCTCGGCAGCGTGCCCGGAACGCATCAGATCCGGCTTCGCGCGGGCGACCAGGAAGTGCTGTTCGACGTCATCGTCGAATCGCAGGTCGGCGGCTTCGCCATCGTCTCCGGCAACAACCAGACGGGCGTGGTGATTGGCCAGCCCTTCCCGCTGCCGCTGACGGTGCGCGTGACGAACCTTACCGGCCAACCGGTCACCGGCCAGGTGGTCGCCTGGGCCGTGACAGCCGGCTCGGCGCAGGTCAGCGCGGCGACTTCCACGTCTGACAACGACGGCCGCGCGATCATCAACGTAGTCGCAGGCACCAGCCCCGGAAGTATCACGGTGACAGCCACCGTAACCGGTCAGCCGGCGCTCACCTTTACCCTCGCCTCGCGTCTCCCCGGCCCGGTACTGAATGCCCTCAGCTTCCGGAACGCTGCGAGCAACGAAACGGGCATCACCCCCGGCGGCCTGATCCGCATCAACGGCATCGGTCTGGCGCCCGGCATCACGGGCGAGAGGAATGCCAGCCTGCTGGGCGGGCGGCTTCCGCTGGAATTTGCCGGCGTGCGCGTCGAGTTCACCTCGGCGGGCGTGTCGGCGTTCGCCCCCATCTATCAGGTCGCCAATATGGCCGGCTCGGAATCCCTTCTGCTCCAGGTGCCGTTCGACCTCCCCGGCCCGTTGGCCTCTGCCACGGTGACGGTCCAGGGCGGCAGCACCACGGTCCAGAATATCCAGGTACTCCCAGCCTCGCCCGGCGTGCTGGAGGACAATTTCCCCGGCGGCCGGCGCGCCGCCGTGGTCATCCGTTCCGACGGCCTCGTTGTCACGCCAGAAACGCCGGCCCGGCGCGGTGAAACGCTCCGCATGTACGCCATCGGCCTGGGCCAGACCACGCCCACCGCCGACACCAACCGCGTTGGACAGCCGGATCAGGTTGTCCGCGCCGCCGTCGCCGTCGGCATCGATGACGCCGGCGTCGAAGTGGTCTCGGCCAAACTCGCCGAAAACCTCATTGGGGTCTACGAAATCATCTTCGTCGTTCCCCAAACCGCCACATTCGGTAATGACCGTCCCCTCGGGTTCGTCATGGAGGTGAACCCGGGTCAGCCGTTGTACGCCAACGGCTCGATCATCGCTATCGGCCCGCAGTAAGCCTTTCCGGCCCCGCGCACGCTACGCCCGGCCGCCCTTTCGAGGGCGAGCCGGGCTTCGTGTTTGGTCTTACGCCTTCAGCAGGAACGAGTCGATCTCGGCCGCGGTCACGTGCGGGCTCCGCTCCGCCAGATTCGCCGAAAAGTCGATGCTGCGGCCGTCGCTTGTGCTCGCAGTAAGCATGTGGTTCACCCAGTTGCCGCCGGGATACCAGACAAGCTCTTCCCGGTAACTGAAGGACACTCCATCCAGCGGGATCCCCGCGTTCATCATCGCCTGCTTCACAGCGTTCATGGATCTCTCGGCCAAGGGTAAAGGCGCATCCACAGCGGCAGGCTGCGCATGCTCCAATACGGGACTGGAAGTGGGAATCTGTGCCGCTTTGGGAGTCACCACCGCCGGGCGCTCCGCCGCCGGCGGGTCCGCCGCCGAAGCGGCCCAAAGCCTCTTGAATTCAAGTACTTGAGTGTGCCGCTCACTCGCCGTGGCCCGCGCGTTCGGACTTTGCCTCTCCAGCGTCGCGCCCAGCGGCGAGTGGTTTGCCGGTTGAATAGCCATGTCTGCAACCTGCCTCCACCCTCGTCAAGGCAAGTCGCGTGCCAATCGCCAGATTAGGGCTTCATGGGCTTTCGCAAAGCCTCAGGGAGCTGGTCCATCAGTTGCTTCTGCACCCCGAACTCGACCCCAATGGGCAGAATCTGGCCGCTCGGGCTGACTCTAATCTCCATCTCGAGCCGCTCCTTGGGCGCCTCGTCCGGCGGCTCATAGCTCAGTTGGACGTATGCGGTCTCATTCGGGCCCACTTTCGTCCTATCCAGCTTGATATTCAACCCTTTACGAGGCGCCACCACCAATTCCAGCTCGATTTCGCCGCTCAGGTTGTTCAGGATCTCCACCCGCGCCGACGACTTTTCGAAGGAACTGAGCAGCACCTCCTGCGGACTCACGCGTACGCCGCGCCTCAACGAAGCCAGCACCTGCTCCTGGGTCACGAACGCCCCGCCGCCACCGCCTGCGCGCCCGTCGCCCGGCCCGGCCTTCATCGTGCCGAAGGGCGTTTCCCGGGTCTCCGCCCGCACCGGATCGATGAAGAAGCACCACTTGCCTTCTTCCAGCTTCCAGGTGGATACGTAAGGGTATTTCGCCTCCAGGGCGCCCTGCGGGGTGTTCATCGTCGTGTCCAGCAGCACGACCATCTTGGCCGTCCGGAAATCGTCCTCGAACGTGGCTTTGATGATCTCGAAGCCCTTCCAGCGCGTCTTTTCCATGTCGTAGTAGGCGTCCTTGCCCGCTGCGCAGACCAGCGACTCAGCCTGCCGGAACTTGCCCTCCATCTGGAGTTTGAAGTACTCGGAAACGCGCTCACGCGCGGCTTCCTCCACCCCGGCCGGCGCGCGGTTAAACAAGTCACCCGCACTTTGCGCGGGCAGCAGACCCGCCAGACCAATCAGCAATAGGCAATAACGCATCGGCATAAACTCCTTCAAAATCGCCAGCCAATGAATCGGGGAACGCAGCCCGGCGGGAATTGGCTGGGAGGCAGGGACTCGAACCCCGATACGCAGATCCAGAGTCTGCAGTCTTACCATTAGACGACCTCCCAGTGAGGCCACGCCCAATTATAACAAAGCATTCCCAAGGGTTGAGACGCAGCCGCCGCGGATTCGATAGAATCGGCGCATAAGGACTCAAAAAATGACATCCGACCGCCGTTCTTTCCTCACCGGCGCCCTTGCCGCGCCCCTCGCCGCCTCCCGGCTCAGCGCCAATGACCGGCCCACCTACGGCCTCATCGCCGCCGGCGGACGCGGCCGTTACCTCAACCGCTATTTCGCGAAACTGGGCGCGCAATGCGTCGCCGTCTGCGACGTCTATGAGCCCTACATGGACCTCGCCCTCAAGGACACGCCCGACGCCCGCAAGTTCGTCAGCCACCAGGAACTGCTCGCCCAGCCGGGCATCGATTTCATCGTCAGCGCCGGCCCCGACCACTGGCACTGCGCCCACTTGCTCGATTCCCTCAAAGCGGGAAAGGACGTCTATACCGAAAAGCCCCTGTCGCACAACCTCGCCGAGAGCAAGAAAATCGTGGACGCCGTCAAGGCCAGCGGCAAGATCGTCCAAGTTGGCATGCAGCGCCGCTCCGCCCCCTCCATCTTTAAGGCCAAGAAGGTGATCGACGACGGCACGCTCGGCCGCATCACCATGGTCAAGGCGCAGTGGCACTGGAACAACGCCCGCCCGCTCGACAACTCCCCGCTGGACGGCAAGCTCCACTGGGAGCGCTTCCTCGGCTCGGCCAAAAAGCGGCCTCTGGAACCGCAGCGCTGGCGGCGCTGGCGCTGGTTCTGGGACTACGCCGGCGGCAATATGACCGACCAGGGCACCCACCTGATGGACGTCGTCCAGTGGTTTACGGGTGCGGGCGCCCCCAAATCGGCCATGTCCCACGGTTACGTGGCAAAGAATATGCCCGCCGAAGCCCCCGAGGTCTTTTCGGCCGTCTTCGACTACGGCAACTTCATGGCCACCTGGACCCTGAATTACTGCAACTCTTACGAGGACGGCTGGTCCATCCTCTTCCAGGGCGACGAAGCCACCATGCGCATGGACGACGCTGGCTTCGTGGTCTGGAAAGAACCGTGGAAACAGAATCGCGAACCCGTCATGCAGGAACAGTCCCCGGTTCCCATCGAAACGCACATCCAGAACTTCCTGGACTGCGTCAAGAGCCGCCAACAGCCGAACTGCACGGTCGAAATCGCGCAGCGCGCCGTCGCGGGACCGCACCTCGCCAACCTCGCCTACTTCAAGGGAAAAACCATGAAGCTGGGCGCCGACCTGGTGAGCGTGTCCTGATGCGGGCGCTGCTTCTTGCCGTTCTGCTCGCCGCCCCGCTTCAGGCGCAGCTGCACCTCGGGATCAAGGGCGGCGTGCCCTTCAACGACGCGGTGAAGACCCGCAACCCCTTCCAGTCGGAGTTCTCCCGCTGGACTCTCGGCGGCGTGGCGGAACTCGACCTGCCCGCCGGCCTGGGGCTTGAGCTGGATCTGCTCTTCCGCCGCACAGGCTATTCGGTGGAAGCCACCGAACCCGCCCTCGGCCCCGGCAGCACCGGCAGCTCCTGGGAGTTCCCCCTGCTGTTGAAGTACCGTTTCCCCGGAATCATGGCCCGGCCTTACCTCTCCGGCGGACTCTCGTTCCGCCATATCGCCGACATCCCGAATCTGCGCAATAGCGGCGCGCGCGGCGTGGTGCTGGGCGCGGGCCTCAGAATCAATGCGGTCCTGCTGCGCGTGTCGCCGGAGCTGCGCTATACCCGCTGGAACAACGAGGCGTTTCAGAACGCGGGCGGGCTGCTCGGTTCCTCCCGCAATCAGCTGGAAGTGCTCGTGGGACTGACCTTTTAACCGCCCGGCAGCCGCCTCACCATAGCTTGGTCTTTCCGCCTGTTCCCAGCGGCGACTCGAACGGTCCCGGAGTCGGCCTTTCCGCGTTGCGCCGTGCCTTCCCATAATCCGCATCGATCCGAACCGGCGAGCCATCCGGGTTGGCGTAGGGAAGCTCCGAGACCACCGTAGTTCCCAGGCGTTCCGAAGTCACCAGGCCGGCAGCGCCCCCCTTCATCGCGACGGGCGGCTGAAACCGCAAAAAGACGCTGGTTCCCTCCTCCACGATCTCCGGCCTCTCCACCGCTTCGCTCGCCACCCGGGCGTTCCGCTCCTCCGGATGCGGCCGCGCGCCATTCAAGTAAACGTTGCCCTCCGCATGCACCGGAAACGGGCGCTTCTCATACACCCACAGCCCGTAGCCTTCCATGCTGGTTCCCTTCGCGCCCGGCTCCGCTCCTCCCCCGATGAAAATGTTATGGAAGAACCGGTTGTCGCCGCCGCGGGTGAAAGTCACGCCCGCCAGCGCTGTCGAGTGAGCGCGATGATACGGTGTCCAGCGGTTCGGTTCCGGCCGGCTGATCACCAGACCTGCCATCAGGTTGTGCGCGTAAGCCCCGCCCTGCGACCAGTCCCGCAAACTCACCGGCGACAGCAGCACGTTGTTGTCGATCAGGAAGGGCCCGTGGTTCACTTCCACGAATATGTCATCGGTTGTGTTGTCGTACAGCAGGTTGCGGGTCACACGCGTGCCCTGCGTCATCCAGTCCAGCCAAAGCCCCCGGCCTGCGTTGTGAATCCGGTTGCCCTCGATCAGCACGTCAATCGCGCCGTGCAGCTTGATACCGCCCATCTCGGCGCCGGTAAACTGCCGTTTCGCCCAAACCGTGTGGATGTGGTTGCCTTCAATCCGGCTGAAGACCGCGCCCATGCTGCCGGCGATGCCCGCCTGTTCACAGTCGAAGATCGTGTTGTTGCGGACCAGGTGCGAGCCGATCTTCTCGCGCGACCAGCCCGCCTCGAGCGCACGCAGGATCACCTCGTTGTAGTGCGTGGCGCCGTCTTTCTTCGGGTTGTGCATCCACACGTTCTGGCCTGTGGCGCGTTCCTTGCCCAGCGTGACGCAGGCGCACTTCGAGCCGCTGATGACGTTGTCCTCGATCACCCAGCCCTTGCTCCAGTGCGTGCCGATCAGGCCGGGCTGTTCGGCCGTCGGCGCGGCCCACTGCGTGGCGGCGTGGCTCATGCGAAAGCCGCGCACGGTGATGTAATTGACCCCCGGGCGGTCCGGATAGAACACCGCGTCGCGCACGGTGATCTCCACGAGTTCCCGGTTCGGATCCTTGCCGTGGAAATTGGCGTAGATATGCGTTTCGCCGCCTTCGCTCTCCGTGTACCAGGTCCAGAGCGAGGCGTCCTGATCGCGGGCGTCCGCGTAGGGCTTCGGGTCCAGTACGTTCTCAAGCAGATGTGTCTCAAACATCGATTGCCCGTTGATGTACACATCGCCGGTATGGTGCGGGCGGCCCTTGTCTGTAAACCAATCACCTTCAATCCGGTCGCGGTAGGGGTTGTAGGAGCCGAAAAACGCATCGGGCAGCGTGAGCTTCCACACTGTGCCCTTATAGGGTTTCCAGCCGCGCGCCACCTCGGAGCCTTTGAGGACCACCTCGGCGCCCTCCGCCGCCCGGTACACGATCCGGCGTGCATCCGATTCGCCGCCGCGCGGCGGAGTGATGCGTTCGCGATACACGCCCGCCTGCACGGTGATCGTGTCGCCCGGCTGCGCTAAGCGGGCCGCGGCGGAGATCGTCCGGAAGGGGCGCGCGACGGAGCCGTCGCCCTGATCCGGGCCCTTCGCCGACACGTGGTATTCCGCGGCCCCGGCGCAGAACAGGGTGAAAAACAGCAAAAATGCAGCTTTTGGCATCGAAAACTCCTATAAAAACCGCTTCCCGGAGCATATCATCCGCCTGCGCGGTTTACTCGCCCCAGGGCGTCGGATTGGAGGGCACGAACTCGATCCAGCCTTGCGCCGGAAGCGCGTCCGCGGGCAACCCGCCGCTCCACAACGACACCTGCAGGCGCACGGGCTGCCCCGCGTCAATGCCCAGCAATTCCAGATCCACCGAAAGCTCGAAGATCCGGCCGTAGGCGCAGTGCGCCGCCTTCACTTTACGGCCGCGGCCGATGATCTCCGCCCCCTCGCGCATGAGCCGGGCGTGCAGTTCCACGTCCTTGCCGGAGCCTTCCACCGTGACGCGCACTTCCAGGCCGGCATGCGCGCCAGGCCGCTCCTCGCGCAGATCCAGCCGCAGGTAAACCTGCGTGCCATCGCTGCCATACATCAACTGGCGGGCGAGAAACTGCTGCCCGTGCATCGCGCCCTGGCGCTGGTCGGGCCGGTACAGGCCCGCGCCCAGCCACTCGAAATAGCTCGAGACCTCGCCCTCGATACGCGGCATGATGGGGCCGGTGGGCGTTTCATGCACCGCCGGAACCGAGACTTTCAAGATGGTTCGCGACAACTCCTCCGGCGGCGTCAGCCCCAATGCGTGATAGACGTGCGCGAGGTGATCGCGGAAGAGCTTGTCGAACTCGGCCCGGTTCTCGGAATGGTGTTCCGGGCCATACCACCAGTTCCAGTCCGAGCCTTCGGCGATCAGCAGCTCTTCGTAGGCAAGCTGCCGCATCTCCTTGGGCAGCCGCTTGCCTTCGGGCGTGTGGATGAACTCCTCGTAGGTTTGGCGGGCGTCCAGCAGCAGGTTCCAGGCGCGGTTATCCTCCTCTGCGCCGATCCACACGTCGAAATTGGCGTTGATCCACGAGCCGGGGTGGATCCGCGTGAGTTCCATCGCGGGGATGCGCTCGAACGCCTCGGAGACGGTGACCGCGCTCATGGAAGGATCGTCCGAAATGCGGCGGTACAGTTGCCGGAGGAACTCGCGCCCGCCGCGGTCGAAATGCTCCCAGGCGTTTTCGCCGTCCAGAATCACCGGGACGAGCGCGTCGCGCCCCTGGCCATTCACGTGGCGGCAGTTCTCGCGGATGCGGTCCAGGAAATGGTTTGCGGCGTGGCCGGGATCCATCCGGGAATAGACAAAGCCAATGAGGTCGCTGAGGAAGTGGTCGCGGAAGATGAGCTTCATCTCGCGGCCTTCGTGGCGCCAGACGTACGGGCGGTAGGTCTCGTCGATCCCCGCCACGCGCATGAGTGTGGCTCCCAGAACGCCATTGTCCGTGGCCATCCATTCCACACCGAGATCCGCTGCGATCGTCAGGGTCTCATCCGATACCGAGCCTTCCGAGGGCCACATGCCCTTCGGAACAAAGCCCAGCTTCCGCCTGGCGTAATCGCGCGCGGTCTGGATCTGATGGCGGGCATCCTGCGGATAGCGGAAGCGCCGGGGCAGCGGGACGTTGGGATGCGCCACCGCGGCGATGTTCGAGTCGCAAAGCAGCGGCAGGATGGGGTGATAGAAGGGCGTAATACTGAGCTCGATCTGGCCCTTTTTCGCGAATTCTTTGTAAACCGGCAGCACTTTTCCGCAGATTTCGAGCTGTTTGCGGCCCATCAACTCCTGGTCCGCGAGATCGAAGTTGCGGCCCTTCGCGATCAGCGCGCGCACCTCGGCGTCATGCTCAAGGAACTCCTCGTCAAACCATGCCACCTGGGACAGCACCTGCAGGTCGCGAAACGCCTCCGGGGAGAAGGCGCGGCGCGCCTGCTCCGGAATGCAGCCCGCCGCGCGCCAGGCGTCGAATAGCTCGCCATAACGCGGATAACGGTAGATCATCCGCCCGGGGTTCGCCTGGAAGAAATACTTCAGAATAAAGCTCTGCTCGTCGGGCGTGAGGGATTCAGCTGGCTTCAGCGCGGCCCGCAGGAACGGATCCTGCGCTTCATTTCGCGCGTATTCCTCGATCTGCACCATCATCGAGGGCACGAGATTGAAGGTCTGGCGGACCTCGGGAAAATCCTCGAGGATCTTCACCATGCCGTAGTAGTCCTTCAGCGCGTGCATGCGGGTCCACGGCAACTTGTATTCGCCGGAAGCCAGATCCTTGTAAAAGGGCTGGTGCATGTGCCAGACGAAGCAGACGTAGGTATGGGGCATGAGCGGGCCGTCCCGGCCCTTTCAGCATAGCGGGAACGGAAGGGGGGCTAATCCCGGCCAAACCAGCTGCGGACCGGCGCGGGGGGCTCGGTCTTTTTCACCGCGAGCCAGAGGATCTCGTTCATCAGGTGGTCGTCGATCGTGTCGGCATCGCTGAAGTCGAGCGGTTCGGACAGGCTGGCGGCGAGCGTGCCGCCGGGGTTGCGTTGGTCGATGTCGATCCGGGCTTTTTCCGCGACGTACGGGCGCGCGTCGGGCATGTCAACAAACGCGGAGGTCATCGGGCGGGCCGAAGCGTCGAACACCGTCATCGGGGCTAGCCCGAGCAGGATCTCCATTGTCCGCAGCATCGACGTGGTGTTGTAGAACGTCGAATCCACCACGCCCGGCCGGCGCGAATACGGCGAAATCACAAACGCCGGCGAGCGGTGCGAATCCACGTGATCCGGGCCGTTTTGCGCATCGTCTTCCAGGACGAAAATCGCGGTTTGGGGCCAGAACTTCGACTTCGAGATGCCTTCCACGATCATCCCCAACGCCCAGTCGTTGTCGGCGACATGCGCTTCGGGCGTGGGGCGGCCGGCGCGCGCGCCTTCGGTGTGGTCGTTTCCGAGCCGGATCAGCACGAAATTGGCCCATTCGCCGCGTTTTTCGTGCTCCGCGAGGTCTTCGAGGAACACTTTCGCACGCTCGATGTCGCGGTATTCGAGGCCATAGTCGCGATAACGGAAATTCGTGCTGTTCTTAAGGATGGGATCGAGTACGTCGCTGACATGAATGCCATCGGCGCCCACCTCGTTGAGCGGCTTGTTGACCCCTAAGTAGCCGAAACTGCGGATCTTATGGCCCGCGGCGTGAGCCAGCGACCAGATGTAGCCGTTCGGCGGCATGGCGGCGATCTCCTGGCCCCAACGGTAACTATGGCGCGCGCCGCGGCCGCCGTAGCCGGATGGCCACACCTTCTGCACGAAGTCGGGAGCGATGGCGGCCATCGACCAGTTGTGGCCGTCGGCGGAGACGTCCGCATTCACGTAAAAATTGTCAAAAAGCGCGTATTCTCGCGCCAATTTGTGGTGATTTGGCGTGATTTCTTCGCCAAACATGGCCAGCGACGGCTCCCCGTTGCCCTCCGCCATGTCGCCCAGCACCTGATCGTAGGTCCGGTTCTCCTTGATGATGTACACCACGTGGCGGATCTTTTCGGCCAGCAGGACATGACCGGCGGGAACGGGCGGCGCATCAAGCAACTGATCCCGATAGGGCGAATTGCGGCGCACGGTTTCCGAGTGCGCGCGAAGTTGCGCGGTGTTCGGCTCATCGATGAAGGAGACCGTGCCGGTCTGGATGCTGCCGACGTAATCCCACGTGGGACGCTCGCCCGGCGTGGTGGGCTTGGCGTTGGCGTAAGAGCGCATCCCGCGCCCGGAGAGCACCGCCAGAGTCCCCTTGGGCAGCACGTGAACCGCGGTGGGATACCAGCCCACTGGAATCCAGCCCAACACGCGCGATTCCTTGCCCGAAACATCGGCGACGGCGACGGCATTCGCATCGGAGCAGACCACATACAGGCGGTCGCCCTTGGGCGAAAGCGCGAGCGCGGAAGGGGTCATGCCTACGGGTTGGCGCGGGGTCAGCGCGACATTCAGCGTCTCCGCGCGCAGCCAGCGGCCTTCGCTTTCGCGAAACACGGCTACGGTATTGGTGTTGGCGGCGGCGACAAACAGGCGGCCCTTGCCGTCGAAGATAAAGTCGGTCGGGTGCAGGCCGGCGTTGAGCCGCGCCTGCTCGGCGCCCGACGCCGGGTCGTGCAGCAGCACGCGGTTGTTCCCCCAACTGGAGACCATGAGCGATTTCCCGTCCGGGGTGAACCGCGCGCGGTATGGGCGGCTCGCGGTGGGGATGCGGCGCTTCAGCGCGCCGGAACCGAGGTCGTACTCAAGCAGAGAGTCCTGATACAGGCTGGTGACGATGAGCGAGGACTCATCGGGCGACAGCGTGACATCGCCCAGAAAAACGCGGTCCGTCGCATTCGCGGGCGCCGGTCCGGCGAACTCGCGCGCGGGCGTGATGCGACCGTCCACGAAGCTGAACTCATACACGCGCGAATGCGCGCCGCCCCCGGCGTACAGGCGGTCGCCTGCGCGGTTGAACGTCAGGCCGAGCCACAGGTCGGCCACCGTCAGCCGTTGCACTTCCTTTTCCGTGCGCGCGTCGATGACGGAGAGCGACGGCTTATTCCGCCCGCCGTTGAGCACCACCAGCCAGCGCGCATCCGGCGATTGCACAACGGTCATGGGCAGGGTGTCCACGCCCACATGGCGTCCGGCGGGCCGCAATGTCCAGCCGATGGGCAGCAGAAAACCGCCCTTGCCGTCTGGACCGACGCGTTCGGGTGTTCCGGGTTGCGAGGTGACGATCAGCGCCGTGGCGCAGACCGCGATGGGCAATGCGAGGCGGAGTTTCATTGCGCTTTACCTTCCGAAGTAGCTGCGGGTGGGGACGGGCGGCTCGGCCCCCTTAATGGCGAGCCACAGGATTTCGTTCAGTTCGTGGTCGTCGATCGTGTCGGCTTCTTCCCAATCCAGAACTGCCGACCGCCGGGCCAGCGGCGTGCCCGCGGCATTGAGTTCATCAAGGGACTGCTCCGGTTTGCGCGCCACATAGGGCGTGACATCGGCATGGCTGTTGAACGCGGCGGCCATGGGCCGGGCGCCCGCGTCGTGAATGGTCATGGGCCGCAGGCCGAGGATCAGCCCCATGGTGCGCAGCATCGAGACGGTGTTGTAGAAAGTGGAATCAATGCCGCGGCCGCGGGTATAAGGCGACAGGACATAGGCCGGCGCGCGGTGGGAATCCACGTGGTCCGGCCCGTTCTGCGCGTCGTCTTCGAGCACGAAAATCGCGGTTTTCGGCCAGAATTTCGACTTGGAAAGCGCCTCCACGATCATGCCCAGCGCGAGATCGTTGTCAGCCATCTGCGCTTTGGGTGTGGGGCGGCCGGGTACGGCGCCGGAGGTGTGATCGTTGCCAAGGCGAAGCGTGATGAAGCGCGGCAGGCGGTTCTGCTCCTCGAACTGTTTGAGTTCGGCGATGAACGCGCGGGCGCGGTCCACATCCTTGTAAGCGAGGTCGTAGCCGCGGAAGGTCATCGATGTGTGCGGCGCGAGCGCCGGGTCGCGCACGCCGGCGATGTGGATGCCGTCCGTGGCCGCATCGCGGGGCCGTAGATTCACCCACCAGCCGTAGTTGCGGATCGTGAGGCCGGCGGCCAGCGCGTTGCTCCAGATATAGCCCGCGGGCGGCTGCGCGGCGCGTTCGGTGCCTTCGTAGTCATAGACGTTCCGGCGCCGGGCATAGCTGTTCGGCCACATCCGCTGCACGTAGGGCGGAGCGATGGCCGCCGACGACCAGTTGTGGCCGTCGGCGGAAACGTCGGCGTTCACATAGAAGTTGTCCAGCAGGACGAACTCGCGCGCCAGTTGATAGTGGTTCGGCGCGACATCCTCGCCGAACAGAGTGAGCGACGGATCGCCGTTGCCAATTTCCAGGGCGCCGAGCACCTGGTCGTAGGTGCGGTTCTCCTTCACGATGTAAACGACGTGTTCGATGGGAGATCGGCCGTCCGGGCGGCTGGGCACGGGGTTGGCGGCGGGGATGCCCGCGGCCACCGGCCGCGTGTCGCTATAAGGAGAGTTCCGGAACACGGTGGCGGTCCAGTTACGCAGTTCCGGCGCCCCATGCGGCGGAATCCAGGAGGCGGTGCCGCGCTGCATCACGCCGACGTACTGGTCCGACCGGACCCCTTCATGCAGCGGCGCCGCGCGCTGCGGATTCGGCCCTTTCGGGTTCGGGTAGCTGCGGGAGCCGCGCCCGTTCAGCACCAGCAGGGAAGTGTCCTGGAAGGCGAGCGCGGCGGTGGGATACCAGCCCACGGGAATCCAGCCCTCGACCCGCGACCGCGTGCCGGTGAGGTTGACCACCGCCACCGCGTTGGCGTCGGAACAGACGATATAGAGGCGCGTGGCGTCGGGGGCGAGCGCGAGGGCCGCCGGGGTCATGCCCGCGGGCGAGATCGTGGTGAACGAGGCGTTGATGCGCTCGAGCGGGCGCAAGCGGCCATCGTCCATCACGCCGAGCACGGCCACGGTATTCGTATTCGCCAGCGCGACGTAAAGCCGCGCGCGGTACGGATCGCTGCGGGAGGATTCATTGGCGGGCGGCGTGGGCCGGACCACCATGTCCATCGGCGCCGGCCCCACCTGCGTTTCCTCGAGGATGCGCCCGGAATTGGTCTCGTGGCGGGCGACGGAGGCGCTGGCCCAGCCGCTCACCAGCAGGCTGCGAGCATCGGGATGCATCACAAGCCGGTAGGGGCGGCTGACGGATTTCCATTCGCCGGTCACATTGCCTGCGGTCAGGTTCACGGTGAAGACCGAGTCGCGGTACAGCCCCGCGGCGTAAAGCGTCGCGCCGTCGGGGGAGAGCGCGAGGTCGCCCGTAAAGTCGTTGGGCTTGCGTTCCTCGGCCGGAACGAGGACAAACGTGCGCCGCTCCTCGATCCTGCCATCGTCGTCCAGCGCGAATTCATACACGCGGGCGCGCGAGCCGCCGGACACATAGAAAAGCGAACTCGCGGGCATGAAGACGAGGCCCAGCCAGGCGTCCTCCACGCGGCGCTGGTCGATCTGGCGCATGGTGGCGCGGCGCAGCACGGTGATGGTGGGCGGCAGGTAGCCGCCTTCCAGCACCACGAGGAACTTCCCGTCGGGCGACTCGCGCACGTTCATCGGGAAGGTGGAGAGCGGGATCTGCCGGCCTGCGGGGCGCAGCGACCAGCCGGTGTTGAGCAGGATGCTGCCGTCCCTTTGAACCCCGGGACGGACCACGAGATCCCCGCGCTGCGACACGAGCAAGGAAGTTCCGCCGAGCAGCACAAGGGCGGCAAGGAGCGTCTTTTTCATTCGGTGAACCTTTGAGCGATCGGAAAGCGGCGGCCGATGCCAAAGGCTTTGGTGGTGACCTTCAGACCCGGCGCCGCCTGCTGGCGTTTGTATTCGTTGCGATCGACCTTGGAGGCGATTTCGCGCACCAGGCCGAGTGGAAGATGTCGGGATTCGGCGATACGGGCCGGGGGTTCCATCTCTTCGACGTAGTCTTTAAGAATGACGTCGAGCACGGCGTATTCGGGCAGGGAATCAGTGTCCTTTTGGTCCGGGCGAAGTTCGGCGGAGGGGGGCTTGGTGAACACACGCTCGGGAATGGCGCCGGGGCGGCGCTGGTTGACGACACGGCAGAGATCGTACACCAGGGTCTTGGGAACGTCGCTGATCACGGCCAGCCCGCCGCACATATCGCCGTAAAGCGTGCAATAGCCAACGGCGAGTTCGCTCTTGTTGCCTGTGGTGAGCACGAGCGCATTCCACTTATTTGAAAGCGCCATCAGAGTGAGGCCGCGAAGGCGCGACTGGATGTTTTCCTCGGTGGCATCGGCGGGAGCGCCGCCGAACAGTCCGCCGAGGCTTGCGGTGATGGACTCGTATGCCCCGGTGATGGGGGCGATTTCCAGGCGGATGCCCAGGTTCTGAGCGAGGATCCGCGCGTCCTCGATCGCATGATCCGTGGAGTAGGGCCCCGGCATGGCCACGCCGGTGACGTTTTCCGGGCCGATGGCATCCGCGGCAACGCAGGCGACGAGCGTGGAATCCACGCCGCCGCTCAATCCCAGCAGCGCCTTGCGGAACCCGCATTTGCGCATATAGTCGCGCGTGCCCAGCACAAGGGCATCGTACACGGCGGACGTTTCGTCTTCATGACTGGGGCGGCGGTCGCCGGAGCCGGTCGCGGTATCGAACAGGATCAGGTCTTCGGCGAAGGAAGGCGCCTCGGCCGCCACCGTGCCATCGGGCAGTACGGCGAACGACGAGCCGTCGAAGACAAGCTGGTCGTTGCCGCCGGTCATGTTGACATACACGTGCGGCACGCCATGGCGGCGGGCCATGGACGAAAACATCTGGCGGCGCAGCGCCCTCTTGCCCATGTGATAGGGCGAGCCGTTGATCGAGACCACCAGGGCGGCGCCCTGGCTGATCAAATCCTCGACCGGGTCTTTCTCGTAACGCGGGCGATCCCAGAACTGCTTGTCGTTCCAGGCGTCCTCGCAGATCGTGATGGCCAGGGGAACGTCCTGAAACTCGCAGAGCGATTGCGTGGTGGCGGGTTCGAAGTTGCGCGATTCGTCGAACACGTCGTAGGTGGGCAGCAGCATCTTCGTCTGCACGAAGCGGATTGCGCCGCCGGCGAGCAAAGCCGCGGAATTGGTGGCGCGGCGCGCGCGGCCGGCGGGGGCGCGGCCGGCGTAGCCCGTGATCACGCCGATCGGGACTTCGGCCAGGGATTCGGCAAGCCGGGCGAGCGTGGCTTCGCTGCGCTCGATAAACGAGGGCTTCTCCACCAGGTCGCGGGGCGGGTAGCCGGTGAGCGCGAGCTCGGGGAAGACGGCGAGCGCTGCGCCCCGGGCCGCGGCCCGGCGGGCGTAGTCCCCAATCAGCCGCGCGTTTCCTTCCAGATCGCCAACCGTGTTGTTGATCTGGCAAAGTGCGATGAGCATAAAAGAAACAACTATTGTAGCGGCGGCTTGCGACACTGGAGGGATGCCGGAATCCCGCACCCGCTGGTGGCACGACGTGCGCGCCGCCCTGGCGGGGAAGGAACAGGACTACACGCAGGCGCCTCTGAACCGCGCGATCGTCCTTCTGGCGATCCCGATGGTGCTCGAGATGTGCATGGAGAGCCTGTTTGGGATCGTCGACATCTTCTTCGTGGCGCGTCTGGGCACCGAAGCCACAGCCGCGGTGGGCGTCACCGAAACGTTGATGACGGTGCTCTACGCCGTGGCGATGGGCATCGCTCTGGCCACGACGGCGATGGTGGCGCGGCGCACCGGCGAGAAGGACGCAGACGGCGCATCGCGGGCCGCCGTGCAGGCGATCATCCTGGGCATCGCCGCGGCGGTGGCGGTGGGCGTGCCGGCGGTGTGGCGTGCGCCGGAACTGCTCGAGTTGATGGGCGCGGACCCGGCCGTCGTGGAGCGCGGGTCGGCGTATACCCGGCTGGTGACGGGCAGTTCCATCAGTGTGATGCTGCTGTTTCTGATCAATGCGATCTTTCGCGGGGTGGGCGACGCGGCCATCGCGATGCGCGTGCTATGGTACGCCAACGGGCTGAACCTGGTGCTGGACCCGATTCTGATCTTCGGTCTGGGGCCCATCCCGGCCATGGGCGTGGCGGGCGCGGGCCTGGCTACGCTGATTGGCCGCAGCGCGGGCGTGGCGATGCAGCTTTCCATTCTGTTCGGCGGAAAGGGGCGCATCGCGCTGAAGCCGCGCCATTGGCGCGTGGACTGGCCGGTGCTGCGGCGGTTGTCGCGGGTGTCGTCCACCGGCATGCTGCAGTTTCTGATCGCGCACGCGAGCTGGATCGCGCTAGTGCGGATCATCGCGGGTTCGGGGGCGGCGGCGCTGGCCGGATACGCGATTGCCATCCGCATCGTGATCTTCTCGCTGCTGCCCGCCTGGGGTTTGTCGAACGCCGCGGCCACGCTGGTGGGACAGAACCTGGGCGCGCGCCGGCCCGACCGGGCCGAGAGTTCCGTGTGGCGGACGGGCGTCTTCAATATGGTGTTTCTCGGCCTGGTGGGCCTGGCGTTTATCGTGATACCGGAACCGCTTGTGCGCGTGTTCACCGGCGAAGCGGACGTGGTTCTGCACGCTGTGAACTGCCTCCGGATCGTCAGCTACGGCTATGTGTTCTATGCGCTGGGCATGGTGCTGGTGCAGGCGTTCAATGGCGCGGGCGACACCACTACGCCCACCCTGATCAACCTGGGCATCTACTGGGCGCTGCAGCTTCCGCTGGCCTGGCTGCTGGCGATTCAGTTCGGCTGGGGCGCTACGGGAGCGTTCTGGGCGATTCCGGTGGCCGAGGGCGCGCTCACGCTCACCGGCTGGTGGATCTTCCGCAAGGGTAAGTGGAAGGTGCAGAAGATCTAGCCGGCGCGCTACGCTAAAGGGTTGTGTCTTCCTCGCCGCGTGTGTTGTTCACCATTGGCTTCCGCCCCAAAGCGGAGCCTTATCTGACCGCGCTGCGAGAGTGCGGGCTGGATCCGGACTGCCGCACGGTGGGCGACGCGGCGCCTTCGTTGGATGACTACGCCGGGCTGGTGCTGGGCGGCGGCCGCGACGTCAATCCGCGCCTGTACGGCGAACGCCGGCTGGATGGTACCGAAAACCCGGATACGAGCCGCGATGATTTCGAACTCGGGCTGCTCGGCGAGGCCATCAGGCGTAAGATGCCGGTCTTCGCCATCTGCCGCGGGCTGCAACTGCTGAATGTGCATCTCGGCGGAACGCTTCATCAACATGTCGAGGGCCACCGCAGGGTGATGCACGAAGTGAGTGTGGCGCCGGATTCGCTGGTGGCGCGGGCCATGGGCGTGACGCAATGCGAAGTGATGTCGCGCCATCATCAGGCAGTGAAGGACCTGGGGCCGGGTCTCCGCGTGACCGCCGCGGCGCCCGACGGGACCATCGAAGCCGTGCAGATGGACGCGCATCCGAAACTGCTCGCCGTGCAATGGCACCCCGAGGACGGCTTCGAGGAAAACGCCCACGACCGCCGCCTGTTCGAATACTTCGCCGGAAGCCTGTAAACCCCTGTGCCGCGCGTCCTGACCGTCAAAGGCTTCTTCGCGCGGCAGGGCCCGCTGGCCGGGGCGCATCCGCAGCACGAATTCCGCCAGGGCCAGTTGGATATGGCGCTTGCGGTGGAGGAGGCGCTCGCCGAAAAGCGGCACCTGATTGTCGAGGCGGGCACGGGCACCGGCAAAACGCTGGCTTATCTTGTGCCCGCGCTGATCTCCGGCAAGCGCGTGATCGTCTCCACCGGCACCAAGAACCTGCAGGAACAGCTCTTCTTCAAAGACATCCCGTTCCTGCGCGAGTTTTTCCCCGATCTGAAGGCATGCTACCTGAAGGGGCGCGCCAATTACGCCTGCCGCCAGAAGATCTACGACGCCGAGCGCGAACCGGTCCTCAGCGGGTTGGACGAGGTTACCGACTTTCAGATCATCCGCGAATGGGAACAGACCACCGAAACCGGCGACCGCGCCGAGATCGACGGCCTGCCGGCGGGCTCCACCGCGTGGGCCAAGATGGACGCGCGCGGCGAACTCTGCACCGGCCAGAAGTGCCCGCAATGGGAGCGCTGTTTCGTCACGCTGGCGCGCCAGCGGGCGTGGGAGAGCGACCTGATCATCGTCAACCACCACCTGTTCTTCGCAGATCTGGCGGTGCGGGAACAGGACCCGGCCGCGGGCGTTCTGCCCGAGGCTTCGGCCGTGATCTTCGACGAAGCCCATGAGATCGAGGATGTCGCGAGCCAGTATTTCGGCCTCACGGTGAGCAGCGGGCAGGTGGAAGACCTGGTGCGCGACGTCCGCGCCACGGCGCGCCGCAAGGAGTTTCACTCGCTGGATCTGGATCACCTGCTGGAGACCGTGGGGATCCACGCCGGCCGGTTATTCGGCTGCTTCCCGGCGCGCGAGGGACGCAGCGGATTTGCGCAACATGAGGCGTTTTTGGCCGAAAATGGCGAGGTTTATGCCTCTTTTTTGCATAGTTTGGAGCTTCTGGCGGCCCATCTGCAGCTCGTGAGGCAGGCGCCCGAGGAACTCGCGCCGCTGCACCGGCGCGCGGTGGAACTGGGCGCCCGGCTTCAGTCCTGGATGGAAGGCCCCAGCGAGGCAAATGTCTATTGGGTGGAGCGGCGCGGCCGCGGCTGCTACCTGCAGGCGACGCCCATCGACGTCTCTAACCTGTTGAAAGAGAGGGTTTTTGACGGCGGACCCACGGCGATCCTGACGTCGGCCACGCTGGCCGTGGCGGGCGGTTTCGACTACGTCCGCGGACGGCTCGGCCTGGATTCCGCACGCGAGCTGATCGTGCCCTCGCACTTCGATTATCGGGCGCAATGCCTGCTCTACGTAGCGCACCATCTGCCGGACGTGCGCGCCGCCGATTACCTGGAGGAGGCCGCGCGGGAGATCGTGGCGCTGCTGCGGCACAGCCGCGGGCGGGCGTTTGTTCTGTTCACCAGTTATCAGCAGATGCGGCAGGCGCATGAACGGGTGGAGCCTGCGCTGGATTTTCCCGTGCTGTTGCAGGGCACGCGGCCCGCGCGGGCGCTGATCGAAGAGTTTCGCCGAACGCCTCATTGCGTGCTGTTCGCCACTTCGTCGTTCTGGCAGGGTGTGGACGTGCAGGGGGACCAGTTGAGCTGCGTTATCATCGATAAGTTGCCCTTCGCGGTGCCGAGCGACCCGGTGGTGGAGGCACGCGTGCGCGCGGTTCGCGCCGCCGGCGGGAACCCGTTTTTTGACTACCAGGTGCCGCAAGCGGCGATCTCGCTGAAACAAGGCTTCGGGCGGCTGATCCGCAGCCGGAGCGACCGGGGCGTGCTGGCTCTGCTCGATCACCGAATCACGCGGCAGCGCTACGGTCAGGTGTTTTTCGACAGCCTGCCGGATTACCGGTTTAGCATGGATATTGAGGATGTGGAGGCGTTTTTCGCCGATGTTTGAATTGCGAGTGGAGCACAGCTTTCCCGCCGGACACGCCCTGCGCGGCTATGAGGGCAAGTGCGCCAATATTCACGGGCATAACTACCGGGTGCAGGCCGTGGTGCGGGGTCCGAAGCTGAACGAAATCGGCCTGCTGATGGACTTCGGCGATCTGAAGAAGGCGTTGCGAGCGATCTGCGAGGAGATGGACCACCAGTTCCTCAACGACCTGCCGGCGTTCGCCGAGATCAACGCGAGCGCGGAGAATATCGCTCTGCACGTTTACCGGCGGATGCGGGAATCGCTGGCGGCGGAATTGGATGCGAACGGGGCCGAACTCGTGGAAGTGATCGTGCAGGAGACGGACACGGCCTGGGCCGTGTACCGGCCATAGCCGCTATTTCTGGTAGTAGTCGGCGTTAATCTGCGTGAAGTGCGACCACTTTTCGGGCAGATCCTCGAGCGCGAAAATGGCGGACACCGGGCATACCGGCACGCAGGCGCCGCAATCGATGCACTCGACGGGATCGATGTACAGAAGCTCAGCGGTCTCAAAATCGGGTTCATCCTTCTTGGGATGAATGCAATCCACCGGGCACGCGTCCACGCAGGCGGTGTCCTTGGTGCCGATACAGGGCTCAGCGATCACGTAGGCCATAGTCAAACTCCCCAGTCTGTTTGATTCCCAGTAAGGCGCGGAAGTCGCGGAAACTGAGAGCATAGCATAGCACCGGACGTGGTCCAACCACAGCGGGTTGAACGGTGCGCAGGTGGGGTTCAACGGCGGACTGAGAGGAGTGAACGAGGCTGTGGCGCCGGCATGAGACCGCTGACCCGGCTCCGGTTTCCGGTCGTCCGGTCTTGATCCAAGGCCCTCCGGCAAACGAATGGCCTAGAATGAAAGCGTGATGATCCCGAAAGTGCGAAAAGCGGTTTTCCCCGCGGCCGGCCTGGGCACGCGATTCCTTCCCGCAACGAAGGCGATGCCGAAGGAAATGCTCACTTTGGTGGATAAACCGCTGATTCAATACGGAGTGGAAGAGGCGATCCATTCCGGCATGAACAACATCATCATCGTGACCGGACGCGGAAAGTCCGCGATCGAGGATCACTTCGACGTTTCTTTCGAGCTGGAGCATATGCTCGAAGCCCGGCAGAAGAAGGATCTGCTGGCGGCGGTACGCAGCGTATCGGACATGATCGACGTGTTCTACGTGCGGCAGAAGGAGGCGTTGGGGCTGGGGCACGCGGTGCTGCGCGCGAAAGAGATGGTGGCCAACGAGGCGTTTTCGGTGGTGCTTTCCGATGACGTGATCGATGCCGAACTGCCCTGTCTGCACCAGTTGCACGACATTTACGAGTTCTATGGCTGTTCGGTGGTGGCGCTGATGGAAGTGCCGCCCGAGAACATTTCCGCCTACGGAGTGGTGGATGCGGAGCCCGTCTCGCACAATGGCGGTTCGGGGCGGCTGTACCGCATCCGCAACATGGTGGAGAAGCCCAGCCCGGAGGATGCGCCCTCGAACCTTGCGATTATCGGCCGCTACATTCTGACGCCCGAGATCTTCCATTCGATCGAGGCCATCGAACCCGGCCGGGGGGGCGAAATCCAGTTGACGGATGCGCTGAAGCATCTGTTGCGCACCCGTCCGATATACGGCTACAAGTTCGAAGGCACGCGCTACGACGCCGGCGACAAGCTGGGCTTCCTGAAGGCGACCGTCGAGTTCGCCCTCAAGCGCCACGATCTGGGCGAGGCATTCCGCGAGTACCTCCGCGGCATTCAGATCTAAGCGCGGGAGTCATTATGAATCTCATCCCAATTAACCTGCCGGTCCGGCTGAGCGAGGCCTCGGCTCTGGTGGAATTGATCGTGGATAGCCGGGCGGGCACGTCTGTCAGTGAGGAGACGCGCACCCGTTGTGCGGAGCGGCTGGGGGGCCTGGGCCTGGCGAACCTGGCCGTCTATCCGGGCAGTATCGAAAGCGTCGCAGGACACCCGGGCGCCATCGCCGTCGCGGTGGACGGGTTGGTGGATCCGGCGCGCCCCGCGCATATGCTGCTCATTGCTGCGCCGACAGCATCCGCGGCTCCGGCGGGATTTGAGGGCGGACATGAACTCGGGCGCATCCGTCCGCAGGGCGGCCGCGAGATGGCGATCCATGCGGTTCCTTTCGCTCCCACCGACCGTGAGAACGTCGCAGCGTTCGTCCAGAGCACCGGCGGAGTGTTTGCGCCGCGCCCGCAGCGTGCGCTGCCGGGTATCGCCACCGGCAACCGCCACCCGGAGATTTCGCTGCCCGCCGCGTTTCGCGGTTTCCGGGCGATTCTCGAGACACGGAAGCTGAACGTGGCTTCCACGGTGCAACTTTCGGCGACCCGGGAGATGACCACGGACGAAGCGATCGCTGCGCGCGACGGCGAGAATCCAGTCGCCATCGGACACACGCGCGTCTCCATCCGCCACCTCTTCCATTGCGGCCTGTGGGCGGCAATCCGCGCCGGCTGGCGCGAAGGCTACACGGCCGAAGCCGATCATGTGATCGTCACGGGCGCGAACGAGAACGAACTGGCGCGCTCGCTGGAGCAGGCCAAAGAGGCCATCCGCCACGCCGCCGGGTACACGAAGTTCACCACCGATGCCTCGCGGCTCTTCAAACTCGAAGCCGACCTGCGCCACCCGCGCGCCTGGACCGCCACGGAAATCGACGACCGCTTCGCGCAGTTGTTCGACGCGGGCGAGCAGGCGTGGATCCTGGACGAGTTCGCGCGCTCCTTTTCGACCGGCACGCGCGACATCCGGCTGAACGCCGAGCAGATCAAGCGGCTGGCTGTGAAATTCGGCCGCAGTCTGCAGATGAACGAAGAGCTCTACGACGTGATCCAGCGGGAGAAACGCGGCGAACCCTTCGACTTCGAGCCTTCGATCGACGAAGCCGAAACGCTCACCACGCCCGAGGAGATGTTCTTCTACATGCAGTGGCTGAAGAGCCGCGGCCGTCCGGCGCAGCTTGTCCCGCCGAATCTGGGCTTCAAGAAGCGGCAGGCGTACCCGGTGGCGATGGAATCGAGCGAAGAAAACGGCATCGGGCTCGTGAGCTACGCCTCGCACAAGATGTGGCCGGAGCTGTGCCCGCGCGTGGCGTCGGAGTACAACGGCCTGCCGCTGACCGAGTTGGGGGCGCGCATCCGTGAACTTGCCGCCGTGGCGCGCATGTTCGATGGTACGCTGTCGATCCATTCCGGCAGCGGCAAGCAGGCCGAAGTGTTGCAGGAGATCGGCCACGCCACGGGCGGACGTCTGAACTACAAAATCTCCGGCGAGCTGCAACTGCAGCTGCTGGATGTGCTCTTTGAGCAGCCCGCGAACTCGCCGTGGCGGCAGATGTACAACCGGATGGCCGCGCGCGCTTACGATTTCGCCGCGCGGCGCGCCTTCGGCGATGAGAGCGAACTGGCGCAGCACTACCGCGATCAGGGCAAGGGATTCTATCTGGGCGACGCCGCGCGCGGCCGCGTGGATGGCAACCTGTTCCTGGTGTTCTGGATCGGCAATCTGGCCGGCACGCGCGACGCCAACGATCCGAACGGCGACACACGCTTCTTCACGGAGAAACTGCTGGACCTGCCCGCACCGCTGCTCGAAGATGTCCGCCGGCGCAACGCCGCGTACGTCGAGTGGCTGGCGTCGAATCTGTTCTAAAGCGCCGCCGCCGGTGATACACTGCCGGGCAGCCGGTACGCCGGCGGAGGTTGCATATCTATGTCGTCATTGAGCCGGAGAGGCTTTATGGGCGCCGCCGCCGCGCCCCTGCTCAAGGGGTCCGCCGCGCGACCCAACGTGCTGATGATCGCCGTGGACGACCTGCGTCCGGAACTCGGGTGCTACGGCCAACAGCGGATACACTCGCCGCATATCGATTCGCTCGCCGCGAGCGGGCTGCGGTTTGACCGCGCGTACTGCCAGCAGGCCGTGTGCGCGCCCACCCGCGCCAGCCTGATGAGCGGAGCGCGGCCCGATTCCACGCGCGTCTGGGATCTGCAAACGCCCTTGAATACGGTTCGCCCAGACCTGCTCACGCTGCCGCAGTTCTACAGGAAGAACGGCTATCAGACAGTCAGTCTGGGCAAGATCTACCACCACCGGAACGAAGATCCGGAGGGCTGGTCCGCGCCGCCCTGGGTTCCGCAGAGCGACTGGGCCGGCGGGTGGCGGGCCTACCGCGACCCGCAATCGGCGCTGGTCGAGCAACAGATGGAGCAGATCCGCAAAGAGGGGCGGATGACGCGCGAAGGCCGGGGGCCCGCGTACGAAATGCCGGATGTGCCGGACGACGCCTACCCCGACGGCAAGACGGCCAGCAAGGCCATCGAAGAGCTGCGCCGCCTGCGCGGCCAGCCCTTCTTTCTGGCCGCGGGCTTCGTGAAGCCCCACCTGCCATTCAACGCGCCCCGCAAGTACTGGGACCTTTACAAGCCGGAAGACCTTCATCTGCCCGAGCGCCGCGACTGGCCCGAAGGCATGCCGCCGCTCGCCGGCGGAACCTGGGGCGAACTCAGAAGCTATGGCGGCATTCCGGAAAAGGGGCCGGTGGACGAACTCACCTTCCGCATGCTGATTCACGGCTACTACGCCTGCGTCAGCTACATGGATGCGCAGGTGGGCCGCCTGCTGCGCGAACTCGACGCGCTCGGGCTGCGCGAAAACACGATCGTCGTCCTATGGGGCGACCACGGCTGGAAGCTCGGCGATTACGGCGCCTGGTGCAAGCACACGAACTTCGAAATCGATACCCGCGTGCCGCTGATTCTCTCGGCGCCCGGACAGCGCAGTGCCGGCGCGGGCTCGCCGGCCCTGGTGGAATTCGTCGATGTCTATCCCACGCTGGCGGAACTGTGCGGGCTGCCCGTGCCGCAGCATTGCGAGGGGCTGAGCATGAAACCGCTGCTCGAGAATCCCCGCCGCCCCTGGAAGGCGGCGGCATTCAGCCAGTATCCGCGCGGCAAGGACGTGATGGGCTACACTCTGCGCAGCGGCCCGTACCGCTACACGGAATGGCTGCGGCGGCCCGGCGATACAGTGATCGAACGCGAACTCTACGACCTGACCGCCGGACCCACGCCTTCCACGAATCTGGCTTCGCAGCCGCGCCAGGAAGTCACGGTGCGCTCGCTGTCAGCTCTGCTGGACAAGGGCCGCGGCTGGCGGGCGGTGCGCGAGCGGGTGAGTGCCTAGCTTCCGGCTTTTGTTAAAATCGGAGCCGCCGGTCCACAACCCGGCTGCATGCTACCGCTGATTCTGCTGTTGCTTTCCGGACTTGCCGCTGCCCAGGAGACGGCGCCGCTGCGCGGATTCGTCCGCGACGCTCAGACCGGCGAACCCGTGGCGCGGGCGCGGGTGACGTTGATCTGCGGGGATCGCCGCAGCTCCATCGAAACCGGCGCGGGCGGCGAGTTCCGGATCGCGGCCGAGCCTGGCTGCGTGGTCCAAGCCGCCGCCGTCGGCTACCGCCCGCTGCGGACGCCCGCCGGCGAAGCGCAGGAACTGGAACTCGTTCTGACGCCGGATTATCTCGTGCGGCAGGACCGCATCGAAGTGGCCTCCGGCCCGTTCGATCCCGTGCTCGAATCGAGCCCCTCGGAACGGACCTTGACCGGGGCTGAGATGAAGAATCTGGGCGGCGTGCTCGCCGACGACCCTCTGCGCGCCGTGCAAAGCCTGCCGGGCGTGAGTGCGAACAACGAATATGTTGCGCAATTCTCGCTGCGCGGGGCCGGCTTCACGCAAGTGGGCCTGTATCTGGACGGCCTCCTTCTGCACAGCCCGTTTCACGCGGTGCAGACGCAGGCGTCCACCGGATCGCTCACGCTTTTCCCGGGAGACGTGATCGAGGAGATGTCCCTGCACCTGGGCGCTCCGCCGGTGCGGTATGCCGACCGCGGCGTGGCGGCGCTCGATGTCCGCCTGCGCGATGGCTGGCGGGAGAACGTGCGGCTGCGTGTCAACGCGGGCGTGGCCGGCGCGGGGGCGGTGGCCGAAGGCCCTTGGGCGCGCGGCCGCGGCAGTTGGATGGCTTCGGTCCGCAAGAGCTTTTTGCAGTACCTGCTGCGGCGGAGCGCCGCCGAAGACACGCTGGCGTTCGGCTTCGTGGACTCGCAGACCCGCATCGCTTACGACCTGACGCCCCGGCAGCGCATTCATCTCACCCTGCTGGATGGCGTGTCGGATCTGGACCGGTCGCGCGGGCGCGACCGGCTGGGGTTGAACGCGATCATGCTCTCGGATTACCGCATGACGGTGGGTTCGGCGGCCTGGACGTGGACGCCGAACAGCCGCGCGACCGTGACGCAGCGCGGCGCCTGGATGCGCGAACGGTTCGAGAACCTGAATCCTGGGGAACTGGATCTGCAGGGCGGGCGCTATGGAGAGTGGATCGCCAATACCGATGCGCAGTGGCAGTGGGCCGGCACGGCGGGGCTGGCGGCGGGCGCGTCGTTCCGGCGGTTGCGCGACGGCGGCTATCTGAACCGCTATCAATTCAACCCGCTTGCGATCCGGCGGCGGGAAACGTGGGACGCCACGGGATGGCGCTCGGGCGGGTATATCGAGCAGCATGCGGCGACGGGCGGCGGGCGGCTGCGAGCAAGCGCGGGCGCACGGTGGGACGGTTCGACGGCCACCGCGCCGCAAGCGGTGAGTCCGCATGTGTCGGTGGTGGGCCGCGCGGGGCCGGCTACCCGGGTTCAGGCCGGCTGGAGTCAAAGCGTCCAATATCCCGAGCTTTCGCTGCTCTCGCTTACCCTGACGGGCAATCCGGCGCTACTGCCGGCGCGCGCGGCGCACGCGATCGCGGCCGTCGAACAAAGCCTCACCGGGCGCACTCGGCTGCGAGTGGAAGCGTATCAGCGCACGGAGCGCGACCTGCCCTTCCAGCCGCTGTTGGAGCCGCGCCTGCTGCCCGACGGGCGCGTCTTTGTACCGCCCGCCAATCCGCCCTGGGTGAATTCGGCGCGCGGCAAGGCGCGCGGCGTCGAGGTGTTTGTGCAGCGCCGGAGCGTGAACGGCGTCTCCGGCTGGGTGTCCTACGCCTACGGCCGAGCGCGGTGGCTGGACGGCGTGACGGGTTCGCGGTCGTTCACCGACTTTGACCAGCGCCACGCCGTGAACGGCTACGCCAGTTACCGGATGCGGCCCACATGGATGCTGAGCACGCGTTATGCCTACGGCAGCAATTTCCCAATTCCGGGGTTCTTCCGGCGGGAGGGTGAAGAGTATTTTCTGGCGCGCGAACGCAACCTGGCGCGGCTGCCGGCCTACCACCGGGTGGATGTGCGAGTGGCGAAGTCGTTTCAGTGGGAGAAATGGCGGGGGACGTTTTACGCGGAGGTCGTGAACCTGACGAATCGCGCCAACCTGCGCTACGACTCGTTTGGGGGCTTCCGCGCGAACACCGGCCAGGCGTTTCCGCGGCTCGACAAGCTCTTTCCGATTCTGCCGGCGGCGGGCGTCACTTTCGAATGGGACGCCCGCGCCTGGCAAAGCCGCTGAGCTAGAGCGCGCGGCTCACCGCGATCATCAGGATCGAAACGGCAGGCAGTACGAGCAGGGCGCGCTTCAGGCGTTTCGGATCGTCGCCGGCGATGCCGCCAATCAGCGGCGAGCTGACCACCAGGCCGAGCCAGCCGGCGGTGACCGCGATGCCCGTGGCCGTGGCGGCCATGTCCGGAAACTTCATATTCACCACGGCGAGGGTCGTCGGGAACACCGGCGCCATCGCAACGCCCGCGAAGAACACCAGCACCCAGGCCATGTTCGGGCTGCTCGATTGCAGCATCAGGTAGGTAGTGATGGCCATCAGCACGGCGGAACCCATCAGGACATCCTCGGGAGAGACCGTGCCCAGTACGGGCGATACCGCCACGCGGCCCACCAGAAGGCCGAGTGCGAAGCCGAGCGAGAGGATCGTCAGCGCGCGCTTCTCTGGGACGCCCTGTGCGATCAGGTGCCGCGCCAGCCAGTTCCACACGCCCACCTCGGCGGCGACATAGAGGAACAGCATCAGGGCCAGCGCCAGCAGCGCGGGGTTGCTCAGCAGAGCCGTGGCCGTGGACATCTGGAACGCCACCGCGCCGGCAGGCGGCGGCATCTGTGTGATGCCATGGAAGCCGAGAGTGACCAGCGCCAGTCCTCCGGCGAAGACCAGCAAGCGGGCGGAATCGTTCTTGAAGAGGTTGGCGGCGATCAGCGGGGTCAGCAAGCCGCCCAGACCGAAGAACAGGTTCAGCAGGTTGAAGACGCCGGCGGTGGACAGAGCTTCGAGTTTGACGTCGCCAGCCAGCGCGTTGGCGCCGGTGACGATGATGCCGCCGCCCATGCCCAGGACCATCATGAACGAAGCGATAGGCGTGAACCCGGCCGCTTTACGCAGGCCGAAAAGGGCGAGTGCGACCAGCGCGAGGCCCAGCAAAAGGCCCATCTTCTTGCCCTGCGTGTCCATCAGCGGGCCGACAAAGAAGGATCCGATCATCAACCCAATGGCTTGCGCCATGGCGATGTTGCCATTCTGCTTCGGCGTGAGCGAGTAGCGTTTGGAAAGGTCCGGGAGGATCGTGCCCAGCATGGCGGCAATGATGCCGTACACGAAGATGGCGAGGATGGCTGCGGTAATCAGCATAGCTCCATGACTGTATCAGAACCGGGATACAGAAAGAGCGGCCCGGGAGCCGCTCCTTTGTCCAGAATGGCTTGCGGGGGTTATTCGAGGATCGCCGCGCCAAGGCCGGCGATCTGGTAAATGGTGGCCGGGCCTTTCACCGACGCGGGATCAAAGGGCCGGTTCTGCTCCTCGGCCTCATGCTTGGCGCGCGCGATGGCCTGCTCGTGGGTGAGTTCCAGCTTGACGAACTTGCCCTCGGCGGCGGCCATCTTCCCGATGGAGTCCTTCGGAAAGACAATCACGCCGTCCTTGACCTTGATGCGGACCGCGGCCTTGGTGGCGGGATCGACGAGTTGCATCCAGCAGCCCATCTTTTCGCAGACTTCGGTAACTTTGCCCTTCACCTGCACCTGTTTGTCGACGAAGTCGGCGGGGCGGGCGTTGAGGTCGGCGATGGCGGTCTGTTGCTTTAGGGTTAGAGGCTCGCCCAGTTTGACTTCGGCGGCGAAGCAGAGGGCGGCCACGATTGAGGTGAGGATGAGAAGTCGCATACGTTTTCCATTATCGGCCAAAACCGGCCAGGGGTGCGCCGGTATTGCGCGGCGAAAGCCTCGGAGCCGCCGCTCAGAGAAACGCGCGGATCAGGCGGCGTTGGGCTTCTTTTAACTGCCCATGTGCGGCGTCGAGTTCTTCCACCTTTTCGGCAAGCCCGCGCAGCAGACGCGTACGCTCGATCGCGCCATTGATCACCAGCAGGAGTTGTGCGTTGTCCCAAGGCTTCTCGAGGTACTGATAGAGGCCCACGTCATTGATGGCCTGGATCGCGCTCTGCTTGTCGGCGTGGCCAGTGAGCAGGACGCGCGCCGCCTCGGGCTGCTTCTTCTTGGCCTCGGCAAGCAATTGAAGGCCTGTGACGCGCGGCATCAGGTAGTCGGTGACCACCACGTCGATCGGTCCCTCGTCCAGGCGCCGCAGGGCGTCTTCGGGCTGGGTATGCGCGAGAATCTCGTATTCGGTTTCGAGTGAGAGATAGGCGCGGATGGATGTAAGGACCATCTCCTCGTCGTCGACCAACAGAATTCTCGGCGCTTTCGTTTCAGACAAAAAGGATTGCTCCTGGAGATGGAATTACGTTGCCGGCGGCCGGGTCTGCCGCACGGGAAGCCGGATATAGAACGTAGTGCCGCGGCCCACTTCACTGGTGAACCAGATACGGCCGCCGTGGCTTTCCTCAATCAGTTTTCGCGAGAGGGCGAGGCCGAGACCGGTGCCAACGCCGATCGGCTTCGTCGTGAAGCCGGCTTCAAAGATCCGCGGTCGAAGTTCGGGAGCGATTCCTTTGCCCGTATCCTCGATGGAAATCTCAATGGCGGCCGGTTCAGATCCGATCACCTGTGCGGCCCGGACGGTGATACGGCCTTCGCCCTCGATGGCCTGGCCCGCGTTGACGAGCAGATTGAGCAGAACCTGACTCAGCAGCTGGGGATAGCACTCGATTTCGGGCAATTCCGCAACGAAGAGCTGCAGCTCGATGCGACGCCGGTACTGGCAGTCCACCAGCTTTGCGGCGTCGCGCAGCAGGTCGCCGGCCCGGACCAGGCGCAGATCCCGCTCCTCGACGCGCGAAAAGGTCTTCAGCGTGCGAACAATGCCTGAGATGCGTTCACAGGCGATCTTATCCACTGCGGCCAGGCTGAGCAGAGTGTCCACCAGATCGATCGCCTTCTGCGGGGGCGCTTCCCCGGCCAAGCGGGCGGCATCGAGCTTCTGCCTCAGGCTGGAGAGCGCGCGCAGCGACACTTCATTGTTGGAGACGATCGAGCCGATGGGATTATTGATTTCATGAACGACGCCAGTCACCAGTTGGCCAAGCGCCACGAGCCGGTAGGCCTCAGCCAGCTTCTCGCGCAACTGCCGGATTTCAGGATCGAGGCTGGAGGAGGCGCCGCTGGTTATAGCTGGGGGTTGATCGGCCATGATTTCCGGGAGGGCCTTCCGCTCCCCATTATGAACCAGATCCCTGCTCCAGCAGCGCGCGGAATCGGCGCACGAGAGTGGAGAAAATGGCGGACACAATTTCCGTGTTGTCGGAAAGCAATTCATAGAAGTCGTCGCGCGCGATGCGCAACAGGGTCGTGTCTTCGACGGCGCGGGCGGTCACCGGCAGCGGCGCATTGTCGAGCAGCGCCCAGGAGCCCACCACTTCGTTCTGCCGGGCCACCTCCAAAGGCACGCCGTCCTGGAGCAATTCCACCGACCCGTCCATGATCACGTACATCGCCTCGAGCGGCCCCTCCGGCGTGAGCAGTACCTTGCCGGGCGGAGCGTGTTCCTGCCTGGCGATGGCGGCGACTCGCGCGAGCTGATCGGGACTCAAGCCGCGCAGCAGTTCCACGTTTTCCAGAGCGATCACGCGTTCGACGATATTCAAGTCCTGCATCAGACCTGCTCCAATCCTTCTGTCCCCAACCTGCGCAGCGACGCCGTGGCAACGCGCGCGGCCTGCTCTCCGCCGCGTTCGGTGGCGGCGCGGATCGCGGGCGTCAACTCGCGGAAACCCAGTTCGGCCGCCGCGGCCATGGCGCACACGGCAAGCCAGGGGTCGCCTTCCTCGATCATTACCCGAAGGGCAGCCGCCGCGCCAAGAAGTTCGAGGCCGAAGAGATCGCGGCCTACCTGATCGGGCGGGCGGTCTTCGTCGAGCAGCGGCAGCACAAAACGCTTGAGATCGTGATCCAGGATGTTGTCGAGAAACTCCGCCGCGTTGGCCATCTCGGCTGGGGTACCGCGGCGCACGGCGCGCCAGGCGGCGTGAATGTCGTGCGGCGGATAGCGCAGGCCGAGAATCGTGAACAGTCCTTGGATCACGCGGTCGAGGCGCGACTCCAGGGTGCGCACCAGCAGGCGCGTGGCGGCCGCCCCCTGCGCGCCCTTCAGGCACTTCAGGGCGACGCGGATCTCCAGGTACATGCGTGCCGCGCGCGAAACCTGCCTGCGGACCGGTTCGTGGGCGTATTGCAAGCCGGGCGCGCCGCCGCGCTGCTTCTCGAGGGCCCTGAGAATCGCCGCCAAGACCTCCAGGTCAGGCTCGTCGAGGCGCGCAAGCAAGGCGTCGCTGGCTTCCTGCGCGGGGATCGAACCCAGCAGGCGGGCCGCGCGGCGGCGGCGCACAAGCGGTGCTTCGCGATCGTCCAGGCAGGCTGCCAGAGCGGGCACCGCCTTCGCGCCAAGCGCTTGCAGCGATTCGGCCGCCGCCCGGCGCACGGCCGGGTGGGGATCCATCGCGAGGGCCGGAAGCGCTGTGACGGCCGCGCCCGGCTCCGCGCGATAGGCAAAAGCCGCAAGTCGCCGCATTGCCGGCTCAGATGAGGCGAGCGCGGCGATTCTCCCCGGCGGCAAGCGAATGCCCGCCTCTGGCGGCAACTGCTCCCCGGCGCGCAATGCCGCTTCCACCACAGCGGGATCGCCATGATCCAGCAGCCGCCGCAGGGCAGCCGGGCCATCGGCCCCCAGCACGCCATAGTAGGCAGCGGCGGGCATCAGGGCCAGTCCCGCTGGAAGGTCGAGTTCGCGCCGCGCCTCCTTCAGCAGGGAACGCCAGCCGCGTTGCAGTGCCGTTTCGTATAACCAGGCGCGGACCGGCGGAGCAGCATCGCCGCCGAGCCGCACCGCCAGCGCCTCCAACGGGAAGCCGGGAATTTCGTTCAGCAGCCGCAACGCGTAGAGCGACTGGCGGCCTTCGCCCTGCAAGGCCAGTTCTTCGAGCCGCCTCGTCAGCGCGGCGTCCTGGTAGGGAATGCGCATGCTTTCGAGGTCCAACCGGCGCGCGGCCAGCCGCCGGCGAACGGTGTCGACATATTGCCGCCGGGCATACACGGCAAGCGCCGCCCAAACGCCGCACGCCACTAGCGTGAGCAGGCTCACCGCCCGCAGGCTGGGGGCGCCGAGCGCCGCCAGACCCAGGATCAGCAGCGCGCCCGCGCCGCGCGCCACACGGTCCACGAAGATATCGACGAACGCTTTCGTCCGGTCGCGCAGGTCGGCCGGCAGCGGCATGTAGAGCAGTTCCATGCCAGTACGGTTAAACGAATAGCGTGTGGAGGCCTCGATCAGCCGCGCGATGCCCGCCGCCCAGATGCCGGGCGTGACCACCATGGCGGCCATCGCCGCGCCGATGCCGGCGGGCATCACCAGCAGCGTCCCGCCCACGCCGAAGCGGCTGACCACGAGCGACGTGAGAAATACCTGGAGGATGAACGTAGTGAGATTCAGATACAAGCCATAGAAGCCCCCCAGAAATGCGGTAAGGCTATCGCCGCGATAGGATTCGCGCGCCATATAGCTGAATTGATATTCGACGAGCGTGTCCACGACGTAGGTGGCCATGAGCAGGGCGATGATCACCTGCAGATGCCGGTGGCTCGAGACGTCGCGGCTCACGTCCGCGATCGTGAATTCGGCGCGTTCTTCGCCCGCCGCGCGCGCCTCTCCGAGAGAGACGCCGGGCTGCCTCAACAGCAGCCGGAAGCAGCTGTAGGCCAGCAGCACGAAAAAGGCGCTCGCTGGAACCAGATTCGCGGTGCCCACCAGGCGCACCACCAGGGCGGTGAACGAACCGCCGATCGCCGCGCCCAGCACCGCACCCGCCGCCAGCAGGCTGTACACACGCTTCGCCGCGCGCGGATCGAAGACGTGACCGGCCACCAGCCAGCCTTGGCTAACCAGCACCAGGCTGAAGAGGCTTACCCAGATATTGAAAACGTAATAGAGCCAGGCCTGATCCAGCCGGAGCAGTTGCCAGATCGCCAGCAGCGTCACCACGATGAGCGCGGTGGCGGCATTCACGGCAGCCGACAGCGACCAGCGCACCGCGATGCGGACGTAGTGGTACGCCAGAACGCCTCCCGACGCCGCCATCGCCAGGTAGAGAAAGGGCAGTTGCGAGGCGTCGAAGCGGGTCAGAAAGAGAGCGCGCGAGACGGGCTTCAGAATGTAATAAGCCAGCAGGACGAACAGCAGGTACAGAAACATCAGGGCCGTGCGGCCCAGTTCGTCCCGCCGAAGCCCCAGACGGCGGACCAGCCAGTCCTTGCTGCCCGCGGAATTCCTCATGGCGCTAGCGTGAAACCCTGAGTGTACCATCGCACGGTTCGCGCTCCGTCCGCCGCGCTAGACTCAGGGGTATGCATCTGCGCGAGCTTCGCGCCTATTTGTTTCCCGGCGCGGCCGAACGTGACCCTGGATTCCATGAACTGACCTCCAAGCTTAGCCTGTTCGGTCTGAAGGTGACGGCCGGAGTGACCGTCGGGGTCTCCCTGTTCGCCACGGTGAGCCGGATCGTTTTTCTCTCATCGACCGACATCACTCTTACGGACCGGGTCATTGCGATGGTCTGGCTGGTCGGCGCCGGCCTGTTAGCCTATGGCGCTACTTACACCACTTTCGGCCAGCGCTACGCCCGGGCGCTTACCATGACGCTGGCCGTGCTTGTCTCGTTGATGCTGAATCATTTCGCGTTGCGCGTGAGCGCACTTGAGCCAGCCATCGAGTTCTACATCCCCAGCCAGATCACGCTGATTCTGCTGGTCGGTGTCGCGGCTGTCCCCTTGCGCCCCATGCAGACTCTGGGACTTGGGTTGACCCTCGGCCTGGCCTATCTCGTCCAGGCCAATCTCGCCAGACAGTGGTTGGGTCTGGGCAGCGGACCCATTCCCGAGCACCTCTATTTCGTGCAAACGCTCTCGCTGATGGCCGCGGCGCTCTCCGGCGTCCTTTACCGGCAGCGCTACTTGAACTACCAAAGCTATATCCGCAGCATCGAGTCCGCTGAGCAACTCCGCCGCGCCGAAACCCGGGTGCTGCTCAGCGACCATGCCGCCAGTCTCGGCCGCATCGCCGCCGCGCTCAGCCATGAACTCAACTCGCCCATTGGGGCGCTGAGAAGCGCCGTCGATACGCTGCTGCTGATCAACGCGCGTCTGGCCAATAGCGGAGGCCCAGAGCGTCAGCGGCTGCTGCGTCTGCAGGCCGACCTGCGCCGGTCCCTTCATCAAAGCTCTTCGCGGCTCGCCGAGATCGTCGAGCGTATGCAGCGGTTTACCAATCTCGATCGCGCCGAGATCTTCGAAGCCGACATCAATGACCTGCTGCGCGACGCGGCTGCCATGTTGCGCTCGGACATCAAGGGCCA
Organism: Bryobacteraceae bacterium; assembly: GCA_023384675.1. Classification (GTDB taxonomy): domain Bacteria; phylum Acidobacteriota; class Terriglobia; order Bryobacterales; family Bryobacteraceae; genus PNKE01. Next base: position 150,203 of record JAHDVK010000006.1, on the reverse strand, counting down.
GATTGAGCTTAGCCTCGATCTCCATCCGCTGCCGCGGCTGCTCAGCAGGCCCTCACAGCTCAGCGCCGTTTTCCACGGCTTGCTGTTAAATGCCGCGAACGCTTTGGGCGGCGGTCCGGGCCGGATCCAGGTCGCGTCGCGTTCCACAGATGAGCATGTCGAGATCGTGGTGGCGGACGATGGCAAGGGCATGGGCCATGAGGATCTGGCCTCGATCTTCGAGCCGCGCTTTCAGACCTCCGGCGGCCGCATCGCCTCCGGCAACTGGAGCATGTTCAGCTTTCGCCGGATTCTGCGCGAACACGGCGGGGAAATCGAGGTGGAAAGCAAGGAAGGGCAGGGAACCCGGGTGCGGATTCTGCTGCCCTGCGAAGCCTGTCTTCAGGAATCGTCTCTCTAACCTATGGCCGTTGAGTGCGCGGCGGCGCGGGTTGGCCGGACTCGCGCGCCAGCCGGACACGCGCATTTTCCAGTTTCTGCTCGATCTTCGCGACTTCCTTCGGGTCCACATCGCTTGGCGCGGTGGCCTGCCATTCGCGGATGGCGATCTCCCACTGCGCGATGGCGTCCTTCAAATTGTTGCGGCTGAACAGGACGTCCCCCAGATGGTCATGCACGGTGGGGTCGCGGCTGCCGCGCTCTAAAGAACGCCGCAGATAGTCCTCCGCCTCCTCAAGCCGGTTGAGCCGGTAGAACACCCAACCAAGGCTGTCCAGATAGGCGGCATTGAACGGATCCATGTCCACCGCCTTCTGGATCATCTCCAGCGCTTCGCTCAACCTTTCGTTACGGTCGGCCAGCATGTAGCCGAGGTAGTTCAATGCCGAGGCGCTGTTCGGATTGAGTGCGAGCACGCGGCGGAACTCGGCCTCAGCCTTGTCGAATTTCTTCATCTTTTCGAACATGGCTCCGCGCAGGAAGTAGACCGCTTCCTTCTCATCCTCGGTCCGCGAAAGCTTCTCCGCCTGGTTGATGACTCGCTCCATCTCCTTGTAATTGCGTGCTTTCTCGTGGACATGAGCTAGCGACAGGAGTGTTTCACGGTCCTGCTCTCCGCCCATCAACTTTTTGAGCATGGCTTCGGCGCGGTCGAAGCGCCCCAGATCGGCGTACAGATTCGACCCCACGACGCGTACCAGGCGGTCGTCGCCATAGCGTTCGAGGGCGTAATCGAGTTCCTGCTCGGCTGTGGCGAAGTCCTTACCTGCGCGCAGCGTATCTATAATCTGCGCCGAGGCCCGAGCGCCCACCTCGGGGTCCGTCTTCAGCACCTCGCGGAAGGCCGCCACGGCTTCGGGCGTCTGCTCCGCCATCCGGTGCAGGATGCCCAGGCGCTCCAGCAGAATCACGCGGTTAGAACGTTCGCTGATCGAATTGGTGGTTGCGGGGATGGAATCCACCATCTGCCGCATCAGCGTGATGGCATCTAACGTTTTCCCTTCGGCCTCCAGCAGCGCCACTTCGTTGTAGCGGATCTCAATGTTGTTCGGGTCGAGTTGCCGCGCGCGGGTCGCATACTCGCGGGCCTGGGCATACTGGCGCTTCTGGCGATAGATCTGCGAAAGGCGCAGATTCGCGAGCAGATCGTTCGCGTCCTCTCGCGCCAGTTCCTCGAACACCTGTTGCGCCTTGCCGTAGTCCTCGGCGGTAAACAGCGCCTGCGCGTAAGCCCGCTTCAGGTCGGTGTTCTCGCGGTTCATTTCGAGTGCGCGCCCGTAGGTCTCGGCGGCCAGCGCATACTCCTTCATCTGCTCGTAGGTGCCCGCCAAAGTGGTCAAAGTACGCAGATTCGGATTCTTCTGCGCCACTTTCTTCAGCATCTCGCTAGCGCCCGCGGTGTCTCCCAGGTCGCCATAGACCATGGCCAGCCCGGTCATTGCGTCTTCGTTTTCGTTGTCCAGCAGAAGCGCCTGCTTGAAAGCCTTTTCGGCGCCCGGCGAGTTCTGGTTGGCCTTCTCCAGGCGGCCCAGCATCAGCCAAGCCTCGATGTCGTTCGGCGCCAGACCCACGACGCGCGAGTACTGATCGATGGCAGCGTTGAGCATCTCCTGATTCAGGCGCGTCTGCGATCCTTCTCGGAGGCGTGCCGTATAGAATTTTGCGAGAATGCGCCGGGCGTTGAGATCGTTCGGGTTGCGCTTCACCCGCTCCTCGAACTCGGCCACCGCAGTGCGAAGCTGGCCGGTTTGAAGATACAGATCGGCTAACTCATTCGCGAGATGACCCGATTCCGGATCGGCGGCCATGGCCGCTTTGTAATTCTCGACGGCCTTGCTGACATACTCGCCTCGTCCGCCGAAGGACGCGGCCAGTTCGGTGTAGAGATGCGCAAGCGCGGCGTGATAGTAGGCGTCAGCCTTGGAAGGGCTGGCAGCCCCTCCCGCCGTTTGGCTCCAACCGGGTGTCGTCAACGCAGCCATGGCGAAGACAACCGCGGCGGGCAGAACACGTAAAACCTGTTTCATAGGCGATGTGAGCCGATCCCTTGCTCCAACTGCCGGGCCGGAAGACGCGGCGGACGATGGGTATTTACTCACTATATCTGATGTTGTGACGAAACAATGGGCTTCCGGCGGTACACTAAAAAAGTGTCCGGTCCGCCCGCGAGGCCGCTGGTTGCGATTCTGGGGCCTACCGCCTCGGGCAAAAGCGCCCTGGCCCTGTACCTTGCGGAGCGTTATCAGGGCGAGATCGTCAACTGCGATTCACTTCAGGTGTACCGCGGTCTAGATATCGGCACGGCCAAGGTTCCGCCCGCGGATCGTGGATCTATCCCGCACCATCTAATAGACTTATTCGATCCAGGCGACTCTTGCGATGCAGGCAGATTTGCGAACCTGGCCACGTCCGCCATCCACGGAATCGCCCGCCGCGGCCTGCTCCCCATCCTGGCCGGGGGCACTGGGTTCTACCTGCGCGCTCTGCTGGACGGCCTGAGCCCCGCACCCCGGCGCGACGAGCGCGTCCGGCTGCGGCTCGGAGCGATCGAAGAACGCCGCCCGGGCCGGCTCCACCAGTTTCTCCGTCGTCTCGACCCGGCCACCGCGGCGCGGATCCACCCCCGCGACCGCCAGAAACTCGCGAGAGCGGTGGAGATCTGCCTTCTGGAGGGGCGTTCGGCGACCGAAGTCTTTGAAAGCCGGCCCCGGCCCATTGAGGGTTTCACTACGCTGAAACTCGCCCTTGACCCCCTCCGTGGGGATCTGCGGGATCGGATCGGAGCGCGGACCCGTGCGATGTTCGCGGCCGGGTTGGTCGAGGAGGTGCGTGGACTGCTGCGAGGCGGTCTTCCACCAGATGCAAGGCCTTTGGGTGCAATTGGTTACAAGCAGGCCTGCGCTGTGATCGAGGGCAGGATCGCACCGGAGGAGGCCATTCAACTGGCCTTCCATGCGACCTGCCAATACGCGAAGCGGCAGATGACGTGGTTTCGCCGCGAGCCAGGCATTACCTTCCTGGCCGGATTTGGCGCCGATGCGGACGTTCAGGCGGCTGCGGCCCGCCTCGTCGAGCGCTTCCTGGAAAGTTTACAGCCACCCAGCGGCATTTGACAGAACAAAATTAGAGCTATCCCGTCTCAACTAGTGTGAACGCACGATGCGCGAACGGGAAAGCCCGCCCATTCTCCGCACAACAAATCAACTGTAGAAAAATTTCAATAAGCGCCTGTTTTTTTGTTGAGTGGTACGCGCATTAACTCTGAAAATGTGTCTATAATAAATTGAGGAGTGTCCAAGATGACCAATACCATGAAGTATTTCATTCTCTTCCTGACCGTCGCGCTCGCCGTCGCCAGCGCCTCCACCTACAACGTGCAACTCTTCCAGCCCTCCATCGTCTCGGGCCAGGAGCTGAAGCCCGGCCAGTACAAACTGACCGTCGATGACAGTAAAGTCACGATCAGCCGGGGCAAGCAGTCGGTGGAAGCCGCGGTGAAGATGGAGACTTCGGACTCGAAGTTTTCTTCCACCTCGGTGCGCTACACCAACGAGAACGGCAAGATGAAGGTTCAGGAGATCCGCTTGGGTGGCACGAACACCAAGCTGGTCTTTAACTAGACTGAAGCTGCTTCATTCTGCAGGTTGTGTGGGAGCAGGCCGGTCCGCCTCTGCTAAACTATTGCATATGCAGAGGCAAGCCGGCCTGTTTCTTTTATTTCTGCTATCGGCACCATTTTCTCTCGCAGAAACCTTTCTAATACTCCCGTTTTTTAATCTAAGTTCGGCTAAGAATATCGACTGGATGGGCGATAGCCTCAGTGAGACTGTACAGGAATCACTCGCCCGTGAGGGCGTGCTGACCGTCTCGCGGTCGCAACGCGACTTAGCCCTCGAGGAACTTGGCATCCGCCGCCACACCCTCGCGACCCGTGCCACCATTATGGAAATTGCGATGAATGTGGATGCGACGTCGGTAATTTACGGTTCGTTCGACGTGACTTCCTCTCCGGACATTCCGTCCGAGGGCCTGATTACCCTACGAGCCGTAATCCTGGATGTCCGGCGATTGCGGCGCGGCCCCGATTTCGAGGAATCCGGTCCCATCGAGGATCTCTCGAGACTCCAGACCCGGCTTGCGTGGAGGCTTTTGACGGCTGCCCGCCCAGGGTTGGGCACGACCGAAGGACAGTTTTTGTCCGATCATCCACCTGTCCGCCTCGATGCGCTTGAAAGCTACGTTCGCGGGCTTTTGTCGAGCAGCCTGGAGCAGAAGCTGGCTTTGTTCGCCAATGCCGCACGCCTGGAGACGGTGTTCTCCCAGCCCTGCTTCCAGCTTGGCCGGCTCCATTTCGAGCGGAAGGACTACCGCGCGGCCGCCGAATGGCTGCAGCGTGTGCTGCCGTCGGATTCGCACAATCGCGAGTCACAGTTTCTGATGGGGTTGACGCGCTATCATCTGGCCGATTTTGCCGGCGCCAGCGAGAGCTTCGCCAAAGTGGCGGCGGAGGTCCCGATGCCGGCGGTGCTGAACAACCTGGGTGTCGCGCAATTGCGTGCCGGCGATCCGGGCGCCGTGGCCACGCTGAAGCGCGCGGTTGATCTCGACGAGGCCGATCCGGACTTCCACTTCAATCTCGCCTATGCCCACTGGCGCCGCGGCGAACTGGAATCGGCGTCCGCCAGTTTGCGGGCGGTCCTTGAAAGGACGCCGGAAGACGAGATCAGCGCCTTGCTGCTGGCCCGTTGCGGGCAGGCGCTGGGGCCGAAACCGGGCGAACCCCGGTTCGAGAACCTCGAGCGGCTCAAGACGGCATACGATGAGTCCGCGTGGCGTCACCTGCAGTCGATTCTTGGCCCGAAGGCTCCCTGAGTGCGCGTTCGCGCAAAGCTCGATAGAATAAGGGCGATGTGAAGTGGTTTGTCCCCCTGTTCTTTACTCTTTTCCCCGTCCTTCCCGCCGGCGCTCAGGTAGACTCCGCACCGAAGGCCAAGCCGGAACCAGTCGCCGCGGCGAAGCCGCGCCCCCGGATCACCGCCGTTGCCAAGCGCAACGAAAACGTCGCCATCTTCTTTATCGACACCAACGCCATCAAAGAGGCAAACATCCGGATCGGCGCCACGGCCACTGCCATCACCACGCCACGGGTCGAATCGCAGTACTTCTCCTCGGAGCACGGCAATGCGCCGTCAGACACGCTGCTGCTCCGCCCAACCCCGGTCGCTGCCGGGTGGCATGGCGACCTCGGCTATTCCCACCAGAACAGCGTCTTTAACTCTCGCACTTTCTTCCAGGTTGGGCCGGTCCAGCCATCTCGCCGGAACGCGGGAAACGTCCGCCTGACCGGACCGCTGCCCGTACGCCTCGGCTTCCTGACGGGAACGTTTTACAACCGTGACACCCGGGGCATGGTGAACGGGAATGTTCTGGTCCCGCTCCCGGAAGAGCGTACGCCCCTTGCGACGGACCCCGTCCGCCGCGCGTTTGTCGAACGGGTCCTGGCCGCCTTCCCCACCGAACTCCCTAACAGGCTGGACTTCGACCCTCGCGCCCTCAATACGAATGCGCCCCAGCGGGTGGACGAAACCGGCGGCACGCTACGCTGGGATCTCGACACGGGCGCCCGCTCGCGGCTCTTTCTCTCGCACACGCTCGACCGCCAGCGCATCCTCGCTTTTCAGTTCGTCGCGGGGCAGAACCCGAACACCGGCATCAATACGCATCGCTCCCGGGTCAGTTGGGATTACGCATTCGCACCCGGAACCACCCTGACTCTGGGCGGCGCGTTCCACCGCGTTCGGTCGGCGCTGACGTCCCCGGCCGATGCGGTCGGCCCGCGCCTGCGTTTTGGCAACCAGATCGAGGAACTGGGCCCCTCTTCGCAATTTCCCATCGACCGCGCCACGAACAGCTTTCGCTACGGCGGAGCGCTCGCCCATAATGCAGGCCGCCATTCGCTCACGTTCGGCGCGGAAGTCACCCGCTTCCAGTTGAATGGGATCGAAAGCAACAACCTGCGCGGTTTCTACCAGTTCTTCAACAACTTCGGGCGCACCGCGATCGAAAACATGCTCTTGGGGCTGCCTACGTCCTATGAGGCGGCGATCGGCAACGTGAACCGCGGCTTCCGCAACTGGAGCATTAACGCCTACGCCGCCGACCAGTGGCGGGTGAATGCCCGCCTGCAGGTCTATTTCGGCGTCCGGTACAACATCGAGACGGTGCCCACAGAAGTGAACCGCCTCGACACGCTGCCCTATTCGAAGGACGCCAACAACGTCAGCCCCCGCCTTTCGCTCGCCTTCCAGCCCGGCGCCGGTTGGACCGTGCGCGCGATGTACACCACCACCTTCGGACAGATTCTGCCCGTCACTTACCAGCAGATCCGGAACAATCCGCCGCACGTGCGGTATGTGTTCGTCGGCGATCCGGATCTCGTCAATCCGCTTGGCAGACTTGATCTCTCGTCCGCCGGAACCGGCCGCCACTCCGCGGTCATGATCTCGCCGGATCTTGCCACGCCTTATTCTCACCAGTACAACGCCGGCATCGAACACGCCCTCGGCGGCGGCGTGCTGCGCCTGTCCTATATCGGCTCGCGCACCATGAAACTGCTCAATACCTTCACCACCAATCGCGCCGAACCCGTACCCGGCGTTCCATTCACGTCCGGCACGGTCAACCTCCGCCGTCCCGACCCGGCTTACTACGAGAAGTGGAACATCCTGAACGGCGGCATCGCCTACTACGACGCGGGCCAGGCGGCCTGGGACATGCCGCTGAGGCGCGGCCTGACCGCGGGCGCCGCGTATACGTTCTCGAAAGCGATCGACCTCGGGCCCGATTTCTCGGGCACGGCAGCCAACCGCGACCTGCTGAATGGACGCAATCAGTGGCAATACGAAGCCTTCCGGGACCGCAAGGGCCTCTCCAATTTCGACTCCCCCCACGCGCTCACCTTCTACTACGGCTGGGATGTTCCCACACCCGCCAACTTACCCTCATGGCTCCGCACCACCGCTGCCAACTGGCAGATCAGCGGCTCTCACCTTTGGAAAAAGGGCACGCCCTACACCATCTTCATTGGCAGCGACGCCCCCGGCTTCGGCAACGTGGACGGGAGCACCTCTGACCGGCCGCACATCCTCGACCCCTCGATCCTGGGAGCGGTCACGGGCCACCCCGATACTTCCCTCGACATTCTCACCTTCGACCGCTTCGACTTCATGTCTCCCGGCGAGATGATGGGCAGCGTCGGCCGCGGCACCTTCCGCAAGGCCCGTATCTGGAATTGGAACGCCGCGGTCTCCCGCAATTTCCGCTTCGCCCAGGATTTCAGCGGCCAGCTCCGCTTTGAGGCTTTCAACCTGTCCAACACGCCGCAGTTCGATCAGCCGCAGCATAACCTCTCGAGCCCCGCCTTCGGCCGCATTACGAATACGCTGAACGACGGGCGCATTCTCCAGGCGGGCCTCCGGCTCTCTTTTTAACAAGGGTTCATCTCCACGACGCCGCGCCTCATCCTATAATCGGAAAATCGTGCTTTCCGCTTTCGGACTCTCAGATGTCGGCTGCGTCCGCAAGGTCAACCAGGACTCGCTGCTGCTGTCCCCAGAACTCGGCCTGTATCTCGTCGCCGACGGAATGGGCGGCGCCCGCGGCGGCGAATGGGCCTCCCACATAGCCGTCGAGACCGTGCAGGAGGTGGTCGCCGGGGCCGAGGTGCGCGACGAATCCACTCTCGCCACCGCCTACGACCGCGCCAATTACCGTGTGTGGGAGAAGGCCAGCCAGGACACGTCGCTCGACGGCATGGGCACCACCCTGGTCGGCGTTCTCACCCTGGACGAGGGTGTCGCCGTCGCCAGCGTCGGCGACAGCCGCGCTTACCTCTTCCACGATGGCCACCTGAGTCAGTTGACCGAAGATCAGACTTGGGTCAACGAGGTCGGGCGCCGCCTGGGCGTATCCGAGGACAAATTAAAGGTCCATCCCATGCGGCATGTGCTCACCATGGCCATTGGCGTTTCGAATCCGCTCACCGTGAAGACCTTCCGCTTGAAGCCGGAAGCCGGCGACCAGATCCTTCTTTGCTCGGACGGTCTGCATGGACCCGTCTCCGAAGAGCAGATCCAGGCGATCCTGATCGCCCCCATGCCCCTCGAGGAGCGCTGCCGCCACCTCATCGACGCCGCCCGGAAGGCTGGCGGCCCCGACAATGTCACCGCCCTCATCGTAGAGTTCTGATCTATACGGAAATTTACCCTTTCCGGTCTTCAGAACCGATACACTAAAATCAGTGAAGCCTGTTGCCTTGACCATTGCCGGCTCCGATCCTAGCGGAGGAGCCGGCATCCAAGCGGATCTGAAAGCATTCCATCAATTCGGTGTGTATGGGGAAGCCGTCCTGACGCTGCTCACTGTGCAGAACACCACCGAAGTCGCCGCGGTGCTCACCCTCGATCCAGGTTTCGTCACGGCGCAGTTGCGCGCCGTCCTGGTCGACATCCCCCCTGCGGCGGTCAAGACCGGCGCACTGGGCAACGCGGAGATCATCCGGGCGGTGGCGGCAGTGCTGCGCGAGGCGCGGTTGCCGCTGGTGGTGGATCCGGTGATGATCTCCAAACATGGCGCCCCGCTGATCGCCGAAGAGGCGCGGGGCATCATGCTCGAGGTTCTGCTGCCCCTTGCCACGCTCGTCACGCCTAACCTGCCGGAGGCGGCGGCCCTCACCGGATTGACGGTCGATTCGACAGACGCCATGCGCGATGCCGCCCGTCAGATCCACGACCGCACTGGCGCCGCCGTCCTGGTAAAGGGCGGACACTTGCAGGGGGCGGCGGTCGATCTGCTCTATGCCGGCGGCGAGTTCCACGAGTTCTCTTCCGAACGTCTCTGGACGCCCAATACGCACGGAACCGGCTGCACCTACTCCGCGGCGATAACCGCGGGCCTCGCCATCGGCCTCGACCTGCCGGAGGCTGTGGAGAAGGCAAAAAGCTACATCACCGAGGCCATCCGCACCAACCCTGGCCTCGGCCGCGGTGCGGGTCCGGTGAACCACCACGCCCACCCCCTACAATAAGAAGGTGGTTTTCCCCGAAGTTGACGAGCAGTTGGCCTACCTGAGGAAGGGTTTTTCCGAAATCATCCGCGAGGAGGACCTGCGCGAACGTCTCACCGCCGCCCGCGCCGCCGGCCGGCCGTTGCGTGTCAAGGCGGGTTTCGATCCCACCGCACCCGACCTGCACCTCGGCCACACCGTCCTGCTGCGCAAAATGAAGCACTTCCAGGACCTGGGTCACACCGTCATCTTCCTCATCGGCGACATGACCGGCCTCATCGGCGACCCCACCGGCCGCAATATCACCCGCCCGCCCATGACGCGCGAGCAGATCATCGCCAACGCCGAAACCTATAAGGCGCAGGTCTTCAAGATCCTCGACCCGGACAAGACCGAGATCCGCTTCAACTCCGAATGGCTCGAAGGCATGCGCTGGGAGGACGTGGTCCGGCTCACTTCGAAATACACCGTTGCGCGCATCCTCGAACGCGATGATTTCGCGAAGCGGTATGCCGCAAACGTACCGATTTCGATTCACGAGTTTCTCTATCCGCTCGCGCAGGGCTACGATTCGGTCGCCCTCCAATGCGACGTCGAACTCGGCGGCACCGACCAGAAGTTCAACCTGCTCGTGGGCCGCGAACTGCAACGCGATTCCGGCCAGCCTCCGCAGATCGTCGCTACGGTCCCGCTGCTGGAAGGGCTCGATGGCGTCGAGAAAATGTCCAAGTCGAAGGGCAACTACGTGGGCATCGAGGAGCCGCCCGCCGTGATGGTCAAGAAGTTGATGACCATCAGCGACGACATGATGTGGCGCTATTTCGAACTGCTGACCGACGAACCCCTCGCCGGCATCGCCGAACTGCGCCGCCAGGCAGTATCCGGTGAGCGCAACCCCCGGGACATCAAGCTCGATCTGGCGCGCCGCATCGCGCAGGACTTCCATCCGGCCGAGGCCGCCGAGGCCGCCCGCGCACAATGGCTGCGCGACGTCAGCGAGGGGCAAATCCCCGAAGATCTGGAAACGGTTCAAGCCGCAGATCCGCGTCTGAACCGCATCCTGACGCAGGCGAAACTGGCCGGTTCCACCAGCGAAGCCGACCGGCTCATCAAAGCCGGCGCCGTCTGCTTCGCGCCAGCGGGCGACGGAAATCTAACCGCCCAAACCACGCCCTCCTTCAAGCTGGAACCGGGCGAATACGTATTCCGCGCCGGTAAACGATGGAAAAAGGTGATTGTCTAGATGGCCCGCAAACTGCTTGATTGGAAGTTGAAGGACGAGACCTGGCGCGTCGGCGAACGCACGCTGCTGGTGGGCGTGGTGAATGTCACCCCCGACTCTTTGTTCGACCAGGGCCTTTATCTGGAGCCTGCCCGCGCCGCGGAACGCGCTCTCGAGTTGTGCGAACTCGGCGCGGATCTGATCGAGATCGGAGCCGAAAGCTTCCGCGCCGGCTCGGCACGCGTTTCTGAAGCCGAGGAGTTGCGCCGGCTGGTACCGGTGCTGAAACTGTTGCGCGGCAAACTGCCCGTTCCCCTGATTGTCGAGACGTCCAAGAGCGCCGTCGCGGAAAAAGCCGTGGAATATGGCGCGCAGGTCCTGAAGGATCCCACCGGGCTGCTGATCGACCCCGAGGTGGCGCGTGTGGCGAACGAGTCCGGCGCCGCCCTGCTGCTCCAGCACATGCGCGGAACCCCCGATAAATGGGCCCGCCAGGGCGGCATGAAGCACGCCGCTGCCTTGGTGCATCAGGAACTCGCTGCCGCCATCAGCCGCGCTTTGCGCTACAACGTGCCCCGCCATTCGATCGTGATCGACCCGGGCCTCGGCCTGGGCAAACGCAAGGAGCACAACACCGACATCCTGCTGCATCTCGACCGCTTCACATCTTTCGAGATTCCGGTGCAGATCAGCCCCACCGGCAAGCCCTTCCACACCACCCCGCAGGTGGAGACCGCCTTCCACGGCGCCATCGCCGCCGCCGTCGCCGCCATCTTGCGCGGGGTTCACCTCCTCCGGACCCACGATGTGCCCGCAATGCGCGCCGCCGCGCTCGTAGCCGATCAACTCCTGCGCGAAGGACGGGACATGTCAGGCGTCCACGATACGCGGACCGCGGAGATCCTCCCGTCCGCTGGCGAGGTCCGCGGACCGGTCACTCCGCCCGCCGCCGTCACACCGCCTCCGCCTCCCGAAGAACTCCCCGCCTCCAAACGCCCGATCGCGCCGCGTCTCCCGCGTTCCCCTCGTCCCGCGCAGGGGGAGGTCCGGCCCGCGCGCGACCCGCGCGATACCCGTTATTCCCCCTCGGAGAGCCGTCCGCCGAGAGCCCCGCGCGACAATCGCTACTCTCCCGAAAACCGCCCCCCGCGCGATTCCCGCGATTCGAGAGACGCCCGCCCCGGGCCGGGCAGCCGCCCGCCCCGCGACCCGCGAGATACCCGCTACTCCCCCGAAAACCGCCCGCCGAGAGACTCGCGCTCCGGACCCGGCAGCCGCCCGCCCTTTGGCGGGCGGGGCGCCGGTCCGAAGGACCCTCGCGGTCCCCGCGGTCCGCGCCCGCCGCGCGGACGCCGCTAAGCGCCAGGCTTGCCGCCGGCCCTCAACATCTGGGGACTCGGACAGCACCCCTCCGGCAGGCAACGGGTCCCAATCCGGATCCCGTCTAAACGCTCTTGAACCAACTCGCGCACCATCGCCACGAACTTCGGATGGGCGCCCACGGTGGCTGCGCGGACCATGTTCATCCCCAGCGATTCGGCCCGCGACCTCGCCTGCATGTCGAGATCGACGATCACTTCCATATGGTCGGAGATGAATCCGATCGGCTGCACAACCACGTCTTTCACTCCCCCGGCCGCCACCTCCGTTAACGCGTCGCAAATGTCCGGCTCCAGCCACGGCTGCTGGGGCGGCCCCGAGCGCGACTGCCACACCAGATCCCACGAATCCCGGCCCGCCGCGGCCGCCACCGAGGCCGCCGTTTCGTGCAACTGCTCCTCGTAGCGCGAGGTCCGCGCCATCGCCACGGGAATCGAATGGGCGGTGAACAACAGCCGCGCCGCTTCGCGGCGGTCCGGCGGAATCCGTGCCAGCACTTCGCACAGGTGCTCCGCCATGGGTTCGCGGAAGCCGGGATGTTCGAAAAAATGACGGAGCTTTTCGAACTCCGGGGCGCCAGGACCGGCCGCTTCACGGGCGCGTTCAACATCCTCGCGGTACTGGCGGCAGCCGGAGTAGCTGGAATAGGCCGAGGTCACGAAGAGCAGGGCGCGGCGTACGCCATCGGCGGTCATTTGCCGGACGGTGTCTTCAAGGAAGGGGTGCCAGTTTCGGTTACCCCAATAGATGGGCAGGTGGATGCCGTGCGCGGCGAACTCTATCTCGACCGCGGCGATCAATTCGCGGCACTGTTCATTGATCGGTGAGCGCCCCCCCAGCGAATAGTAGTTCTCCGCCACTTCCTCAAGCCGCTCGCGCGGCACGTTACGCCCGCGCGTCACGTTCTCGAGAAAAGGCATCACATCGTCCGGCTGCTCGGGGCCGCCGAAGGAGAGGACAAGGAGCGCGTCATACTGCTGCACGCTTTCTAGGATGCCCCAACCCGCCACGGCGATGTGGCAGGATGAAGGCTTCACGCATATGGACCGCCGAACCTTTGTCTCGATGATCCCCGCGCCGCTGCTGGCGGCAGGCCCCCTGACGGAACCGCTGCGCGAGGGCGCGGCGCGGCTGATCGGAGCCGCGCTGACGAACCGTCAGGGATGGGCGCGGCTCGAGTATTTATGCGACCGCATCGGCGCGCGGCTGAGCGGTTCGAAGGCATTGGAGAACGCGATCGAATGGGCGGCGGCGGAGATGAGGCGCGACGGCCTGGCGCGGGTGGAGACGCCACGGGTGATGGTGCCGCACTGGCAGCGCGGGGCCGAAAGCGCGGAACTGCTCGCGCCGGTGGAGGCGCCTTTGCGCATGCTGGGGCTGGGTGGAAGCGTGGCGACGCCGCCCGGCGGGATCACGGCGGACGTGGTGGCGGTTGAATCGTTTGAAGAACTCGATGCGCTGCCGGAAGAGCGGGTGCGCGGGCGGATCGTGCTGTTCAACGCTCCCTGGCGGGGCTATGGTCCGACGGTAGCCTACCGGTCGAATGGGGCGAGCCGGGCGGCGCAGCTTGGCGCGGTGGCGGCTCTGGTCCGCAGCATTACGCCGCACAGCCTGGCGACGCCGCACACGGGCGCGATGCGATACGCGGCGGATGTGCCGAAGATACCGGCAGCGGCGCTGGCGGTGGAGGATGCGGGGCGGCTGGCGCGGCTGGCGCGGGCGGGGGTTCCGGTGCGCGTGTGTTTGCGCATGGAGGCGCGCACGCTGCCGGACGCCGCTTCGGCGAACGTCATCGCCGAACTGCCGGGCCGCGAGAGGCCGGAAGAGATCGTGGTGCTGGGCGGGCACCTGGATTCATGGGATGTGGGCACGGGCGCGCATGACGATGGGGCCGGGTGCGTGGCCTGCTGGGAGGCGGTGGTGCTGATGAAGCGGCTCAACCTGATTCCGAGGCGCACGGTGCGGGCGGTGCTGTGGACGAACGAGGAGAACGGGCTGCGCGGCGGCACGGCGTACCGCGAATGGGCAGGGGAGACGGTGAAGAATCACGTGGCCGCACTCGAAATGGATGGCGGCGCGGAGAGGCCGCTGGGCTTCGGGCTGTCCGCGCTGACGGCGGGGCAGCCAGTGCAGGAACGCGCGGTGGGGCAGGCGCAGCAAGTGGGGGCGCTGCTGACGGGGATCGGCTCGCATTCGGTGGTGACCGGGGGCGGCGGGGCCGATATCGGGCCGCTGATGAGAGAGGGGGTTCCGGGGCTGGGGCTGCGCACGGTGGGGGAGAAGTACTTCCAGTGGCATCACACGCATGCCGATACACTCGATCACGTGGATCCCGGCGATTTCCGGCTGTGCGTGGCCACGATGGCGGTGATGAGCTGGGGCCTGGCGGAGATACCCGAGCGGCTGGGTGTTTGAGCGCCCGCTACAATGGAGAGTATGACCCTCGACGAACTCGATCGGGAATACGAATCGCTCCGCCAGCAATCGCAGTCTGTGCGGAGCTATCTTTGACATCCCCGCCAAGAAAAGAGAACTCGACAAGCTCGAAGAGCTGATCGCCGATCCCACCTTCTGGAACTCCCAGGAACAGTCGCAAAAGGTAATGCAGGACCGCAAACGCCTGACGGCCGCGCTGGATCAGGATAAGTCCGTCAGCTCGCTGGTGTCCGACATCGACACGCTGTTCGAACTGGGGCGTGAAGGGGAAGACGTGGCCGGCGAACTCGCGCGCGAGATCGCGCGGCTGCGGCAGACTGTGGATCAGCTCGAGACCGCGATGCTGATGTCGGGCGAGAACGACCATCGCTCGGCGATCGTCACCATCCATCCGGGCGCGGGCGGCACCGAAAGCCAGGACTGGGCCGAGATGCTGATGCGGATGTACCTGCGGTGGGCCGAGCGCGACAGCTACAAGGCCGAGATCACCGACCTGCAGGAGGGGGAAGGCGCGGGCATCAAGTCCGCCACGATCGAGATCGAAGGCGACTCGGTGTTCGGGCAGTTGCAGAGCGAAATCGGCGTACACCGGCTGGTGCGGATCTCGCCGTTCGACGCGAACGCGCGAAGACATACTTCGTTCGCTTCGGTGTACGTGATCCCGATGATCGACGACGACGTGAAGATCGAGATCAAGCCCGACGACCTGAAAATCGACGTCTTCCGAGCAGGCGGCGCGGGCGGGCAGCACGTGAACCGGACCGAATCGGCCGTGAGGTACACACACCTGCCCACGGGCATCGTGGTGCAGTGCCAGAACGAGCGTTCGCAGCACAAAAACCGCGCGTCGGCGATGAAGCAGCTCAAAGCGCGGCTCTACGAACACGAGATGGAGAAGCGCCGCGCACAGGAAAAGGTGATCGAGGATGCGAAATCCGACATCAACTTCGGCTCGCAGATCCGCAGCTACGTGCTGGCGCCTTACCGCATGGTGAAGGACCTGCGTTCGCGCCTTGCGATCGGGGACGTGGACAGCGTGCTGGATGGGAACATCGATGCGCTGATTCACGCCTGGCTGGTGTGGAAGAAGACAGGCAGGACGGCGGGCGACGCCTCGGACGGCTTGCCGGAGTAGGCCTTGGCGGGGGAACACCAGATCGCCGCGGCGGCGGCGCTGATCCGCGGGGGCGGGCTTGTGGCCTTTCCCACCGAGACGGTGTACGGTCTCGGGGCCAATGCGCTGGATGCGGCGGCGGTGCGGCGGATCTACCAGGCGAAGGGGCGGCCGTCCACCTCGCCGCTGATCGTGCACGTGGAATCGGTCGAACAGGCGCAGGCGCTGGCGGCGGAATGGCCGGAGGCCGCCACGGAGCTGGCGCGCTGGTTCTGGCCGGGCCCGCTGACGCTGGTGTTGAAGAAGTCCGCGGCGATTCCGGACGAGGCCACGGGGGGGCTGCCGACGGTGGGGCTCCGGATGCCCGCGCATCCGATGGCGCTGGCGCTGATCCGTGCAGCGGGCGTGCCCATCGCGGCGCCTTCGGCGAACCGCTTCACGGGCCTTTCGCCCACGCTGGCGGAGCATGTGCGGGCGAGCCTGGGTGATGAGGTGGACCTGATCCTCGACGGCGGCCCCACCGTGGTGGGGATCGAATCGACTGTGCTCTCTCTGGCGGGCGAAGAGCCTATGCTGTTGCGTCCCGGCGCGGTGACGCGAGGCGAACTGGAGGCGCGGATCGGGCACGTGGGAGTGGCAGCGGCTCCGGAAACGGGAGCGGCGCACGCGAGCCCGGGGCTGCATCCGCGGCATTACGCGCCTGCCACGCGGCTGATCCTGGTGGAGCATGTGCAGACGCCATCGAGCGGGCGCGGCGTGTACCTTGCGCCGGGGGCGGGCCTGCCGGCGGAACCGCGCGCGTACGCGGCCGCGCTGTACGCGACGCTCCACGAACTCGATCAGCAGCACCTGGATTGGATCGCGGTCGAGCAGCCGCCCGCGACGCCGGAGTGGGAAGCGGTGCGGGACCGGCTGGCGCGGGCGGCTTCGTAAGGCTGGGCCCGCGAGGGCCTGGCGCGCCGCGATAGAATCGCGAGCGTGACTCTTTCCGCTCCCGGCTTGCAGCGGCCCACCCGGGTCCGCTGGTACATTCTCCTCCTCCTGTTCCTCATCACGACGAATAATTATCTCGACCGCATTCTGCTGGGTATTCTGGCGCCGGTGATCATGGACGACCTCGGCATGGACACGGTGGCTTACGGATACGTCAACTCCGCGTTTCAGTTCGCCTATGCCATCGGTTTTCTGGCGATGGGCAAGTTTATCGACCGGGTGGGCACACGCACCGGCTATTCGGTGGCGATCCTGTTCTGGAGCGTCGCCGCCGGTTTCCATGCCATGGCCCGTTCAGCCTTTTCGCTCGCCTTCTGGCGAGGCGTTTTGGGACTCGGCGAGGCGGGGAACTTCCCGGCGGCGATCAAGGCCGTATCGGAATGGTTCCCGAAGAAGGACCGGGCGTTCGCGACGGGCATCTTCAACGCCGGTACCAATGTGGCCTCGATGATCGGCCCGCCGCTGTTTGTGTGGATGCATATGCATGTCGGGTGGCGTAATTGCTTCATCATCACAGCGTCTTCCGGGGTGATCGTGCTGGTGCTGTGCTGGCTCCACTACCGGCCGCCGCAGCAGCACAAGTGGGTGAACGCGGCGGAGCTTGCCTACATCGAGTCGGAGCCCGAGGAGCAGACCACGGCCCAGATCGGCTGGCTGGCGGCGCTGCGGATACGAGAAACCTATGGGTTTGCGCTGGGTAAGTTTTTCTCCGATCCGGTGTGGTGGTTCTATCTGACGTGGCTGACGCTCTACTTCAAGAATGAGCGCGGCCTCACGCTGACCGAGATCGCCTGGGCGCTGCCGGTGATTTACCTGATGGCGGATTTCGGCTCGGTGATGGGCGGCTGGGTGTCGGGCTACCTGATGCGGCGGGGCTGGCCGCACGCGAAGGCCCGGAAGGCGACGATGGGATTCTTCGCGCTGTGCATGCCGGTGGCGGCGACGGCGGTGATCGCGCCCAACATCATTCTGACTGTGCTGCTGATTTCCCTGGCCACCTCGGCGCACCAGGGGTGGTCCGCGAACCTGTTCACCACGGTTTCAGACGTATTTCCGAAATCGGCGGTAGCGAGCGTGACGGGCATCGGCGGGTTCCTGGGCGGGATGGGCAACGTGATCTTCACGGCGATCCTGCCGGGGTACATCATTACTTACTTCGGCTACGGGCCGATGTTTGTGCTGATGGGGACGTTCCACCTGATCGCGTGGCTCTGCGTGCATCATTTCATGGGTTCGATGCAGAAGATCAGCGAGGCGCGTTGAGCGCCGCCGCCCACGCCCGCCGTACCGCCAGCACGGCCTCCACCTGCAGCGCCGGCCCCGCCGCGTACGCTGCCGCCGCCGGATACCAGATGTACCAAGTGATCAGCGAAGCCTGGTCCCACGTGAGCCGGCCCGAATAGACGAGCCACATCCCCATGTCGCCGCCAGAAGAGAAGAATAGCCCGGCGGCGTACATGGCCCAGCAGCGGCCGACGAGCCCGCCGTGGCGGAAGCCGCCGCTCATCCGGTACAACAGTAGCGCCAGGCACAACGACAGGAAGATCAGCGGATCGGTCACCCAGTTCACAACCTTCCAGGGTTCGCGCAGGAACTCCTCGCGGTACAGGAACAGCAACTCCCAAACCTGCCGGGCCACATACACGCCCACCGCGCCGATGATCGCCCAGTCCACCCATCGGAGGCGCGCCCGCCAGCCCTCGGACCAGTACACCTGGAACGCGATGCCCATAGCCAGCAGCACGAACAACACATGACCCGGGCCGGTCAACATGAGGCCGATCTCATGCAGCGGCTCGCGCCCGTTCCAGGCGGGGATTGGATTCAACCAGGTCCGGGCCGTCAGGATATGGGCGATCACCACACCGGCCGTTCGCACTGCGCCGCCCAGCGTGAGGCTACCCCAGGCGGCCCACATCGGCTGATCCCAGGTGAACGAACTCCACGCGTAGGCAGCCAGCGCCGTCTCTGCCAGTGCAAAGCCCAGCAGCGCCAGCGCACCGGGTCCGTCGAAGTACCACTGCACTGGTTCGAACGGCCCGCCCAGCCGCCACGCCACCCACAACACCACTCCTGCCGCGACGTGCAGTGCCGCTAAAGCCAGGATCCATGCGGAAAGGGACTTTGGCCTCAAGCGGGCGAGCGGATCGGAAAGCATGCGGGTCTTGATATAGAAGTTTATGACTTTAGCCAATCCTTAGCCAGTGATCGCCTTCCGCCCCAGAAACGACGCCAGCATCGGACCTGCGACCTCGGCCGCCGGCGGCGACCCGCCCCGAAAGCGCCGCAGCCGGCGCGCCATTTCCGTGAACGACCACGGCCCAAGGCACTCTCTGGCGCATGCACCCGCCGCGGCTGCGAGTGGCCGGGGCGCGCGGATCTCCGCGATCAGCCGCTCCCGGATCGCCGCCAGTGGCTGTGCCTCATATTTTGGGAGCGTCGTGGAGAGCCACCGCATCGCCTCATCATGCAGCTCGAGTTCTGCCCGACAACGAACGCAGTTCGCCACGTGAAGATGCACGCTCTCCGCCTGAGCGTCCGGGAGCGACTTGTCCGCGTAGCGCAACAAGACCCCCGGCGTGGGGTGGAGCCACGCTTCCCACCAGCGGATGGTCATCCGAAATCCCTCCGGAACTCCTGCTTCACTTTGCGTAAGGCGCGCGAGAGAGTGCTGGCAACGGTGCCCGGGTGGATTTCAAGGATGCAGGCGATCTCTCCGTAGCTAAACCCTTCGGTGCGGAGAAGAAGAATCTCGTATTCGCGGGGGGAGGAGATGCGCAGCAGTTTCCGCCGCACCTCGCGCTGCCGGACCGGGGCTTCGAGATCTGGCGCTGGCGCGTCCGCTCGCTCCCGCTGCCACGCGCTCTCAGCTTGCTCCTGTTCTTCTGCGTGCTGCCCGGTGACGACAAAATAGTGCCGGATGCCCCGGTAAAGCCACTCCCCGGTCCGTGCCACCTGCACGCCTCGCCGCCACTCCGCCAGCAGGTCGAGAAACACCTGCTGCACCGCCTCCTCGGCAGCACCCGGCTCGTGCGTGCAGGCGCGCGCGAAACGCAACAGGCCAGCGGCGTGCAGGTCGTACAACTTGAGCAGAGCGGCTTCCAGCCGCGATTCTGCTTGAGTCATTTTGCCGGCCTCGTGAGCATGGGCGCCGTGAGCGGAGAAGGACATTTTGCGCTCAAAAACGCATCCTAACACGCCTGGAACCCGTTTTGGGTGCAAAAATGGGCGAAAATCGCGCTTTTGCCCCACTTTCCTCTTTACAAGGGCCGTTTTCATCCCGTATGATGAGTCTGCAACGTGACTGTCGAACATCTTAGGCAGTTTCTGTTTGAATCGTGAGACGCTCATTCTGTTCCGGTGCGGCCGGTGGAAAGCGCGCTCCGATCGAAGTAGTCCAAGGAGGCGTTATGGCCGAAGTGAAAAAGCTGACTCAGACTCAGGTCCTCAAGGAACTGGCCGCCGCTTGCGAGATCTCCAACAAGCAGGCCAAAGCGGTCGTCGAGAAACTGGTGGAACTCGCGATCCGCGAAACGAAGAAGAACGGGCTCTTCATCCTGCCGGGCATCGGCCGGTTGAAGAAGGTGGAGCGTAAGGCGCGCACGGGCCGCAATCCCGCTACCGGCGCCACCATCAAGATCCCCGCCAAGAAGGTCGTTAAGCTCACGCTGGCGAAGTCCCTCAAGGACGCCATCGTGCCGCCCAAGGTCAAGAAATAGCCGGCGGGTCTCGCTTCTGTTGGGTTGAATGCGAAAGCCCCGCGCCGGGTGGCGCGGGGCTTTATTATTGAGTTTCAGGTTTGGCGCTTCGGTTTGGGTCGCCGCCCAAAGTGCCGGCGGCGCGAGTCGAAGTCGGGGCAAGCCCTCAGGCCTGCTTCTTCTCTTCTTCCGCCTTCTCCTCGTTTTTCAGAGCCGTCTTGAAGTTCTTGATTCCTTCACCGAGGCCTTTCGCGAGTTCCGGGATCTTCTTGCCGCCAAACAGCAGAAGAGCCACCGCCAGGATCACAACTAATTCCATCGGGCCAATGGACCGCAATGCTCAGGCCTCCTTAACCTTCTCTATCATTGTAGGAACGGATGAAAACGGGCGTCAAGGAAGGATCGACCCGCACATGGCAGCCAGGAAGACCGAAAAGATCGTCATCCCCACTGACAAACCCAAGGCGGCGCGCCGCGAAGCCCGCGCCAAGCTGGGCGTGGCGCCCCCTTCCCGGCCAATTCCTCCGGCCACCCGCAAGCCCCCCAAGCACAAGAAAAAAGACTTCGAAGACCTCACCGGGTGAGAAAAAATCCGCTTCGCGGACACTTCCATCAGGAAGAGCGTCACGAGAATGCGGGAACCCCTCTTGCTCCCGGTCTGCGGACTCGCCGCGGGAATCGCCGCCGGCCGTGCCGTTACCTTTTTGTGGTGGGATGGTCCTGCGGCCGCGCTTGCCCTGGCCGCGCTTGCCTTTGTCATCTACCGCCGTGCGCGCCCTCGCGCCGCCGCCGCCGTTTTCGCCCTCGCCTTCCTTCCGCTCGGCGGCTGGCTTGCCTCCATTCATCGGCCTGTTCCTCCACCCTCCTCACTTGTGCCGGACCAGGAGCAGACACTCGCCGGCTGCGTCGTCCGCCCCTTGTCCGGCCCCCCGGACCGCCGCTGGTTCGTTTTCGAAACCGAACCCGGCGTCCGCCTGCGCGTCGCGCTTTCCGGCGGGGACCGGCATCCCGCCGCCCCGCTCGTCGACTATGGCCGCCGCCTCTCTTTCACCGCCCGCGTCCGCGAGCCCCGGAACTTTGAAAACCCCGGCAGCTTCGATTACGCTGCCTACCTCGCCGCCCGCGGCGTCCACTGGCAGGCCACTCTATCCCCCAGGCCGGCCATCCAGGAGCTGGCGGGCCACTGCGGCTCCGCGCCCGCAGCCTTCATCTTCCGTCTGCGCCAACGTTCGCTGGCCCGCCTCGACACACTCTACGCCGCCCAGCCTTACCACCGTGGCATGATGAAAGGCCTGCTCGTGGGCGACAACTCCGAGATCCAGCGCGTCTGGGTGGAGGACTTTCGCCGTACGGGCACCTACCACGCTCTCGTCATCTCGGGCAGCCACATCAGCTTCGTTGCAGGCCTCTTTCTGCTCTGGTGGCGTTTCTTGCGCTGGGGTGAAGCCTGGGTGCTGGCGGCCGCCGTGATGGCCGCTTGGCTTTACGCCCTCGTGGCTAGCGCTGATCCCCCCGTACTCCGTTCTGCCGCCGGTTTCTCGCTCTTTGTCGCGGCCCGCTGCTGGTACCGCCGCCCGCGCCTCACGAATGTGGTCGCCGCCGTTGCCCTGGTCTTTCTCCTGCTGGATCCCTGGCAACTGTTCGAAGCCAGCTTCCAACTCTCGTTCCTCGCTGTCACCGCCATCGCCGTTCTGGCTGTTCCCCTGTTGAACCGGACCAGCGGCCCGCTGCACGCCGCTCTGACCCGCCTGGGCCGCATCCGCCAGCCCGCGGCCGGCAACGACCAGGTCTCCCGTATAGTCACCCGCCTGCGGACTCTTGCCGAACTCGTGGAATACTCGCTGCCGCTCTCCCCCGTGGCCGCTCGGCGCATCGTCGCCTGGCCCCTGCGAACCGCCGCGTTTGCCTGGGATCTTTTTCTCGTCTCAGCCGCCGTGCAACTGGCTCTGGTGTTGCCGATGGTCTTCTACTTCCACCGCGTCTCGCTGTCCGGACTCAGCGCCAACGTCTTCGCCACGCCGTTGATCACGCTCGCCATCCCCTTCGGGTTCGCTGCGGTTCTTTTTAATTGGATATGGGCCGCACACGCCGCCAGCGGGTTGCTGAAGGTCTCAGAGTGGATCGTTGCTTTGCATGCCCGTTGGGAGCCAGCCTGGCGTGTTCCGGACCCGCCCCTCTGGCTTGCCCTGGCCTTCGGCGGTGCGCTCCTCCTCGCCGCGATCGCACTGCGGCATCCCGGCCGCTGGAGTTGGGTGCCCGCTCTCGCCGCCGCTGCCGCCCTTGCCGCCATCGTCCTGCATCCGTTTGCGCCCAGGCTGCAACGCGGCACCCTCGAGCTGACGATGATCGATGTCGGGCAGGGCGAAAGTCTTTTTCTTGCCACACCAAATGGACAAACCCTGCTGCTCGACGCCGGCGGCCTGCCCGCCTGGGGCATCGCCGCGCCGCCGCGGCTCGACATTGGCGAGGACGTCGTCGCCCCCTACTTGTGGTCGCGCGGCATCCGGCGGCTCGACGTGCTTGCCCTTTCTCATCTGCACCAGGATCACGCCGGAGGCGCCCCCGCCATCCTGGATGCTTTCCGCCCGGCCGAGTTGTGGACCGGTGAGCAGCAGCCCTCCCCTGAATGGGACCGCCTTCGCGCACAAGCCGCGCGCCTCGGCGTGCGCCTCCGCCAGTTCCGTCAGGGCGATAACTTTGCATGGGGCGGCGCACGATTTGAAACCCTTGCGCCCCACCCCCTGCCCGAATACCTCTCACGCCGCCCCAACGACGACTGCCTCATTCTCCGCGTACGCTACGGACGTCATTCCTTGCTGCTCACCGCAGACGCCGAGCCGCTCACCGAACGGCTCCTGCTCGAGGACGGATTTCTCGAACGGGCCGATGTCCTCAAGGTGGCCCACCACGGCAGCCGGCGCAGTTCACGCGCTGACTTTCTCGAAGCCGTGCGCCCTGCCTTCGCGCTCATTTCAGTGGGGCGCGACAACCCTCACGGTATGCCCGCCGCCCGCGTAGTGGAAACCCTCAACGCCAATTCCGCGATGGTACTGCAAACCGGCCGAGACGGCCTGATCACCCTCAGGACCGACGGCTTACGGATCTCGCTTGAAACCCGCCTCACCCGCCGAGCCGGTCTCCGCCTCGAACCCTTTTAGTGCGCGCCCGGAATGCGACCGGTCACCTGTGACTTCCCGCGGAAGCCGCCGGATTCATGGGAAGACGCATGCGGCGGATCCCGAATTGTCTCCAGACCCGCTAAGGCGGGGCCACGAGCTTGTGGGCCGCATCATTCGCCGGCCAACCCATCGGCCGAGGATGAGCCCGCTCTCTACTCCTCGCTCTCAGCCTCCAGCGCCGCTCCCGTTTCGCGTGCCTCGCGCACCAGTTCGATGGCCTCCTGCAGCCGGCCCGCGGGCACATGAATTTGGTTGGGCAGGTTCGGCAGCGGACTTGCGCCCACGATTACGGCCTCAATGTCCGCGGTCGCCAGAAGGCTCTTCAGCGAAGCTGCTTCCAGGTCTGAGACAGCGATCTCCAGCTCGCCGTCCGTTAACGGCACCATTTCGAGTCCAGGGTCTTGGTTTTCTTGTTCCATAATTCGATCTCTTCAGGCGCACGGGTCCCCGTGTTGGATAGAATATCGCGTGGGGAGTTAGAATTCCATGCAAGATAACAGCAGCAAAGCTCTTTGGTTCGTCGCGGGGGCCGCCTTGGGCGCCACCATCGCGCTCCTGTTCGCGCCTGCCTCCGGCGAGGAGACCCGTCGCGCCATCGGCCGCCAGGCTTCGCGCGGCCGCGAGTCGCTCGCCGAAGCCGGCCGCGATGCCATCGAACTCGGCAAGGAGTACATGGAAAAAGGCCGCCATCTCGCCGATGAGGCAGCCGATCTGTTTGAACGCGGTAAGAAGCTGGTCGAAGGGTAGCGCCCGTGTCTATCCGGCTCACTGACTTCCGCAACGAGCCGTACGCCGACTTCTCCGATCCCGCCAACGCCGCCGCCATGCGCGAGGCGCTGGCGCTCGTGCGCTCTCATTTTGGCCGTGAGTATGATCTGCGTCTCGGCCAGGAACGCCACCGGACGGAGAGCCTGCTCGACTCCATCAATCCCTCCTATCCCAATGAGGTCGTTGGCCGTCATCATAAGGCCACCGCCGCGCTCGCCGCCGAGGCGGTCAACAGCGCAAACACGTACTTCCACGTATGGGCCGCCACGCCGGCCACCACCCGCGTGGAAATGCTGCGCCGCGCCGCCCAGATCCTTCGGCGCCGCAAGTTCGAGTTCAACGCCTGGCTCGTCCTCGAGGCCGGCAAGTCCTGGATCGAAGCTGAAGCCGATGTCTCCGAGGCCATCGACTTCTGTGACTATTACGCACTGCTGATGTTGCGGCTCGACGATCCCGAGCCCCTCGTCCAGTTGCCCGGCGAACGCAATACCTTGCGCTATTTGCCGCTCGGCGTGGGTGTCGTGATTCCACCCTGGAACTTCCCGCTCGCCATCCTGGTGGGCATGACCACCGCCGCCCTGGTGAGCGGCAACACCGTCGTGGTGAAGCCTTCCAGCGACACGCCCACCATCGCCGCCAAGTTTGCCGAAGTTCTCGACGAAGCCGGCTTCCCGCCCGAAAGCTTCACGATGATGGTCGGCAGCGGTGCGGAAGTGGGTGACCTGCTGGTGGACCATCACCGTACGCGCTTCATTTCTTTCACCGGCTCCCGAGAAGTGGGCCTGCGCATCAACGAGCGCGCCGCCAAAACGCAGCCCGGCCAGATCTGGATCAAGCGCGTGATCGCCGAAATGGGCGGCAAGGACGCGATCATCGTCAACGACGACGCCGATCTCGATGCCGCCGCCGCGGGCGTTGTCGCTTCCGCCTTCGGCTACCAGGGCCAGAAGTGCTCGGCATGTTCCCGGCTGATCCTCCATGAAAAGGTGTACGGCGCGTTCCTTGACGAAATCGTGGAGCGCACCCGGGTGCTGCGCATCGGCCCTGCCGATGATCCGGCGAATGACATGGGCCCCGTCATCAACGAGCGCTCCCGCAAGTCGATCCTCAAGTACATCGAGATCGGCAAGGAGGAAGGCCGCCTTCTTGCCGGCGGCGCCGCCGCGCCCGGCGAGGGCTTCTACATCGAGCCCACCATCATCGCCGACGTGCCGCCCTCGGCCCGCATCTTCCAGGAGGAGATCTTCGGGCCCGTGCTCGCCGTCACCCCGGCGCGCGATTTCGAACACGCCCTCGAACTCGCCAACGACAGCGAATACGGCCTCACCGGTGCGGCCTACACCCGCGACCCCGAGCGCCTGCGCCTCGCGGCGGACCGTTTTCACGTTGGCAACCTGTACCTGAATCGCAAGTGTACCGGCGCCATGGTGGGCGCGCATCCCTTCGGCGGTTTCAACATGTCCGGTACCGACTCGAAAGCCGGAGGCCCGGATTACCTGTTCTGGTTCGTTCAGGCCAAGTCGATCGCCGAGAAGACCGGTTAACTTGCGCGGCTCGGGCCAGGGTGGAATCCTGGCTCCCAATCTGATTGAATTAAGGATGTGCCAGTGTTATTCAACCGGCGTTCGCTCCTGTTGAGCGGACTCGCCGGCCTCGCACCCCTGCGTGCCGCGGCCCGTCCCAACATTCTGTTGATCGTTGCGGACGACCAGCGCTTCGACACCATCAGCGCGTTGGGGAATTCGGCTATTCAAACCCCCGCGCTGGATCGCCTGGTGAAGCAAGGTGTCACGTTTACCAATGCCTACGTCACGAACCCGATCTGTACGCCCAGCCGCGCCTGCCTTCTGACCGGGCGCGACGATTGGGACACGGGCGTGCGCTGGTTCGGCGAGAAGATCAACTCCCAACTGCCTGTGATGCCCGAAGTGCTGGCTTCGGTTGGCTACGAGACCTTTTTCACAGGCAAGTGGCACAACGAACTCACGCCCGAAAAGCGTGGCTTCGACAAAACGCGATTTGTCTTCAACAAGGGCATGGGTCCGCACGAGATGACATTCCAGGAGTCCTCCGAGCGGGTCACTGGCTTCAGCAGTGAGTTGTTCGCCACCGCGGCCGTGGATTACTTCAAATCCGGCACCCGAAATCCATTCTTTGCGATGGTGTCATTCACCGCGCCGCACGATCCGCGCACTCCACCGGCAACGTGGGAAGAACGCTACCAGAAGAAGCTTCCGCCTCTGCCGAAGAACTACATGCCGGAGCACCCGTTCGACAACGGAGAACTCAAGATCCGCGACGAACAATTGTTGCCCTGGCCGCGCACCGAAGCGGCCATTCGCGGCGAATTGGCCACCTACTACGGCCTGATCTCCCACATGGACGAGCAGATCGGACGGATTCTGGGAACCCTTGAGCAGTCCGGCGTGCTGGAAGATACGCTCGTTGCATTCGTCTCCGACAACGGCCTTGCCGTGGGTTCGCACGGCCTGCTTGGCAAGATGTCCATGTACGACCACAGCGTGAAAGTGCCGATGATCCTGCGCCTGCCGGGGCACCGCTTCGCCGGCCGCCGTGTGGATGGATTGTGCTACCACCACCAGTTGTTCTCCACGTTCTGCGCAGAGGCGCGATTCAAGGCGCCGGCGGGGTTGGAGCGGCCCAGCCTGATCGATCTCATCGAGCGGCGGAATGCCGGTCACGAGGCGGTCTTCTGTTCCTACCGCGACGTCCAGCGAATGGCGCGCGCAGGGGACTTCAAGCTGATCTGGTATCCCAAAGCGGGCCGCTGGCAGTTGTTCAATCTCCGGAGCGATCCCGACGAACTCAATGACCTTTCCGAATCCGGACGCTACGCCACGACGCTGAAGGATCTCGCTGCGCGTCTGGCAGCGCATATGAAGCGTAAGGGCGACCCATTGGCCGGCAGTTTGAAGGTATAATTCGAGAAGCCCCCGAAAAGAAGGGGACCATCGCGAACCCAATACAGGGTAGAATGCGACCAACGCGGCGAGGGGCGGGATTCTCAAGAATTCCGCCCCTCTCGCACTTTCTGGCCGCGCAGCGCGGACAAGCACTCTCGCGAGGATGGTATCTTGAGGGGAGACCTCACATGGCGATTGGTCTTTGCAAGCATATGAAATATTTACGTCTGTTTATTCCCGCCCTGACGCTGATGGCGGCCTTCCTTGCGACAAGCGGTATCTCCTACGCCACCAAGGAAATCTCCAAGAAGGAAAAGAAAGCCTGCCCGGTGTGTCACCCGAAGGGCAACCTGAAGCAGCTCAACGACGTAGGCAAGTACTACAAGGAAAAGGGCACGCTCGAGGGCGCGCCAAAGTCATAGCGCCGAACCGTTCAGGCAGGGTCCGGCAGGCAGTGGATGCCCGTGAGGATGACCGCCAGGGGGCGGGGATCGTCCTGGGTTTGTCTCCATCGGCTGAATTCGAGTTCCACCAGATTGTTGTCCTGCTGCAGCGTGATTGCGACGCAGATCGCGCGGTCGAAGGCAAGACGATTGTGGGCCAGGCGGTAAGTGCGCAACGGGAGACCATTAACTCGAATGGCGAGGGTCTGGCGGGGGTGCGGATTACGGTAGAGCAGAACCAGCGAGTGCCTGCCCGGGGCCGGTGCGTGGATGTTCAATCGGGAAACCGGTCCAAGCGCCCAGCGGAATTGTGGCAGGCCCAACTCCTCGAAGGGACCTTCCTCCCCACCGAGATGGAGGGCGTCGATCCAAACACCGTGACGGTGAGCGGCGGGCTGTGGGTTCAGGGCAGGCGCGGTGCCGGTGCGGAAGGCGATTTTGGGAGGAAGGCCAAGGCGGTTGACGAGGCCCAGGCGGCGCCATGCGCAGAACATCGCATGGTAGGCCGAGTAGAGAGACCACTCGTTTTCCGCGTAAAGGCGGCCCCAGACGCCGAGGGCAGAGCGATAGGCGTGGTCGTGGAAGAGGTGCCTAATAGCACGTGCCAATGGCGCGGGGCCGGGTTCATCGACGAGAATCCCGCTGACGCCGTGGCGGATCGCCTCGGCGACACCAGTGCTCCGGTAGCCTATGGCTGGCGTTCCACAGGCGGCCGATTCGACATAGACCTGGCCGAAAGTTTCATCCAGAGATGGGGCGATTGAGACGTCGGCGGCGGCCATGTAAAGAGCGAGGCGGTCTGGATCTTCGATATACCCGGGGCGTCTCACATCGCCGGCCGGAAATGACTCATTCGGGGAAGCATAACCCAAGCTGACAATGGTCAGGCCGGGCAGATCCATCAGCGCGAGGGCTTCAAAGGCTTCCTGAATGCGCTTGCGGCGGTCATGAAGATTACCGGACAGCAGCACGATGAATCGATCCTCGGGAAGACCAAGCTGGCGGCGGGCGAATTCTTTGGAGTAGGGGGCCATGCGATCAAGCGGGAACGCGAGCCGGATAGTGGCGGTCTGCGCCTCTGGGTGGGATAAGCCCCAGGTAGAGAGCGATTCGCGGGCAAAGGCCGTGGTCCATTCGGAATTGCCCAGCAGGAAAGGAGGGTTCGCCAGGCTGTGCAGCCGCTTCTTCGCGTCCCAGGCGGGACGGATCTGCAGAAGGGGAAGGGCCGGGTATTCGGAAGCGGTGGGGCAGGCGCTGTCACAGCCGGTGAGGTATTTCCGGCAGTCTGCCGGATAGGCGCAGCGGCCGGTGAGGAGCCAGAGGTCATGCAGGACGGCAAGCGTCGGAAATCGGGTGGAGAGGACGGCAAGATGATCCGCTGTCGCACTTGCGGAGTGAAGATTGCCCGTAATCACAAGATCCGGGCTGAGGGATACGACTGCCTGATGAAGAGCGGGTGGCGTAATGGCGGTATGTGGGGCGGAGGCTAGAGTGAGGGGCGCCACGGTGTGCCCAGCCAGCGCGAGAGCCTCGGCGAGCCGCTGGTGGGCCAGGCCAGCCCCATAGCGGAATCCGTGGTCGTTAATCATGGCAATGAGCAGTGAACGTCTAGGCGCAGTTGGCGGCTTTTCGCGCGCGGGAAGAGGGTGGCGCGACAGGTAGGCCCTCCGGTACTCTTCCAACTCCTGCTTGAACTTGGAGACGAGGTGGGTCTTTTGTTCGGCGTGCTGGCGGAACCAGCAGATGGGGCGGCCGATGACGTGCAGCCGCGCGCCGGTCTCGGCCATCCGCACCCAGAGGTCGTAGTCCATGCTGTAGAACAGGTCCTCGCGCACCATGCCGCCAGCGCGAAGCCAGGCTTCTCGCGTGAACATGACCTCGGGCTGATAGAAGAATTGGCCCGCGTTCCAGCAGCCATCGAGGTCGAGCAGGTCGTCCAGGGGGAGCGGCCCCGGCTCGCAAGCCGTAAGGTGCAGGTCAGTGAATCGCGGGCCCGAAAAAAGGCAGGCGATGCCCGCGACCAGGTCCGCGCGGCTGGTGTGAAAAGCCAGAGCCATGGCGGCGAGGGCGCCGGGGGCGAGCAGATCGTCGCTGTTCAGCCAGGTGAGGATCTCCCCGGTGGCCAGCGCCATCCCTTTGTTGATGGCATGGCTTTGGCCGCGGTCGGGTTCGGAGACTGCGGCGGCGAGGCGGTGGCGATGGCGGGCCAGCACCTCGGAGGTTTCGTCCGTTGAGCCGCCGTCCATCACAATGTGTTCAACATTCGGATACTGCTGATGGGCGGCGGAGAGAATCGTGTCCTCAAGGTAGCGGCCCTGGTTGAAACTCGGGGTGACGATCGAGATCTTCGGCCAGGGCGATCCATCGGGCAGCGTTGGCGGTAGCGGCGGTCCAGGAAGAGGGCGGGCAGGCCAAGGGCCGGGCGGCCGGTTGCCCGGCGGGGCTGGCGGGGCATTCGGAATTCGAGCGAACTGCGCATCGGCGAGCGCCTGCCGGGCAGCCGCGAAGTCCGGTTCCGGCAGGCCGGCTTCCTCAGTACTTGAAGGCGGAGCAAAGTACAGGGGCGTCCCCGCCCAGCATCTCAGGCTCCCTGGCTGCGCAGCGTCTTGCGGGCAAAGGACGATGGCGTTGCCGGCCAGCAAGGGCAGAAGGGCCTCCGCTTCGTGGAGACGGTCGATGAGAAGGAGCGACGGCCGGATCGGGGTTGACTGCAGAAGCGTCAAAGGCGGCGCGGAACACAGAGCGACGTGTTCCGTCAGGCCGAGATCCGATAGCGCTTCCCGCGGCAGCGCGCCTGTCAGGTAGAGCTGGGCTCCGCCTGCCTGCGCGCCCGCCGCGGCGGCGGCAGCGAGGGCCGGACTCTCCGTATGGGCGAGGATGGCCCACTGAACCCCCTGACAAAGCCGCCAGGCCAGCTCCAGGACACCCTGCCCTGGAGACCCGGGCAGCTGCAGGATCCGCGCCCAGCAGTCCGGCGCGAGAAAAGACCCGCGTAAGGCGAGCAGTGCCTGGTTGCCGAAGGGCGCGGGAATCATGGAAGTCAGTTCCGCCTCAAGATCCGTTGAAGAGCATCCTGGATCCCAGCCAGAGGGCTCGGCCGGGCCTCCGCCTGGAGCCGTTCGATTTCATCCCGCAAGGCGGGCACGATGCGGGCGAGCGCTTCGGCCTCCGCGGTCTTCATTTCAAGCGCCGACTGAAGTTCAGTAGACCTCGGCTCGGACAACGCATACGCCAATTCCTGCTCCAGTTCCTTGATCTTCTGGGAGAAGCCGCGTGTGACTTCGATGTGCCGGTCATAGGATTCACGTGCGATCTGATGCAGGAGTGAGGGAGCGGCAGGCAGTTCGCGGACCGTGAACGGCCCATTGTCACCCGACTGGATTCTCGCGAAGGCAGCGATTGCCTCCTCGACAGGCACGCTTTTGACACACCAGGAATCCCGCAGGTGACAGCGCCAGTCACAACCACGGCAGGGCAGATCCACGGTGAGGGCCGCTCCGGCACGGGCAGCGGGGATGAACCGCGGCCAGGTGCCGCCGCCAAAAACCGCTAGCACGGGCTTGCCCAGCGCCGCAGCGAAATGCATGGGCCCAGTGTCTTTGCCCAGATAGCCGCGGGCGAGGTGAAGAAGGCCAAGCAGCTGCTCGAGAGTGCCGGGTCTGGCGGAGGCGTTCACTGTGCGGGCGGCGAGCGGACCGAGTGCCGCGCGAATCTCCTCCACGGCGGGCGCTTCCTCGGGAGTGCCGACGAACAGGACGCGCGCATCGGGATCGGCAAGAATGTGCGCGAGAAAAGCGGTCCAGTTCGCGGCGCCCCAGTTTCGGACGCGGGTGTAGCTGGTCTCGCCCACACAAGCCACCCAGTGGGCGCCCGGCTCGAGCCCGAGGGTATTCAGGTGGGCCGAAGCCGCCTGGATCGCGGATGCGCTGAGCGTGATGGCGGGCGGCGGCAGGACGGTGTCGCGGCCCAGAATCGCGGAGGCCAGGAGTTCGTTCTTGCGCACCTCCGGAGCGTCCGCGTCCACGGCGACGCGGGCCTGAAACTCGAGGGAGGGCTCGATAGCGCGGCCCGCCTCGGGATCGCCGGGATAGAGGTATCCGGTCATGCCGAGCGAGGCAGCGGAGGGAAAGGCTCGCACGGTCAGTTCTTCCAGCAGCGTGTACTGATACGAAGCGGCAACGATCAATTCAGGGTCGAATTCGCGAATCCTCGCCAGAATTCGCGCGCCATCCTCATGATCCAGGGCAAATCCCGCGTGGTAGGGATTGCCCGGGCAGACGATGTGCGGCGTTTCGGGAAACAGCAGTTCCTTCAGCGGCGCCACGAAATCCCGCACCACCAGCAGCAGTTGGTGCCCCTCGGCCAGCAGAGCCGAAATCAACGGCTGGCGCAGGATGAAATCGCCGAGCGAGTCGGGGTTACTGAGAAGAATCCTCATCGGGCTCCGGACGGGGGGAAGTCCCGCCCTCAGCGAGTGTAGCAACCGGCCGAAATGTGCGGCAAACCTCGAGGAACGGGCTTTAGAACCAGGTAACGGTGTATCCGAAGCGGATGCCCCGCCCGATCTCGGGCGCAAACGCCTTCAGGAAGTTCAAATGATTGCGATAGAGCCGGTCGCCGAGGTTAAAGCTGTTCACCGAGAAGGTGTGCAGGCGGTCCACCTGTGTGTAGGTGTAGCTCGCGGTGAGGTTGAAGACCGCATAGCCCGCCGTGAGGGTCTCGTTCGGCGCAAGCTGCCATTGCCTGTTGGCGATCACGGCTTCGGGGCGCACGCTGACGCCCTTGAACCGGAAATCGAAACCGGCGCGCCCGCGTACGGGCGGAATGCGGGGCAGGGGCGTCCGTGTCGCGGTGAGGTGAGCGTCCACGGCGTCGAAGCCGAGCGTGAGCCAGAGATTTTCGGTGAGTCCGCCCTCGAAACGCGCGTCCGCCCCTAGGAATCGTGAGTCGCCCTGCTTGTACTCAGCCACGGGGAGACCATCGTCAAACTCGCCCGTGGGGTTAAAGAAGATGAAGTCCGAAAACTGGTAGCGGAAGAGATTGGTCTCGAGTTTCAGCCGGCGGGTGAGATGACGCACCGAAAACTCGACCCCGTTTCCGCGTTCGCGGCGCAAATCCGGGTCGCCGATCTCGAAGATGGCATTCCCGGGATGGGGGCCGTTGTTATACAACTCTTCCAGGCCCGGGGCCCGGTAGCTGTGCATGTAATTGACCACGGCCGCACCGCCTTTCCAGGTGGGGACGTAGAGGCCGGCCGAGGCCGAAGCGCCGGTGAAGGAGCGGTCCGGCATCCCGATGGCGTTGAAACGGTTGTTTTCCAGCCGGGCTCCGAATTGCAGCCGCATCTTTTCGAGGTCCACTTCCTGCAGCGTGAACGCCGCGATGGCGTTCTGCTTGGCGGGCGGCGCGAGCGCTTCCTCACCGAAGGCCTTGAAGTCGCGGTGCAAACCCCAGAAGCCGAACTGACCGGTCAGCGCGCCGGCGCGGCGCTGATGGAACTCCCCGCGGTAGATGAACTGCTTATTGAAGAACTCCGTACCGACTTCGGCTTCGTTCAGCTCGATTTCCTTGTGGTTCCAGTAGGAGTAGTTCGAAGAGAAACGGAACTGATCGAGAATGCCGCCTAATTGCTTCACCGTGGTCTGGAAACGGTAATTGTGGCGGAACCAGTCGAGCCGCACCGGGCCATGGTCATGGCCGTGATCATCGTCGTGATCGTCGTCGTGATCGTCGTCATGATCGCCGGTCAGGGGCCCGCGGACGGACGTCCGGTTGAGCGCGCGGCGCGCCTCGTGCGCGTGATCGTGATCGTCGTCGTCATCGTCCTCGTCGTGATCGTCCTCGTCGGAGTCGTATGGGATGCCGTACTGGCCGGCCTGTTTGTTATAGCTGAAGTTGAACGAATACTTCTCGCCGAAACGGCCGAGACCCAGCGTAACGTGCCCCATTTCGGTGGCGGAATTGCGGATCTTGCCGATGGGCGTGTTGTAGCTGCCCGTTGCCATCGCGCCGCCGCTGCCATAGAGCAGCCAGCGGTTCTTGCCGTATTCGAAATTGAGGACGCCGCCGCCCATTCCGTTACCCGTGCCGCCCAGCGCGGTGAACGAGCCGCGCATACCCTCGTGCGGATGCTGGTGGAGGATGTGGTGGCCCGTGACCATGTTGACCACGCCGCCAATGGCATTCGAGCCGTAGAGCAGAGTGGCAGGGCCGCGGATCACTTCAATGCGCTCGATCGCGCCCGGATCCACCGGCTCACCATGATCGCCCGATTGCGCGGAGAGCGTCCCCGTGCGGATGCCATCCTGCAGAATGAGTACACGGTCGCCATCGAAGCCTCGGATCACCGGCCGGCTGGAGCCGGGCCCTGAGCTCCGCTTGGCAATTCCGGCCTCGTTCTCCAGTACTTCACCCAGCGCGGGCGCGTTCGCGCGGGCGGTCAGCTCGTAGCTTTCGCGCGAGGTCACGGTCTGAAAGGCTTCGAAAACGCTCTCGGCGCGGCCTGAGGCGGTCACCGTTACGGCCTCGCGAACAGGCTGGAGCCGCAGCGCGAAATCCACGATCGTCGTCTGGCCTTCGCTGACGTTTGCGGGCTTGCGCTCGTCGGTCAGCGCGTGCATATGCGCCAGCACGCTGTACCTCCCCACCGGGACGTTGTCGAACGAATACCCGCCGGCGGCGTCCGTTTCGGTCTCGCGGCCCAGCGGGACAAGCGTCACCGTCGTGTACGGCATCGGGTTGCCGCGCGCGGCGAGAGTGACCGTTCCCCGGATCGATCCCGTAGGACCGGCCGCGGCTTCGGTTTCGGCCGTTGCCGGGATCATCAAGGTGCAGAAAAACGCGGCAAAAGCCTTTATAACCACGGGAGATTTCAATCGGGACATACTGGGAACCTCGTAGCGAGAAGCCATTCTCAATAATAGGATTGATTTTGAAGAATCAGATATCAATACCGATCGAGCGGTTCTCCTGGCGGCTTGAATGGTTAAATTTAAGGGTCAAATGGGCAGGGTGGCGTCTCGACTGGCACGCGTTTGACACTTTTCAGAGGGCCTCCTACACTGGTAAGTGGCATCATGCCAATGCCTCGGAACAGCCTCGGATGTTAATCCCCAAGGAATTCGTCACCTACCTCGCGCGTCAGTTGACCGCAAAACTCCCCGCCAACTTGATCGAACTCAGCAATCCGGAAGCAGTGGTGGTCCTGATGGATGAGATCATCCTGGAGGAACTGACCGTAGAGGACCGCCTGAACGAGGAAGTCCGCGGCATTCTGGAAGAGTACAGCGTGTACATGGCCAACAACGGGATCAGCTATTCCGAGATGTTCCGGAAGATCAAGAACCAGTTGGTGGCGCAGCGCAAGATCGTGCGGGCCTCGGGCCGGGACACCGGCGATGCGATGAAGTTGAGCCGCGACAAGATCAACGAGATCTCGCACAAGCTGGCGAACGCGCTGCGGAAAGCGCGCGAATGCCGGCTGCGCCGCGACCTGAACGATGTGCGTCTGGAAGTCGTGCGCCTGATGACCGACATTCTCACGAACGAAGACAAGGCCGACAAGGCCGCGCGCGCCAAGGTGCGCACGCTCAAGCGCGAGGTGCAGGAAGGCAGCGAGGAGTTCGACCTGCTGCACAAGCGCTACTACGCCGACGAACTGAAGGCGCTGGGCATCGACCTCGGCCGGTAGGGCGCCTCTGGTTTTCAGTACGATCAAGGGTGCAATGACACCGGAGCCGGAGGCGACGAGGAACGCCCTGACCAGCTTTATTCCAGACATATTTCGTGCCTGTCGCGAGCTTCGCCACGACATCCGCCCCATGGTGCGCTACTGGATGCAGACCGAGGCGCATGTCCACGCCATGGCCATAGCCGGGTATGTACTGCTGTCCTTTTACCCATTCATGCTTGTGGTGATCGCACTGTGCCGAAACGTACTCGGAGCGCCCGATGCGGAACTGGCGCTCTATGTCGCAATCCGCGACTATTTTCCCGGCGAAACGGGCGATTTTCTGGTGCGAAACCTGCGCGTCAGCGCCAACCTGAACCGGAACATCGAGTGGGTGCCGGTGCTCCTGCTGCTGTTTACGGCCAACGGGGTTTTCATTCCGCTTGAAGTGGCGCTGAATCGCGCCTGGGGCGTGACCGTCAACCGGTCGATCATCATGAATCAGCTGGTCAGTGTCGGACTGATCTTCACTTGCGGCGGCCTGGCCCTGTTATCCGCGGCGATGACGGGCGCCGGCGGCACCGTCTGGCGGGTGATCTTCGGACCCGGAGCCGCCACGCCCGGCATATTGATGACCGTTGTCTTCAAGCTCGCTTCGATCCCAATCACGATCTTTGTGCTGTTCCTGGTCTACTGGCTGCTGCCGAACACCAAAGTTCCGGCCCGGCTGATTCTCCCGCGCGCCGTGGTGATCGGACTCGCGCTCGAAGGCCTGAAATGGTTGAACCTGCTGGTTTGGCCCTGGCTCTACACGAAGCTGAGCCGCGAATACGGCGTGTTCGTCAATTCCGTCACCATCCTCAGTTGGAGCTCGCTCGCTTCGCTCGCGGTCCTGGGTGGAGCGGATTGGAGCGCGCGCCGCGCGCGGCTCGCGCAGGCGGACGAAAAAAGGGATAGAATGGGGGCGGATCTTCTTCCCCCGACGCAAGTCTAGAACACTCTGCAAGAGGTTGCTCGAACATGGCCGACTCCAAGGATATGACACGGCGCGAAGCTGTCAAAGTCGCTGGCGCCGCAACCCTCGCCACCGTAGCGGCGGCTCGCCAAGTGCAGGCGGGTCCGCTGATCCGTACCGCCAAAGCCCAGACCAACGCCATTCAATACGGCATGGTGGGCACCGGCAGCCGCGGCACGTACCTGTTGAAACACCTGAAGGGCATCGACAACGGGCGCTGTGTGGCCGTGTGCGACGTCAGCGACGATGCTCTCACCAAGGCGGTGCAGACCATCGGGGGCAGCCCTAAGAAGTACAAGGACTGGCGAGAACTGCTGGCCGACAAGGATGTCGAGGCTGTGTTCGTCACCACGCCGCTGTTTCTGCACTACCCCGTGACCAAGGATGCCTTGGAAGCGGGCAAGCATGTCTTCTGCGAAAAGAGCATGGTGTTCACTCCAGAGGAAGTGCATGGCCTGCGCAAACTCGCGCACGACCGCCCGAAACAGACGCTGCAGGTGGGCCTCCAGCGCCGCTACAGCGCCATGTATCAGGCGGCGCGCCAGATGGTCGAAAAGGGCGTCATCGGCGAGGTCACCTACGTCCAGGCGCAGTGGCACCGCAATCCCGGCTGGAAGATGAAGACCGACCAGCCCAAGATGGCGAACTGGCGGCTGTTCCGCGAGTGGTCCGGCGGCCTGGTGGCCGAACTCGCTTCGCACCAGATCGACGTAGCCGACTGGATGATGGGGATGACGCCCGAGGCCGTGATGGGCATGGGATCGCGCGACTTCATGCACGACGGCCGCGACATTCTCGATAACATTCAGCTCATCTACAAGTACCCGAAGGGCCGCAGGCTCGTGTGGACCGGCATTCCCGGCTCCTCGCACTGGGCCGGCGTCGGCGGTCAGCGCACAGAAATGGGCGAGATCATCTGCGGCACGGGCGGCTCAATCCACATCACCGTGGGCGATGACAATAATATGCCCATCGGCATGTGGTTCAAGGAACCCAACCCGCCCAAGGTGGAAGAAGCCAAGAAAAAGAAGAAGGAAGAATGGAAGGCCGGCGCCACGATGGTGGCCGCCGCCGGCTCCCGCCCGCTGCCGATCCTGCTTGATAAGGATCTGCTTACGGGTAAGGAGAGCTTCCTCGAGAAGGAAATGAAGTACGCGCGCCTTTGGCTCTATCAGAAAGGCATCCTGGTGCCCGAAGAGCCCAAGAACCCGGTGGACACTTCGCTGGAGAGCTTCTTCAACGATTGCCGCACCGGCAAGCGCCCGCGCGCGGACATCGAAGTCGGCCTGGCCGATTCGATCGCCGTGATCCTTTCGAACATCGCGCTCGACACCGGTCGCACGGTCCAGTTCAGCGAGATCGAAAACATGGGCAAAGGCGAGGCCAAGAAGGCGTAAGTCCGCGAGATTTCTGTGTGCCCGCTGTAGGGGGCGTGGCTTCGTGCCACGCCCCCGTTTCCTTATACCGGCGCCAGTTCGTCGCTGGGGCGGAGAATCCAGGCGGACTCGTGCCGTGAGAAGCCGAGGCGAGGGTAGTAGTCCACCGCTTTCGGAGCGGCGAGCAGGATCAGCGTCGCATCCGGGGCCGCGGCGCGCGTCAGGCGGATCAACTCACGCCCGATGCCCTGCCGCTGGTGCGAAACCCGCACGGCCAAGTCCGACATGTACGTGCAATAGGTGTGGTCGGTGAGGCTGCGCGCGAGGCCCACCAGCAGGCCCTCCTCCCAGGCCGTGACGGCGAGATTCGCGCTGGTCCACATCTGTTGCATGCGCGCATGGTCCTCGATGGGCCTTCGCTCGCCCAGGGTGGAAGCGCGGTAGAGGTCGAGAACATCCTCAAACGCGATGCCGGTCTGCCCGAAATGGTACTCCACGGCCATTCAGACCTCGAGCAGGTAGCCCTGCTTGCCCGCGTTCACGCCGATAGTGCGGCCGAACGTGGCCTTGCGGCCCGCGGCTTCGTGGATGTGGCCGCAGAAAAACCAGTCCGGCTGCACCCGCTCGATAAAGGAGGCGACCGCGGTGGAGCCGAAGTGGCGTCCGGGTCCGGCCTCGTCGAGCGCGGTATTTTTCGGCGGGCAGTGGCAAATCAGAATGAGGGGATCAAGGGCGGCGAAGGGTTCCAGCCGTTCCGCGAGTTCGGACTCCGGGGATTCGCCGGGCGTGTCGAACGGCGTCGGGTTCGAATGGCCAAGTCCGGCGATATGCCAGCCGCCGGCCTCGAAGCAGGTCCGGTGGAGATGGCCGAAGCCATGCTGCACGCACACGGCGGCGGTGTCGTTTTCGTGCTCGTGGTTGCCGGGCATCAGCCAGACACGGTCCCGGCGGGAAGCCAGAACGGCGGCGGCGCGGTCCAGTCCGCGCGCGAAGTTGGCAAGATCGCCGGCGGCGACGTAGTAGTCCGCCTCGATCGTCAACAGCCGTTCGAGAGCCGGAAGATCGCCGTGGATGTCGGAGAAGACCAGCAGCTTCATTCCATTAGGATAATAGGCCTGCCCTTTGCGCGTTAAACTGAAGTTACGCAAGGCGCGGAGTCTGACAAGGAGGGTTCGCGTCCAAACTACCATCATGCCTACGGAATCCGAGCAGAGCGTCAGTATCAATAGCTGGCTGGAAGAAGAGATCTACCAGCAGTACATTCATAATCGCGGTGGCATCGACGAAAGTTGGAAACAGCGCTTCGATTCCTCCACGGCGAAGCCCGCCGAGGCGCCCGTGGAACAGCCCGAGCCGCCGCTGGTCACCCAGCAGATAGCGCCCGCTGAAACCGCCGCGCCGCCGGAGCCGCAAGAGGTGAAGGCGGTGGCCGCGCCGAAGCAGGCCGCCGTCGCCCCGCCTCCGCTCAAGCTCTCGCCCTCGGAGCAGCTCGTGCCGTTGAAGGGCGCGCCCTTGCGCATCGCCGAGAATATGAACCTCTCGCTCGGCGTGCCTACGGCCACATCGCAGCGTACGATTCCGGTCAAGGTGATCGATGAAAACCGCCGGCTGCTGAACCAGTGGCGGGAATTGCACGGCAAGTCGAAGATCAGCTATACCCACCTGATTGCCTGGGCCCTGGTGCGTGCGATCAAGCAAATGCCCTCGATCAACCACGCGTATGCCGAGGTGGAAGGCCAGGCGCACCGGCTCGTCCGCAACGAGATCAACATCGGCCTCGCCGTGGACGTGGCGGGTAAGGACGGGCTTCGGTCACTGGTCGTGCCTAACATCAGGAACGCCGGCAGCATGGACTTTTTCCAGTTCCTCTCCGCGTTTGACGGGATTGTGGTACGCTCGCGCACCGGTAAACTGACCCCGGACGATTTCGCCGGCACCACCATTTCATTGACCAACCCGGGCACGGTGGGCACCAAGGGTTCGGTGCCGCGGCTGATGCCGGGGCAGGGCGCCATCATCGCCACCGGATCCATCGATTTTCCGCCCGAATTCCAGGGTGTGAGCGAGGATTTGCGGGCGCAACTCGGCATCTGCAAGGTGATGACGATGACGTGCACCTACGATCACCGCATCATTCAAGGCGCGGAATCGGGCGCGTTTTTGGGCAAAATTCAAGCGCTTTTGGAGGGCGAAGAAGGCTTTTACGACGAAATCTTTACTGCCACCGGCATGCCCTATCAGCCGGTGCGGTGGATGGAGGACCGGCGCGGCTCCGCGCTCGGCTTCCGCGATGAGCGGCGGCTGGACGAGATCGCCAAGCAGGCGGCCGTCCTGCAGTTGATCAATGCCTACCGCGTCCGCGGCCATCTGATCGCGGATTTGAATCCCTTGGGCGTGTCGCCCGGCTATCACCCCGAACTCGATCCATCCACTTATGGCTTGACCATCTGGGACCTCGAACGCGAGTTCATCACCGGCAACCTGGCATACGGAGCGCGCGCCAAGAGCGTGGCCACGCTGCGGGAGATCCTCGAAACCCTGCGCGGCGCCTACTGCGGCCGGCTGGGCTGCGAGTACATGCACATCCAGCACCCCGAGGAGAAACGCTGGCTGCAGGAGCGTATGGAGCCGACGGCGAATAACTGGCCGCTGGATGAGGAATTGCGGCGGCGCGTGCTGCTGCGGCTCATCGAAGCGGAGAGTTTCGAGAACTTCCTGCACACGCGCTTTGTCGGGCAGAAGCGCTTCTCGCTCGAGGGCGGCGAGTCGGCCATGGTGATCCTCGATGAACTGCTGGAGCAGTCCGCCGCGGCCGGCGTCCAGGAGATGGTGATCGGCATGGCGCACCGCGGACGGCTCACGGTGCTGGCCAATCTGCTGGGCAAGTCGATGGCGCAGATCTTCGGCGAGTTCGAAGGCAACGTGGATCCGGAGACCACGCAAGGCTCGGGCGACGTGAAGTATCACCTCGGCGCGTCGGGCGTGCAGCGCACCTCGGCGGGCTTCGAAATCAAAGTGAGCGTGTCGCCAAACCCGTCGCACCTCGAGGCGGTGGATCCAGTGGTGGAAGGCATCGTTCGCGCGAAGCAGACCCGCATGAACGATGTGCGCCGCGACAAGGTGTTGCCGGTGCTGGTGCATGGCGACTCCGCCTTCGCCGGCCAGGGCGTAGTGTCGGAAACGCTCAACCTATCGCTGCTGAAGGGCTACGCCACGGGCGGTACGGTCCATCTGGTGATCAACAACCAGATTGGGTTCACGACCACGCCGGACGAGGCGCGCTCCTCCAGCTACTGCACCGACGTAGCGCGCACCGTCCAGGCGCCGATCCTGCATGTGAACGGCGACGACCCCGACGCGTGTATCCGCGCGATTCAAATCGCCTTCGAGTACCGTCAGCGCTTCAAGAAGGATGTGGTAGTGGACATGATCTGCTACCGCAAATACGGGCACAACGAGGGCGACGATCCCTCCTACACGCAGCCGCTGATGTACCGCAAGATCAAGGGCCACCCCTCGGTGGCGTCTATCTACACCGAACGGCTGCTGCGCGAATCCGTGGTCGGCGGCGAAGTGGTGGAGCGCATCCGCAAGCAGATCCAGCAGCGGATGAACGAAGCCCACGAGGAAGCCACGCGCAGCGGCGACCAGTGGGAATTGCAGGAGGTGACCGAACTCCAGGAGGCGGATGTCGCCGCTTCCTGCCCGCGCACGGCGATCAGCCAGGATGCGATCGAGAAGATCGTCGAGGGCATCACCACATTCCCGGAATCCTTCAACCTCCACCCGAAATTGCGCAAGTTCATTCAACATCGCAAGGACCTCCTGAACGGCGGCACGGCGGACTGGGCCATGGGCGAGGCTCTCGCGTTCGGTTCGCTGGTGCTCGAAGGCACGCCGGTGCGGCTGTCGGGCCAGGATTCGGGACGCGGCACGTTCTCGCAGCGCCACCTGGAATACTTCGACTACGAGTCGGGCGATGTCTATACGCCGATGCAGCACCTGGATCCGCAACAGGCCCGCTTCGAGGTTTACGACTCGTCGCTGAGCGAATACGGCGTGATGGGCTTCGAGTTCGGCTATTCGCTCGGCGATCCGCTGACCTTGACGTTGTGGGAAGCGCAGTTCGGCGATTTCGCCAACGGAGCGCAGATCATCATCGACCAGTTCATCTCGTCCTGCGAAGCGAAATGGAGCCAGCCCTCGGGGCTGGTCCTGCTGCTGCCGCACGGCTACGAGGGCCAGGGTCCCGAGCACTCCTCGTCGCGGCTCACCCGCTTCCTGCTGCTGTGCGCCGAAGACAACATGTGCGTGGCGAACGTCACCACCCCCGCTCAGTACTTCCACCTGCTGCGGCGGCAGATGTACGGCGGTCACGACCGGCGCGGCTTGCGCAAACCGCTGGTGCTGCTTACGCCGAAATCGCTGCTGCGTCATGCGAAGGCCGTTTCGCCTCTGAAGGATTTCACCCAGGGCGGCTTCCAGCCGGTACTCGGGGATCCCACCAGCGAGCCCACGGACCGCGTCAACAAAATACTGTTCTGCTCGGGCAAGATCTACTACGAGCTTCTGGAGGCCCGGCAGCAGCGCGGCGCCACCAACGTGGCCATCATCCGCCTCGAACAGTTTTACCCCTGGCCGGCGGATGAGATCGAGAAGATGCTCTGGCGGTATCCGTCCACCGCCGACGTGGTCTGGGTGCAGGAAGAGCCCCGGAACATGGGCGGCTGGCTCTTCGTGAAGGACCGCATGCAGCCGATGCTCGACCAGACGCGGCGCACGCTGCTGTTCGCCGGCCGGCTGGAGTCGGCCTCGCCCGCCGCGGGATCGCTCAAACGTCATAACCAGGAACAGGCCGGCGTGATCGAGGACGCCTTCACCACCGGCACCGTGCGCCGGCGCAGTTATCGCGTCGTGGCGCGGCGGCGGGAGGAAGAGTAATGGATCACTGGCGAGTGGGATTCTAGCGCGTAAGAGCAGAAGCGAGCGCCTTCCAGAACGCCGCCCGCATCCCATCGACATCGATGGCCGTCGCCGCGCGCACCTGGCGCTGCGAGTTCTCGGGCGGAGTCTGAATCATTGCCGATTCCACCAGCGACGGATTCAGCAGCCACTCCACGGCGGCGAGATCCCACATGATCCAGCGGCTCGCGCCCGGCGAGTGGCGGTCCCATCGATCGAGCAGAAAACGTCCGGCGCGACCCAGATCCTTCAGCCGCGCGGCGGTGTCCTCGTAGTTGAACGTGAGTTGGCGGGCGACCGTGGTGGGCATCACCAGCATTTCGAGATCCTTCGTGTTCAGCACCTCGTTCAGCGCGTGAATGTCGTTCAGGCAGTTAAATTCGCTCTTGTCCCACACGCCGCCGCGGATCTCGGCGCCCAGCCAGTACAGGCGCAGCCGCGCGGCAATCGCGCGGTCCATCATGATGGCCGAGGCGACGTTGGTCAGCGCGCCCAGCGCCACCACGGTGAGTCTCTCGCCCGGCGGCGTGGCGCGCGCTTCGAGCATCAGGTGGTATGCGGCGCCC
Organism: Bryobacteraceae bacterium; assembly: GCA_023384675.1. Lineage (GTDB taxonomy): Bacteria > Acidobacteriota > Terriglobia > Bryobacterales > Bryobacteraceae > PNKE01. Next base: position 106,956 of record JAHDVK010000006.1, on the reverse strand, counting down.
GAATAGGCGATGCGGTCTCGGCCCCACCAATAGACGGGAACCATCGAGCCCCGGTGCGTGGGCACGCCGCCCTTGCCCAGCATTCCGAGCAGCGCTTCGTTCAGGTGCTGGCTGGCTTCGAGCGTATTGCCCTCGGCGACGGGCGAATGCTTCCACTGCGTCGAGGAAAGGCCCACGACGGTGAGTCCCGGCGCGGTGAGCGCGCGCGTAAGCGCATAGAGATCGTCGATCTCGTTGGCCGTGTCGGCATCGAGCCAGACGCGGGTCTGGGCGGGCAGCACGAATGCGGTGCAGAGTAGCGGGAGCAGGAGCCGGATCATGTTCCCCATCCTAAGCCGCGAAGAAGTGCCGCCGCACTGTAGGCGGCCACGCCGGCGAAGGCAGGCAGCGCTGCGGCAAACCACCAGGCGCGTTGTGCGGCGCCGGTCCAGAGAACCAGTGCAAACACAGGGCCGAGAGAACGGCCGTAGGCATACGGGTTCCCAAGTGCTTCCGGAGCACCCAGCAGAATGGCCAGGCCGAGAAAGGGCAGCGCCAGCAGGGCCAGCGTCTCTTTCCTCCACGCCAGCCAGACGGCAAGCCCTAAACAGATTGGAATTGTCAGCAAACCCAGCAAATTGAGCGCCTGCAGCGGCAGCGGAGCGCTGGACTCGGGATTCATGAGGAACCGCCAGAGGCCGGGGAAAAGGTACTGTTTGTTGGCCTCGGCGTAAGCCTGGCCGAGGGTGATAGTCAGATAAGCCATCCAGCCCAACGCAGGCAGCGCGGAGAGCGCCGCGGCGCAGGCGGGCTTCCACTCTCGCTGCAGAGCCAAGCCCGCCGTGGCGCCTGCCGCAAGCAGGACCCCGGTCTCGCGAGTGAGCGAGGCCAGCGCGAGAGCCATGATCAACCACCCCCATTGACGGTGCTCCCAGGCGGCCGCGGCCGCAATGAAGAGAGCCAACAGCGTGGCGTCCACCAGCATCCGGTCCACAGAAGCGAGTGCCGTCGGAGTGACGAAAAACAGCAGGCCCCAAGCGGGCGCGCGCCCGCGCAGTTCGAACCACCGGGCGGTCCAGTAAACGCCCCCGGCGATGCTCGCCAGAATCACACCCAGATAGGCCGGATCGATCCATGCCGCCTGGCCCGCGGCAAACAGCCAGGCGAGCGCGGGGACCAGGATCCGCTGCCGCCGGACCGAAGGCGCATCCATCGAGGAATCCAGCGAGAACGGTGGCCAGGGGTCATGCGCAATGACGCGGTAAAATTGCCCGTCGTAGCCGCGTCCTGCCGGCAGCAAGGGCAGATCCGCGCGAAGCGCCTCCGGCAGGGAAAACTCAACGCTGGCGCGGAACAGGCCCCGCCACTGGCCGTGATACACGCAAGCGCCCTGAAAGGCGATCCAGGCGGCGGTCAGCAGCAGCGCAATACCAGCCAGGCGCGCGGGACTCAGGGCCGACGCGCGGAAGACGCCTGGTTGGGCTGCCATAGAACCTCCTCAACGCCGCTCAATTGACTAGCCCGGCGGCTGTAAACGAAAAAGGCGTCGCTGAGGCGGTTCAGATAATGGATATTGATCGAATCGACGTTTGCTTCGCGCCGCAGCGCCACCACGGCCCGCTCCGCCCGCCTGCAGACGGTGCGGCATAGGTGCAGTTCGGCGTTCAGGCGCGTCCCGCCGGGTAGAACGAAGCTGCGGAGCGCGGGGAGATGTTCGTTCATCCGGTCCATCTCGGCTTCAAGCTGGCGCACTTCGGCTTCGGTGATGCGCGGCTGCCGCGGGCCAATGTCGGCCGGATCAGTCGCCAGAATCGAGCCGAGATTGAACAACTCGTGCTGCACACGCTCGAGAATGCCAGCCAGTTCGTCGAGTCCGGATTCGCGCGCGGTGACCGCGGCGGCCCCAGTGAAGGCATTCAGTTCATCCACCGTGCCATAGCATTCGAGACGCCGCGAATCCTTGGATACCCGCTGCCCACCCACCAGCGAAGTCTCGCCTCCATCGCCCGTTTTTGTGTAGATGCGGTTTAGCGCCAAGGCCGGTTCCTTGAAGAGTCGATCGTCCATTTGGTTCCTTCATTGTAGGATGCGGTTGGATCGAGAGCCACGCCAGAAAGATCCGGCAAAAGGCGGAGCCCCGATGATCAAATTCCCATCTATACTAAAGGAGGGTTCACCTGATGAATAGCGGACCGGAGGGTCCGCCTGCAGGAGCCTAGCCCATGTGTACGCGCCCGAGCGGACGCCGGCCACGGGATCTTCTGAAAGGAATCGCGGCAGTCGCCGCACAAAACGAAACCCGGACGGCGTGAGCCGTCCACGGACGCGTCATCCGCGAGGATGACGCCCGAAGTAAACCTCGGGGGTCGCAGCCGTGTTCCAGGCAGACGCCGCGCACGAAGGCTGGAGGATTCAATGTCCTGCCGCTTCCGCGCGCTCTGTCCCGGCCGGATCACCGCGAGGCCGCCCCCGTCAAATAAAACAATCTGGTAGGATTTTGTATCAAACACATGCAAGACCGTCTCAATATCGCGGTTTTCGTCGATTACGACAACATTGAAATCGGCGTGAAATCCACGCTCCGGCGTGAGTTCGAGGTGTCCCTCGTGCTCGACGCCCTCAAAGAACGCGGCGACATCGTCGCCAAGTTCGCCTACGCCAACTGGTCGCGCCAGGAAGGCGCCACCCGGCAGATGGCGGAAAACGCCGTCCAGATGGTGCAGCGCATCCCGTCGCCCCGTGGCGACAAGAACGGCGCGGACATCAACCTCGCCCTCGACGCCCTGGAAATGGCCTTCACGCACGACCATGTGAACGCCTTCGCCATCGTATCGGGCGATTCCGACTTCATCCCACTGGTGAATAAGCTGAAGGAATACGGCAAGACCGTCTTCGTCGTGGGCGGCAAGGCTTTCACCTCGACGATTCTCCAGCAGAACTGCCACGAGTTCGTCTCCTTCGAGTCGCTGCTCAATATGGACGCCGTCGCGCCCATGCCGGAGCGCGACCGCGGCGACCGCCGCCACCGCAAAGAGCGCGACCGTGACCGCGACCGCGGCGACCGCAGAGAGCAGGACGACAAACCGGCCCAACAGCAGCAGCCTCAGGCTCGCCCCCCGGCGCTCGACCTCAACCTCTCCATGTCGCTCGTCGAGCGCGCCCTGCAGGTGCTTGAGCGCCGCAACGTCCAGCCGCAACTCGGACTTCTCAAGTCCACCATGCTGCAGCTCGACTCCACTTTCAACGAATCCGCCTACGGCGCTCGCTCGTTCTCCGAATTCGTCGAAAAGCTGAAGAAAGCCGAACTGGTGAACGTCAAGGGATCCGGCGGCCGTTACCTGATCGAACGCAAGCGCAGCTACCATTCCGACAAGCCGCTGCCGCGTCCCGACGAGGCTCTGCCCCTGTTGCGCGACGTGCTCGAAGTTCACCGCCTGGACTTCGAAGACGGCGGCCGCCCGGCTTCCGAACTCGCCGCCTGGATGGTGGAGGAGTTCCCCGAATTCGATTACCAGAAATACGGCTATCAGGAGTTCACCGAATTCCTGAACTTCGCGCAGGACAAGACCGTGGTACGCCTGGAGCCGAGCGAAGACCTCGGGCTGATCGTCCACATGGGCGCGGAATTCTATCCGCCCGCCCCGCTCACGAAGGAAGTCCGCGAAGAAGACCTCCTCACCGAGCACGACTTCGTCCAGCCCATCGTCAAGGGCCAGCCAACCGCCACCGGCGAAATTCCGCTTCCCGACGTGCCCGAGCCAAAAGCCAAACCGAAGAAGCGCGTCACCCGCAAGAAAACCGCAGCGCCTTCCGGCAACACCGCCGAAAAGCCGCGGCGCTCGCGCCGCAAGAAGGCGGAGTAAACTTTCGCCGCTACCCCGGCACTGGTTTCCGGGTGATCCGTACTGAGGGCAGAGACACCTTCGCCAGAAGCCGGATCTCCCGGACGGCGGGAACTTGTGGCGGCAGGGGCTGCTTTGCGGGCCAAGGGCCTCGTGTCCTCGGCGTCGTCTCCGGCAACGAGCACCTGGGAGTATGCGCCGGCGAGATTGTCCCGCACACCCAGCCCGCCACGCTCGCCGGCTTCCCCGCTGCTTTGGCCTGCGATTTCGATGACATTGGCGTAAGCACGGCCGCCGACGCCGGGCTGACCGGGGCGAGGGACGAAGGTCAACTCCGACTTACCCTCAGTTCGGGCCGCCAAGGAGGAAAGAACAGTTGCTCCGCCAACCTACCCCAGCTTCGCTTTGACCTTTTCGCTGAGGGTGCGGCCGTCGACTCGCTTCCCTGCAAGTTGGGCCTGAGCGGCTTTCATCACCAGCCCCATCTGTTTCGCCGTCGTTGCTCCCGTTTCGCGAAGGGCGGCTTGGATGGCGGCTTCAACTTCTTCCTCCGTGGCCATGGCGGGCATGTAGGCTTCGATGATTCGGATCTCGGCTTCTTCCTTGGCGGCCTGTTCCTCGCGGCCGCCTTTGCGGAACATCTCGACGGACTCGCGGCGCTGTTTGAGCAGCATGTTGAGTACCTTAAGTTCCGTGGTTTCGTCCAGGTCCTTCATGGAGTCTACTTTCTCCTTCATCAGGGCGGTTTTTACCATCCGGATGGCGCTGAGTTTGAGTTCCTCCTTAGCCTTCATGGCGGCCACCATGTCCTTCTGAAGCTGGTCGAGCAGGGGCATGACTTTGTTATCCTAGTGAGTTCTTTCCCGATCTTCCCACAACCATGCATATCAAGAAACAGCGACTTCTGACGCCCGGGCCGACGCCCCTTCTGCCGCGTGCGCTGCACGCCATGATGGCCTCCGATATCCATCATCGAACGCAGGATTTCATCAGGCTCTACCCAACGGTGCTGGCCGATCTCAAAGAAGTGTTCGGCACGCAGGGCGATGTGCTGATTACGGTGTCCTCAGGCACCGGCGCGCTGGAAGCTTCCGTTTCGAACTTTTTTTCCGAAGGCGACAAGGTGATCATCTGCTCGGCTGGGAAGTTCGGTGAGCGCTGGGTGGACCTTGCGAAGGCGTTCCGGTTGAACGGTGTGGTGCTGAAGGCCGAATATGGCGACGTCGTGACGCCCGATCGCGTCAAGCGGGCGTTCGCGGAGAATCCCGATGCGAAGGGCCTCTTGTTCCAGGCCTCGGAGACCTCAACGGGCGCGGCGCACGATGTCCAGGCCTTCGGCGAAATCTGTAAGGGCACGGACGCGCTCTGCATTGTGGACGCGATCACGGGACTGGGCACGATGCCGCTCGACATCGACGGTTGGGGCCTCGACATCATAGTGGGCGGCTCCCAGAAGGCTTTCATGATTCCGCCGGGGCTGGCCTTCCTGTCTGTGAGTGCCAAAGCATGGGCTCGGGCAGAGACCGCAACGCTGCCGCGGCTGTACTTCGACCTGAAGAAGGAAAAGAAGATGGCGGATAAGGGCGAATCGGCCTGGACCCCCAACGTCAGCCACATTCTAGCCCTGGCCGAGGCGCTGAAGTACATCAAAGAAATCGGCATGGACAAGCTGGTGGAGAACGCGCAACTGCTGGCGCGAGCCACCCGCACCGCCGCAACCACGCTGGGGCTGGAACTGTTCGCGCCGAATTCGCCTTCCTCGTCGGTGACCGCGATCAAAGCGCCCGCGGGCATGGATTCAGGCGAAATCGTGAAAGGCTTCCGCAACCATTTCGGGTCGATCATTGCGAACGGCCAGGGGACGATGAAGGGGCAGATCTTCCGCATCGCCCACCTGGGCTATTTCGATTTCGCGGACCTGTTCGCGATGGTGGCGGAGTTGGAGCTGGTCCTGCACAGCAAGGGAGTGCCGGTCGAGTTCGGCAAGGGCGTGGCGGCGGTCCAGAAGATTTACGCCGAAGCGGCGTTGAAGGCGTAGCAAGGGAAGCGAAATGAAGGTACTGGTTGCGGAACCGATGTCGCCGGCGGCGGTGGCGCTGCTGCAGAAACAGGCGGGTTGGGACGTGGTGATCTCAAACCCGAAAGAGTATGAGCCGCATCTGGCGGATTGCGACGCGCTGATCGTACGCAGCGCCGTGAAGGTGAAAACGGAAACACTGGCGAAGGCGCCGAAGCTGCGCGTAATCGGGCGCGCGGGCGTGGGCGTGGACAATGTCGACTTGCCGGCGGCGACGGCTGCGGGCGTGCTCGTGATGAACACGCCAGGCGGCAACGCGGTGTCGGTGGCCGAACATACGCTAGCCCTGATGCTTTCACTCGCGCGAATGGTGCCCGAGGCGAGCGCCTCGACGCGCGGCGGCAAGTGGGAGAAGAAGAAGTTTCTCGGCAATGAGCTGCGCGGCAAGGTTCTTGGCGTGGTGGGGCTGGGAAACATAGGCCAGGAAGTCGTGCGTCGGGCACGCGGGTTCGAGATGAAGATCATCGCGTCGGACCCGTACGTGGCCGCGCAGGCGGCGGACGATCTTGGCGTGACGCTGGTGGAACTGGACACGCTGCTCAAGGAGTCCGATTACGTCAGCCTGCACCTCGCTGTGACGCCGGAAACCAAGGGGCTGATCGGCGCCGAAAACATCGCGAAGATGAAGGATGGCGTGCGGATCATCAACTGCGCACGCGGAGAACTGATCGACCAGGAAGCGCTGCGGGCCGCGCTGGTGTCGGGCAAGGTGGCGGGCGCCGGTCTCGACGTATTTTCCCCGGAGCCGCCGGCGGAGGGCGATCCGGTCCTCTCGGCGCCGAACCTGCTGGCGACGCCGCACATTGCTGGCTCTACCGAGGAGGCGCAGGAGATTGTCGGCATCCGGATCGTCGAGCAGTTGGTGGAGTACCTGACCAACGGCGTGGCGATCAACGCCGTAAACATGCCCGCAATCACGCCGGAGCAGTACAAGGCCGTGGGCCCTTTTGTTGAATTGGCGGAGCGGCTGGGCAAGTTCGCCGCGCACGTGGCGGAGGGCAACCCCGCAAGCGTAAAGGTGACTTACCAGGGGCGCATCGCCGAGATGAATACGAACTTGCTGCGAAACGCAGCGGTGGCGGGCATCCTGAGCCGTGGGCTGGCGACGCGCGTTAATGTCGTGAACGCTCTGCAACTGGCCACCCAGCGCGGTGTGGTGGTGGAAGAGAAACGCGACGCGCGGAGCGGGCAGTCCGACCAGATTCTGATTGAGTACCAAACGAGCGAGGGCGTCACGTCCCTTTCGGGTACAGTGCTGTTCGACAAGCCGCGCCTCAGCTCCATCGACGGCATCGCCGTGGAAACGCCCCTCGAAGGCAACCTGATCTACATGCGGAACTATGACGTGCCGGGCGTGATCGGGCATGTCGGTACGGTGCTGGGCCGGAATCAGATCAACATCGCGAATTTCTCGCTGGGCCGGGAACTTGGCCCGGCGGCCGAAGGAAAGCCGCTGCGGGCCGTAGCGGTGGTCGAAGTGGATGGGGATGTGCCCGCGGAAGTGCTGGGGCAACTGAAGGAGAACGAGGCCGTCCGGCTGGCAGTGACGGTGCGGCCGGCGGATTAGCGCAAACGAAGTCCAAGACAACCTGGGAGGTGATTCTCGATGAGGAACGCGACATCGACGAGGCGAGGCTTTTTCTCAGCGATCTCGGCGGCCGCGCTGGCGCAGCAGGTCGTCGCCGCAACGCAGAGCGCATCGGCGACGGGGATGCCCACCAGACCGCTTGGGCGCGCAGGCGAGCGCGTTTCGGTTCTCGGCCTCGGCGGCCATCACGCGGCCCGGCCAAAGGACGAGAGCGAGTCGTTCCGGCTGATCCACACCGCCATCGACGAGGGCATCACCTTCATGGACAACGCCTGGGAATACCACAACGGGCGCGCCGAGGAAGTGATGGGCAAGGCTCTGGCCATGGACGGGAAACGCGACAAAGCGTTCCTCATGACCAAAGTCTGCGCGCGCGACTACGCTGGAGCGATGCAGCAGTTGGACGAAAGTCTCAAACGCCTGCGGACCGACCGGATCGACCTGTGGCAGTTCCACGAGTGCAACTACTACAATGACGCCGAGTACCTGCTGGAAAAAGGCGGCCTGAAAGCCGCGATCGAAGCCAGGAAAGCTGGCAAAGTACGCTACATCGGCTTCACCGGGCACAAAGCGCCGGCGATTCACAACAAGATCCTGGGGCTCGACTTCGAATGGGACGCCGTGCAGATGCCCATCAACGTGATGGACGACCGGTTCCTGAGCTTCCGGCGCGAGACCGTACCCGGCTGCCTCGTCAAAGGCGTGGGCGTGGTCGGGATGAAGGGCTGCGGCGGCGACGGCAAAATGCTCCAGGCGGGGGTGGTGACGGTCGAGGAGTGCTACCGCTATTGCCTGAGCCAGCCGGTCTCGACTCAAGTCGTGGGACTTGCCGAAATGGGCCATCTGCGCGAAGCCATCCGAATCGGGCGTTCCTTCCAGCCGATGACGGCCGAGGAGATGACGGCGCTGATGGCGCGCGTGCGCATGGAACAGGGTGACGGGCGTTTTGAACTGTTCAAGACCTCCCAGCGGTTCGACAGCGGCTACCACCGCCAGCAACACGGATTCGAACTGCGTTGAATATTGTTGCGGAAAGTTTGCCGGGGGGCGGGCCGCGTGATAGGATAGTAGTGCCTCATGGACAGCTCTCTCCGATCTGGTCCAAACCCCCAACGGAGCTAACATTCTCAATCGATGAGTTCGACCGTTTTTCTCGGTAACCTTCCGGCATGGGTCACGGCTGACGATATCAAGTCGTGGCTCGTGGCGGAAAACCTGGTGGCCGATTCCGTGAAAGTCATCCGCAACCCGGAGACTCAGGAATCCAAGGGCTTCGCCTTCATCGAAGCGCCCAATGATGAAGAGATGAATTCGATCATCCGGCGTTTTGACCGTGCGCCGCTCGAAGACCGCATGCTGCGAGCGAATCAGGCGCAGCCGCCGCGAGCGAAGAGCGCCCGCGGTCCGGTGCCAAGCGGGCCTGGCGTGACCCCAGCCGCGGGGCCTGCCCCCGCCGGCGCCCCGCCTGAGCGCCGCCGAGGCGGACGCAAGCATCGCCGGACGGGCAACACGCCCCAAAGCGCCTTCGCCGAAGAGTTGGCGAAAGCCCTCTAAGTCCGGCCTCGATTCTATCCGCCTTGCGCGCCCGTCCACTGCAGGCGCGCAGGCGTATCTCCTTTTGTTGCCCTCCTCCTGGGACTGACCTCCTCCGCTCCCGGTGATATACTCAAACGCGCAAGAGGGCGGCTGTGTCTCCATGGCCGTTTCTTGCCCTGAGGTGTCATTGTGACCGATCTTATTCCTATTCGAATCCTGTTCGTGCTGATTCTGGCGGCTGCGGCGTGGTTCCTGCAGCCGTTTGGTTTAGGACATCCCGTCGCGGCGGGTCTTGGCGCCGGATTGGGCCTGTTGATCGTCGTGTTTGAGGTTCGCCTGAAGCAGGTCAGCCTGAAGCGATTGATCGGAGCGGCCGTGGGCAGCGTACTCGGTATTCTTGGCGCGCTCATGATCTCGGTGATTCTATCGTGGACCGTGCCGGACCCGAGCGGCACCGTCCGGTTCATCCAGCTCTTCATCCTGATGCTGATGAGCTACGTGGGCCTGATCGTGGGCGCCACGAAGGGTGACATGTTGAATCTGGCCGCGCTCGGCGGCCTCTTCGGTGGCGAGAAGAGCGGCAAGCAAAGCTTCAAGATCCTCGACACCAGTGTGATCATCGACGGGCGCATCGCCGATATCGCCGAAACCGGCTTCCTGGATGGCATTCTGGTCGTGCCACAGTTCGTCCTTCGCGAACTGCAACTGGTGGCCGATTCGGCTGATTCGATGAAGCGCAACCGCGGCCGGCGCGGCCTCGATGTCCTGCAGCGGATTCAGAAAATGGTCTCGCTGAACGTGCAGATCCTGGAGGACGATTTCCCCAACGTGCGCGAAGTGGACCTGAAACTGATCGAACTCGCGAAGGTCTACGACTGCAAAATCGTGACCAACGACTTCAACCTGAATAAGGTGGCTCAATTGCACGGCGTTCACGTCCTGAACATCAATGAACTCGCGAACGCCCTGAAGCCGATTGTGCTCCCAGGCGAAGTGATGCGTGTATTCATCCTGAAAGAAGGCAAGGAGTACAACCAGGGCGTGGCCTATCTGGACGACGGTACGATGGTGGTCGTGGACAACGCGAAGCGGTTGATCTCGAAAACAATCGATATCTCGGTGACCAGCGTCCTGCAAACAACCGCCGGGAAAATGATCTTCGGGCGTTTCGACGACCGGGTTCACCAGGTGTACGATAAGTCGTCCAGTGGCGGCGAACAGGGGCGCGAGAAACCGGCCGCTTCGGGCGCGCCCTCCCACTCATAATTCATCGAGGACTGTCCTTCCGTAATGAAAGTCTCAGTGATTCTGCCTGCCGCCGGACTCGGCACCCGGATGAACCCTGGCGGCGCTAGCCGCAAGCAGTTCATGGAACTGGATGGCGAGCCGGTCGTGTTGCACACAATCCGCAAGTTCGCAGCCTGCGCCGAAGTCGGAGAGGTCGTGCTGGCGGTGCGTGCTGAGGACCGTGAACGGGTCGAGGAGTTGCTGGCGGGCCGGACATTCGACAAGCCCGTCCGGCTTGTGGAGGGCGGCGAGACGCGGCAGAATTCCGTCGAGAACGCCCTTGCGTCGCTGGCGCCGGATGTGGAACTGGTAGCCGTGCACGACGCCGTCCGGCCATTCATCCGGGCGGAGACGATCCGGCAGGCGATCGAAGCGGCGCGCGAATCGGGCGCGGCGATCGTCGGCATTGTGCCGGTGGATACGGTGAAGCAGGTACATCTGCATAAGGTGCGCGGCACGCTGAACCGCGACCGGTTGGTGCTGGCGCAAACGCCCCAGGTGTTCCAGGCAGACCTTCTGCGGGAGGCATTCGCGAAAGCCCGTGAAGACGAGTTCACCGGCACGGACGAAAGCTCGCTGGTGGAACGTTTGGAAAGGGTGGAAGTGACGGTGATATCCGGTTCGGACCGCAACATCAAAATCACGCGTCCCTCGGACATCGACCTGGCTCATCTCTTCCTCAAGGAAGAAAAAGAGCGCGAAGCCGGAAACTTGCCCGCCGAAGACTGACTCCAACGCCTCGGGAGGAGTGATGGACCCCATCGGACCGGATGACCTGTCCGCGCGAATGAACGCGCTGACAGAAGCGAATGTGCGCCTGCTGCGGCGTGTCGGAGAACTCGAACAGAGGATCGCACGGCTTGAAGGAGGCGGCGAACCCCAGCCCGTCGTGGCGCCCACGCCGGTATTCGCCACGCAAGCGCCCCAACCGCAACCTGTCCCCGAACCCGTGCCGCAGGCCGCACCGGTCCCGGATCCGGCCCCGGAACCCGCGCCCGCGCACGCCCACACGATCGAGGAGGCCGAAACCGCCGTCGGCCTGCGCTGGGCCAATCGCGCCGGGGCTTTGACTCTCATCATCGGGGCTGCCTTCTTCTTTAAGTACGCCGTGGACAACGCTTGGATCGGCCCAACCGGACGGATCCTGCTTGGGTTACTGGCAGGCGGCACACTCGTGGGCTGGAGTGAGCGGCTACGCGCCAAGGGCTTCGGCGTCTACAGCCAGGGCGTGGCCGGCGCGGGCGTCACGGTGTTGTACCTGGCGTTCTGGGCCGCGCATTCCTTGTACCAACTCGTGCCCGCTTGGCTGTCGTTCCTGGCGCTGGCGGCGGACACGGTTCTCGCCGGGGCCTTGGCGCTGCGCCATGGCGCTCCGGCGCTGGCCGCCCTTGGTCTGCTTGGCGGCTACCTGACGCCGCCGCTGCTCGCCACCGGCGAAGTGCGGCCGTGGTTCTACTTCAGCTTCTTATTCGCAGTAAACGCCGGCTGGTTGACGGTCGCGCGGCGCCGGGCTTGGGTGTGGCTCGAGTACATGGCTTTCCCGCTCACTCTGTTCTTTGGCGGGATTGCTTTGGATCAGGTGAGCACCTCCAAGCCGCAGGTGGCCACGTTCGCGGCGTTCTCGCAATGGATCGTCTTTGTGATGAGCCCGGCGCGATTCGTGCCCGCGGCGGCGCAGTTCTTCGCGGCCATTGCCTTGGGGGCCTGGAGGTCGCACGGTCTGGCCGGCTTCGCTGCATCTTCACTGCCCTTGCTCGCGGGGGGATTCCTGGCCGCGCACCGCTTTGCGGCTGTGGGAGTGGCGGGTGCGGCAGTCTTCGGGTTCTTCGGAGCGTATTGGGAGGTGAGCCCGGGCGGCGTTGCCGGACCGCTGCTCGTGGTGCTGGCGGCGTTTGCACTTCTGACCCTTTGGATGCCCGCGCGGATCGCGCTCGGCCACCCGCTGCGTCGCGAGGATGTCGCGGTTCCAGTGACCGGTACGGCATTCACGCTGGTGGCAGGCCTGTGGGCGCTCACCCCGGAGGCGATGGAGTGGAGGGGCCTGTTCACCGCGGGGCTCGGCGCTGCGTCGCTTGCGGGCGCGCTATGGGTCTGGCCGCGGCTCAACCTGGAGGAAAAGGACCGCCGGACGGCGACGGCCTTGCTCGCCGGAATCGCGCTCACCTTGCTCACGCTGGCGGTGGCGATTCAATTCGAAGGCTTCCGCATCACCGTTGTGTGGGCCATCGAAGCGGCCGGACTGGCGTGGCTCACGACAAGGATCGACTCCCGGCTGCTTCGCATCGCGGCGCTCGCCGTCGGCGCGGTCGCGCTGCTGCGATTGCTGGGTATCGACGCGGCCCTGCATGATCCTATACGCGAACCGCGGCTTGTTTTCAACGTGAGGTTCCTGACGGCGGCCGCCACCGCGGCAGGTCTGGCTGCGGCGGCATGGTGGCTGAAGCCGCGCATCTGGGCGCTCGGACCTTGGGTGGCGGCGAACATCGCCCTCCTCGCGGGCTTGGCGATGGAAGTAGTTGCCCACGCCACCCGCACCGCCGCCGTGGGCGAAGTTCGAAGCGCCCAACTCGTCAGCCTATCGGTGCTGATGGCCGTCTATGGCTTGGCTCTCGTGGCAGGCGGCGTGGCGACACGAACCCGCGTGAATCGTGTGATGGGCCTGGGCCTGCTGGCTTTGGTCATGGTAAAGCTTTACGCGGCCGACGTGTGGGCGATGGCGCGCATCCACAGGGTGATCGCTTTCCTGGCTTTGGGGGCGCTGCTATTGGCCGCCTCATTCCTTTACTCGCGTTTTCGGCGCAAGATCGAGGCGCTGCTGCAGGATGAGCATGCGTAGTGCGGCCGCGTTCCTGCTCATCCCGGCGCTTTTCGCCCAAGCGCCCGTGGAGCCGAAGGATCTTCGCTGGCGCGCCGAGGCCCACCTCGCTCAGCCGGCGGAGTTCGCCGTCATCGAAGTGCGGCGCGAGATCTACGCGCGCTCGGAGAGTGAATTCAACGACCTGCGGATCTATGGCCCGGACGGAGCGGAACTGGGCTGGCATCTGGAGCCGTTGGCGCGGCGCCAGAGTGAAGAGCGCAGCCAGTTCATCTCCTTCGGCGAACTGCGGGATGTTGTGGTGACGCCTGCAGGTGCGCTTCGCTTCACACTCACCGTGACCGCGCCGCTCACGCCGCACCACGCCATCCAACTCCAAATCCACGAAAAATGCGACGAATTCCAGCGCAGAATCCTCGTGGAGACCAGCCAGGACGGGCGCACTTGGGACGCTGCTGCCCGCGGCGGTATCTTCCGCTCCCGCTCCTCATACCAGAATTTCAGCGTCACGCGCATCGGCTATCCGCCGGCAACCCGCCGGTTCATGCGGGTGACGGTGGACGATTGGACCGATCCCGCCGCGCTCACCGGCGTCGAGGTCTTCGGCAATCGGGCGCCGCAAGTGGAGTGGGATACGTTGGGTCGCGTGGAACGGCCCGAGCGGCTGAGCGAAGAGGATCTGGCATCGACCGGGCCGAGGAAAGCAGCCTTGTGGGAGGTCCGCTTCGATTACCCCTTCCTCGAAAGCGCGCGGGTTTCGGTGGAGACGGAGACTCCGCGATTCGCCCGCAATGTCTCAGTGCAAACCTCGGCGGATGGTCAGTACTGGGCGGACAGTGGCTCTGCGCTTCTCTACCGTGTGCTGGAGTCGGAGCATCTCACCATCCCCGCATCGCGGCTGCATCCCCGCCGGGTGCGGCTCCGATCTGTCCCAGGCGCCGACGCGCCGCTGGAGATCGGGGCCGTGCGCCTGGAAGCGCCCGTGCGGCGCATCCTCTTTCCGGCCCGGACGGCCGGGCAGTACACGTTTTACCTCGGGCGCACCGATACCCGGATACCGGACTACGATCTGCCCGCTGTGCTGGCGCGATCCGGCACGCTGGAGCCGGCGCCGGTAGCCTTGGGCGAATGGATTGCGAATCCGGACTACGTTCCCCCGCCGGAGCCGGAAAAGCCGGTTTCGGAGCGCTTCCCCTGGCTCCTTCCGAGTGTGCTGGCGCTGGCCGTGGTGGGAATGGGTTCGGCGGCGTGGCAGTTGCTGCGGAAGGCTGGGTGACCCAGCGCAGCGGCAGTGGAGTGCCGTCATGCGCCGCTCAACCGCGCGCCAAGTCCGTGTGGCCGAACTCCTCGCCGGTAAACAGCAGCGGCTCACCCAACACGGCAGCCGAGGCATACACGATGCAATCCCCAAAGTTCAGTGCCGCCGGATGACGGCCTTTGCCGTAGCGCAGAAACGCAGCAATCGCGGATTTCGCATGTTCGAAGGAAAACGGGATCACTTCCACTTCCAGTTCATCCAGCAGTTCAGACAGGAGCGGCCCTGGGTCGCCGCGCAGGCGATGGGAGAGCACCAAGGCGGTTTCGACCACAGCGGGTGCGGCGATGCCCACGGGCGCCGATTCACGGATCTGTTCGAGTAGCCGCTCGCAGCCGGGCTCAGCCATGACAATCGCGACGATCACAGATGAATCGATGACCAATCAGAAGCCCTCCGGCCCGTACCCCAGGATCTCTTCGCGCTCTTCCTTCGTCATGGTCTGCCCGAAGTTCCCTTGCGGGAACTCGTCCCGGAAACGCCTTAGCAATCCATCCACGCGCTGGTTGGCGCCTCTGCGGCCAGACTGAAGCCGCAACCGCCGGACACGTGCCAGCAAGGCCTGACGCACGGCCTCGGTCTTCGACTCACCTGCGAGCGCCGCGGCTTCCGCCGCCAGGCGCTCGACTTCAGCGTTCTTTAGATTCAGAGCCATGGTGGAACCACGCCTCCATTACACCATCCACGTATGACAACCGCAAGCGGCGGATCCAGTCTGCCGGCGCCCACGCTCGTCTGCCTGTTTACCCCGGCAGTTGGTGTGGTTCGCGCCATAAATTTATTATTTTCAAACACTTCTGAGCCCCCACCGTCAGGTGGAGGTAGCCGCATCGGGTGCGCAACATGCGCCTTCGTCTATTTCGCAAGCCCATTCGCTCACGTGCCGGTCTGTGAGCCTCTTTCCACTTCTACCGCGAACACATAGGTCTCCCCGAACATGTTCGAGCGAAAGACGACCCATTTGCGGTCCGGCGTAAAGCTGACGTTCGGCTCCAGCCGGTAATTGTGCTTACTCATGTTGACGAGGCGCTCAGCGCGCAGCACACCGGGCCGCACCAGCGCGGGATCGGCCTCGATGCCGCGCAGAGGGACCATCTCAGGACGGAACAGATAAATCCACTGGCCGTCCTTCGCGCGGGCGACCTGGCCGGGATCGCCGCCGTCCCCGCAGTAGAGTTTGCCGTCGGCGGAGATGTTGAAGTGGATCGACCACTCGTCGCGCTGGAGTTGATACCAAGTGCGACGGCCGGTTTCGACCTCATACGCGGCCAGCCAAAAAACTTCGCCGCGAGGCGTCTGGAGGTCGTACCAGATCGTTTTCCCGTCGGCGCTCCAAAATTCGTGGCCCCAGATCTCCATATCCATCGTGCGGGTGTGGATCTTGGTGAGTTTTGAGCCATCGGTGAGGATGGTCCAGAGTCGGTCTACTTTGTGCCAGGGCCCTTCGTGGCAGAACATGAGCAGTGTAGGGTCGGTGGGCGAGAACAACAGGTGGTTGAGCCAGTCGTTGGCGCGGTGGATGACACGGGTTTCGCCAGTATCGATGTGGACGGTGAACATCGCCATGGGCAGGCGCGCGGCCCAGCGATCTTCCATCATCTGGCCCTTGTTGCGGGGCTGATCGAGCGAATGCGCCTGACTGGCGGTTGCGGGCGCGGGCGTGGCCGGGCGCTGATTGTTGTAATCCCGTCCGTCGCCCTCGATGTAGGTGCCGGCGAGCAGGGTTTCGTCGGCATTGACTGTGGCGATCCCTCCCCGGCGCGGCAGGTCCGCGATTTTGCGGGTTTCGCCGGTCTGGTAGTCGGTCCACCACGCGGCGCCGTCGCGGGTGTAATAGACGCGGGGGTGCTTGCGGCCCGCGTCGATCATACGGACGCGCCCGGAAACCACCTGCCGGGCTTCGCGCGTTTCGAGATGGAGGATGGAGATGCCGCCCGGGGTGGTGTAGACAAGGCGCTTGCCGTCGGCGGTGTAGCCGTTTTGGTTGAAGTAGAGACTGGCGCTGCCGGGTTCCTTGGTGAGCCGGATGACGCGGCGGCCCGTATCGGCGTCAATCCAAGACTCAGGCGGCTCGGCCGCGGCAAGGGCAGCGGTGAGCAGAAGCGGCGCGGCGGTGAGCTTCCACATGGACCCATTGTAGGGGGAACCCAAGTGAAAAACATGAGCTATGAGTCTTGGGCAAGCGAGTGGCAGATCGTCGAGCCTCACTTGGACAAGACCATTTCGGATTTCCTACATGGACGGGCTGTTGACCACAAGAAGCTTGCCTTGGCGTGGGTGAGAATGTGGCTCAATGACAGTCAGCCCGGGAATCGGGTCCTGACAACCTTTATTCCATTGATACACCTGCCGTAAGTCGGAACTTTGGCAGAAAGGCGGAGCTTCGTTCTTTGTCACGCCAGGCATTGCGTCGAAACTGGCGAGTGCTACTGCCTACTGCCGGACAATCCCCACCACGGCATTGATCAAAATCGCCACCAGCGCCACGGGAATCAGCACCTTCCAGCCCACGTCCATCAACTGGTCATAGCGGAAACGGGGGAACGTACCGCGCAGCCAGATGAAACCGTACATGATGAGCCCCAGCTTGAGCATGAACCAGAACGGCGCGGCGATGGATGCGTTGAAGGCGGGGACCAGGAACAGGGCGCCGAGGGCGATCATTAGCAGGCCCACAGCGACCAGCCCAAGCCGGTTCGGCGCGAAGGGGAGCTTGCGTGAGGCGGGGAAGCACCACACGCCGATTCCGGCGAACAGCAGGAACGGCGCGCCGTAGTTGAGCGGCAGATCGAGCCAGGCGACGTTCGGGAAGGGCCGCAGCCAGCCGCCCATAAACAGGGTGATGCCGACGGCGCCCATCACCATCATGGCTATGTATTCCGAAAGCATGTACACGCCCCAGCGGAAGCCGCTGTATTCGGTGTGATAGCCCGCGACGAGTTCGCTTTCGGCTTCGGGCAGGTCGAACGGAGCGCGATTGGTTTCGGCGATGGCGGCGATCACGAAGACTACGGTGGGGATCAGCATCAGGCCGTAGTTGTCGAATGCGAACCAGATCTGGCGTTCCTGCTGGGCGAGCACGATCTTCACCATCGAGAGCGAACCGGCACTCATGACGCCGGCGATCATCGCAAGACCAAGAGCCACTTCGTAACTCACCATCTGAGCGGCGGAACGTAGGCCGCCCAGCAGCGAATAGTTGCTGTTGGAGGACCAGCCTCCGAGCACGAGTCCTATGATGCCGACCGAGCTCATGGCGGCAATGAGCAGAAGGCCGACGTTGAGGTCGGCGATGCGCAGCGTCTCGGAAAACGGGACGACAGTGAGGCAGGTGAGCGCGGTGAAGAAGGTGATAACGGGCGCAAGGCGGAACAGCCACTGGTTGGCGTCGCGCGGGATGATGTCCTCTTTCAGCAGCATCTTCACGGCGTCGGCGATGGTTTGGAGCAGGCCGTGAGGGCCGACGCGCATGGGGCCGAGGCGCACCTGGATGTCGGCGAGCACCTTACGTTCCAGCAGAACGATGTAGGCCACCGTGAGCGGCGCAAGGGCCAGGATCACGACAATCATCGTGAGGGGAATGAAGAGCGGGTGGTTGAGGATCGTTTCCATGGCGGTTTAGCGCAAGAAGCTCTGCTGGGCGAAGCGGATAAAGGGTTCAGGGTACACGCCGATCAGCAGCGTGGCGATGCCGCTGACAACCAGCGCGACACGCGTACCAAAGCTGACAGCGAGCGGCGTGGGTTCGCGTTCGGGGTCCTCGACAAACATGCTCTTGACCAGGCGCAGGTAGTAGTAAATCGCCACCGCGACATAGACGGTCGCGATCACGGCGAGCACGTAGCGGCCGCTTTCGATGAGCGAGAGGAAGATGAAGTACTTGCCGATGAAGCCCGCGGTGGGCGGGATGCCGGCCAGCGACAGCAGGAAGATGAGCATCCAGATGGCGTGGGCAGGATTCTTGCTCATCAGGCCGCGGAGGTCGTCGACGTCCTCGCCGCTGGTCTCGTCGCGGTTGAGCGCGACGAGGATCAGGAAGGCGCCGATGGTCATGAAGACATAGACGAGCATGTAGATCAGCACGCCTTGAATGCCGGTGGCGTTGCCCGCCACGACGCCGAGCAGCATGTAGCCGGCATGGTTGATGGAGGAGTAGGCGAGCAGGCGTTTCGTATTGGTCTGGGTGACGGCGGCGAGGTTGCCGATGGTCATCGAGAGGATGGCGGCGGCGATGAGCAGCGGTTCCCAGGCGTCGCGGGCGGCTTCCAGCGGTCCGAGGAAGAGACGGAGGAGGAGAGCGAACGAAGCGGCCTTGGAACCGACAGCCAGGAATGCAGTGACCACTGTGGGCGCGCCCTCGTAGGCATCGGGCGCCCACATGTGGAAGGGCACGGCGGCGATTTTGAACAGCACGCCGACCGTAACCGTGACCAGCGCGAGGTACAGGATCGGATCGTAAGGGTCGCGATTGGCGACGGCGAGGGCGATGTCGGAGAGCTTGGTGGAGGCGCTGATGCCGTAGAGCAGCGAGAATCCGTAAGCGAGAAAGCCGCTCGAAAACCCGCCGAGCAGGAGGTACTTGAGCGCCGCTTCGTTGGAGCGCGGGTCGGCTCGCAGGAAGCCGACGAGCACGTAGAACGTGACGGCCATGGTTTCGAGGCCGACAAAGAGCGTGACGAGGTCGGTGCCGCTGGCCAGGAAGTACATGCCCGCCTGGGCGAGCAGCACCAGGGCATAGTATTCGCCGTGGTGTTCGCGCTTGGCCTCGAAGTAGCGGTAGGAGATCAGGCCCACCAGCAGCGCCGTGATCAGGAAGATCCAATGGAAGTAGAGGGCAAACTGATCGACGGTGAGGGTGCCGTTGAACGCGGTGAGCACGCCGCCATGGTCGTTCAGGAAAGCTTGCTGACGCCAGTAGGCGACGCCCGCGAAGATCTCGCCTAGCACGAGAAAGAGCAGCAGCCAGCGGCGCTGCTTTTCGTGCGGGAAGACCCAGAAATCGAACAGCAGGGTGGCGCACCCGAACAGCGCGAGCATCAGCGCGGGCAACAGGACGAAGTGATCGGTGCTGGTGTAGAACTCACTCATCGCGGGTCGATCTCCGGACGGGGGATTTCAGCGAGGACTGGGGCGGTGCGGTGGCTGTTGACACGTTCGACGATCTGGGCGACGGGTTTTTCGAGGATGTCGAAGTAGGGCTTGGGATAGACGCCGATGCTGACGGCCCAGATCATCAGCGGGACGAAAACGGCCCACTCGCGCCAGTTCAAATCGGGCAGGCCTTTGTTCTTCTCGTTGGTCACCTCGCCGAGCATGGTGCGCTGGTAGAGCCACAGCAAGTAGGCCGCGCCGAAGATGATACCCGTGACGGCGAAGGCCCCCCAGAGGTAGTTGGCCTGGAAAGCGCCCTGGAGAATGGTGAATTCGCCGATGAAGCCGTTGAGCAGCGGCAGGCCCGCGCTGGAGAGCATGGCGAAGGCGAAGACGATGGCGTAGTTCGGCATCACATGGGCGAGGCCGCCGTAATCCTTGATCTCGCGCGTGTGGCGGCGCTCATAGATGACACCGACAATCAGGAAGAGCATGCCCGTGGAGATGCCGTGGTTCACTTGCTGAATCACCGAGCCGGTGAGGCCGCTCTGATTCAGCGCGAAGATGCCGAGCGTGCAGAAGCCGAGGTGGCTGACCGAGGAGTAGGCGACGAGCCTCTTCCAATCCCGCTGCATCAGGCTGACGAGCGCGCCATAGATGATGCCGATCAGCGAGAGGGCCACGAGCACGTTCACGATGACCGCATCCGAGGAGGCCTGCGGCAGCAACGGCAGCGAGAATCGGATAAAGCCGTAGGTGCCCATCTTCAGCAAGACCGCGGCCAGAATCACGCTGCCCGCGGTGGGCGCTTCGGTGTGCGCGTCGGGCAGCCAGGTGTGGAACGGGAACATCGGCACCTTGATCGCGAAGCCGGCGAAGAAGCTCCAGAATACGAGCCGCTCGACCCAAAGCTGCATGGGCGTGTTCATCAATGCGGCGATTTCAAAGGTATAGACGCCCGTTTGCGCCGCATGCTGGAAGTAGAGCGTCAGGATGCCGAGCAGCATCAGCACGCCGCCCGCGAGCGTGTAGAGGAAGAATTTTATGGCCGCGTAGAGCTTGCGCGGCCCGCCCCAGACGCCGATGATGAAGTACATCGGTACCAGCACGAGTTCCCAGAAAACGTAAAACAGCAGGAAGTCGAGCGAGATAAACACGCCGATCATGCCCGTCTGCTGGAGCAGGAACATGGCGTAGTATTCCTTGACGCGGTGGTCGATCGCATCCCAGGAACTGAAGATCGCCAGAAAGCCCATGATGGTGGTGAGCATCACGAGCAGCAGGCTGATGCCGTCAATGCCAATGATGTACTGCACGCCGAGCGCGGGAATCCAATCGAGCTTTTCGACGAACTGGTAGCCGTCGCGCGATTTATCGAAGCCAAACACCAGCGGCAGGGAGACCAGGAAGCCCGCGGCGGCGGTGATGTTGGCCCACCAGCGGATCAGGTTCTTTTGCGTGCCCGGGATGAACAAAAGAACGAGCAGCCCGGCGAGGGGAGTGAAGAGAACGATGGATAACAGATGTTCGCTCATGGCTTATCTCCCCAACCAGTAGTAGCCTGCGGCGAGCAGCACGCCGGCGACAAAAACGAGGGCGTAGCTTTGCACCCAGCCGGTTTGCAGGAAGCGTACCGGGAAGCTCAGGGCACGGACGAAGAAGGCGGTCAGGTTCACGAGTCCATCGACGATCCAGGTGTCGTACCAGATCGAGATATTCGACACCATGCGAGTGAGCCAGGCCGTGCCGTTGACGCCGCCGTCGACGAAGCGGCGGTCAAATTCGGCCATCACGGTGCCGCCGCCTTTCGAGAGGCCGTTGACGAAAAGGAAGCTGTAGAGTTCATCCACGTACCACTTGTTCAGCAGCACCTTGTAGAGCGCGCCGCCCGCGGGGCGCTGCTCTTCCTTCAGGCGGAGATAGACGTGGCGGGCGAAGAAGATGCCGCCGAGCGCGACAGCCACCGAGATGGCCATCAGCAGAGCTTCGACCGCGTGCGAGTGATGGTGAACGGCGGCGGGGACGGCGCCGTGGGCGAAGACGGGGGCGAGCCAGTGCTCGAGCGCCTGGAACAGGTTGTTCTCGCCGAACAGCCTCGGGATGCCGATCCAGCCGGCGGCGACGCTGCCCGCGGCGAGCACGATCAGCGGGTAGGTCATGACGGGCGGCGACTCGTGGATGTGCGCTTTGGTGTGCTCATCCATGCGCGGCTCGCCATAGAAGGTCATGAACACGAGGCGCCACATGTAGAAGGCGGTCATGGCGGCGGTGATGAGGCCGACGAGGAACAGCGCCTTCGAGCCGATGGGGCTGGACCAGGTCTGCCAGAGGATTTCGTCCTTCGAGAAGAAGCCCGCAAGACCGGGAATGCCCGCGATGGCGAGCGATCCGACAAACATCACGCGGAAAGTGATGGGGATCTTGTCCTTCAAGCCGCCCATGCGGCGCATGTCCTGCTCGCCGCCCATGGCGTGAATCACGCTGCCGGAGCCAAGGAAGAGCAGAGCCTTGAAGAAGGCGTGGGTGTAGAGGTGGAAGATGGCGACCCAGTAGGCGCCAACGCCGGCCGCCAGGAACATAAAACCGAGTTGCGAAACGGTGGAATAGGCCAGCACGCGTTTGATGTCGTTCTGAACGAGGCCGATGGAGGCGGCGAAGATGGCGGTGAAGGCGCCCACGGCGGCGATAATCATCGAGGTATCAGGCGTCAGAACGAACAACGCGCTGGCGCGGGCGACCATGTACACGCCGGCTGTGACCATCGTGGCGGCGTGGATGAGGGCCGACACGGGCGTGGGGCCTTCCATGGCGTCGGGCAGCCAGACGTAGAGCGGCGCCTGCGCGCTCTTGCCGGTGGCGCCGATGAACAAGAGCAAAGCCGTAACGCTAAGAATGCCGAATCCGGCCACTTCGGGCGAGAACTGGCCGCCGTCGAGAGCGGCGTTCATGTCGGTGAAGCGGAGAGAGCCGGTCAACTGGAAGACCAGGAACATGCCCAGGATGAAGGCCGCGTCACCGATGCGGTTCACGATGAAGGCCTTGTTCCCCGCGTCGCCCGCGCTCTTTTTGTGGAAATAGAAGCCGATCAGCAGGTAGCTGCACAGCCCCACGCCCTCCCAGCCGACGAAGAGCAGAGCGAAGTTATTCGCCAGCACCAGGGTGAGCATGAAGAAAACGAAGAGGTTGAGATATCCGAAAAACCGGTAAAAACCGCCATGATTTGGGCCGTGCTCGTGGCCCATGTAGCCGACGGCGTAAACGTGGATGAGGAAGCCGACGAAGGTGACCACCAGGATCATCACCGAGCTGAGCGGATCCAGCAGGTAGCCCCAATCGGCGTGGAGGAACTCAATCCAGGGGCCGAGAACCACCTGATGCTCGCGCTTTTCCAGTCCGGCGAGTTGAATCACCGCGCCGAGGGAGAGCAGGAACGCAAGCAGCACGGAACCGGGCGAAATGATGCCGATCGCGGTTTTCGACAAACGCCTGCCGAACAGCAGCATGATGCCCGCGCCGATGAGCGGGAGGAAGGGGATGAGCCAGATGAGATCGAGGAAGTTCATGGCGTTACCACTTCAGCAGGTCGATCTCGTCGATCTGCACGGTCTCCTTGTTGCGGAACAAAGCGATCAGGATGCCCAGGCCCACGGCAGCTTCGGCTACGGCCACGACGATGACGAAGATGGCGAATATCTGCCCGCCCAGGTCCTGCAGGTGCCTGCTGAAGGCGACCAGGTTGACGTTAACGGCATTGAGGATCAGCTCGATGGACATCATCATGACGACGACATTGCGGCGCACCAGCAGGCCGATGGTGCCGATCAGCAGAAGAGCAGCGCTGAGCACGAGGTAGTGCGCGGTGGTGATGGGGTGAAGGAAGCTGCTTTCCATGGTTAGCTGACCCTCTTTTTCGCCATGATCACGCTGCCGACGATGGCCACGAGCAGCAGGAGCGAAGCGAGTTCGAACGGGACCAGGTAGTCGCGGAACAGGGTGTCGGCGAGCTGTTCGACGTTGCCCGGAGCGTTCGGATCGGGCGCTACCGGCGTGGCCAGCTGGATCGATCCCCAGCCCTTCAGCAGGAACCAGGAGAACAACACGGCGGTGCCCGCGCCGGCTGCGATGCCGCCCCAGAGGCGCCGGTGGAACTGACGCTCCTTCGCGGCGGCGTCCAGGTTCACCAGCATGATGACGAACAGAAACAGCACCATGATGCCGCCGATATAGAGCACGATCTGCACGGCGAACAGGAACTCGGCGTGTTGCAGCAGGTAGAGTCCGGCAACGCCGGCGAGTGAGGCGATCAGCGCGATGGCGCAATGCACGGCGCTGCGCAGCGTGATCGTGAGGATGGCGCCGGCGACGGCCATCAGGGCGAAAGCGTAAAAAAAGAATGTGTCCAGCATCGCGCGTCCCGTCGGTCAGCGGCGGGCGGCCCGCGATGGGTCAGTGCTTATACGGCGTCGGATGAATGCCTTCTTCGAGCATTTGCCGGTCAAAGATCTGCCCTTCCCGCGAGTAGCTCGCCAATTCGAAATCCTGGGTCAGTTCGAGAGCGTCCACGGGACAGGCGTCTTCACACAGGCCGCAAAACATGCAACGCGAGGTGTCGTAAGTGAAGGTCGTCAGCTCCTTGCGTTTGGTCTCCGGGTTGCGCTCCCAGCCCACGACGATCAGGTTTTCGGGACAGGCGAGCGCACAGAGGTCGCAAGCGATACAGAGGGTTTCACCGTTTTCGGGGTTGATGTTGAGGCGTGGCGCGCCGCGATACCGCTCGGCCACTTTGGGACGCGCCGCCGGGTACTGCTCGGTGACGATGTTTTTCGGATGCTGCGCGCGAAGAGTGACCCACAACCCTTCGAACAGATCCGCTAAGAAAACCTTTCTCAGGAAGTCGCGCATGGGTACCTTTCCGGGAGTGGCGTCTTTTGGGAAGACAGCTACCGGTCCACCTCCCCCAACACAATATCTATGGTACCGATGATGGCCACCACGTCCGCAACCAGGCCGCCGCGGCACATCTTATCGAGCGACTGCAAGTTGACGAACGACGGCGGACGCACGCGCACACGATAGGGCTGCGTGGAGCCGTCGCTCACGATGTAATAACCAAGCTCGCCCTTGGGCGCTTCGATAGAAACGTACGCTTCGCCGATAGGCGGTTTGATGACCTTGGGCACCTTGGCCATGACGGGGCCGACCTCCAGGCGTCCGACACCCTGCCGGATGATGCGAACGGATTGCCGCATCTCCTCCAGGCGCACGATGTAGCGGTCGAACGAATCGGCGTTGGTGCGCGTGGGGAGGTCGAAGTCGTAGGTTTCGTAGCCGGAGTAGGGCTGCGCTTTGCGCAGGTCCCACTTGACGCCGGCGGCGCGGAGCATGGGCCCGGTGACGCCGTAGTCCTTGCACTCCTCGGCGGTGAGCACGCCAACGTTGACCAGCCTTTTCTGCCAGATACGATTGGCGGTGAGCAGTTCTTCGTATTCGTCGATCCGCGGCAGGAGCTTGTCACAGAACTCCAGGCATTCCTGCTCGAAGCCCTGATAGGTTTCGTAGATCAGGCCGCCGATGCGGAATGCATGAGTAGTGAGACGCGCGCCACAGTACTTTTCGTAAATGTTCATGACGTCTTCGCGCTCGCGCATGCAGTAAAACAGGGGCGTGAGCGCGCCGACATCCAGGGCGTGGGTGCCCAGCCAGAGCAAGTGGCTGGCAATCCGGTTCAATTCGGTGAGGATGACCCGCACCACCTGCGCGCGCGGCGGGGCCTCCACCTTCAGCAGTTGCTCGACCGCGAGGCAGTAACCCAGGCCATTCGAAACCGCCGCCACGTAGTCCATGCGGTCCACATAGGGATTGAACATGGCGTAGGTGCGGTTCTCGCCGATCTTCTCGACACCGCGGTGCAGGTAGCCGATAACACATTCGGTACCCATCACCTTTTCGCCATCGAGCTTCAAAATTACGCGCAGCACGCCGTGCGTGGAGGGGTGCTGCGGCCCCATGTTCAGTACGAGTTCAGTGGAATCGAGGAAGGTCTCCGGCATAGGCGCTACTGTCCGCTCTCAATCCCCAGGTTGTCCTGGACCCACTTCTGATCCATGCCCAGGATGCTGTAATCCTTGCGCAACGGGTGACCTTGCCATTCATCCGGCATCAGAATCCGTTTCATGTTCGGGTGGCCTTCAAACTCGATGCCGAACATATCGAAGACCTCGCGCTCGAGCCAGTCGGCGGTGGTGTGGACGGGCACGGCCGAGGGCGGCTTGTCGCCTTCTTTCACTCGCGCCTTCACCCGGATGCGCTCGTTGCGGCTGAAGCTGTAGAGGATATACACCAACTCGAAGCGTTCGGGCTTGGCGGGATCGTCCGTGGCGGTGACGTCCACCAGGTAGTCGAAGCCCCATTCGTGTTTCAAGTACTGGATGATGGGCACGGCCGCGCCCACCTGGGCAGTGAGGAAGCTCTGGCCAACGTAAGTGAGGAAGCCGGTGATTTGCTCGCCGAATTCCGCTTTGAGGGCATCGGGGAGTTCGCCCTCCCAGGGTTCAGTTTCCATCACCGGGGGCGGCTTCGGGGCGGCGGGCTTGGGCGCCGGTTTAGCGGCGGGAGCGGCCGGCTTTTCGGCGGGAGCGGCCTCGGGCTTTGCCTCTGCCGGGGGCGCCTCCGGCTTGGGCGCCGGCGCGCTCTCGGGCGTGGGAGTTCCCTCCGGTTTGGGGTCGTCAGCCATGATGGAATCCGAACTGAAAATTCAGGGTTATCACATCGCGAAAATCAGTGTCAAATGTCTGAAAGTCTGGTTCGGCGCTGGGGGGTCTGTTCTCAAGGGGATAGCCGGGGTGCGCGCTGGCGGCGGCCATTCACTCGGCACGCACGGCCCTTTCGAGAGATTCAAGGGTTCGCCGGGCTGTGGCGTCCCACGTGAGGTGGGCCGGTGCGGCAGGAGGCGGCGCGCTCAAGGCGGTGCGCATGGCGCACAACATCGCATCGGAATCATCGGGGGAGAACAGGTGAGCGGCGCCTGCCGCCACCGTGCGCAACGGCTCAATATCCGAACACGCTACGGGCAATCCAGCCGCCAGCGCTTCGGCCACGGGTATGCCGAAGCCTTCGAAGCGGCTTGGATAGACCAGGGCGCAGGCGGTGCGAAACAACTCGTGCAACTCCTCCCGAGGCAGCCAGCCAGGGAGTTCGACGGCTCCGGTAAGCCCTAGCTCCTCCACCTGCCTCTCCACTTCGGCCTGGGCGAATCCGCGTACGCCGGTCAGCACAAGCTTCAGCCCAGGCTGCTCCGCGAGTAACCGGGAGAAAGTCCTGAGCAGCAGGGGATGGTTCTTGTGCGGATGTGTTGTTGACGGACACAGAAGGAAATTCGCCGGCTGCCGCCGGGAACGCAAGTCGAAGAAGGCCTGATCGACCCCGAGCGGGGCGACATCGACTTGGTCGGCAAGCAGGAACGGATAAAAGTGCAACAGGTCGTCCCGCGTTGCCGGGCTGTCCGCAATGAGCCGCCTGGAGCGCCGGGCCGCGGCCCAGAGCAGTGCGCGCCAGGCGGGCAGGTCGAACCAACGGAAGTACTCGGGATGCCGCCTGTGCTGCAGGTCATGGAAAACGGTCACCTGTGGAGTCCGCGTTAGCAGCGGTGCCGTGAAGCCGGGATTCAACAAAACATCCGCGTCACCTAGCAGACCCGGCAGCGAGACCTGTTCGAACACGATGCGCGCGGGACGGTTCCGCGCATGCACCCGCGCCACCACCGGATGACGCCCGAGCGGGCCGGTCTCCAAATTCGTGATCACCCGCAGGTCTGCTCCTGCTTCTTCCATCGCGGCCACCAGCGAACGCAGGTAAATCTCCGTGCCGCCTACTTCTCCGGGCAGCATGAACAAGGCGTTGACGGCAATCCGCATGAACAGCTTTCAGCGTGTGGCCGCCGCGAGACCCTGCTGGGCTGCGGCGTTCTCGGGATCGAGTTGCAGTGCGCGGCGAAAGCTTTCGGCGGCCTCCCTATTGCGGCCCAGCCCGACCAATACATTGCCGCGGTACACCCAGGACATCGCGAAGTCGCCACGCATTTCGATGGCGCGGTCAAGCGCCGCCAAGGCTTCTGCGGAACGCCCCCGCTTCCCCTCGATCATGCCCGCGGTGGACCAGCGCAGATGGCTCGTCTCCCGGGCGCGTTCCAGCATCGCCAGCGCCTCGTCGGGCCTGCCGGCGCAATCCAGCGCCAGCGCCCAGTCGATGTAAAGCGCATTTTCCGCGCCGCCGTGGCGCTCGGCGAGCACGTAGTGCTCGATCGATTCCGCACAACGCCCGTCAAGGTACAGCGCATGGGCGAGTTGAAACTGCGCACGGCTGTTGGCGGGATTGCCTGCCACCGCATTGCGCCACAGAGCCTCGCTCGACGCCCACATTTCGTTGCGGTTCCAGGTGACGAGAGCCAGTGCCAAAAGCACGCCGGCGAGCATCCAGGGCTGCGCCCGGCGCACCCACGGAGCCGCGAGCAAAGTCAGGCCGGGCATGGCAAGATAGACGCGCCGCTCAACCATCACGTCGGCGATGGGGACGAATGAGGAAGTGGGCGCAAGCAGCAAGAGGAAGGCCAGCCAGCCAAATAGAGCCAGCCGCGAAGCTTTCCGCCACAGCCAGACCGTAACCGCAGCAAGGCCGGCCCATCCGGCGAATCCAGTGAGCGAAGCGGAAACGGGCAGGGCATGATCGACGCTCTGTCCCACCGGGATGATCACGAGTTGCAGATACCTCCAGATCACAGTTCCTTGGGTGATTAGATAGGTGACAGGCGTGGCGCCTTCCACTCCGAACCCGGCCGTTGTGTTCGTGATCCGCGAGAGCAGGTACGCCGTTGCGGCCACGCCGAACAGGCCAAGCGGTAGGTAAAAGCGCAAGTTCGCCCGCCAGCCGCCGAAGAGAATATCGGTCAGGAGGAGGATCGCGATCAGGGCGATGACGTGTTCCTTCACGGCCAGGCCCAGCGCCAGCAGCACGACGATCGCAGCGGCCGGCGCCAGGCTGAGCTGGGGGTGGCGCCGGTCCAGAAACAGCCGCCACGCCAGGAACGCGAAGAACACACTCAATACCTCGCTGTGCGACGCAATATAGCTCACCGCTTCCGATTGGACCGGGTGGAGGAGAAACAAGCCGGCTCCAAAAGTGGACGCCGCCAAACCTTGACTAGGCGCAAGCGCACCGAGCGCCGTATAGCGCCGTATAATTCCGAATAACAAGAGCGCATTCAAAGCGTGGAGCACCCAATTAGCAAGGTGAAACGGTAGGGGATCAGGGCCATGTAACTTGTACTGCGTAAGCAGGCTGAGGTAATACAGCGGACGCACCCCTCCGAGATAGGAGGTCCAGGCTGCGGAGGGGCCAGGTTGCAGAACGGGCAACGTGAGGTCGTCGAAGACGAAAGGGCCCTTCAAGGCAGGCATGTAAATGATCAGCGCGGCAGCCAGGGCGACCGCGAAAACCCACCACGGAAGAACCAGCGCCGGGCCGGGCGCCTTGGCCTCCATCTCCGCCAGCGGGCGGCTTTCGCCCTTTCGCTTGTTCTTACGTTCGGGCTTCATCCCGCGATCTCAACTCGAATTCGACTATGGCCAGTCTCTGCGTCAGCGTAATATTCATGTCCTTTAATTCGGAAAGTGCGCGGGATTGACGGTAGAATATCGCCACAAATACCGCTAAGGCGAGCATCAGCACCGCCAACGGAGCGCCGGAAAGGCCTAACCACTCTCCCGCCTCCGCCAGTACCCGGGGGAACAGCGAAAGCGCCAGCAGAACCAGGCCGCCAGCCAGCCAGGACACGGAGTGTTCCACGCGAATCCGCTCCTGCCGGAGCGAACGCAGAACCGTCAAAATCAGCATCACGCTGAGCGCGGCGAGTAGTAGGTGGAAGCGGTCCATGGTCTTGATTCCAATTCCAGGGCTAGATCCGGGTCCGCCGGAGAATGTTGACGAACACGCCGAGCAGCACGTGCACGACGTAATAGACCGATTTTAGCGCGGTGATCGTGCTGCGGCCCGCCAGGCGGGGACGCATCTGGCATCGCACTTCCTCGAAGCGGAAACGCCGCCGCTGTAGCACAACCAGCGCTTCAATCTCCGGATACTCGAGAGGGAAAGTGCGGCTGAACAAATTCAGCGCGCGCCGGTCCACGGCCACAAATCCGGAAGTGGGGTCGGCGACCGGCCTCCCTAAGATCGGCCGCAACAGCAGCTTAAAGAAAGCGATGCCGGTGCGGCGGATCAGACTGGTACGGAAGCCGGGCTGGGACGGGTCGCGCACGCCAATCACCATCTCGACGCCCGTCCGCCGCAGCACCTCCAGCAGCCGCGGGATATCGCGCGGATCGTGCTGCCCGTCCCCATCGATCCGCACTACCACGTCGAACCCCAGATCATGCGCCAGCTTGTAGCCGGCCTGAACGCATCCCCCGAGACCCAAGTGGCAGGGCAGCGCCAGCACCCGGGCGCCGGCTGCCTCCGCGCGAAGGCGCGTGGCGTCCCGCGAGCAATCGTCCACCACGAGCACCGGCACATCGCCCAGCACGGAGCGCGCCTCGGTGACCACCTCTCCGATCGCCGCTTCCTCGTTGTAAGCGGGGATCAACAACATCATGCGCGTTTCGGCGCTCATTGTGCGGCCACCTCCCGCAGGGGAATCCGGTGCGCGCGCAGCCGACGGGCAAACTCACGTGCCGGGATCCGTCGCCTCACGCGCCGGCGCTCACCGAGCAACCGCGGCAGATCGCGCAACAGCGCAAGGTGAGCTTTCAGAACCAGCCAGGGCAGCAGCCACCACGGGTGCTTCGCGGCGAATTCCGCCGACCGGCTTGTCCCGCGGATCGCGAACACATGCAGCAGGTACCGGTAGACGCTCGCCAGAGGCGCTCGCAGTAGCCAGGTCCACGGCAGGCACCGGACGGCCAACCGCAGCCGGTTCCGTTCCACCAAATAGGCCTTTAACGGCGACGCCGCGCCCGCCGATGCCGAATAGCGGTGCTCGACGATCGCTTGCGGCACGTAAAGGCAGCGCCAGCCGCTCCAATGTCCGCGCAGCGCCAGATCTGTATCTTCGCAGTACAGGAAGAAGGATGGCTCGAACGCGCCCGTTTCTTCGATCATTCGAGCGCGGTACATCGCCGCGCAGCCGGATGGGATCAGCGCCTCCCGCGCAGCGCCGTATTCTGCCGCGGGCCGGCCCCGTCCTATCTGCTTGGAGGAACCGTCCAACGCGATGCCCAGCCCGGCCGAATCCAATAAGTCGGTTCCCTGCTGGAGAATCCGGCACGCAGCCATCCCCGCCTCCGGCGCGGCCTCCAGCGCATCATGCAGGGCCTTCAACCAGCCGGCATCCGCGCGGGCATCGTCGTTCAAGACGGCCAAGTACTCCGACGGCGCGGCGGCAAAGCCGCGATTCACTGCCTCGCCAAAGCCCAAATTCGTCGGGTTCTCGACCAGTATGAACGGAAAACGTGCCGCGCCGAGCCGGTGAATCGCAGCGCAGCCCGAGTTGTCCACCACCACGGTCCGGAATTCGCGGAACGACTGTACCGCCAGGGACGCCAGACAATCGAGCAGGCAAGGGTCGGCGGCTAGGGTTGGAATCACCACGGTAATTTTGGGCACCGGCAACTTCCGAGTCTAAACCAGGACGCTACAATCAGAAAATATGCCCATTCGAACCACTGTCGTCGGCAGCTATCCGATCCCCGACTGGCTGCGCGGCGATTCGTCGCGAACCACCCTGCGCGACGCGATCCTGGTTGTGCTCAAGACCCAGGAATTGGCGGGTATCGACGTGGTCGCCGATGGCGAGTTGAACCGCTTCGATCCCTCCCACCCCGAGACCAACGGCATGATCGACTATTTCGTCAGCCGGATGTCGGGCATCCAAACGCGGTTTTCACTCTCGGATATCGAGGCATTTCGCGCCGACGCCGGGCTCGCGTATCGCACGGACCCCGCGGGCATCGTCACCGGCGAGATCGGCGAAGGCGTGCTGAACCTGCCCCGAGACTACGAGTTCACACGCGCTCTCACTCAAGCACCGCTCAAGTTCACGTGCACAGGCCCGCACATGCTCGCCAAGGTCCTCACGGACCGCCATTACCGCAACCGCGAGCGCACGGCCATGGCCATCGCCGGCGTGTTGCGGCGCCAGATGGAACGCATCGACGCCGATGTTGTTCAACTCGACGAAGCCAACATCAGCGGCCACCCCGAGGACGCAGAATGGGCAGCTGAAGCGATTAATCATGTACTCGAGGGGATCGGCGGCACCCGTGCCGTGCACATCTGCTTCGGCAACTACGGCGGGCAGTCGGTGCAGTCCGGCTTCTGGCGCTCGCTGATGCCGTTCCTCAACCGCCTGAAGGCGGATCATCTCGTGCTCGAGTTCGCCCGCCGCGGCTACGCCGAGATCGAAGACTTCAAGGAACTGGACCCGCGCATCGGGCTCGGTCTCGGCGTCGTGGACATCAAGGACAACGGGGTAGAGAGCGCCGAGTTGATCGCCGAGCGGATCGAACTCGCCGCGGCGGCCCTTGGCGCGGAACGCATCCACTACATCCACCCCGACTGCGGCTTCTGGATGCTGCAGCGCAACGTAGCCGACCGCAAGATGCGCGCCCTCAAGGCAGGCCGCGACCTGTTCGAAGGGAGACAGTAGAGCGGTGCGATCCCTGGCGCTTCTCCTTTTGGCCGCCATGACCGCCAGCGCGGAAGACCACGGCCGGCACCTGCGCAATATCCGCCAACTCACCTCCGGCGGCCAGAACGCCGAAGCCTACTGGTCTCCGGATGGCAAGCGGCTGGTCTTTCAGTCCACGCGAGAGCCCTACAAGTGCGACCAGATCTTTGTGATGAACGCGGACGGTTCGGACCAGCGCCTCGTGTCCACGGGTAAGGGCCGCACCACATGCGCGTATTTTCTCAAGGACGGCAAGCACATCGTTTATGCCTCCACTCACGAGAAGAGTGAGGATTGCCCGCCACCACCCGATCGCTCAAAAGGTTACGTCTGGGCGGTCTATCCCGGCTATAACCTCTACCTGGCCAAGGACGATGGCACAATCGTTCGCAAGCTCACCAACCAGGATGGGTACGACGCCGAAGCCACCGTCAATTGGAAAACGAATCGCATCGTTTACACCTCGCTCACCGATGGCGACCTGGAGCTCTGGGAGATGCGCCCGGACGGCTCAAAGCGCCGCCGTATCACGGCCATGCCCGGCTACGACGGCGGGGCGTTCTACTCGCGCGACGGCCGCCATCTGGTCTGGCGCGCGACGGACCGCAGCAACCATGCGGCCATGGAACGCTACCGCGAGTTGATCCGCGACAACCTGACAGCGCCGATGAAAATGGAGGTCGTGATCGCCGACGGCGACGGCGGCGGCCCCCGGCAAATCACGAATTTCGGCTGTGCCAGCTTCGCCCCCACATTCACCCCTGACGGCAAGCGCATCATCTTCGCCTCGAACAAGCACGATTGCGACGGGCGCAAGTTCGAGTTGTACGTGATGAACCTCGATGGCAGCGGCCTGCGCCAGATCACGAGCTTCGGCGGATTCGTATCCTTCCCGGAGTTCTCGCCGGATGGCAGGAAACTCGTATTTACCTCGGACTGGAAAGCCGGGTCGCCCTACGAGTTCAATATCTTCGCCGCGGATTGGGCCGAATAGGCCGCCTGTAGTCCCGCATAGGTTCCAGACGGTCAAACTCCACCCAGCCGCGCATGCCCGCGTGGGTGCCCTCCAGCACTTCCACCTCGCGTTTGCTGGACATGCTTCCCACTACGCGCACCTCGGTGCCGGTCTCCACCGGAAAGGCGGACTTGCGGCGCGACGCTTCGTCCAGGACGCCTTCGTCCCGTGAAGCCATCGCCTTCTGCAGGGTGTAAGTATCGCGCCGGTCGAGTGAGAGCCACACCGGATCGCCCGAGGGCGAGCTGAGCAACGCCACCTGACCACGCCGCGTGTGATCCGTCTCGCCGTGCGCCGGCTTCAGATTCCAGATCCGGCCCGCTCCGAGAGCCACCGCGAAGATGCCGGCCATGACAAGGAGAACGCGAAGTAAGGCCATAATTGGACTCCTACGTCCTCTATACACCCACGCGCGGCGGGTGACAAGGCCTCACTTCGCCAGGCTGGGCCTTAGGCGCGCACGGCACGCTCGCGCGCGCGGTCCCATCTCAGGTATTGCCGCCTGCGGAAGGAATCCACGGCCATCGAACAGACCACCACGCCGTGATAGCCCAGTTCGGCGTCGCACTTCAGGGCTTCGCCGCTCCGGATCGCGTTGTGCAGGTTGCGATGGTGGAGTTCGGTGCTCTCCGCGCCCTTCTTCTTGAACTCTCTCGGTTCAACTTCTTTCGCGTACTGCCGCTGCGGCGTGATTGTCCAGCCAGTTCGAGTGAACTCGAGCGTCGCCTTGTGACCGCGCAGCAAATGCTGGACCGGCGTGTCATTTGCCATGGTCGAGACCAACTGCATCGTTAGCCCTTCCGGATAGTCGGCGAGCACGTTGAAGGTGTCGGGTATCTCGGCGATCGAGTCGCTGAAGTTGAACTTACCGCCGGTGGCGACGACATAGTCCGGAGTCTTTAGATTCAGAGCCTTGATCAGGCGAGTTGCGCGGTGGACATAAAGATCGGTCGAGATGCCGCCGGAGTAGTCCCAGTAACGCCGCCACCGGAAGTACCGCTCCGGATCCCACGGCACCTTCTTCGCCGGCCCCAGCCACGCGTTCCAGTCCAGGTTCACGCCCGGTTTGGCATCCTCATCGATGGAATAGGCCCAGAAATCCTCGCGATGGTTTCGCGAGTAGTCGATTTGCGCCATGACTACCTTGCCCAGATCCCCACGATTGACGGCTTCCCAGGCCTCCTCATAGCTGTCGTCGGACATGCCCTGCACGCCCACCTGCAGCTTCAGGTTCGGCTTCGTCTTCAGCTTCGCCAGCACCTTTTTCGACTCCTCGATGTGGTGCGTCATCGGCTTCTCAACGTAAATGTGCTTGCCGGCGTCCAGCGCGTCGAGCGTCATCTGCGCGTGCCAGTGTTCCGGTGTGGCGATGAGAACATAGTCCACATCGTCGGCATCCAGCAGGCGGCGGTAGTCTTTCTCCATCCGCGCGCCGGTGCGTTCCGCGAAGGCCTGCATGCGCTTCTCATAGATGTCGCACACGACCGTCACATGCACGTTATCGGCTTCTTTCATCTTGAGGAGGGTGTTGAGATGATGGCCCGCAATGCCGCCGCAGCCAATGATTCCAACCCTCAGACGTTCGTTCGCCCCGGACGTCTGACCCCAGGCCCGGGCAGTGACCGCCGCGGCGCCCGCGGCTGAATGCAGAAAGACCCTACGCGTTTGTGGCATAACAGACGATTGTATCTCTGACGATGACTACCTTGCCTGTCCCCATCCAGATCGCGCTGGCCGCCACCGTCCTGATCGCGGCCGCCACCGATATCCGCAAGCGCGAAATCCCCAATTGGCTGACCTTCGCGGCCATGCTCCTTGGCCTCGTGGCCCACCCGGTCTTGAGCGGTTGGGCCGGATTCCGGCTCAGCGCCGTCGGCTTCCTCGTGGCGGCCCTCATCTTTCTGCCGCTCTTCGCGCTGCGGTTTCTCGGGGGCGGCGACCTGAAACTGATGGCCGCCATCGGCGCACTGGCCGGGAAGGACAACCTCCTGGTGGTTTTCATCCTCGACGCAATCCTTGCAGGGATCGCGGCGGTTGTGATGATTGTGATTCGGGGACGCGTGAAACAGACGCTGCGCAATATCGGGCAAGGCCTCCGGTCGCTCACCAAGGGCCGCGCGCCCCACAAGGACAATCCCGAGATGGAGGCAGGCAGTGAAAAGTCTCTCGGTATGCCGAGAGGCGTGACCATCGCCCTGGCAACTCTCTTGCTGCTCTACGGGATGCGTTAATCGAGCGTCAAGACCGTCAAAGCCGACGGCGCCGCCGCCGACCGGTGCACGCGATGGGTCGCCTTCACAAAGTCGGCCGCCTTCGCCTCCTGGATCGGCATGAACTTCTGGGGATTGCGGTCCACCAGCGGATACCAGGTGCTCTGGACTTGCACCATCAACCGGTGGCCTCGGCGGAACGTGTGGAAGATGTCAGGCATTTCGAACTCGACCACGTCCATCTCTCCCGGCTTGAATGGCTCCGGTTTCTCCAGGCTTCTTCTGAACTTCCCACGGAAAGGCTCACCCCGCAGCAGTTGCTGATAGCCGCCCATGCGAACGTTTGCTGGGTTCGGCGTGTTGTCCGGGTAGTCGTTCGGGTACACGTCGATCACCTTCACCACGAAATCCGCGTCTGTTCCCGTGATACTCACGTGCAGTTTTACCTTGAGCGGACCGGCTATCCGCAAGTCATTCTCCAAAGGCTCCGTTTCGTACACCAGCACGTCAGGACGCCGCCCGGCAAAGCGCTGATCAGCCACCATGTAGTCAATGGTCATGCGGTCCGTGATGTAGCCGACGAAGGGAACCGGCTTCGCCGGATCGCTGATGTATTCATCGAAAGCCGCAGCGGCCGCCGCCGGTTTCTCTCCGGCCAGCCGGCCATTTTCAGAAAGAAAGAATGTTTTTTCTTTCGCATCTTTGGGGGGCCAAACTGGAAAAGCGTGCCACTCATTGCGCCCAGTCTCGTACATATAGGCCTCTGGCAGCGTCACTCCTTCGCCCTTTTCCTTCAAATGATGCATGAAAAACGGAAACTCGATCTTATCCAAATAGAATTTCGATGTATCCTGATGGAAACGCACGTCACCCAGCCGGTCGTAACCGGGCCTCGACCAGGCGCCATGGTGCCAGGGGCCCATCACGAGCAGGTTCGCGGACTTGGGGCTCTGCCTTTCCGCGGCCTCATACACCCGAAGCGGGCCAAACACATCCTCCGCGTCGAACCAACCGCCAACGGTAAGCATCGCCGGAGTGATCCCCTTCAAGTGGGGCCGCGGATCACGCGACTTCCAGAATTCCGAGTAGGTGTCGTTCTCCAGCAATTCTTTCCAAAACGCGATTTCTCCGCGAAGATATTTCTCATCGTAGTTCTGCAAAGCGCCGGTGCGTAGATGAAAATCGTAGCCGTCGGGTGTACCATACTCAAAGCGGGGCCAGGACGTGATGCCCTCCGGCGGCGCACCTCGCCCGAAAGTCGTAAGAAAGTTGAATGCGTGGGTCAGAAATAATGCGCCATTATGCCGGAAATCGTCGCCGATGAACCACTCCGTCACCGGGGCTTGCGGGGAAGTAGCTTTCAACGCCGGATGCGCCGCAACCGCACCCATCGCCGCATAGAAGCCCGGGTAGCTGATCCCGAACATCCCCACCCGGCCATTGTTGTTCGGGATGTTCTTGAGCAGCCAATCAATGGTATCGTACGTATCCGTGGACTCGTCGATATCCTTCTGCCCGCGCTTCTCCGGCGGGATCACCGGACGCACATGCACGAACTCCCCTTCGCTCCGGTTCCGCCCCCGTACGTCCTGATACACGAAGATGAAGCCCTCGCGCATATACGCTTCGCCATGCCCCAGCGACGAACGGTAGTTATTTACCCCGTATGGGCGCAGCGAATAGGGCGTCCGGTTGAGCAGAATCGGGTACTTCTGCGAAAGATCCTTCGGCGCATAGACCGCCGTATACAGCCGCACTCCATCCCGCATCGGGATCTGGTGTTCACTCTTGGTGTAGTGCGCGCGGATGTACGCCAGCCGCTCCGCTTCCCGCTTTTTCTCCTCTCCTCTATCCTGCGCGCACAGCAGTCCGCCGCAAAGGATCAACAGCATCAAACGCCGCATCATCGTTCATCTACCCCCGGAACCAGAGAAACATCGATACCGCCCACTGCTGCGCCAGCGCCGACATGCCCCGCAACAGGCCTGTCGAGTACGCAACCACCAGAAGCAGGATAAAACCATATTGCGCCAGTGTCGTGTACACCGCGGCGGGCAGGCGCAGCGCCAGCAGCAACTTCGACCCGTCCAGCGGCGGCACCGGCAGCATATTGAAGATCGCCAGATACAAGCTTAAGTACGCCGCGCGGAACAGCGGCTGAAGGGCATCCGTGAAGACCGAACCGGCCGCCGCGATGAGCAGCGCGAACACCACGTTACTCGCTGGACCAGCGAGCGCCACGAGCGCCAATCCGTTGTAGCCGAACCGCAGCTTGTAGGGATTCGTGTTCACCGCCCGGCCCCAACCCAGGAATGCACCGGCGAGAAGCGACGTAGCCAGCGGAAGGATCACCGTGCCGACCCAGTCCACGTGCGCCAGTGGATTCAGCGTAACCCGTCCTTCTTGCCGCGGCGTGTCGTCGCCCAGTTTCTCCGCGACCCACGCATGCGCGAACTCATGTGGCGTGGTCAGGGCCCAGAAGATCATCACCGTCAGCAGCGCGTCGGCAACCTGGACCGTGCTCACTCGCCTTTCTCCGGTTTGCCCGTGCGGTACTTCTCGAACCAGGCCAACAAATACAGCTGCTGCGCCAGTTGATGGGTCGGCCGCCGCCAGCCGTGAAATTCATCGGGCATGCGCACCAGCACCGTGTCCACCTTGCGGAGCTTGAGCGCCCGGTAATACTCCTCGCTCTGCGTCATCGGTGTGCGCAAATCCGCTTCACCGGTCATCACCATCGTCGGCGTCTTCACGTTGCCCACATAGTGCAGCGGCGAGCGCAGCGCATACTCCATCGGGTCTTCCCATGGCTTCTTCCGGAATTGGTCGTACCAGTTCACGCCATCGGTGGTCCCGACAAAGCTATGCCAGTTGATCACCGGCCGCATCGACACCGCCGCGCGGAAGCGGTCCGTATGCCCCACGATCCATGCCGTCAGCACGCCGCCGCCTGAACCGCCGCACACAAACAGATTCTTTTCGTCTATCCAGCCCTTCTTCAGCGCCTCATCCACGCCCGCCATCAGGTCGTCGTAATCTTTGCCCGGGTAGCTATACTGAATCCCATTGACGAACTCCTGCCCGTAGCCGGTGGAGCCGCGCGGGTTCGTGTAGAGCACCGCGTAGCCGTTCGCCGCGAAATTCTGCCATGCCCAGTTAAACCCCACGTTGTACATCGACCAAGGCCCGCCGTGGATATAAAGCACCATCGGATATTTCTTGCCGGCCTCGAAGCCTACCGGCTTGATCAGCCAGCCTTGAGACTTCACTCCGTCGGGCGCCGAGAACCAAAGCTCCTCGACTTCGCCCAGCGCGCGCCCCTGCAACACGTCGCTGTTCACGTCCACCAGCGTCTTCATCTGGTCCGGCGATTTGAGATCGAACGTCACTAGCACGCCCGGCTCGTGGAACGAAGTCCGCACTGCCGCTGCGTTGCCCTTCTGCGAAAGCGAGACTGATGTGAGCAGGTGCGGCCCTGAGGTCACTCGCTTCGGCCCGCCACTCAAGGGCAGGAAGTACAACTGGGCCTCGCCGCGCTCCTGCATGACGTAATACAGGCCCGATGAATCCGGCGCCCATTCGATCTGCGACGGCGAACTCGGGAACCCTCCCGCCAGCAGCTTCTGGTCCGCTCCGCTGGCTTCCATCAAATAGAGACTTTGCAGGTGGAACGTGAACATCTGGTCGTCGTAGCCTGCGTAGGCCACCAGCTTGCCGTTCGGGGATACCATCGGGTTCGCGTCCGGCCCCCGGCGCTGTGTCAACGTCCTCGGCTCGCCGCCCTCCACCGGGAACAAGTAGATCTCGCTGTCGTTGCGCAGGTATTCGGCATCTGGTTTGCGGATTCCGGATACGTAGAGCGATTTACCGTCGGCGCTCCAGTCGAAGGACCCATGATTGTACTTGCCAGAAGTCACCTGTCGCGGGGTTCCACCGGTCACCGCGTCCACCACGAACACATGCATGTAGCCCTTGGGCACCGGCCCCACACCGTCGCTCGCCCAGCTCAACCGGTCGACAACGACCGCCGGCTTCGCCCACTGCGCTCCTTCGGGCCGCTCGGGAAGCTTGATTGAGATCGCTGGCTCCTTGTCCATCAGCCGCATGGTGAAGCCGATTTGCCTTCCATCCGGCGACCACTTGATGTTCGAGGGCGACCGCTCCAGCCGCGTCAACTGCGCCACCTCCCGCGTGTCCGCCCACATGACGTGGATCTGTGTTGAGCCATCGCGGTCGGAGAGAAATGCGAGCCGCTTGCCGTCCGGCGACCACACCGGAGACGAATCCCGCCAGTTGCCCGGCGTCAACTCGCGCAGCCGATCGCCGTTCCGGTCGATGATCCATAGATTCGACCGGCCCTGATCCTTCATCTTGTCCACCCAGCCGCGCGTGAAAACGACTTGGGATCCATCCGGCGAAATCGCCGGGCTGCCCACGGTTTCCATCTCGAAAATCGTCTCCGGACCCAGCCCCTTCGGCCCTTGCGCAGTCAGCGGCAGCGCCAGGAAAACAATTGTCAATAGCATTCGTTTCATCTCATTCCACCTCCTGCTGGATATGTCCGGGAACCTTCCATTGTGCAACTTCCCGGCCCTCGACGGGGCCAGATTAGAGCCGGCACAGGGATCGACGGAGGCCCGAATGCCGGTATCCATCTTTGGGCGACTGTTATAAGCTGTGCGCAAACCCATGCGCACCTTGTTTTTCATCTGCCTGCTGGCGGCCCTTTCCCACGCCCAGGACTCCGTCGCCGCGGGCCGTCTGCACATCGATCCTCCAACATTGGAAAATCTGGGCTTCTGGTGGCCCATTACCGGCGACGACAACCGCGACGCACGCGTCGATGTCGAATTCCGGCAGGCTGGCGCCGCCGCCTGGCGGCAGGCGCTCCCGCTGCTCCGGATCGGCGGCGAACAGGTGGGCCGCGATCGCGAGGGATTGAAGTACATCGTCCCGCACGGCTTCGCCGGTTCAATTCTAAATCTCACCCCCGGCGCCGAATACGAAGTGCGGCTCACGCTCTCCGATCCCGATGGCGCCTCGGGCGAAACCCGCCACACTCTCACCCTCCGCACCCGCACGGAGCCTCAACCCTATCCGGGCGGCCGCATCCTCCACGTCTACCCTCCCGACCATCAGGGGCCGCGCGAAGAGCCTGCTTTCACAGGAGTCCTGGAAGCTTACTACGGCGCCGGGCTCGGCGATTGGAGCGTCGTCTGGGAAACAAGGGCGCGGCCGGGCGATACGATTCTTGTCCACGCGGGCCTCTACCGCCCCGAACGGTTGAACTACGTCGATCCTCTCGCGGCCCCCTTCGATGGCACTTTCAACCTCACCCTCAAGGGCACAGTGGATATGCCCATCACCATCAAATCCGCAGGCGACGGGGAGGCCATCTTCGACGGCGCGGGCAACCACATCCTCTTCGACGTGATGGGGACCGCCCACCACATCTTCGACGGCCTCACGTTTCGCAACACCGACGTCGCCATTCTGGCCGGGAAAAAGGAACTGACCGGGGCCACCCACCTGACTGTCCGGAATTGCCGCTTCGAAGACGTGGGCTTCGGCATTTGGACCGAGTATGCTGGCTCCCGAGAGTTCTACATCGCCGATAACCTGTTCCTGGGCCGAGAAGACCGTTACCGGTTGATTGGCTGGACCGGCCCCCGCTGGGGCAACATCGGCCCCTACCCGTCGCACTTGTTAAAGAGCTATTACGCCATCAAGGTCTACGGACCTGGGCACGTCATCGCCCACAACGCCGTGGCCTTCTTCCATGACGGCATCGCCATCTCCACCTACGGCACTCCCGAGACCGATTTGGACCGGCAGCCCGCCGCGATCGACATCTACAATAACGACCTGCACATGTTTAACGACGACTTCATCGAGGCCGACGGCGGCGTGCGCAACAT
The DNA here is from genome assembly GCA_023384675.1 of Bryobacteraceae bacterium. GTDB lineage: Bacteria > Acidobacteriota > Terriglobia > Bryobacterales > Bryobacteraceae > PNKE01. The sequence goes on along the minus strand of JAHDVK010000006.1, from coordinate 65,568 downwards.
CCGCGTTTACCGCAATCGGGGCGTCAACGCATTCCACGGCGGCTATAGCTCGCAGCCCATCTTCGGCGGCCCCGTTTACTTCTTCCGGAACCTCCTTTACCACGTCCAATCGGGAGTGGCCTTCAAACTCGATGCCCGCCCCGCCGGACTGCTCATGTACCACAACACGCTCATCGGCGAGCAGTCGGTCCGCAGCCCGAATGGCAATGCCCACTGGCGGAACAACTTGTTTCTGGGCCGCGACACTCCCAACCGCGGCATCATGACCTGGGCAAACGCCACGGCCGTCTATAGCTCCGACTACAACGGTTTCCGCCCCAACAAAGGGGTCTCGGCCCAGTACAACTGGCTCGCCCCCGCGCGCCCGGGACAATCGCTCTATGCCAACAAACCGGAGGACTGGAAGAGCTTCGTGTCCCTCGCCGAGCTGCGGGCCGCCACGGGGCAGGAACAGAGCGGCATTGAGGTCGATTTCGGCATCTTCGAGCGAATGGCACCGCCGAGCCCGTCGCCGGCTGGACGCCACGCCGTGTACCACGCGATGGATCTCGACTTCCGGCTTAAGGCGGGCGGCAAGGCCATCGATGCCGGTGTCCGCCTGCCAACCATCAATGACGACTTCACAGGCGCCGCGCCCGACCTCGGCGCCCTGGAACACGCCCAGCCCCTCCCCCACTACGGGCCCCGCTGGCTCAATTGGCGGCCGTTCTATCGCTAACCGCCATCACGCCGCCGCATCCTCCATCTCGGGCCGTGCCGGCAGAGGGTCCTCGTACGTTCGCCAAACCGCCGGCCTCGCTGCGAACTCCTCGCCGTTCAGCAAGCACGCATCGAGGTGAGCGCGCAGCGCCGCCTCATCCATTCCGCCGCCAATGAACACGATCTCCTGCCGCCGGTCGCCCACCTCCGGGTCCCACTGGCCGGCGACGTGATTGATCGTTTCAGGGTCTTCCGGCCATTCGGTCCTCGGGGTGTCGGCCCACCAGCGCGCCACGGGGTCGATGGTAATGGAGATCCCCGCCTGACTGAAAATCCCCATCAAGTCCGGGCGCGAGGCGATCCACAGGAAACCCTTGGCCCGCAGTACGCCTTCCATCACCTCGTCCAGCAGCTTCCACAAGCGGTATGGGTGGAAGGGGCGGCGGGCGCGGTACACGAAGCTGGAGATGCCGTACTCCTCCGTTTCCGGCATGTGAATCCCATTCAACTCCCGTACCCAGCCCGGCGACCGCTGTGCCGCTTCCATGTCGAAGAGCCGCGTGTCGAAGATGACCTCCAGTGGAACCCGCCCGAACGCCGAGCGCACCTGCCGCGCCGTGGGATTCAACTGCCGCAGGATCGCCTCCAGCCTCTCCAGATCTTCCTCCTCAACCTGATCGGTCTTGTTGACCACGATCACGTTCGCGAACTCAACCTGATCGTTCAACAAGTCCACGATGGTGCGGTCGTCTTCCTCGTTCAGCTCCATCTGCCGGTCGCGCAAGTCGTCGGCGGAAAGGTAATCCTCAAGGAACTTCGCCGCGTCCACCACCGTCACCATGGTGTCCAGCCGCGCCAGTGAGTCGAGCGACTGCCCTTGTTCGTCCTCAAAAGTAAAGGTCATCGCGACGGGTAACGGCTCTGAGATGCCGGAGGATTCGATCAACAGGTAATCGAATCGCCCCTCCCGCGCAAGCTGCGCCACCTCCTTCAACAAATCCTCGCGGAGGGTGCAGCAAATGCAGCCGTCCGACATCTCTACCAGCTTTTCCTCCACCCGGTGCAGCTCGTTGCTCCCGCGAACCAGTTGAGAGTCGATATTCACCTCGCTCATATCGTTTACGATGACCGCCACCCGGCGGCCCTCACGATTCTCTAGAACGTGGTTCAACAAGCTAGTCTTACCGGCGCCAAGGAAGCCGGAGAGAACTGTCACGGGGAGTGGTTGCAGCAAGGAGTCCTTCATTGTTGTAATGAGAATATTATATCATTAGCATCGGCAGCCCCGGCCGCAAACCCTGTTCCTGCCTGCCGTGGTAGCTTGGCCCCTGGGAGCCTATTTTGCGGAAACGAACGATCGCCGGACTCATCCTGCTTGCGCTTGCCGCCGGTCTGGTGGCAGTCACCCGCATCGCCGGGGCCAACTGGGAGCGGACCACCAACACGATTCGCGAGCAAATGCGGGCCTCCCTATCCGATCGCCCAGGTCCTCAAAACGAATTGCCTGAACCTGTCCGCCGCTATCTCGAACGCGCCGCGCCCGCCCCCCGGACGCCCGTGCGCACGGCGCTCATCCGGCACGAGGGCGAATTCCGCATGAGCGAAAAGGAGGACAAGTGGTCTCCGTTCACTTCCACCCAATTCGTGACCATCATCCCGCCGGCCTTTGACTGGGACGCCCGCATCCGGATGATGCCAGGCGTGCTCGTCCACGTGCGTGATGGTTATGTTTCCGGACGGGGTGTGCTTCGCGCGGCGGTCTTCGGTCTCTTCAGCCTGGCGCGCACGGAAGGCTCGTCCGAACTGGCCCAGGGCCAGTTGATGCGCTACCTCGCCGAAGCCCCGTGGTACCCCACCGCCCTGCTCCCAGGACAGGGTGTAGAGTGGTCGGCTCTCGATGACATAAGCGCCCGGGCAACGATCCGGGATGGCGCCGTCCGCGCCAGCGTCGACTTCCATTTCGGTGAAGACGGGTTGGTCCGTGAGATCACTGCTCTCCGTGGCAGGGACATGGACGGAGCCTTCGTCGAGACTCCATGGGCAGGACGCGTCTGGGAATACGAAGAACGTCATGGCCTGCTCGTTCCCTTGCGCGGCGAGGTGGAATGGCGGTCTCCTGCCGGCCCGCTGCCCTATTGGCGCGGCAGAATCGCCGAAATCTCGTACGATTAGCTCTCTCCCGGAGCCATGCCACACTAGGAAAAGCTAATGCCCGCCAACGCTCTCGTCCTCTTTGACATTGACGGCACCCTCCTTCGCCGCGCCGGACCCCATCACCGGCAAGCCCTCGAGGACGCCATCCGCCACGTGATCGGGCGTCCCGCAACCACCGACGGCATCCCTGTCTCAGGCATGCTCGATGGCGACATCCTCATGCGAATGCTGAAAGCTTCAGGCATGAAGCGGGCTGACTCGGCAGCAGCCCTGCCCACGATCATCGAGAAAGCACAAGCGCTCTATGTCCGCCGCTGCCCCGATTTGCGCTCGAAGGTTTGCCCGGGCGTCCCCGGCTTTCTGCGCGGACTCTCGGCGCGAAGCATACCGCTCGGTCTGGTGACGGGAAATCTGAGCCGGATCGGTTGGACCAAAATGCGCCGGGCCGGGCTTCGTCACCACTTCCTGCTCGGCGCCTTCGCCGACCAGGGCCGCACCCGCGCCGCCCTGGCCAGACTCGCTATCCGCGACGCCCGCCGCCAGGGCCTCATCGGCGCCAACGCGATCGTATCTCTCGTCGGCGATCATCCGAATGACATCGCCGCCGCGCGCGCGAACGGATTGCGAAGCGTGGCGGTCGGTACGGGTGTCGTACCATTGGATGAGCTAGCCGCATGCGGTCCCGACATCCTTGTTCCGGACCTGCGGTCGCTTGCTCCGGACGGACTCCTTTGCGCCTGATTACGACTTTCTTCCCCGGCATGCTTTTGCTCATGCTGTTTGTCTCCTGCCGCCCGGGCGGGCACAGCGTGCCTCAGGCCATTGTGGGGGCGATGCTCATCGACGGGACAGCAAAGCCGCCCGTCGCGAATGCCGCCGTCCTGGTGAATCGAGGCAAGATCGAAGCATTGGGTCCGGCGGCCTCGGTGCGAATCCCTGGTGGCTACGCCCGGGTGGATGCTGACGGGCGTTTTCTTTTCCCGGCAGACCTCACCCAACCTGTCCGCGTAGGCGGTGAGGCCACTTTCTTGCTGCTTTCCGTGAATCCGGCGCTCGACCCGGACTATCTTAAGAGCGTGGTGGGTCGAATGGAAAATGGCCGCTGGGCACAGTACCCGAGATAGGCTATCCTTTTGCCCTCAACTTACGAAGAACATGGAAGCACAGTCGTTCTCGGTAAAACGCGCGGAGGTGGAGTTTCATAGCTTCGCCTCTTTTGGGGAGCCTGAGCGCGCAATTGCCACATATGCGGAGGAAAATATCCGCCGGGGTGAGGTCATCCGGAACCACCTCGAGTTTCTGCAATGGATGACACCCTTTCTCGAGATCGGCGCCTCGGCGGGCCATTCCTCCTACATGATGGTGAACGAATTCGGCGAGGAGGGCTTCGCTCTGGACCTCTCCGCCGATGCCCTCCGCCATGGCCGCATTCTGATGGACCGTTGGCGCCTTGATCGCGCCCCAATCAGGATCGCCGGCGACGCCCTCCGCCTGCCCTTTGCCGACAACTCCCTGCGCCTGGTGATGGCTTTCCAGATGCTGAGCCAGTTTCAGGATATCGAGGCCGTACTCGTCGAGGCGAAGCGCGTGTTGCAGCCGGGCGGGGTCTTTCTCTTTGCCGAAGAGCCGGTCCGCCGCCTCCTCTCGCTCCGGCTTTTTCGTGCGCCTTACTGGGAGCAAATGAAACCGTGGGAGCGCAAGCTCCATGAATGGGGGCTGCTGGGCTTCTTCACCAAGGATGTCATCGGTGCGCATCAGGAGGAAAGTTTCGGCATCCGCCAGAACCATCGAATGACGCTTTGGGACTGGGACCATCTCATTCGAAAGCACTTCGTGGACCACGAGTATGAACTCTTCGTGCCGCAACGCGGATGGGGGGAACGCGTCGTCTACCGGCTGGGCCGGTTGCTCGACAGATACGGATCCCCCTGGGTGCCTACACGCCTGCTCGGAGGCACCATGGCCGCTGTTTGCAGGAAGGAGGGTTTCACTGACTACGTGGACGGGCTTCCCCCAATGGCTACCCGCTTCGAGGCATTGCTTAAGTGCCCGGATTGCGGCGATGGACTGCGGCGCGATGCCTCGGAAACTCTCCACTGCGCCTCCTGCGGCTACGAAGCCCGGAACGAAGACGGTGTCTACACCTTGATCCGCTCCGAGGATCGCAACGAGTTGTATCCCGGACTGCGTGGCGACGTCATTGACTTCTGCCAGGGGTCCTGCGAGGAGCGCCTCTTGAGCGGCTTTTACGGGGTGGAAGGCGTCTTCGGCAACAGGTACCGATGGATCCAGGCCCGCGCCGTGTTCCGTTTGGAGCGGGTGCGCCCAGGGCCGCTCACCTTGCGTGTCCGCGGCCATGCTCCGCAGCGGTTCCAGGGAGGGCGCATCACGCTCAAGGCCAATGGGGCGGAGGTGGGTTCATACGCGATTGGCCGTCAAGGGCTATTCATCCTCGAAGCCCCGCTACCCGGAAACGATTCGTCTTACGAGATAGAAGTCCTGGCCAGCCCCAGCTTTCAGTCGCCGCCCGATGAGCGCTGGTTCACCGTCAATCTCTCCCATATGCGCCTGGTGGGATAGCGGACTCAGGATGGGCGGCCGGATTGGAGAAGCCGCCGCTCGAAGTCCCGCAGCGCAAGCGGAGTTCCGCTCAGCGGATCCGTATGGTGATCGAGCAGAAATCGTGCAAGTTCCTTCAGAACCTCGTTGCGCGCCTCAAGCTGCGTTCGTTCGAGGCGGCCCTGCAGCAACTCGCACCGCCTCCGCGCGCGCTGCACCTTCTGTTCCAGGTGCAACTCCAGCTTCAGCCGGTCCGATTGGTGCGCCTGGCTGGCAAGAAACCACGTCAGGCTGGCCGACCCGAAGGCAATCAAAATGGAGGTAATCAGCAGGTCCACGGCGTCGCTCCCACTAGATTGATCGGCGGTTCCTCTCGGGACTTTAGCCCAACGACCGGTACGCCAATCGCCTGAGCCCACCTCTGCCCCCCGCCGGATGAAAGCCGCAAATTCACGGGCCGAATCCCGGTGGTTACCCTATCGTGAAAGCGCTGCGAGGCCGATAGTACTTGAGAGAGGAGAGTTTGAATTGTGAAAGCAGGCGTGCATCGCGTCCTCATCATTGGACTGGATCAGGCTCTATCTAATAGCCTCAAGCGTGACCTGCTGGGCGTGTCATCATCCTTAACCGCGATCGAGCTGCCGGCCAGCGCCGACCGCCAGGATCTCGAGTTGGCGCTGACCTTGGACGCACCTACAGCCGTTCTACTGGAAACCACCGAGTTAGAGGCCAGCCTGCCCATCGCCCGCTGGCTGCGCGAAAAGGACCACAACCTGCAAACCGTCGGCTTCTCGCGGGAAATCGGCACTGAAGCATTGCTGCAATTGATGCGAGCCGGAATTCGCGAATGGCTGCCCGTCCCCGCGAGCGCCGAAGCGCTACTGTCGCTGCTGGAACGAATCCAGGCTGAGGCCGCCAATCATCCGCCCTTGAGTTGGAGTCACGGCCAATTAATCACCTTTCTCCCCGCGAAGCCCGGCTCCGGCGCCTCCACGGTTGCGTTGCATGCGGCCCAGGAGTGTGCCCGGATCACCGGCAACCGGGCTCTTCTGCTTGATCTCGACTTGCAGTGCGGCACCTTGGGCTTTGCCACCAAAGCCGCGGGCGGCCTCAACATCAGCGAAGCTCTCCTGCACGCCCACCAGTTAGATGCCGCCCTCTGGGCGCGGCTCGTCGCGCGCAAGGGCGAATTGGATATCATTCCCTCCGGCGCCAGCCCCGTTACGGCCAACATGGACCCGTCTCATGTCCGCAGGGTGTTCGGTTTCGCGGTGGGCCGCTATCCGTTCGTGCTGGCAGACCTGCCCGGCGGCCTCGAACCGGCGGTCATCCTGACCATGGAGCAATCCTTCCGGATCTTCATGGTCTGCACCACGGACCTGTCGTCGATCCACCTGGCACGCCGGAAGCTCGATCTCTGCCGCAGTCTAGGCATTGCCGACAAGGTCGAGATCATCGTCAACCGCGCCACCTTCCATTTCGGACTGAACCAGAAGGGTTTGGTGGAAATCCTCGGCAAGGCGCCCATCGCCCTGCTCCCGAACACTTTCATCCCGCTCCAAATCGCGCTCAAGGACGGAACCCTGCTCGATGCCGATTCCCCATTCGTGGAAGCGCTCTCGCCCGTGATCCGGTCCATCACCGGAATTCACGAAGACGCAGCCCCGGCTCGCCGCAAGACCCCCGCAATCTCGGTGTCCCGCACGCTCCAGCATCTGCGGTCGGTCGTCTCTTCATTGCGGGGCAATGGCGTCAATCCCACTCCGGATGAAAGCTCACTGGCGCGATTAGCGGAGGCTGCAGGGCTTCCCGCTCCTTCCGAAGAAACGCAGCTGGCAGCCTCAACCCCGGACACCCCGCCGGGCCGGCCAGGGGACCGGCGGCGAGCCTCGGGGGACCGCCGCCGTAAAAAGAAGACCCAGGGCGCCAAAGTCCTGGAGCAGCCAGACGAATCGCCCACAGACCTCCGCTAAACCCGCCCTCCGCTCCCCCCGTCACGCTACTGGAACGGATGCGCAACGCGCCATGAATCGTAGGGCGGGCTTTCAGCACGCGCGGAGCGTCAGCTCCGCAGCCGCACGATTGCCCCCTCTAGGCGCCGGTGAGCTTCTTCAGCCCCGCCAGCGTAAACCCGGGCGATTGGCAAAAATCGATGGTCCGGCGCTCATTGGCGACAAGCTTCTCCACCGCCGCCGCAATCTTCGGTGCAATCTCGATTGGCACGGCATGCACCCCGTGAAGGTCGCCATGCATCAGGTCGCCAGGCTTTACTGTAAGCCCGCCCACCGCCACCGGTTTGCCAAACTCCACCATGTGGACATAGGCGTGCGATACGGCGATGTGCTGCGAGAAGAAATGGAAGCCCATCTCGCGGACCTCCTTCAGATCGCGAACGCACCCGTTGGTCACCGCCCCGATGCAGCCAAGCGCCCGGTGGATGCTCCCGTTCACCTCCCCCCAGAACGAGCCTACTCCGGGCGGATCGTCCAGATCCTCCAGCACAATTACCCGGGGTTGCGGGATCGAAACGATGAAATCCCACCAATCGGAGCGCTTCGTGTAGCTAACGCCCTTGGGCGGCGCCTGTGCCGCCCGGATCTTGCCCGTCACGGCGTACCCCACCATCGGACTGAACTCCGGGAACACACATTTGATTTCCGGCCGCATGAACCCTTCGCTGCGAGGCCGGACGTTGAATGTCTCAATCGCGTTGGCAACAGTTGGCGTGTCGAAGCGCCTGATGTCGAGCAGCACCTTGAAGTCAAGAGGCCCCTCGGGAGAAGGAACGGCCGCGGCGGCGGGCGAAAGGCCCAGCGCCGAGGCGGCGGCAAGCAGATCGCGGCGTTGCATGGTGAGCCTCAGCATAAGTCGAATGCGCGCATGGAATCAAGGGGGCGCATCCGCGCATCTCTTCCCTTAGAAGGGTATTGCCGCCGCCGCAATTCCCGTCTATACTCACTGTTTTCGGCTTCTAGAGGGTTCATCGCCAGTGTCTGCCCAGCCCATCCCGGTGCATGAAGAACTGGACCCGCTTGCGGTGCAGCGCGAAGCGGCCATGTTCTATGGGCTCTTTCTGCGCGGCCATTCCCCGGAAAAGTTACGGCGCGACATCGAGATCCCCGTGTCCACATTCAAGAAGTGGCTCTCCAATCCTCACTACGAAGGCGAGTTCCGCGAAAACGTCAAAAGAATCTATTACTTCCGGCGACAAGTGCTCGCGGTCTTCGACGAACTGGTGGACCGTGAACGGCTTCGCGAGCGGTTCCAGTAAGCCTCCGCGCTCCCCAAAGTTCCCGCGTTCCCGAATCCGCTACCCTAAAGACAGCCGCCTTGAGACAGTTTTGGTCTTTACTTCGCCGTAATCGCAACTACCGGTACGCCTGGCTGGGGCAGACCGTTTCGGAGGTCGGCGACCACTTCAACACCATCGCCGTCCTGAGCCTCGCGCTCCGGATGACCGGCTCCGGCTTCACGGTCGGCCTTGTGATGCTGGCCCGCATTCTGCCCGCACTGCTCGCCGGACCGGTGGCCGGAGTCATTCTCGACCGCTACGACCGGCGCAAGGTGATGATCGCAAGCGACTTATTTCGCGCCGGGATCGCCCTGCTGCACGTCCTGCTGTTGACGTTCCCCAGCCCCGGCCTGATGTACCTGCTCAGCGCACTGCTGATGTTCGCCTCGCCCTTCTTTAACGCAGGGCGCAGTGCAATCCTGCCCAATATCGCGGGCAAGCAGGACTTGCACACCGCGAACGCCCTCACCCAAACCACTGCCTGGCTGACGCTCACTATCGGAACGATGCTGGGCGGGGTCTCGACCGCGCAATTCGGCTACGAGTGGGCTTTCGTCGCCAACGCCTTCTCGTTCCTCGTCTCCGCTTGGGCGATTTGGAGGATTGCCAGCCCCGAGGGCCATTTCCGCCCGGTGAGAAGCGCGGCTGCGGCAACGACGCGAGTGAGATTTCAGGGCGCGCGCGAATTCATGATGTCGCTCCGCTATATGCGCTCGCGACCACTGATCTTCGGGATCGCGCTCACCACTGTGGGCTGGGCCTCGGGCGGCGGCGCCGCGCAGGTGCTCTTCACGCTTTTCGGCGAGATCGTTTACAACCGTGGCCCCGCCGGGGTGGGATTGATCTGGGGTTTCGCGGGAATCGGTCTCGTGATGGGCGGGCTGCTGGGCCATCGGCTTGGCGAACGCCTGCGTTTCGAGGGCTACAAGCGCACTCTTACCATCAGCTTCTCCGTGCATGGCGTGAGCTACATCCTGTTCGCGCTGATGCCAACCATCTGGCTATCGCTCATCTTCATCACCCTGTCGCGCGTTTCGATGGGGCTGAACAACGTTTTGAACCGCACCATGCTGCTGCAGCATGTCCCGGATTTCCTGCGCGGACGCGTCTTCACCACCGTCGAGATGATGATGCATGCAACGATGATGCTGTCGCTGGGCGCGGCAAGCTGGGCGTCTTCGGTCTATCCCATTCGCACGATCGGTGTGATCGCGGGCGCGTTGAGCGCTTCAACCGCGCTGTTCTGGGCCTGGGCCGACGCTACCGGCAGGCTCACGGAGCCCCCACGCGACGACACGGCTTCGGACCTGGAACTGGCCGAACCGGTCACCCCATCGTGAGTAGCGCGCGGATGCGCTCAGTCAGCGCTAAACGCGCCGTTTCAAGGTAAAAATGCCCTCCGGGAAGGCGATCGAGCGTGAATTCTGTGGTTGTGAGATCCCGCCAGGCTTCAAGATGCTCCTCCGCCAGATGCGGCTCTTCCGTGCCCGCGAAGACATGGATGGGCATATCCAACGGCGGTTCGGCCCTGGAAACATAGCGGCCGTATAAACGCGTGTCTGCCTCGAGTGCGGGTAAAGCCAGGGCAAGAAGCTGCTCGTTTTCAAGCACTTCTCGGGGAAAACCGTCGAGGCGGCGCAGCTCGGCGAGCAACTCCGCTCGCGACAGATCCGGCCCCCGCGGCGCCTCACGCCGCAGCGACGGCGAGCGCGCGCTGGAAACAAACAACCGCACGGGGAGCGGCTGCCCCTCGCGCCGCAAAGCCCGCGCCAGCTCAAACGCCACGCCCGCACCCATGCTGTGGCCGAAAAACGCAAACGGACGGTCGAGAAAAGGGCGGATTTCGCGGGCCAGTTCTTCGACGAGCGCGTCCATGGAGTCAAGCGGGGGCTCGCCGGCGCGGGTTTCGCGCCCTGGGAGGCGCGCGGGACAGATCTGTGCCAGGCCGGCAAACAAAGGCTTCCAGTGGGCGTAGGCGAGCGCGCCGCCGCCGGCCCAGGGGAAGCAGAACAGGCGCGCCGGCGCCGGATCCCGCTCCTCCGCACCGGGGAACCACTCGTGTTTTTGTGCCGCTTTTTGCTTCAATTTGAGGGCTAGAAGGCGCTTTCTTGCATCAGAAAGCGAGTCTTTTTGTGCCGCGAGACCCTTTTTCGGCCGCTGGCGCAACTCTTCGAGAAAGGCCTCGAACGGCAGCACATTCAAGCCGGCGGCATAGTCGAGGGCGGCCTTGCGCGACTGCGCCTTGATCTCGTTCCAGTGCGCCTCATCCTGGGTGAGGCGGTCGATGACTTCGAGCCACGGGCCGATGTCCTGGGGCGGGACTTCGGCGATCGGCACCATGCTGGCGTCGAGGCTGGGCTTGTAGTGGCGGATGGGGTTGACGGGCACGAGGTACGGCACGCCGAGCTTGGCTTCGTGCAGACCGCCGACGTCGCTGGCCACCACCGGGATGCCGCGCGACATCGCCTCCAACACGATGCGCGAGCGGGCTTCGGCCCACACGCTGGGCACGAGCATGACGCGCGTGACGCGCAGCAATTCGTCGATATCGTCCACCGGGTCCATGACCGTAATGTTGGGCTGCGCAATCATTGCGGCCAACTCGTCGGGCTGCGTGCCCCAGGTGGGGATGGCGCAGAATTCGAGTCCGGGGCGGCGGCGTGCGAGTTCCAGAAAGATGCCGATGCCCTTCACCGCGCAGGGGTTGACCATGGAGACAAAGCGGTTCTCAAAGCGGCCCAAGTCCTCGTACTCAGGCAAGTTCTCGAGCAGCGAGATGGGCACGTGGATGGCGTCGATGCCGGCCCACTGGCGGACGTAGCCGGCGACGTAGTGGCTGACGCCGACGACGCCGTCGGCCTGTCGCAGCGTCGCCGTCTTCTTCGTGCTGACGCTGGCGCTGTCGGGTCCGAAGGGGACGGCGATGGTGGCGCGCACCAGGTAAACGACGCGGGCGCGCGGAGCGCGGACGGCGAGATCGAACAGCAGTTGACCGGGGTCGTCGGTGGAGGTGACGATGATGTCGGGGTCGAAGTCCGTAATGTGAGCCTGGAAGGCGGCGCGGAGGTGGGGCGAACGGGTGAGCGTGCGAATGTCGACGCCGCCAAGCAGGAGGCGCACCTCGCCGTTGGGCACGACTTCGCCTTGCTGGCCGCGGCGCGCGAGTTCCTCCAGGTAACGGTCGTGGCTGGCTTCGTCGAGGCGTTCGGTGCGGGTGAAGACGCGGACCTCGTGACCGCGGGCCGCGAGCGCCTCCATGAGCAGGCGGTTCGATTTGTCGCCGCCGCCAAGCGAAGGAAAGTAGGTGGAATTATGGGCAAGCAGAATACGCATGCGACTCAGAGCCGTTGACTGAGTTTACGCCGGAGAAGTTCCCGGCGGGCGGCATCGAGTTTGCGGCGCCGGTCGCCGGCGGAAGGTTCGGCGGGCTCGGCATCGCGCCAGGGGGGAGGCGGGCCGAGGCTTTCGAGCATGCGTTCGAAATCACCGGCATCGAGTTTTTCGACGAACCGCAGCGCGGCGCCGCGGGAGATTTCGGCTTCGGCCCAATAGGCCCGCTCATCGGTGAGCAGTGTGTGCAAGGCGCCCTTCCAAGGCTCCAGATCCTGCGATGGGGCGACGGCGACAGGCATATGCGTCTCGTCGAACTCGCGTTCATACCGTTCGATGGGGCGCACGGGGATGACGTAGCCGGTGTCCTGCTTGGCCTCCATCAGGCCTCCGGAATCGGAGGCGATGACGGGCAGGCCGCGCAGCATGGCCTCCATCGTAATCAGACCGAAGCCCTCGTACCAGAGGCTCGGCATCAGCAGCAGGCGCGCGCCGGCGAGCACCTCCTCGATATCGGGGACATTGCGGAGCAGGCGGGCATTGGGCTGGCGCGAGATCGCTTCGCGGTCGGCTGAGGTGGTACCCCAGCCGTTCAGCGCGGCGAACTCGACTTCGGGAAACGCGCGAGCCAGGTCGAGGAAGAGGGGCAGCCCCTTCACGAGGCACGGGTTGATCATCAGGACGTAGCCCGAGCCGAAACGCCCGAAGCGGTTGAAGGGCGGCGTGCCGTAAATGGGCGGATGGATGACATGCGCATCGCGGCCCAGATGCTGGCGGATGTAGCCGGCCATGTGCGTGCCAATGGCGACGACGGCGCGAGCCGAGCGGATATGCGCGGCGGCGGCTTCAACGGAGTTCCAGCTCTCGGGGCCGAAGGGGAAGAATTGCGGTGTGTGGGCGAGATAGACCAGCCGGTCCGGAGCGGAGTGGGCGGCTTCGTTCAACAGGACGTGGGACAGATCCTCGCTGGAAACGATCATCCAATCGGGGCGGAAGCGGCGGATTTCGCCGGCGAGGATGTGGTGGTGGAAGCTGAGGTCCCGGACGCCATGAATCGAGATGCCATCGACGGTGGATTCACGGTTGGAGGCGGCCCCATCGGTGGGGCAGACAACGCGGATTTCGTGGCCGCGGGCCGCCATGGGACGAAGCCAGGCGAGATTGCTCCGCGTGGAACCGCCTTTGGGCGGATCGTAGCTGGCGTTCGAGGCGAGCAGGAGCCGCATCGATCTAATTGTGGCTCTCCGCGCCGGCGTTGTCCTCTTCCTGGGCGAGCAGCGCCTGCACTTCCTTGTCGGACAGACCCTCGATTTCCCTGAGCAGCGATTCGTACTCCTCGGCGGAAATATCGCCCAACTGGCGGGCTTCGAGGGTGCGGGCGAGTTCGCCCAAGGTGAGGGTGCCTGAGTAGACGTCGTCCACAGTGAGCTCGACGCCGAACTCCTCCTTGATGCGCATGAGCAGGAGAACGGCGAGCAGGGAGTGGCCGCCGAGGTCGAAGAAGTTATCGGTAACGAGGACCGTGGGGCGCTTCAACAGTTCGGCCCAGAGACGGGCGAGGCGGCGCTCGGCTTCGGTGGCGGGAGCGCCGGGGACATCGGCGCTGACATACTGCACGAGGCTTTCGCGGCGCACGGCTTCGAGCACCTGCTCGGGGCGTGAAAGTGTGCGGGCAATGTTGCCATAGCCTCGGAACAGGCGCGCCGGGACGCCATTGGAGGCCGGCGGAGGGGCGGGCGCGGGCTCGGCGTTTTCCGGCGGACGCCATTTCAACTGGCCAAGCTCGACGGCGTTCACGCGATAGACGCGCGCCGGACCATCGGAGGAGATTCGCGCGCCGGGCAGCGAATCGAGGAACTGGCGCGCGGGGAGATTGCGGGGGGTCTCGACGACGGGGATGGCGACGGTTTCGAGGCCCATGTCGAACGCCGTTTGGCCGGCGAAGGCGAGCATGCGATGGGCGACGCCGCGCCCGAGGACGCGGCAACTCAGGAGGAGGCTGTCGATGTAGAGTTCGGTGGGGCGGGGTTCGAGGATGAGCAGGCCGGTGAGACCGTATTCGCCGAAACGGTCGGCGACGGTGGCGGTCCAGACCTGGCGGCCCCCGGCGGCGAGGGCGGCGAGTTCGGCTTCGGTGCGGCGGATGGTGGTGGTGTTGAACTGATTGGTGCGCTGGGTGAGTTGGGAGCAGCGCGGCAACTGTTCGTTCATCATCTCGGCAAGGTGAAGCGTAAGGCCGAGGCTGGCCATAAACTCTTCGAGGCTGGCAGCGCCGGTGGCGGCGCGCTTGAAGGCGCGGACCTTCTCGTAGTTGGCGCTGCGCTTGCGGTCTTCCTCGGTGACAACGGCGTGGTCGAAGGCCCAGACGTGCGCGAGCCAGCGCGGCAGATCTTCGAGCGGGAAGGGCAGGGGGAGGGTGAGAACCTCGGGCAGGGCTTCCTCGACTTCGGCGCACTCCTTGAAGTTGTCATCGATGAAGATGAAACTGTCGAGGCCAAGGCTGAGTTCCTCGGCAAGCGAGGCGAGATTGCCGGGTTTGGGGTCCCAGTTGATGCGCCATGCCGAGAAGTGTTCAGGGCGCAAGGGAAACTCCGGGTGGGCGGTGAAGGTGTCGAGGACATCCTGTTCGTTGTTCTTGCTGGCGATGGTGAGCACCATGCCGAGTTCGCGCTGCGCAAGGAGGTAGTCCTGAAGCTGACGGTTCGGCTCGGTGAGGCGGACGCCTTCGGGCCCGTCCTCGCCGCAGATGCCGGCCCAGAGGGTGTTGTCGCAGTCCGCGACGATCACCTTGAAGGGTGGGCGCGTCAGCGCGTCGAACTGGCGGGCTACAACGGTGGCGAGCAGGGCGAAATAGAGATCGGTATAGGGGATGCGGCCGAGTTCCTCGCCGTCGGGGTGATGCCAAACTTCGGCGGGGTAACGGTCGGCCACGTCACGCCAGTGGCGGGCGTAGATGGTGCGCTTGCCCGCGAGGGCCGCGCGCAGGTGGTTTTCCGCTCGCTGACTGAGTTCGGCCCAGCCGGGCACGCTCATGAGGCCGGGCGAGGGTGGGCAGAGAACAAACATGAGCGGCGCGGCGAAGTGGTTATCGGCCCGCGCCACTTCATCGAGCAGGCGGGCGAAATTGGACTCCATCTGGACCAAGGCTTCGGCGTCGAGGCTGCTGAACTGGCCCAGGTCTTCGAGGCGGACCAGCATGACGTTGAGGCCGCGGCGGTTCCGGGCAAACTCGCTGGCCGGGTCGTGGAGGGTTTGATAGAGCTGGTTGAACGGGGCGAAGCGCACGGCCCAGGGATGCCGCAACTGGCGGCTCCAGAACTCCAGCGGGGCCTGAATGGGTTCGGCGGTAAAGCTGGCGCTGATGGCAATCCGGGATAGGGGCGGGGCTTGGCTGAGGTCGTCGTTCACCGTGAACCTGATGGCATGTTTTGGGGCGGGAGCCGCGAGACCGCTCTCCCTTTCTATTTCAACATATGCGCGGGCCGAATCGCATTCCATTCACTCCAATGGACGCATCCAGATGTTGCGAAATTTCATGACCGTATGCGGAGCGTTCTTGAACCCGCTATGGTCCTGGAGCAGCAGCGGACCGGGCTGGCACATGCCGCCGCGGTAGCCGAGCCGGACGTTGTCCTGGACCAGGACGCCGTTGAGGAAAAGAGTGAGGCGGCCGGTTTCGAGCAGCGCGCCGCGCTCGCTGCATTTGGGGGCGCGATAGACGATGTCGAAGCTGGACCATTCGCCGGGTTTGCGGGCGGCGTTGACGAGCGGAGCGGACTGGTTATAGACCGCGCCCACCTGGCCGACGGCGTAGGTGGAGTTCTGGTAGCCGTCGAGGATCTGGAGTTCGGTGAGGCCCTGCAGATAGACGCCGCTGTTGCCCTTAAGCTGGCCTTTCTGATCCGGCATATCGGGCGTGAGGAATTCGAGGTGGATCTGGGCGCTGGCGAATTTACGTTCGGTAAGAGCATGGCCGGAGCCGGTGGGACAGACCATCTCGCCGTTTTCGGCGCGGCAGCCGGTGGGCTCGCCCTTGCGGTTGACCCAGCCGGACATATCGCGGCCGTTGAACAGGACGACGGCGTCGGAGGGCGGCGCGGCGCCCACACCGGGCGTGACGGCGGTGAGATCCTCGCCGCGGCGTCCGCCCTCAGCCATCTCGGGGGGGATGGGCAACGTGACGTTCTTGGTGGCGGCCCACTCTGCGCCGCGGGTAAAGGTGGTGACGAAGGCGGGCGTGCGGACTGCGGCGACGTCATGGCCGAGAACGGTAGCGAAGACGCGGCCCTGGCCATAGTCCACGGTCCAGAGCATGGGCTGATCGAGGCCGTCGCCGGGCGTGGGCTGACGCGGGTTGTTGTAGAGCTTGTGGTCGTCCCAGGCGGTGGCGAGGACGTGATACGTGCCTTGGGGCTGCCATTTCAGGTTGGCGTAGAGTTCATCCCAGGGCTGGCGGAATTTTTCGCGGAGTCCGCGGGTGATGGGGTGGTTGCGGTCGCGGATGGTGACGGTGAAGTCGTGGCTGGGCGAGTGGTGGCCGTTGCCGGGACGCCAGTTGCCGCCGGACATCTTCTCGTATTCCGTCCAGCCTTCGAAGGCGGCGGTGGAGAAGTGGAACATGACCAGACCCTTGCCGCTTTTTACATAGTCGAGCAAGGCGTTCTGGGCGCGCTCGCCCCACCAGAGTTCGGGCTTCTTCTGCTCGTAGTAATTGAGGACCACCAGGTCATAGGGCGCGAGGGTTTCAGGGCCGGCGCCGCGAAACTCTTCCATGACGCGGACCTCGAAGCGCCCGGTGGCTTCGAGCGCGGTACGCAGTTCGGGCGTAACGGAGCGCCAGACGTGGCCGGGGACATCCTGACCGGTGATGATGAGGGTCTGGATCTTGGGCACGTCCTGCGCAAGAGCACAGAGCGGGGACGCAAGCAAGGCGAAGGCGAGGGCGGCGGATCTCATGATTCGGACTCCTCGGTCCATGATATCCGCACACGGGGCCACGAGGCGAGGCTGGACCTACCGCGCGTCCTGGCGCAGGCGGGCAAGGGCGTGCCGGAGGCGTCGAGCAGGATCAACAAGCCCGCTTCCATCCGGTAGCCCGCGGTGGCCTCCAGACCGAACGTGAGAACAGTCCCTTTTTGAGCGAACGAACCCGAGAAACGATTGCAACCACCAGACCCGCAGAGGCGATTCTGGCCGGAATCGAAATCCAGGAACGCCGGGCGGGATTGCAGGACCGGGGCGCAGTCGCGTCCCGGTCCTGCGGATAGGAACTTGTGGACCACAGGTGTCTGTGCGGCCCGCGCCGGTCTACACCACTTCCGGCACCACGTAAGGCGCGCGGTAGTCGCGTGTCAGCAGACGGTTGGCCTCCGTGTCGTTCGTGAACTGCATCCGGACAGGATCGAACCGGAGGTCTCGGCCGGTGCGGTAAGCGATGTTGCCGAGATGGCAAAGAGCGGTGGACAGGTGGGTTTGCTCGATCTCGGCATGCAGATGGCTGGGATTGCGGGAGCGGACAGCCTCCACGAAATTCTGCATGTGGTCGATGTTGGCGGGATATTCGGGTTCGGGTTCAGGCGCTTTGTTGCGTCCCATCGTCAGCACGTGGCGGCCGTCGGCGAGCAGTTGCAGATGGCCCTTTGTGCCGAAGAAATCCCACCGCATGGGTTCGTTGGTGTAAAGCCCGCGGAGTTGGCCGACGATCATCGAGCCGTCGTCGTAAACCCAGGTCACATTTTGGGAGTTGGGAGTCTGGCCCTGATCGTTCATTCCCACGCGCCCGCCCGTGGAATGGACGCGCACCGGCAGGTTCTTGCGCATGCCCCAGCGGAGGATGTCGATCAGGTGGATGCCGTTGTTGCCGAGTTCGCCGTTGCCGAAATCCCAGAACCAGTGCCAGTTATAGTGCACGAGGTTCTCGTGGAAGTGCTGCATGGGGGCGGGCCCGAGCCACAGATCCCAGTTGAGCCAGTTCGGCGGTTCCTTGTGTTCCTTGAAGCCGATGGAATCGCGGCGTCCGGGGAAGAAGAAGTTGCCCTGGTAGATATCGCCGATGACGCCCGCGTGAAGCAGTTCAATGGCCTTACGGAAACGGCCCCAATAGCGGCGTTGGGTGCATCCGGCGGAGATGCGTTTGTACTTTCGTGCCGCTTCCACGAGTTTGACGCCTTCAAAGACGTTGTGCGACACGGGCTTTTCGACGAAGGCGTCCTTGCCGGCCTGCATGGCCCAGATGGCGGTGAGAGCGTGCCAGTGGTTAGTGGTGGCGACAGTGACCGCGTCGATCTCCTTGTCGTCGAACACGCGGCGCATGTCGGACTCGAGCTTGGGGCGTTTGCCTGTCTTCTGGAAGATGACGGAGGCGTTCTGTTCGGTGCGGTTCCCGTCCGGGTCCACCAGTGCGGCGATCTCGACGTTGGCGACTGGCAGCATTTCCCTGATGTGGGCCGAACCGCGCCCTCCGACGCCGATCACGGCGACGCGGACGCGGTCGTTGGCCTGCGCCCAGGAGGTGGATGCCGCGGCCGTACCGGCGGCGGAAACGAGAAAGTGGCGGCGTTTCATAGGAGATAGTTCATCACGATTCGATAGGCTAACGCAGGGACGGCTTCCTGTCAGCGGGCAGAAGGGACTGATAGGCGCGGCCGTTCAGGGCTTTTTGCCATTCCGCGCGGGCCTGGGTGACGAGCCTGGGATCCGACAGAAGTTCCGCCGCGCTGAGGGCGAGCGTCTTCGCGGCCACCACCATGCCTTTGCGCCCGAGCGAAGTGCCCGCGACTGCGGTGGACATCCAGGTGTGCAGCGGCGTGCCGGGCGGGAAGGTGGCGGCGTGGAAGTGGCCCGTTGGGACCACCCAGCTCAAGTCGCCGACATCCGTGGAAGCGTAAACCAGATCGCGGCGCGGCGGTTGAGTATCGCGTTCGCTGCCGAGCGGCAATTCTTCGGGCAGGTCCACCATGCGGCGGCGGAGGGCTTCGGCGAAAGCGCGCTCTTCGGGCGTGTAATGCACGCCGCCCGCGGCGCGCAGGTTGCGGTCGATCAACTGGACGAGCGGTTCGGTGTGGACCATGTTGGCGTAGCTCGAGGTGACTTCGAAGCTCATCGTGGTGCCAGTGGCCAGCGCGCCGGCCTGCGCGCAGTTCAGCACGCGTTCCCAGATCGATTCCAGCGCGCGTTGATTGGGGTGGCGCACGATCAGGCTCAACTCGGCGGTTTCGGGGACGATGTTCGCGGCGTCGCCTCCTTTGTTGATGACGTAGTGGATGCGGGTTTCCTGCGGGACGTGCTCGCGCAGCAGATTGAGGGCGTGGGTCATGATCTCGACGCCATCGAGAGCGGAGCGGCCCGCATCGGGCGATTTCGCCGCGTGGGCGGCGCGGCCGGTATAACGGAAACGCGCCGAAATATTTGCGAGCCAGGGGTTGGCGTCCGCTTCGTTGCGGTCCATCGGATGCCAGGCGAGCGCAATGTCCACGTCCTTGAATGCGCCGGCGCGGATCATGAAGATCTTGCCGCCGCCACCTTCTTCGGCGGGCGTGCCATAGAAGCGGATGGTCCCTCGCAGGCCGGCGGATTCAAGGTGCTGCTTCACCGCCACGGCCGCGAGCGCTGAAGCGGAGCCGAACAGGTTATGGCCGCAGCCGTGGCCGGGCGCGCCCTCCACGCGAGGCTTGCGCTGCGCAACGTCGTCCTGCGAAAGCCCGGGCAGCGCGTCGTATTCGCCGATGATGGCGATGACGGGCGCGCCCGCGCCCCATTCGGCGATGAAGGCGGTGGGGATGTCCGCGACGTTTTCCGTGACGCGGAAGCCGGCGGCTTTGAGTTCTTCACGCAGCAGCGCGGCGCTGCGGACCTCCTGGTAGCCGATCTCGGGCTGCTCCCAGATGAGCCGGGAGATCTCGCCAAATCGTTCCGCGCGCGCTTCGACAGCGCCGAGCACCGGATCGACCCAGGGGCGTGGCGGCTGTGCCGCCATGGGGGCGGCGATCAGCGCCGACAGAACAAGGTAGGGGATAATCATGGGATTCGGAGACTTCAGTGTAACGCCACATGCCCCGGTACGCGGCCATCGACGTAGGCAGTAACTCCATCCGCCTGATGGTGGCGGAGGCCGACCGCGGCGGCGCGATCCAGACGCTGATCGAGGATCGTCAGGTGACGCGGCTCGGCGAAAGCGTTTTCCGTACGGGTCAGCTCGATCCGCAGGCCGCCGAAGACGCCCTGGCAGTGCTGACCCGCATGACCGCCGCGTTCCGCGAACATGCGCCCTTCGCCGTGCGTGTGGTCGCCACCGCCGCGCTGCGGGATGCTTCAAACAGCGACGATTTCATCGACCGCGCCACGGAGATCACCGGCGTTCCGCTGGAAATCATCTCGGGCCAGGAAGAGGCGCGCCTGATCCACATGGGTGTGGAGACCCGCTGGCCGCACCCCGGTGAACGCATTCTGATCATCGACATTGGCGGCGGCAGCGCGGAAATCATCGAGGGCGTCGAGGGACAACTGCAGGCGGCGTTCTCGAGGCCGCTGGGCGCCGTCCGGCTGCAATCGGTGATCTTGAGTAACGACCCGCCCACGAGCGAGGATCTGGAGCGGCTCAACGAGTACATTGGCGAGAAACTGGCGGTTTCGCTGCGGCGCATCGCCCGCGGCGGTTTCGCGCGCGCCATCGGCACCTCTGCGTCGGCGTCGGCGGTGGTTTGCGCCGTGAACCGCATCCCGCGGCCCAAGCGCGAACTGGCCGACCAGCGCCGGGCCACGCGAGACCAGATCCGCAAGCTCTACCAGCGGTTGTGCACGATGAACCTGGCGGCGCGCCGGAAGCTCACCGGCATCGGTCCCCGGCGCGCCGAAATCATTCTGCCCGGCGCGGCGGTGCTGCTGCGCGTGCTCGACGAATTCGACATCCCCCAGCTCGCTTACTGCGCGGCGGGCGTCCGCGACGGCATTATCCGCGACCTGGCGCTGCGCGGCGTGGGGCGCGAGCGGGCGCGGCTCGATCGCGAGCAGCGCTCCGTGGTGGAACAGTTCGCCCGCCGTTTCGGTGTGGATCTGCGCCATTCGCGGCACGTCGCCACCTTCGCGCGCGAGTTGTTCGACGCGCTCGCTCCTCTGCACAAGCGCCCGCCCGAGGAAGGCCGCCTGCTCGAAGCCGCCGCCTATCTGCGCGACGTCGGCCACGCGATCAACGACACCAGCCATCACAAGCACTCGCGTTACATCGTGGCCAACTCGGGCCTCGCCGGTTTTACGGCCGTCGAGCGCGAGTGCGTCGCCCTGCTGTGCCGTTACCACCGGAAGGCGCCGCCCATGGCCCGCCACCCGGAGTTTCAGGCGCTCACACCCGATCAGCGCAGGTCCGTGATGGTGCTGGCGCCGCTGCTGCGGCTGGCCGACGCGCTCGACCGCAGCCGGGACCAGCGCGTGGAAGGCATTTCGTGCACGGTGCGCAACGGAACCGTCGAACTGGTGGTGCAATCGGCGCTCGATACGGGTCTCGAACGATGGGCGGTGGAAGGCGCGGCGCTGTTCTTCCGCCAGGCCTATGAACGCTCGATCGTCGTGAAGAGGGAGGAGACATGAGTCCGCGCCTGGAAGCCTGGCTCCGGCCCGCGCCCGAGTTCGCCCGCCTGGAGACCGCGGCCCGCATGGCCCGCTTTTTCGCGGAACTGGAACGCGCCACCACTCAGCCGGACGAAGAGGCAGTCCACGACCTGCGCGTTTCCATCCGCCGTTTTTCGCAGGCGCTGCGCATCTTCGCTCCCCTGCTCCCCGGCAAGGCCGTGAAGCGCATCCGCGCGCGCATGAAGGTGGTGATGGACGCCGCGGCGGTGGTGCGCGATCTCGATGTCGGCATGGAATCGCTGGCCGGGCTGGGGGTGGAAGCCGAAGATGCCTTGCTCCAGGAAATGCGCGCAGGTCGGCGGCGCGCCGAACTCTTCCTGCTGGGTCAGATCTGTCTGCTGCGCGCCGAAGACCTCGAAGCCGATTGGCGCGCGCGGCTGGGCTGGAGCGCGGAAACCGCATGAAAAAGGGCCGCAGCCTCGATTGGGATGCCGCGCTGAGCGCCGGCGAGAACGCGCGCGCGAATCTGCCCGGCCTGACACACGAGTTCTTCGCCGCCGGACGCGCGCTGCTGGCCGGTGCCGCCGCGCCGGTGGATTTGCACAATTTCCGCCTCGCCGCCAAGCGCTTCCGCTACACCCTCGAATTGTTCCGCCCGGTCTACGGGCCGGGACTCGAGCAAAAGCTCGACGCCGTACGCCGCATTCAATCGCTGCTCGGCAAACGCCAGGACTGCGATGTACTCGCGGGGCGGTTGCGCCTGCCCGCGCAGAACGCTGAACCCCTGCGCGCGGCGCTCGAAAAGACCGAACGCCAGGCCCTGAAACTCGAACAGGAATTTCGCGCCTACTGGCTGGACGAATTCGACGCCCCGGGCCGCGAAATCGCCTGGGTGCGCTATTTCCTGCGCCGTCCGCCCGCGCCAAGGTCCAAATGAACGATCCCACCCCCCTCCGCTTCATGGAAGCGGTGAACGGCTTCCAGAAGACCGCGGTGGTCCGCGCCGGCGTCGAATACGATCTCTTCACCGCGGTCGGGGAAGGCCACGAGACGGCCGCCGCACTGGCCGCCCGTCTTGGCGTTGCCGAAAAAGGCGCACGCGTGCTGGCCGACGCGCTCGTCATCCTTCATCTGTTGACGAAGACGGACGGCCGCTATGCGCTGACCGCCGAAAGTGCGTTTTTCCTCGACCGGCGCTCGCCGCGCTATCTCGGCGATTCGATTCGCTTCCTGCTTTCCGAACCCATCACCGCCGCCTACGCCCGCTTCACCGAGGCGGTGCGCATAGGCGGCACAGCCGGCGGTGACGGCGGCGCGATCGAACCCGAACACCCCATGTGGGTTGAGTTCGCCCGCGCCATGGCGCCGCTCATGTTCACCGCCATTCAGAAAGTGGTGGAAGTGGCTGCGCCCGCCGGCCGCGTACTCGATGTCGCCGCCGGACACGGCAAGTATGGCATCGGGTTGCTGGAGGCGGGCGCGGCGCGCGAAGCGGTGGCGCTCGACTGGCCCAACGTTCTGGAACTCGCACGGGCGAACGCGCGCGCGGCCGGGGTGGAGGACCGCTGGCGCGCGCTCCCGGGCGATGCGCTCACCACCGCGCTCGGCTCGGATTACGACACCATTCTGCTGCCCAACTTCCTGCACCATTTCGACGGAGACACCTGCCGCGCGTTTCTGACGCGTATCCGCCACGCGCTGCGCCCCGAAGGCCGCGTCGTGATCGTCGAGTATCTCCCCGACGAGGACCGCGTGTCGCCCTCCGCCCCCGCCTGGTTCGCGGTGCAGATGCTCGCCACCACGCCCGCGGGCGACGCCTACACGCTGGCCGAATACACGGAGATGCTCACTGCGGCCGGTTTCACCGAACCCACGGTCCACCGGGTGCCGGGCGCGGCACGGCACGTGTTGGTGGCGGAGCGCCGCGTCCGATAGAATCGGAAGCCATGTGGCAACAGGTTTACACGCCGCTCGGCGGCAGTCTCGGCTATTCCGCCCTCGCGGCGGCGATGCCGCTGTTCGTGCTTCTTTACCTGCTGGGCGTCCGCCGTACCGCGGCTTGGATCGCGGCGGTCTCCGGATTGGCGATGGCCTTGGCCGTGGCCGTAGGCGTCTATGGAATGCCTGCCGGGATTGCCGCCAGCGCCTCGCTGATGGGCGCCGCTTTCGGCCTGCTGCCCATCACCTGGATTGTGTTCTGGGCGATCTTCCTCTACCGCCTCACGCTGGAAACGGGCCACTTCGAGATCATCAAGGACTCGATCGGCGGCGTCACCCAGGACCGCCGCCTGCAGGCGCTGCTGATCGCCTTCGCCTTCGGCGCGTTCATCGAAGGCGCGGCGGGCTTCGGCACGCCCGTGGCGGTGGCGGCCGCCATGCTGACCGGCCTCGGCTTTTCGCCGTTTTACGCCGCGGGCATCTGCCTGCTCGCCAATACTGCGCCCGTGGCATTCGGCTCCATCGGCATTCCCGTCATCACGCTCGCGGGCATCACGGGGCTTCCCGTGGAGCAGTTGAGCGCCGCCGTCGGCCGCATCTGCGCGCCGATTTCGTTGATCGTGCCCGCGTACCTGATGCTTGTGATGGGCGGTGTGCGCGGCCTGGCCGGCGTTTGGCCGGCAGCCTTTGCCTGCGGCCTTTCGTTCGCCACCACCCAATGGCTGGTGTCGAACTACATCGGCCCGCAATTGGTGGACATCCTCAGTTCACTCGCCGCCATCGCGGCCATTCTTCTGGTGCTCAGGTTCTGGAGGCCCCGCGATGCGTTCGAACTCGAAGGCGAACACGCTCCGAGCATCGCGCCGCCGAAACATCCTCTCGGGAAAGTGATTTTGGCCTGGTCGCCGTTCCTGATGCTCGTGGCTTGCGTACTCGCCTGGGGGAATCCGGCGCTCAAGGATTTCCTGAACAGCGTCACACGCGTCATCGAATGGCCGGGGCTGCATCACATGATCCTGCAAACCCCGCCCGTGACCGCGGCAGAGGCGCCCTACGCCGCGCGCTACACGCTGAACTGGCTCTCGGCTTCCGGCAGCGCATGCCTGCTGGCCTGCATCCTCTCCATTCTGGTCCTGCGCGCGCCGTTTTCCCTGGTCCGGAAGGTCTTCGCGACCACCGCGAAACAACTGTCGAAGCCGACCCTGACGGTCTGTTCTGTGCTTGCCCTGGCGTTTCTGATGAACTACTCGGGCGCCACCGGTACGCTTGGCCTGGCCTTCGCCGCCACCGGCGTGGCCTTCCCCTACTTCAGCGCGATGCTGGGCTGGCTCGGCGTCTTTCTGACCGGCAGCGACACCTCGGCGAACGCCCTGTTCGGCAACCTCCAGGTGGTCACCGCGAACCGTCTCGACCTCAATGCCGTGCTCATGGCGGCATCGAACTCCAGCGGCGGCGTGATGGGCAAGATGATCAGCCTGCAGAGCATCGCCGTCGCCGTCGCCGCCACGGGCATGGCCACGCGCGACGAATCCCGGCTGTTCCGCTTCACGCTGCGCCACAGCATCCTTCTGGCATCGGCCATTGGCGTAGTGGTGCTCTTTTACGCCTACGTCATGCCCCAGTGGGCGCCCGGAGCATAAAAAAGGCGGGAGCACGGCGAGGCCGCACTCCCGCTCGAGTGAAAACGAGCCCGGCGGAGGATGGATGGATACCGCCGGCTCCCGTCAACAACTTAGAACCGGGCGCCGCGCCGGCCCATGAAGCCCATGCCCGGCCCCATCGGACCCGCGCCTTCACCGGGGCCGAATCCGCCCGGCGCCATCATGCCCGCTCCAGGGCCCCGCCGGCCCGCGCCCGTCAGGCCGTCAATTAAACCGAAACCGACCGCCTGCCGGATGGCCGGCGCCAGCTTCTGCGCCGCTTCCAGTTCCGCCAGCTTCGCCTTCTGGGCGTCGGTCAGCAATGCCTTCGCCTGATCGTTCAACTTCGCATGCTCGGCGTGGATCTGCTCGCGAATGGCTTTCATCTCCACCATCAACTTGCCCACCACGGCCGGGTCCGGATTGGTCTTCTGCATTTCTTCGCGCAGCGCCTGATTTTTCTCGCGAATCTGTTCGGCAAACGGTTTCACCGTGTCAGGCAGTGAGCGCCGCAGTTCGACAAGCTGCTGCACCTGCGCGTCGGTCAGCTCCAGAAAGGTCTTCAGGGCGTCCGGCGCCGGGGGCTGCCCGCCGGCGCGCGGCCCCTGGCCCGGCCCTTGCGCCAGCAACAGGCCCGACAGAGCGAATGTGGCCAAAATCGTCTTCAACATGGGGTGATCTCCTTCAATTCGATCTTTCTCCGCTTCGGGTTCAAGGCCCTCGGCTGCTCATCCTTCATGACGCGGATTCCCGGCGGCGGTTTACACCCCCCACGGAATCGGTCTGCGTTTCGATGTAAACTTGCAGCATCCGCCTAATATGAAAGACAGTTCGGATAATCGCCGATTCCCCCGGGTTGACCAGATGGGCAAGATCCGGGTCAACTGGCGCGACGCCGAGGGGAAGAGCTACCAGGCCAACGCCAAGTGCCTCAACATCTCCCGCACGGGTCTGCGCGTCACCTTGGATCGAAGCGTCCCGCCGTCGACGCTCGTCAACATCCATTCGCCGGATTTCCGCCTCGCGGGCGTGGCGATGGTCCGGCACTGCAAGCAGAAAGGCCTCGCCTTCGAGGCCGGCCTTCAGTTCGCGGGCGGGCTCGAGTGGATCAAGAAGACCGGGGAAGAATGAGCGGCGATCCCCAGGCGGAGATCGCGCGGCTGCGCGACGAAGTGGAAACCCGCGACGCCGAGATCACCCTGCTGCGCGAACACCTCCACGACCGTGAAACGATGATCGTCGAGCTGCGCCAGGCGCTCGAGGAGCAGAACCGCCTGCTGGCCGCCCTGGCCGAACGCCTGCAACGCTTTGGCGGTTGAAAGCATCCCAGATCGCGTAACGCCCCGGACCCGCATGCTACCTTTTCAGATGATGCATGGGAAGCGTCCCAGCGCTGAGCCTCGCCCGTCCGGGCGAGGTCGGCCGCACAGCCTTCCAGGGGCGGCCCTCCCCCTCGCCTGCCTCCTCCTCTCCACCAACGTCCCTCTCAGCGCGCAGCCCTCCGGCCCCGCCGCGGCCGAGCGCCTCCGCTGGGAGCAAGCCCATCGCGAGGTACAGACGCTCGCGCTCTCCGAGGCCGTCTGCGCCCCTCTTTTCGCCACGCGGCTCGGCGAGGCGCGGGCCGCCACCGCCGGCTATCTCGCTGCCGTCGCCGCCGGCTTTTCGCCCTGGGCCGCCGAGCGCGCGCCGAGCCTTTCGGGCTCTCCGGAAACACCCGTTTTTCGCGACATCGAAGCCCTTTTAGCCGCCGAAAACGCCGAATCGGAGGCGTTTTTTGACCGGTTTCAGCAGTTCGAGCCGCTGCTCGCCCCCGCCGGCGCCGTCCGGCGCGCGCAGGAACGCGCCCGCTTCGAATGGCGCAACCTGCCCGATGTCGCCTCCGGAATGGAATCCCGTATGGCTCCGCTCGCACGCCATGCGGCCAGCCTGCGGGAGGTTCTGAAGGACCAAAAAGGCCCGCTCCGCGCCGAAGCGCAAGGCCTCGAGGCGTTCTATGCGCTGCTGGAAGAGGAGGCCGGCAGACGCTGCTCCGGCGGAGCCGCAACTCAGTCCGCCCGCCAGCCCCCAACACAACCGGCATCGGCCGCCCCGGCCGCCACCGCTTCTCTGCAGCCGGTGTGGGCCGCCGAGCTTCGGGGCTGGCGCTCTTTGGCAGCCCGAATGGCCCAGGCAATCTTTGATCTCCCGCCGGGCGAGGCGCTCGCACTGGTCGAAGAGGCCGCCTCGAGCCGCCGCAGGCTGAGCGAGGCCAAGCGGAACCATGCCGCCGCCCTCGCCCGCCAATATCGTACGTTCGCCCGCATCTGGCAGGCCCCAGATCGAAGCGATCCGCCGGCCGAAGCGGGTCTGCGAGCCGCCATTGCGGCCGCGGTGGAGGATCTCGACCGGCAATTGAAGGAACTGCCCAACTCGCGCCGCCGCTTCGCTCCATTTCTCGAACGGCAGCGCACCGAATTGCAGTCCGTCCAAAACGGCCTGACCGCCCGGCTCGAGGCGCGCTCCCGGCACGACGCGGGCGCCCCCGAAATCGACGCCGCCGTCGAAAGCCTTCTGGCTTTTGCCAACCGGTTCGACAATCACCAGGAAACGTTGCGCCAGGAAGCCGCCGCCTGGGACCGCGTCCATCAGGCGTTGAAAGACGAAGTGGCTCGGCGCGCGCCCGCGGTCCCGGCTGCGGAGTCGCCCGCGCAGGCGGAATCCGCGGCCGCCCCCGGCCTGGCCGGCTCGTGGTTCATGATGAATCTGAACGCCCGCAAAACGGAGGAGGGCGCTTACGAGCCGCGCTTCATCCACGTCCGCATCCGCCAGCAAGGAGACCGCCTCGAAGGCAGCTACGAAGCCCTCTACGCGGTTCCCGAGGACGAACCCCACAACCCGGCCGTCCGCTTCTCCTTCGAAGGCGGCATCACCGGCGAGCCTTTCCGTTTCCCGCTCAGCGCGCCGCTGCGCGGCGCGATCCTGATCGCCCCCGCCGGTCCGGACCGCATCCGCGTGTCCTACGAGATCGAAAACCCGGACGTGCGCAACATCAGCTTCGCCGCCGTTTCCCCCGCGAATCCGCAATCCCTGCAAAGGAAGACCGACTGACTATGCTCTCTCGCCGAACCTGGCTGACTCTGGCCGCCGCGGCTCCCGCCGCCTCGCAATCCGCTTCCCCGGTACATCGCCGCCTGCTCGATATGACCGCGCAATTCCATAAGCAGACCGGCGGCGAAGCCTGGTGGTACGCCCGGCATCTGGAAAGCGGCCGCGAGGAATCTTACCGCCCCGATGAGCGGGTCCGCACGGCCAGCACCATCAAGCTGCCCATCATGACCGCCGCCTACCACCTCGCCGAAAGAGGGGAACTGCTGTGGGATGAGCGCATTCCCCTGAGAAAGCAGGACATGGTCTCCGGCTCCGGCATCCTGCGCGAATTCAGCCATGGCGAGAGCTTGCGCATGGACGACCTCGTGCGCCTCATGATCGTCATCAGCGACAACACCGCCACCAACCTGGTGCTCGATCGCATCGGCGGCGATACCGTAAACGCCTTCCTCGACACGCTCGGATTGAAGAACACCCGCACTCTGCGCCGGATCCGCGGCGACGGCACGCAGTTGAAGCCCACCTCAGGCTGGAGCGCCGCGGGCAGGCTCCCCGAGAACCAGCGCTACGGCATCGGCGTTTCGACTTCGCGCGACATGGCGGAGCTGCTGGCGCTGCTCCATGCCGGAAAGGTGGTCAGCCCTGGAGCTTCGCGGGAAATGTTCGAAATTCTGAAGCGCCAGCAATACAAGGACTGCATCGGCCGCCGCCTCGCCGCGGGCGTCACCGTGGCGAGCAAGAGCGGCGCGCTCGACGCCCTGCGCAGCGATGCCGCCCTGGTTTATACTCCCAAAGGCACGTTCGCGATGGCCCTCACCGTGGACGGCATGAAGCAGACCGACTATTCCGAAGACAACGCGGGTTCGATTCTGATCGCGGAGTTGGCCAAGGCGATCGTCGAAGGACTCGCCCTCTAAGGAGCATCGGCCATGAAAACGACCCGGCGCTGCATTTGGCTGGTTTTCTTATTCGTTCTCGCCATCCAGGTGGCCAGCGCCCAGGCGCCGCCCCAGAAAGCGCCGGCGGCGAAACAGGCGCTCGTGGACCTCAACTCGGCCAGCATCGACGAACTGAAACGACTGCCCGGCGTGGGCGATGCCTACGCCGCCCGCATCGTCAAGGGCCGCCCCTACCGCGCCAAGAACGAACTGGTGCAGCGCTCCATCGTCCCCGCCGCCGTTTACGACAAGTTCAAGGACCGCGTCATCGCCCGTCAAAAATAGCCTGGAGCGTCCGGCGTCAAGCGCAGGACGCTCCAGCAATGACCTTTTTGTTAGTTGCTGGCCGTGGCCGACATCCGGGCATCCTGGCGGAGCGCATCCGCCTTGTCGGTCAGTTCCCACGTGAACCCGTCACCGGTCCGGCCGAAGTGGCCGAACGCCGCGGTGGCGCGGAAGACCGGCCGGCGCAGCTTGAGATGCTCAATCATGCCCTTGGGCGTCAGCGGGAAATGGGCGCGTACCAGCTCGACGATCCGCTCGTCGTCGATGACGCCCGTGCCAAAGGTGTTCACCAATACCGACACGGGTTCGGCAACGCCGATGGCGTATGCGAGTTGCACCTCGCAGCGCGAAGCCAGCCCGGCAGCGGCGATATTCTTCGCAACATAGCGCGCCATGTAGGTCGCCGAGCGGTCCACCTTTGTCGGATCTTTGCCCGAAAAGGCCCCGCCGCCGTGCCGGCCCATGCCGCCGTAGGTGTCCACGATGATCTTTCGGCCGGTGAGGCCGGTGTCTCCGTGGGGACCGCCGATCACAAACCGGCCGGTGGGATTGATATGGAACTTCGTTTGCGCATCCACCAGCGCGGAGGGCACTACCGGGTCGATGATTCCGGCCCTCACTTGCTTGCGGAGGTCCTCCGTGGAAATGGTGTCGTGATGCTGGGTGGAGATCACCACGGCCTCGACACGGGCGGGCTTTCCATTGATGTACTCCACCGACACCTGGCTCTTGCCGTCGGGCCGCAGAAAATCGAGTTCCTTCGCGCGGCGGGCGTCGGACAGGCGGCGCGTCAGCTGGTGCGCCAGCATAATGGGCAGCGGCATCAGCTCCGGCGTTTCGTCACAGGCGAACCCGAACATGATGCCCTGATCGCCGGCGCCGCCAGTGTCCACACCCATGGCGATGTCGGGCGACTGGGACTGAATCGCGTTCAGGATCCCGCAGGTCTTGTTGTCAAAGCCATACTCGGCGTTGTTGTAGCCGATGTCGTCGACCACCGAGCGCACAAGATCGGGCACGTTCACATACGTGGTGGTAGTGATTTCACCGCCGACCACGACGAGGCCCGTTGTAATGAACGTCTCGCAGGCTACCCGGCCCATGGGATCTTCCGCGAGTACGGCGTCGAGAACAGCGTCGCTGATCTGGTCGGCCATCTTGTCGGGGTGCCCTTCGGTCACGCACTCCGAGGAGAAAATATGGCGGCTGGCGTCAGGCAATGAGGGATCCTCCCTGGAAATTTCTCTGGTGTTCGCGCACCAGGGGAAGGGTCGCAGGCGGGAACAACCATCTGAAAGTGTACCGAAAGCGTTCGAGACCGGTCAATGGCGAAACGGGCGAAAGGTACTGTCACGAAGCCGAACGGGTGCCCAGGACCCCTGAAAGGCGGCCTGCCGGGTCAGGCGGACGGTTCGCGCCAGGGCTGATCGGGCTTCCATCCGGCGAGAGCCGCCAGCCAGGCCTCGCGGCGGCGGCGCAGGGCTTCCAGTTGTCCGCGCTGCGCGGGTTGAGGAGCGAGATTGTTCTCCTCGTGCGGATCGGCGCTCAGGTCGTACATCTCCTCGGGATTGCCGGCGATGTTCAGGTAGCGCGCGTATTTCCAGCGGTCCGTGCGAATGCCTTCGGACTTGGGAATCCAGTCGTGCTCGAACAGGTGTTCGCCGAAGAACTCCTTGCGCCACGCCGGACGCTCGCCGCGAACCCACGGCGCGAGCGAACGGCCCTGCATCGCGGGCGGCGGGTTCAGCCCCGCCAGTTCGAGCAGCGTTGGCGCGCAGTCGATATTCAACGCCATGCCGTCGAAGCGCGCGCCGCGCACCGCGCCGGGGCGCGGATCGTGAATCACCAGGGGCACGCGCAGCGATTCCTCGTGCATGAACCACTTGCCCGCCAGCCCGTGCTCGCCGAGATAGAAGCCGTTGTCCGACGTGTACACGATGATCGTGTTCTCGCGCAGGCCCTGTTTTTCCAGGGCTGCCACGATCTCGCCCACCGTGCGGTCCACGCCCGTGATCATGCGATAGTAGTTGCGGACCGAACGCTGATAAAGCTCCGGCGTGGAGAAGCGCACGGCCCAGCGCCGGCGGGCTTCCGAGCCTTGCACCTCGATGGGCAGCCGCTCGATCGCTCGCGAATCCATCGTCTTCGGAACCGTCATGCGCGTGTCGCGATAAAGATGCTCATCGCGGGGATCGGCCAGAAACTGGCGCGGATCCTGATCCTGCACGTGCGGTGATTTGTAGCTCACCGACAGGCAGAATGGCTGGCCCGGCGACTGCCGGCCGATGATCTCCCGCGCCTGCTCGCCCATGATGTGCGTGAGGTGCGGGCCCGGCTCGCCCTTCGGAAAGAAGTGACCCTGGCCCAGAAAGCCGTACCAGTCGTCGAACTGATCCTTCGGCTCGGGCGGCTCATCCAGGCCGTACTTGCCCACGAAGCCGGTGCGGTAGCCGGCTTTCCGCAACAGCGCCGGGTATGTGGCGGCGAACTGCGCGGGCGAGAAGCGCATCCGGAAGGTGTGAATGCCGTGCGACCGGGCGTACAGGCCCGAGAAGAAGCTCGCGCGGCTGGTGACGCAGATCGGCGTGGTGACGAACATGTTCGTGAACGTCGCCCCCTGGCGGGCCAGCGCATCCACGTTCGGCGTCTGGATAATCCTGTTGCCCATGCAGCCGAGCGTGTCCCAGCGCTGGTCGTCGGTCAGCAGAAAAACCAGATTGGGCGGCCGTTGCGCGCGCTGCCCGCGCAGGATCATGGGCGCCGCGGCGGCGGCAAGCATCTGGCGGCGGCTAAGAATTGAGGAAGTCATCGTTGTGGGCCTTCATCCAGCGTTCCAGCTCTGAGCGCAAAGCGCGGCGGCGGTGCTGCATCCCCGGCGCGCCCGCAAGGTTATTCTGCTCTCCAGGGTCTTTGCGTAAGTCGTACAACTCTTCGAAGCCGCCGTCGCGGTAGCGGTTGTACTTCCATTCCGCGGTGCGGATCATGCGGATCGGCTCCGTCCACTTCTGCTTGCCGTGGTACTCGGCAAACACCGTACGGCGGTGCCGGAAGCCTGTGCGGTTCTCGACCAGCGGCCGCAGCGAGACGCCGTGCATCTTCGGCGCAGCCGCGCGCGCATAGTCGAGCAGCGTCGGCGCGAGGTCGATGTTGACGGCGTGATGATGCGCTTCCCGCCGCGCAGGCTGGCCCGGCGCGCGGATCATCAATGGCACCCGCACCATCTGCTCGTACATGAACGGGCCTTTCCAGATCAGCCCGTGGTGGGAGTCCATGTCGCCATGATCGGACGTGACAATGGCCAGCGTGGATCCCTTCCTGCCCGATTCTTCCAGCGCCGTCAACACCCGTCCAAGTCCTTCGTCATACATCCGGACCTTCTCGCGATAAACCTGCCGGTAGGCGCGGTACTCCTCCGGCGGCTGTCCGTGAATGCGGCGGCCCTGGTCCGAGGTCATGAACTTGAACTGCGGCGCTGGCTTGCGTTTCAACGCATCCCCATGACAACTGGCGGGCAGCGGCGTGGCCGCATCCGGCGGAGTGGCGCCCGGCTGATAGTCGTACACGTCGTGCGGGTTGTTGAAGCAGACCACCAGGGCGAAGGGCTGCCCGCCGTCCTTCTGCGCCCGAAGAAAATCGGCCGCGTTCCGCGCGGCGTTTTCATCGTTGAGCCGCTTGTCCTCCACGTGCCAGCCGGCGTTGGCCGCGGGTTCGTCGCCGAGATGCCATTTGCCGAAATACGCGGTGCGGTAGCCTGCCTGCTGCAGCGCGGGTCCAAAGGTGGCGGCGTGCAGCGGCTCTCCGCCCGTCATGCCAACGTTCCCGCGCACACCTGTGGAGGTGGGGTAGCGGCCCGTGAAGATCGACGAACGGCTCGGCGAACACTGCGGCGTCGTACAAAACGAATTCTCGAAGACGGTGGCCTCGCGCGCGAAGGCATCCATCGCGGGCGTCTGAAAGAACGGGTCCTCGAAGCCGCAGGCGCTCCAGTGCTGCTGGTCGGCAATCACCAGCAGAATGTTGGGCGGAGCGCCGGATGACTGCGCTCGCGCGGCCGCCGCGAAAGCGGAGCCGAGAAACGTTCGGCGCGGGATCTGCATGGCCGTCATCATATGCCATGTGGAGGCCCGATTCGACAACGTGATCGTCGTGGACTGGAGTGCGCGGTCGCGGCCCGCCCCGGCGCGGCCGTCGCGCGACGCGATCTGGTGGTCGGTCAACGGAGAAGAGCCGCAATACGAACGGACCCGCCAGGACCTCGAAGCACAATTGACGCAGCTTTTGATTGGAACGAAAGATCGCCTCCTTGTGGGTTTCGACTTCTGCTTCAGCTACCCGCGCTGGTTTCTCGAAGCCTTGGGCGTGGACTGGCGCGGGCTGTGGACGCTGCTGGCGGCCGCCATCCAGGATACCCCGCATGCGAACAATCGCTTCGAGGCAGCGGCCGCGTTGAACCGCCGCGCCACCGGCCGCGCCGCGCCCTTCTGGGGTGCGCCCGTCGAATCGGAATTCCTGAAACGCCGCAAGCCCCCCAGCGCCGCCCTCGGAGCCCAACTGCGCGATTGCGAAGCCGCGCTACGCCCGCGTCCCAAGTCCGCATTCCAACTGCTGGGCGCGGGGAGCGTCGGTTCGCAAACCCTGCTGGGCATCCCGCTGCTGGAACGGCTCCGGCGGAGATTCGCCGCGGAACTCCGCGTGTGGCCCTTCGAGCCGCCCGATGCCCGCATCGTGCTCGCCGAGGTGTATCCGTCGCTGCTGCCCAAACGGCTGTGGAGCGGCGCGCCCATCCCCGACCGCGAACAAGTCCGCCACCTGGCAGCCGCCCTGCGCCGCGGCGCCGTGCTCGACAGGCAGACGTTCACCCCGGACGGCGGCATCCTGCGCCCGCCCTAGGGCTCTCAGACCCTCTGCGACGAAAGCCCGCGCGAACGCAGCGGCCTGCAAGCCCCGACCGTGAGGGAGGAGGAAAATCTAAAATGCCGTATCCGGCCCCTACCTCCACCTGACGGTGGAGGCTCACACGTTGTTGAAAACAATGCGCTTATGAGCCCCCACCGTCAGGTGGGGGTAGACGCCAGATAGCGCATCGGAGATTTTTTCACAGACCCGTGAGTGAGAGGCCAGGGCAATCCCCGCTCTTCCATCCCTCCCGGTGCGCAACCGCCGATGGACGCAGTCCTCGCCAGCAGGGCATCATAAAGGCATGAAGTCCGGCCCCATTCTCGTTCGCCACGAAGGAGAAGCCCCGCGCGAACGCTCCACCTGCGGCTGGCGCGACCGCCTCATCAGCCGCGAAGACGCCGGCTCCGGCGCCGCCGCCTGGGCGCATGCCGTCGACATCGAAGGCGCGAAGGAACACTATCACAAGCGCGGCACGGAGCTTTACTACGTCCTCGACGGTGAAGGGTCGGTGATGCTCGATGGGGTCGAGCACCCGGTGCGCAAAGGCTCGCTGGTCCATATCCCGCCCGGCGTCGTCCACGGCGCCCGAGGCCGCATGCGTGTGCTCGTGGTGGGCATCCCCGACATCAGCGACGATGATCTGTTTTTCCCCGATTCGCAGGAAAGCTAGGATCGCGGTGCGCTGGCTGTTGTTCTTGCTCCCGGTCCTGGGCCTCGGACAGCACGAGCCGCCGCGCGTCCATACGCATCAGTTGCACGGCTGGTACATGTATTTCGGCAGCCACCAGGTCAAGGGGCGCTGGGAACTGCACCTCGAAAACCAGGTGCGCCGCCATGACACTATCCGGACCTGGCAGCAGAACCTGTTCCGCCCCGGGGTGAACTACCAGTTGAACGAGCGGGTGACGCTCACCGGCGGCTACGCCCACATCCGCACACACCCCTACGGCGATTACCCCGTGCCCGCGCGATTCGACGAGCACCGCCTCTGGCAGCAGGCGCTTGTGACGCAGCGCTTCGGGCGCGTCCGCTGGCAGCACCGTCTGCGCCAGGAGCAGCGCTGGATCGAATCACCCACCGTGCCTGATCTGTGGCGCTACACCAACCGGTTCCGCTACTTCGGCAAAGGCGTCGTCCCGCTGAAGGGCCGCTGGTTCTTCGCGTTCTACGACGAGGTCTTTATCAACCTGCCGCCAAATTCCGGACCGCGCAAGGCGGACCAGAACCGCGCCTATGTGGCCATCGGACGCCGCATCAGCCGGAATAACTCCATCGAGCTCGGCTACTTGCACCAGGTGGTCGCGCAGGCCAACGGCCGCGTGTTCGAGCATAACCACACCCTGCAGTTTGGCTTCTTCTCGCGCACGCCTTTCGGCCGCTAGGCGCGGTGCTAGCATCAAATCATAGGGGTTTTCATGAGTTTGCGCGCAGCCCGTTTCCTGATCGTCCTTGCTCTGCCTTTGTTGGCGCTGACGCCCGACGAAGAGAAGTTGACCTCCCTCATCAGCGCCGATTCGATGCGCGGCCACGTGTCCTTCCTCGCCTCGGATCTGCTCGAGGGGCGCGACACCCCCTCGCCCGGCCTTGAAATAGCGGCGGAGTACATCGCCGCCCAATACCGCCGCTTCGGACTCCAGCCCCTCGCCGGCGGCACGTACTTTCAACTGGCCCCCTATTCCGTCATGCGGCAGTCGATGGAGGGCTTCCGGCTGGTGATCGAAGGCGGTGAACAGCCGCTTTCCATTGAGCCCGCGCGCGCGATGATGCTGTCGATGACGCCTGGTTCCTTTGAAGCGGCCGGGTGCGTGAAGGTCAGCCTGCGCCAGGAGGATGCGGAATTGCCCGCGCGCGAGATGGTGGAAGGCAAAGTGGTCCTGCTCGACGCCGCCCTGTTCCGCACTCGTGCCATGGCGGCCAAACGCGACGCCTTGCTGAACCTCGGCGCGAAACTCGTAATCGCGCCGGGATTCGTGATGCCCGGGCCGCGGCTCACACCCGGCGATGGCGCGCCGCAGGACCGGTCGCCCATGTTAATCACCAGCGACCCCGCCTTCCGCGAACTCATCGCGCCCCTCGCCGATGGTCCGGTGAGCTTGCGCGTCTCCGCCCGGCTGCCCGAGCCCGAACGCGAAACCGTGCAGTTGAAGAACGTGATCGGCGTACTGCCCGGCTCCGACCCCGAACTCAGCAAAACCTACGTGCTGATTAGCGCGCACTACGATCACGTGGGCGTGAATCCGCGCGTGCAGGGCGAGGACAAAATCCACAACGGCGCGAATGACGACGCCAGCGGAACCGCCGTTATGCTCGAACTGGCCCGGGCCTATGCGCTCTCCGGACAGCGGCCGAAACGGACGCTGGTGTTCGCCGCCTGGTTTGGCGAGGAAAAGGGGCTTCTGGGAGCCCGTTTTTATGCGCAAAACCCGGTTTTTTCGCTCAAAAACACCGTTGCGAACCTCAATTTTGAGCACATGGGCCGCACCGACGACGTCGAAGGAGCCCAGATCGGCCGCCTGACCGCCTCCGGTTTCGACTACACCACCCTCGGAGACCTGCTGATCGAAGCAGGCCAGGCCACGGACGTGGTGGCGTGGAAGCACGAGCGGAATTCCGACGCCTTCTTCCCCCGAAGCGACAATCAAGCCTTTGCGGATCAAGGAGTTCCGGCGATCACGCTGGCCGTCGCCTGGATCTTTCCCGACTACCACCGCCCGGGCGACCACTGGGACCTGCTCGACTACGACAACATGGCGCGCGTCACCCGCACCTGCGCCGTCGTGGTGAACCGGGTCGCCGAATCGGAGGACATCCCGAAGTGGGTCCCGCGCGGCGACCGCAACGAGCGCTACATCGAAGCCTGGAAGAAACTGACAGGCGGCGAAGGCCGCTAAATCTCCAGGTTTCCGCCGTATTCCATCTTCTTCAGCAGGAATCGCTCACTGAACCGGACCACCTGCAAATCGCCGTCGATTTGAATAAACTCGTCGTCCAGCCGTAGCGGTTCCTTGCGCGGGAAATGGACGAAGAGCGTCAGCGAGGCGCCCTGCAGTCGGGCCTCCGCGCCGCTGGGCTTCAGAGTCCGGCCGCTTTTCGTGCGCAACACAACGCCGCTCATGGCAATGGCTTCCACGCTTTCCACGCCCATGTGGGCGATTTCGGCGGGTAGTCCGAAGATCTCAATCGTGTAATGCGCGCCAAATTCGGCCAGGTGCGAGTCCTTCTTGGTGAAGATGGCCTTGGCCTGACGAACAGGCAGGGCGCTGGCCCAACGCAGGATCAGGTCGGCTTTGTGCGGCAGAGTGTCCTTGGGCGGCGCACCGATACCGCCGAGAGGACCAAGCCCGCCGCCGGTGCGTTCCCTCACCGGGTCGGCGCCCGGGATGTCGCGGTGGGTAATGGGGCGCTCCTTGTCCTTGCGCCAGGTGAGCGGAACTGTGCTCCGGTGCGCCCACGGGGAATCGGTGACGGTCTTCATCACCTGCCGTTCGTTCCATTTGGGCAGCGGCGGCGCGGCGGCCATGGCCAGAACGGCCGCAAAACTGAGCAGTACCCTCACACTTCCGTTGTAGCAGGCGCGACGAGTTGTCTGCTGCTTCGCCGTTCCGGCTGCCGCCAGAAGGAGCCGGGGCTGCCGGCTCGCTGCGCAGGTTGATGCGGCCGGTCAGGGCCGGGTGTAGCGGAAGATGCGGCCGTCGCGGGCGTAGAGGCGGATTTCGCCGCCTTCGGCGGCGATGGGGGGCAGCCAGGGGTTCGCAAAAAGGCGGAACTCCTTCAGGTCCGTGCCCCGTGGCAGACGAAGCAGGTGGACCGCTTCCTCCTGCCCTTCCCTGTCGAATTCCACCAGCCGCAGCCCGTCGGCCGGGCGCAGCGGCGTGAGCAGGAAGAGGTCGCGGCCGTCTTGTGTTGTGAGGTGCGCGTGCGTGTTGACGCGCTTCGCGCTGCCCGGCGAGGAGCTTACTTTGCCCAAGCCGAAGGACGGGCTCGATTTCCGGCGGGCGTCCGTCACCTCCGGGCCGCTGAGTTCGTAGGTGGGCTCCTCACGAATGGCGCCGGAGGTGTCGCCGAGCACGAGCGGGGTCACCCGGTAATCCGACCGGCCCACCAGCAGCAGGCGGTCTTCCGCGGCGAAGGAGGGGAACACATCGAAAGGATGAAGCTGGATCCGCGTTTCAGTCTCCATCCAGCCGCCGGCAAGCCGGTAGATGCGCAGCACCGGGCCCGCGGGCGCCGCGTCGAGCACGGCGGCACGATGATCGGACAGCGCGGCGGACGCGAACCCGGACACCGTTTGCAGAACCTTCGATTCCCCGGATTCAAGATCGTGCAGCGTGAGAAGCCAGGTTTTGGGGTCGTCCTGGTTCTGGCTGACGGTGATCGCCCACTTGCCGCGCAGGGCGCGAAGCTGCTGCGCACGAGGCAGCAGCAAGGGCAGCCGGACGGCCTCATCCTCGCGAACCAGCGCGAAGGCCGTGACGGGCGAATGGATGGCCGTCACGCCAACCACCACACCGCCGGGAGCGGCGCCGAACCCCGCCATACTCACCATCCCGGCTTTCAGAGCGCGTTCCACATTCCAGGTTTCGAGTGGAGCGAGCAGGGACTGCCCCGATGCGGCGGAGGCGAGCAGCGCAGCCAAGACGGAGATCCGCAACATGGAATTGGCCTCAGCTCCGATTGTACGGCGGTATTCCGCCGGGATCAAGAGGCAGTGTTGGGGCCGCCCGCGCGGCGGAGCTGACGGATTTCCTCGGGGGTCAGCGCGCGGAAGCGGCCGATGTTCAGGGCGCCGATCCGCAGCGGTCCGATGGCGATGCGAACGAGCTTCAGCACCTGCGCGCCGAGGGCTTCCACCATGCGCCGCACCTGACGGTTGCGCCCCTCGCGGATGGTGATTTCGAAAAAGGTGGCGCGCGTGGCATGACGCAGCAACTTCACTTCGGCGGGCCGCGTGGGGCCGTCTTTTAGCTCGAGGCCGTGCCGCAACTGGTCGAGTTGTTCATCGGTGAGCAGGGCGGAGGCTTTGACCAGATAGGTCTTCGGCACATGATGCGCGGGGTTGGTGACGTGTTCGGCGAACTCGGTGTCGTTGGTCAGCAGGAGCAGGCCCGAGGTGTCCTGGTCCAGGCGGCCGACCGGCGAGACGTAGTGGGGGAAGCCGGCCAGCAGGTCGTAGACCGTGGGGCGGCCTTGCGGGTCCTTGTAGCTGGTGATGTACCCCTTGGGTTTATAGAGCACCAGGTGGATTTTCTTCGGCGGCCGAAGAGGCTTGCCGTCGAACAGGATCTTGTCGCGCTCGGGGTCGACCCAGGCTTCGGGATCGCGTACGGTCTTGCCATTGACCTTGAGGCGGCCGCGGGCGATCCATTCGCGGGTTTCGGTGCGCGAGGCGATTCCGGCCTTGGACAGCATCCGGTCGAGCGTCTTCAACCGGGGCGGCTGCGATGGCGCGGACTTCTTGCGCGGCGGTTTCGGTCTCAAACGTCGGATTGTAGCGCGAAATAGCCGGGAGCGAGCGAAGGATCGAGCGCGACGGCATGGCGGTATTCGCGGAGGGCGGCTTCGCGGTGGCCGGCAGCCTGCCAGGCGAAGGCCAGCCGGTGGGATAACGAGGCGGGTACCGGTGCTGAGCGGCGGAGGTCGTCAGTCAGGGCCTGGGCGCGTTCCAGGTCGTTCTGGGCGAGACGGACCAGGGCGAGGGCGAGTGTGACCTGGGCGTTGCCGGGCTGAATCGCGCGGGCGGCTTCCAGGGCGCGCTGCGCGGGATCGAATTCGCCGAGCCGCAAGTGGCACAATCCCAGGTGATAGGCGGCGGTTTCCATGGTGTCGCGGGCGGCGAGGCAGCGCTCGAAGCACTCGATGGCCGGGCGCAGTTGGCCGCGCCGCAGCCGGATCAGCCCGAGGCGGAGCCAGGCGGCGGAGCGCGAGGGATCGAGAGCGACCACGCGCAACAGCCAGCACTCGGCGGCGCGGGGGCGGTCCGCACGCTCATGGGCGAGGGCCAGCCGCCAGAGGGGGTCGACGGCGCGCGGCTCGAGGGCTACGGCGCGTTCGCAGAGCGCGACGCACTCGTCCAGACGGCCTTCCTCCCAATGCACCAGTGCGAGGTTGAACGCGGGCTGCCAGGCCGCGGGATTGGCCTCCATGGCCTGCCGGTAGGCGGAGGCGGCGGCTTCGCGATTTCCAAGCCGCTGGTGGGCAAAACCCAGCACGAACAGGGCCGGGAAGGCATCGGGGTGCAAAAGGAGCGCCTCCTCGGTGCGCAGTACGGCCTCCTCGTGGTGTCCCTGGTCGAGGGCAAGCTCGGCGTCGCGGACGAGCGCGGTCCACTCCTGAGCGATGGCAGGCTCCGCGTACACGAGGGGGATGTTCTCTAATTCAACAATCAGGCCTTCGCCGGACTCCGGCGCATTCAGCCGCTGTTCCTCAATATCGAGTTGGGCGAGCAAAGTGGATGCCAGGCGATGCTGGGGATCGCGGCTGAGGGCGCGGTCGATGAGCCGGCGGGCCGACGGCAGGTTGCTGTCATGGAAGTAGCAGACCGCGAGACTCACGAGCAGATCCGGGTCGTCGGGTTGGAGGGGAAGACAGAGGGCAAATTCGCGCGCGGC
This sequence comes from Bryobacteraceae bacterium, assembly GCA_023384675.1. Classification (GTDB taxonomy): domain Bacteria; phylum Acidobacteriota; class Terriglobia; order Bryobacterales; family Bryobacteraceae; genus PNKE01. The sequence continues at coordinate 24,575 of JAHDVK010000006.1, read as the reverse complement.
GTCAGACCAGCGGCGCAGGCGTTGATAGCAGGCGCCGAGCGGCAGGCGCACACGCCAGTTCTCGGGATCGTGAAGGAGGAGTTGTTCGAGATGGGCGGCGGCCTCCTCGGAGCGGCCGCGTTCAACGGCGGTACGCGCCCGGTCCTCCAGTTCAACCAGCCTCGGGTCAGTGGGGGCGTTCGCGGGCCGGGGTGGTAATTGAACGACTTTGGCTGTCTGCACGGGTCAGGGCCTCCAACGGGCTGGTTCGGCGGGTGAAGGCGTCCAGACATCGGCCAGACGCAGGGCAACCGGCCTCCGCAGAGGCGCGGCGGGCACCCGCGCGGGCGGCGGCAACAGTTGAGTCCGGGGCCGGAAAACGCGCGGACGAGAATGGACAAAGCCGGCAGGCATGGGACAGGCCGGCTGCGGCCGGTTCAGCGGGCCGAGATCTGTGGCCGGATCAGCCTGAGCCAGGAACATCGGCGGGGCCATCTCCCGCCAAACCGCAGAATAACCTCCAGCCGGTCCGCGGCCGCGCAGCATTCCCGGGTGGCCCGAGATCGCCGGACTGGCAAAACCAGGGAGCGACAGGCCGGGCAGAGTTGGGCCGGCGGCGAACACGCCGGGTCCGGCGGGCGCCGCCCCGGACAGCAATCCGCTCGAGGCGCCCGCGGGCAGGCCGGCCGGACGGGGCGTTCCAAAGCCTGGGGCCGAAGGAACCGCCATGTTGCCGGGCCCACCGCTGGAACCGGGCCGCCCCGGTGGAGACGCGAAATGGCCGGGGCCGCCTTGCGGGGCGACAGAAACACCATGCCGCCTGTCCTGCAAGCCGCCAGGCAGCGGCGCGGGGGCGGCCACCGGCCAACGCTCCCAGCGGTCCCAGGGCGCGGTGAGCGGATAATCGTCAAGAATCACTCCGATGCCTGGCGCCATGGACACCGCCGCGTCCCATCCTGTGTCCCACCCCGCCTCGGCCTCTGCCGGCCAGCCTCCCCAGAATTCGGCTTCGGTTGCCACGGCGGGAGGTGGCGTGTCCACCGGAGGATCGATCGAGAGCAATTGCTCCAGCATCCGCAGGCCGGGACGCCGGCGCCGGTACTGCGTAAAAGGCAGGCCCAAGCTCCGCCTGCGCACCCTGGCATACGGGCCGTCGGCGGGAGGTTCGGCGTCTTCGACCCACAGCTGGCGGTGAGCCGGAGTGGTCGCCTTGATGACGCCCACGGCGGCTGGGCGATCGAGATTGGCCAGGGAGGCGAATTCTTTCCAGCCTGGCTTGGCCTTGGGAGTCTCTTCAGCCTTGACGAGCGGGGCGGCCCGCAGGGCGGAAGGCTCCGCCTGGGGCACCTCCTCCGCCATTGGCGGATCGGGCTCTTCGAACTCAGGCGCCGCTTCCGGTTCGGGCGCGTGCGCCGCGGCGTGCTTGGCGATGGACACCGGTCCAGCCGGTCCGAGTGGCCGGCGCAGGTCGCGCAGAATCTCCTCGGTGAGTTTCTCGTTTTCGAGAGCGAATTCGTCCTTATGCTCCCGGGAACAAAACTCCCCGTAGCGCCAGCGTTCGAGAATTCCGATGCGCGCACCGCAGTGCCTGCAGGTCATTTCTTAGTCCGTTCGTCCGTCCACCGATCCCTGGTTTCCACGCGAAAAAGGGCGCCGCGAGCTGGAGACTGGGTTCGATGAGTGTAATGTAGCATTCAGCCCACAATGGGTAAATCGGCGGAGTTCTGTAGCACTGTAGAGTCCCAAGGTCCAGCCGGAAAATATTGCCACGCGAGAAAGGGCCTCGGTGGCGCCCGGCATCGGCCCGCCTGCGCCGCGGGTTTATAGAGGGGTTGCCGGATTTCCGTTGGACGTTCAGCCTGAGTTCCCGCCAAAATCTCCCCGATTTTCCACGGCCTTCCCGGTAATGGCCTGAGAAATTCCTTCCCGGTAGGACGGAAAATAATACCGGATTCCGAGTTCGCGAAAGGCCGCCCGGCCGTCCACCCGGCGATTGGAGCGGCGTGTTTCGCTGAGTTCATCGGGCCGCGCCGGCGGCGGCATGGGCAAACCGAGCAGGCTGGCGCAGAAGGCCGCCACATCCCGGGAACGCGCCGGTTCGAGGTCAGCCACGGGCCACGCGCCGCGGATTTCACTCAGCAGAGCGGCTTCGGTAAGCGCCGCCAGATCCTCCACGTGGATGCGGGAGACGTAGTTGTCCCCCTCGCCCAGCAGGCGGAACTCGCCCCGGCGCATCGCTATGTGCATGCCGCGGCCCGGCCCGTAGATCGCCGCGGGCCGCAGAACCATCGAGGACCAAGGTCCGGAAAGCACCAGTTGCTCCGCCTGAACGCGCAGGAGTTCGCGCGGGGTGCGTGGCGCGGGCGGCGTGTGTTCATCGACCGCCTGAGCCGCCCCATAGACGCCGGTCGTGGAAAGATACACTACGCGCGCCGTGGACTCGGGCAGGCAGGCCAGCAGATCCGGCGTCGGATCGCGAAATCCTTCCGGCGTTCGCAGCAGGGGGATCGAATGGAGCACGCGCACGCCGGGACCGAGCGCGCTGCGCAAATCCATCAGCGTCGAAGGTTCGTCCACCTCAAGCCGCAGGACCCGGGCGCCGGGCAGATCGAGAAGCTCGGGACGCCGGGAGGCCGCCAGCACCTCCTCGCCGCGCGCCAACAGCCGCCGCGCGACCCGGATGCCGGTGTAGCCGCAGCCGAGAATGGCGAACACGTCAGGCCTTGGGGTACTGCCAGGGGGCCCGGTAATCGCGGCGCAGGAACCGGTTCGCATCGGGGGCGTTGGTGATGATCTCCTTCACCCCGTCCCAATCGAGGCTGCGGCCGGCGCGGACGCTCACCATGCCCAGCAGGCTGATGTTCGTGGAATGGTGCGCCAGTTCGATGTCGCACACCGGACGGCGTTTGTTCCTGATGGCGTCCAGGAAATCGGCCCAGAGCTCGCGGATGTTCTGGTCGTCGGGGGCATTCAGCTTCGGTTCTTCGTGGATCGTGGGGAGCTTGCGGTTGACGGGGTAGAAGGTCCAGCCGTCGCGCCAGCCGAGGTGCAGGGTACCCTGCTCCCCATAGAAGTAGCAGCCGATACCGGTGGATTCGGCGTTGTTTCCGGCGTAGCGGCGGTGCTCCCAGGTCATGGTGAACCGGTCGAAGTCATAGTTGGCGATCTGGGTGTCGGGGGCGTCGGTCGAGTCGTCCAGAATGCGGCGCGCGGCGGTGGAATAGACGCGTTTGGGGTGCTTCTCTTCCATGATCCAGAGCACCTGGTCGAACCAGTGAATGCCCCAATCGGCGATGGTGCCGTTGGCGAAATCGAGATGCTGCCGGAACCCGCGCGGGTGGATCGACTTGTTGAACGGGCGCTTGGGCGCCGGTCCGAGCCAAAGGTCCCAGTTCAGGCCGGGTGGCGGTTCGGAATCGGGCGTTTTCTTGCCGGCGCCGCCGCCGGAGTGGACGAAGCAGCGGACCATACCGATCTTGCCCAGCTTGCCGGAGCGGATGAATTCGCGGGCGCTCATGTTATGCGGCGAAACGCGCCGATGGGTGCCGACCTGGACAACCCGGTCCGCGGCGCGCGCGGCGTTCACCATGGCCCGCCCTTCGAGAATGGTGTGGCCGATCGGCTTCTCGACATAGACGTGCGCGCCCGCGCGCACGGAGGCGATCATCGGCAGCGCGTGCCAGTGGTCGGGTGTTCCGACAATGACGATTTCGGGCTTCTCCTTGGCCAGCAGTTCGCGGTAGTCCTCGTAGCGGCGCGGCTGGTCGCGGGTGAGGGGCGCGAGCTTGCCGAGGGCGGCATCGAGTTGGCCGCGGTCCACGTCGCACAGGGCCACGACTTCGGATTCGCCGGCTTCCACCGCGGTCATGAGAATATTCATGCCCCACCAGCCGGAGCCGATCAGGGCGGTTTTGTAGCGGCGGCCCTGGCCACGGATGAGCGGCACGGCGCCGGCGGCGGCAAGCATCTGACGGCGGGTGAGGGACATCGGCGGTCTCCTTGCGGCGTTTGGATTCGAGCAGGTTGCCGCTAGTGTATCGCAGGCGGCGGCGGCCTTAGCGGAAGGTGTGCAGGCCCGGGTCGCCGAGATGGGGGACGGCATTGAACATGAACAGATCCAGGCGGCCGGCGCGCGCGCTCAGGATGGTGATGCCAGTGTTCAGGCTGGCCCCGGCAAAGCGCAGGACACGCTCTGGCGGAAGTCCGCCAAGCACCTCGCTGATCCAGATCGAGATCGGCGTCGCGGAGGTAAAGATGGCGATGCGGGCGTCTTCGGGAAGTGCGGTGAAGCGCTGTCCGGCCTCGCGGACTCGCCTGTTGAACTCGCTCCAGGTCTCGGCCGCGATCGGAAACCGGCCGCGAATCCAGGCTTCGACGACAGCGGCGTCGGGCGGGGTCCAGCGGCGGTGAATGCCGTCGTCGCCGGAGGCGATGGTGCTCTGGAGCTCTTCCCAGTGCCGGCGGAAGCCCGGGTCTTCGGCGGCCAACTGCGGCGCGATCTGCTGGTACACGGCGTCGAGGTCGAATTCGCTCCATCCGGCGTCGATCTCGAAGGCGGCGTTCAAGGCGAGTGCGGCGGTTTCCCGCTGACGGCGAAGGCCTCCGGCGATGACGGAATCGAACCTCAGGTTTTGACGCGCGATCCAGCCGCCCAATTCGCGGGCCTGCCGCTCGCCGAGCGGGGACAGGCGGTCGTAGTCGTCACGCGTGCCGGCTTGGCCGTGGCGGAAGAAGTAGATGAGGGCCATGAAACAAAGAGGGTAGCAGAGTCAATCCCTGCTACCCATGCGGAGGTTCCCCAATTCAGGAGGCAAACCGGATCAGTCGCCGAAATACCCTTGCGCCAACTCGGGCTTCATCTCGAGAGCCTGCCGCCAGCAGGTGCGGGCTTCGTCGGCCCGGCCCTGGGTCTTGAGAGCGTGGCCGAGATTGAGAAGCGCCTCGGGGAAGTTGGGGCGCAGGCCGAGCGCCTCGCGGTAAAGGGAGACGGCGTCGTCCACCTGGCCCTTCTTCTGAAGCAAGAGACCGGTGTTATAGAACAGCTCGGGGGAGCGTTCGCCTAGGTCGATCAGCTTCCCTTGCAGCTCCAGCGCGCGCTGATGATCCTGCTGCTCGATCGACAGCGAGGCCAGGCCCCGCAGCGCTTCCACGCTGTCGGGATTGATGCCGAGAGCGGCATCGAAGTTGGCAGCGGCCTTTTCCTTTTCCCCGGTCTGCCGGTAGGCCAGGCCGAGATTGACGCGCGCTTCCAGCCAGTCGCTCTTGCGGCTGAGGCAGGATTCGAAGGCTTCGATGGCGCCGGGCGCGTCGCCGCGGGTGAGGCGCAGGTAACCGAGGCGGAACCAGGCGTCGTCCCATTCGGCGTTGCCCTGGAGGAGCTTGGCGTACATCTCCTCGGCTTCCTCGGTCTGGCCTTGTTCTTCCATGAGCGCGGCCAGGTTCGAGAGGACTTCGGGGGTGGCGGCCTTGAGCCGGAGCGCGTTCTCGTAGGCTTCCCGCGCGCCCTTGGCGTTGTTCAGTCCCTGCCGCACGACGCCAAGATTAGCCCAGGTCTGCGCGTGGTCCGGCTTGAGTTGGCTGGCCTCAGTGTAGGATTTCTCGGCCTGTTCCAGCCGCTCGATCTTCTGGTAGGCGACGCCGAGGTTATACCAGCGCTCGAAGTGCTCGGGGGTGAGTTCAACGAGTTTGGCGCAGTACTTGGCGGCGGCTTCGTAGTTTTCGCCCGCAAAGGCGCACCAGGCGAGGCCTTCCAGCGCGGCCTGGGAGAAGGGGCGGAGGGCGAGCAGCTTCTCGGCCCAATCGCGGACCATGTCGGCATTGCCCTTGCGCATGCCGATATGGACGACATTCGCCATCGGTTCTTCGGCCGTGGGGTTCTTGACGAGGATTTCCTCGTAAAGCTTGAGTGCCTCGTCTTCCTGACCCAGCAACTCCAGGGCGACGGCTTTGCCGAACAGCGGCGTTTCCTGATTGGGCGTGTTGCCGATGCACGGCTCGAAGCACTCCAGGGCCTTCTCGGGCTGCTTCAGGTGCAGCAGGCAGATCCCGAGGCCAAGGCGGGCATCCAGCCGCGCCGGATCGCTGGTGACGACCCTCTGGAAGTTCGCCGCCGCCTCGGACCAGCGGCCGAGCTTCTCCTGGCAGACGGCCAGATTGAAGTAGCAGGAGGTCGAGGTGGGCTCGAGTTCCAGTAGAGCTTCGTAGCTTTTTACCGACTCCTCGTAGAGTTCGAGTTCGAACTGGATATGACCGCGGGCCGAGTAGACCTCGCGCGGCGAGTCGCCCTGTTCAATGGCGTGCTCGAGTTCGTGCAGCGCTTCGCGGCTTTTCCCATCCAGATGGAGAGTCACCGCCCGCGCCAGCGCGGAGCCGCCCTGTCCGTTGGCCAAGCCGGCCTCACCGGCTTCCATCACCTTTTTTTTCTGAGCATTGTTCATTCCATCCTCCTCCCCTCCGCCCGGGCGGTGTATGGGGCTAGCACGGCGCATAGGCGTCCGAGGTAATCATACTGATGCATGACCGAAACCCACCGTAGCAGGGCGCGGTCGCCCTGTGGGCTGAAGAAACCAACCCCGCCCTGGGGCAGCCGGTCGTCGGTAAACGAATCCACAACCTGGTCTTGCACATAGGTGATGAAGCGGTCGCCCTTCACCTCCATGCGGACCTTGTAGAGCGTGTCGGTCCGGATCGTGAGCGGCAGAGGCAGTGTGGTTGCAGGACCCTGACGTCCGTTGATCACCGGGTAGCGCACGATCATCGCTTTGGGCAAGGGCCCGGGCTGAGTGATCACGATGCGGATGACATGATGATTTTTCTCATCCGCCGCCCGGACAACCCAATTCAGACTGCGGCGATCAATCTGGGCCAGGAACGAAAACTCATAGTCCTGCATGCGAGCGGTGGGCGAATAGATCGCCAGCCGGCCGGGCGACACGAAGTTGGCGGCATTGTACTGCCAGGTCTTCGACCAGCCATCGGGTCCGCTCCAGGCGCCGAGCCCGCTGCGGAAGTCGTCGATCAGCCTGATTGCCGCGCGTTCCATGATCACCTTTTGCATCGTCGAAAACCGTTCGGCCAGCGCCGAGGGGGCGGCACTGGCTGTTTCTCCGGCTGTCTCCGTTACCGTTACTCCTGCTGGTTTCATCGGCGGAGAGGGCATCAAGCTGTAGATCACCAGCACAAGAACTGCGGGAATCGCCAGACTCACCCATTTCAAATCGGCCGGCGCATGCCGCCATGCGCCGCCCAAGCGCGGAAGCCGCGGCAGGCGGAAGCTGGGCAATTGGAAGCGCGGCTTTTTCGGCTCAGGCAGCCTGGTTGGGCCGGAACCGTCGGCTTGATCGAGACACAGGCCCGAATGGCAGATCTGCGGTTCGGCCTCGAAGGCGCCGCTCCAGAGGGGCAGCCTTTGCCGGTCGGCCTCGGGTGTCCAAACCGGCCGGCCCTGCAGCGGGCGCGGCGCATGGACGGGCAGCATCCTGTTGTGCAGCGCGGGTGCAGCGGGGTCCTCCTCGACGATCCGCACTGCAACTGCAGGCGGGACTTCGCAAGCGACCGAGTCGAAACGCACCTGCTCCACGGCGGCGCAGGCCGCGGGGCGGAAGGGAGCCCGCTCGGCTGCGAGATAGGTCACCGGCGCCGCATGAACCCGCGCAGTCAGGCTCACCCCGGTAGCCGGCAAGGCAAGCTGCGCCAGATCCCCGGCCCGAACCACCATCTCCTCGCGCGCGGCCGCCATCGCGGGCGGCTGGAGGACCGGTGCAAATGCTGGCGCCGCGGCGATTTCCAGAACTTTCAGCAGCGGACCGGGGGCCGGCAGCCCCGAGACGGAAACCACCAGGCCTGCCTGCGGAGCCTCGGTGAGCGGCTGCGGCCGCCAAGCGCAAACGGGCAACTCCGCCGGAACGTTCCATGCCGGGGGCAGGAGCGCCGGCGCAGGCATGAAGGACTGCACCTGAGGCAGACAGAGCGCCGGGGATGGCTTCGCAAGACCCAAATCTCCCGGGACTGGCGCCGTAAACGCAATGGCCGGCTGAACGCCGGAAATCCACTCCGGCTGATGCCCGGGCTTCAGCAGTGCGGGAGCTTGCGGGGCCAGGGCGGCGGGAGTGCGCAGGCGGGCAAGCCGGTCGAACATCGGTGGCGCATCCGGCGCCGCCGCGGCGGGCAGAATCTCTCGCCCATGGACTGGTTCCAGGACGCTGGGGGCCGTCCGCAGCGCAGGGCAGGCCGCGGCCGCGCCGGCAGCGACAGGGGTGGCGGTGGTCCACCGTAACGCGGTCGGCGAGAGCATCGGCTGCAGGGGCGCCTCCGGCAGCAATACGGGAAGGGCGGGAGCCGCCGCCGGCTCGAACCGCAGCGCCGGTGCGCCGGGATCCCCGGCGGCCAAAAGAAGGCCATGAACCGGCGTCTCCAAACCCTGTTCGGCTGCTGCGGCCATTCCGCCGGGAAATAGCGGACGAGGCGCCAATTGTCCTGCGGCGTTCTGCTGGAAAGCCAATTCGATGCGCCGGAAACGGTTCGATGGAAGTGTCAGGCAGCTGAGCGGTACCCCAGGGCCCGGCGGACAGGTCAGCGGGTCGAGCAGAGCGAAGAGCCGTTTCCGGCGCTTGGCCATCCGGAGCGCCTCCGCCAGCGGGCCGGCCTCAGGCGGCGCGTCGGCAGCTGCCGCGGCCTTGCGCGACTTCGGCTTCGCGGGCGGAGAGTGCGCCGTTAATCGCGTACCCGACTCTTGCAGGCGGCTGAGCGCGATCTCTTCCTGCTGCCGGTGAAAGGCAGCGCGATGAGCGTCACTGCAAAACTCTCCACCGGAGAGCTTCCGCAGCAGCGACAATTTTTTCCCGCAGTGCAAGCAGCGCATGGGCCTAAAACGTGCCTTCCAAGATTCATCGTAGATAGATCCGGCGGGGATTCCTATTCACAAGAAAACTTAAGTACTGGGAAAAAACTCAGGGTACGCACCTCGGTTTTGGGCTGAACACCTGAGCTGGGCAGGCGCCGTCAAAACCTGACCAAACCGCGCAACGTGCTGAAAAATAATACGAAAGCGCCCGCCATGGGGCGGGCGCTCAGAGGAATGATAGTACTACGAAGCTTTTGACCTACAAAGGATCGGGAAATCGCAAATTCGACTTCCCCAGCGCCTTGTCGAGGACCTCAACCGCATCACCCTCCTTCAGGGATCGCGATGTCGCCAGTTCGCTGACCAGCATCAGCCTCGCACGGTCCAACATCTTCTTCTCGCGGAAGGAAAGCGGCTTCTGCGCCTGCAAAATCACCAGGCCCTTGAGTACCTCGGCCACCTCCAGCAGGCTGCCGCTCTGCATCTTGGCCGAGTTCTCCTTGAAACGGTCTTTCCAATCAGGACAATTCCTGCACTCGCCGCCGGCTAGAAAGTTCAACATCTTTGCGATCTCACCGTTCCGGGTCACTTTCCTCAATCCCACGTGAGAGACGTGAGAAAAGGGAACCATCACGGTAAGGCTGTTGTAAGAGAGCTTTAGGAGATAGAACTTCTCGGATTGCATGCCGAAGGAACGAGCACTGATGTTCTCGATCGTGCCTACCCCATGGTTCGGGTAGACAACCTTCTCACCAACTTGAAAGGTCATGCGGGGACCTCGCTGCCACTTTCTTGAAGTTGTTCGTTCAGGTACACCACCGTTGAACCCAAATGTAAACCGATTGCGTCCCCATGTCAATGAAAATCGGCAGCAAGCCCTGTATTATCATCATTTGTAGAACTTAATAATTCACCCTGGAGCGTACAGGAAAGTCTGTATTTCGGACACCGGAATCTTAGTATATTCCTGTGAGCACCTAGACTAAGTGGGTTCTCAAGTCCGCCCGTTCATCGTGTTCAGTGATTATGCGATCTTGTTCATTTCAGTGCGGATATAGGCTAGATTGCGGCGCATGTCGGCCTCCACATCCCCGGATGGACTGGAGGTCTCCAGATTCGCAAATCCAGCAAATCCAATCTCTACAATAAGTTGCAGCAACTCTGGCCAGCGGAGCCGCCCCTCGCCGAGGTAATGAGGGTTATCCTTGATATGGATCTGGCAGATTCGTTCTGCGCCCAGCCATCGAAGCTCTTTATAGGGGTCATGGCCCCAGTTGATCGAATTCCCCGGGTCATAATAGACTTTGAGGCCGGAACTGCCCACCTGATCCAGGATTCGTGCGTTGTGCTCAGCCGAAATAGTGTCTTCGAGGCCTAGGGTAATCCCCATTCCGGCGGCCTCGCGCGCCAGATCCTTTAGCGCGGCGGCCGTGCTGTCCATCTCTTCCCGGGTCTTCAACTCGCAGTTGCCGAAGAAGGGCAGAAGCAGCACCTTGGCTCCCAACTCGCGGGTCAGCCGCATGGAGTCGCGTACCCACTTGCGAGCTTCGGCGTCGTTTTTCAGACAGTTCGTGTGCAGGCGGTCCACGCAGGTGCCCGCGACGGCGATCTTGTGTTTGGCAAGGGCCGATTTATAGGCGGCGATGGCCTCCGGACGGTCCAAGGGCAACCGGCCGTCATCGGTCTTCCGGCCGAAGCTGATCTCCACGCCGTCAAAGCCGACCGCGGCGGCCAGCGCGACCGACGTGACATCGGCTCCCTTGCGCAGATTCCAGTCGGTGACGCCGATCTGGATTTTGGAAGCGGCGGCGGTCAGGGCCGCGGGAACGGCAATGGCGCCGGCCATTAGGGAGCGGCGGGTGAATTGGTACGGTTCATGCATCGGATGTGTTCTCCTTGCAGCGGTTTTCAGACGGCGAGCGGCTCACCGCCGAGGCGGACAGACGGCACGCGCTGGCCATCGATGATCTCCTTGAAGCGCGCGGTCTGCGCTTCGACCGGGGCGGGCGCGATCCCGCCATGAAGTTCGAGCCGTCCGGCCGGGGTGACCCATTCCAGCTCGACCACGGGACCATCGGTCTCCATCCGGAACGGAGACTCATGGCAGCGCCGCGCGAACTCTTCCGTCGCGCCGGGCGGATTCAGGGCCAGCGTGAATGCGATCCAGGCCTTGGGGATCCGGCTCCATTCGACGTCGTGCATCCCCTCCTCCGGCAGCAGATCGACGGTGTACACCAGACTATTCGACGCGCTTGTCACCTTGCGGCGGAGTTCGTTCGGCCCGAAATGCCCCGCGCGGACATCGAGCCACGCCGAAACCTCCGGCGAGTCCAGCGTGAAGACCTCGTTCTGGAAATCGTAACGCCAGCCCGAGCTGAACCCCTCAAAATCGAACTCCGCGAACAGGCGCCCGCAGCGGAAACGGCCATTCTGAATGGGGTCGAGCGAGATGTGCCGGTCGCCGCCGGGGTTGCGGAAATTGATCAGCCCCAGCACGTAATTCTGCTTCTGCACGCTGAAGAAAAGCGCCGACGAAAAATCGTAGCCGTCCTTGATCACGCGCAGGCCCAGATAGCGCGCGGGCCGCTCCGTGCCGCCCCAGTATCCGAGCAGCGGCCGGCGCTGATTCCAGAAGTCCCCGCGATTCACGCTGCCGATCGAGAACTCCCTGGTCAGCCACGTGGTTCCCTGCACCGGCGGCTCCTCGCCCTTCCCCGCGATAAAGATTTCGCGGTGTTCTCGAGGCAGTTCGGGCGTGAGGAACCTGGGAGCGAGATCTTCCGGGCACCGGTAGTCGTGGATGCCCGCCTCGAGATCGGGCGGCAGCAGGCGTTGCGGGTCGCGCGCGGCCCCAGTCAACAGGATGCGGTTGACCAGGGACTTTGCGAGCCACGCCGGGTCGCCGAGATTGGTCGAATAGCACCGGCTCATGGGCCCGGAGAACTGCCAGCGGGGCGCATCCCAGCGGGCGGCCAGATGCTCCCACACGCGCCGCTCGATCCGCGCCGCGGTGGCGCGCGCCGCTTCGTGCCGGACGTACATCCGGATGCGCGTCAGATTCGCAATGGTCACCCGCGCGTAGGTGGGCGAATTGTACTCGGCGAAGCTGCCCGTCTCGTCAATCGCCCGCGCCAGACGCTGAATGCGCTCCGCCGCGTAATCGAGCAGCGCCCCGTCTTCCAGCAACTCCGCCGCCGCCAGCGTCACGAACGTGCCCTTTGCCGCGATGTTCGTGTAGCTCATGCTCACGTTGCGCCGCATAATCGAGGCCGCCGCATGCCGGATCGCCTCGCGAACCCGCGCCCGCAGCGCATCGCTGAGCCGCTCCCCGTGGCGGCGTTCGATCAGCAGCAGCGTCGCGCCGTTGAAATCGGCCCAGTTCCAGTCCGCCGGGGCCATCTTCTCGGGCGGCTCCTGCAGATACCAGCCCCAGATGCCGTACCAGCGGCTCGATGGATCAGTATTTTGCAGCGAAATTACGCGTTCCAGCACATGAAAAGCGCGTTTTTCGCGCTCCGGATCGCCTGTTTCGAGCAGCCCAAGGGCATATTCGAGCGACTCGCGCGTTGGATGCGCGCGCCCGTTCCGCAGCAGCGTGTGGTACCGGTAGCCCGCGTCCAGCAGCCGGACCACCATCTGCTCCTTCTCGTCAAACCGTCCATCCTCCACGGCCACGGCCTTGCTAACCAGAATTGCGTCCCAGGCGGCGGGCCAGCCCTCGGGGGCCGCCTCGCGTGTCTGCGCGCACCCGGCCAGGGCGGCGGCGGTGAACGGAAAAGCGCGGCGGCTAAGCATGGGCGGAGTCCTTGCGGCGCATTCGCCGCGTTGCTCCACATTGTATGTGATTAACGGTCGCGATCGGCCACCAGGTCGGTGGCGGCCAGCAGGGCGCGCTGCGCGGCCGACTCAGGGAACACCTCCAGCAGCGTGCGCGCTTTGCCGGTGAATTCGTCCGCCCGGCGGCGCGTGCGCTCGATGCCCCCGTGCCGGTTCACGATCCGCAGGATCTCGCTGAAGGGCGTCTCATCGTAGGCCCGCGTCCGCAGCACCGAATCCACCTGCGCCCGCTCCTCGGCGCTCGCCGTCTCCAGCGCGTAGATCAACGGCAGCGTCAGCTTACCCTCCCGAAGATCGTTGCCCACCGGCTTGCCGAGCACCGCTTCGCGGCTCGTGAAATCCAGAATGTCGTCCACCATCTGGAAGGCCATGCCCAGATTCCAGCCAAACTCGCCCAGCAGCGTCTGCTCGCGTTCGTCCGCCCCGCCGGCGATCGCGCCCAGCTTTGTGCAGGCCGAAAACAGGCTCGCGGTCTTCCGGTCGATCAGTTCCATCGAATCGGCCTCGGTGACCTCGAGCTTGCCGATCCGCTCCAGCTGCAGCAATTCGCCGTCCACCATCTGCTGCGTCAGCGTGATCAGCAACTCGAGCACTTCGAAACGCCGCTGGCGCAGAGCAATCTGAAACGCCTGCATGTAAAGCCAGTCGCCCGCCAGTACCGACGTATGGTTGCCCCACAGGATGTTCGCCGAAGGTTTGCCGCGGCGCGTGTCGGCCTCGTCGATCACGTCGTCGTGGACAAGGGTCGCAGTGTGGATCAGTTCCACCACAGCCCCAAGCTGAATCGCCTGAATCGAAGGTTCCTGGAACAGACGGCACGCCACCAGCAGCAGCATCGGCCGCAGCCGCTTGCCACCATTACCTTGCAGGTACTGGGCAATCTGCGAAACCGCATCCACGCTGCCGACGGATTCCAGACGAAGCTCCGCTTCCACCTTTTCGAGGTCGCCCGAGACGAGGCTCAGGATTTCACGCGCTGTCAAGACCCGGCCCAGTTTGCTGGTCATCGGCTCGCTCCAGTTTACTTGTTGCCCCTCATCTCCTGCAAACACAAGCGTCTCCAATTCGCCGTGGTCAGCTCTGCCACCAGCCCCGGGCTCTCCCCGCGCAGCTCAGCCAGGGCCTCAGCCGTCCGCACCACATAGGCCGGCTCATTGCGCTTTCCCCGGTGCGGGACCGGCGCCAGATAAGGAGCGTCGGTCTCCACCAGCAGCCGGTCTGCCGGACACATCCGCGCCGCTTCATGCACTTCCACCGCTTTCGGATACGTGACGATGCCCGAGAAACTCAAGTGAAAGCCAAGCCCCAGGGCCTCTTCGGCCTCGCGGGGGCCGCCCGAAAAGCAGTGCATGATGCCGCCCGGCCCCTCCGCGGGCCAGTGGTCGCTCAGAATCGAGAACGTATCCGCCCAAGCCTCCCTGGTATGGATCACGACTGGCAGCCCCGCCTCCCGCGCAACCGCCAGTTGCCGGATGAAAACATCCCTTTGCACTTCCTGCGGCGCGAAATTGTAGTGGTAATCCAATCCGATTTCCCCAATGGCGATCACTTTCGGCTTTTTCGAAAGTAAAAGAATTTCATCGTAAGTCGAATCCGCCGCTTTCGCAGCTTCATGCGGATGAACCCCCACGGTGGCGTAAATAAACGAATACCGGTCCGCGAGCCGGATGCCCGCCTCGAGATCAGGCGGGCCGTCACCCGACCCGATCGCCACCAGCGTTTCGACTCCCGCTGCGCGCGCCCGTTCAATCACAGCATCGCGGTCCGCGGCAAACGCCTTGCCGTCCAGATGGCAGTGGGAATCGACCAGCATTACTTCAGCCGCGCACCCACCGGCACATCTTCGAGGAATGCCGCCAGCACCGGCGGGCCATCTTCCAGCGAGGCGGCGACTATCATCCCATTACTTTGGATGCCGCGCAGCTTGCGGGGCTGCAAATTCGCCACGATCACCACCTTGCGGCCGATCAGTTGCTCGGGCGTGTAGGCCTTCGCGATGCCGGCCACCAGCGATCGCGGTTCCTTCTCGGCTGCATCCACCGTCAGATGCAGAAGCTTGTCGGCGCCCTTCACCGGCTCGGCCGTCAACACCCGCGCCACGCGCAGGTCCAGCTTCGCAAAATCCTCGATCCCGATCAGCGGGGCCAGCGGCGCCACGCCCGGCGGCGGCGCCCATGCGGCCTCTTCCGCGGCTGATTCCTTCTTACCTAATAAGTCGTTCACGCGCTCGATCTCTTTTTCGTCGATTTCGAGCATTTGCTCAATCGCTTTTGCGGCATCGATTCTTGGGAATACCGGTTCAATCTCGCCGATTTGCTGGCCCTCCGGCAATTGCCCCCATTCCAGTTGATCCAGCCGGATTTCCTCAACCGCTCCCGCCATGCCCAGCTGCGCCTGGATCCTCGCGCATGCCTCCGGCATCACCGGAGCCAGCAGCGCCGTGACGATCCGCACCACTTCGGCCGCGGAATAAAGGATCTCGTCCAGCAGCCGCTGCGACTCATCGTCCTGCTTCTTGGCCAGGATCCACGGCTGATACTGCACGATGGCGCGGTCCATGAAGGTGATCAGCGCCCACGCCTGCTCCAGCGCGCGGTGGAACTCGAACGCCTGGAAGCTCTCGTGGAATCCGGCGATCGTCTTCGCGGCCTCCTCGCGCACGTTCGGCGCGGCGCCCGCGGGCGGAATGCGCCCCTCGCGGTACTGCCGGATCATGGTCAGCGTCCGGCTCGCCAGGTTGCCCAGACCGTTCGCCAGGTCGGCGTTACAGCGGGTGATCATCGCGTCGTAGCTAAAGCTGCCGTCCTGTCCGAACGGGATCTCGCGCATCAGGAAATAGCGCGTCGCGTCGGTCCCCATCACCTGACGCAGCGGCTCGGGACGCACCACGTTGCCGCGCGACTTCGACATCTTCGCGTTGTCCTTCAGAATCCAGCCGTGCGCCACCACCTTCTTCGGCAGCGGCAAGCCCGCGGCCATCAGAAACGCGGGCCAGTAGATCGCATGGAAGCGCAGGATGTCCTTACCGATCACATGGACATCGGCGGGCCAATAGTTCTCGCCCTCCACCGCGCTCATGTAGCTGGTCAGCGCGTCGAACCACACATAAAAGACGTGCGACCCCTCCACCGGCACCGGGATGCCCCATTTGATCGACGTGCGCGTGATCGACAGGTCGTTCAATCCGCCCTTCACAAAGCTCTTGATTTCGTTCAGCCGCGACTGCGGCAGCACAAATTCCGGCTGCTCCTCATAGAGCTTCAGCAGGGGCTCCTGGAAGGCCGAAAGCTTGAAGAAATAGTTGTCCTCGGTCACCGTTTCGGTGGGCCGCTGGCAGTCCGGACACGGGTCGCCCGGCTGCGCGTCGTTCACGTACAGTTCGCAACTGAAGCAATACTGGCCCTTGTACTGGCTCGGATAGATGTAGCCGTTGTCGAAGCAGCGTTTGAACAAATCCTGGACCACCGCCCGGTGCTTCTCGCTCGAGGTGCGCAGGAAACGATACTGGACGCCGAACCGGTCCCACTGCGCCATGAACTCCTCGGCCACCGCCGTGGCGTAATCGTGCGGCGACTTGCCCATCTTCTTCGCCGCCCGCTCGACGTTCTGGCCGTGTTCGTCGCTGCCAGTTACCAGCAGCGCGTCCTTGCCGAGCATCGACTGGTACCGCCGCACCGCGTCGCACACGAGCGTCGAATAGGACGTTCCCAGGTGCGGAGCCGAATTCACGTAATAGATCGGCGTCGTAAGGTAGAACTTCTCTTTCATCCGTTGCCTTTCCGGTAGGCCGCCGTCGCGGCGGCCAGAATCTCTTTCAGCGGTTCGCCCGTGGATTCGGCGAGCCGGCGGCAGTCCTCGAATTCCGGCGCCGCGCCGCCCGCGCTCACCTTCATCCGCACCTTGCCGTAGCGCGTTTCCACTTCGACATGCTCGCGCGCTTCCACGCGGCGTTCGGCCTCGCTAATGCGGATGCCGAGCGTCGAGGTCTCGCGCAGCAGCACCGCCGCGAGCGCCTCCTGATCCTCGGGCCGCGCCAGCACCTGGACCAGCGTGCCGGGCCGCTGCTTCTTCATGTACACGGGTTGCAGGGTCACATCCAGCGCGCCCGCGGCCAGCAGACGGTCCATCGCGTAGCCCAGCACTTCGGGCGTCGAGTCGTCCACGTTCGCTTCCAGTACGCGAATCGACGTGGCTTCGCTCGCGCCGCTCAGTTCGCCGATCAGCACGCGCAGCATGTTGGCCTGGCCCTGAAAATCCTTCGTACCCGCCCCAAACCCGGTTCGTTCGATCCGCATCGCCGGCGCCGGTCCAAACCCCAAGCCGAGCGCCGCCACGATGGCCGCGCCCGTCGGGGTGGTCAGTTCCACCTCGGGGCCGCGCGCATAGATGGGCTTCCCCGCCAGCATGATCGCCGTCGCCGGAGTCGGCACGGGCATCACGCCGTGATCGGCCTCCACCGTGCCCGAGCCCGTGTTGATCGCGGAACAATACACCTGCTCCACGCCCAGCAACTCAAGCGCGTAAGCCGCGCCCACGATGTCGCAAATCGAATCCACCGCGCCGACCTCGTGGAAATGCACCTTCTCGATGGGCACTCCGTGGACCTGCGCTTCGGCCTCGCCCAGCACGTTGAAGATGCGGATCGCGTTCTGCTTCGCGGTCTCAGGAAGCGTGGCGGCCTCGATCATCTTCACGATGTGCGGCAGGTGCCGGTGCTTCTTCTGGTCCTCATGTTCGACCGTGAACTGAGTCCCCATGATGCCCTTCTTCTTCACTCGCCCGGCGCTGAAGCGCGCCCCTGTCCCGAGCGAATCCAGACCGGCGAAGAGCGCATCGGCGCCGGCGCCGGCATCGATCAGCGCGCCCACGGTCATATCTCCGGCGATGCCGGAAAAGGCGTCGAAATAGGCAATTTTCATAGCAAAATCAGCGGCAAAACCGTGCCGGAAGCCCCCCGGAGCGATACGTCCGCGAGGCCGCTGGCCGGCGTCTCCTCCACATTCACCTCAATCACGCGCGCACCGGCGCGCTTGGCCAGTGGGACCAGGGCCGCCGCGGGATACACCACCGCGCTCGTGCCGGCCACTACCATCACCTCGCACACCGAGGCCGCGGCCACCGCCGCGTCCAGCGCATCCTCGGGAAGCACCTCGCCAAACCACACCACGCCGGGCCGCAGCATCCCGCCGCAGGCGTCACACCGCGGGGGCAACCCCGGCAAAGGCACGCGCTCATCCCAGGACTCGTTTCCACAGCCCGTGCAGCGTACAATCCACAAGCTCCCATGCAGACGGTGAACCCGCAGGCTCCCCGCGCGTTCGTGCAACCCGTCCACATTCTGCGTGACCAGCGTAAAGCCTTCCGGGCGCCGCCGCTCAAACTCCGCGAGCGCTTCGTGGCCCGCGTTCGGCCGCGCCGCGCGCACCAAGCCGCGGCGCCAGTCATACCATTCCCAAACCAGTTTCGGATCCCGGCGAAACGCCGCGGGCGTGGCCAGATCCTCCGCGCGGTATTCGCGCCAAAGTCCGCCCGCGCCCCGGAACGTGGGGACGCCGCTTTCAGCCGAGATGCCCGCCCCAGTAAGCACGCACACGCTTCGCGCGCCGGTGAGCCACGCTCTCGCCTGTTGGGTCAAATCTCATTATGGCCCGCGGCGGTCAGCGCCCGCACGGATTCGTCCAGTCGCTCGCGCTTCACCAGAATCCAGTCCGTGTCGAAGGTCGAAATGGCGAAGATGCCGATCCCGGCTTCGGCCAACGGCGTGAGCACCGAAGCGAGGATGCCCGTCTGGGCGAAATCGAATGGCCCGGCCAACTCCAGCGCCGCCCAGCCGCGCTCGGCCTGCGCGCTTGCCGGCACGCGCGCCTCTTCGCACACCGCCGTTGCTTCCGTTGGCGTGCGGACCAGCGCCAGGAATTCGCCGCCCACCGCCCAGGCCGGCAGCGGCTCATTCAGCGGCAGCCTGCACACGGCCAGCCGCGTTTCGTGACGCCGGAATCGCAACCCGCTGCTCACAGACCGTAGCGTTCCTTCAGGTATGCTCGCCAGTCCTCCGCGCCGGGTAGCCGCGCCGCCAGTTCCCGCCACGTGCATGGAACAAACGCGATGGCGTCCTGCCGCGCCACGTGCCGGAATTCATCCAGCTCGGCGCCAAACTCCTCTCCATCCCGCCCGGGAACCTGGTACCACAGATACACCAGCACGAAGCGCGTCCGGCCGAACGTGTGGCGCAGCGCCATCAATTGCCGAACACTCTGCGAGAGATCGAAATACCGGAAGCGGCGTTCGGCATTGTCGCGGATGAGCCGGGCCACGTGCGTCCAGCCCGCGATCAGATCCTTGCGGGTGCGGTAGTAGTTGCCCAAGGGCTTGCGCAGCTTGCCGTCATAGGGTTCGGCGAACTTGGCTTCGATCGCCAGCGCTGTCCCCGCGGGCGATGGATTCCGGGGATTGAACAGCAGGTCGATGGGCGCGGCCTCGGTCCGCTTTGGGCTGAACCGCAAGCGCGCATCGAATTCCCAGACGCAGCGCTCCTCGGCTTCCAGCCCCAAGGCCGCGTAGAGTTCCGCCGGACGCTCCCGCCACGGCGCCAGCACATTCAGGCACAGCGCCTGCGACGAAGCCAGAGAGTATAAATGGCCGGAGGCGCCGTCCGGGAAGGCGAGTTCCCCGCCCGCGCCGCGCAAAAACTGGTCCCGCGTCTTTTCGTCGAGCGGCGCGAAGAGATTGTCGTTGAGGTTCACAACGCGGGCCAGCGGCGCCGCTTCGTTGCCGCCAGTCAGCGCGATGCCGCGTTTCTCCGCCCACTCGCGCTGGCGCTCCTCGATCTGTCTGCGAACCTTCATGCCTGGGTATCTATTGTTTCATTGATCCAGGCGCGAGGCGATCTCCTCGCCAATCGCGAGACACGCCGTGGCCGCCGGACTGGGCGCGTTCAGCACGTGAATCGCATTCGCTCGCTGGATCACGTCGAAGTCTTCCACCAGATAGCCGTCCGGCCGCATGGCCTGCGCCCGCACGCCCGCGCCCGCCGGTTCGATGTCCTGTTCGCGGACTTCGGGCACCAGCGTTTGCAGGGCCTCGCAGAACAGACGCTGGCTGAAGGCCCGGCGCAGTTCGCTCGCGCACATTCGCGTGTGCCGGCCCAGAAACCGCCACAAACCGGGAAAACTCATCGCGGCGGCGGCGTCGCGGAGGTTGAAGTCCGTCCGGCCATACCCTTCGCGCTTCAACGCCAGCACCGCGTTCGGGCCGCACTCGATCCCGCCCCGGATCATCCGCGTGAAATGCACGCCAAGAAACGGAAATTGCGGGTCGGCGACCGGATAAATCAAATGGTTCACTAAATGTTCGCGGCCCGCCCGCAGCTTGTAATAGTCGCCGCGGAACGGGACGATGCTCACCTCCGGCCGTT
Organism: Bryobacteraceae bacterium; assembly: GCA_023384675.1. Lineage (GTDB taxonomy): Bacteria > Acidobacteriota > Terriglobia > Bryobacterales > Bryobacteraceae > PNKE01. The sequence continues at coordinate 4,503 of JAHDVK010000006.1, read as the reverse complement.
CGCCCGCCAGGCGCGCCAGCCGGTCCGCCTGCAGGCCCCCGCACGTGATCAGAACATCGGCCGGCAATTCGTGGGTTCCGGCGGCCACGCGCCAGCCCGCGCCGTCGCGATGGAACGCGCGCACCGCGGCGCCGCAGACCACGCGCCCGCCACTCTCGCCGATGAGCCGCGCCAGCGTCCCGCAGACTTTCTCGTAGTCGACAATCCCCTCGCCCGGCACGAGCAGCGCGCGCACCCCGCTCACGTGCGGTTCGCGTTCGCGCATGCGCGGCGGATCCAGCAGTTCCAGCCCCTGCAGGCCGTTCTGTGCGCCGCGCTCGCGCAAGGCTTCAAGCCGGGGAACCTGTTCCTCCCGCGCGGCCACCACCAGTTTGCCGCAGACATCGTGCGGGATTCCATGCTCCCGGCAAAACTCCACCATCTGCGCGATGCCCCGCACCGCAAGCCGGGCTTTCGCGCTCCCCGGCCGGTACGCCAGCCCGCAATGCAGCACGCCCGAGTTGTTCCCGGTCTGGTGCTTCGCCACTGCGGCCTCTTTTTCGACCACCGTGACCACCGCGTCCGGAAAACGCTGCTGCACTCGCCACGCGGTCGCCAGGCCCACCGCCCCGGCGCCCACCACCACCACCTGCCTCTGTTTCACGGCTTCGGCCCCAGGCTTTCGCGCGCCGCGCGCGCCATCGTTTCCGCTTCCTGCGCCGTCGCCGCCAGCGCCGTCAAATGCCCCATTTTGCGGCCGTTTCGGGCCTCCAGCTTGCCATACAGATGCAATTTGACGTCGGGAAACGCGCACGCTGCCGCCCAATCCGGCTCGCCGTTCGACCACAGGTCGCCCAGCAGGTTCGCCATCGCCGCGGGCCGCAATAATTCGGTGGACCCCAGCGCCAGCCCGCACACCGCGCGCAACTGCTGCTCGAACTGCGACGTGACGCACGCATCGAACGTAAAATGCCCCGAATTATGGGGCCGCGGCGCGAGTTCGTTCACCAGCAGCCGCCCGTCGCGCGTCACGAAAAACTCGACGCACAGCACACCCACCACGTCCAGCGCTTCCAGGATCGCGCGGGCGATTTCGACGGCCTCGCGCGCCAGTTTTTCGCTGACGGAGGCCGGGGCGACGGTGACGTCGAGGATGTGGTTGCGGTGGGCGTTGTCCACGACGCCGTAATGGGCGAAGGCGCCGCCGGCGCCGCGGGCGGCGACAACGCTCACTTCCCTTTCAAAATCAACGAGTTGCTCAAGAACACAGGGCTGGCCCCCGAGTTCGCGCCAGGCCGCTTCGGCCTCCCCGGGGGTGCGAATCAGGCGCTGGCCCTTGCCGTCGTAGCCGAAGCCGGCGGTCTTCAGGATGGCGGGCAGTTTACCGTCTCCGGTGGCCGAAACAAGCTCTTCCAACGTCGAAATTTCGTCAAAAACGGTGCACGGGAAGCCATTTTTGCGCAAAAAACGCTTCTCCCGGAGCCGGTTTTGCGTGATGTGGAGCACTTCGCCGCGCGGACGGACCTCACACTGCGAAGCCGCCGCTTCCGCCGTCGCCGCGGGCACGTTTTCGAACTCGAACGTCACCACGCGCACCTTCGAGGCGAACGCCCGCACTTCGTCCAGATCGTCGTAGGAAGCGTGGATTTCGACATCGGCCACCTGCCCGGTGGGCGTGTCGTGGTCCGGCGAAAACGTGTGGACGCGATAACCCATCCGCCGGGCCGCGATGGCGAACATGCGGCCCAACTGCCCGCTGCCCAGCACGCCGATGGCGGCGCCGGGCGCAATGATGCGGCTCACGGCAGCTGGTCCTTCAACACCCGCGCGGTTTGCGCGGCGCGGAATTCCTCGAGTTTTTGCGCCAGTTCGGGCCGTTTGATGGACAAAATCGACACCGCCAGCAGCGCGGCGTTCGTCGCCCCCGCTTTGCCGATGGCGAGCGTCCCCACGGGAATCCCGCCCGGCATCTGCGCGATGGAGAGCAGCGAATCCATGCCCTTCAACGCTTTGCTTTCCACCGGCACACCGAGCACCGGCAGGGTGGTGTGCGAGGCGGTCATCCCCGGCAGGTGCGCCGCGCCGCCCGCCCCCGCGATGATCACTTCCAACCCCCGCCCGCGCGCGCTTTTGGCGTATTCAGCCATCAGATCGGGCGTGCGGTGGGCCGAGACGATGCGTTTTTCATACGCGACGCCGAATTCCTCCAGCATCGCGCAGGCGTGCTGCATCGTCTCCCAGTCACTCTGGCTCCCCATGATCACGCCCACCAGGGGTGCTTTGTTCATATGGTTTTACTGACCCTGTCCGAGCGAGAATCCGGGCTTGCCGTCGAAGGTGCACAGGTTCTCGGTCTTGATGAAGTCGAGGCCGGCGGCTTCGGCGCTCGATAGCAGGCCGATGATCTGCTGGTGCGTAATCGGCGCGCCGTCCGTCGTGCTGTGGAAGCGGCAGCGCCAGTGGTCGGTGGTGATGGTGTCCTTCAAGCCGCCGGGATAGACCTTCACGCCGCGGTTCGAAACCATCACCAGCTTCAGGCCCTCCGGCGTCAGCGCTTCCAGCTTCTTGCCCAGTTCTTCAGTCAGCCCCGGCGGGTACTGAACGAACATATCCACGCCGATCGTCTCCTTCTTTACCGTCGAAGCCGCGTAAATGGTGTCCTCCACGGTCTGGCTCGGCGCGGTGTTGTAGGTGACCGGCTTGAACTTCTCCGGCAGCTGCCCCACGCGCGAAGCCACGGCCTGCGCGAACTCCTTCGTGCCCACCTTCTCCTTGCTGATGCCCTCCTTGAAGATGTCGTACGTATGCACCCCATCCTCAAGCGTCTTCAGCCACGCATTGTGAACCGCCGCCGCGATATCGGGCTGGTTGATGTGGACCAGCATCATCACCGCGCCCAGCAGCAGGCCCGACGGATTCGCCAGATTCTGATTCGCGCGCCGCGGCGCCGAGCCGTGAATCGCCTCGAACATCGCGTATTTCGCGCCGATGTTCGCCGACCCGGCCAGGCCCACCGAACCCGCGATCTGCGCCGCCACGTCCGACAGAATGTCGCCGTAGAGGTTCGGCATCACGATCACGTCAAACGCTTCCGGCGTATCGGCCATCTTCGCCGCGCCGATGTCCACAATCCAGTGCTCTTTCTCGATGTCCTCGTACAACGCCCCGATCTCATCGAAGACCTTGTGGAACAGGCCGTCGGTGATCTTCATGATGTTGTCTTTGGTGAAGCACGTCACTTTCTTGCGGTTGTTCCGCCGCGCGTACTCGAAGGCGTACTTCACAATGCGCTGGCAGCCCGAACGCGTGATCAGCTTCAGGCACTGCGTGACGTCGGGCGTCTGCTGGTGCTCGATGCCCGCGTAGAGGTCTTCTTCGTTCTCGCGCACGATCACCAGGTTCATCCCCGGGTGCTTCGTCCGCACATACGGGTCATACGCCACGCACGGCCGCACGTTGGCATACAGGCCCAGCATCTTGCGCGTGGTGACGTTCAGGCTCTTAAACCCGCCCCCTTGTGGTGTCGTGATCGGCGCCTTCAGAAAGACCTTGGTCCGCAGCAGCGATTGAATCGAACTCTGCGCGATGCCGGCGGAGTTACCCGCCAGATAGACCTTCTCGCCGATCTCGATCTCTTCGATATCGAGCCGCGCTCCTGCTTCCTTGAGGATGTGCAGGGTGGCATCCATGATCTCGGGGCCGATGCCATCGCCCTTGGCCACGGTAATTGGTGTGTTTGACATGTTGATTTATTCCCAGTGGGTGGATTCTTCAAGATAGCTTCCCAGCCGCAGGACCGGCAAGCTTTCTTTGCGATAGACTGCGTTCGGCGCCATGCGCCAGGAGACAAAGATGTCTGAAACGTATCCTATCGCGAAACGAGCGGCGACGCGCAGAGTCTTTCTCGGCACCGCCACGGCGGCTTCCGCTGTCCGCGTGGCCGGGGCGCAGGACCGCATCCGCATCGGCGTGGTCGGCACGGGTCCGCGCGGCCAGTATCTGATGAAACAGTTGCAGAAGATCGGCGGAGTCGAGTTTCCCGCCGTCTGCGATGTGTATGACGTGCGCCGCGCGCAGGCGGTGGAGGTGGCCGGCGGGCGCGCCGAAGGCTACGGCGACCACCGCGCGCTGGTGGAACGTACCGACCTCGACGCCGTGATCGTCGCCACGCCGGACCACTGGCATGGACCCATCACCGTGGATGCCCTGCGCGCGGGCAAGGACGTGTATGTCGAAAAACCCATGGTCCACAAACCCGAGGAAGGGCTGGCGATCATCCGCGCGGCGCGCGCGGGGAAGAGAATTGTCCAGGTCGGCATGCAGGGCCGCGGCCTGCCCCAGTTCGTGGAGCCGCGGCGGCGGTATATCGAGACCGGCATCATCGGCAAGACGGGCCTGGTCCGCACCTGGTACACGTCGAATCAGGGTTACATCCAGCAAGCGCCCGCCGGCATGGACCGCAAACCCGACGGCCTCGATTGGGACCGCTGGCTCGGACCCGGCCCCAAAGTCCCCTGGAACCCC
>JAHDVK010000005.1:252944-262817 GCA_023384675.1 Bryobacteraceae bacterium | reverse complement strand
CCTACTGCGCTCAACTGGCCGTGCTACACGAATACCGCGAAGCGGTTTAGTCCTATTCCTTTTATGCGCAGCTGCACATAAAAGGAAGAATTGGATCCACGTAGGCAGTCCACAGGCCGGACCGAAGGTCGCCGCGATTCTGTCGGTCGTGGAAACGTGCAAGCGCGTGGAGATTCCCGTACGCGAATACCTGGCAGCAGTGCTGCCGGGACTGGCCGACGTCAAGATTCAGAAGATCCCGGAACTGACCCCCGCCGCATGGGCCGCCCGCCGAAGATAAACCCGGCACCCAGGCTGCCGCAAGACGGGGTTGGTCAGACGCTTACAAAGATCTGATACAAAAAACCAATTTCCTTAGAAAATGTCATTTCAGGCCAACGACGGTCGTCTTGCCCGGTGCGACTCAACCAAGTACCAGAATTGTAGGGCCTGCCCGGCTCGCTCGGTGTGGAAACACGGAGCGGATCTGGCCTGGCGTAACGACTTCTGAAGAGGTGGTTTATGCTGCCAGTAGCGCGAAAATAAGAAGCGCCGCGCGAGCGGGATTCCCTCCTCCCGCGCGTCGGAGCCATATGCGGAAAGCGTCGCGTGATCATGAATTGGCTGCCGTTTCCAGGCAACTCGTCCAACGGAGTTCGACCCTATGGGTGGCCCCCGTTCTCACGGATCTTCTCGAAGAAAATGACTTGGTCCAGCGGCTCGCATCTCATTTCCATCGGCGTGTGCTAATCTCTTGTGGTATGCAGGTACGATTGCGCCGTGGCCGCTCTTTCGTGTGGATTCTCGTCTTCAGCATCCTCGCCACAGGTCTGGCTTTGGCACAAGCCCCAGCGACCCCAGCCCAGCGATCCGCCGCCGCGGAACAAATGATCGGTTCTGTCCGGCCGGATTACCGTCTTGGCCCGGACGACCAGATTCTCATTCGCTCCCCGCAAGTCATTGAAATTAGCGACCGCCCCTTCCGCATCGACTCTGATGGGTTCGTCGAACTGCCGATCGTCGGGCGGATGCAGGCTGCCGGCCTGACGCTGCAGGATTTTGAGAGGGAGCTTAATACCCGGCTGGGCGAGTTCTACCGCGATCCTCAGGTGTACGTCACCCTTGCTCAATTCCGCAGCGATCCAGTCTTCTTCATTGGCGCGTTTACCGCGCCAGGCATTTATCCCCTCAGCGGCAGCAGGACCCTCGTCGAGATGTTGACCGTGGTCGGCGGCCTCATGCCCAACGCCGCCAGACGAATCAAGGTTACACGCCGAACCGACTACGGCCCTCTCCCTCTCCCCAACGCCGTCGAGATCCCCGAGAGGCGTATCAGCACCGTGGAAATCAGTCTCAGCAGCCTCTCTGAGAACATCAACCCCGAAGAAGACATTGTCCTGCAACCATATGACGTGATTAGTGCTGAACGGGCTGAACGCGTCTACGTGAGCGGTGAAGTAACCCGGGCATCCAGCATCGAACTTGGGGAACGGAATTCGATTTCCGTGATCCAGGCACTCACCGAGGCGGGCGGGTTCACCCCCAATGCGAAGCGGCGCGAAGTCCGGATCCTGCGTCCAATCAACGGTACCGACCGGCGCGCCGAAATCGTCATCGACATGGAGCGAATCCTTTCCGGACGCAGCCGGGATTTCCCACTATTACCGAACGACGTGCTCTTCGTGCCGACGGCCAGAGCGCGCGCCGCTATGTCCTCCATGGGCACCGGCCTCGTGATGGGCCTGCCCTGGATTTTGGTCGGAGTTATGCGCTAAGTAAATGAAAATAGACATGTTTTGCGCACTCCAGGTGCCCCGGGGCGCAACCCGGTCTCTTCTCGTGAGCAATATGCACTTCATCTTCAAGACTCAGACCTCTGCTCATCTCAAGGGGGAACCCATTTGAACCGCCCCAGTTTCACTGCAATTCTCCTCTGCGCGGTCATCATCGCACCCGCACCCATGTTCTCCCAGCAAGATCCGCGAGGCGTCACCCCCCAAGCGCCTGAATCCACTGCGGTCTACAACACCACCGGCCTGCGCATCCTCATCCTCGAGGGACAGAACGCGGTCAACAGCCTTACCGCGCAGGAGGCCGTCAGCCCTGTGGTGCAGGTCCTCGACGCCGTCAACCAGCCCGTCGAAGGCGCTACCGTCACTTTTGAAGTCCCCCCTACCGGCCCCGGAGGCACATTTGCTGGCCAGATCATGGCGACCGTGAAGACAGACTCCACCGGGCAGGCCACCGCCGCCTTCACCCCCAACAGCATCGCCGGACCCTTCGTTATCAAGGTGACAGCCACGTTTGAAGGTCAAACAAAGACGGCGCGCATCCGCCAAACCAACGACGCGCGCGTACTCGAAGCCACCCTCCCAACGCCCCCTAAACCCTGGTATAAGAGCGGGAAACGGTGGGCCCTGATTGGCGCGGGGGCTGGAGCCGGCATTGCCGCCGCCGTCATCCTCACCAGGAAAGGCCGCACGCCCACGATCACCATTTCACCCGGCACCATCGGTATCGGAGGTCCCCAGTAGTCTATGTCCCACTCGAAGCTTCTTCCCCTCGCTTTGCTCTGTTGCGCTCCCCTATCATTGGCGCAAGGCCTGCGGATGGCTGGACCGGTCGCCGGGCTCGTTCATGATCATCCCTCCCAATCCCTGCGGTTGATCCTTGGGGTGCCTGGTGCTGCAAGACTGGATACGCCCGTCGTTTCCGGCGTTGAATGGGCCTCCGTCAGCCCGAATGGCCGATTGGCCCTCGCTGTCCGGGAAGGAAGCACCCTACTTTATTCCTACGATCCCGCCTTCTCGGAGCTGACTGAAACCGCTGTCTCCGGAGCTGTCGAGCCACCCTCGCTGGCGGCCTGGTCCCCGGACTCCGCCTCTGCCGTCGTTTATTCCGCTGAGTCCCGCTCCCTGCAGTGGGTGCGCGTTCACTCCTTTGGAGCTTACGCCGATCCCGCAATCCCACTCCCCGCCTTTGACGGCGCAGTGTCCGCCCTCGCGGTCAGCGGCGCTTTCGCGAAGGCAGCCCTCGCGGTGGAGAACGATGGCGCCTACCTGATTGCTTCTTCCGGCACGGTTCAGCCAGTACTGCCCGCCATGGACCTCGCCGCCATCGCGCTCGATCCCTCCGGCCGGACCCTTTGGGCTGCGGGCCGCAAGACCGGCGAGTTGCTGCAAGTCACTCTCGATGTGGACGAACCAACCACTCAAGTCCTGTTCTCGAACTCCGAGGACATCGCGGACATAACCGCCATCGGCCTCTCCGCCAACAAGCGCAGCTTGTACCTCGTCGACCGGGCATCCTCCCGCCTCCTCGTCTTCGACCTCGCTTCCTCCGGCATTTCTCGTGAGATCGCCCTCGATGCGCCGGTCAGCGCCTTGGCTCCTCTCGGCCGTTCCACTATGCTCTTGGCTGGACCAAGAAACAATCCGGACGATCCCGTTTATATCCTCGACGAATCCGCCGAACCCTCTATCTTTTTTGTGCCCGCGGTTAGAGAGGAGATCCAATGAGACTTCTCCCGGTGCTTTTCCTCTTCGGGTCCACTCTGTTGCCGGTCGCGCAGGCCCAGGTGCTGATTCGGGTCCTGCAGGACAATGTCGTCATCCCCGTCGCTAACGGCGGCACCGTACCCGTCACGGGCAGGGGAGTCGGCCTGGCCAAGCCTGTTACCGTCAGCATCACCTATACCGGCGCTACCAGCCTCGCCTTCCCCCAATCCCCAACTCTTCTCGGTTCACCGGACTTCACCATCACATCCGCCCCACCCCTCAACGCCGTTCTCGGCCCAAATCAGAGCCTTTCGCTGCAGCTGTCCTTCCTGCCAACGAGCGGTGAGCAGTCCGTCGCCGCCCTGGACTACAACTTCATTGAAGCAGGCGCTCAGACTCAGCCGGATGCGCCCCCTGCTCCATCCCGCCCCGGTCTTGTCTCGATCATTCTCAACGCGCTGACGCCCCAGTTTTCACTGAATTACGTCCTCGCACTGGACAACAACGCAGTCGGCGTTCCTCCTGGTGGAGTGCTCCAGTTCACGGATACACCCGTCAGCAGTCCTACACTGGCGAATGTCGTTCTGGCCAATCTGGGCAGCGGTCCCGGGCGCCTCCTCGCTGCCTCGGTTTCAGGTGAGGACTTTGATCTCATTGGTCTCCCCCTTCTCCCTGCTGCACTGGCGAGTGGTGGCAATTTGCAGTTCCAACTCCGCTATAGACCCAGCCAGCCCGGAAATGATGAGGGAACACTTACCCTCTCCTTCGAAGGCGGGGCCACGTACAACGTCAACCTGAGGGGCCGGGCCATCTCCTCCTTCCTGAGCTATGAACTCATTCTGCCGGAAGGCCCCCCCCAATCGCTGCTCCCAAACCAAGTCATCAGCCTCCCTCCCACCCGCGTCTCCGAGAGCACCACTGTTTTCATCCGGTTCCGGAACGTCAGCGCCTTCACCCTCGCACTCAACGGAGTGGCATTGAGCGGCGCTGCTTTCCAACTCAGCGATCTTCCCCTCTTCCCGCTCAATCTTGCGCCGGGTCAGCAGCGGACCTTTGCCATCATCTTCACTCCTGCTCAGGCGGGCAGGCCCACCGGCCGCCTTCAGATTGGCAACGACTCATTCGACCTCGAAGGACAAGCCATTGGCCCCATCCTGACCTATTCCTACCGCAGTCCGGCCGGCGAGTCCAATGTGCCGCCGCTTGGCGAAGTCGTGTTCCCCCAGGTGCCCGTCGGCCAGTCCTCGCCTGTCCAATTCACCATTCGGAACACGGGTACAGCACCTGCTCCTATTGTCAGCGCCAGCATCGTATCGAACGGGCGTCCGGTCTTCACGCTGCAGGATCCTCCCGCACTGCCCACTGCCATCGAGCCTGGCTCGTCGCTCACGTTCAACCTGCGGTTCCAGCCTCTCGCCACCGGGATTACTTCCGCCTCGCTGCGCATCAATACCGATGCCTTCGTCCTATCGGGCAACGGCACTCAGCCCGAGCCGCTTCCTTCTTACACGTTTCAGGGTCCCTCCTCGGTCCAACCGTTCCAGCAGCCCACCATTGGACTCACACTCGCCGCCCCCTACCCTGTGGCCCTTGCAGGAACCCTGACGCTTTCGAGCGAATCTGAAAGCTTCGTCAGCGACCCGTCCGTATTGTTCGTCACGGGTGGCACGGTGGCGAGCTTTTCCATCCCCGCCGGGGCCACCCGTGCCGTTTTTTCCAATGGCGCCAACGAATTACGCTTCCAGACAGGCAGCGTGGCCGGAGCGATCATCGTCGCCCCCTCTTTCGCCACTGCGAGCGGTTTCGACCTGACACCGGAGAACCGGCCTACCTTCCGCGCCGCCTTGCCAGCTTCGGCACCGGTCCTGTTGAACTTGAGTGCCGATAGCCGCACGGTTAACAGCTTCATCCTTCGAGCCGTCGGTTACAGCACCACCCGCTCTCTAAGTTCAATCACCTTAAGCTTTACGGGGCGGCCTGGCTTCAACTTCAACACCACTGAGTTCACTGCGGACATCACCTCGAACTCATTCCTGTGGTTTAGCTCCCCGGCCTCTGCGACATTCGGCGGGCAGTTCGTTGCCCAGATCCCGATCTTCCTCGCCAGCAGCGACAATGCCCCAACGGCCACTCCGCCCATCCAGGCGCTCGGCTCGGTGACTGTGAAGATTTCAAACGCGAGAGGCGAATCGCAAACCCTCACCCTGGCCCTTCAGTAATAGGGGGCCCGCGATCAGCATTGCCAATCAGCGTCGGGCAGTGCGTGCCCGCCCTCGCGACAGCCGCTCCGGGCGAAGGCCGCATCCGGTCGCGCCTCAAGGACGAATCGCCGCTATGAAGTAGGGATCACGGATTCGGCTTCGTTAGAATAGACGCTTGCGTTGTTATTGCTATCTACAGCGGTGACAACGTAATAGTATGTCTGACCCAACTGGACGGTGGAGTCGGTGTAGTTGACAGCTGCCACCAAGTTGGGCGCGATCAAATTGTAAGGGCCGCCCTTCACTGTTGAACGGTACACCCGGTACCCGGCGACGTTGGGAGAAATGCTCGCCACCCAGTTCAGGAGCACAGAGCGTCCGCTGCCGACGACGCAAGCCCCGGTCATCGCGTTCACCACGCGTTGAACGACCACTACGTTACACACCGCGGGCCCGATAATGTTCGCGGTACACGACGCAGACCCGAGACTCATACTGACGGCCAGATTCACATCGTTTGTGTTCACTGCGCCATCCCCGTTGAGGTCGCAGGCGTTCTGCGTGGACTGCGCTGGTACCATCGCCGGGAGCAGGAAGAGTCCACCAAATAAAGCACTTAACAGTTTGATTCGCATATGTCACACCCTCGCAAAGAGATTGATACTGCCTGTCGCTCTCGCCCCATCGATAGCCGGCAGACAGCCGGTTCGCCGACCATACCCCCATGGCCAGATTTTCACACACCTTATCATAGTACACCTGCCACTAGTTGTCCTTCGGCTCTTGGGGACGGCAACAAAATAGGCGAATCCCCCCGGGCGGCCTGAGAAAAACTGTTACCTCGCACCGGTGCCCACCCCCATGCGGAACAACCGCCGTCTCCAGAAGAAGAGCAACCCCACCCCCAGCGCCGTTCCGAGCGTGTTTGTGATCAGGTCCGTCACATCGGAATCGCGCGTGGGTAGAAAAACCTGAAGATACTCGATGGTCAGGCTCACTGCGAGCCCGCCCGCGACAGCCGCCAAGCCGGCCCAGATCAGGCGCAGACGGGCAGAAAGAAAGGCGCACAGGGCAGCGCCAAAGGGTACGAAACCCGCAATATTAACGAAAATGTCCTCAATCGTTCCCGCCGTCCAATACTCCAACTCGGGTGGCGGTTGGAACCAGCTACGCCGAATGTCCTGATAATGTGGCGGGATGGTGAGATCCAGACCCGCCGAGCCATGATCGCGGATCCGGTCGCCCTCGCCCTCGTTGAAGAGATAGAGGATCTTGGGTTTTCCGGTGACCTCTTCCCTGGGTCGCCCATCCGACTGCCAGGCCATGTAACTGCCTTGAACCTCTTCCGGACCCAGTTCGCGTCCGTAAATCGCCAGTCCCCAGATTTCGCCCTTCCAGCTTGATCGACCTTTCGCGGGATGGCCCACACCCAATCCGCCCGCGCAATCACCCGGGGCGGCTCGGAGCAAATCGCTGCGCCAAACTTCTACTCCATCAACATAAACGGAGGATTCCGACGAGCCATGCACCAGGGTCAGGAATACTGGCCGTTGCTCATACAAAGCTTTGGCAGGGAAGTACATCACCTTCCGCCGTCCTCCGGTTTCGCGGTCGATACGGAAAGTGTTTTCAGATCGTTGCAGCGCGATACCCTGGCCCCCGTCGGGGCCATAGAAGGAAAGCAGGGTGCTGGTTCCGTCCGCCTCGGAGGGTACGACCCAGATCTCGATCGTGCATGCGCCGCCCGCTTCACCCGTCAGGGCGCCGGTACTGTAAGCGACCCCATTGGCTCCGAAGCGCAGCCCCGCCCGCGATTCGATCCACGAGACTTGGTTCGCGATCGGGACGAAGGGCCACAAACCGGCAACGGCAAACACACATAGAATCAGCAAGCAGATGAAGCCCGCGGTGCGCGGCTGCATCAGCCAGCGGGCGGCCCACAACTCGATCTGTCCAAGAGCGGACAAACCCTGCGTATCGTTGAGGTTACGCGCAGCTTCGCGCTCTACTATGGCCTCCCCTTGGCCGGGAAGTTGAGGCATCTTCGTCATCTGACCTGTCAACGGGCATTCCCGATCAAGCCCTATCGCGTGCCAACCGGGATCGAGGTGAACTGCCCGGTGGGATTGAACCGCAAGCCCAACACAGCGATCTTCCCGCCGCTCACCTCGCGAAACTCCATGCTACCGCGGATGCCCGATAAATTTGGGTACTGGTCGGGCACTGCGAAAGCCAGATGGCCGCGGATGGGCAGAATGATGTTGTTGGTGAACAGAACCTGTCCCGAGGCATTGCGGATCGTAACCTCGATAGTGGCGCCCTTGGTGTCGGAATCGTTGACCAAAGCAACTCCCGTTACGAAGCCCCCCGCGTTGTCATACGACATCACGAAGCGGCCCGGGGTGCGCGACTCCATGGGCACGGCTCCCTCGGCCATGGCGCGCCCGGGGAGGAAGTGACTGTAGGTGGCGGTGGCGACGATCCCCTCAGGGGCGCGCATCCGGGACCAGCCGACGCGTAACGGCGCGTTTTGGGGGAAATTGGAGGACACGGCGACGAACCCGTACGCCGGGACGGTCACTTCCGTCCCTGCCGACAAGCTGGGGGATTTGCCCGATTCCGGAGAGTAAATCAGCGGGAGCGCGAATGGGACACCACTGCTCTCCCAAAAGGTCAACGAGGCCGTTTGGGCTGTGCCAGTGGTGTTGAGCAGGTAGTAGTACGTATTCCACCCATTGCCGGTCGCAAGCTGAGAGAAGACCGTGGAAGGCATCTCCTCCGCTGCCGAATTGACAGCCAGCCAGCCGCCCGCAGAGTTCAGGTTCACGGCCGTGCCTGCGTCGCTGCTCGCAGCGGCATTCGTCACTCGGATCTGATAATCACCGGGAGCCATCGAGGAACTGACCGCGGCGTTCAGGATGGCCACTGCGCCGCTGCCGAGCAGATTCCGGTTCGTTCCGGCGGCAAGGAAACGCGTGCGGCCGCTGGAAAGAGTAGCCGCATAAAGCGTCTTGCTCGCGTTCAGTGCCGACGGTCCCGCCACCGCGGACACAGAGATGCGAGGGTCGTGATCCACATCAAACTGCAAGGCTGCAACCCGGCTCCCGCTGGGGTTCAGACGAAGTTCGAGCGGCACCGTCGTACCTGCCTGAGCCGTACCGGCCTGCAGCACTATCTCTGCACCATGCAATTGCAGGATCCCGAATAGAAAGCAAAGACAAAATCTAGTACACATACCTAGCCCTCAATAGGCGATTGTACTACCCCATGCGTCAATTCGGTACTAAAACTATAGACCAAAATTTGCCGGGCATGTGGTAAATTTTGCTCGATTCCGAAATGCGCCGCCGCTAAGCCATTGATTCTTCGTAAGCGGGAATTTGGCATCTGAAATGCACTTATAGCAGGCTTGCTTGGACACCGCTCAGGCGCAGGCCGTGAAGCGGTGATGGACCTCTCACGTTGGGGCGGAATTCTTCGGAGAGCTGCAACGCCTGGAGTGTGGCTGTAGTGCGTGAGAGAGAGTGTCTTTCCGAGGCGGGAATGGCCATCCGGACAGGGCCTTCCGGTGAAGTACCTACGTTGTTCATCGGGGCTGTTTTGGGCGGGTCCCCTATAAAGCCGTTTCAATTATCCGTCGAATTACTCGTACGAGAGAAAAGCTGTGACTACCAAAAATTCACTTCGGCCCTGCTTTTGGGCCACCATTTTTGCACTACTACTGATCTCCGCCCCGAATTCATCGGCGCAGACCTCTTTAACACTGGCATCCGGCAACGCCCCAGCCGGGGGGTCTGTCACGGTTGACCTTTCTCTCTCCGCGAGTGGCGGCCAGCCTTCAGCTCTCCAATGGACCTTCACCTATTCCACCGCGGACTATTCCTCGATAACCGCGGTGGCAAGTCCGGCGGCGGTGAACGCGGGCAAGTCGCTGTACTGTAACAATACGCCCGGCGCGATCACGTGCCTGCTGGTTGGCATGACTGCCAGTCCGATTTCGAACGGGGCGGTCGCAGCGGTCACCTTGAATCTGACGAGCAGTACAAACCTCAACCGTCCGGTTCTGGTCAGCAATCCCTTGGCCTCGTCTCCTTCGGGCTTGGCCATGACGGTCAATGGCTCCGGAGGCTCAATCGTCATTCCTCCTCCCGCTCCAACCCTCAGCAACCTGACCTGCAGCCCGACGTCGCTGAACT
>JAHDVK010000005.1:0-252844 GCA_023384675.1 Bryobacteraceae bacterium | reverse complement strand
CGAACGGCAGCAGCACGTGTACGGTGACCATCAGCGCGGCGGCGCCCAGCGGCGGCACGGCGGTCTCGCTGAGCAGCAACAACACATCGCTGACGGCGCCCTCGGCGGTCACGGTACCGGCGGGCGCGACCACGGCGAACTTCACGGCCACGGCGGGCACGCTGGCGACCAGCTCGACGGCGGTGGTGACGGCGAACCTGAACGGCAGCTCGCGGACCTTCTCCCTGAACCTGGTAGCGCCCACGGTGCTGTCGAACCTGACCTGCAGCCCGACGTCGCTGAACTCGAACGGCAGCAGCACGTGTACGGTGACCATCAGCGCGGCGGCGCCCAGCGGCGGGACGGCGGTCTCGTTGAGCAGCAACAGCAGTTCGCTGACAACGCCAACGGCCGTTACAGTCCCATCGGGCGCGACCTCGGCCAACTTCACGGCCACCGCGGGAACTTTGACGAGCAGTTCAACGGCCGCCGTCACCGCGTCGCTCAACGGCAGCTCGCTAACGCATTCGGTGAACCTGGTGGTGCCTACGCAACTCACCGGCCTGAGCTGCAGCCCTTCGTCACTGAACTCGGGCGCGAGCAGCACATGCACAGTCACTATCGGTACCCTGGCTCCCAGCGGCGGCTCGCCCGTTGCGCTCAGCACTAACAGCGCATCTCTGACAACGCCCACTTCCGTGGTAATCCCGGCGGGTTCAACCTCTGCCAACTTCATCGCCTCGGCGGGGACCCTCACGACCAGTTCCCCCGCCGCAATCACCGCTTCGTTGGGGGGCAGTTCGCTGAGTTACACGGTGAACCTTGTAGCGCCCATTCAGCTGACCAACCTCACCTGCAACCCTTCGTCCTTGAACTCAGGCAGCAGCAGCACCTGCACAGTCACCATCAGTTCCGCGGCCCCCACGGGTGGTACGGCCGTGTCCCTCGCCAGCAACAACAGTTCGTTGACCGCGCCTTCAGCGGTGACAGTACCTTCGGGAGCGACTTCAGCGAATTTCACGGCCACAGCGGGAACGCTGACCTCCAGCTCGACGGCGGTGGTGACGGCAAACCTGAACGGCAGTTCGCGAACCTTCTCCGTGAACCTGGCGGCCCCTGCTCTCCTGACGGGTCTCACCTGTAGTCCCTCGTCATTGAACTCGGGCGCGAGCAGCACCTGTACGGTCACCATTAGCGCGGCAGCCCCCAGCGGCGGCACAGCGGTCTCACTGGCCAACAACAGCTCATCTCTCACGGCGCCTTCTTCTGTGACGGTCCCCGCAGGCTCCACCTCGGCCACATTCACGGCCACCGCTGGGACGCTCACCTCGAGTTCTACCGCGGTGATCACCGCCTCCCTGAACGGCAGCTCCCTGAATTACTCTCTAACCCTCCAGGCCCCGGTGCTGCTGACGAGCCTCTCCTGCGCCCCGGCGACCTTGACCCCCGGCGCAACCAGCACCTGCACAGTCACTCTGAACCAGCCGGCCGCGAGCGGCTCCACTCCTGTTTCGCTCTCCAGGAGCAACTCCTCGATCTCGATCCAGGGCACCGTCGTCGTGCCTTCCGGCGCCACGTCGGCGACCTTCAACGTCACCGCCTCGAATCCGCCTGCGCATCCGAGCGTCGTCGTCACCGGTACGTTGAATGGCCAGTCGATGAGCTTCACGCTGGAGCTTGTGGTTCCGGCCACCCTGTCAAGCCTGAGCTGTGATCCGGCATCGCTCACCTCAGGCGGCAGCAGCACTTGCACCGTCACTCTGAGTGCCGCGGCCCCTGGCGGCGGAGCGTCCGTGTCTCTCAGCACCAGCAGCGCCGCGCTCAGCCTGCCTGCCGCACTGACCGTCCCCGCTGGCGCAAGCTCCGCAAACTTCACTGTTTCGGCCTCCACGCTCACCTCCACCACGACCGCCACGATCACAGCCACGCTGAATGGCAGCACGAGATCCTACTCGATCAACCTGCTCGCCCCCACCGGCCTCACGGGCCTCACTTGCAGCCCATCGTCACTCACCTCTGGAGCGAGCAGCACCTGCACGGTGACCCTGAGCGCCGCTGCCCCCAGCGGCGGTACGGCAGTCGCGATCTCCAGCAACCATGCGTCGCTCACTGCTCCCTCCGCCGTAATGGTCCCCGCGGGTGCGACTTCGGCCAGCTTCAGCGCCACCGCTACGACTATCGCCGCTGATGCAACCGGCGTGATCACAGCCACTCTCAACGAGGGTTCGCTCAGCTACTCGCTGAACCTGGCAGGCCCGGTTGTCCCCCTAAGCCTCACCTGCAACCCCGCATCCCTGACCTCGGACTCCAGCAGCGTTTGTACGGTGACCCTGAGCGCCGCCGCGCCGGCGGGAGGCGTGATGGTCGCGCTTTCCAGCAACAATGCCTGGCTCACGGTGCCCACGGCCGTCTCCGTAACCGCGGGTGCGGCCTCAGCGAATTTCACCGCTGCCGCCGCCGCAATCACATCGAGCGCCACCGCGGTAATTACCGCCTCTTTGAACGGCAGCTCCCTGAGCAGTTCGATCAGCCTGGTTGCAGCCAGCGGGCTGACGAGCTTCACCTGCGGTTCGAATTCGCTCAATTCCGGCGAAAGCGGCAGTTGCACGGTCACCTTGAGTGACGCGGCGCCAAGCGGCGGCGCTACCGTCTCGGTGTCGAACAGCAGCTCAGCGCTTTCAGCTCCCACGGCAGTCACGGTTCCTGCCGGTGCGACCACGGCTATCTTCAGCGTGACGGCCAACTCGCTCAGCGCAAATGCCACCGCGATTCTGACGGCGACCTTTGGCGGAGCCTCGCTCAGCAACTCCATTACCCTTGTCGCACCCACCGCGCTGGGCGGCATCACCTGCACTCCGCCCTCGCTCACTTCCGGCGGCATCGGCTCGTGTACCGTGTCGCTGCTCTCCGCCGCCCCCAGCGGTGGAGCTACCATCGGCCTGGCCAGCAATCACCCCGCGCTCAGCGTGCCGGCATCCGTTTCGATTCCCGCGGGGGCAATTTCGGCCGGTTTCACCGCCACGGCGTCAACCGTCAATGCGAACTCGAACGCAGTGATTACCGCTTCGCTCAATAGCGGATCGGTGACCCACACAGTCCAACTCACCGCTTCGGCCATCCTCTCCAGCCTCACCTGCAACCCGTCGTCGCTAAGCTCCGGCGCCAGCGGAACCTGCACCGTGACGCTCGGCGCCGCGGCCCCCGGCAGCGGCGCGAGTGTGGCGCTCGGCAAGAACAACTCTCTGCTGAACCTGCCCGCGGCGGTGACCATTCCCCCTGGCGCGACTTCCGCCACATTCACCGCGACCGCCTCGACCTTCACAACCAGCTCCACCGCGGTCATCACCGCCACCCTGGACGGAGCCTCGGTCAGCCAGTCGCTCAGTCTGGTGGCCACCGCCAGCCTGACCGGACTCGCCTGCAACCCCTCGTCTCTCAACTCGGGCACGACAGCCACTTGTACAGTCACCTTCAGCGCTGCCGCCCCGTCGGGAGGCTTCACGGTTTCGCTCTCGGATAACAGCCCATGGCTGACGGTCCCCAATTCGGTCACGATCCCGGAAGGCGCGGTATCGGCGGCCTTTGTAGCCACCGCCGCGACTCTGAACGCCAGCTCCACGGCCGTCGTCGTCGCGAGCTGGGAGGGAATTTCCACGAGCTCCTCCCTCAATCTGGTCGCTTCCACAGGCCTCTCGGGGCTGACTTGCGACTCCTCCGTACTGGCGGCGGAAAGCCAGGTCACTTGCACCGTTACTTTGAGCACCCAGGCAACGACCGGCGGCACTCAGGTCCGGCTTTCCAGCAACAGTTCTTCACTGACAATGCCCGCCGTCGTCGTCATCCCGGCCCGATCGTCCACAGGTACCTTCACCGTGAAGTCTTCCAAGCTGACGGCGAGCACCAGAGCGGCCATCCGGGCTGAACTCGGCAGTGGATTCCTCAGCTACAGCTTGCTGCTCGTGGCCCCCAGCACCCTCTCCAGTCTGGTCTGCAGCCCTGCGGCCCTCGGGCAGGCTGCCACGGGCAGTTGTACGATCACACTAAGCCAACCGGCCCCTGCTGACGGCATCCCAGTCGCGATCTCGGCCAATACCCCATGGCTGTCCTTACCGCCGTCGGTGACCGTCGCGGCCGGTTCTAGCTCGGCCAGTTTCCCGGTGACAGCCGGAGCGTTCGATGCGGACTCGACCGCAACCGTGACCGCATCCGCGGCCGGCCAGAGCGTCAACTTTGTCCTCGGCCTCAAGGCGGCCGCCGCCCTCACAAGCCTGTCCTGCACACCGGCCTCACTTGCCTCAAACAGCACCGCAAGATGCAATGTGACAATCGGCGCGCCCGCGCCCTCGGGCGGAGCCCTGGTGACCTTCACTCGCGACAACGAGTTGCTCACCGTGCCGCAGACCGTGACCATCCCCGCCGGTGCGACATCGGCCGGTTTCGATGCGTCCGCCGGCGAAGTCGAAACCAGCGCTGTCGTCATTCTTACGGCCGCCTTCGCGGATAGCTCTCTGAGCTTTACGTTCAACTTGCAGGCCCCGGCCATTCTCAGCGGCCTCGAATGCGCGAAGTCCGAACTCACCGCGGGCGCCAGCAGCGTCTGTACCGTCACTCTCGCCGGCCCCGCACCCGAGCCCGGCGTTGAAGTCGAATTGGCCGTCAGCGGCCCATTCCTGTTTATTCCCGCCTCCGTCACCGTGCCAGGCGGTTCGGATTCCGCCACCTTCAGCGCCACGGCCTCCGCGGTCAGCGAAGAGGAATCCGCGGTGATCGTTGCAGCGTTGTCCGGGCGCTCCGCTGAGTACCTCCTGACGGTTGCTCCGCCCAAGGTCTCCACCGTCGCCCTGGTCCGCATGAATGCGGGCGGGCCGGCGTATGTCGACAGTCTCGGCCAGCAGTGGATCGCCGATACCAACAGCGACGGTTACGTGAGTACCACCGAGGATCCAGTCACCGGCTCCGCCGATCCGGCGCTCTATATGTCTGAACGCTGGACTGACAGCAGCACCCTCGAATACCGGTTCAAAGCCACGCCAGGCAAGTACAACGTCCGGCTCAAGTTCGCCGAGATCTTCTTCACCGAACCCGGTCACCGCGTCTTCCATATCCTGATCAACGGCGCCATGGCCGCCGAGAACTTTGACGTTGTCCAGGCCGCCGCCGGTCCGTTCAAGGCGGTCGACGTCAACTTCCCCGCTGTTTCCGAAGGCGAAATCTTGATCCAACTCGTCTCGGTCCTGCAGCACCCCAAGGTCAATGCCATCGAGATCACCGGATCGGACGATTCGGAGTGCCCCTGCTCGATCTGGAGCGGGAACGGCACGCCCGAACAGATCGACTCCGCCAGCACGCCCGCTATCGAAGTGGGCATGAAGTTCCGCGCCAGGCAGGACGGATTCGTCACCGGAATCCGCTTCTACAAAGGCCCGGAGAACGTCGGGCTGCACACAGGCAGCCTCTGGACCAGCGGCGGCGCCCTCCTGGCGAGCGTCTATTTCATGGACGAAACCAAATCAGGCTGGCAGCATGCCGATTTCGCCAACCCGGTGCCCGTCGAGGCCGGAGTCACCTACGTTGTCTCCTATCACGCGCCTTACGGCCACCATTCCCAGACCCGCGGCGGCTTCTCCGGGGCCACCCTCGAAAGCGGCCCGCTCCAGGCCCTCAAGGATGGCGAAGATGGCCCGAATGGCCTCTATCGGTTTGGCGCCGGCTTCCCGGTTGATTCCTTCGCCGGCACAAACTACTGGGTCGACGTGGTCTTCATGCCCGAACCCGAGACAGAACCTGGCGACACGGCTTCCGGCCTCCTGGAGAACGAACCCGCGCCGCCGTCGCTCTCGGTGTCCTGCACACCCGCTCTGCTGCGCGCTGGCGATGAATTCAACTGCCAGATCCGCCGGGAGGGCGACGCGAGCCACGAATCTGTCATCGCGCTCCGCACCACCAACAGCAACATCCGCGTTCCCGCCTGGGTGCTGGCCCGCGCCAACCAGCGCGTGGTCACGTTCCGCGGCACGGTGGACGAGGGCACAGCCTATTCCACGGTTCGCATCATCGCCGGCAACGGGGATCACCCCGCTTACGCGCAAGTCTCCATTGCGCCTCATTTCGATCCGGCGCTCAGCCTGCCCGGCCGGCAGCTGGTCCGCCCCGGCGAACCTCTCCGGTTTACGGTCGCTCCAAGATCCGCAGCGGACGGGGTTGTGCCCCTCACCGCGGAGGATCTCCCCGCCGGCGCGGTCTTCCACGAAGAATCCAATTGGTTTGAATGGATTCCCGAAATCGATCAGCAACGGCAGGAGGAATACGTGATTCATTTCCAGGCCGGCGAAACGGAAGCGTCGTCAGCGGACAACCGCTTGCGGGTCCAGGTTGAATCCGGCAAGCCGCTGATCACGGAACCTGTCCAGATCGTCTGCAGCCCCGGAGCCATCGCCACGGTCCACGGCCGCTGGCTGAGCCACCGGCGCGAAGCGCTTTACGCTCCCGATGGACTCACCACCGATCTCGCCGGCGTCAAGGTCCTGCTGAATCGCGTGATTGCGTACGGCACGCCCCTGCCCGTGCTCTTCGCCTCCCAAACTCGCGTGGACTTCCTCTGTCCCAATGCCACCGGGCAGGACTTCCTGAGCCTGGTCATTCAGACCGAAGCCGGAGACTCCGCGCCGCACTCCATCCGCTCCTCCCCGGTGCATCCGGCGCTTCTGCCGCTCCAGGGCGATGCCGGAGACCATGGTTTCGCTACCCATGCCGAATCCGGCCGTCTCGTCATCCTTCGCGATGCGCGCAGCCTCGGCGAACCCGCGCAACCGCGCGACAAAATCGTCATCCGGGCATCCGGCCTAGGAAGCGCTCAGCCGGAAGCTGGCTCCCTCTCGATCGAGATCGGAGATTCGGCAGCCGAAATTCTGAAGGTCGTCAGGGATGACCACGCCGCGGGCGTGTTCCTGATCCATGTGCGGGTGCCGGACTCGGTTCCCGCCGGCGACAAGATTCCGGTTCGCCTCCGGGCACTCTCACCGGGCGCAGTCTGGGTCACCAGCAACAAGGTCGAGATCCCGGTCGAGTCCAGCACCTTCTGAGCGGGCGGATCTTCCAGCGGGGTTCGCGAAACCGCGAACCCCGTCAGCGGAATCATTCCCGTACGATACGGGCGGACTGGCCTGTGGGCCGGTCCCCGGGTTGCATTAAACGCTGCTTCAGTGCACCGTCTGCGTCTTCCGCCGCAGAAAGTCCATCATCAGGTACTCGCCGAGGTTGTACGGTGTGGTGAAATAGGCCTTCCCGCGGCACATTTCGGTCACTTTTTGCACAAATTGCACCAGCGCGTAGTCGCTCGCCAGCATGAATGTGTTGATCAGGATGCCCGCGCGCTTGCAGCGGCCCACCTCCTCCAGCGTGGCGCGCAGCACAAATGGATCCAACCCCATTGGATTCTTATAGATGCGCCCATCCTCCATTGTCAGAGCCGAGGGCTTGCCGTCGGTGATCATGATGATCTGCTTCATGTCCTTTTTCTCGGCCGCCAGCAGGCGCTGCGCCAGAATCAGGCCGTCGCGCGTATTCGTGTAATACGGACCCACCTGAATCCGCGCCAGCTCCCCCAACCGCACCTCCTCCGCCGTGTCGTGGAACAGAACCAGACGCAGCGAATCCCCAGGAAACTGCGTCCGGATCAGGTGCGCCAGCGCCAGCGCCACACGCTTGGCGGGCGTGAACCGGTCCTCGCCGTAGAGAATCATCGAATGCGAGCAATCCAGCAGCAAAACTGTGGCGCATGAGCTGGTGTACTCGCTCTGATGCACGTGCAGATCCTCGTAGTCGATGTTCAACGGCAGCCGGATCCCCTCGCGCCGCAGCGCCGAGAACAGCGTGGCGCCGGCATCCAGATTGAGCGTATCGCCAAACTCCCACGGCCGGCTCCCCCCGCTCGACTCCACACCCGTGGAAAGCGCCCGCGTCTCGTGCGCGCCAAAGCTCGACCGCCCCAACGCCCCCAGCAGATCCTTCAGAGCCTTGAAACCCAGGAAATCGACCGCCTTATCCGTGATCTCCAGCTTCATGCCCCGAGGCGTATCCTGTTCGCTGACATATCCCTCGTCCTGCAGCTTCGCCGCCAGCTTGTCCAAAACCTGGTCAAGCTGTTCCGGGGTCATTTTCGCCAACTCCTGGCGGACCTGCTCGGCGCGCTCAGCGTCGAACAACTCGCCCGATTCCAAAGCCCGGCGGATGGCCTCCTTGAGCTGCTCCAGCGAGTGAGAGTTGAACTCCGAGAAGCCGTAATACTGCGAATGAAAGCCGCTTTCCAGCAGGAAATCGCTCAACGCGCGGGCCAGATCCTCGGCTGAAAGGCCAAAGCCGTCATCGACATAGCGGGTATAGTGAATGCGTCGCATGAGGCTAATTCAGGTTCCGCTTCTTGTCCCGATCCCGGCGCCGGCGCGGTGGCCACTCCTCCTCGCCGGACTCCTCCCCGAGATCCGGGAAGATGTTTGACTCCGCCTGCCGGGCTGGCGGCCTCGACTCCGTGCCGGTGAATCCGATCTCCTCGCTCCGGCCGATCCGCTTCAGGGCGTAAAGCCCCTCCAGGATAAACTCGCCCGCGGCAGCCCGAATCGCATCGGATTCATTCGCGGAAAGCCCCAGGTGACGGGTCTTCTCCATCAGGCCCTCCACGCTATTCAGGGCCTCGATCACCGTCGCCGCCGGGGAATCGGCGTTCAACTTCAAGGTCCCGCCCGTATTGAAGTACTGGATGATTTCCCTCGTGTTAACGCCATCAAAACGCTGGTGATAGACGCGCGCCACGGCCGCTCGGATCAACTCCCGGGCCACCTGGTCGCCACCCTTCAACTCGCCTTCGTACTCCAATTCAAGTTTGCCGGTAATGGCCGGCAGTGCCGCGTACAGGTCCGCCACGCGCGGGACCGCTTCGCTCTCGCTGTTGACCAGGGCGCGGCGCTCCGCGCTGGAAACGACGTTCTCCAGAACCGAGATGGGCAGGCGCTGGCTGACGCCCGACCGCTGATCGATCCGCTTATCCTCGCGCGCTGAAAAAGCAAGCTGCTCAACCACTTCACGAAGATAGCCTGGTATTGTAATAGAAACAGGTGAGTTGCGGCGCGTCCAGGACTCCTGGTCCGTGATCGCCATGGCGCGGTCCACGGTCAGCGGATAATGCGTGCGGATCTCGCTCCCGATGCGGTCCTTGAGCGGGGTAATGATCTTTCCGCGCGCGGTGTAGTCCTCGGGATTCGCCGTGAATACCAGCAGAAGATCCAGCGGCAGCCGCACCGGGAAGCCCTTGATCTGAACGTCGCCCTCCTGCAGGATGTTGAACAGGCCAACCTGAATCTTGCCGGCCAGATCGGGCAGTTCGTTCACCGCGAAGATTCCGCGATTGGCCCGCGGCAACAGGCCGTAGTGGACGGTCAGCTCGTCTGAGATGTTCTGCCCGGCGCGCGCGGCCTTGATCGGGTCGAGGTCTCCAATCATGTCCGCGATGGTGACGTCCGGCGTGGCCAGCTTCTCCACGTACCGCTGCTCGGGGCGGAGCCAGGCGATGGGCGTTTCCTCTCCCATTTCGTCGATCGACTGGCGTGCGAACTTCGAGATCGGCCGGTATGGGTGGTCGTGGATCTCCGAACCGGCAACATAGGGAAGGTGCGGGTCCAGCAGGCTGGTGAGCATCCGCATCAGCCTGGTCTTGGCCTGACCGCGCAACCCCAGCAGGATGAAGTTGTGGCGGGAAAGGATGGCGTTCACCACCTGCGGGATCACGGTATCCTCATAGCCCACGATTCCGGGAAACAAGGGTTGTCCCGTGCGGAGCCGGGCGATCAGGTTGTCGCGCAGCTCATCTTTTATGCTCCGGTGGGTGAGACGCTCCTCACTGAACGCCTCGGAACGGCGCAGCGCGCCTAAGGTGTGGGGCAGTGCCCAGGCAGGGTCTTGCATCCAGAATCCCTCCTTCCGGCGTTTTCGGCGCCGGGCTTCTATTGTAGATGCGTTCAACGGCCCTGTGGGCTGTGATATATGTGAGGGCGCATGTCCACAGTGATGTCCAACGGTCTGCTGGAAACCGACTACGAACAGTTCTGGCGGCGGCTGCAGCAGATGGGCCTCAATGCTTACGAGGCAAGGTCCTATCTGGTGCTGGTGGGCCACCCGCGCTTCAAGGCGCTGGAACTCGCCGCGCGCGCCCACGTGCCCCGCCAGAAAATCTACGAGGTGCTCGACTCGCTGGTGGAAAAGGGCTTCGCCCAGGTGGTTCAGGAGAAGACCAAGCTGTTTTCCGCCGTCGAACCCGGCCTGGCGATCCCCGCCTATCTCTCCCGGCAGAAAGACCACATCGAACGTGAAATGGAGCAGCAGCGCCGCCACGGCCAGTTGCTCGCCACCGAATTGAAGAGCGTCTTCGCCGAAGGCCAGGGCGGCCGGGGCACGCTCGATTACCTGCGCATCGTCAACGAACCCTCCCAGATCGCCGTCCACTACCGCTCCATGCTGTCGAACGTCACGGGCGAGTACCTCGAGTTCTCGCGCCCGCCTTATGCCGTCGATCCGCTGGACGAACAGCTTGTGAAGCAGGCTCGCTTGCGCGGCGTGCGGTGCCGCATTCTGATCGAACCCGAGGCTCTCGACGACATCCATCGCGCGCGGTTGAGCGAGTATCAACAGACGGGCGTGGAAGTGCGCCTTTTGAGCCCCCTGCCGATGAAGCTGGCCGTCTTCGACGGTTCACAGGGCCTCGTGGCGCTGCTCGACCCCGTCATCACGCGCCCGGCGTGGACCGCGGTGGTCTTCGACCACGAAGGCTTCGGCGGCGCCATGCGAAACCTGTTTGACGATTGCTGGAAAAAGGCGGGCGGCTAGACGCCCGCCGCCGCCCATTCACCCGTGCGCGCCAGGCGCGCCAGCGCCGCAGGTATTTCGAATAGAGCCTTGTTGGGCTGCGCGAGCGCCGCCCCGCGCATCTCCGCGAGTGTGTCCCCCGAGAGCAGCGTCCGCACGGCCGGCACGATGTCGCGGAACGACCGCAACACCAGCCCGGCCCCGCGCGCGGTGAGCCATTCGGCGTTGTAGCGCTCCTGCGGCAGCGTCCAGGCGTTGCGCACGGTGATGACCGGCAAGCCCAGATGCAGCGCCTCGGAGATCGATCCCGGCCCCGGCTTGCCGATGAAGAAGTCCGCCAGCCGCATGTAGTGCGGCACCTCGGATGTAAACCCCGTCACGTGTTGTGGCAGCACGCCCTCGGCGCGCAAGAGCCGCTCACGCAACCGCTCGTTGCGGCCAGCGATCAGGATGAGCTGCAGATCGAGCCGCGCCTTCCCCAGCCGCCGCTGGATGTCCGCCATCAACCCCGGCCCATAGCCGCCGAATAGGACAATCGCCGTGGGGCGGCTGGGATCGAGGCCGAGCTTCGCCCGTTCCGCCGCCCGGTCCAGCGGCGGCAAATCGTAGAAGCGCGGATGCAGAATCATCCCTGATGTCAGCAGCACCCGCTCCGGCGCGTGCCCCAACTCCAGAGCCTGTTGGCGGGCCTTCGGCGTGCCGCAAACGAAATGCTGGTGCTGGTTCCGCTCGATCCAGAAATGCGGCGGATAGTCGGCCAGGTCGGTAAGAACCGTTGCAAACGGCGCCTGCGGGCACGCTTCCCGAAAGGCCTCGTAGAGCGCCCGGTTGAAATTCGGCACCAGCGAAACGGCGAGGTCCGCCGGCTGCCGCCGCCAATGCTCTGTCAGTAGGCGCCGCGCGGGCTTGTGGTAGAGCGCAATCACCCGCTGCATGAATCGCAGACCTTGCGCCGAGCCCAGCGTCCACCCCTTGCGCAGCATCAGGTTGTAGATCTCTTCGAGGTCGAGCCGCGTCACCTTGCGGAAGACGTCGATGGGCGCCAGGATCTCCTTCAGGTGAATCAGGCGCGGCTCCAGCGGCAGGCCCTGGTCCCGGATGGCATGCTGCAAGGCCGTTGCCGCGGCGCGATGGCCGCCCCCCGCGTCAAAGTAGATCAGATCCAGAGTCTGCATGCAGGCTGCAACTGCTGAGGATACCAGGAACGCCCGGTTTATCGGATAGCCCGTCCCGCGATGTGCGGCCCGACAATCGGAATCGGCAGCCGGAACCGCTCCAATTCAAGGGAAGCGAATCCCGCGCCCGTCAGCAGCGCCGCCGTATCCAGCACCGGATTGCAGTGGAAGCAGCAACGGAAAGCGGGCCGCAGGAGACGCTGGCGGCGCAGCGTGGGCGTTTGCGGCGCGGCGGCCACATGCTCCAGGAAGACCAGCGAACCGCCCGGCCTCAGCACGCGCCGGACCTCCGCCAACGCCGCCGCGGGATCCTCTACCGAGCAAAGCGCCAGCGTGCTGATGACGTGCGCGAAACTCTCGCCGGGGAAGGGAAGGCGCTCCGCCGGGGTTGTTGCCCATCGCGCAGGGATACCCCGGCGCTCCGCCGCCGGCAAGCAATAGCGCGCTCCGTGCGGGTTCGGGTCGGCGCCGGTCCACTCGACGCCATGCGGCAGAAATTCAAAATTCGCCCCCGCGCCCGCGGCAATCTCCAGCACCGGCCCGCGCAGCCCCGCGAACAGAGCCCGCTTCCGCTCTCCCGCCATCCGGTTATAGCGCGGTGAAAACCGGTGAAGGAACAGGGCGTGCAGGCGGGCGAGCATCTGCTTCCAGGGTAAAGGAACCGGACCCGGCTATGGCTCCAGCCGGACATCCGCGAGTGGCGTTGATAGAAAGGGACGAGACCCCGCGCAAGTAGGGCAGGCTTCAGCCTGCGCGGGGCTTCAGCCCCGCCGCCGGCGCTTGAGGCCATTGGCCGCTACTTTCGGTCCGAGCAATCATCACTCCGGCACGAGTATAATCAGAACAGAAAGTGAGGCAGTGATTCTCATGGCACGCCTTCAGCCCATCCTCTCGCCCTCCGAACTCGCACTGGTTGACCAGGTCGCTGAATTGACCGGCAGCAAGCGCACCGAGGTCATCAAGAGCGCCCTCACCGTGTACCACTGGTTCGTCCGGCAGGCGCTCACCGGCAGCCAGGTGGTGGCGCGCAAACAGTCTGGCGAGGAAGTGGCGCTGGAAACGGCCGAACTTTCGGTCCTCGGGGGCAAAGGGCAACAACTCAGCCCCGAGGAGCTTGGTGTGCTTGCGAAACGTCTCGCGGCGGCCGCTGATCCAAAGGAAGCGGCGCGGCTCAAAGAACGAATCACCCGTGGTTTCTACGGGATTTGACGCATGCCCCCGATTCGCCGCGTGAACGTGCCGCCGGCGCTGTTTCAGCATCTGCTGGACCGCGTCCAAAGCCGCAAGATCCCCGCATCCCAACTCGAATTGCTCGCCGCCTGGCTCGATTCGGAGCCGGACGTCCCCGAAGGCCTCTGGTACAAGCGCTTCCCCGCGATGACCGTGTGCGGCGAAGGTGAATTGATCAAGACCTTCCTCCTGCCCGGCCCAGCCCCGAAGGGCCGCAAGGTCTCCTGAGCCTGCCTACCGCCGCATCAGCGGCGTGACCACCACGCTCTTAAACTCGATCGGCCCATGGTCGCCCTGCAGCATGATGGGCCCCGGCTGATCCTCCAGCGGGTTCGTCATCATCGCCGTCGGGCCCGCGACGCGCACCTTGTCGTGGATCTTCTTGCCATTCAGCGTCACGGTGAGATCGTGGCCCACCAGCCGGATCACGATCTGCTGCCACTCGCCCGGCGGCTTGCTCGCGTTCACCGCGGGCGCCACCCGGCTATAGAGCGCGCCGTGGCCGTGGTCCGAAGGCGGGCGTCCGTAATCGTCGTAGATCTGGATCTCATACCGCCCCCGCAGGCCGATGCCGCTGTTGGATCCCTTCTCGTAGCGGTACTCCGCGCGCAGCTCGAAGTTCCAGAACTTGGACTTCGACACCAGGTCCGCCGCGCCCTTGTCGTTCACCATCAGATCGCCGCGCATACGCCAGCCGGGCCGTCCTTCCACGGCCAGCCGCCACTGCGCGGTGTCCATGCCCTCGAACAGCACCACCGGGCGCCCCGGCCGCCAGCTTCCATCGTCGCGGTCGGTCACCTTCGGACCTCGCGTGCCGCGCCACGGCAGCGCCGCGCCCTCCTTTCCATCGACAATCTCCACGCGCGTGCCCAGCAGCGCGTCGCCTTGCCGGCGCGCCCGGTACACCTGCCGGAGGACGCCCTCGCCGCGCTTTCTCTCAAAGACAAACTCGAGCTCGCCGTCCACCACGCGCGCGTTCTCGAGCCGGTCCACCTGCCCGCCGGGAACGCCCACGAATTCGCCCGTCACCTTCCCCGTTTCCGCGCCCTCCACCACCAGCCACCACGCGCGTCCGCGCGGATTTTCCACCTGGATATTCCAGCGGCCATTCAGGCCGGCATCGGCGAAAACAAAAGAAATAGTAAAGAAAAATCCAAGGATCAATTTCAACATAATGGCCTCACTTGTCAATCAACGTCTGCCAGCCGCACGCGAAAGCGCAGCGTCACTGGCTTGCCCTTTTCCAGAGTATATCCGTCCACGGTCGCTGTGCGGCCGGGAAAGGAAGCACCAATGTAGCCGTAATCCCGCAGCACCCACTGATGCGGCGTCAACAGGTTCGCCGGGTCTGCCGTGATGCGCAGCGCCGCGCGCCGCCCCTGATAAACCGCCTCGAATTCGGCCCACTCATAGTGAGTCAAATCGTCGTTTTTCTTCTCCAAAAGACCTTGATTTGTGCGAATCACAGTTTCGGTGCGCGGCGCGAAACGCGCGTTAAACCCGCCATAGGACTTGCCCTTCACCGGGTCGCCGCGCAGAATCACGGGCACGTCCAGAGCCTCCATGGTGAGTTCGAAATCCATCTCCCGCGCCTGGCCCCGCGCCGGATACACAACCAGCGACACGTCTTCCCGGACAAACGCCTTGCCCGCGTTATCCACCCAGAAATTGCTGACCCCGAGCGTCGCCTTCGCCTCGCCTGCCTCCACGCGTACCGGCGTCCCGCTTTGATGACGCAGGCTGCGGAACATCCAGTTGTCGAATCGCTTGCCCTCGATCTCGACAAACGACCACGCCCAGTGCAGCCCGCGATGATGCCAGTGATCCTCGGGGAAATCGTCCAGCGGATTCACGCCCGCCGGAGTATACGCGGGATAGATATAACAGCAGCGCGCGCGGTCCGCCGGCGCCTTGGCATGGCTCTGGATGCCCGCGTTGTACGTCGCCACGGCGCGTCCGTTCTCGGTCAATTGCCACTGCCCGCCCGGCGCTTCCCGCCACGCGAACGGCGAAGCCGCCGCCAGCACGCCGGGCAAAATCAGCGTCAACAGAAGCCTAGTCACGCCGCATTTCCCGCAGTTTTTGCTCATCGACGTCAAAACCCAACCCCGGCCCCGTGGGCACGCGCAGCGTTCCTTCCTCCAGCGCAAACGGCTTCTTCAGGATGGAACCCTTCAGGAATTGCAGTCCATTCAGCGCCGCCGGATACTTCAATTGAAACGACCCGTACAGTTGCAGCGTCGCCGCCAGCGAAATATCCGGATCGGTCAACCCGCTGCCCAAAAACATGAGCCCGTGCTTTTGTACGATCTCGATCTGCTTCTTCGCATCCATCAGCCCCGCCGTCCGCGCGGGCTTCATCGCCAGGCCGTCGCACATGCCGAGCGCGATGAACTCCTCGAGTTCCGAGCTATGCACCACGCCTTCGTCCAAAATGATGGGCAGCGCCCCCTGCTTCTTCAGCGCCATGAAGCCACGGATCTGATTGGACTGCACCGGCTGCTCGAACACGTCCACGCCCGCGTCGCGCAGCTTCGGCGCCACCGCCAGGGCCGTCTCCACGTCGTATCCGCCGTTGGCATCGGCCCAAAGAAAGCAATCCGGCGCGTTTTTGCGCACAAGTTTGGCCATTTCCACGTCAAATTTGGGGTCCGGAGCCACTTTGATGTTGAAATGACGGTAGCCCTCCGCGCGGCCCTGCGCCATCATCGGCGCCACGTCGTCCAGCTTCTGCGGATTCAACGTGTAGCTGATCGTGATCTTTTCCAGAGGCTTCAAACCCCAAAGCTCCGGCACGCTCTTGCCCGCGATCCGCCCCGCCAGATCGTGCAGCGCCAGATCCAGTCCCGCTTTCGCGATCGGCGCGCCGGTCGAAAACCCCGGCGCGATCAACCGGTTCATGATCTGGTGCGCCCCGGCGAGGTCCGTCGGGTTCTTTCCGATCAGCCCCGGGATCAGCCGCTTGTAGGTTGCCAGCACCGTGTCGATTGACTCGTACGACCATGCCGGACTCGGCACGGACTGCCCCCAGCCCGCCAGTTTCGGGTCCTCCGTGTTGATTCGCACTACCACGGTCGGCCGTTCGTTGTTCTCAAAGAACCGGAAGTAGGCCTTCGTCGGGTATGAGATCCGGAAAACATCAATCGAGCGGATCGGCGGAGCCTCCTTCACCACCGGAACCATCGCGGCGGCCGAAAGCGAAAGAAAATCGCGTCGCATCATCAGCTCATCTCCAGACGGCCAGGGTCGAACGTGACCCGGCGTCCTGTTTTCAGGGCTTCCGCCGCCATGCAGCCCGCCACGGCATGCGAAAAGCCCGCTTGGATATCGGCCCGCGGCGTCGCGCGCGAACGAATGCACTCAATCCAATTGTCAGTATGGGAATTGAGTGGGGTTCTCTCCACTTTCCGCGCTTCCAGCAGCCGGTCCGGGTGGCGCGAGCCTTCCGGCAGGAAGACGAACTTTTCCCCGTCAAAGATCCCCTTGTCGCCGAACCAGAGGTTGCGGCCCCCGGCGGAATTGGTGAGCGACATGGCGAAAGACACGAGAAAATCCTTCGGATAGTCGAGCAGCGCCTGGAATACGTCGGAAGTCTGGCGCCCGTCTTTCCACAAATACACGCCGCCCGAGGCGACGGCCGATCGCGGGTAGGGGTCGTCCAGGAACCAGTGGGCCAGGTCGATCAGATGAGACATCCAAAGGCCGGGAATCCCGTTCGACAAAGGCTCGAACAACTGCCACTCCCGCCATTTCCGCGCGTCGAAGGCGCCCATCTTCCGCCCGAAGTCGAACGCTTCCCAGTCGATCTCCTCGGGCTTCACCATGTGGAAGTCCCGCCGCCAGCGCGGCTCGTAGAAGTGGTACTGCATGTCGGCCCGCGTCACCTTGCCGATGATGCCCTCGCGGAACAGCCGCGCAGCTTCGACATACGCTCCTTCCGAGCGCCGCTGCGTGCCGATCTGCACCACTTGTTTCGAGCGCTTCACCGCCAGATAGGCCGCCCGCGCCTCCCCCAGATCGGTGCCCATGGGCTTCTCGCAGTACACGTCCTTGCCCGCCTCGACGGCCTCTTTCAACATCCGCGCGTGCGTATGATCGGGCGCGGCCAGCATCACCGCGTCCACTTCGCGATTCGCGAGAATCTCCTGGTAGCGCGTCGTCGCGCGCGGCGGCGCGCCGTACTGCTTCTCAATGGCTGCCGCCGCGGCCTGCAGCGTCGGACGGTGCACATCGCACACGGCCGTGATGGCGAAATTCGTCTCTTTCGACTTCGCCAGTTCGCCCATCAGATGGCGGCCCCGGCCGCCTGCCCCAATCAGCCCGATCCGGATTCGCTCCGAAGGCGCGCTCTGCGCAAACAGCGCGGGCGTTGTGAATAGAAAACCACGGCGTGATGCGGACATGGCAGTTTTCTCCTAAAACCAGTCTGCAGGCCATCATATCAACAGGGCGCTTACTTCACGAAGAACAGGCTCAGCCGGGGCAGGGAAAAGCGCTCATACACCGCCCGGTCCAGGAACGCCTTCTCGAGCTTCGCAATCTGATCCGTGGACATCTTTCCCCGGTAGGGGCGCAACTGATGATCCAACTCGCGCCGCATCTGGAACAGATCCTCATCGGACAGCCGCGTCCTCGCCAGCGCCGCCATCTTGTCCTCGAGCGCCGTCAGCCGCTGTTCCAACTCCTGTAAATCGCGCAAATGCGCATCCAGGTTGCCGGTCAACTGCCGCACCGCCGCGGCCACCTCCGCGAACCCCTCCGCCGCTTCCAGTTTCGCCGCCGCCGCTTCCAGATGCGCCAGCAGCGCTTCGCGCGGAAAGGGCGCTTCGGCCGGCGCGTCGCCGCCGCTGCCCGCTGCCGCATTGTCCGCGGCGCGCTGCGCGTGTTCCATCACCGCCTGCGTGCAGTAGGCCAGCGAGTTCACCATCTGCGTTCGCTTCGGCCGCGCACGCCATTTCTCGAATGCCTCTTCGATGCCCTTCAGCGCGGCCTCCAGCGGCACCCCCGCGGACTTCCACGATTCGATCAGCGCCCAATCGAGCGGCGAAAGCAAGAACAATCCCGTCCCGCGCGCTTTCTGGAAATGCTCCTCGATTTCCGTGAAGTAGTTGAAGTAATTCAGCCGCCACTCGGACGATTCGCTCATCGCCCGTGATTGCGCTCCCAGACCAGGCGCAGTCCTTCCAGCGTCAGATCGTCGTCGGCGAGAGTCACAAAACGCGAGCCGCGCGTGATCAACGAGGCCTGCCCCCCCGTTGCCACCGTCTTTACGCCGCTGCCCATCTCGGCGATCATCCGCTCCAGAATCCCGTCGATCATGCTGATCGCGCCATAATAGATCCCCGATTGAATCGAGCCCACCGTGTTCGTACCGATCAGCTTTTCCGGCTCGCGGAAATCCACCATCGGCAGCCGCGCCGTCTTTGTGAACAGCCCGGAAATCGAGATGCCGATGCCCGGACAGATGATGCCGCCCAGGTATTCCGAGCGCGCCGAAACCGCGTCAAACGTGATCGCCGTGCCGAGATCCACCACGATGCACGGCCCGCCGTACTTGTGCAAAGCGGCCACCGAGTTCACGATGCGGTCCGCGCCTACCTCCCGCGGGTTGTCGTACAGAATATTGAGGCCCGTTTCCGTCGCGCCCGTCACGAAGACCGGTTCGAGATTAAAGTAGCGGCGGGCCATCGCCGTGATCGTCGTCTCCAGCGGCGGCACCACGCTCGACACCATGATCGCGCCGATTTCGCCGCTCGGCAGCCCTTCGGATGCCAGCAGTTCGCGAAACTTGAGGCCCCATTCGTCGGCGGTCTGCTCCGGTACGGTTCGCAGACGCCAGCGCGTGCGGATCACGGTGCCTTCAAAGACCCCGATCGTGAGGTTCGTGTTACCGGCGTCAATGGCGAGAAGCATAATACAGCACTTTCAGACTAGGGGAGCCGTCACCGCGGCGGCAACTCGAGGATCAGCCGCGTCAGCGCCAGGCCCAGCGCACGCGTGTCGGCGCCTGCTCCCGGCCACAACTCGCTCGGGCGCGCCGGCGAGGGAATGTGGATTCGAACCGAGGCGAAATCTTGTGTGGTCTCCAGTTCAACCCAGCGAACCGCGCTCTTTTCGCCGAACACCACCGAACTCCGCGCCTCGCCCGCTACGATCGGCACAGCCCGGCCCGCATTGTCCGCGAAGGCGTATCCCTCCAGCGCGATCTTCGTACCGGCGGGCCAGGGATGCGTGAAGCGGACCTCCGCCACGGAACCGTCCGTCCAGCGGCCCCAACCTTCCGCCTCCGCGAAGCCGGTGACCCCGGCGACCCAGGGCGGACTTTCCGATTCTCCCAACATATATTCACGCCGCCGCTCCGCGCCCGGCGTCGCGGCCGCCGGCGGCTTCAGGAATAGCCGGTCCTGGCCTCGTACCCGTTCCGCCCAACCCCATTCGCGAAAGCGCGCCAGCCGTCCCTCGTCGTCTCCGCACTGCACGCACAGCAATGCGCAAGACCCCTCGCGGAGGCCCGGCGGCGCATTGACATAGCGGACTTCCGCCCCGCCCAATCCCGTCCCCAACATCCGCAGAAATTCGCCCTCCAGCCAAATATGCGTATGGACTTCCAGCAGCACCTTCCGGCACGGCGTTTCTCGCAGAATCACCGGCGCGGCCCACGTACCCACGCGCGGCAAGGGCTCAATCAAGGTGAAGCTCCGGCGCACGGCCGGCGCGGCCTGCTCCTTTGCCACCAGCCATCCGGCCTGCGTCAACAACAGCACCGCCACGACCGATAGGCCCTTCTCCCGGTTCTGCCACGTGTACGCGATCGCCGGGGCGGCCAGCACGAACAGCGGCAGATGCAGCCGCGTATGCCAGGGCTGCCAGCGCAGCACTACGCAGAACAGCAGCGCGCCCGCGAGAACGCCCAGCGCCAGCCCGTGCGCGGTGGTTAAACCTTTGCGCCTCAATGAGATCAGCAACGCGCCGGCGGCGGCGAGGGCGAGCAGCAGATGCCACGGATTGCCCTGAAAATCGGGGTGCGCGGGCTGGGCGCGCATCGCGAAAGCCGTGCCCTGCCAGGTGGTGCGGGGGTCGTCCAGATCGGCGTCAAAATATGCAAAAAACGCGCGGAAAAGGCCTTCCAGACGCTCATTTTGCGTGTCATTTGATGTCTGGAAGTGCAGCGCGAGGTTCCGCGCCACGTTCGAGGCCACCGCCCCCGGCGCCATGCTGGCGTTGCGGTACGGATACTCCGCCGTGCAATTGCCCGTATCGCAGCCGAGCGGCGAGCCGAAAACGCGCCAGTTTCTCGTCCACATCGCCCCGTTCAGCAGCATCGCAGGCAGCAAAACCCATGCAATATCAACAACTTTGCGGCGTGCGGCGAACCACAATCCGAACGGCGCCAGAAAGAGCAGCGCGGTGGCCTTGGTCAACAAAGCCAGGCCCATGGCGGCTCCGGCCCACAGGATGTCGCGCCGCGCCCCGGAATCCGTTGCCCGCAGCAGCAAATACACGGCGCTGATCACCCAGAAGGCGCAAACGTAATCGTTCTTGAGATCAAATGCTTGCAACGCGCCCTGCGGGATACTGAGCGCGAGGGCCGCCGCCAGCCATTGCAGCCGCATTCCCAACCCAAGCCGGCGCGCGAGCAGGGATGCCGCCATCGCCGAGCCGCCCATCGCCAGCACCTGCACCAGGCCGGTGCCTCGCTCGGCGCCGGTCAATGCCATCCAGTGCAGCCCGGCGTATTCTGTCCAAGGCGGCATGAAGAGCTGCATCAATTTCGCGGTGGCAAAGTATTCGACGCCGCCCTGCTGCAGCCAATAGCGAATGCGAGGCAGGTGGTACACCAGCACATCCACGATGCGTTCCGTGCCCATGAACGCAACGAACGCGCACATCCCAAGCAGCATGGCGAAACCGCAGGCGAGGATCAGTTCGATGCGGCCGGAGCGCCATTGCTCGCGCGCCGGGAATTGGATCGCGCCGCGAACGGCGACCCAAGCCCCGACACAGGTTGCCAGCCAGGCCGCGGCGAGCGCTGTGGGGTTGAGCAGGTGGAAGAGGCTCAACAACTCGGTGATTGCGAACACTGCCACGCCCGCCGCCACGGCCGCTTTCAGAAGGGCCTCGCGCCTGCCGCCCGGTCCGCTCCACCAACCGAGCCACAGAATGAGGACAAATGCCCCTGGCAGCAACGCGGTCATGTGGCTGAACGGCTCTCCTCTCCGTAAGCGAACCGGCTGGGCGTCCGCGGACTTGGTTCGATTGCCATTCCAGATACTATGGCATTCCTCCCTAGCCCGGCAATGAATGTGCCGGCGGATGGGCGATAATTGAGGGTCCAAACTCGCACAGCCTGATACTGGAAGATCTAGCAATGCCGGCGACCGTCCTGCTTCTGCTCTGGAAACTGCTGCTGATTTGCCTGCTGCTCGCGGGGTGGGGATGGCTTGCCATTCAAGTGCTGGCGCGGTTTTCGGGGCCGAGCATGCGATCGATCGCATGGTTCGAAGCCGCGGTAGTGGGCGCACCGGCCGCGTATCTGTTTGCGGCTTGCGCCGCCCTCTTCTGGCCGCTTGGGCCTGCCGTGGATGTTGCGTTCACGCTGGCAGGGTTCGCGGGAGCCGCCCATTTGTTGTGGAAGCGGCGCCCGGAGGCGGGCTGGTTTGGCTGGGTGGGGCTGCCGTGGGTCACGCTCTCCGGCCTTGTGGCATGGGGAACGGCGCACACCCCCTTGAACTACGATGCGGGCCTTTATCAGCTTCCCTTCGCGCGCCTGCTGGAACTGGAGCCGCTCAGCTTTGGGCTGGCGAACGTCCATGCGCGTTTCGGATTCAACTCCGCGATGCTGCCGCTTTCCGCCGTTTTTCGTGGCCCACTGCTCGGTGAAGACGGATTGTTCCTGGTGGGACCCGCGCTGTGGCTGATCGTGGCGGGCGCGACGCTCGAACTGCTGAATGCGGAGTGGACCGGCAAAAGATTGGGGCCGGCCTTTTGGTTCGGGTGGTTCGGACTGGCGGTTTGGATCTTCCTCCTGCATGATACGGCCTTTTCCTGGTTCGGCCTCTCGCCTAGCGCGGATCTGGCGGCCGGCCTGTATGTGTTCTATGCGTCGCTGACTGCGCTCGCGATTGCGGGCGGCAGTGGCGCGCCGCATCGGACGCTTCTTCTCACCGCGGCGATCACATTCGCGATGGTAGCGAAGCTGTCGAGCGCGCCCGTCCTGCTCCTGCTGATTCTGGTGTTCCGGCCGGTCTGGCGGCAGCGGGCGGCCGCCCTGCTTGGCGCCGGAGCAGTTGGCATCTGGACGCTGCACGCCGTCATCCTGTCGGGCTGTGTAGCGTTCCCTTTCATGTCCACTTGTATCGGTTCCCTGCCGTGGGCTCTGGACCCGGAGGTAGTCACAATCAGTTTCGACCTGATACGCTCCTTCGCGCGCGCTCCCGCCAATCCGGAGACCTGGCCGGTGACCGGATGGGACTGGCTGCCGGCATGGCGCCGGGATCTGTTGCCGCACAGGCAGTTCCTCTTCGCGCTGCTCCGATTGCTGCCCTGGCTGCTCGCCGCCGCGCTGGCGATGCGATGGGTCTTGCGAACCGGCGCCGGCGATTGGCACGGCGCGCGGGCATTGGGTGCGGTCGGGGCGATTCAACTCGCCGGAATGACGTCGGTCTTTTTGAGTGCGCCCGATCCTCGGTTTGCGATTGGTTTTTTGGTCAATTTGGCCGCGGCGACGGCCGCAATGGCGGTTTGCGCGGGCGCCGGATTCGATTTGAAGCCAAATGCCCGGCGGCGCCTGGGTTGGATGTCCGCGGTCCTGTTGACCGGATTTGTACTGCAGGCGGCGGCATGGCTTTACCTGTCGATCCCCAGCCGCCCGGCGCTTGCCTGGCGGAGTCTGCCGCGGCCCGCGGCAATACAGATGGGCGATGGGGAGGGGTTCACGCTCTCTGCGCCCGCTGAAGGCGGCCAATGCTGGGCTATCGACGACCTGTGCTCGCCCCTGCATGAGATTCCGCCCAACCTGACTCGCCGCCGGTGGGCTGGGCGAACGGGGTACGCGCTGCAGGGCGAGAGGCCCATCCGCAGGTTAGAGCAGCAAAACTGAGGCCGCCACCTCCAGGCTCAGGGCGATTATCGCGGGCACGCGTTCGGCGAGGGGAACAGAAACCGCAACCGAGCGATCAGCCGGTAGCCCACCCGGAAGAACGGATAAAGCAGCGGGAATGTCAACAACCGGCTCAGCCCTGGCCGGTTGGCCTGCGCAAGCGCGCGTGCGATGGCGAGAATTCCTCCGGAAATCTCCCCATTGGTGTCGAGAAGCAATACTTGCCGCAGGGCCGTGGCGCGCACGCTCTCCGGCAGTGTATGGAGCAGAGGCTGCACGGGGCCGGTGGCCACTTCCCGCCGCGCGAGTCTGTGAAACCACGCGACGGATCGCGCGCAAAACCCGCATTCGCCGTCCCAAAGCAAAATGGGCCGCATTGGGGGGTGCGGATGCTTGACGAAGGGAAACCGTTCCGGTGGCATGCCAACTATTCTTATGTTCCACTATTGACGGCGGCCGGGATGGGCTTCGTTCGGGGGTGAAGCGGACGTGAGTGACGGCCTATGTGGGCCGCCGAGCGAATGATCCGGCGGCGGCCGGTCCAATCGGATGCCCCGTGTTCATATTTGCCGCAATGCTTCATATTGCGCCTCCTGCCGGTCACCGTTCAAATGGCGAGCCTTCGAATTGGCCGCGCTCGCCGTTGCCGTGTGTGCAGAATTTGCCGGTTCGCACGGCAATGCCGGCAGAAATGTTGCGAGAATCGCAGGATATTGTGATACCCTCGAATTGGGTTAACAGAAGCGGATCCATTCATCGCAGCCTGGATGGCCGTCAGTTCCGGCGGGGTCAAATGCCGGCGACCATGGCCGTGCCCAAAACCGATCTGGAGATTTCAAAGATGGCACTTACCAATACTATTCCCGTGATTCTTGAATCCCTGCAAAAACGGCGCGCCGCAATCGACCAGGTGATTGCCGCCCTGCAGGCTTTGGCGGATACCGAGGGGCCCCGGCGCGGACGCCGTCCCAAGGCTTTGGCTGGTCTCGGAGCTGGTGCGCCGGCCAAGCCGCGCCGCCGGATGTCCGAGGAGACGCGCCGCAAGATGTCGGAAGCGGCTCGCAAGCGCGCGGAGCGGCGCAGGGCGGAGCAGGGAAAGGCGTAGATCGTCCGCCTACCTTCCGGTTTTTGAGCGAGCGCTACGTTTCCGGAGCGCTCGCTCGGCGATTTCCACCCAGCGGTGCGGCGCGCAGGCAAGCAACGTAATCACCGTCGCGACAGCGACCGCCGCAATCACAAATCCGATTGGGATCGGGCCGAAAAAATCCTCTAGCACTCTTGCACCTTCCCCACCCTGAGTCTACTGTTTCACGCTGAGCCATTGCCGCGTGATGGAAGCGAGCCGCCGCCAAGCCGCGTCGTTCATTTTCCCGTTGTGCAAATGGCGCACCTTTCCCTGCCGGTCCAGCAGAATCAGGTACGCGGCATCTTTCTCGCGATAGCCGAGCCGGCTTTTCCAGGCGCCGGAGCCGCTGTAAACGGTGATCACCCGTCCATGATCGCGCTCGGGAGTTCCTTTTTTCATGCCCGAATCGATAAACCATTTTCCCAGTCGCGCCATTCCGCCGATCATGGGCACCTCATAAAAGCGCACGCCGGGAAGCCGTTCGAATTCCTGCCGGAAACGCTTGGCCCAATCCTCCACCGCGAATCGGGAGCCGTAGGTGAAGCCAATAATCAACAAAGTGACATCGCCTTTCGCCGCGCCTGGCAGTTCCACCGTGGCGCCGGTGAGGTCTTTACCCTGGAAGGCGGGCAAAGGATCGCCTGGGGCAAGCAGGCTGGCGAGGATCACGGCGGGCAATAGCATTATCTGTCTGGATGAAGCTGGCGGCGCGCGGGTTGCCAAATCCGGCATTCGGGGGTTTGGTATCCTGACCTCAGCAGCGGCCGGCGTAGCTCAGCTGGTAGAGCGTCTGATTTGTAATCAGAGGGTCGCAGGTTCGATTCCTGTCGCCGGCTCCAGCAATTTTCTGCATTCCGCGCGTGGCGCGAACACCGGACAACGTGCATCTCTCACCCGGCATCCGCATTGGCTCCTACGAAGTGGTTTCCATGATCGGAGCGGGCGGAATGGGGGAGGTTTACCGCGCCCGCGACGCCCGGCTGGGCCGCGAGGTGGCGATCAAGGTGCTCTCCGCGCCTCTGGCGAAGAATCCCGACCGCCTCGCCCGCTTCGAGCGCGAGGCGCGCGCGGCCGGCGCGCTGAATCATCCCAATATTCTCTCCGTTCACGATATCGGAAATTACGAAGGATTACCGTACCTGGTGACCGAGTTGCTCGAGGGCAAAAGTCTCCGGGAATTGCTCGATAGCGGAAGATTACCGCGCCGGCGCGCCATTGATTTCGCACTGCAGATCGCGCGGGGACTGGAAGCCGCCCATGCCAAGGGAATCGTTCACCGCGACATCAAGCCCGAGAACATCTTCATCACCAGCGACCAGCGCGTGAAGATCCTCGATTTCGGGCTGGCGCGCGTCGCCAATGACGCAGGGCTGGCGGATGACGACCGCACCTTACCGATCGGGCCGCAGACCGAGGCGGGCACGCTGCTGGGCACGGTGGGGTACATGGCGCCCGAGCAGGTGCGTGGAGAGCCTGCCGATGCCCGGTCCGACATTTTCGGCCTGGGCGCGGTGTTGTACGAAATGTTCGCGGGCCGCCGGGCCTTCGATTCCGGCAGCGCCGCGGAGACTCTCTCGGCCATCCTGCGCGATCCGCCGCCCGACCTGAGCGCCCACGCACCCGGGCTTCCCGCCGTTCTGGAACACCTGATCGAACGCTGCCTGGAGAAGGACCCCGGCCGCCGCTTCCAATCGGCCGGCGATCTCGCATTCGCCCTGGAATCGCTGGCCGGTTCCTCGAGTTGGGCCGATGGGGCCGCGCCTTCGATCCGCGTGCCGCGCCGGTGGCTGGCGCGCGGCGCCGCGTTCGTGGCGGTGCTCGTGCTGGCTGCCGCCGCCTGGCAATGGCTGAGCAAGCCCGCTCCGCCCGAATCGGAGTTCCAGCGGCTGACCTTCCAGCGCGGCTACATTCTGTCGGCCCGCTTTGCCCCCGATGGCCAGAATCTGCTGTACACGGCGAGCTGGCAGGGTCAGCCCTTTGAGATTTACATGACCCGCCCGGGCGGGCTGGAGTCGCGCCCGCTGGGCCTGAGCGGGGCGGCGTTGCTGGATGTGTCCCAGACCGGCGAACTGGCCTTGCTGGTCCGCCAGCGGATGGTAACCCACTGGATTCAAACGGGAACGCTGGCGCGCGTGCCGCTGGAAGGCGGCGTGCCCCGTGAAATCCTGGACGGTGTCAATGCCGCTGCGATTCGCGCCGACGGCCGGGAGTTCGCGGTGGTCCGCACGGTGAATGGAAAACAGCAGCTGGAGTATCCCATCGGGAATGTTCTTTACTCCACGGACGGCTACCTGAGCCATCCGCGCATTTCCCCGGACGGTGAGTCGGTGGCATTTCTCGATCATCCCGTGTACGGCGATGATCGCGGCTATGTATCGATGATCGACAAGCGGGGGGATTTCCGCCGGCTCACGGCCGAATGGGGGTCGGAGCAAGGGCTGGCCTGGTCTCGGGACGGCAGGGAACTTTGGTTCTCAGCTGTGGGCAAGGATCTGCACAAGCTGATTTACGCAGTGGATCTCCGGGGCCGCGTTCGCGAGATCTGGCGCGGGCCGGTGGATGTGATGGTGCATGATATTGGACCCGGCGGCCGCCTGCTGCTCACTCGCGAGGATGTTTCCGCCCAGGTTCTGGCGGCCGCCGCGGGCGACGAGACGGAGCGGAATTTGACCTGGCTGGGATGGACGATCGCCGCGGCGCTATCGCCGGACGGCCGTACGCTGGGCTTCACGGAATACAATGTCGATTCCGCAACCGATTACT
The DNA here is from genome assembly GCA_023384675.1 of Bryobacteraceae bacterium. GTDB lineage: Bacteria > Acidobacteriota > Terriglobia > Bryobacterales > Bryobacteraceae > PNKE01. Next base: position 225,618 of record JAHDVK010000005.1, on the reverse strand, counting down.
ATGCCTGCATTCGCCGGCTGGACGGTCCTCCGGTGAAGCTCGGGGAGGGCCAGCCCATCGCGTTCTCGCCGGCCATGGATTGGGTGGCCGCCGTTGTGCCCAGCCAGCCGGAGCGGCTTCACCTGCTGCCCGCGGGCGCCGGCGAGGCCCGCAAGCTGGAACTGGGCGCGGTGCGGGCGCTATTCAAGTCCGCCACCTGGACGCCCGACGGGCGGTACGTCGTCTTCACCGGGGCCGAGGCGGGCCGGGCGCCGCGCGCCTGGAGGGTGGCGGTGGACGGTTCGCAGCCGCCCGAAGCGCTGACGCCCGAGGGTGAGACCGCGGTGGCGATGTCGCCCGGCGGGCGCAATCTCCTCACCGTGGACACGGCGGGCGGCTACGGGCTGCGGCCCGTGAACGGCGGCGCGCGGATGGCGTTGAGCCTGCTCGCGCCGAATGAGCATCCGCTGGCCTTCGCGGGCGGGGATGCGCTTTGGATCCGCGCGGGGGCGGTGTTTCCCTACCGGCTCGAACGGCTGGAACTGGCCACCGGGCGGCGCGTCCCCCATGCGCAGTTGAAGCCGGTGGATCCGGCGGGTATGTTGTCGGTCCCTTCGGTGTTGATCAGTCCGGATGGGGGCGCGTACGCGTACAACGTGGTTCGGATCATTTCGGATCTGTATCTGGCGACGGGGTTTCGGTAGCATCGGGCGGCCGAACGAGCCCGGCTGAAGGACGGCAAAGCATTGATATACATATAGATCAAGCTGGATTGAGTCAAACACCCTACAGGGTTTCCGGCAGACTGATACCGACTATCTGGGATATCCTCTTAGTGTCTTAAATTCCTAAACTTGTGAGGAGGGAGGCGTCCTATGGCCGATTTCTATCAAACTGGTCTGGTACCCACCATTCATGGACTGACTCGCGATGGGCTGCCTCATCTGGAAGCGGAGCTGGAGCAGATCGCGCAGACCCGAGGCATCGGCCTGGTGTTGCCGGCGCTTTATTCCGAGTTTGAGACGCCCGCGATGAAGGGCATCATGCAGGAGTTGCGGCAGGTGACCTACCTGCGCCGCATTGTGCTGGTGCTGGCGCGTGCGGGAGAGCGCGAGTACCGCAAGGTGCGCGATCTGTTCGCCGGTTTTCCGACCAAGGTGACGATCATCTGGGTGGACAGCGCGCCGGTGCAGAACTTCTTTACGTATCTCGAGGATAACGGGCTGAGCTCGGGAGTCGAGGGCAAGGGCCGCTCGTGCTGGCTGGCCTACGGCTATCTGATGGCGAAGGGCGATTGCGATGTGATCGCGCTGCAGGATTGCGACATCCGCACGTACACGCGGCGGATGCTGGCGCGGCTGATTTATCCGCTGGTGATGCCGAAGCACCGTTTTGAGTTCGCCAAGGGCTTCTATCCGCGGTACACGCACAAGTTTAATGGGCGGGTGACGCGGCTGTATTTGACGCCGCTGGTGCGGAGTCTCTACGACTGCGGCATCAACAATCTGTTCCTGCGCTATGTGGACAGTTTCCGCTACGGGCTGGCTGGGGAGTTCGCGATGTCCACCGGGCTGGCCCGGCAGATGCGCGTTCCGTCCGACTGGGGCCTGGAAGTGAGCACGCTGCACGAGGTTTACCAGCGGCTGGCAATCATGCGCACCTGCCAGGTGGATTTGACCGATTGCTACGACCACAAGCACCAGGAGCTCTCGGCGGGGGATTCAAGCAAGGGTTTGCATAAGATGGCGAAGGACATCGCCAAGGCGTTGTTCCGCTCGCTGTGTAAGGAAGGCGCGGTGTTGGGCTCTGACCTGCTGAAGACGACGCTTCCTCTGCGCTATCTGCGGACGGCCGAGGAGATGGTGACGCGCTACCACGCCGATGCCATGCTCAACGGACTTGAGTACAGCCGCCACGATGAGGAGGGGTCCATCGAGGTTTTTGCCCGCGCGCTTTCGGAAGCGGCGGGTGAGTTTCTGGCGAATCCGCTCGGTGAATTGCCGCTGCCGGCCTGGCAGAGGGTGGACGAGGCGGCGCCGGACGCGTTCGACCGGATTGTATCGGCATCGGAATTACACGGCACTGAATGGACGAAGGAGCAAACGGCTTAGGCGGCGGGGCCTTCGTGGTCTCTCAGTTCTTTGAGCGCGTCGAGCAGGGCCGCGGCCCACGCCGCCGGTCCGGGGAGGGGCGTGCGGCGGGCGTGCGGGATCAGCCGGTGCAGTTCGTCCGCGTGCGCCGAGTCCAGAATGATGGGATAATCCACGACGCGCAGGAAGCCTTCGTCATTGAGCCCGTCGCCGAGTCCAATACTGGTGACGTGGGTTCCTTGGGCGGCGAGGAAGTCGAGCAGGCGCCCAACGGCTTCGCCCTTGCCGGGATGGCGCTGGGCGTGATGGAAGCGGCCGCCGCGGGTGACTTTGAGTCCGTGGGCGAGGAAAGCTTGCAGGAGGGCGGGTTCGCGCTTGGGGCTGAGCAGCAGGAAAGGCTCGCTGTATTCCCGGCGGCAGGCAAGCGATGCCTGTTCCACTGTCATATCGCAATGAGAGGCGACTTCCTCAACCGTCATATCGGAAAAGCCGCGAATATCGCAGCGGCTTTCCGCGGCTGCGCGGTGCAGGGCTTTCACGACCTGATGATGCGGCCAGCCGAGGCGCCAGACGGCGGTTTGCGTACCGGCGGCAAACTCGGCCTCAGGCGGCACCGTGGGCAGAGAACCCGTGGGGATCAGCAGAGCGCCGCCGTTCTCGATGATGGCCGGCTCGTGAAGCCCGATCAGCCGCTGCCAGTACTCCACTTCGGCTCGGGTCTTGCTGGTGGTGAGCACCAGCGGCACGTGCAGGCGTTTGAGGGTTTCAATGGCGGGCCGCGCCGGTTCCCACTCGTAGGTATTGTGGTCGAGCAGGCACCCGTCCATGTCGGTAAAGACCATCAGCACGAATCCAACATAGCAAGGTATTCCGGCTTATGACGCCGCGGCTGGGTTTTTCGCTTCTGGCGGGCTTCGGCACGCTGATCGTGCTGACGGCGGTGCTGGGCGTATCGCAGACCCGGCGCGCCGCGCAGATCGAGAGGGATCTGATCAGCGCGCAGGAATCCTATTCGGCGGCGCAGGCGCTGTTGTCGCAGATTCGTGTCGACCTTTACCGGATCGGCATGGACGTGCGCGATTACCTGCTCGATCGCAGCGCCGACAGTTCCGCTGAACTACGGGAGCAACTCGAGGAGACGCGCGTTCAGATCGAGGGCAATCTGCAGATGCTGGAATCGCGCATGCCGTTTGTGGATCGCGAGCCTTTGAACCGGCTGCGCGCGGAGGTGACGGAGTACATCGACTGGTTGAGCCCCGCGATCCAATGGACCCAGGAGGAAAAACTGGCGCGCAGCGGAAATTACGTTCGCTCGGTGCTGTTGAACCGCCGGAAGGCCATCAGCGATCTGGCGGCGCAGGTGGAGTCCATCAATGAGGCTAACTTGCGGCGGGCGCGCGAGCGGCTTGAGGCCTCCCAAGCCGATTTTCAGACCTGGCTCAGAAGGTTGACGGCAATCGTCCTGGTCCTGAGCGTGCTCGTGGCGGGCCTCAGCACCACTTGGATTCTACGGCTCGAGAAGAAGGCGGAACTGAACCAGCAACGGGCGGCCGATGCCGAACGTGAACTGCGCAGGCTGAGCCAGCAGTTGGTGAAAGCGCAGGAGGACGAGCGGCGCGCGCTTTCCCGTGAACTGCACGATCAAGTGGGCCAGCAGATCACGGCGCTGCGCGTGGAGATCGCCAATCTGGGCCGGATCCCCTTCGAAGAGCGTGACACGTTCGAATCGCACGTGCGCGAGGCGAAAGGCCTCGCCGAGCAAACGATGAAAACGGTCCGCGACCTGGCGATGGGCTTGCGCCCGTCGATCCTCGACGACTTCGGGCTGGGCCCCGCCATCGAGTGGCAGGCGAGGGAGTTCGCCCGCCGCACGGGCGTCCCGGCGCATGTCAGCATCGAAGGATCGCTGAACGGTCTGACGGAGGGCGACCGCACCAGCCTGTTCCGCATTGTCCAGGAGGCGCTCACGAACATCACGAAGCACGCCAGCGCGTCGGAGATCCGCATCGCGCTCACGGCGGGCGATCAAGGTGTCATGCTAAGAGTGGAAGACAACGGTAAAGGCATGGATCCCTTGGACGCCCGCGGCCGCGGGCTGGGCTTGGTCGGTATCGAGGAGCGCGCCCGCGAGATGGGGGCGGGCTTCCTGCTCGATTCGCAGCCGGGACAGGGGACGATGATCGAAATCAGTATTCCCCGGAGACTCGCTGCATGAGTGCAATTAAGGTTTTGCTGGCCGACGACCATGGCGTGGTGCGCAAAGGGCTGCGCTTCCTGGTCGAGCAGGAGGATGACATCACCGTCGTGGGCGAAGCGAGCGATGGGCGCGAGGCCGTCCGGCTCGCCAAGGACCTGCAGCCCGACGTCATCGTGATGGATATCGCCATGCCTCAGCTCAACGGCATCGACGCCACCGCCCAGTCGATCAAGGCCAGCCCGAACAGCGGTGTCCTGATTCTGTCGATGCATAGCGACGAAAGCTACATTCTGCGTTCGCTGGAGGCCGGCGCGCGCGGCTACATCCTGAAGGACAATGCCGAGGAGCACCTCGTGCAGGCCATCCGCGTAGTGGCGCAAGGCAAGCCCTTCTTCTCGCCGGTGATCGCGCAAACGCTGCTCGAAGACTATATGCGCAACCTCCAGCAGAAAGGCCAGCAGGACAGCTATTCGCTGCTGACCGACCGCGAGAAGCAGGTTCTGCAACTACTTGCCGAGGGCCGCTCGAACAAGGACGTGGCGCAATTGCTCAACCTCAGCGTGTACACGGTCGAAACTCACCGCACCCGCATCATGCAAAAACTGAATCTGCACAACACGGCCGAACTGGTGCTCTACGCGGTGCGGAAGAAGATTATCGCCTGATTCAGGGCATCACCGGCGAAGAACGGGCAGAACCGCGGAGAATCTTTCCGCTCCAGTCATTTTTCTCTTTGCCCGCGGCGTTTTTGGCCATATAATCTCGCCAATGGCACACTCATCTGGGTCGTGGGCGGTGCTTTTTCTCGCCTGCGGGGCCGTTTGCGCCGAAGCCGAGCCTCCGGAGCTGTTAGAACGATTTTTCGCCAAAACGAGGGCGGAATTGGACTCCCTGCCCGACTATGTCTGCGCGCACCGCGTCGACCGCTTCAGCCGGGGCGGCAGCGAGAGTCCCTGGAAGCCGGAGGACACGCTGCGGTTTCTCGTTGGCGTCGCGGGCGGACAGGAGGTGTACGCAAAGCAAGACGGGACCGGCGTGGTGGAGGGTTCGCTCGCCGCGCATGCGCGTTACGGCGTGATCAACTCGGGCGAATTCGGCCTGATGGCGCGGCAGGTCTTCGGCGGGCGCCGGTTGCGCGCAGGGTTCGCCGGCGAAAGCGAGCGCGATGGCCGCAAGGTGTTTGAGTTCGCCTACGACGTGCCGAAGGAGGAGAGCGTCTACACGTTGCGGATGGGCAGCACCGCCGAGCGCGTCGCGTTCCAGGGTACGTTTTATGTCGATGCGGAGAACCTGGACCTGATCGAACTCGAGATCCAGGCCTACGACATCCCTGAAAAACTGGCGCTGGCACAGGCGGACACCCGCGTGATCTACCGGCGCACCGAGGTGCGGAGCGCCACTCCGCTGCTGCCTGTCCAGGCAACCCTGCTGCTGGTAACCGTTGAGGGCGTGGAGAGGCTCAACCGCGCGTACTTCGGCGAGTGCCGCCGGTTTACGGCCGAGGCGTCGCTCGTCGGCGAGGAGCTAGTCGAGAACCCCGAGGAAGCGCCCGTGAGCCTCACTGTGCTCGAACCGGGCGCGATACTCGAGCTGCAGTTGGATGAGGACCTCCGCCCGGAACTCGCTTCGCCGGGCGATTCCATCCGCGCGAGGCTGCTCAAGCCCGTCGAGGCGGCCTCCGGCGCGCTACTGCCGGCCGGAACGCTGATCCACGGGCTGGTGGCGCGCTTGCGCCGCGAAGAGATCCCGGTTCCCGCCTATGAGATCGGTTTCGAATTGACCGCCTTCGAATCAGACGGCGAGACACTGCCGGTGCAGGCCACCATGGTGGATGTGGAGTTGCGCCGCGGCGTCATCCGCCAGGCCAAGCGGCTGGATCCGAACTTCTCACGCCGGCACGGCGCGCGCGCCGAAGTCCTGGTGCGCGAGGTCAGCAAGGGGCAAGGGATTCTGCTTTGGGATGCGAATCGGCCCATGGTCCCCAGGGGCCTGAAGATGAAGTGGGTGGTGGGCGCCGCGGCGCCCGAACTCGCCGCGGAACGCCGCTAATTCCCGCCTACCACTTGGATTCGTCCGGTTCGCTGAAGTCCAATTGCCAGGACTCCGGGGTGAGAGCTTTGAGTTCCGCGTAATAGCGCTCATTGGGGTCGCCCGGCATCTGCACCTGCTGGAACAACCTCTGCATATGCCTCAACAGCACACTGCCGATGGCGTGAATCGCATCGTGCCGGTCCAGCCCCTCGGCCATCAACCGGGACAACGTGGCCTTGACAGGCAATTGGTCGCCTTCCGCGACCTGCGTCTCCACGACGGAATGGATGACCGCGTGCGCGCGCAACCCGGGAATCTGGATGCGCTCGCGAACATGGTAGTCCTCCGCCAGGACGATCCGCTCGCCCTCATCCAGGCTGAGCCATTCTTTCGGATCCGGCGCTTTCAAGGGGTCGTATTTCATGCTGCTTCTCCGCTTGGGGTTCAGAGGTTGCGCAGCGCCGCCCAGCGATCGTCGACCTGTTCGGCGCGGCAACTGCACGCGGCGGTGTTGCGATTGGAGCCGCAGTGCGGACAGAGTCCCAGGCAGTCCTCGCTGCAGGTGAGACGCATAGGCAGTGAAAGCAGCACGAAGTCCCGGATGGCCTCCTCAAGCTGCACTCCGTCGCCTGTGTAGAAGGACAAGTCGATCTCGCCCTCTTCGAGGTGGATTTCCGCATGGGCGGTCTTCCTGGGCGCGGGCCGGTAGAAGAGATCGAATGGCGAAGCGACGTTCGCGCCGGCGGCTTCCAGGCACAGCGAGCAGATGCCCTCGACGGAAGCTTCCACCCGCCCGCGCAGCCGGATTTCTCCCAGCGTATTCGGCAGCAGTTCGGCGGTACCGGCGGCATGCAGCGAGCCCTTCTGCGCGAGTTCCTCGCCCAGGTCGATCTCCCCGGGCGCAAAATTCACGTCGAAGTGAATCGGATGGTGTTCGAGTTCAGTGAGGTGAAAGAACACGGCGCGCCTCCTTTTCCACCTTCCATGATACGACTCAAGCTTCGGGCAGGAAGCGGCGGATCGCCCATTCGTACGCGCCCGCGCCCAGCACGCCGCCCAGCAGCGGGCCCGCGATGGGAATCCACCAGACGTGCGTGCCGTCGGTCAATCCGTTGTTCGGAAAACCGGCCAGCACCGTAAACAGCCTCGGCCCCAGATCCCGCGCCGGGTTGATCGCATAGCCGTGCAGCGCGCCGAAACTGATGCCGATGGCCACCACGATCAAGCCGATGACCACCGGTGCGAGGCCGGGGGAAAGCGAAACATTGCGCTCGTCGGTCACCGCGAAAATCAGAAACAGCAACAGGGCCGTTCCCAGAACCTGATCGAAGAAGCCCGCCGACGGCGCGCCCGGAAACGCGGGAAATGTGCAAAAAACCCCCGCGGTTTTCTCCAGAAGAGGATCAAATTGCCGGAACGCCTCGCGGTAGTTGAAGTACACCAGCGCCGCCCCGGCGAACGCGCCAGCGGTTTGCGCCAGCACATACGGCGCGGCCTTGCTCCATGCGAAACCCCGGAACAGCGCCAGTGCCAGCGTCACCGCCGGGTTCAGATGCGCGCCGCTCACGCGCCCCGCCGCATACACCCCGAACATCACCCCTAAACCCCAGCCGAGCGTGATGTTCGTGTAGCCGCCATGAACCACCTCTCCCGGCTCGCCTTTGGCGAATAGCACCACCATGGCCACCACCCCCGCCCCAAAAAGCAGGATCAACATCGTGCCGATGAACTCGGCAATCAGTTCAGCCGTCAGGCGACGTGAGGACATAAATTCGAGGATACTATCACGGCAGGTGCCGCTCGAGCCACTCCAGCATTGCGCGCTGCTCCGCCTCGTGTCCGATCCGGGCTTCGATGTTCACGTACCGGACCCCGCGCGCCGCGCACAGCCTCGACAAAGAGCCGTCATCCTCCCCCCGCGGCCTTTCTTGCAGCAGCGCGTTGAACGGCGAGCGCTCCAGGATCCCGAAGTCGGCCCCGCTCGTCGCCAGGATGAAATCGTGCGGCGTGCCCCGCGATGGCAGCCACACGCTCTCGCTGATGCCCACCTCCGATTCCAGCGAATACCCCGATGCATTATTGTGCATCGAGACAATCAGCCCCCCGCGCGGCGGCAGCAGCTCCGCCAGCAGCGCCTTCTTCTCGCGGTCCAGCCAATCCAGCGTCCCCTCGACCGCCGCCCTGCCCGCTGCCGGATTCAGCAGATGCAGATTCCGCCGCGCCCCCTCGCGCGAAAACATCCGGTTCGGGTCCAGCCGTAAGCCCCGCACCGTCACCCAACGCTCCTGGCCGGTCACCAGCAGCGCCCGCCCGCGCCGCCCTTGCATATGCGCTTGCAGCACTTCGCGCGCCGTATGTTCGTTGCCGTGAATCAGCAGGTACCGGCGGGGCGAAGGGCTGTGCTCGATCCACTGGAACTCGATCCCAGCCAAGATCCGCCTCCGTTGCGCGGCCAGCGCCGGCCAGGCGAGCGCCGCCGCCAGCCAGGCCCGCCGGGAAACACTTTGGCTTTGCATTGTTTTTTCAGAATAACCGCTCCTCCAATTTGCTTGCCGCCGGCTTCATACCCGGCGGATAATGGATATGGAGGTCTTTGATGATCCTCGAAGCAGCCAATCCCACGACGCAGGCTGATCTCGAACGGGAATTCAACCCCTGGCTGGCCGCCGAAGCGCGCTTCAACGAAGCCGCGGCCCGGCTCGGTTTGGATGACGGTATGAGAAAAGTCCTGCGCACACCGGGCATGGAGATTACCGTCAACATCCCGGTGCAACTCGACGACGGCCGCCTGGAAGTATTTACGGGCTACCGCGTCCAACACTCCCTCGCGCGCGGACCAGCCAAGGGCGGCATCCGGTTCGCGCCAGACGTTACGCTCGATGAAGTCCGCGCCCTCGCCTCCTGGATGACCTGGAAATGCGCCGTGGTCAATATCCCCTTCGGCGGCGGCAAGGGCGGCGTGATTTGCGACCCGATGGTGCTTTCGCAGAACGAACTCGAACGCATCACGCGCCGCTACACCGCCGAACTCATCGACGTGATCGGACCCGAACGGGACGTGCCCGCGCCCGACATAAACACCAACGAACAGACCATGGCGTGGATCATGGACACCTATTCCATGCACAAGCGCACTACGGTCACCGCGGTGGTCACGGGCAAGCCGCTCAATCTCGGCGGGTCGCGAGGCCGGCCCGAAGCCACCGGACGCGGATGCCTCTTCGTCACTTTGCAGGCGTTACGCAAATTCCACATGGAGCCCGCGCAAACTCGCGTGGTTGTGCAAGGGTTCGGCAACGTCGGCGGGAAAGCATCGATCCTGATGCAAAAAACCGGAATGAAAATCATCGCCGTCATTGAATGGGATGGCGCGATCTATAATCCGCACGGCATTGACGTTGCCGCCCTCGAACAGCACCGCAAATCCACCGGCTCCATCACCGGGTTCCCGGGCTCCGAGCCCATCGACCGCCAGGAGGCGCTCTACCTGGATTGCGACGTGCTCCTGCCCGCCGCCAAGGAAAACGTAATTCATTCCGGCAATGCGCACAAGGTCAAAGCGAAAATCCTGTGCGAAGGCGCCAACGGCCCCACGACGGCAGCCGCCGACCGCATCCTCGAAGAGCGCGGCGTGTTCGTCATGCCTGACATCCTCGCCAACGCCGGCGGCGTCACCGTCTCCTACTTCGAGTGGGTCCAGGACCGCCAGGGCTACTTCTGGAATGAACAGCTCGTCAACGGCCGCCTCGAAGAGATCATGGTCAACTCCTTCAAGGACGTGGTGAAATACGCCGAACAGCACGGCGTCAACAACCGCACCGCCGCCTATATGCTGGCGCTCGATCGCGTCGCCTTCGCGATCAAATTGCGCGGTATTTACGCATAGCATCGCCTGTCTGGGCGTGGCTGGGCCCGCGGACTTGCCACGCCCATTCTTTTTTTCTCCCCCACCCATGCCGGGGCGCATCTGATCGAACATGGAACAACCTATCAACGAAACCAAAACTTGGCCTGAACTGGCCATTGGACTTTTTGACAAACTGACCGGCCGCGGCGCCGAGATCACCTACGAGTTCGATAATCTGGCGGTGCATGTCCCCAGCTCCACGTCGGCAACGCCCGAGTACGCCCTGTGGCGCGTTAACGGCACGCTGCGCGTCCGCACGCGCGACGCCTCCACCCCTTCGAATGGTTGATTTCGACCTGCATCTGGAGAACGGCGGACAGCACGCGCATTTGACCGGCACGTTACGCCTTCTTCAAATCCGCATTGACACATTGCGGGCGGCCATTCATTTCGGCCGCCTATTTTGGCCCATGAGGCGTTGGGCGCCACCCGGGATGCGCTTCCAAGTGATATACCGGGGTTGGCGCATTCTGTGAACCCATCCCTCATCGCCGTGACTGGCGCGACCGGCTATGTCGGCGGCCGCCTCGTCCCGCGCCTCCTCGAACTGGGCTACCGGGTCCGCTGCCTCGTCCGAAGCCCGGGAAAGTTAACTGGCCGGGCCTGGTCATCGCACCCCAATGTGGAAATCGTTCGCGCTGACCTGACGAACGAGACGCCCTTGGCGGAGTCTCTTGACGGAGTCGAGGCGGCTTACTACCTGGTCCACTCCATGATGTCCGCCGGCGGAGACTACGCCCGCCACGATCAAGTGCTGGCGCGGTCTTTCGCAGAAGCCGCCAGAACCGCTCAGGTCAGCCGCATCATTTATCTGGGCGGACTCGGGGAAACCGGACCGGATCTCAGCGAACATCTGTCCTCCCGGCGCGAAGTCGAGCAGGCCCTCGGCTCCACTGGAATTCCCGTGACCGTGCTGCGCGCCGCGATGATCATCGGTTCCGGTTCGGCGTCGTTCGAAATCCTGCGGTATCTGGTCGAGCGACTTCCCATCATGGTGACTCCGAAATGGGTGTCCACACCTTGTCAGCCGATTGCCATTCGAAATGTCATCGGCTACCTGACGGGCGTTCTGGAATCGGCCGCCACAGTGGGGGGTGTTTTCGACATCGGTGGTTCGGAGATCGTCACGTATCGCGATCTGATGCGCGAGATGGCGGAGTCCCTGGGGTTGCGGCGGCGCATCGTGATTCCGCTGCCCATTCTGACTCCCCGATTGAGCTCGTACTGGATCCACCTGGTCACGCCGCTCAGCAAGGACATCGCAAAACCTCTCGCCGAAGGGCTGAGAAATCCGGTTGTCTGCCGCGACCGGCGCATCGCCGAACTCATTCCGCAACCGCTGCTGACGGTTCGCGAGGCCATCGACGAGGCGCGCAAGAGAATCGCCGCCCGCGACGTCCCCACGTCCTGGTCCATGGCCGGCGCAATTCCCGGCGACCCGGATTGGGCCGGCGGCAAGGTGTTTCGCGACGAACGAAAGCTGCGCATCGAAGCCCCGGATTGGGCCGTGTACCGGGCGGTCTGCCGCGTGGGCGGAGGACATGGCTGGTATGCGGCCGGCTGGCTCTGGAAACTCCGTGGCTGGATCGACCTGCTGGTGGGCGGCCCAGGCTTGCGGCGCGGACGCCGGGATCCCGAGACAGTCGGCTATGGCGAGGCGCTTGATTTCTGGCGCGTCGTGGGCCTGGAGCGCGACCGCCGCCTGGCGCTGCGCGCCGAAATGAAGCTGCCCGGTGAAGCCCGGCTCGAGTTCCTCGTCAATCCAACCCCTCGGTCCGGATGCGAACTCACCCAAAGGGCGCTGTTTGAACCCCGCGGGTTGTTCGGCCTGCTCTATTGGTATGCAGTCGCGCCGCTCCATCACTTCGTCTTCGGTGGAATGCTGCGCGGTATCGAACGGGAGGCACGCCGCCTCGCCGCCGAACTCTAATTCTCGCCACACCCAGCCCCGGGGCTTACAATGGACCTTATGACAACAGAGCGGGCCCGCCTGCAGGAGTCCGTAGCGCGTAAAAAACACTGGCGGCGCTGGGGACCCTATCTTTCCGAGCGCCAATGGGGCACAGTGCGTGAGGACTATTCACCCCAAGGCACGGCCTGGGAGAACTTCCCCTTTGAGCACGCCGCCGCGCGCGCCTACCGCTGGGGCGAAGACGGCCTGCTCGGCGTGAGCGACAACCACCAGCGGCTTTGCCTGTCCGTCGCGCTCTGGAACGGAAAAGACCCGCTGCTCAAAGAGCGCCTCTTCGGCCTCAGCAACGCCCAGGGCAACCACGGTGAGGACGTCAAGGAAGTGTACTACTACCTGGACTCCACACCCACGCACTCCTTCATAAAGGGCCTTTACAAGTATCCCCAGGCCGAATTTCCCTACCGCTGGCTCGTCGAGGAATCACAGCGGCGCGGCATTCAAGGCCACGAACCGGAGATTTTCGACGCCGGCGTTTTCGATGATAGCCGCTATTGGGACGTATTCATCGAATATGCCAAGGGCGATACCGACGATATTCTGATGAAAATCACGGTGCATAACCGTGGACCCGAAACGGCGAGCCTGCACGTGCTGCCCACCGTCTGGTTTCGCAACGTCTGGAGTTGGGGGAATCAGGATTATCGCCGCCCCCGGCTGTGGAAGGATTCAGACGATGCCATCCGCCTCGACGCCCCCGGCCCCGGCGATTGGCGCATGCATTTCGAGGGCGCCCCCCGGCTCCTGTTCACCGGAAACGACACCAACCCCGCCATCTGGGGGTTCGTCAAGCCGGGATATTACAAAGATGCATTTCACCGCCTCATCGTGCGCGGCGAACACGATGCCGTGAACCCGGAAAACCAGGGCACCAAGGCGGCGGCCTGGTATCAGTTCGAACTCGGGCCCGGCGAATCGGCCGAAGTCCGCTGCCGGCTCACCGCCGAAGGCCAGGGCGAGGGCGAATTCGATGAAATCTTCGCCGCTCGCCAGCGAGAAGCCGATCAGTTTTTTGAAGAGGTTCAGGGCAGCCAGTGCAACATGAGCGGCGATGGCTGCGCCGTCCAGCGCCAGGCCTTCGCCGGGTTGATGTGGACCAAACAGTACTACCATTACAGCGTCGAAGATTGGCTGAGCGGCGATCCCGCCGGGCCTCCACCGCCTCCCGAGCGCCGCCAAGGGCGCAACCGTCAGTGGATCCATCTCTACACCGACGACATCCTTTCCATGCCCGACAAGTGGGAGTATCCCTGGTTCGCCGCCTGGGACACCGCCTTCCACATGATCCCCTACGCGCTGGTGGACGCGCCCTTCGCCAAGCATCAGTTGAAGCTCTTCCTGCGCGAGTGGTATTTGCACCCGAACGGGCAAATTCCCGCCTACGAATGGGCCTTCAGCGACGTGAATCCGCCCGTTCACGCCTGGGCCGTCTGGCGGGTCTATAAGATCGACGAAAAGCATAGCGGCAAGCCCGATTACCATTTCCTCGAAGGCTGCTTTCACAAATTGCTTATGAATTTCACCTGGTGGGTGAACCGGAAAGATGCCACCGGCGACAATATCTTCGAGGGCGGCTTTCTCGGTCTCGACAATATCGGCGTCTTCGACCGGTCAAAACCATTGCCCACCGGCGGCACCCTCGAACAATCCGACGGCACCGCCTGGATGGCCATGTATTGCCTGAACATGCTGGCCATCGCCATCGAACTTGCCCAAACCGATCCCGTTTACGAAGACATCGCCTCGAAATTCTTCGAGCATTTTCTCTATATCGCTTCCGCAATGAATCGCCCGGCCCCGGACGGGTTGTGGGACGAGCAGGACGGCTTTTTCTATGACCGCCTCCGCCTGCCCGACGGCCACGCCTTCCCACTGCGCGTCCGCTCTCTCGTCGGGCTGATTCCGCTTTATGCCGTAGAAACCTTCAATATGGAGAACCTGCGTAAACTTAAGGGCTTCCGCAGGCGCGCCCAGTGGTTCATCGACAACCGCCCCGACCTGTGCGAAAACCTCGTCATCGAAGACCACCCCGGCGGCCGCCGCTCCATGCTGTCCTTGCTCCGGCGCGAACGCCTGGAACGCGTCCTGCAGGTCATGTTCGATGAAGCCGAATTCCTCGCCCCCCACGGCATCCGCTCGCTTTCGCGCATTCACCGCGACAGCCCTTTCATCATGCGCACCAACGGCGAAGAGCATCGCGTCCAGTATCAGCCTGCCGAATCCGACACCTTCCTCTTCGGCGGCAATTCCAACTGGCGCGGACCCATCTGGTTTCCCGTCAATTTCCTGCTGATCGAATCGCTGCAGCAATTCGACTGGTTCTACGGCGATGGCTTAACAGTGGAATTCCCCACAGGCTCCGGCCGCCGCATCCGCCTGCATGAGGCCGCCGCCGAACTGTCCCGGAGGATCTCCCATCTGTTCCTGCGCGGCCAGGACGGCCGCAGACCGTGCTTCGGCGGCGCGGAAGTATTTCAATCCGACCCGCATTTTCGCGATTACCTGCTGTTCCATGAGTACTTCCATGGCGACAATGGCGCGGGCCTCGGCGCAAGCCACCAGACCGGCTGGACCGCTCTGGTCGCCAAATTGCTCGCACAATCCGGCGAGTAAAGGCGCTTATTTCGCGACCTTCGGCAGCTTTGGAATCCCGAAATGGCCGCTCAGGCTGGCCAATTTCTCGGGATCGATGTCGCCCAGGATGTGCACAATCGTCAACTCGCGCGGTTCAGCGGCGATAATGGCGATTCCGGTGGATTTTCCGCCTTCCATGCGGACGTAGATCTCGGCCAACTCATCCTGGTCGCGGCCTTTGCGCGAGCCAGCGGTGTGCCGCAGAATGCGATTCCAGCCCGGCCCTTGCAGTTGGGCCCGGATCGGTTCAAGATCCCCGGTGGTGAACGCATCCGCCCGATCGAACTCAAAGCTCCGCACGTAGATCGACTTCAAGCCGGTGATCAGCTCCTTGGCCTTCGCTTCGTCCGCCTTCCCCGAGGACAGGAAGCGGCCCGCGAGCTGCAATAGCGTGCTGTCCAGAGTGATCTCGACGGATTCTTTCGCGTTCTTCGCCAGATGGTCCAAGTTTAAGTTGAGTTGGGCGGCAACGGCGGCCGGCACCGCCAGAGCCATCGCGATGATGAGTGCGAATTTCATCATGATACCTACCTTTCCGGACCTGCCGGCGCCACTTTCTGCTGAACCTGGTGCAATTGACTGCCGGTGATGCGAAGCGCCGTCATCAATTGCTCCTTGGCCTGCTGCCCCTGACGATACTCCTGGTATCGCAGACCGCCAAAGACGAGGGCGAGCGAAGCCGCCAGCGCGGCTACATAGCGAGGGAATCGGATCGCCCGTCGCGGCGCCCTCTGTTCCTGCGCGGCGCGCGCCAGCGTCCGTTCCACGAATCCGGCCGGCGGAGGAACCCGCCGCAAAGCGTCGCGAAGCTGGTCTTCAAACTGATTCATGATTGCCCTTCTCCTGGGTGCGGGCCGCTTTCGCGCGGAGCAGGCTGAGCGCCCGGTGCAGCCGCGTCCGCACCGTCCGCGCGGGAATCCCCAAAACCTCCGCGATCTCCATCGGCTCGAGTTCCTCCTGATAGCGCAGGATAACCACCATCCGCGCCTGCCGGGGCAGGGAAGCCACCATGCGCCTCAGCAGCCGCGACATGAACGGGTCGGACTCGCGCGCTACCACCGCAAGCTGCGGCGCTTCCTCCAGTGAAACCTGCGCGCGCGTGCGCCGCGCCCGGATCTGGTCGATCGCGCGATGCACCGTCACGCGCCGCAGCCAGTGTTTCAGATGGCCGTTGTCTTCCAGCCGCCCGAAATCACGGTGGAGTTGGAGGAATACATCCTGCGCAACTTCTTCGGCCAGCGCGCGGTCGTGCAGGTAGTGCCAGGCGATGCTATAGACCATCGCGCTGTGCTCCCGGACGATCTGCTCGAAGTCCGCGCGCTCCACCGTCACCGGAATGGCTGCCGGCTGGCTCATTGCGAATGCGTTCACTGTTTTCTGTTTTGCAATTCAGCGAGATCGTAGGCGATCTTGGAATCCACCAGCGCCTGCAGATCGCGCATCGCCAGCTTCCCCATGATATGGACCACCGTGAGTTCCTTCGGTTCGGCCGCCAGCACGGCGATGCCGCTCATGCCGCCCTCTTTCATATTCATGTAGATGTCCACGGACTCTTTCTTTTCCCGCACGCTCACGATCTTGCTCATGCCGAGCCCGTCCATCTGGCGCCGGATGTCCTCGACATCGGAGGGCTTGTAGGCGCCCTCGTTTTCAAACTCAAACGTGCGGACCTGCAGCATCTCGATGCCTTCGGCCTGGCCCTTGAACTTCTTCACTTCCTTTTCCGGAACGGCGGCGAGGGCGGCGCGGATCTGAGTGCCATCCATGTCGATCACGACGTGTTCCTTGGCAAGCGCAATCAGGTGATCCAGCTTCAGGTCGAGCTTCTGTGCCGGCAGCGCGGCGGCGAAGGCCAGCACGGCGGCGAGGGTGATGATCAGCGTTTTCATAGGTGGTGTCGGTCCCTTCACTCAACATATACGGAGCCGCCCGCCCCGTGACTCAACTTTTTTTCTCCCCCCCGCTGGTAGGATAGGGAGGCGATGGAACTGCAAACGGTCCGGCTGGAGATCCCCGGGGACGGCAACGTGATCTTCGGGCAGAGTCACTTCATCAAGACGGTCGAGGACATCTACGAAGCGGTGGTCAACACCGTGCCGCAGATGAAGTTCGGAGTGGCGTTTTGCGAGGCCTCCGGCGCGTGCCTGATTCGCGCCGACGGCAACGACGATGAACTGAAGGCGATGGCCATCCGCAATGCGCAGGCCGTGGCCGCCGGTCACACGTTCATCCTCTGCCTCAAGGAGGGCTATCCGATCAACCTGCTTTCGCGCATCAAGGACGTGCCCGAGGTCGTGGGCCTCTATTGCGCCACCGCGAACCCGGTCGAAGCCGTAATCGCCCAAACAGAACAGGGCCGCGGCGTGCTCGGCGTGATTGACGGAGCGCCGCCCAAAGGCGTGGAAGGCCCCGCCGACATCGAGTGGCGCCACTCGCTGCTCAGAAAGATCGGTTATAAGCGTTAATGAGCGGGCTTTCGGTCTTCGAGCAGGCCATGCTCGACGGGTTGATGCGCGACCAGCAAGGCCTGATCGAGGCTGGCGACGAGTTCGTTGACATCTACCTCAGCTATTTTGAATATGCCTTCAAGCAGTGCCCGCACGTGATCCGTGAACCGGCGGTGCGGCTGCTGCGTGAGGAGGCCGGCCGGCGCGCCAGCGAAGAGACCCGCAAGACAATCCTCGCCATGGCCGATTGGATCGAATCGGCCGAAATTGAAACGAAAAAGCCGCCGCCCGCGCCTCCCATCCCGCCGCCCCCGCCTCCGCCGAGCGCCGCGCTGCATTTCTCTTCCATGAAGCCAGGTGAGCAGTATCTGGTTCTGCAAACCTTCACCGACTTCGACGGCCAACTCATCGAAGCGGGCCGCACGCTGACCTTCAAGGAATACAACTTCTTCCCCTACGACGGCGGCTACACCGTCTTTTTCGAGGAGACCATCGTGCGCCTCGCCGAAATCAGCACGGCGAATGACGAAGTGCTGAATGCGCTGGACTCCTACTTGCGGCGCACGGCGCATTGAGCCTGCCGCCCGCCCGGGTCTCCGGAAGGGGGCGGTCCTATGTACTCATCATCTTGTTTTATAGCGCGGAGTGCTATAGACTGAGAATGCCTTGAATCCCGTAACGGCTCCTCCACGCGTCTTCAAGTCCAGGTGGTTTCAACGGTTCGCGGCGAGAGAACAGATCGGTGATCCGGCCTTGCTGGACGCGGTATCGAGGGCGGAGAATGGCCAGATCGACGCTGCGTTGGGCGGTGACGTGATTAAGCAAAGAATCGCCAGGTCCGGCCAGGGCAAGTCCGGCGGCTACCGGGCGATCATCCTATTTCGGCACTCGGTAAGGGCAATTTTTGTCTATGGATTTCCGAAAAATGCACGTGAGAATATTGAGGATTCGGATGTCCGGGACTTCAGGGATTTGGCGAAAGCTTTGCTTTCCGCCCCCAGTGAAGCGGTCGAGAGCTTGCTCCGTGAGGGCAAGCTGATTGAAGTGAGGCAGCATGAAAGTAAAAGGTCCATATCGAAGTGAAGCCAAGGCGGCTGTCCATGAACTGGCAGCGGACTTGCACGAGGCCGGTCTCATCGGCAAGCGAACCATGCGGCGCTTTGACGAATCCTGCCTGACTCCGGTTGCCCCCATGCCGCCACCGCGTATCAAGGCAATCCGCGAACGCGAACGCGTGAGCCAGTCGGTTTTCGCCAGCTATTTAAACGTAACCACCAGTCTCGTCAGCCAGTGGGAACGTGGTGAGAAGAACCCTTCCGGACCCGCGCTCAAACTCCTGGCACTTGTTGAAAAGCGCGGATTGAGCGCGGTCGCCTAGCCTGGAAAATCCGCCGGCGCGCAGAAGACTAACCCCTCACCACCTCCGCCCGCTTTAGAAAATCCGGGTCGATCGTCACCCCGAGCCCCGGTCCCGTGGGCACGGTCAGCTTTCCGTTCACGGATTTGAGCGGCGCCGTCGCGCATTCCACTGGCAGCGTGCCGTCCATCCCCTTGTACTCCTGATGCGGACCGGCATTCGGCACGCACGAAGCAAAGTGCGCCACATACAGATAACCCAACCCGCCGCCCGACATGTGCGGCGTACATTCCATGCCCGCCGCCGCCGCCATCCGCGCCACCTTGATCGAGCGGATCATCCCGCCGAAATACATCAGATCCGGCTGCACGATGTCCGCGATGCGGTGCTCGATGATGCGCCGGAACCCGCGCAGGCTCATCTCCTCTTCGCCCAGCGCGATGGGGATCTTCAGCGCGGCGGCGATCTCGCGGGTCTCGTCGTAGTAATCGAACGGCGCCGGCTCCTCGAAAAACCGGTGGTTAGTGGCTTCCATTGCGCGCCCGATCCGCAGCGCCATCGGCACGTCGTAGGATCCGTTGGCGTCGGCGTAGATCGTCATCTTCTCGCCAAAGGTCTTGCGCGTGAGTTCGATCAGCGCGAGGTCGCGCCGCGTCGAGGCGTCGTTGTAGCGCATGCGCGCGCCCAGGCGGTACTTGATCGCGGCCGCGCCGTCCTCCGCGGCGATCTTCTTCAGATAATCGATCTCGGCTTCGGGCGCGTTGCCGCGGTTTCCGCTCGCGCGATACACGCCAATCTCGCGCTTCGTCACCGTACCCAGCAACTCGCCCAGCGGCTTCTTCGCCGCCTGCCCCAGCAGGTCGAGAATCGCGATTTCCACCGCCGCCATCGAAACCCAGAACGGCAGCCCCTGCCACTTGTAGTTCGACTGCGCCACGTAGGCTTCGCCGAAAATGCGCTCGAGCTGCCGCGCGTCCTTCTTGACGAAATTCGGAATCACGCGCTTCAGCAGGATCGGATACGCCACGCTCATCACTGAGCTGTGCGCCTCGGAATAGCCCGTCAGCCCACCGCCGCGAACTCGCACAAGATAATGCCTGCCCGCCTTCAGCAAGTCGATGGAATCGATCGGCGCCGGATTCGGAAACAGCTCAGTCTTCAGGACCGGCCCTTCCATTGCCGAGGCGAGAGCAGGCCCTAAGGGCGCGGCTGCGGCCGGGGCTGCCGCAGCGGCCGCGGTGAATTGCAGAAGGCGGCGTCGCGTGGTGCGCATGGCCGCCATTATTTCAGATCGTTACCACTGGACGGGCAACCCGGGCGTCAAGGCCCAGATCTCGGTAGCCGCACCCGGACCCAGCAGCTCCGCCACCTGCTCGGGACGCCCCACCAGTGGCGGGAACGTGCCGAAGTGCATCGGAATCACCTTCTTCGCCTTCAGCATCCGGCAGGCCATGGCCGCTTCCTTCGGACCCATCGTGAACAGGTCGCCAATCGGCAAAAACGCGAGTTCCGGCTGATACAATTCGGCGTACACCGCGAGCTCGCTCATGATCGCCGTATCGCCCGCAAAGTACGCGTTGCGCCCATCGGGCAGATGCAGGATATAGCCGCCGGGCTCGCCGCCATACAGGATCTTGCCTTCGTCGCTGATACCGGAACTGTGCAGGGCGTGGGTCATCGTCACCCTCATCGGCCCGGCCTGTTGCCCACCGCCCTTGTTCATGCCGCAGGCGTTCTCGACGCCCTTCGATTCCAGCCAGGCGCAAATCTCGTAGTTGGCGATGACCTGGGGTTTGAATTTGCGCGCCAGATCCACAGCGTCGGCGATGTGGTCAAAGTGCCCGTGCGTGATCAGCATCACGTCCAGGCGCTCGAAGGAATGACCGGCGGGGTAGGATGGATTGCCGTTGGTCCAGGGATCAATCAGAACCACTTCGCCAGAATCGAAGCGAAGCTGAAAAGTGCCATGGCCGAGCCACGTGATTTCAAGCATGTGTCTGTCGGACCTCCGTCTCCCATTGTATGATTCCCACTCGCGTGGAGGGAGCGGATCCGCGGAAATCAGCTCTTTACCGTCTTTTTAGCCCGTTTGACGGCCTTTTTGGCGGCTTTCTTGGCTGTTTTCCGTCCCGCGCGTTTCACGGGCGCCGGTCCCTGCTCGGCGATCTTCTGCGCGCGCTCGGCCAGCAGCGTCACCGCCTGTTCGATCGTCACTTCCAGCGGATCCACGCCTCGCGGAACCGTGGCATTGATCTCACCGTCGGTGATGTACGGACCATAGCGGCCGGTGAGCACCTTCACCGGAACATTCTTCACGGGATGCGCGCCCAGTTCCTTGATCACGGTCTGTGCGCGGGCCGCGCCCCGGCCGCGCACCTTCGGCTGGCGGATCAGTTCCACAGCCTGTTCCAGCGTGATGTCCACCGGCGAGAGATCCGAAGGCAGGCTGCGCGTCTCCGTGCCGGATTGCACAAACGGCCCGAAGCGGCCGTTCGCGGCCACCACCGGCTCGCCGGTATCGGGATTCGCGCCGAGGTTGCGCGGCAGGCTCAAGAGCTTTACCGCGTGATGCAGATCCACCTGATCGAGTTGTGTGCCCTGGATCAGCGAGGCGATCTTCGGCTTGGCCCCGTCGCGGCCGTCGCCCAACTGCACGTACGGTCCGAAGCGGCCCACCTTCAGGTAAATAGGTATCCCGTTCTCGGGATGAAGACCGAGGCTCTCCGGCTCCTTCGATGCATGGTCCAGCATTTCAAGCGCCTTTTCCAGCGTCAGTTCGTCAGGCGGCATCTGGTCGGGCACGCTCGCGCGGCGTTCCCCGTCCGTGATGAACGGACCGTACCGGCCAATGCGCACCTGCACCTGGCGCCCCTCCCATTCGCCGAGCGGCAATCCGTTGATCACCCGGGGATCGATTTTCTCTTCGCCCAGCTTTACCAGGGATTTCAGACCGGGCCGCCCGGCGCCGAAGTAGAACGCCTTCAGGTAATTGAGGCTCGTCTCCTCGCCGCGTGAGATGGCGTCGAGGTCGTCCTCGAGCCGGGCCGTGTATTCATAGTCGAGGAAGTTGTCGAAATGGTTCTCGAGCAGCCCCACTACGGCCATCGCGGTGAAGGTAGGCACCAGCGCGGTCCCTTTCTTGAAGGCGTAGGACCGGTTCAGCACCAGGTCCACGATCGACGCCCAGGTACTCGGCCGCCCGATGCCGAGCCGCTCGAGTTCCTTGATCAGCGACCCTTCCGTAAACCGGTTGGGCGGCTGCGTGGTGCGCTCCAGAGCTTCCGCCGAGAGGCAGCGCACCGCATCGCCCGGGGCAAGGGAGGGGAAGCCACGGTTGAGTTCGTTAGCCTCTTCCTCGGCGCTCGCCAGATACGCGCGCCGGAATCCGGGGAAAGTGAACGCGCGGCCGGAAGCCCGGAATTGCGAGTCGCCGGCCTCGATCGCGATCGTGGTTGTCGTACCGTGCGCGTCTGGCATCTGGCAGGCGACGGTCCGCATGTAGATCAGCTCATACAGCCGCGCAGCCTCCTCGCCCATGGTGGCGCGCACCTCGGCGGGGTCGCGGAACGATTCGCCGGCCGGCCGGATGGCTTCGTGCGCCTCCTGGGCGTTCCGGACCTTTGTCTCGTACACGCGCGCCGCCGGCGAAAGGTACTCCTCGCCAAACTTCTGCCGGATCAGTGCGCGCGCCCCGTGCAGCCCCTCTTCGCTGAGGAACGTGGAGTCGGTCCTCATGTACGTGATGAGGCCGTTCTCATAGAGCTGCTGCGCGATCTGCATCGTGCGCTTGGCCGAGTAGCGGAGCTTGGCGTTAGCCTCCACCTGCAAGGTGGAAGTGACGAACGGCGCCGCGGGCCGCTGCGTGAAGGGCTTCTGCTCCACGGACTTCACCACGACGGGGCCGGCGTCGAGCAGACGGGTGATGCGCTCGGCGCCCGCCCGGTCCAGCAGAACGAGCGATTCTGGATCGTCCAGCAGTCCGGTATCTGGATTGAAGTCCCGGCTTGTGGCGACCCGCTTGCCCCCCACCTGGTGCAGGTCGATGTCAAACGCCGGTTCCGCGCCGGGCTTCTCGACCTTCGCCTTCACGGTCCAATAGCCAGCGGCGTGGAAGCGGATGCGCGCGCGCTCGCGCTCCACCAGCAAACGCACCGCCACGCTTTGGACGCGTCCGGCGCTGAGCCCCGGCGTCATCTTCTTCCACAGCAGGGGACTGACCTCGTAACCGAACAGACGGTCGATGATCCGGCGGGTCTCCTGGGCGCGCACCAGGTGAAGGTCGATCTCCCTCGGGGATTCCAGCGCGTGTTGAATCGCCTCTTTCGTGATTTCGTTGAACACCAGCCGCCGCGTGGGCACCTTCGGCTTCAGCAGCTCGTAAAGATGCCAACTGATGGACTCGCCTTCGCGGTCCTCGTCCGTGGCCAGGTAGAGTTCGCCCGCTTCTTTGAGAAGCGACTGAAGCTCCTTCACCTGGTCCTTCTTCGTGCGCGAAACGACGTAGAGGGGTTCGAAATCCTTTTCCACGTTCACCCCGAGCCGGGCCCAAGGTTCCTTTTTCAGCTTGGGTGGGATATCCGCGGCGTTCTCCGGAAGATCCCGGACGTGACCCATCGAGGCCCTCACGACAAAATCCTTGCCGAGAAACCGCGTGATGGTCTTTGCCTTCGTCGGAGATTCGACGATTACCAGTGCTTTGCCAGCCATCAGTGAACCACTCTTTCCTAAAGGGCGCGCTTGGCCTGTCTCCGCAGGCGGCGGACCCAAGTATACACGAGCCTGTCCAACAAATATCGGATGCGTTTGGCCGCGCTGCCGCCCCGAGAACAGGTCCGGTCGTGGCGCGCCACCGGGCAAAGTCCGCGGACGGCGTCCGGAACGGGCTTGCCGCTCTCCGGCCTCACGTGCGGCCGGTCACCTGCCCATTACTTTAACAAAACTCTTGCCGGGCAGTTGACGGACCAGCCCGGCGAGCTCGAGTTCGAACAGCATGGCGATCACCTCCGAACTCGACGCATCCGGACAAAGCTCTGTGATTTGGTCCAGATTGAGGGTCTCGTCCGGCTTCAAGACACGCAACAGGTGCTGGGCCACGCCCGTCATGGGGCCAAAGTCCAAGGCGGCCTGCTCGGGCGCGGGTCCGGGCGCGCCCTCCCTCCCCGCCGCAAGCCTTTTTCTGACGTCCCAGGGAAGATTGTCCAGCACGTCCGCAGCGGACTGAACGAGCTGCGCACCCTGTTTTATCAGCAAGTTAGGGCCGAAACTCTGCTGCGCCGTGATGTTGCCTGGCACCGCGAACACTTCCCGGTCTTGTTCCAGCGCCAGCCGTGCGGTGATTGAAGAGCCCGAGTACTGCGTGCCCTCCACCACCAGCACCCCAGCGGCGAGGCCGCTGACGATGCGATTCCGAATTGGGAAGTTTTGGGGGTAGGCCGGCGCTCCCATGACGAACTCACTCAAGATCAGGCCCTGCCGCGCCAGCCGTTCGGCCAGCCCGCGGTTTTCCCGCGGATAGACAACGTCCACTCCACACCCGAAGATCGCCACGGTCGCTCCACCCACCCCGAGCGCGCCCAGATGCGCCGCCGTGTCGATGCCGCGCGCCATCCCGGAAACGATCGCCGCCCCCTGGGCCGCCAGATCCCCCGACAGTTTCTCCGCTACCGCCTTCCCGTACGTGGTCGCATGGCGGCTGCCCACAACCGCGATCGCCACCCGGCCGAGCAGTTCTGTCCGTCCCCGGGCGAACAGGACGGCGGGCGGGTCGAAGATCTGGCGCAGCGGTTCGGGATAAACCTCGTCCCGAATTGTCAATAGCTCTACGCCCTCGCGCAGCATTCTCTCGTGCTGGTGCGCCGCGTCCTCGAAGGTGCAGCCCGCGGCGATTGTGCGCGCAATCGCCCCGGGCACGCCGCGTGCCGCGAGTTCACTGGCCGGGGCGCGGAAGATCGCCTGGGGCGTGTGATAGGCGTTCAACAGATCCAGGGTCTTGCGCGCGCCAAGGCCGGGCGTGAGATGCAAGGCCAGCCAGTGAAGAACGTCATCGCCGGTGCGGGCCGGCGGGGCGGGAACGGAAACAGTCACATAGTGAAAGTGCGCCGACGGCGGCGGAATTCTCACCTTCCGGCCGGTGGGATACTCTAAAAGTCTAGATGCGCAGAGTGGATGATGAATTCGGCCAGCAGGAACTCGTGCTCCTCTACATCGCCAAACGGCTCAAGGAGGCGACCACGCTGGAGGAACACCTCACCGCCGCCGGTATCGATTACCTGGTGGAGTGCGACACCTACCGCGGCGGGTTCATCTTCGTCTCAGAGCGTGTCGGCGCCTTCTTTTATGTGACTGACCAGGATGCCGAACCAGCTCGCTCTGTGCTCGCCCGTCACGGCTACCGCCCCTACGAAGCCGTCAGCTAGAGCAGTCCAGCGCATTCCCGCATTCGAGCGGCTGGAACCTTGACCTGAACCCCAAAACTGAGACAGAAAAATGGAAAAATGGTGGGAAAATGGTGTCAACGACCATTGGCGCTTTTTCTAGTTCGAGCAAGTAATTCAGTTTCAAGCGTTTACGATTTGAGGCCAGCCCCGCCGCCGCCCTTTGGCGATCACGCAGCTCTCAGAGCGCAAAGGCTCCCGTCCAAATAAGCCGTTGATAAAAAGCGACTTAGCACGCAGTTGGCACCTTGAAACAAAAAAGGACGTTTACGTTTGCGATCGCCGTCTTCGCGGCCGAGCCCGGGTTAGAGCGCGGCCACGGACTCGGTCAAGTGATTGAAAAATCAGGGCGCGCTGCCAGCCATCCGGCAGCTCTTATTCTATTAAACTATTTATTTTCAAACACTTAGTCAATTGAAAAATAGAAAAATGGTCGTTGACACCATTTTTCCATTTTTCCATTTTTTCGCCTCCAGCCATGCGCCAAGCCCTGGCCTGCCGATGGGGTCACGGATGACGCGTGTTCGGGTCCGGCCACCCCTCCGTCACGGACATTAGAACAGTGGCTGCCCGCCCCCGGGTTCCGGATTCACCACCGGAATAAAGAAGATGTTCGAGACCTGAAAGCTCTGCGCGATCGTGCAGTTCGTCCGCGGGTTCGTAGGCAGATCCGGGTTCAGCTCGAGATGGACTTCGTAGATCCCTATCGTGCCTCGTTTGAGTGCCGCAAACTGCACATTCGCGGTCTTTCCACCCGCCAGGGCGCTCACGAACTCCACAACTTCGTTGTATTCCGGCCCATCGTAGGGAATACCGTTGAACATGGCGTTGCGGCCGTCCTCGGGCTGAATCAGGCCCATGCCGGTGGCGAAGATGACGATGGTTTCGCCGGGTTTGGCGGGGTTATCCTCGGTCACCGGTGAGCCGGCCTGATTCGCACAGCACAACTGCGTATTCAGCGCTGTCATGATCACCGTCGCGTTGTCGAAATCCCCCTCGTCCACCGCCTTCGCCGTGAAAGGAATGCCCTCGCCCAACGGGCCGGGCAGCCGCGCGCGCAGCCGGACTCGCGTCGCGAATATGCCTGCCGGGAACGCTTCCACTTCAGGATCATTTGCGTTGATGATGTCCACCAGAGCTTGGACAACATCCGCCGTGGTGTCCGTCGTGGGGTCGCCGTCTTCGTCGGGGCGGTCCGGACGTTCCCGAATGACGTAGGTGTGATCCCGGCCGTTGATACTGATGGTGGCCTTGTCGCCCTTGCGGAGATTGATTCCATCCACCTGCACGGAACCCGTGGCATGGGATGAGAAATGGAAGGCGATCCC
Source organism: Bryobacteraceae bacterium (assembly GCA_023384675.1). Lineage (GTDB taxonomy): Bacteria > Acidobacteriota > Terriglobia > Bryobacterales > Bryobacteraceae > PNKE01. The sequence continues at coordinate 199,245 of JAHDVK010000005.1, read as the reverse complement.
GGGCGCGGGCACGCTTTCCAGCGTGTCGAACACGTTCGGATTCTGCGCGATCAGCCGGACCGCCACGGGCGTGGATACCGTCACCCGCCCATCGGCCCGGATCGTGCGGATGATCCCCGAGGCGCTGTTCGAACCGGCCATCTCCACCGGCATCTGCGCCACGATCTTATCGGGCGAAACGAACACCAGCGGCGCCAGCTTACCGTCGAAATACACCTGCGTGTTGGCCAGCGAATAGGGCAGCGACTCGGACAGGTCGCGAACCTCGCTCGTGAAGTCCGCCAGGTCGTCGCCCAGGATCGCCACCAGCGCATAGGGCGCTACCTGAGCGGCGTCCTGGCCGCCCGTGAGCGTGGCGCCGCTGAGCGTAATGAGGGTCAGCGACGTATCGTTGCTGTTCGAACGCTCAACGGTGACTTCGTTGCCCAGCGGGCCCGCGTCGCGCGCCGAAAGCAAAATCGTATTGAAACGAATATTCGGAATCGCGTTCACCAGCGGATCGCCGCCATCCTGCGTGTTGATCAGTTCCACGAACCGGGTGATCAAATTCTCGAAGGTCGTCTCCTCCTCGACCTTCACCTTGTACTTCCGCTTGGCGTCGTCATCGTCGCCCTGCCGGCCGATGGTGATCGTAATCTCGTCATCGTCCACCAGTTCGCCGGTAAACGTGATGAACCCCTGGGCGAACACCAGAGGGCTGGCGGCGTTGCGGACCGCACTCAGCGGAATGAAGAAATCGCCCGGCGAATACAGCAACACGCGCCGGTTGAACGTATCGGCCACGTAGAGGTTGGTGCCGTCCCAGGCGAGCGAATGCGGCGTCTTGAAGCTGTCGGTGGCTGAGACGCGCTCGGGCGCGGCCGAATCCGACGACGCATTGATGAATTCGCCCTGCTGGCCGAGAATCGCATCCGGGCGTGCGCCGTCGGTCCGCGGAATCTCGTTGAACACCAGCACGCGGTCATTGCCGGAGTCGGCCACGAACAGCCGCCTCCCGTCGGAAAGAGCAAAGCGGGGCAGGGAAACCGTAGCCGCGCACCGGACAGGGAAGATGTCCTTGCCATCCTCATCCTGGCCCACGGCGTCGCACAACTTCGTGGAATTGTTCGAGAAGCCCGAGGTCATGTCCGGCTGGCCTACCACCACATCGGCCGGCTGCCGGTTGCGGGTGGGAATCGAGTTCCAAATCAGCACCCGGTTCAGCGCCAGATCGGAGACAAACAGACGCGTGCCATCGCTCGTCACCGACATCGGGGTGAGCATGGTATCGGCGCGGATCTTCACATCCTCGCTAAAGTACGGGGCCTGATCGTACGCTCCGGCGTCGGCCTGACCCAGAGTGAGTACGGGCGTCTGGCCATTGCTCGTGATCCGGCCGTAATAAAGGACCCGGTCATTGCCGGTGTCCGCCACCCAGAGCCCGTCATTGCTGTCCAGCCAGACGCCGTGTGGCGTGCGCAGCGTCTCGGGCCGTGGCGCGCGCGGTTGATTCGGGCGGAAGGAAGTGAAGTCGGGCTGGCCGACGACGAAATTCGCGGGCGCTTCGTTGGTGAGCGGCAGGGTCGTCCACACCAGAACCCGGTTGTTATCCGTGTCCGCCACGGCCAGCATCCGGCCGTTGTAGGCGACGCTGCTCGGGCGGCGGAGTGTGTTCTGTGCGGCGGGACGGATCTCTTTGGGCGGCTCGAACCCAGGCTGGCCAAGCACGCTGGCCGCCTTGCCGATGCAGGCGGGGCACCGCTGCTCGCCCTCCTGGGGAAATTCAGCATGGATGTCACGAACGAACGGCGGCAGATCGCGGTAGATCATGATCCGGTGGTTCACCGGCGATGCCCCGACACCATTCGAATCAGCCACGATCAGCGTGCCGTTTGCAAAGGCGACGCCTGCCACCCCGCCCAGCACTGTGTCCGACGATTCCGGGCTCTGCTCGGTGAAGGGCTTCTGACCTACCACCAGACGGGCCGCCTGGCCCGTGACAAATTCCTGTTCGGCCACTACCGGGACAGACACAATCCCGGTAGCCAAACACAACAGTAGGATCCGCTTCATAGGAGGTTCAAATCTGCGCAAACTCACAGTATAACAAGCGTACGGAGAACTGACGCACGGCGCGCCTCTCGCGTTTCGCCGTTATGCGGCCCCGGCAGCGGTAGCAAAGCGTCGCGGACTCCCATGCTAAACCAGTAGAAGCATGACCGCCCGCGTTCTTTTGCTTCTCGCCGCCGCGCTGCCGCTTTGCGCGCAGCTCTCTTCCCAGCAAATCGAGGCCCTCGAGCGCGCCGCCACACGCCAGATGAGCGCCTATCTGATTCCCGGTCTTTCTGTCGCGGCAGCCACCGGCGACGGCCCCATCTGGAGCGCCGCCTGGGGCTTCGCCGATCTGGAAAACCACGTCCCGGCTTCCCCGCACACCGTCTTTCGCATCGCCTCCATCTCGAAACCCTTCACGGCGGCAGGCGCCATGCTGCTGGTGGAGCAGGGCCGCCTGGACCTGGATGCGCCGGTCCAAGACTATGTTCGTTTCCCTCGCAAGCAATGGCCCGTCACCACCCGCCAGTTGTTGAGCAACCAGTCCGGTATCCGCCACTACAAGGGCGACGAGATGAACTCCACGCGGCACTACGCCTCGGTGCAAGAAGGCCTCGAAGTGTTCGCCGCCGATCCGCTTCTGCACGAGCCCGGTACCCGCTATCTCTATTCCACGTATGGCTTTAATCTTGCCGGCGCCGTGGTGGAGCGCGCCGCGGGCATGCCCTTCGACCAGTGGATCCGCGAACGCATCCTGCTGCCGGCGGGCATCCACTCCATGCAGCCCGACCATGTTCACCGCCTGATTCCGCGCCGCGCTCGCGGTTACCGCCTGTCAAAAACCGGCATTTTGGAAAACTGTTCGCTCGCTGACACGTCTAACAAAGTGCCCGGCGGCGGTTGGCTCTCCACCGCCACCGCACTCGTCCGCTTCGCGCGGGCATTGATGGGAGGGACGATTGTGACGCAGGCTTCGCTCGACCAGATGTGGGCACCCGGCAAGCTCCGCGACGGAAAACCCACCTACTATGGTCTCGGCTGGAACGTCCAGAACGAGAACGGGGTGTTTGTTGCGCAGCATTCCGGCGGGCAGCAGGGGACTACAACCCACGTGCTGCTGATCCCCTCGAGCCGCACGGCCATCGCAGTCCTGGCCAACCTGGAAGGGGCCGGCGCCATCGAACTGGCGCGCGAGTTTGCCCGCATCGTACAGCAAAATTGATGAGATTTACCGCTTTTTTCCTCGTTTTCTCCCTCTGGGGCGCCGATCTGGACCCCAAAACCGAACGCGAATACGACCGCTACATCGCCAGCGCGGTTCAGGAGATGGCTGCGGGGCCAGTGCGCGTGGCTCCCGCCCCCGGCGATGGTCCCAAGGTGCTCGCCTGGGGCGAGGATGCCGCGATCGACATCCCCAGCGCCCTGATTCATGACTGGGTGGGGGCCGTGTTCGTGCCTAAAGCCACGCCCACGCAAGCCGTGGCGTTGCTGACCGATTTTGACCGCCACGCCGCCATCTATGCGCCGGAGGTATCCGCCTCGAAGCTTATCTCCAGGCAGGGCGACACCTACCGCTCCTCGCTTCGACTGCTCAAGAGGAACGTGATCACGGTGGTCCTCGACACGGAATACGAAACGCGCTACACGCGCATCGGCCGCGACCGCTGGCTTGGCGAGGTGCGCTCCACGCGCGTCCAGGAGGTGGACAACCACGGCGGGAAGCACGAACGGCTCAAGCCCGTCGGGACCGGGCAGGGCTTCCTCTGGCGGCTGAACTCCTGGTGGGTGGTGGAACCGCGCGATGGCGGTGTGCTGCTGCAACTGCGGTCGGTGTCACTCACCCGGGACATCCCTTTCGGGCTTTCGTGGGCCATTAAGCCCATGGTCACCAGCCTCCCGCGGGAATCGCTCATCTCCACTCTCGAGAAGACCGCGCAAGCGCTGCGGGGCGGATGAGACTCACCCCGTCCTACACTGGAATTGTGCACGCCCGACGCCTTGCCAACGTGCTCATCCCCCTGCTGCTGGCCGCGCCGCTCGACGCGCAGGTTCCGCGCCTGTGCGGCGACCTCGTTCTCACTTACGACGCCGGTCTTGTCGCGCTCACCCTGACGCCGATCGATGGAGCGCCCGCGCGCCGCCTGAACTTCGCCCAAGCCCCCGAGCCTTTCGAAGCGATCATGCTGCGTGACTACGTAGTGCGGTCCGATGGCCGCCTCGCGGTCTCAGCCGCGGGTGTGCTGCCCGGCCAGGGCGGCATGGCCAACCTGATCATGGAATTCGACACCCGCGACCTGAACCGCCCCGGCACGATCCGGAACACCGGCCCGGTGGTCTGCGCCCTGATTGAAGCCTCCGGCGGCTCGCTCTGGTGCCTGGGTCCCGACATGCCCGCCCTGATGCGTGGGCAGGATTACGGTGTCCTCTATCGCTTCGACGACGGCGAGGAAAAGCCCGCCGTGATGTTGAAGCGCGGGCAATTGCCTCGCGAAGCCACGCAGAGCCCATGGGCGCGGCCCGCTCAACTGCTTGCGGCCCCCGGCGGCGGAGTAGTCGCGCTCATGCCCGGTGTGCGCCGCATGGCGCGCGTGGGGGATGGCGAACCACGCGTACTCGAACTGCCCTGGGAGCCGCGCTCCCATTCAGTGGTCAGCGCCGCGCTCGACCCGCGGGGCCGTTTGTTCGCACTGCTGCCCCTCGCCGAAAACGAAAAATTCGATACGCCCTACGGACTCTTCCGCCGCCAGGGCAACCGCTGGATCCGCATCGCTGGAGACGCCGATGTCCTGCGCGGCACGCGCCTGCTCGCCGTGTCCGATCAGACAGCCGTCCTGATCGACCGGCTCAACAAGGTCTCGACGATCCCGCTGGGCGCCGAACCCGCCGGCACGCCCTGAGCGGGCGCGCGCCCTACGCCGTCAAATCACTCAAATAGGGCAGCTGCCCCGTGCTGTCGCCCAGCGTTTCCTCCCTCACGCCCATCGTGTCGAGGATCGAGAGGAACAGGTTGTTCATTGGCGTTTCCTTCGGGTACCGCACGTGCCGCCCCATCTTGAAAACGCCGTTGGCGCCGCCCATCAAGAGTACGGGCAGGTCGTGGTGCCAATGGGCATTGCCGTCGCTCAACCCGCTGCCGTACACGATCAGCGAATGATCCAGCAGCGTCCCGCCGCCGTCGGGCGTGGCGGCCATCTTAGCGATCAGCTTCTCGAAGAGCGTGATGTGATGGAGGTTGATCCGGGCGAGCTTTTCGATCTTTTCGGCGGCATGCATGTGGTGGGAGAGGCCGTGATGCGCCTCCGGCACGCCCACCGGGCGGTATGTGCGGTTGCTGCCCTCGCGGCCCATCATCAACGTGATGATCCGCGTGGAGTTGGTCTGGTAGGCCGCCACCATCAGGTCGAACATCAGCTCGGAGTATTCCTCGAAGGTCACCGGCACGCCGGCCGGCTTGGCCAGGGTGATCTCCTGCATCACCTCCCGCTGTTGGGTGACGTCCTGACTCTCTGCAATCTGGATGCGGCGCTCGATCTCGCGGACTGAGGTCAGATATTCATCCAGCTTGTGCTGGTCGCCCTGCCCCAACTCCCTGCGGAGCGCGCCCGCGTCCTCGCGAATGAAATCGAGCAGGCTGCGGTTCTGCCGCGCCTGCCGCTGCCGCGTCTCCTCGTCCATCGGCTCGCCGTCGCCGAACAGGCGCTCGAACACGGCGCGCGGATTGATCTCGGGCGGAAGCGGTGTCTGCGGGCCGCTCCACGACAGCGAATTCGAATACGCGCAGCTGTAGCCCGAATCGCAGTTGCCCACCATGCCGCCGCCTTCGAGCCCGAGTTCGAGGGAAGGGAAGCGGCTCGCCCCGCCGATGGCCTTCGCGGCCACCTGATCGGCGGAGATTCCGTTGCGGATGTCGGCGCCCTCGGTCTTGCGGGGGTGGAAGCCCGTGAGATAGCTGGCTGCCGCGCGCGCGTGATCGCCGGGGCCGTCGCCCAGCGCGCGGCCGTTCATCTGCGCGAGGCCGGAAAGCACGAGCATCCGCTCGCGGTGCGCGGCCAGCGGTTCCAGCAGCGGCGACAGGCGGAAATCCGCGCCCTCGCCCAACGGCGTCCATTCCGGCATGATGATTCCGTTGGGCACATAGACAAAGCCGAGCCGCAGCGGCGGCTTGGCCGCCGCACTCCGCGCCGGGGTCATCGCGTCCAGATGCGGCAGCGCCAGCGCCGCGCCGAACCCCCGCAACAGTGTGCGGCGCGACAGATGTTTATTCGTCAGTACCAAGGCTCAACTCCTTCCCCTCGGCGCGCCGCATTTGAAACTGCGCGCTGTTCACGATGCCAAGCACCAGCTCCGAAAACCGGTAATCCTTCTTTGCCAGTTCGCGTGAGATCGCGCGAATCGCCGGCTTGTCCGTTCGCTCCACGCCGCGCCCGAGCGCGTAGGTGAACAATTTCTCCGTTAGACACAGAACGAACTCCTGGGGATTCTCTCGAAAGATCTTCTTGAGTTCGGCTGCGTCGGCGAATTTTTCGCCGGACGGCAATTCGCCCGACGCATCCACTTCGAATTCGCCCTCATGAGTGCGGAAACGGCCCAGCGCGTCGTAGTTTTCCAGGGCGAAGCCGATGGCGTCCATGCGGTTGTGGCACGACGCGCAAGCCGGGTTGGCGCGATGCGCGGCCAACTGCTGGCGCATCGAAACCGATTTGCCCAGCGTTTGCTCGTCGAGTTCCGGCACGTCGGGCGGCGGCGGGGGCGGCGGCGCGCCCAGCAGATTCTCAAGCACCCACTTGCCGCGGATCACCGGCGAGGTGCGCGTGGGATACGAAGTCACCGCAAGCACGCTGGCCATCGTCAAGACGCCACCGCGCCGCCCGTCCGGCAAATCTACGCGCCGGTACGCCTCGCCCGTCACGCCCTCGATCCCATAGAAAGCGGCCAGCCGCTCATTGACAAACGTGTGCCGCGCATCGATGAACTCCAGCACGCTGCGGTCTGTGCGCACCACGTCCTCGAAAAACAGTTCCGTTTCTCTCTGCATCGCCGTGCGCAGGCGGCTGTCGTACTCCGGGAACGATTCGGGATTCGGCTTGAACGCCTCGAGATTGCGCAGATGCAGCCATTGACCGGCGAAATTCGACGTCAGCGCCTCCGCGCGTGGGTGCTTCAGCATGCGCCGCACCTCAGCCTCGAGTACTTCGCGCCGCAGCAGCGCGCCCGTCTCAGCCTGCTTCAGCAGCGCCACGTCCGGAATGCTGCTCCAGAGAAAGAACGACAGCCGCGAGGCCAACTCATACGCATTCAGCGGATAAGCCTGGCTGGGCTTCGCGCCCTCCGGCGCGCGCTCCACCCGGAAGAGAAATTGCGGCGACACCAGCAAGCCGCGCAAGGCCAGTTCCAGCCCGCCCTCGAATTCGCCGGTATCCTCACGCCCTTGCCGGTACAGGCGCAGCAGCCGCGCGATCTCCTGCCCGGTCAACGGCCGCCGCCAGGCCCGGTAAGCCAGCCGCTTCAGAATCGCGCCGGCGCACGCTTCGCCATCGCCTTCCGGCTGGCAGGTCAGAATGCGCTTGCGGCTTTCGGTCAAGCCGGGACCCGTCACGCCGAATGGCCCGCCCACTTCGATCCAGTCCACTTCCATCGGATTCCGGCGCGGCGGGCCTTCTTTCGGAAAATTGATGTTCGGCCATTCGCCCCAGGAATCGTCGCGCAGGAAGACGGCCATCACGCGGTGGCGGCCGCCAGGGATGCGAATTTTGGTCTCGAACCGGCGCTGTTCCTCGTCTTCTTCATTGCCGTTGAAGGCCACGTCGAATCGCTGGATGCGCTCGCCATCCAGGTATAGGTCGAGAACCGCCGGGGCCCGCGGGTCCGGGGCGCCGCGCACGCGCACCCGCAGCAGATACTCGGCGTCGGCCGGGAAGGGGTAGTCGATTTCCGCGCCGCCGCGGGAAGCCAGGGGCGCATGCTCGCTGATGCGCCGGTCCTGCGGACGGTCGCGCGGTACGGCGCGGCGCTCGAGTACGGGTTCGAACTTCACCCGGCCCAGCGCCATCCGGCTCACACGCTCCGCCGCCTTCAGGTACTTCTCCATCAACACCGGCGGCAGCGACAGTGCGCCCGCGATGTTGTCGAACCCGTAGCCCGAATCGTCGGCCGGAAAGTCGTCCGCCGGGTGGAAGTCCACCGCCAACAGATCCCGGATCACATTGTTGTATTCGGCGCGGTTGAGCCGGTGTGGCATGACGCGCCCTGGGTCGGGCCGCTCCGCCGCCAGCCGGTCCAGTTCGTTGCTCACCAATTCAACGATGCCGTGCGTCAGTGGCGCGGCGGGCCGAGCCGCCCCGGGCGGCGGCATCTCGCCCGTCCGCATCTTGCGGATGATCTTCTCCCACAACTCGCCATGGGCCCCGATCGAATCTGCCGAGACAAGCTGATCCACCACGACGCCCGCAGTCTTCAGCCGCTCCTGGTGGCAGGCCATGCAGTACCGCTTCAGATACGGGCGCACCCGCTCTTGATAGGCCTGCTCCGGCACAGGCCCTTGCGCAGACAGACTCACCCTGCCCGGCAGCGCGAACAACAGCACGGCGGCAAGCGCCCATCTGCCCCTTTGGGACTGCATTGAGTCTCTAATATGTTATAACTACCAGCGAGCCTTGGGAATCCCTTCTGTCATCTTTTTTGCCGCTGCTGCGGCACTCGCCGCGGAACCGCCACCGCTACTGCGCGCCGCCTCCGCCGGCGACCTCGCCCAGGTCCGCGAGTTGCTGGCCGGCAAAGCCGATCCGAATGGCGCCACGGAAGAAAGCGAAACCGCGCTCCTGCTCGCCGCGCGCGGCGGCTATGCCGCCATCGTCGAGGCCTTGCTCCACGCGGGCGCGGATCCCGGGGCGCTGCGGTGGAATGGCGAAACGGCGCTGCATGCCGCCGCGGCGTCAGGATCGGAGCCGGCGGTGCGCGCGCTTCTGCCGCATTTCAAGAACCGCGATCCGCGCGACACCCGCCGCGGTCAGACCCCCTTGCACTACGCCGCCGGCGCGGGCTTCACCGCTGTCGCGCGCCTGCTCGCCGCGGCTGGCGCGGACATCGACGCCCGCTCCGCGCAAGGCGCCACGCCCCTGTGGCACGCGGCGCAGGGCGGGCACGTGGAAACCGTGCGCGCGTTGCTGGCGCTCGGCGCCAATGCGAATTTGCCCGGTCCCGAGGATTCCCTGCCCATGCAGTTTGCCGTTCGTGCGTGCCGGGAGGCGCTGCTCGCGCCCTTCCTCGAAGCCAAGGCTGAATTGAACCGGCCCAATGCCGCGGGTCATTCCCTGCTGCACGTCGCCGTCGCCCAGGACTGCCCGGCGCTCATCCCGGCCCTGCTGGCGGCAGGCGTGGACCCCGCCATCAAAGACGCCCGCGGCGCCACCGCCCTCGATCACGCCCGACGCCGCCGCCTCGCCGCCATTGTCAAACTCCTCGAAGGATTTCCCCAATGAAGACATTCGCCCTTCTGCTCGCCGCGGCTTGCGCCGCGGCGGCACAGGCGCCGCATCCGCTGGAAGCGCTGGTCGATCTCGCCCGCCAGGGCCCCGCCGCGCCCGGCCTCGCCGCGGCCATCGCCAAAACCCTCTCGCCCAACGGCGGAGCCGCTGTCTGGGGACAGGACTTCCTCTTCGCCGCCGCGTCGGAAACACACGTGCGCATTGCGCTGAATCACGCCGCGCCCGTCGCCATGGAGCGGATTCCCGGCTCGAATCTCTGGATCCATTTCGTCAAAATGCGGACGGGCGTCACGCACGCGTATCAGTATTTTATAGAAGGAAAACCGCCTTCGAACCGCTCTGACGTTACCGGATACAACCCTGACTCCTACCCGAAAAACAGCGTTCCGAGGGGCACTTTAAGCGGCAAATACGTAATCGAAAGCAAACTTTACGGCGGAATGAAGGCCGACTATTGGATCTATGCCGCCCCCGGCGCCGATCCCGCCGTCCCCGCGCCTCTCATGGTCTGGCAGGATGGCCAGAACCTGGTGAACGGCGATCTCACCCGCATGCGCCTGTTCACCGTCACCGAGAACCTTGTCCATCAGAAGCGTATCCCGCCGCTCGTTCATGTGCTCATCGCACCCGGCTTCGCGCCTGATGGCCACCCCATGCGCTCCGTTCAGTATGACTCGATGGACGACCGCTACACCCGCTTCCTCCTTGAGGAAGTGCTGCCCGAGGTCGAAAAGAGCTACAAATTGCGCCGCGACGGCTACAGCCGCGCCATTGGAGGCGAATCCTCCGGCGGCATCTGCTCATTCACCGCCGCGTGGTTCCACCCGGACAAATTTGCCCGCGTCCATTCCACGATCGGCAGCTTCACGTCCATTCAGTGGCGGCCGCGGGAGGGCCGCGATGGCGGTAATTTGTACCCGTTCTTAGTGAGAAAAGAGCCGAAACGCAATATCCGGGTCTGGCTGAGCGACGGCGCGGACGACCTCGAAAACGCCCACGGATCCTGGCCGCTCCAAAATATTCAATTGGCGAATTCCCTCAAAATGAAGGAATACGACTTCCATTTCCGCTTCGCCAGCGCCGCGCATAATTCCGCCCAGGCCGCGCTCGACCTCCCCGAATCCCTCGCCTGGCTCTGGCGCGGCTACGACCCGGCCAAAACCAGCGAGGAATTTCAAATGGACCCGGCGGAAAAGGAGAAGCCTTTCTACCGGGTCACGATCATGAACCGGGACGCGTGGTAGGGCGGGATGGCGGAGCCGGAAACCGCGACAACCAGCTAAACAGCCTTGACAGCCGCTACTTCTGCGACGCCTCCAGCGCCTGCTTCAAATCCCACATCAGGTCCTCGATATCCTCGATGCCCACCGACAGTCTCACCATGTCGGGTGTCACGCCCGCGCTTGACTGCTGCTCCGGGGAGAGCTGCTGATGGGTGGTGGAAGAAGGATGAATCACCAGCGAGCGAGAATCGCCCACATTCGCCAGATGGGAGAAAATCTTCAGAGCGTCGATGAACTTCACGCCCGCATCGTAGCCGCCCTTAATGCCGAAACTGAAGACCGCGCCCGGCCCTTTGGGCAGATACTTGTTCGCCAGCGAATAATAAGGGCTGGTCTTCAAGCCCGGATAGCGCACCCACGTTACCGCCGGATGGCTCTCCAGGTATTCCGCGGTCAGCCGCGCATTGTCCACATGCCGGTCCATGCGCATCCCGAGCGTCTCGATGCCCTGCAAGAACAAAAAGGCGTTAAACGGGCTCAGGGCTGGACCCATGTCCCGCAAACCTTCTACCCGCGCCCGGATAATAAACGCCAGATTGCCGAAAATCTCGCTGAAAGTCATGCCATGATAGGCCGCCGAGGGCGCGTTCAATTGCCTGTGCGCGCTCTTCGACCAATCGAACTTGCCCGCGTCCACGATGATTCCGCCGATGGAATTGCCATGCCCGCCCATGAATTTGGTCAGGGAATGCACAATAATATCGGCGCCAAAATCGGCGGGCCGGCACAAATAAGGCGTCGCGAAGGTGTTGTCGATCACCAGCGGGACGTTCGCCTCGTGCGCGATCTTCGCCACCGCTTCGATGTCCAGGACGTTGCCGCGAGGATTCGAAATCGTCTCCCCATATACCGCCTTGGTGTTCGGCTTCAGCGCCTTGCGGAAGTTCTCGGGGTCGTCCGGCTCCACGAAGGTCACATCGTAGCCGAGTTTCCGGAAACTCACGTCAAACTGCGTGTACGTGCCGCCGTACAACGTGCTTGCCGCCACCAGATGGTCGCCCGCCTCGAGCAGACTGCTGATCGCCAAAAATTGCGCCGCTTGTCCGCTCGCCACCGCCAGCGCGGCTGCGGCGTTCTCGAGCGATGCGACGCGTTGTTCCAGCACGTCCGTCGTCGGATTCATGATCCGGGTATAGATGTTGCCGAACTGCTGCAAGCCGAACAGCGCCGCCGCATGCGCGGAATCGTTAAAAACGTAGGATGTTGTCTGATAGATCGGCACCGCCCGGGCATTCGTGGCCGAGTCCGAATCGAAAGCCGTATGCAGCGCGCGCGTGTTGAAGCCGAGTAGGCGATCCAGATCCTTTGTTTTGGACATAGTCCTCTAACTCTATCGGATACGTTTAGTTTTGTCCAGCTGTTTCCGCCCGTCGGCTGCCACACCGAAGAAATGGCGCCAAAGGACCTGACACAAAAAGCGAACCGGCACCCGGCCACCGGCAGGGGTGGATCGCCTAAAGTATTCAATGACAATGGGTTATTTGACAGAATCCCGTCGGCACCGGGCCTCCCATTCTCGATCACCAACCCGGCACTGGCCGGACCATTCCGGAGGCTCGCAAACGGGGCTACTCCATTTCGGACCGGGTGAATTCGATGAAAGCCTCCAGCCGGCGCCGCGCCGCCCCCGTATCGATGCTTTCCGCCGCCATCGCCATCGCTTCGGTGATTTCCGCCGCGCGGCCCGCGGCCATCAGTGCGGCGGCCGAATTGACCAGCACGATGTCGCGATGCGCCCCGGTTGCACCGCCCAATACCGCATGCGTGATGGCGGCGTTGCGCTCGAGGTCTCCACCACGGAGGTCTTCGAGGGAGGCCCGCGGTACGCCGAAGTCCTCGGGGGAGACGATGCGGTGGTCGATGGCGCCGCGCAGGATGCCGATCATCGAACTCGAGCCGGTGGTGGAGATTTCGTCCAAACCATCGGCTCCGTGGACCACAAAGCCGCGCTGCAGGCCGAGGCTTGCGAGGGTCATGGCCATCAACTCCGCGGCTTGCACCGAAGGCGCGCCCACAAGCTGGCTGGTCGCTCTGGCGGGGTTGGTCAATGGTCCGAGCAGATTGAACGCGGTGCGGATTTTGAGTTCGGTGCGCGCCTGCGCGGCGTGCTTCATCGCCGGGTGGTATTGGGGGGCGAAGAGGAAGCCGATGCCCACCTCGCGGATGGCACGGGCGGTGGCCTCCGGCGGCAGGTCGATGCGCGCACCGAGAGCTTCAAGCAGGTCGGCGCTGCCGCAGCGCGAAGTGTAGGAGCGGTTGCCGTGCTTGGCAACCTTGACGCCCGCGCCCGCCGCGACGAAGGCGGCGATGGTGGAAACGTTCAGCGTGCCCTGCGCGTCGCCGCCGGTGCCACAGGTGTCAAGCACGGGTTCGCCGGTGATGCCGTGCTCGACCTTGAGGCTGGAGGCGCGCATGGCTTCGGCGAGGCCGCGCAACTCGGCCGCGGTTTCGCCTTTCATGTGCAGTGCGGTGGCGAACGCGGCGATCTGAGCCGTGGTGGCTTCGCCGGCGAGGATGGCGGCCATGGCGGCGCGGGCGTCCTGCGAGGTGAGGGTTTCGCGGTTCATCAACCGGTGAAGGTACTCAAGAAAGGGCATGGTATATTGGCAGTTTGCGGGCTTTTCTTCAAGAGCCTAGCACACGCGGACTGCATTTCTATGAAAATTCACGAGTATCAGGCCAAGGAGATCCTCGGCCGCTACGGTGTCCCTGTGCCCCGGGGACGAATGGCGCGCACCGTCGATGAGGCCGAAGAGGTCGCCAAGGAGCTTGGCGGGCGCGTCGTGGTGAAGGCGCAGATTCACGCCGGAGGCCGCGGCAAAGGCGGCGGCGTGAAGCTGGCTGACAACCGGGATGCCGCGCGCGAGGTGGCCCAGCAGATTCTCGGCATGACCCTGGTTACCCACCAGACCGGGCCGGAAGGCCGGCTGGTGCAGCGCCTGCTCGTGGAGGAGACGCTGCCCATCGCCCGCGAGCTGTACTGCGGCATTGTGCTGGACCGCGCGGTGGGCAAGCCCGTGATGATGGTCTCTGCCGCGGGAGGCATGGATATTGAAGAGGTCGCCGCCAAGACGCCGGAACTGATCCTCAAGGAACCATTCGATCCCGCCGCCGGCCTGATGGGGTGGCAGGCGCGCAAGCTGGCCTTCGGGCTGGGCTTGCCCACGCCGGCGGTCGGCCCCGCGGTCAAGGCGATGACGGCGCTGGCGAAGGCCTATGCCGATCTCGACTGCAACCTGGCCGAAATCAACCCGCTGATCCTCACTGAGGACGACAAGATCATCGCGCTCGACGCCAAGATCGGTTTCGACGACAATGCGCTGTTCCGCCACAAGGACATCGCCGAGTTGCGGGACCTGAACGAGGAGGATCCGCTGGAAGTGGAGGCCTCGCAGTTCGGGTTGAACTACATCAAGCTCGACGGCAGCGTGGCGTGCATGGTGAACGGCGCCGGCCTGGCGATGGCGACGATGGACATCATCAAGTACGCCGGCGGCAGCCCCGCGAACTTCCTCGACGTGGGCGGCGGGGCGAACAAGGACCAGGTCCGCAACGCCTTCCATATCCTGCTGGCCGACCCGCACGTGAAGGCGATCCTGATCAACATTTTCGGCGGGATTCTGCGCTGCGACACGCTGGCGGCGGGCGTGGTGGAGGCGGCGCGCGTGCTGGATGTGAAAGTGCCGATCGTGGTCCGCATGGAGGGCACCAACGTCGAACTCGGGCGGAAGATTCTGGCCGAGAGCGGCCTGAACTTCACGGTGGCGGCGGACATGAAGGACGCGGCGGAGAAGGTCGTCGCGCTGGCCCGGTAAGGAGAAGCAGGAACCACCATGAGCATTCTGGTCAACAAAGACACGCGCGTTTTGGTTCAGGGCTTCACCGGCAAAGAAGGCACCTTCCACGCGCAGCAGGCGATGGATTATGGCACCAACATCGTGGGCGGCGTCACGCCCGGCAAGGGCGGCACGAAGCACCTCGACCGCCCGGTGTTCAACACCGTGGCCGAAGCCGTGAAGCAGACCGGCGCGAACGCGAGCGTGATATTCGTGCCGCCGCCGTTCGCCGCCGACGCCGTGATGGAAGCGGCCGATGCGGGGGTGGCGCTGGTGGTGTGCATCACCGAGGGCATACCGGCGCTGGACATGGTCAAGGCCTGGCAGTTTCTGGGCGATCATCCCGGCACGCGGCTGATTGGTCCGAACTGCCCCGGCATCATTACGCCGGGCGAATGCAAGATCGGCATCATGCCCGGCCCCATTCATAAGCCGGGTCCGGTGGGCGTGGTTTCGCGCTCGGGCACGTTGACGTATGAGGCGGTGGGGCAGTTGTCGGCCATCGGGATTGGCCAGTCCACCTGCATCGGCATCGGCGGCGATCCGATCATCGGCACAACGCACCTGGACGCCATGAAGCTGTTCAACGAGGATCCGGCCACCGAGGCCATCATCCTGATCGGCGAGATCGGCGGCAATGCCGAGGAGATCGCGGCGGCGTACGTGAAGGAGCACGTGAAGAAGCCCGTGATTGGCTTCATCGCGGGCCAGACGGCGCCTCCGGGCCGCCGCATGGGCCATGCCGGCGCCATCATTTCGGGCGGCAGCGGCAAGGCCAGCGACAAAATGGCCGCCATGGAGGACGCGGGCATTCTGGTGTGCCAGTCCCCCGCCGACATGGGCGCGCGGGTGAAGCAGGCCCTCAAGCTTTAGTTCAAGAAGGAAAGCATAAAGTGCAGAAAACGTTTGCAATAATCAAACCTGATGCGGTGGCGGCGGGCAACGCGGGCAACATCCTCGCCCTGATCGAGAAGAGCGGCTTCAAGGTGCTGGCGATGCGCATGCAGCGGTTGTCGCGCGCCGAGGCTGAGGGATTTTATGCCGTTCACAAGGAGCGGCCGTTTTTTGGAGAGCTGGTCGAGTTCATGACCGAAGGGCCCGTGGTGTTGCTGGCGCTGGAGCGCGAGGACGCCGTGGCGAAATGGCGCGAGGTCATGGGCGCCACCGACCCGGCGAAGGCCGATGAAGGCACCGTCCGGAAGCTCTACGGGACGAATGTGGGCCGGAACGCGTCGCACGGATCCGATAGTCCGGAGAACGCGGCGATCGAGCTTGCCTGGTTTTTCCGCGCTTCGGAGTTGAGCTGACGCGCGCGCGGCGGAGGCCGCCATGTTCCATCCGTTTGAATTGATCCCGGCCGGCTGGCGGGCACGCGTGCTCGTTCCGCTGGCCGTTCTCACGCTTGCCGTCTCGGGCTGGCTGGTGGCGCGCAACTTCGCGCTGATGAACCCCACGGCGCCCGCGGGGTTGTGGAGCCTGGTGGCGGCGCGCGACGGCTATGGCGCGCGCGAGATCATCGACGCGTGGGACCTGCTAAGCCCCGGAGCGCCCAAGCCCCGGAGCGCCGGCGAAGCGATCCAGCAACTGCCGCGCGGCCTGGTGGACCGGGCACTGGGGCTGGCGCAGATGCGCTTCCCGCTCATCTTTCTCTACGCGTTCACGCTGAGCCTGGCCTGCGCCTGGCTGGCCGTTCCGGCGCGGATGCCGGTAGCGGGTTTCAGCCTGTCGATTGCCGTCTGGATCGCGGCGCTGTTGCACGCCGTGGAGAACATGGCCGTGCTGCGTATGCTGCTCAGCCGCAATCCGGGCGACGCCGAGGCCGTGATGGCCAGCACCTGCTTTGCCGCCCGCACGGCGCTCCTCGTGCTGGTATTTGCATGGATTGTGCGGGCCTGGCGGCGCGTCCGGTCGTCCTCTAACCCAACCTTCCCAACTCGGGGCGAATAAAGGGCGAGATGGCTCCTTTTTCAACGCGGGTTCTCTTCAGGCGGGCACTACGGCGGGTATTAGAGTCACCGCCGTTGCCCCGAGGAGACTGACTCGGGCAAAAGCCCGGAGAATCGCAATTTTCGGGCGTCAGTTGCGAAGGTCGGGTTAAGTTGCTGCCATTTCAAGACTTATCACAGCTCCCGGGGGTTCGGCCAGGGAGTCCGCCTTCCAGGCGTCCCGTACCTGTTTGACGAACGCTTCGTGGCCGAGCGGTTGGCCTCGTTGGGCTGCGTCGCGGATTCCCCCGATCAGGGCGGCCTCCAGTCACCCTTTGTCCAGGTATAACTTCCAGGTCTCCGGCGTGTGCCGGGCGCGCCACGAGGCGGGCCAGGACCGGATTTTGCTCCACAGACAGCAAAGCGGCCCGGAAATGTGTTTCATCCACGGGCGTCGAGCCGTAACGTGCCTGCCATAAATGACCTACACGCCGCAGGCGCATGTGGATGGCGCGGGCATATTCGGAATGAACCCGGGGAAACGTGCGCGCAAAGGAGTCCGGGTGCTGCGGTAAGGCGACGAGGTGAACGTGATGAGGCATGGGGAACCGGGGTCTTACCCCCCATCGGCTCCCATCGGCCCAGACCGGCAACCGCGAGAGTAAGGGCGCGAACCATATACGATATCTTGCGAAGAGAAATTCTGGCCGATTGTTTCAACCGGACAAACAGGTGTGGAGGCCGATTTTTCTGCCTCGTAACTGAAGCCGCCTCAGCCGGATAGGTGGCCCCACGGGGAAGCGGCCGGGCGCATCCGGCTGAATCCGGTGCCTGGCGCTTAGCCCGCCGAATCCCCTCGCCTTCCGGCACAGGTACTAGGTCGCCGGGCCCTTTTCAGCGGCGCGGACTATGCTGTATACTCCAGATGCACAGGCCAAAGCAGATATTCAGGCCTGATATACGGGGAATCTATGCGCGCGTTGTTTCTTCTTCTTCTCCTTCCGGTCTTGACGTGTGCCCAGACCGGAGTACTCCAGTTTGCCGGACCCGGCTGGACCAGCCATGGCGAGTGGCGGGCGGAAACCCATGTCACCCCCGAAGCCTGGAAACCGGGCGACACGGTGGAAGTGCGAACCACGCTGTTCTTCACTCAGGCCCACCTCGACAGCCTCGCCGCCGCCGGAATCACGGTGGACAGCGTTATCGCACTGGCCACCGCCGAACGCACCTTCGACGCCGCGGGCCGCATGCGCTGGGCGAACGACGAAAGGTTCTCCACGCTGTTGACGCCGGCCGGCCTGCCCATCGAGGGCGGCATCCAAGGCGCCGTCACCCGCCGCTTCGGTTACGGCTTCCAGACGCCCTTCGATCAGATGAGCACGCTGAAGCTGGCCACTCTGGCGCGGCAGGACGGCGGCTACAGCGCCACATTCGTTCTCCGGCAGACGCTAGCGGAGGGTCTGCCGCCCGGCATCTACCGCGTGCGCATCGACTACGGTTTCCTGGCCGGCGCCAGGCGCGTGTCGCTCAGCGGCGAAGGCTTCTCGACGCGACCCTTTCCCAAGGGCAGGCCCAATGAAAGCCACGCCTATTCGCCCCTCATCCGGGCCTCAGGCCCCCACGTCTCCGGCACGCCCGTCGACGGTGAAACCATCCAGCCGCGCGTGCCCTGGGTGCTTCTGAACGGCTACAACTCGAACGGCTACCGCGGCGTTGTGGCCGATGAGGATCAAAGCTGGTTCGCCATCTCGGGCCGCAACCTGATCCAGGACGACGTCATTCTGCCGATGTTCAACGCCGATTCGCGCGTCATCTCCTATTCGCTCGAGCCGCGGGTGATCCCCGATACCATCGAGGATCGCAGCAATATCGGATGGGCCGGCAATCGCGGCCAGTTGACAGTGGAAGTGACCGCGCCGGACGGCACGGTGACCAACCTGGGCACCGCCCCCTTTGTTGCCCTCACCGGCCGCTGGCCCAGCACGAGGAGGAGCGCCTTCACTGCCTGGAGGCCGGCTGCTTACGGGCTCCACATCGTCCGCGCCACCGGCTGGTACGAGGATGCCCGCGGAAACCGCTACCAGGGCGGAGGCACCTACCGCTTCTGGATCGCCAAACGCATGACCATGGCCACGGCCACGTTTCAGGGCATGAGCTATCCGGTGGGCAACTCCTATGGCCGCCCTATCGGCTTCGCGCCGGCCTTTCCCGCCCACGTCGAAGTCACCGCCCGTCTCTACCCCCAATCCGATCCCTCGCGCGTCAAGGAGCTTCGCTATGCCGGCAAAGCCTCGCCGGGCGGCGTCTTCTCCGCCGCCGAAGGCATGAAGCCGCTTGTGTTCGACGAGCCCGGCGAATACTGGGCGCACGTGCTGGCCAAACACCAGGATGAAAACGGCCATCTGTGGGTCTGCACCATGCGCCACGCCGGCGTCGTCTATCCCGAGGATTCGCCCATCGAAGCGCGCGGTAAGAAGCTCTACATCGAAAAGCAATACGTCGAGCGCGGCCACACCCGCCGCGAAGGCGAGTACTTCGCCGACGGCACCTACTATCTGGATCACATCAACTTCCCATACCGCTCCGGCGATGTTCTCCAAATGGCGAGTGACGACCGCGGCGCGAACAAGATCGTGCACACGCTGATGTGGGAAGCCAGGGACGCAGCAACCTACGACACCCGTTTCCAGGGCATCAACCGTACAAACCTCCAGCTCCGCACCTCGAACGGCTTCTCGCCGCATCTGTTCCCCGAGTACATCACCGAGTGGGCCTACTACTACACGGCCGCCCCGCGCCCGGGTTTCATGGGCCGCTTCCTGATCGGGGAAGACCGCGTCCGCGCACCCTATTGGTCGCTCTCGCCCAACAGCTTCGGCGGACAGATCGGCGCCTCTCCGAACGGGGACCTGCCCGGCGACATCTACCGCCTCATCGGCGGCGTCGTGCTCCGCCGCGCCGGCGAGCCTCCGCTTTACGCCGGATACCTCGCCAGCGCTTTTCTGCTCGAACAGAACACCCACGACAACCGCATCACGGGCCCGGGCGAGGAAGAACTGATGGGCCCCCACCGCCAGCGCGCCCGCTTTTTCCTCGTGGGTCCCCGCCCCGGGATGGTCTATACCACCGGCTCGGTCTTCGCGGCCGCGGCCCAGATCGACCCGGTTCTGCCCGCCGATGTTCAGGTGACGCTCACCTATCCCGACGGGCGCAAGGTCTCCACCTCCGGCCAGGGCGACAAATTCGGCAGTTTCGTCGCCCGCGACCGCTTCGTCATGGACCAGCCTGGCGTGTACCGCTACACCATGGAAGGTGATTGGCAGGGCTTCAAGGGCGGCGTCCCCGGCTTGCCCCCCGAGGGCGGCGACCTCTATGTCATCGAGCGCGACAAGCCCGCCTCCGCGCCCGAACTCACGCTGGATCTACCCGAAGACTGGAACATGGACCCCGTGACCGGCATCCGCATCAAGGGCCGGAGCACCGCCCGGCAGGTCTACGCCGCGGCCGTCATTCCCGGCGCCGTCATCGACCAGCAATGGATCCCGGTGACGGATGGCCAGTTTGAATACGTGCTCAACCCGAAGGAGTTCGAGTCCAGAACGCAAACCTACGACACGACGCATCGCGTCACCGGCGCGCCCGTCCTCGGCGACGTCATCCACCTGACATTCTTCTCCCGGGAAGAAGGACCCGAAGGCGCGTGGCATTCACACCGCCGGGTCATCGTCCGCGGCGCGAAGCTACTTCATATCCGGTAGACGGCCGGGCTCTGTCGCGGTTGACTGGCATTGCTCGCATCGTCATGAAGCTGCTGATTCCACTCTTGGTCCTCTAAGCCGGAGCTACAGCGTTCGGGCAACCCCCGCGCTCGGTTCTGCCAGGTGTCCCGTACCACATCACCCAACGCGGGAACTACCGCCAAAAGACCCATTTCCGGGCCGAAGACGACCGGCTCCACTTCCAACTCCTCAAGGACCATGCCCGTCACCACGGCGACGCCATGCGCCATACCCCCCGGCTTGATCGATGGCGCATATGACATTGCCTCCAGCGGTGCCCGCATCGTCGGCGGCCAGTTCACCGCGCCGGCCACACCTGTCGGTCCGTTTCCACGCGACAATACAAGCAGTGGCCTGGCTGCTCCAACCGATCCTGCTGCTTCTTGCCGCCTCATTCACCGCCCTCGCCGATTCCCGCAACCAGACCTTCTCGGACTTCACCATGCCCCTCCCCGTGAAGCCCGGCGAAACCCTCGTCCTCGGCATCGTCGGCGGCTGGGAACGCTGGGACAACCCCGCGCGCTGCATCCGCCGCACCGCCATCGTCCTCAAGCGCAAAAAACTGCCAGGCGTGTACGTGGAAACCGTCGAAAATCACAAGCTCGAACTCGCGCGCGAACTCATCAAAAAAGCCTTCGATTTCGACAACAATGGCGAACTTTCACCCGAAGAAGCCGCGCAGGCGAACGTGATTCTTTTCGGGCAATCGCTCGGCGGCCGCGCCGTCCTTCAGCTCTCCCGCACCCTCAACGAATGGGGCGCTCCCGTCCGGCTCGCCTTCCTCATCGACAGCTACGGCCGCGACAGTTACATCGTGCCGCCCAATGTCGCCGCCGCCGCCAACATCTTCCAGCGCGATCACTGGTTCATCAAAGGCGCGCCCCTCATCCGCGCCGGGGATCCCGGGCAAACCCGAATCCTGTTCAACCGCCGGGTCACTTACCGCGGCCGCGCCCGCACGATCGACACCTCCGAGGACTTCCCCAAACACCGCCTCTTCATGGGCGCCCACACCTTGATCGAGCACGACCCCGATGTCTGGGACGAAGTCATCGCCCGGATTCTCGCAGCAATCCCCGCACCCGGCTGAACTTTCCATCCACCTCCTCGGGGAGCTTCAACCCCAACAGCTTTCCCAACAGCGGATACAGATCCACCGTCCGCGCCTCCTCTACCCGCGCCCCGGGCCGGAACGCCGGGCCCGCCCCAATCAGGATCCCCAGCATCTCCGGATTCGATGCCGGGTCGTACCCATGCATCCCCTTCAAGGCCGGTACTGCCGCGGCTTCCGCGTCTCCCGGCGGCAGGGCATAGACGATCGACTTCCCCTTCGGACGCACGATCAAATCGCCAATCCGGGCGTTGCCTTCATACTCGAGGTGCGCCGCTAATTCGCCCCGCCGCTCCACCGTGTACGCCCGCTCGCGCGCCAGCAATTCCGCCCGCACCCGCTCAGGCTCCTCGCAGTACAGCATCGTCATCGGCGCTTCGTTCGCCGCTTTGCATCCGCTCAGATCGGCGTCTCCGGTGAAGTCGATCACCTGATCTACCGCGCTCATTCCGTGGTCCGACACCACCAGGATATTGACGCCGGCCCGCAACGCCCGCACGCCCCGCACAATCTCCCCCACCGCCGCATCCACCCGCCGTACCGCGTCGTTCACCTGCGGGGAATCCGGCCCGTGCGCGTGTCCCATCGAATCCACGTCCGCAAAATAAACGATGGCCAACCCCGGCCGCTCGCTCTCCGGCAGCCGGAACCAGTCGAGTACCTGCCCGATCCGCTCTTCGTGCGCCGCCCGCGGATCGTAGCGCTTGAAATAGCTCGGGTATCGGCCGTTCACCCCCGCCTCCGTCCCCGGCCAGAAATACGCCGCGCTCAGAACGCCCTGCTCCTCGGCCACCTCCCAAATCGGCCGCCCGCCATACCAGAAACCCTCCGCCGCATTCCGCATGTAGCTGAAGCCCCGGCCGGTCTCGCGGTCGCGGAACACCATGGCCACGATGCCGTGCCGGGCGGGCCTCAGCCCGGTCGCCATCGAGTGAAAGTTCGGAAACGTGGTCGAGGGGAACGCCGGGCTCCAGGCGCGGATCGAGGCCCCCTCCCGCTCGAGCGCCAGCAGCGCTTCCGCCCCATCCCGCCGCGCATAGTCGTGACGGAAGCCGTCGAGCGCGATCACCAGGACGGGCGGCTGCCCGGCTGCAAGCGCGGCGCACGCCAACAGCGCACAGACTGTCCGAACACGCATCGTCTCTATGATCGCTCACACCGGCTGCCGCGCTTCGTCGATCAGAAACGTCCGGTTCCGGCCATTCGAAGCCACGCGCCCGCGAAACTTCTGCTTTCCGTTGAGCACGAGATCGACCGGCCTGCCCAAAGGGTAGTCCAATGCCAGGATGTCGCCCGGCTTCAGCTCGAGCATGTCCTGCACCGAAAGCGCGGGCCCGCTCAGCCGCGCATCCATTTTGATCGCCGCCTGATTCAACAGCCGCAGCATCCGCGTCCGCTCGTCTTCGTTCGACTCCGTCTTCCGCACGCTCCATTGCTGGTCGAACTTCTGACGCAGCATCTTGATGATGATCGACGGAATCCCCAGGTTCATCATCCCCGACACCTCGCCGATCCGGATCTCCATGCTCACCGCCACCACCGCTTCGTTGGGCGCCAGAATCTGCAGTAACTGCGGCTCCGTCTCGCGCGCATCAATCGAAAAACGAATGGCCGAAATCGGCGCCCACGACTCCTGCAGGTCGTGCAGAATGATCCGGAATACCCCGTCGAGAATCGACTGCTCGATCTCGGTGATCTCGCGGTCCATCTGCTGCGGATTCTTTCCCGTCCCGCCCAACAGCATCTCGAGAATCGGAAACACCATCGACGGGTTCAACTCCAGGATCGCGTTGCCGTCGAACGGCTTCATGTTCAGCGACACGATGCAGGTGGGCGACGGCAGACACTGCGAAAACTCGAGAAACGACAATTGCTCCACCGACACCAGGTTCACGATTACGTACGCCCGCAGATATGCCGACAGCGACGAACCCAGCGAACGGGCGAAATTGTCGTGCAGCAGATGAATGGCGCGCAACTGATCCTTCGCGATCCGGTCCGGCCTCCGGAAATCGTAGGGCTGCGCCCGCTTCGCCGGGTCGTCATACCCGGCCGTAGCCTGCAAATTCCGGAATACGGAGTCGATCTCTTCCTGCGATAAGACGCGGTCCGACATAACTACTTCCCTTATCGGCCACCCCGCCCCTTTCCGCTAGCGGAATTTTCGCCTACTCCTCGCCCCCAAAGGAGATACCCGCGCCCGGGAGCGCGCCCGCCAAAGCGCGCTCCCGGGCTCCCCAAAAGGCGCGGTCCCGGCCGGTTCGCCCTCCCGGCCGTTCGCGCCGCATGTTTGCCGCCTGTCTCACCATAGAAAATCAAAACCGGAAATCGTTCGGCCGAATGCCAGTTTCTCCGTTAATATCTTGAAAATAAACACAATAAAAAATTTGCGATTCCTGTCACACCCCAAACGCGAAAACCTCGCCGGCGCCCAGGCACTCGCGGGCCACTCTCGAAAGTCCCCCGTATCTGATTGATTCTCCATGGCCCGCCCAGACAAAGCCCCGACCGTCAGGGAGGGGGAACCAGTTGGACTTTCATCCCTCCCGGTGTGCAATCGCTCATAGCAACAGCCTGCGTGGTTGGCGGCAATGCGGACGCGGTTGTCCACGTCGTACAACAGCATCAGGCCCCACATGCCAAGCCGGTCGCCGCTGACGTGGCCGATTCTCGTCTTCTGCCATCGTTTTGGGTGGCCGGGGATTGACAAGCCGGCTGGATTGTATGTTGCTGAAGATAAACACGTTGCCGGTGGCGGCGAGGGGCCGGCGGCTGCGGCGGGGGTGACGTCTCGTTTCGTAAGTGGTGCTTTATGAATGACTTGACGGGGCGAGGAGGCAGGCCGTGGGAGTTCGGGCATTTGGGGGCCATAAAACAAAGTGCCGCTGAAATGGTTTGTGGGACCAAGTGCTATCAGAATCAGTGAGTTGGGAGAATGAGTGGTGCGTGGAAGGGAGGGAGGGCGGTGCGGCGGGGCCGGGTGGGTCATCTGTAAGTCGTTCATAACGATTGGTCTGTTGGATTTTGCGACAGGGGAGCGAGGTCATTGACCCCATCGGCCCATCGGCCCCATCGGGCCCCATCGGCCCTCTCACGAGCGACTGCGCCGCGGAACCACATCATCGGCCGCTACGGAGCCGCCCGTCTCATCCCATCTGACCCCATCGGCCGTCATCATCGACCCGACGAGCCATCGGTCCCATCGGTCAAAAGGCACGCACGCACCTCACTAAGTAGCGACGATCCGAATGAAAATGACTCTTTAGCGCCAACTCGTCTGCGGCAGTGAATTAGCCGATCTAGCGGAGCTCCGGATCGAAGAAGGCAAAGATCTAGCTCCACAAGCCATCTATTTCGGCTAGAAGAATTAATCGGAATATTGCCAGGGGCAATAGAACCAATGAAATCACGACTTAAATATATGTGGTCGAAATAGGCGTCAACATCGTGATAACACTGCGCATAGAACTCATGGGCAGCTTCTTCAGGCCATTGTTCCCAGAAGTCCGAAATATCGATCGTTCCATCAAGCGCAGCCATGCACAACGATATAATTGTTGTTCTCATACACGAGTACTCTTTGCCTGAGCATTTCATGGTTGCGTGATATCCCATGGTCGCCAATGTTTCTTGCGAATTCCCAGCAGTCTGACATCGAGATGAAGAACGCGCAAAGAACCACTTCCGGGTATTTTGTGGTAGTCCAAGCGAACAAATGACCCACCGAGTGGGCTCATGTACCCGAACCCATAACCACCCGCATTGAGATACTGGTAGAAATGGAGTGTCTGGCTTGAATATCCAGCTGTTGCAGCCGCCGCCGTCCAGGCGGCCCAAAAATAGGGGTTTGTCAGGGGCTGAGTGGTTTGGCCGACTCGGCCAAGCACAAAAGCGGCATTGGGGTTGAGCGGCGGGTCAGCTTTGGGATAAGTTACTGTAGATGTCACGGATGGCGTCGAACCTGAAGATGCACCAAAGCCCCGAAGTAAATTCGTGAATCGTTGAGTGGCCATCGAAGATTCCCAGCGCATGGAATCGTAGGTGTCTCTAAATCCGCTGAATGCACCACCACCGCCACCTCCATGCAGCACCAGAGAGCAATCCGCATCCACGTGACCTGTCCTCGATAGATTGGGGTTGCATGGATCCATCCGATTGAGCCCCTCAGGGTCAAAGAAGTTAATCGGATCGCCTTCCGTATAAGCGTAGTAATTCCAAGACGAAGGACGCTGTGCGATTCCAGGTTGGAGAGGATCCGGGCTCGTAAACCGGCCCCATTCAGGTTTGTAGTAGCGGTTCAACGCGTAATCCAAGCCCGAGACCGAATCGCGGGTATACGTGGCGAATTTGACGGTGTCGTTCGCTGTGGCGCCGCCGATTTCCTGGCCGTAGGGGGCGTATTTGTAGTTGGTTGTGCCTTTGCGGACGACGGAACCGAGGCGGTCGGTGGCGACCCATTCGCCCCCGATTTGCATCAGGCGGCCGCCGAAATAGACGCGTTCCTGATCGGCCAGGCGGACGGGGTAGGTGTAGGAGGGGTTCAGCTGGGTGATTTCCAGGGTGTAAATGCCGAGCAGCAGGCCGTCGGCGCCGTAGAAATGGACGCGGTGGCGGTCCTGGTCGCACTGCGAGACCAGTCGCTCGTTGCGGGCGGAGTAGACGTAGGTTTCCTGGTGGTAGTGGTCGGCGGCCTTACTCACCCGGTTGTCCACGTCGTACAACAGCGTCAGGCCCCACATGCCAAGCCAGTTGCCGTTGTCGTCGTAGCTCTGGCCGGCCATGCACAGCGTGAAGCCGGTGAGCGAACCTTTAATGACCGGCGGCCGGGTGAGGTTGCCGAAGCCGTCGTAGGGCGTACTCGCCCAGGTCAGTCGGCCGATCTGGTCATATTGAGATTCCACGGTTTCGCCGGAAAGGTGGCCGATTCTTTCCTGTATTCTGCCATCGTTTTGGGTGGAAGAAAAGCGATAAGTGATGTCCGAGCCGAAGCCCGTCTGGCGGGCTACTCCCGGGGCCGAAGTCGATCAGTTCCCGCGGTGCCGCCGGGCGCGCTGTTCATTCGCAGCGTTGAATTCGAGCAGCCACAGTTCGCCCGATGGCGTCACCAGACCGGCAGCGGGCCGCCAGGGCGCCGGGCTCGTGGCGACGGTTGAAACAACGCCATCCGGCGTGATGCGGACCGCGTCTCGGCGCATCGGCAATGCGGCGTAAACACTGCCCATTTCGTCCGCCCAAAGGCCCATGATGTCGCCAAGCCCGCGCCTGTGCAGCGCCACCGCCTTCCCCGACGGGCTGATCCGGTACACGATGCCCCGCGCGGCAAACAGCAGATCGCCCCTGGGGGAGAGGGCAAGCCAGCCCGGGTGCATGCCGCCGAGCTCCGCGAATGTGCCCGCTGCCACGCCTGGGCCGGCACGTTTCACTATCGAAGCCGCTCCCTGGCGGACCACCCAGTACATCCAGCCGTCAGACGTCCTGACGTACGAGAAATCGCCGTAGTCCTCACGAAATCCCGCGCGAGCGGAGATGACATCTTCAACCCGCCCGCCCGGACTGCGCCTCCAGACCCGGTGCCCCCACCCGTTGGTGCGTTCACCTTCATACCAGAGATGTTCGCCATACAGATTCCCATCGGCGTCGAGCCAGAGTTCATGAGTGTGGACGTCGGCGACCGCGACCGAACGCGTCCCGCCCGCATCGATCCGCCAGACATGGACGTTATCCGAGTAGAAGATGGCCCCGCTTGAGTTTGCGAAAATGCCAATCGCAGGGTGCGCGTCGAGAGTGGCGCTGGCCAGAAAAACGGTCAACCAGCGCGCGAAGCCCACCGGCCCAACTCCAGGCCTCTACTACGACGCCGAACAGGTCAGGATCTCGAGCGTCATCGCTAGCCTTGCGGCCCCTCACCGGCGCGATCCAGGCGAAACCTTATATAGGCGTCTCCGGTCCGGTCAACGTAACTGGACTGTACTTTCCAGCTTCTATGTCATTCTACCGAAACATGAAAAAGATATGCGGATCTGCTATCCTGAATGAGGCAGCCCTCCCGCTGTGATACTACTTTTAGGTAGGGATACTGCCCAAGAAGGTACTCATTCATGTCTAAAACCATCGATGTGACGGAGCTGATCCTCCGCGACGCCCATCAAAGCCTGATGGCGACGCGGATGGCGCTGGAGGACATGGTGCCCGCGTGCGAGGACATCGACAACGCCGGGTACTGGTCCGTGGAATGCTGGGGCGGCGCTACCTACGACGCCTGCATCCGCTTCCTCAATGAAGATCCGTGGGAACGCCTCCGGACGTTCCGTAAACTCCTGCCCAACAGCCGCCTGCAAATGCTGCTGCGCGGGCAAAACCTGCTCGGTTACCGCCATTATCAGGACGAAGTGGTGGACCGTTTCGTGGAAAAATCCGCGGAAAACGGCATGGATGTCTTCCGCGTGTTCGACGCGCTGAACGACATCCGCAATGTCCGCCAGTCGATTAAAGCGGTGAAAAAAGCGGGCAAGCACGCGCAGGGCACCATTTGTTACACCGTCAGCCCGCTGCATACCGTCACCGGCTTCGTCGAAATGGCCGAGCAGTTGCTCGACCTCGGCTGCGATTCCATCTGCATCAAGGACATGGCGGCGCTGCTCAAGCCCCAGCCCGCCTATGACATCGTGAAGGGCATCAAACAGGCCTGCGGCCAGGATGTCCGCGTCCATGTCCATGTCCATGCCACCACGGGCGTCACCATGGTCAGCCTGATGAAGGCCATCGAAGCGGGCGCGGACTGCGTCGATACGGCGATCAGTTCGTTGTCGCTTGGTCCGGGCCACAATCCCACCGAATCGTTCGTCGAGATGCTCGAAGGCACCCCCTACAAGGCCGAACTCGACAAGAGCCGCCTGCTCAAAATCAAGGACCATTTCGCCACAATCCGCCCCCGTTACCAGGAATTTCTTTCGAATATCACCGGCGTGGAGACGGAGATCTTCGACTCCCAGATCCCCGGCGGCATGATTTCGAACATGGAGAGCCAGCTCAAGCAGCAGGGCGCGGGGGACAAGGTCCGCGAAGTGCTCGCGGAAGTGCCCAACGTCCGCAAGGACGCCGGTTATGCGCCGCTGGTCACGCCCTCGTCCCAGATTGTCGGCACCCAGGCCGTCTTTAACGTCATGATGGGCAAGTATAAGGTGCTGACCGGCGAGTTCGCCGACCTCATGCTCGGCTACTATGGCGCCACCATCGGCGAACGTAATCCCGAGGTGATTGCCCTCGCCAACAAGCATGCCAAAAAGGACCCCATCCGCTGCCGCCCCGCCGACCTGCTCAAACCCGAATGGGAGGAACTGCGCGCCTCGACGCTCGCCCTCAAGGGCTGCGACGGCAGCGACGAGGACGTGCTCACCTACGCCATGTTCCCCCAGGTGGCTCCCAAGTTCTTCTCCACCCGAGCAGAAGGCCCCAAGAACCTCGGCAAGGACCCCGACGCCAAGCCCGCCGCCGATGGCGCTCCCGCGGGCAAAGGCCCGGTGTCCACCACCGTGACCTACGACGTGAAGCTCAACGGCAAGACCACTAAGGTGACCGTGGCCCCGGCCTAGAGGCGGCGCCCTTTCGCCCGGAAACTTGACTTAATACGAGAGAGTCCCGAAGAAAGAGATCCCTCATGTCCATGGAAAACAAGATTACGGAATTGAAATCCCGCCGCGAGAAGCTCTACCTCGGCGGCGGAGAAGAGAGGCTCAAGAAACAGCGGGAACAGGGCAAACTGACCGCCCGCGAGCGCGTCGAAGCCCTCCTGGACCCCGGCACCGTGCAGGAAACCGGTCTGTTCGCCCAGCACCGCGCCACCCACTTCGGCATGGCCGGCAAGGAAATCCCCGCCGACGGCGTCGTCACCGGCGCGGGCTGTATCGATGGCCGCCTCGTCCATTTCGCCTCGCAGGACTTCACCGTCCTCGGCGGCTCGGCCGGCGAACTGCATTCGATTAAGGTGGCCGAGATCATGGAACATTCGCTCGCCACCGGTTCGCCCTTCGTGTTCATCAACGACTCGGGCGGCGCGCGCGTGCAGGAAGGCATCGACTCGCTTTCCGGCTACGGCAAGGTCTTCTACACCAACGTAATGCTCTCCGGCGCTGTGCCGCAGATCTCGCTGATTTGCGGCCCCTGCGCGGGCGGCGCGGCCTATTCGCCCGCCCTCACCGACTTCATCATCCAGACGCGCAAGGCCCAAATGTTCATCACCGGTCCCCAGGTGATCAAGCAGGTGACCGGCGAGACCGTCACCGCCGATCAACTCGGCGGGCCGGATGCCCACATGGTCAACTCCGGCGTCATCCATTTCATCGCCGAAGACGACCAGGAAGCCATGCTCATCTGCAAGAAGCTGCTCAGCTTTCTGCCCTCCAACAACCTCGAGGATCCGCCCGAAGTCCCCTCGGACTGCAATGTCGAGCCCGATGAATCGCTCAACACCATCGTCCCCGACGACCCCAAGCGCGCCTATGACGTCCGCGAAGTGATCTACCGCGTCGTGGACATGGGCGACTTCCTCGAAGTCCAGGCCGGCTACGCGGGCAACATGGTGATCGGCTTCGGCCGCATCTGCGGCCGTACCGTGGGCGTGATCGCCAATCAGCCCAAGGTAATGGCGGGCGTGCTCGATATTAACGCCTCCAACAAAGGCTCCCGCTTCATCCGCTTTTGCAACGCCTTCAACATCCCGCTGATCACCTTCGTGGACGTGCCCGGCTTCCTGCCCGGCGTGCAGCAGGAATACGGCGGCATCATCCGCCACGGGGCGAAAATGCTGTTCGCTTACTCCGCCGCCACGGTCCCCAAGCTCACCGTCACCCTGCGCAAGTCCTACGGCGGCGCCCACCTCGCCATGTGCTCAAAGGACCTCGGCGCCGACCGCGCCTTCGCCTGGCCCACCGCCGAAATCGCCGTCATGGGCGCCGAAGGCGCCGCCGAAATCGTCTTCCGGCGCGAGATCGATGGCGCTGAGGACAAGGCGGCCAAGCGCCAGGAGATGATCGCACAGTACCGCGACACCTTCTCCACGCCTTATATCGCCGCCGGCCGCCGCCTGGTGGACGACATCATCGAGCCGGCGGAAACCCGCCGCCTGCTCGCCCAGTCGCTCGAATATCTGCACACCAAGCGCGAACTCCGCCCCGCCAAAAAGCACGGGCTGATTCCGCTGTAAGCGGAGGAGAACCAACCACCCATGTCGCAAGTCACCATCGAAACCCTCAGCGCTGAAATCGCCCAGCTCAAACAGATGCTGGAGCTTCTCACGCAGCGCCTTTCGACTGTGGAAACCAAGGCTGAGCCCGCTGATGAGGTTCTCAGCGAAGAGACCCTCATCGCCATCGCCGCCGCCGTCGCCGCCTATCTCGGCCATAAGCCGAAGATCAAGCAGATCCGGCTCGTGCGCTCCGCCAGTTGGGCGCAGGAAGGCCGCGTCTCGATTCAGGCCTCGCACCGCATCAACGTGCAGCGTTAATTCTTAGGAGCTTCATACCGTGAAATTGAAAATTACCGTTGAAAATAAGACCTATGAAGTGGAAGTCGAGGCTACCGAACCGGAATCCCCGCGCGGGCCTGTCAACTTCCTCATCCAGCCCGGCGCCGCCCGCATCCCGGCGGGCGCCCCGCCGCCTCCCACTCCCGCCGGCGGTGAGCCGTTCACCGGCGACGAAAGCAAAGTGCTGCGCAGCCCGCTCAACGGGCTGGTCGTCCGCGTCTCGGCCCAGCCGGGACAGCAGATTCAGACCGGCGACACGGTCCTGGTGGTCGAAGCCATGAAAATGGAAACCAACATCACCGCTCCGGATGCCGGCAAAATCGCCAAAATCAACGTGAACGTGGGCGATTCCGTCACCAGCGGCCAGATCCTCGTCGAGTTCGAGTAAGGAGGCATGGAAACCATGGAACCCGACCTCACTCAACTCCCCGGTTTTGAATTCATCGACCATGTCGCCATCGCCGTGCCCGCGGGCCAGCTTGAAGTCATGGTCGAACGCTACAAAAAACTCGGCTTCACCGAACTCCATCGCGAGGAAGTGCACGGCAGGCACCAGGTGCGCGAAGTGCTGCTGCGCATCGGCACATCCGAGAACCTGGTCCAGCTGCTCGAACCGCTGAGCGATGATTCGCCCGTCGCCAAACAGCTCGAGAAAAGCGGCGGGCGCGGCGGCTTCGCCCATCTCGCTTTCCGCGTGAAGGACATTCACGTGGCCTACCAGACCATGAAGCAAGCCGGCTTCAACCTCACTCAGGAACCCGGTCCCGGCTCGCGCGGCACCATGATCTTCTTCGTCCACCCGAAAGATTTCAGCTTCCTCATCGAAGTGGTCCAGGAGGGCGCGCCCCATGCCTGACGGCAAGCTCAACCTCGCCGAAGAGTTCCCGCCCGTTCCGACTGGACATTGGGAAGCGGCAATCGAAGCGGACCTGAAAGGCGCGGATTATGAAAAGCGCCTCGTCTGGAAGACCGAGGACGGCATCGCCGTCCGCCCCTACTACCGGAAGGAGCACGCTCCCGGCGCCGATCTGGCGCCGGGGCAGTTCCCCTACACCCGCGGCGTCGCGCAGTTCTGGGAGATCGTCGAAGACCCGGCGATTCCCGAAGGCGCCCTCAACGCCGCCCGCTTCCACGAAAATGGAGCGACCAGCGTGCAGGAACTCGCCTTCGCGCTCGCCGAGGGTGTCGATCGCCTCGCCGCCGCCGAGGATCCCGCGGCCGAGGCCGCCGCGCTCACCTTCGTCTTCGCCGTAGGCTCGAACTATTTCTTCGAAATCGCCAAGCTCCGCGCCGCGCGCATGCTGTGGGCGCAGGCCGCCTCGGCCTTTGGGATTGAAGCTCCCGACGCCCTGCGCATGCGTATCCACGCGCGCACCGCGCTGGCGAACAAGTCGATTTACGACCCCTACACCAACCTGCTGCGCTCGACCACAGAGGCGCTCTCGGCCGTCATCGGCGGCTGCGACGCCCTCACCGTTATGCCCGCCCGCTATCCCGAACGCCTGGCGCGCAACGTGCAACTTGTGCTGAAGGAGGAATCGCACCTCGATGGCGTGGCCGACCCGGCGGGTGGTTCCTACTACGTCGAGGCCCTCACCGACGCCCTCGCGCGCGAGGCCTGGAAATTGTTCCAGCAGATCGAACAGCAGGGCGGCTTCGCCGCCGCGCAGGGCTTCGTCGATGAGGCTCTTGCCGCCTCGCGCGCCGCGAAAGAGAAAGCTCTCGCCACCCGCCGCAAGACCCTGGTCGGGGTGAACAACTATCCCGATCTCGGCGAGCGCGTCCTCACCGAAGCCACCGATCTCGCGCAGGCCGAATGGCGCGTGGCCCGCGCCTTCGAGGAGATCCGCCTGCGCACTGAACGTCATGCCGCCGATACCGGCCGTACCCCGCGCGTTCTGCTGCTCAAGCGCGGCGACGTCAAAATGCGCATGGCCCGCGCCACCTTCTGCCAGAACTTCTTCGGCTGCGCCGGTTTCGAGATCGCCGAATCGGCCGAACTCGACCCCGCGGCCGATCTGGTGATCCTCTGCTCCTCCGATGCCGAATACCTCGACCTCGCGCGCGAGATCGTGCCGCAGACCGATGCTCCGGTCATCGTGGCGGGTAATCCCAAGGAGCAGATTGCGGAATTACAGGCCGCCGGCGTCGCCGGCTTTGTCCACGTCCTGTCCAATCAGGTGGAAACCCTCACCGAATGGCAGAACAAATTGGGGGTAAATCAATAAATGCGACCCAATTTTTCCAAAATCGATTACCGCCCCGAACCCAGGGGCGAGGCCGCGCCCGCGCCCGCCGAATGCCTCTGGGAGACCCCCGAGCAGATCGGCGTCAAGCCCTGGTACACGGCCGCCGATCTCGAGGGCCTTCAGCACCTCGACTATGCCGCGGGCCTGCCCCCCTTCCTCCGCGGGCCGTACTCCACCATGTACGTGATGCGGCCCTGGACCATCCGCCAGTACGCCGGCTTCTCTACCGCCGAGGAGTCCAACGCCTTCTACCGGCGCAATCTCGCCGCCGGACAGAAGGGCCTTTCCGTTGCTTTCGACCTCGCCACCCACCGCGGCTACGATTCCGACCATGAGCGCGTGAAGGGCGACGTCGGCAAGGCGGGCGTCGCCATCGATTCGGTCGAGGACATGAAAATCCTCTTCGGACAGATCCCGCTCGACCAGATGTCGGTGTCGATGACCATGAACGGAGCCGTGCTGCCCGTAATGGCCTTCTACATCGCCGCGGCCGAAGAGCAGGGCGTGCCGCCGGAAAAGCTCAGCGGAACCATTCAGAACGACATTCTGAAGGAGTTCATGGTCCGCAATACCTACATTTACCCGCCCGCGCCATCCATGCGCATTATCAGCGATATTTTCCGCTATTGCTCGGAAAAGATGCCGAAATTTAACTGCATTTCCATTTCGGGCTACCATATGCAGGAGGCCGGCGCCACGGCCGACATCGAGCTCGCCTACACGCTCGCCGACGGCCTCGAATACCTCCGCACCGGCATCGCCGCCGGCCTCTCCATCGACGAGTTCGCCCCGCGCCTCAGCTTCTTCTGGGCCATCGGCATGAACCACTTCATGGAGATCGCCAAGATGCGCGCCGCGCGCGTGCTGTGGGCCAAGATCGTCAAGTCATTCAACCCGAAAAACCCCAAGTCGATGGCCCTGCGGACCCACTCGCAGACCTCCGGCTGGTCGCTCACCGCCCAGGACGTCTTCAACAACGTCACGCGGACGTGCGTCGAAGCCATGGCCGCCGCCCTCGGCCACACCCAGAGCCTGCACACCAATGCCCTCGACGAAGCCATCGCCCTGCCCACCGACTTCTCCGCCCGCATCGCGCGCAATACCCAGATCTACCTCCAGGAAGAGACGGGCATCTGCCGCGTCGTCGATCCCTGGGCCGGCAGCTACTTCGTCGAATCCCTCACCGATAGCCTCATGCACCGCGCCTGGACCCTCATCGAAGAGGTCGAGGAACTCGGCGGCATGACCAAGGCCATCGAGACCGGCCTGCCCAAAATGCGCATCGAGGAGGCCGCCGCCCGCCGGCAGGCGCGCATCGATTCCGGTAGGGAAGTCATCGTCGGCGTCAACAAGTACCGCCTCGACAAAGAGGAATCGCTCGCCACCCTCGAAGTGGACAATACCGCCGTCCGCGACTCCCAACTCCGCCGCCTTGCAGCCGTCCGCGCCGCGCGCGACGAAGCCGCCTGCCAGGCCGCGCTCGCCGCGCTCACCCGCTGCGCCGAAACCGGCCAGGGCAATCTTCTCGAACTCAGTGTCGAAGCCGCCCGCCGCCGCGCTACGCTGGGAGAGATCTCGTTCGCACTCGAAAAGCGCTTTGGGAGGTATCAGGCCCTGAACCGCACCATCTCCGGCGTGTATTCCGCCGAATCCCACGGCGACCCCGAATTCCAGAAGGCCCGAGCCAAGGCCGACGAGTTCGCCTCCCTCGAAGGCCGCCGCCCCCGCATCCTCGTCGCCAAAATGGGCCAGGACGGCCACGACCGCGGCGCCAAGGTCATCGCCACCGCTTTCGCCGACCTCGGCTTCGATGTCGACGTCGGCCCCCTCTTCCAGACCCCCGGCGAAGCCGCCCGCATGGCCGTCGAGAACGACGTCCACGTTGTCGGCGTCAGTTCGCTCGCGGGCGCGCACAAGACGCTCGTCCCCGAGGTAATCGGCGAACTAAAGGCCCTCGGCCGCGGCGACATCATCGTCACCGTCGGCGGCGTCATCCCGCCCCAGGACTACGATGCCCTGTTCGCCGCCGGCGCCGCGGGCGTCTTCGGCCCCGGATCCGTCATCCCCGCCTGCGCCCAGCAGATTCTCGACGTTTTACTCGGAACAGCGAGTGCGGCGGGCCACTAACATCGCCAAACGCGTTCAGGCGGCTCCGCCTCGCCGGGGCCGCCTCGCGCCCCAAGCCTACGTGGACGGCATCCTCGCCGGCGA
Source organism: Bryobacteraceae bacterium (assembly GCA_023384675.1). Taxonomy (GTDB): domain Bacteria; phylum Acidobacteriota; class Terriglobia; order Bryobacterales; family Bryobacteraceae; genus PNKE01. The sequence continues at coordinate 163,813 of JAHDVK010000005.1, read as the reverse complement.
CCGCGTGGTGCTGGCGCGCGCCATCACCGCCATCGAATCCGAACTCGCCGCCGATCTCGACCTCGCGCAGTTCATCCTGGAAGCCGTGCTGCCCCACGCGGGCCGTTCGCGCCGCGTCGGCATCACCGGCGTGCCCGGAGCAGGGAAGTCCACCTTCATCGATGTCCTGGGCATGATGCTCACCGAACAGCGCGGCGAATCCCTCGCCGTCCTTACGGTGGACCCTTCCAGCCCGCTCTCGAAAGGCTCCATTCTGGGCGACAAAACCCGCATGGAGCGCCTCTCCCAGCACCCCCGCGCCTTCATCCGCCCCTCGCCTTCGCGCGGCCATCTCGGCGGCGTCGCCCGCCGCACCCGTGAGACCATCGTCCTCTGCGAAGCCGCCGGCTTCCAGAACATCATCGTCGAAACCGTCGGCGTCGGCCAGTCCGAGACCGCCGTCCGCTCGATGACCGACTTCTTCCTGCTGCTCATGATCGCCGGCGCGGGCGACGAACTCCAGGGCATCAAGCGTGGCATCATCGAAATGACCGACTGCCTCGCCATCAACAAAGCCGATGGCGACAATATCGCAAAAGCCAACCGCGCCCGCACCGAATACGCCTCCGCCCTCCATCTCTTTCCGCCCGCCCCCGACGGCTGGACCCCCCGCGTCCTCACCTGCTCCGCCCTCACCGGCGGCGGCATCGCCGAAATCTGGCAAGCCGTGCTCGAACATCACGAAACCCTCACCGCCAATAGCTACTTCCACGAACGCCGCCGCCAGCAGGCGCTCGCCTGGATGCATGAGTTGATCCAATCCTCACTCGAGGACGAGTTCCGCAGGCGCCCCTCCGTGCACGCCCGCCTGCCCGAGTTCGAAAAGCTGGTTCGTCAAGGCCGTGCCACCCCGTTCGGCGCCGCGCGCGAATTGCTGGCGCTGTTCCTTCGCCAGGAGTGATATCAAACCATGTCTTCATTACCTTTCCCTGTTCTGACTCCCGAAGAAGCCGCCGCCATGATCCATGACGGCCAAACCATCGGGTTCTCCGGCTTTACCCCCGCCGGCGCCGCCAAGGCCATCCCGCGAGCGCTCGCCCAGCGCGCCCGTGCCGAACATGCCGTGGGCCGCCCCTTTAAGGTCGGCGTGATGACCGGCGCTTCCACCGGCCAGTCGCTCGATGGAGAACTCGCCGAAGCCGAGGCCATCAGCTTCCGCACACCCTATCAGTCGCATCCCGTCCTGCGCTCGCAGATCAACTCCGGCCAGGTGAAGTTCTTCGACATGCACCTCTCCCTGCTGCCCCAGGTCGCCCGCTATGGCTTCCTCGGCCCCATTCATTGGGCCGTTGTCGAAGCCGCCGAGGTCACCGCGGGCGGCGGCATCCTCCTCACCTCATCCGTTGGCGCTTCGAACACCTACCTGCGCCTCGCCGAGAAGGTCCTCATCGAAGTCAACCGCAAGCATCCCCCCTCGCTCATCGGCATGCACGACATCTGGGAGCCCAAGGATCCCCCCGCGCGCCAGGAGATCCCCGTCTATCAGGTGGACGACCGCGTCGGCGCCATGCTCTGCCTCATCGACCCCAAAAAGATCGCCGGCATCGTCTACACCGATCTCGAAGACGAATCCTCCGGCTTCGACGCCTCCACCCCCCTCACTGACCAGATCGGCCAAAACGTCGCCGATTTCCTCGTCGCCGAAATGCGCAATGGCCGCATTCCGGCCCAGTTCCTCCCGCTGCAGTCCGGCGTCGGCAATATCGCCAACGCGGTGCTCGGCGCGCTCGGAGCCAACCCCGCTGTGCCCGCCTTCGAAATGTACACCGAAGTCCTCCAGGACTCCGTCATTCCGCTGCTCGAAAACGGCCGCTGCAGCTTTGCCTCCACCTGCGCGCTCACGCTCTCGCCAGAAGCCATGCGCCGCTTCACCGCCAACATCGATTTCTTCCGCACCAAAATCCTCATGCGCCCGCAGGAGATCTCGAACCACCCCGAGATCGTCCGCCGCCTCGGCATCGTCTCTATGAACACGGCCATCGAGATCGATCTCGGCGGCAATGTGAATTCCACCCACGTCATGGGACGCCAGATGATGAACGGCATCGGCGGCTCCGGCGACTTCACCCGCAACGCCTACCTGTCGATCTTCTCCTGCCCCTCCACCGCCAAGGGCGGGAAGATCTCCGCCATAGTCCCGCTCGTCTCCCACATGGACCACAGCGAACACTCGGTCCAGATCATCATCACCGAACAGGGCGTCGCCGACCTGCGCGGCAAAGACCCGCACGAACGCGCCACAATCATCATCGAAAACTGCGCCCACCCCGATTACCGGCCGCAGCTTCGCGAGTACATCACCATGCTCAAGAAGGGCCACCAGCCCATGTCGCTGTCGCTCGGCCCGGCCTTCCACCGCGCCTTCCTCCGCCACGGCGACATGCGCAACATCAATTGGGACGAGTGGAAAGGCTGAGCGCCCACCGGTAGCCGCTGTAGGGCGGACTTCAACCTGCGCGGGGCTTCAGCCCCGCCGCACTTGAGCCGTTTCCGCCGCCAGCGGCAGCGTCCGCGCCCGCTGCCCGGTGGCGTGAAAATACGCGTTCGCCATCGCCGGCGCCACCACCAGTATCGGTGTCTCACCCGCGCCAATCGGCTCCAGATCCGGCCGGTCCAGCAGCACCAGTTCGATCTTCGGCACATCTGCGAACCTCGGCACCCGGTACCGCGCAAAGCTCCCGTTCGTCACCTGCCCGCCCGCGAACTCGATCCGCTCCCGCAGCGCCGCGCCCAGCCCCATCAGGATGCAGCCCTCCACCTGCTGGCGCAAATTCCCAGGGTTCAGGATCTTGCCGCACTCATACGCCTGCACGATCTCCACCAGCCTCACCGCCCCCGTCTTCGCGTCGATCTCAACCTCGGCGCACGCCGCCACCACCGAATTCTTCTCCGTCCCGCAAGCCAGACCCACGCCCCGCCCCGGACGCTTCTCCGCCACGCGCTTGCGCCACCCGAACCGCTCCGCCGCCGCCTCCAGCACGGCGCGAATCCGCTCGTTCTCCAGGTGCGCCAACCGGAACTCCAGCGGATCCTGTCCCGCCTCCGCCGCCAGTTCGTCCATGAACGCCTCGCGCGCGAAATTGTTCGCCGTGGACGCCAGCGCCCGGTACGACCCCGGCCGCAGCGGCGACTCGCATTCCACATACCGGTGCCGCGTATGCGCCAACCGGTAGGGGCTTTCCAGCGCCGCCGCGCCCGAATTGAAGTTCGCAAAGTCCCAGCCGGTAATCCGCCCCCCCTCCAGCGCCGCCTCCACCTCGATCAGCGCCGCGGGCCGGAAATACGCCCACGCAAACTCCTCGGCCCGCGTCCACCGCAGCGAAACCGGCTTGCCCGCTTCCTTGGCCAGCCGCGCGGCTTCAATGGCCGCCTCGCCCGTATGCTTGCCGCCGAATCCGCCGCCAAAATCGGGAACAAACACCCTCACCAGCGCGGGATTGAGCGAAAATGCACGCGCCAGCGCATCCCGCACACTAAACGGATTCGACGTGCCCGTCCACACTGTCAGCCGCCCGTCCTCCCATTCGGCCACCGCCGCCCGCGGCTCCATCGGCGCGTGTTGGATGTACGCGCACCGGTACTCGGCCTTCAACCGCTTGCCCGCCGCTGCCGCCGGCTCGCCTTTCAGGTTGTCCCGCACCCGCCCCTGATGCCGCTTCAGGTATTCATAGAGGTTTTCGCTCGAAGTTGCTGATTTTGATGAAGACCAGCGCGCCCCGCCCCCCATCGCCTCCACCGCCTGCCTCGCCTCAAACGATGTCGGCGCCGCGCACCCCGCGAATTCGCCATCCCGAACAGCCACCACTCCCGCCATCTTGCGCGCCGGGGCCAGATCCAGTGATTCCAGCTTCGCCCCGTACGACGGCGGCCGCAGCACGGCTCCGTACAGCATGCCGGGGCGGCGGATGTCGCTGGGAAACTTGTGCTCTCCAGTCACCAGCCCTTCGCTGTCCGGCCGCGGTTGGCTCTTGCCCAGAATCCGCCATTCCGGCACCGGCTTCAACGCCACGTTCTCCGGCGTCGAACCCGCGATCTTTGCGCCCGATTTGGCCATTTCCGCATAGCTTTTATGGCCCGATTGCGTCAAAATCGAACGCGCCGCCGCGCACGCGCGCCGCACCGCCGGAATCGTCGAAGGCGTGGTCCGGCTGCCGGCAGTGATCCCGTCGTTCGGCACTCGCCCCGTGTCGCCCAGCACCACCCGCACCTCCGCCAGCGTCACGCCCAACTCCTCGGCCGCCGCCATCGCAATCTCCGCCCGCGCCCCCTGGCCCTCTTCGATCTTGCCCGACAACACCGTCACCGTGCCGTCCTCGCCCAGATGCAGCCGCGCCTCGATGCCGCTGCCCTGCGCGGCCGCTTCGGGCGCCACGAACAGCGTCAGTAGCAGACCCGCCCCCAGGAATTCGCGCCGGTCCAGTTCAAAATGATAAGGGTCCGCCTCGCGCAGCTCGAAGCGGTCCAACTCTTGCCGCGGATCGGATTCAGTCATCGGACTTCGCCTCCTTGCTCAACCGCGCCGCCAACTGCACCGCTTCGACGATGCGCGGATAGCCTGTACACCGGCAGATATGCCCGTTCAAACCCTCCCGAATCTGCTCTTCGCTGGGGCTGGGCGTCCGTTCCAGCAATGCAGCCGCGCCCAGCACCATCCCCGGCGTGCAGTAGCCGCACTGGAACGCCTGCTGTTCGAGGAAAGCCCGTTGCACCGGCGTCAGCCCTCCTGCCCCCGCCAGCCCTTCGATCGTCGTCACGTTCCTGCCCGCCGCATTCCGCACCGGCGTCACGCACGAAGCCGACGGACGGCCGTCGATCAGCACGGTACACGCGCGGCACTGCCCTTCGCCGCAGCCGTACTTGGTTCCGGTGAGGTCCAGATCCTCGCGCAGCACTTCCAGCAGAGGGCGGCTGGCCGGCGCATCCACGCTGTGGGGCCGGCCGTTTACAGTGAACCGGTAAACAGGCACAGGCAAACCTCCAGTCCGGGTGGACTTCCTGATCAGGCGGCGCCCGCCGCCCGAAGGTAACCGCTAAAGCGCCGCCATCACTTCCTTCTGCAGATGGCGCATGCCTTCCACCCCATCCCACGGGCCGTCTTCGTACTCCAGCGCGGTAATACCCCGGAACCCCGCGGCCGCCATGATCCGTGTGCATCGCTGCAAGTCCACTTCCTTCCAGCGGTTCCAATACTTCGCGTGCACCGTGTGGTGCGTGTAGGGCGCGAGCGCCGATAGCCCGTGATACAGCATGTACTCGTGCTCCCAGTTGCAGTAATCCGGCGACGCCTCGCAGAATGGGTGGTTCACCTCATCCAGGACCACGCGCACATTCATCGGATTCGCGCTCAACCCCCAGTGGTTCTCGATCGTCACGATCACGCCCGCTTTCGCGCCGTAATCGGCCATTTCCTTGAACGATTCGATGCATTTGTCCAGATATTTCACGATCTCGTCGTTCTTCGGATAGCCAGTCGCCGCCGAAGCCTCCGGCGCGATCCGCGGTCCCCCCGTGTTCACCCGCATCGTCTTCGCGCCCAGCATCGCCGAGCCGTCCAGCCACTTCTTCGCCACCTCGATCCCCTCGCGCCGCCTCGCCTCGTCGAGGTCCGAAATGTTGCGCGGCGCATTGTTCGACACGTGGTGGCATTTCACGCCCAGCTTCGCCATATTGTTCGCCAGCTGGCCCAGCCACCGCTTGCCCGAGGCGCTCGACGGATCAAACTCGTACATCGTCCGCGTCTGCCCGTCCTGCATCTTGAACTCCTGCGTCGCGTACATCGAATCGTCGCTCACATCGCCGAACACCGACGACCACAGGTCCATTTGCGTGATCCCTGGAAACTGGTCCCGGGTCCACTGCGGGAAATCCAGCATCGTGATTTCGCCATACTTCTTCCGCATCTCCGCGGTCTGCGGATTCACTCCGCGAGGCGAAGGCCGGCTCTTGAACAGCATCCGGACCGGCCAGCAGTTGGTTGCCAGACGGGCCAGCTTCTCCTTGTCGGTTAGCGGCCGTGGTGCGGCGCTGATGGCCTGCGCGGCGGCGGCCATGCCGGCGGCGGAGCGAAGAAAGGTGCGGCGAGGGGAGCTATCGGTCATAATACCCCTAAGTCTAACGCGTGTGACTTGAATCGCTTCAATCGTGTCAACCCGGACGATGGCATTCCCGTCTGACTGGGGTATGGAGATGCAATGACCTTTCCGAAATTCGCAGCTTGCTTTCTCACCTTCGCCCTGCTGGCTTGTGCGCAGGGTCCGCGTGGCCGCATGATGGGCGGCGGCGACGGCTACGGCAACCCGCCCCTCGCCGCCGATGACGCCGAAAAACGCATTCTCGAAGTCGCCGAATCCGTCGAGCGCCACCTCAATGTCCCCCTCGAAGACGGCCGCCTCATCCGCCTGTTCGCCGAATCCATCAACGCCAAAACAGCAGTGGAATTTGGAACCTCCACCGGCTACTCCGGCCTCTGGTTCGCCCTTGCGCTGCGCAAAACCGGAGGGAAACTGACCACCTTCGAATACGACCCGGGCCGCGCCGCCACCGCCCGCGCCAACTTCGAGCGCGCCGGCGTCGCGGACCTGATCACCATCGTCGTCGGCGACGCCCACGAAACCGCCAAAACCCTCAAAGGCCCCATCGACATCGTCTTCATCGACGCCGACAAGGAAGGCTACCGCGACTACCTCGACAAAGTCCTGCCCCACCTCCGCCCCGGCGGACTCATCCTCGCCCACAACATCAGCCGCATCTCGCAAAATCCGCCCTACATGGACGCGGTCACCCAAAACCCCAATCTCGAAACCATCAAAATCAACGCCGAAATGGCCGTCACGCTGAAGAAGCGGTAAGCCCCCGCCGGCTGCGTCCCCGCGCCGCGCCTCCCCGGTGTGACGCGCCTAACAAAAATATATCCCCCCGCCCCTCAACCACTTGCCGAAACCAGTGGTTCGCCGCCTCCTCCTCCGCGCCTTTGATTGGGATCGGAGGAACACACTTATGTCCAAAAACAACCGCGCCGGACAGGCCCGCCTCAACGGCGCAAAATCCAAAGGTCCCACCTCGGACACCGGCAAACGCTGGTCCGCGAAGAACTCGTTCAAAACCGGCCTCTATGCCAAAACCATCGCCGCCTTTCCCCAAGAAATGCAGGACCACTACAACCAGATCCATCACGCCTACCGCGAGGACTACATCCCCGCCGATTCCATCGAGGACGACCTCGTCTCCCAGCTCGCCTTCAACCGCGCCCGCTACCATCACTTCCTCAAACTCCTGGCGCAGCTCCTCGATCAATTCCCCAACCCCCAACTCGATCATCTCGAACGCGCCATCTCGCAACTCGAACGCAGCTACATCCGAACCCTCAACTCGCTCGAGGACCGCCGCCGCCGTAACCCGCAGCTCGCCGCGCCCGACAAAATCGTGATCGAATGGATCGACCCCCGCACCGGCCTGCCCTTTCGCATCGGGTCCGGAGAAAAACTCGAAGGAACGAACCCGGCAACTTCAACAAACGAAGCGCTACTTGCGCCAGAAGGCCCGCGTGAATATCACCAGCAGGGTGTAGAATTCCAGTCGCCCCGCGACCATGCACACGCTCAGCGTCCATTTGGCGAGGGCGGGGAGGTGCCCGTAGTGTTCCGCGGGTCCGACGTGGCCCAATCCGGGACCGATCGAAAACATGCAGGCGGTCACGGCCGTGATCGAGGTAAACGGATCCACGCCCGCCGCGGCCACAACGAAACACGCAGCCCCATTAAAAAGAAACGTGAGATAGACCAGGTTCAATAACGCCTGGATCGTATTCTCGGGGATCACCTCACGGCCCAGGCGAATCGCAAACACCGCCCGCCGCTCCACCATCCTCTTGAACTCGCGTTCCACCACGCGGCTGAGCAGCAGCACGCGAGCCACTTTCAGTCCACCCGCCGTGGAGCCCGTGCAGCCGCCGATGAACATGAGTCCAAGGAGAAGAAACTGTGCGGCCGGGGCCCAAAGCTCGAAGTTCGCCGTCGCGAAGCCGGTCGTGGTCAGAATCGAAGTGACCTGAAAAAGCGCGGTCCGGAAACTGTCATGCAGGTTCGCCGCCTGAGCATCGCGCAGAAGAATGACCGTGATCACCAGCGAGGCCGTCACCAGCAGCGCGGCGTACCAGCGCACCTCGGCGTCCAGAAAGAAGCGCCGGGGATTCCGTTCCACCCACAGCCGGTATTGAAGCGCGAAGTTCACGCCGGCCAGGATCATGAAGACGATGATGATCCACTCGATGAGAGGACTGTTGAAGCCGCCGATGCTGGCGTTGCGCGTCGAAAAGCCTCCGGTGCCGAGCGTGGAAAAGGCGTGGCAGATGGCTTCGAACCCGCTCATGCCCGCCACGCGCAGCAGCACATACTGCGCAAAGGTGAGCGCAAGGTAAATGCGCCATAAGCTGAGCGCCGTCTCGGCAATGCGGGGTTTGAGCTTTTCGGATTTGGCCCCCGAGAACTCGGCGCGGTAGAGAGCGAGGCCGCCGGTGCCCAGCAACGGGAGCACGGCCAGGCCCAGCAGCACGATGCCCATGCCGCCGAGCCAGTGGGAGAAGTGCCGCCACAGTTGAAGAGCCGGCGGCAGCACTTCCACCGTCGCGAGCACCGTGGCGCCGGTGGTGGTGAAACCGGAAGCGGATTCGAAGAAGGCGTCGGTCAGATGAGGAAAGTATGGAGAGAACCAATACGGCAGGCCGCCAAACAGCCCCACCGCGAACCAGACCAGCGACACGAGCAAGGCAGCTTCGCGGACGTTGAGTTCCGTGGCGGGGCGGGGCAGCGCCAGGAACAGAATCGCGCCCGCCGCGAGCGTGGCCGCGGCGGCCAAGCCCAATTCCCGAACCCCGCCGGAGCCCGCCGCGAGCCCGTAAATCAAGGGCGCCAGCATCGCCGCGCCGAGGACAATCAGAAAGAGACCGATGATGTGCAGGACGCCCTTGAGGCGGATCACCGCGCGCCCGTCTTCCCGGCCAGGAAGGCCTTTTCGAGCTTGGACACACTGCTCTCCAGTGTGAAGAAGATCACGCGGTCGCCTTCTTCGATTACGGCATCGCCGCGCGGCACGATCGCTTCCCCGGTGGGCCGGACGATGGCGCCCACAATCGCTTCGCGGGGGAGCTTGAGATCGCGGAGGGGTTTGCCCAGGAAGGGCGAGCCCGGCACGGCCATCAGCTCGATCGCCTCGGCCTCTTCCTCACGGAACGTAGTGACGGAAAGCACCACGCCTTTGCGGACGAATTGAAGGATGCGGTCCACGGTGACCAGGCGGGGCGAGAGCGTCGTGGAGATGCCGAGCCGCTGCGCCAAGGGCAGATAGTTGAGGCGGTTGATCAGGGCGGCCACCTTGCGCGCGCCGAGGCGGCGGGCGAGCAACGCGGCGATGAGGTTGTCCTCGTCGTGATTCGTGAGGGCGAGGTAAGCGCTGGCGCCGGCGATGTTCTCTTCGGCCAGGAGCTCGGCATCGCCGCCATCGCCGTTCACCACCACGGTATCGGTGAGGATCCGGGACATCTTCTGGCAGCGCTTGGCGTCCTGCTCGAAGATCTTGACCGCGACTTTGAGCTTTTCGAGCTCTTCGGCGATGCGGATGCCAATCTGTTTGCCGCCGAGAATGAAGACCCGTTCGAGGCGCTCCTGCCGCTGGATGCCGAGGAATTTGAGCAGGTTGGCGAAGTCATCGCTCCGGGTGATGACATAAATATGGTCCTCGGCCTGAATGCGTTCGGCCCCGTGAGGGATGATGACCTGGCTTCCGCGAAAAATCATGGCGACCAGGGAATGTTTTGGGGGTCCGCGGCGGACGAGTTCTTCGAGCGTGGAGCCGGCGAGCCAGGAATCGCGTTCGACGGTGAAGCCGGCGAGCTTCACCTTGCCGCCGGCGAACTCGACGATCTCGGAAACGCCGGGCAGGTTGAGGACGGGCAGCAGCCGGGCGGCGAGTTCCGATTCGGGGTGGATGATCAGGTCGATGTGAAGGCCGGCGTCGCGGCAGATGCGGCGCCAGTGGTCCACTTCGTGGGTGCGCAGACGGGCGACTTTGACGCGGACGCCGAACTCGGCCTGCCCGATGAGGCAGGCGAGCAGGTTGATCTCATCGCTGGAGGTGACGGCGATGAGCATGCCGGCATCGCGCAAGCCGGCGGCCTCGAGGGTTTTGTAGCTGGCGGCGTCGCCGCGGACGATGCGGGCGTCGAGGGATTCCTCGAGGCGTTGGCAGCGTTCTTCGTCCTTTTCGACGAGTGTGACTTCGTTGCCCTCGCGGGTGAGGCGCCGGGCGATGAGGGCGCCGACGTCGCCGCCGCCCGCGATGAGAATGCGCATATCAGAGCTTGAACATGGCGCGCAGCCGCTTGGTTTGGACGCGGCTGACGGGGATTTCGGACTGTTTCCGGTCGTCCATACGGAGCTGGTAGCTGGATTTGAACCAGGGGACGACTTCGCGGATGCGGTTGATGTTGACGAGGTAGCTGCGATGGACACGCCAGAAAGTGGCGGGGTCGAGGCTGGACTGCAGTTCCTCGATGGTCTTGTAATTCGATTGGCCCGTGAGAGTGGTGGTGACCACCGTGATGAGGCCCTCTTCGATGGTGGCGTAAACGATGTCGGCCGCATCGACGATCAGATTGCGGCCGCCGCTTCTCAGAAGCAGTTTGGCGGGCCGGGGCGCGGCGGGCGGCGCGGCGGAGGGCGCGGGCTCGGTTTCGATCATGGTACGGCGGACGCGCTCGATGGTGAGGGCGAGGCGGTCGCGCTCGACGGGCTTGAGCAGGTAATCGAGCGCTTCGAGCTTGAAGGCTTCGAGGGCGTATTGATCGAAGGCGGTGCAGAGGACGATGGCGGGCATGGGGGCGCGGCCTTCGCGGAGCTTGTTGATGACGCCGAGACCGTCGAGGCCCGGCATCTGGACGTCGAGGAAGACGAGATCGGGTTCGAGGTGTTCGATGCGCTCGACGGCCTCCAAACCGTTGCGGGCGGTGCCCACGATCTCGATTTCTGGGAACTCCTTGAGGAGGTAGGCGAGTTCGTCGATCGCCAGGGGTTCGTCGTCGGCGAGCACCGTAGGAACGCTGTTCGTCGCGCGGCCGCTCATGCGCCTGTTAGTATAGCAGTTGGTCCACAGAGCAACGGCTCAGCGGATCGTGAAGGAGACGAAGGAAGTTGTCCAGGCAAGAACCGGTTAAAATAGCGCCGGCCGAGGGGAAACTCGGCGTTTTGATCCCGGGAATCGGCGCGGTTTCGACGACATTCATCGCCGGTGTGGAGGCAATCAAGCAAGGGCTGGCGCTGCCGGTAGGCTCGTTGACGCAGATGGCCACGATCCGGCTGGGCAAGCGCACCGAAGGGCGCAGCCCGTACATCCGCGATTTCGTGCCGCTGGCCGGATTGAACGATCTGGTGTTCGGCGGGTGGGACATCTATGAAGACACCGCGTTCGAGGCGGCCAAGAACGCGGCCGTGCTCGAGACGGCGCTGCTCGAACAGGTCCGGGAACCTCTGAGCGCCCTGAAGCCGATGAAAGCGGTCTTCGAACAGGAATACGTTAAGCGGATTACGGGGCCGAACGTGAAGACCGAGGGCACGAAGTTCGACAAGGCGCAGGCGCTGATCGAGGACATTCGAAACTTCAAGTCGGAAACGGGAGCCTCGCGGCTGGTGATGGTGTGGTGCGGATCGACGGAGGTGTTTCACCGCAGTTCGGAGGTGCACCAGAGCCTGGCATCGTTCGAAGAGGCGATGAAGCGCAACGATCCGGAGATCGCGCCGAGCCAGATTTACGCCTATGCCTCGCTGATGAGCGGGGTGCCTTTCGCCAATGGGGCGCCGAACCTGACGCATGATATTCCGGTGCTGCTCGACCTGGCGCGCGAACGCAATATTCCGATCTGCGGCAAGGACTTCAAGACCGGGCAGACGTTCATGAAGACCTTGCTGGCGCCGGGGCTGAAGTCGCGCATGCTGGGCGTGCATGGCTGGTTTTCGACCAATATTCTAGGCAACCGCGACGGCGAGGTGCTGGAAGATCCGGGCAGCTTCAAGTCCAAGGAAGAGACGAAACTCTCGGTATTGGATCAGATTTTACAGCCGGACCTGTACCCGGATTTGTACGCGAAGCTGTATCACGCGGTTCGCATTAACTATTATCCGCCGCGGGGCGATTCGAAGGAAGGCTGGGATAATATCGATATCTTCGGGTGGCTCGGCTATCCGATGCAGATCAAGATCGATTTCCTATGCCGGGACTCGATTCTGGCCGCGCCGCTGGTGCTGGACCTGGTGCTGTTCCTGGACCTGGCCCAGCGGGCAGGGATGAAAGGCATTCAGGAGTGGCTGTCGTTCTACTTCAAGGCGCCCATGACGGCGCCGGGCCTGTATCCCGAGCACGACATCTTCATTCAATTGATGAAGCTGAAGAACACGCTGCGCTGGATGCGCGGCGAGGACCTGATCACGCACCTGGGTCTGGAGTATTACGACTAGGCGGCAGAAGGCGCGCACGGGCGCGCAACTCACGGAGGAACTGACATTCGGCGATGAGAATCCTGATCATCGGCGGCACCCAATTCATCGGGCGGCGACTGGTGCAGACGCTGTGCAAGCAAGGGCACGAGGTCACCGTGCTCCACCGCCGCCCCGGACATGATCTGGGCAAGAAGGTCCAGAACCTGCAGGCGGACCGCAACAACCTGGAGCAGATGCAAAAAGCGCTGCGCGGGCGGAGTTTCGACGGCGCGTTCGACCTGGCTTACGATTGGGAGCGAGGGACGCCCTCGAGAGCAGTGCATGGCGCGGCCTCGTTACTGAACGGCAACGTGGGCCGGTATGTGTACATGTCGAGCTCGGCAGCCTACGGCGACGGGTTGAATCATCACGAAGGGGATGCGCTGGCGCCCGAGGACCATCCCAACGACTACATGCGGAACAAGGCCTGCAGCGAACGGGCGTTGTTCCGTCTGCACCAGCGCCATGGAACGCCGGTGGTGACGCTGCGGCCGCCTTTCGTGTATGGGCCGGGCAATCCGATTTACCGGGAGCAGTTCTTCTGGGACCGGATGCGGGATAAGCGGCCGGTGATCCTGCCGGGAGACGGGCGGAGGCTGATGCAGTTCGTTTACGTCTGCGATCTGGTGCAGGCCTGTCTGCAAGCCCTGGAATCTCCGAATGCATGCGGGCATGCCTTCAACATTGCGAACGCGCGCCCGTTGACGCAGCTGGAGATGGTGGAGGCGCTGGCCAAGGCCGCTGGCAAGTCCGGGCAGATGGTGCGGGTGCCGCGGGAGCGGATCGCGCGGGCGGGCGGGCATCCGATGGGGCCGCAATTGTACTTCGGGTTCTATTTCGACGTGCCGCCGATCACCACGATCATCAGCAAAGCGCAGCGTGTGCTCGGTTTCAAGCCCACGAGTTTCGAGAAGGGGCTGGAGGAGACCTACCGCTGGTATGTGCGCAACCACAGGCGGGCGTCGCAGGATTACAGCTTCGAGGACAGCCTGCTGGAGCGGGCGCGGCTGGCGAGTTAAAGAGGGCGCCGCCGGCAGTGATTTTCAATTCCCGAATCGAGGGAATACCTTAACACGCCAATAAGGCAAGGGCAGTATGGGGGGTGATTTCCGCGCGTGTTCCGGCCTGGGCGGAGCTGAAGCTCCGCGCGGGCTAAAGCCCGCCCTACGAATGACTTACTGCGTTTTCGCGGGCTGGTTTTGGATTCCTTAGGACGGCAGTACTGGAACTAAACCGCATCTAATTATTCGTGGTTCTGGGTGCTTTATCCTGCAAACTGGAAGCAGGGGAAATTCGGGAAACACGATGAAAAGACAGAAATGGTATCTGAATTGGGGGACCGCGTTTCTGGCGGCGGCGCTGATGGCGCCCGGGATAGCGGCGGAGGAGACCGGAGTACCCGCCCCGCCGAAGGAGGAGCCCGCACCCCAGGAGTTTGGGTTGGCGGCGCGGCCGGAGGATGCCGCGGCGATCACCTCGCCGGCGCCGGGCGGCACGCTGGCCGGGGCCACGGTGACGTTTGAGTGGTCACAAGGCACCGGAGTGGCAGCCTATTTCCTGATGGTGGGCGAGTGGGCGGGAGGCAACACGCTGTTTGAGCGCAGCATGGGCACGCAGCGAAGCGTGACCGTGCCGAATCTGCCGGTGGATGGCCGCATGATTTACGTGCGTTTGTGGTCGCTGCTGGACGGACAATGGGAGTCCAGGGACTTTCAGTACCGGACGGCCGGCGCGCAGACGCCGGTGAGGGCGGAGTTGACGTCGCCGGCGCCAGGCGCGGTGCTGCCGGGCGCGAGCGTGAAGTTTGAATGGTCGGCCGGCGTGGGGGTGGAGCGGTACTACCTGTTTGTAGGGTTGTGGCCGGGCGGCAACACGCTGTTCAACTCCGATCTGGAGAAGGCGCGGAGCGCGACGGTGAGCGGCTTGCCCAGCGCGGGCGAGGCGGTTTACGTCCGGCTGTGGTCCTACATCGATGAGTTGTGGATCCCATTTGACGCGGTGTACACGGCGGCAGGCACGCCAGCCACGCCATTGAAGGCGCAACTGACGAGTCCCGCGCCGGGTTCGGCGCTGGCGGGTTCGACAGCCACGTTTGAATGGTCGGCCGGCGTGGGTGTGCGGCAATACTATCTCTTTGTGGGTTTATGGCAAGGCGGGAATTCGCTGGCTTCGATTGACGCGGGACTGGCGCGGAGCGGAACGATCTCGAACCTGCCGGTGAAGGGGGAGCGAATCTGGGTCCGGCTGTGGAGCCAGGTAGGCGAGGAGTGGCTTTACAACGACTACCAGTTGCGCGCGTTTGACCCGAATCCGGGTCCGGCGTTGCAGGCGGGACTGGTGGCGCCGGCGCCGGGTTCGCAGTTGACGGGTTCGGCGGCGCGTTTCGAATGGAGTCCGGGGCGCGGGGTGCAGCGCTACTTCCTGTTCATTGGCAATTGGGCGGGCGACAACAGCATCGTGAATTTCGACGGCCAGCAGGGGCTCTCCGTCAACGTGACGAATCTGCCGGTGGACGGCCGGCTGCTGTTCATCCGGCTGTGGAGCTACATCGATGGCGAGTGGGTGTTCAACGATTACACGGTGAGGGCGTTCCGGCAGTAGCGGGCGGCGATTCGGGGAACAAGCGCGCGTGGGATTGCGTCCTTGCGGATAGGAGAGATCCGGAAGGAGGCGACCATGTTCTGCACGGCTTGCGGCTTTGAGATGAAGGCGGGGGACCGGTTTTGCGCGTCCTGCGGGCGCGGCGAGCCGGAGCAGGCGGCTCCGCGCGAGCAGACGCCGCGGCCCCCGATGGCACGGGCGATGCGCGAGAAGAAGATCGCGGGCGTGTGTGCGGGCATCGCGCGCCATTTCGGCTGGGATGTGACACTGGTGCGGGTGGCGTTTCTGTTCGGGATCGTGCTGAAGGGCTTCGGATTGCTGGCGTATATCATCGGCTGGATTGCGATGCCGCGGGATGATGAAAGGCAAGCGGTGGAGGTGCGGTAAGCGGGGCGGTAGTCCCACGCGCGCTGAGGCTCCGGCGGTGAGGGGGGAGTTGTGTTGCCCGTACGCGTGTCAGGCGCATCATTGTTGCGCAGCATGCGCCTCCGGAGATTCGAGGGTCCGATCCGAAAGACTCGCTGGCCATGGCAAAAAAATGCGGCGGACCAGCCTGTACGGGAGCCGGTCCGCCGCGTAGCTCCGCTTCAAGGAGCGAGTGCGCATGCGGCCCGCCAGAGCGCCGCAATGGGAGGTCTGGGCCTGGCGGCCGCGCGGAGGTTATTACTTCCGGTTGCCCTGGACGCGGGCGATGAAGGTGCCGGGATAGGCGTCAAAGATCCCCTCGCCCTTCATCTGCAGACCCGCGAGACCGCCGCTGCCATGGCCCACGCCCGACCAGGTGCCGAGGTTCCGGCCTAATGCGGTCGAATTAAAGGTGCCTTCCCAGGCGCCCGCCTCGGCCTCCCAGACGAAGGTGCCCCATTGGGGTCCAGCGCCCTTGGCATTGTAGTTTGCGTTGTTGATCACCGTCTGGTGACCGATGAAGTACTCCGGCCGGTCACTTTCGACTTCCGCCGCCGTGTAAGTCCACAACAGTTTCAATCCCCTGATGTGGATCTGCTTCGTGCCGGGGCTGCATGCTCCGGGGATGTTGGGATCGAGTACGTAGCCGCCGATGCACGTCGTGACGCCAGGCTCAAGAACCTGCGGCGCATAAACCAGAATCTTCGCCGTGATGAAGCCCGGGTCGGCCTGCGCAGGCTCCGGCACGGAGAACGCAATCAGCAGAGCGAGCGCCAGGACAGTGGCACCCAGCGTGATTTTGGTGTTCATGTTGGACTCCTCTTTGACCAGCGGACCCGGCCATCCAGCCGGTTCCGGTTATGGGTTGCGGGAAGGCCGGGCACGTACCCGGCCAGGGAATGTAGTTGCGCCGCGGGACTGAAGCTCTTTCGGCCGGAGACCTTGCCGCATCGCTTGCTCTCCGGCCCTACATTTGCGCGGGGGCTCGCCCCAGCCCCATCCGCGCGGCAGCGCGAAGGCCCGGCTGAAGCACGGCCTGCGCGGGACACCGCTATGCCGCTCCATGACGATGGTGGCAGGAACTTGAAGGATCAAACGGGACATGATTCACTCCTGTTCACGCTTGTGGGTTAGTGTTCCGGGCGGGGTCGCCTGCCCGTATGAAATCGAGGAAAGGGGGCCGGGCCGCGGGCGTGGCTCATCGGCGGGCGGCTCCGGTTAGTTCGGCCCAACTGACCGAGTGGCTTTGCTCGCGGGCGGTTTTCGCGAGATTCCGCACCGATTTCTCCAACCGCTTTGCCTCTGCGGTTTTGCCTTCGGCGCGGAGGAGTTCGCACCGGGCGCTGAGGATCTGAAGGCCTACTGGATGTTGAGCGCCTAGCACCTCCAGGGCCACTCTTTCAGCGCGGTTCAGCTGATCGGCGGCGACGTCAAACCGGCGCAAGCGGGTCTGCGCTAGAGCGAGACCGATCCAGCTGTTGAGTTGGATGGGATGCTCTGGTCCATAAAGCGGTTCGAGGAGTGCGAGGCTCTGTCCGAAAGCTCCCGCCGCCTCGGCATGGTGGCCGCTCGCCTGCAGAATCATGCCGAGCATGTGGTAGCTTTCGGCGAGGTAACCAACGGGGAATTGCTGGGAGGATTCTGCTGACGCGATCACTTCGCGGCACAATCTTTCCGCGCTCTTGCGATCCCCCTTCCTCAAGTAACTCGAAGCCAGATGCAGTTGGGCACGCAGGGTATCCGGGTGGTCCGGCCCGAGTTCGCGCTGGAGGACCTCGAGGGCCTCAAGACGCAGACGCTCAGCGGACCTGGCTGTGCCTCGGCCTTCGATGAGAGAGGCGTAGTCGAGCCGAACACGGGCGAGCGTAAGCGTTGCTTGTGGACCGGCGCGTTCGAGTGCCGAGATGGCGGCGCGGAAGCGCACGTCCGCCTCATCAAGGAAGCCGAGGAGATTGCCACTAAGCCCCAGAAACCAGAGCAGGGCACCGGTGCGCTGAAGATTCTCATCCGGACCTCGGCCTTCGAGCGCCTCCACGATGAGAGCTCTGGCGGCCGGATAATCGCCTTGCTCGCAGAGTTCGTCAAACCGGACCTCCAGCGCACCCCAGTCCCGCTGCTGCGCCAGCAGCGGCGCCGCTGCGAGCAGACACACGACGAGCGTCAGTCTCCACATGGGAGAACCTCCTTTGGTGACGATTTCAGGGGCCGGGCCGCGGGCGGTGTTCCCGCCCGCGGCACGCGAGAGGTGGCCGCGGATCCTCACCGCCGCGGCGACCCGGCCCCGGCCCGTTAGGCCGCGTGAGGGCGGCTAGTATTTGTACGACTTTGGGTCTTCCGGCAAGATCTCGGGTGTCTCGAACAGATTCCTGCCGAAGATCAGGCGCGAGTAGGGATTCATGTCGCGAATCGCGGTCTCGCCGGACGCGATGAAGTCTGCCTGCTGCTGGAGCGCGGGCGTGATCAGGTAGTGGCCGGCCAGACCGGTGCTCGCCAATTAGGGCGGGAAGAACATGGAAAGCCTCCACGGGATGAGGAAGGGGGAACTTCCGGCTGAATGCAAGCCTGAGAGATGCAGGCATGGCCGCATAGTGGGCGCGGAGGGCCAAAATTTCAATGGGCAAACCATGATTAATTCCTGATTTTTTCCTGATCGCGCAAACGGTTGTCAGCAAACCACTTGGAGCGTCATCTGATCGGACTCATAAGTCCGATTTCGCTTGTAACGTCGAGTTTCGGAGGTTATAATCCTGTTACGCGAGAGGACCGAACATGACTATCGCCCGCCGCCCGCCCTCTGGACCGGTACGGTTCGGTGCATACGAGCTGGACATAGCCACCGGCGCGCTCCACAAGAACGGGATTCCGCTGCACTTGCCGCCCCAGCCCGCCCGCGTGCTTTCATTGCTGGCCAGCCGCGCCGGCGAGATCGTGACCCGCGAGGAGATCCACCAGAAGGTCTGGGGCCGCGAAACTTTTGTCGATTTCGACGAGGGACTGAACCGCTGCATCCGGCAGATCCGCGACGCGCTGTCCGACGAGGCTGGTGAGTCGCGCTACATCCTGACCATTCCCCGCCGCGGGTACCAGTTCATCGCCGCGCTTCAGGACGCCGCCCATGCCTCCATCGCTGTCCTGCCCTTCGCCGATTTCTCCAGCAGCCGGGATCAGGAGTACTTCGCCGACGGCTTGACGGATGCGCTCATCACGAGCCTGTCGAAGATCCGCGCCCTCAGCGTGATCTCGCGCACGTCCGTGATGCGGTA
The DNA here is from genome assembly GCA_023384675.1 of Bryobacteraceae bacterium. GTDB lineage: Bacteria > Acidobacteriota > Terriglobia > Bryobacterales > Bryobacteraceae > PNKE01. Next base: position 144,981 of record JAHDVK010000005.1, on the reverse strand, counting down.
TAAACAGACACGCAAAGCGCTGCCGGAGATCGCGCGGGAACTGGGCGTGAGCGCCGTGCTGGAAGGGTCCGTGGCGCGCGAAGGCGGCCGGGTGCGCATCACCGCGCAGTTGATCGAGGCGGCGTCGGACCGCCACCTCTGGGCCGAGCAGTTCGAACAGGAACTGGGCAGCATTCTGGGGGTGCAGAGCGAGATCGCCAGGGCGGTGAGCAAGCACGTCCACGTCCAGCTTCTGCCGCGGGAGCAAAGCCGCCTGGACAACGTCCGGAGTGTGCACCCCACAACCTATGAGACCTATCTGCGCGGCATGCACTATTTGAGCCGCGCCACGATGGCGGATACGCTGAAAGGGCTCGAGTACCTGCATCAGGCCGTGGAGGACGATCCGGCCGACGCGCAAGCCTACGCGGGTCTCGCCCTCGGCTATGTCACTGTGGCGCACAGTTCCGAGGCGCGGGCCGATTCGTTGAACCGCGCGAAGGCCGCCGCCAAGACGGCCTTGCGCCTGGATCCGCAGTCGGCCGAAGCGCTCGCCGCATTGGGCGAGGCCCAGGGCTATCTGGATTGGGAGTGGGACGAAGCGTTCAGAAATTTCGACCGGGCTCTCGAAATCCGCCCCAGCCACGCCAACGTGTACTATCACCGCGCCTGGTTCCACGCTCTCTTCGGACGGATGCCCCAGGCCATCAGAGATCACGAGGAGGCCAAGCGGCTCGACCCCCTGAATCCCCTGCACATCGCCTGGCTGGGCGAGTTGTACCGTTGGGAGGGGCGCCTGGAGGAAGCCCGGGCCGAGGCGGTGCGATCGATCGAGATTTCGCCTGATTTCCCGGTCGGCTACTTTGTCCTGTCGTTGCTGGCCTTTTACGACGGCCGCTACGAAGAATCCATGTCTGAACTTGAAAAGGCCGCCCGGAGAGCGCCCAACTGGTATTGGGCGTTGGGACCGGCCTGCGCGGAGGCAAACCGCATCGGAGAGGCCCGCGAGATTCTGGCAAAGCTGGAGCAGGAGCCGCGCACGCCCTGGAATGTGCACTGGCTGGTCTATCTGCACGCCGCGCTGGGCGAGTTGGACGCGGCGATCCGATATCTGGATCAGGGCCCGCACCATGCCTGGATCCCCGGTGTGCGCGTGCTGCCCTGGCCCGGCGGGGACGCTCTGCGCGCGGATCCTCGACTGCCGGAGTACTTGAGGCGGATGAATCTGCCGCCGCTGGGCTGAACAACTGCCGCTTCACGAACCGGAACACGGCGGCCGGGGGATCAATCTACGTGCGGTTCCGATCCCTGATATCTGTCGTTCCATCACGAGGGCGCAGACCCTAAACTGAGTGAATCCGGCGCAGTATTCCCGTCCTCTTTCAGCACTCTTTGAATTTATCTGTTCCGTTGGATCCATTTACACATTACACACCCGATTATCCTTGTTAGCTGCGTTTGGCAACCCTATAATTGAATTGCGCGAGAAAGTGCCGTGGCGCCACAGCGGCTGACTCCAGATCCGCCTGTTCGCTTCGGGGTCTTTGAATTGGACCCCGGAACTGGAAGTCTGCTCAAGGACGGCCGCGCGGTTCGCCTGCCTCCTCAGCCGTTCAAGGTATTGGCATTGCTGGTCAGCCGCCCCGGCGAGGTGGTCACGCGGGATGAGATCCGCGAGAAGGTGTGGGGCGAGGAGACGTACGTCGATTTCGAGCAAGGCTTGAATCACTGCATCACGCAGATTCGCGCCGCCTTGGGGGATGAAGCGGACGCTCCGCACTACGTCGAGACCATCCCGCGGCGCGGGTACCGCTTCATCGCGGGCCTCAGCCCTGTTGTCTCCGAGACGCAGCACGTTGAGGACACGCCCGCGCCGGAATCCAGCGCCCCGAAACGGATACCTCGTTGGGTCTGGATGGTGCTGGCGATCGCGGCACTGGCGGGCCTGACGGCCGGTGTGCTCTCGCTCCTCGGGCGCATCGGCGGCGGGACCGTTCCCAAGATTGATTCCATCGCCGTCCTGCCTTTCGAGAATCTTTCGGGCGATCCGGAGCAGGAGTATTTCGCCGACGGCATGACGGAGGAGCTTGTCACCGCGCTTGGCCGGATTCACGCGCTGCGTGTGATCTCCCGGACCTCCGTGATGCGGTACAAGCGCACCACCAAGCCCATTCCGCAAATCGGCCGCGAATTGAATGTCGATGCAGTGATCGAAGGCACCGTCACACAGGCGGACGGGCGCGTGCGGCTAACGGCGAACCTGCTCCACGCCCCCGCCGACCGGCACTTATGGGCCGAATCCTACGAGCGCGACCTGAGCGATATTTTCGGACTGCAGCGCGATCTCGCCCGCACCGTGGCGCGCCAGATCCACTTGACGCTTACGGCGGACGATCAGGCCCGGCTGGCCTCCGCGCGCCCGGTGAACCCCGAGGCGCACGAACTTTATCTCAAGGGTCAGCAGCATTACTATCGCTGGCGCCCGGAAGAATTTGAGAAGGCCGTGAGTTATTTTGAGCGCGCCATCCAGGCGGATCCCAATTTCGCTCAGCCGCACGTGGGTCTCGCCAAGACCTTCGGCTGGCAATGGATTGTTGGCGCGCTTCCGCCCCGCGAAGCCTATCCCAGGTTCACTGCCTCGCTGAAAAGGGCCCTTGAAATAGACAGCAGCTTGCCCGAAGTGCATTATGTGCAGGCCGTCGCCGCCTGGTATTTCTATTGGAATTGGGAACAGGCGGAGCAGGAATTCCGGCGCGCCCTGGAACTTAATCCGAATCTGGAGGAGGCGCGTTTCGAATATGCCTGGTTCCTTTCCACCATGGGCCGCCAAGGGGAGGCGGTGGCCGAAGGCGAGCGGGCCGTTCGGATCGACCCTCTCTCGGTTTCGGCGAATCTGGCGCTCGGCTCGGTTTATCACGGCGCCGGGCTGCTGGACAAGGCGCTGGCCCAACTGCGGCGGACCATTGAACTCGAGCCCAATGATCCGCGCTGCTATGAATTCATTGCGGGCGTGTACCGCTCGCTCGGCCTCTATGACGAGTTGGTCGCGGCAATCCAGAGGCGGATGGTCTTGCAGGGCGGCAGGACGGAGGAGATCGAGGAGATGCAGGAGGCGTACCGCCGCGGCGGATACCCGGGATTCCAGCGCTGGCATCTTGCGCGGGCGCGTCATCCTTTCCGGAAAGCGGTATTCCAGGCGGATTTGGGCATGAAGGACGAGGCCATCGCCAATCTGGAGGAATGCTACAGGCAGCGCTGGTGGGCCATGGTCCGGCTGAATTCGAACCCGGAGTGGGATCCGCTGCGCACCGACCCGCGCTTCCAGGAACTCCTGCGGCGGATGAACTTCCCGCGCTGAAAGCGCGCGCCAGTTCCTATTGCCGGACCCCGCTGCGGATGCGGCGCAGCGCCGGCAGGACTTCGCCGATGCCGGCAGGCGGTGAATCCGGCTGGCCGAAGGCGAAGTACAGAGACTTCCAGTGCCGATAGAGTTCTTCGCTGACCGCCGCATCCTCCGCCCTCGGCTCCACGGTGGTGAACGGCGGGCAGAGCGCCTTTTGCGCCTCATCCACGGACTTGAAGACCCCCGCGGCGAGGAAAGCGAAAATCGCCGAGCCCAGGCTGGTGACCTCCGCCGAGGGCACGACGACGGGCTTGTTCAACACGTTCGCGTAAACCTGGTTCAGCACCGGATTGCGCTGCGGGATGCCGCCGCCGTTGATTACGCGCGTGATGGGCACGCCATGTTCGGCCATCCGCTCGAGCACCACGCGGGTGTGGAACGCCGTTCCCTCGATGGCGGCGAAGAGTTCGTCCTGTGCCGTATTGGTTAAGGACCAGCCCAGCGTGACACCGCCGAGCTCGGCGTTCACCAGCACCGTGCGGTCGCCGTTGTCCCAGGTGAGCCGCAGCAGGCCCGTGGAGCCGGCGCGGTACCGGTCGAGGCCTTCTGAAAGCGCTTGCACGCTTGTGCCCGCCCTGCGCGCGATCGCTTCAAAGATGTCGCCGACGGCGGAAAGCCCGGCTTCGATGCCGAAGTAATCGGGATGGATCGAACCGTTCACCACACCGCACACGCCCGGAATCAGACCCACCTGTTTCGCGATGGCCATGATGCAGGTGGAGGTGCCGACGACATTGACGACATCGCCTTCTCCGATGCCCGCGCCGATCGCATCCCAATGCGCGTCGAAAGCGCCTGTGGGGATCGGGATGCCCTCGCTTAAGCCCAGCTTGGCCGCCCATTCGGCGCTCAGCCGGCCGGCGATGGTGTGCGAACGTTCATAGCGGCCGTTGAGCTTCTGCCGGGCGCCCGCGAGCAGCGGATCGGCGCCGGCAAGAAATTCCTCCGGTGGAAGGCCGCCCAGAGCGTCGTTCCACATCCATTTGTGGCCCATGGCGCACACGCTGCGCGGCGCCTGCGCGGGATCGGTGATGCCGCAGAGCGTGGCGGCGATCAGGTCGCAATGCTCGAAGGCCGAAGCCATGCGGGCGCGTTCGTCCGGGTTGTTTCGCAGCCAGTGGAGCAGCTTGGCGAAGCCCCATTCGGAGGAATAGACGCCCCCGCACCACTGCAACGCTTCGAGGCCGGTGGCGCGGCCGTGCACGGTGATTTCGGCGGCTTCGCGATGAGCGCGGTGATCGCACCAGAGGTAGTAGTCGCCGATGGGCTGCAGGCGCTCGTCCACCGGGACCACGGTCGAACCCGTCGTGTCCAGTGCAAGCGCTTTCACATCCGCGCCCGCGATGCCTGCCTGAGCCAGGGCGGCGCGCATGGCTTCGGTCAGCGCGCGCAGATGATCGGCGTGGCTCTGCGTGGCGTGGTCGGGGTCCTCGCGCTTGCGGTGAACCGGGTATTCGGCGGTGGCGGCGGCCAGGCGCCCCCTCTCGCTGTCCACCAGGGAAACCCGCACGCTCTGCGTGCCAAAATCCACACCGGCTACGATCGCCATGGTTGTCGATGACTCCTTCAAACAGTGAAAACTACGCGCATCATACCGCACCCGGCCCGGCCCATCGCCCGCCGCAAGCCTCGATTGTCAGGGAGGGGGAACATGCATCCCGCCCTGCAACCCGCGCGGCAACATTTCGCGGGGTCGTTTAGTCTGGATAGTGAGACCATGCTTCACAAAGAACTGCGCGAGGAAGTCCTCGAAGCGAACCTGGAAATCGTCCGGCGCGGCCTGGTGATGTACACCTTTGGCAACGCCAGCGGGATTCACCGCGATTCCGGGCACGTGGTGATCAAGCCCAGCGGCGTGCCCTTCGACAAGCTCAAGCCCGAACACATGGTGGTCGCCACGCTCGACGGGGCGATCGTGGAGGGCGAACTCAAGCCTTCTTCCGATCTCGACACGCACGTCGAACTGTACCGCGCGTTTTCGGGCGTGGGTGGTGTGGTCCACACCCATTCCACCTACGCCACGGCGTGGGCGCAGTCCGGGCACGACATCCCCTGCTACGGCACGACGCACGCCGACTACTTTCACGGCTCCGTGCCCGTCACCGATCCGCTCGATCACGCAGACATTTCGGGGGATTACGAACGCAACGTGGGCCTGGCGATCGTACGGACCTTCGACGGGCGCGATCCTTTGAAGCGCCCGGGCGTCCTCGTCCGCAACCACGGCCCTTTCGTGTGGGGCCCCACGGCCACGAAGGCCGCGATGAACGCCGTGCTGCTCGAAGAGATCGCCCGGATCGCGGCCATCACGGTGAGCCTGCATCCCGACGCCGCGCCCATCGATCGCGAACTGCTGAACCGGCACTTCTACCGCAAGCACGGCGCGCGGGCGACCTACGGTCAGGGTTGAGCGAGCGGGCGCGGCTCGCCCATGCGCTGGCGCAGCAACCACAGCACCTCCTTGGCCGGGGCGTAACCCTCCCATTCCCGTTCCGGAGCTCCATCCGGCCGCGTGAGCCGCACCCGCGGCACGCCACGGATGAGGACCACCTTCAGGCCCTTGGATGCGAATTGCGCGCGGGCGCTTTCGGCGATGACGCGCAAGCCGCGTCCGTCGCGGCTGTCGTCGAGTTGAATGGTGAGCGTCGCCGAGCGCCACGCGGGCGGGTCGAGCGGCGCGGGTCGGATCGTATTGTCGCGGATGACGGCCCGCTGTGAACTCACCCAATCGGCCTCGTCCTTGATGGCCGGCACCGCCACGGGCGGGCTCCATTCGATCAGGTTGTTCTCGATGAGCACGCCATCCAGCTTGCCTCCGGTCCAGGTGTAGAGGTGAACCTCGCCGTGATGGCGCGCCAGGCGCGGGCTGCGGCCATTGCCGGCGCAGACATTGCCGCGGATCACGCTCTGGGTGGTGACCATCTTCGATGCGCCGAACACGGCCACGCAGTAGGAGAGCGAGTCGTGGCCGTAACTGTCCTCGACAGTATTGCGGTCGTTGCCCCAATCGATGTCGAACGCGCCGCCATCCACTCCCGGCGAGTCCGACCAGAAGCTTTCGCATTCGCGCACCACGCAATCGGCGCAGCGCCAGGTCCAGATGCCGTTGGGCGTACCGATGGACTGGCGGACTTCCATGCCGGTATGCCAGGCGGCCGAGCGCTCGATCAAACCGTTTTGGACCTGATAGAGGACAATGCCGTCCCCCCAGACGTCGCTCACCACGGAATTGCGGATGGTGACGTTGCGCGAGCGGCGTTCCGCGAGCGGTTTCTGCTGGCCCGCGCCGTTCACGATGATCCCGGCCCACTGGGAGGTACGTTCCGCGATCACGCCGTCGATCACCAAGTCCTCGAAGATCGCCTTCGCGCGCGCCTCCACCACCACCAGCCCGGAGTTCTTTTTCTTGAGCGGCCCGTGTACATCGCGCACCAGCAGGTCGCGCAGTTCGATCTCGCGCATCACTCCCGTGTCGCCCGAAACATGGACTCCGTATTCGGTGGAGCCGCCCGCTTCGAGGTTCTCGATGCGCCAATAGGATTGATTCCACAGCTTCACGGCTGCCGGCTCGCCCGGCGCGTGGATACGCGGCGGCGCGCCGTCCCCGTAAGCCGTGATCACCGCCGGATTGCCCGCCTGGCCCGAACCCTGGGGCGCCAGTACGCCTTCGCACAACGCGCCGCGCTTGATCAACAGACGGTCGCCTGCGCGGTATTGCTGGCTGGAAGCGCGTTCCAACGTCCGCCATGCCGTGGCGGGCGAGGCGCCGTTCGCGTCGTCGCCGCCCGCCGTGCAATCGAGGTGGTAATCGGCCGCGGCCAGCGGCAGCGCAGCCAGGAGCGTGAACAGGAGGACCTTCATCCGTCGTGCCTCACGATCTCCCAGCCGAGGTACTTGGTCAGCGCTTCCTCCACGGGACTGGCGCAGGCGCTCAGATTCGCGGCTACGTGGTGCTCGAAGCCGTTCTCGCAGATGTAGTGCAGCAGTTCCTGTAGCCCGGGAATCATCACCACGCCCGCGCCGCCGAAGGTGTCGAGCGGGTCGTCGGTGAATTCGCCTTCGCCGACATAGCCGCGGATTGCGCCGTAGCCGTCGTCGGTGGAGACGCGCAGGAACGTCATCGGCCCGCTCTTCACCCGGCCCACCATCGTGCCAAATGTATTCAGCTTGCCCACCGAGCCGGCAATGATCTCCTGGTAATCCATGCGCACTTCGCTGAAGAAATGCTTGGGCAGATTCGAGCAGTGGAAGCACACGGCCTTGTCGGGATCGTCGCCGTAGTTGTTGTTCCAGTCGAGCAGCGCCGAGGGCGTTTCCGAAGCCAGCGCGAGCGCGTGCATCGCCACCACGCCGCACACGTCCACTTCGCAGGCGCTCGGCAGCAGGCGGTCGCTCATCATGCTCATCACGGTGCAGGGCACGACGCCGAAATATTCCTCGAGCGCGGTCCAGCACTGCACGGCCGAAACGGTGCACTCGGTTTCGGCCATCCATTTTTCGATCACCGCGCCGAGTTTGGCCATCTTCATCAGCGATTCGGCGGGCACGCTGGCCGTGGAGACGTAGGCCTGAATCTGATCGAGTTTGGGCTGCGCTTCGGCGTCGGGCATGCGCGCAACACGCCCCAAAATCTCGCTCAAATCGATGGTTTCGACGTCAATTCCGGCCTGCGCAAGCATTTTTTCGCTATATCTGACGGTGTTGAACGCCGCCGGGCGGGCGCCGATGGCGCCGACGCGGGTTTTGCGCAGCCCGTTGGCGACGCGGCAGACCGCGGCGAACCAGTTCAGGTCCTTGCGGAACAGATCGGAATCGGGCTTGACGGTGTGGCGGGCGGTGAGCGAGTAGGGTACGCCGACTTGCTGCAAGTTGTTGCAGACACTCATCTTGCCGCAGAAGGAATCGCGCCGGTCGGCGATGGTCATTCGTCCCACGTCATCGGGCGTGGCCTGAATGAGCACGGGCACGTTCAGCGCGGCGGTTTTCAGCGTTTCCGCGACGGCGCGTTCGTCGCCGAAATTGGGCAAAGTAACGATGATTCCGTCGATTTTGGCGCGATTTTTGCTGAAAAGTTCGGCGCAGCGGCGCGCTTCGGCGCGGGTCTCGATGGCCCCGTATTTGGTTTCGTCCGCGCCGACGGCGACAACACCGTAGCCGGCGGATTCGAGCACGCGAATCATCTCTTCGCGGCCGGACTGGGCGAGGTGGTCGGGGAAGAAGCCGCGATTGCCGACGATCACTCCGAAAGTCATTTGTTGAGGCATGGATGAGTCCTTTCCATCAGTTCTCGGCGAGAATGGCCAGATCCCACGGCCCCAGAGCGAGCGAAGCGCCCTTGGCGGCGGCGCGTCCGCTGAGCAGATCCATGGCTGCGCCGTAGGGGTAGGTGATGGTCCGGGATTCGCCCGAGAAATTTAGATAGTAATGCAAAAGCTTACCCTGCGGTGTGCGGCCGTGGCGCACGCGAACGGCGAGGGGCAGCGACTGGTCGGGGCTGGCGAGGTCGGCGGCCTTGAGTTCGGCGGTCAATATCGAATCCATGAAATTGTCTGAAACGTGCGTGCCCAGATAGGTCAGCCTGCCCTGGCCGTGACGGTTGCGCGTGACGGCGGGGAATTTCGAGAAGAAGGGGTGGTCGTAAGTAGCAATGGTTTCAGCGGTTTCAGGGATCAGGAGTTCGGCCCACACCGAGGCGGAGGCCTCTTTGGCGAGGGCGGTTTTCAAAGGGACGGATTGGGCGAGGTTCGAGAACTCCTGGTAGCGGACGCCTGCGGCCTTACGCAGGGGGCCGGGGGCCATCTGGTGGCGGACGGTGGAGTGTTCGTTGGCGAAGCCGGACTTGAAGCTGACGACGGCGCGGCCGCCAAGTTCAACAAAACGGGCGAGTTTGTGGAGCGTCTGATCGCTCGCGCTGTAGAGCGGCGGCACGAGCAGGATCTTGTATGCCGACCAGTCCGAGTCCGGAGTGACGAAATCGGGCTCGATGTTCAGGCGGTAGAGCGAGCCGTACATCTGGCCGAGGATGCTCATGTAGCTGACGCGGTCAGAGAAGGGCATGAACTGGAGGGCGTGGTAGGAATCGCTGCTGTACAGGATCGCGACCGCGTTATTCTTGCGCAAATTGGCGATCTGAGGGCCGATTTTGCGCAATTCCTGCCCAATCTTCGACACTTCGGCGTAGGCGCGGTTGGGTTCGAGGTCGTGCGAGAGGACGCCGCGCCAGTAGGTCTCCTGGCCGTAGTGGAGCGAGTGCCAGTGCCAGTAGGCGACCATGTTGGCGCCGGCGGCGGCGTGGGTGTAGGCGGCAAGGCGGAGTTGGCCGTCGTACGGCGGATATTGGGCACGCGAGTCCCAGCCGATGGTTTGCGCGTTCGTTTCGGTGACCAGGTAGCTTGCGTTCTTGAGTGAACGGTTCAGGTCGCCGGACTGCCAGATGGCCTGGGCGTCGAAGCGGTCCTGCCAGGCATGGTAGGGGTTGACGGCGACGATATCGAGGTCGCGGGCGATAGCCCACTGGTCGAGGTTGGTGCGGATGCCGCCGACGAAGTTGTGGGTGACGAACTGATCGGGGCGCTTGAGTTCGCGGACGATTTTGGCCTGCCAGCCGAGGAAGTTGGTGACGATGCGCGCCTGGAAACGCTCCCACTCGAGCTTGTAGCCGGGGTTGAGGATGCCGTCGCGGGCAGGGAACTCGTCCCAGGACTGAACAAGCTGACCCCAATAGGCGAGGCCCCAGAGCTTGTTGAGCACCTGCGGGGTCCCGTATTTTTCCTTCAGGTAGTCGTTGAACTGCTGCTGCACATTGGGCAGGGGCAGGCCGTTGGGCCCGGTTTCGTTATCGACCTGGAAGCCGATGATGGCGGGGTGGTTGCGGGTGTGTTTGACCACGGCGCGGATGACGCGTTCGGCGTGGCGCACGTACTCCGGGTGGGTGAGGTCCATGTTCTGGCGGGGACCGTACGCGCCGGGCGGCTGGAAGCCGGGGTAGGAGGGCATGTAGTGGTCGTAGAGCGGGGGGAAGGCGCCCAGGCGGGTGACGAGGATATCGGGGTTCTTTTTGGCGAGCCAGGGCGGGATGGAGTAGGTGGGGGTGCCCATGATGACGCGGATGCCGGCTTTGTGGAAGGCGTCGAGGATGCGGTCCATCCAGGCGAATTCGAACTCGCCGTCGCGGGGCTCCCAACTGGACCAGGTGGACTCGCCGAGGCGGACGACGGTGAAGCCGGCCTTTTGCATGAGGGCGACGTCTTTTTCGAGACGCTCTTCGGGCATGTATTCGTGGTAATAAGAAGCGCCGTAGAGCACGGTGTCCGGCAGGGTCTGGGCGGCGAGGGGGAGGGCGAGGAGGATGAGAATAATGGTGGTCTTCATGGGTGGGTGTTGGCGGGGCTGAAGCCCCGCGCGGGCTGAAGCCCGCCCTACAGGGCGTCCGGCTAGGCCCCCGGCTGACGCCGGGGGCTCAAGCGGGCTTAGTGGGTGGTTAGAAGTCGGCGCGGATGCCGAACTGCATCTGGCGGCGGTCGTTGGAGACGCCGGAGATTTGTCCGAACTGAGGCTGAGCCGGGTTGGTGTTGATGCCGGTGAAGCGGTGGCGGTTGAACATGTTGAGGAACTCGGCCCGGAACTGAACGCGCATGCGCTCGATGGGGTAGAAGTTCTTCTGGAGACTGGAATCGTCAAAGTAGAAGGCGAAACCGCGCAGGTCGGAGTGGCGGCGGGAGGCATTGCCACGCTGGTAGCGCGGGGTGTCCGAGACCAGCGAGGTGTTGAGGTACTGGTGGGCCGCGACGCCTCCGGTGGAGATGAGGTTCATCTGGAAGTTGGTCTGGTCGAACGAGGAGTTCTTCAAGGACTGCCCGCCGGGGTTGTTGATCATGGCCCGGTTGGTGGCGAAGTTCGAGTTCGGGGTGCCGGTGGCGCCGAAGCCGAGGGGTTCGCCGGAGGAGTAGTTGCCGATGTACTGCAGCGTCCATCCGCCGACGATCAAATCGAGGGCTTTCGGCAAGTTGCTGCCGATGGCGCGGTTGCGGCCGAAGGGCATGTCGTAGCTGGCGCCGATTTTGACGAAGTGGGTGCGGTCGAAGTCGGAGATCGACTTTTCGAGCGCGAGGTTGTAGTAGTCGAGCGGGCGTCCGGCATTCTGGCCCCAGGTATCGCCGAAGGCGGAGTTCATGTTGTCGATGGTCTTCGAGAAGGTGTAGTTGGCGAGCCACTGGATGCCATGGGAGTAGCGTTTGTTGAGCTGGATCTGGAGGGCGTTGTAGTTGGAGAAGCCGAGGGGCGAGTTCCAGCTATAGAGGTCGCTCCAGTAAATGACGGTGGGGTGAGGCGTGAGGGTCTGCCACATGGGGATCCATTCGCCGACGTTGCCGTAGGGGTAGCGGCCGCCGAGGGCGCGCACGCTGGCGGGGATGCCCGCGTCGTTATTGATCCACTGTCCGAGCGTGTCGCCGAGAGCGAGGGCGGACGTGGGGAGCTGGTTCATCCTGCGCATTTCGTTGGCGAGCAAGCCGGTGGACTTGGTGCCGACGTAGCCGAGGTCGAGGACCATCTGGCCAGGGAGTTCGCGCTGGAGGTTAACGTTCCACTGCTGGGTGTAGCCGACGCGGCCGCCGTCGGGATCCCATGCGACGGGACCCCAGATGTTGTAGGCCATCGAGGGGTTGAGGGGGGTTTGCACGACCCGCCCGTTGTAGCCGTTATCCCAGTTGAAAGCGGCGGTATCGGGGGCGACGCGGGGGACCTGATTGACGCCGCCGAACGGCGCGGCATTGCCCCAGGGGACGCCTGACCAGCCATTCGGAATGCGGGCGCTATAGTAGAGGCCGTAGCCGGCGCGGAGGGTCATCCTCATGGAATCGGGCAACTGGTAGGCGAAGCCGAGGCGGGGACCCCAGGTGGAGTTCTTGCTGTTGGGGTAGAACGTGCGGCGGCCGTTACCACCTTCGCGATCGCCGGCGAATTCGACTGCGCCGGGCATGCCCCAGCGAGGGTCGGTGATGTTGGCGTTGAAGTTGTGGAGACGATCGTACTTCTCGGTACCCTGGGGCTGGTAGTCCCAACGCAGGCCTGCATTCACGGTGAGCCGGCGGGAGACTTTCCAGTCGTCCTGGACGAACCAGGAGTACATGTGGAACTGGCTGCCGGTGGGCACGTTGACGACGACGCTGGCACTGGCGGCCTCGCCGAGGAGCATGGTGGCGAAGCCGTGGCCGGTCTGGACGAAGCCGGGGAGACCGGTGATGTCACGGGCGAAGTTGAAACTTCCAGGGCCGGCTAGGTTGCGGGCGTTGAGACCGTTGAAGCGGTAGTCGAAGCCGAACTTCAGCGAGTGGGCGCCCTTGATCACGCTAAAGGTGTTGATGAGCTGATAGGCGTTGCCGGCGAGCGTGTCATTGGTCTGGTAGCCGAGGGTGGGGAAGCTGATGCGGTCGCCGCTGAGCCCAGTGATTTCGGGGAAGTTCATATCCTGGCGGATGCCGTTGATGCCAAGGATGGCGGCGCCGGGCTTGTTGACGTGCCTGGACGTGCTGGGATTGAGCTGGCGGCCGAAGGCGACCAGAAGGTGGTTAAGCATGGTGGGCGAAACGGTCCAGTCATGCGCGACGCGGGCATAGTGGGAGGCCACGTGCTGGCTGCGGGCGCGGGAGAGGGGGCCACCGTCGTCTTCGTTCATGTCCCAGACGCCGCCCTGGTCGAGCAGCAGGCGGGGCCGGTCCACGAAGACAAAAGAGCCGTGCAGGCGCTGGTTTGAGTTAATGATGTAGTCGGACTTCGTGGAAAACTGGACCTGATTGAAGGTGCCGGTATTGGAGACCGGGAAGAAGCTGTTGTTGAGCAGCGCGAACGTGCCGGTGGCGGGGTCGATCACCTGGGGCGCGTAGTGCTGGAGCATGATGTCGCGCAGGTTCCGGGAGACCTTCGAGAAGCGGCTCGCCGGGATGATATTCCCGGGGAACATGTTGCGGACGATGCTGCCGCCCACGTTCTGGGTGGTGGCGGGGTCGTAGATGGCGCCGCGCATCACGTCGCGGCCGAGGGCGTCGGCGCCGAGGCGTTCGCCGGTGAGATAGCTGCTCATGTTGCCGTCCCACCAGGGCTGCGTGGGGACGGTGACGTTGGGGTTGCCGCCGCCGCGGTAGGCCTGATTGTACTTTTCATAGGCGGCGTAAAAGAACCACTTGTCCTTGCCGTTGACAACCTTGGGGATGACAATGGGCCCGCCAAGGGAGAAGGCGTAGTTGTTGCGGCGGTCGAACAGGCGGGGACGGCCGAAGAAGTTGTTCGAGAAGGTGTTAGCGTCCATCCATTCGTTGTGAATCTGGCCCATGGCGGAGCCGCGGAGCTGGTTGGAGCCGGACTTCATGACGAAGTTGAAGACCCCGCCCGCGGTGCGGGAGAACTCCGCGCTCATGCCGGAGGTTTGCACTTTGAACTCCTCGAGGGCTTCCATGGAGGGGCTGGACTCGCCCATGTGGCCGCCGATGTAAACGGTGGCGGAGGCGCCGTCGAGGATTACTTCCTTCGAGAAGGCGGGTGCGCCGTTGATGCGGCTGGTCCAGTTGTTGCCGCCGGCGCCGGGGGTGAGCTTATAGGCGAAGTTTTCGGCGTAGCGTCCGCCGGAGAAGCCGAGCGGCAAGTCAATCACGGTGCGGTTGTCCATCAGCAGGCCGACTTCGGGGTTGTCGGTGACGAGCAGGGGGACTTCGCCCGTGACGGTGATCGACTCGGTGGTGGCGCCGATTTCGAGGACGAAGTCCACGCGTAGGACGTCTGTGACGCTGAGACGGATGCCGTCGCGGATGGACTTCTTAAAGCCCATGGTTTCGACTTCGATGCGGTAGGCTCCGATGGGCAGGTTGGGGACGCGGAAGGAGCCGGCCTCGTTAGTGACGGTCTCGTTGGTGGCGTTGGTGCCGGTCTGAACGACCACGACGCGGGCGCCGGGGACATATGCGCCGGAGGCGTCCGAGACAGTGCCTAGAAGGGTTCCGCGGTCCTGCTGGGCCCAGAGGCCGAAGGAGGCCAGGGCGAACAGGGCGGCGAATTTGAGAAAACGATTCGACATGGTATTTGACCTCAATGCCCGGGCTGGGTGAAGCCCGGAAAAACTGACTCCTGAAGGCGCCGGGGGCGCCGTCGCGGGCCTGGGCGATCAATGCATACATCAGACCCGATGATCCTGAAAGCGCTTTCAGCCAGCGCTGATCCATACTGTTCCAAATCGCCGTGCTTGTCAAGGGTTTACGGAATTATTTTGGGACTGCCCGCCGGGCATGAGCGGACCCTCGGAGTTGGACGGGGATCCCGATCGGCGCAGCCAGATTTCAAATTGCTGTTTCGTTTTGCGGGGGCGCGAGAGAGAGAATTTTGTATCTGTGAATCTGAAACCGGTCAAAGATGGTGTACACTAAAGCCGGGCTGAAAGCGGTTACATTATTCAGCCCATCGATCCTGGAGGAAGAGGCAGATGACCCTAGCCGAAGTGGCCCGCCGGGCGGGCGTATCGGCGGCGACGGTCTCCCGGGTACTGAGCGGGAGTCCGGCGGTGAAGCCGTCGATGCGGGAGCGAGTGCTGACGGTGGTCCGGCAGGTGAATTACTTGCCGAACGTGCATGCCCAGGCGCTGGCCGGAGGGCGGAGCCGGACGCTGGGCATGATTGTGTCGAACATCGAAAACCCGTTTTTTCTGGGGGTTTTCATGGCGCTGGAAGAACACGCGACGCAGCAGGAGTACGAAGTACTGGTGGAGCATACGGGCTACCGGCGCGAGCGGCTGGTGGCTTCGATCCGGTCGATGCTGAAGCGGCGGGTGGAAGGGCTGGCGGTGATCGTGTCGGAGATGGACCGCGGGCTGATCGAAGAGCTGGCGGCGCAGGATGTGCCGGTGGTGTTTTACGACGTGGGGCGGCCGGCGAGAAACATCACGAGTATCCGGGTGCGTTACGACCGGGGCACGCAGCGGACGGCCGAGTATCTGTATTCGCTGGGGCACCGGCGATTTGGATTTGTGGGGCATCATGCCGGGCTGGGACCGCTGGAGGAGCGGAAGCGAACCTTTACCGAGGTGATGGAGCGGTTCGGCAAAGGCGTGAGGTTTGCGACGGCCTCGGGGATGGATTCGCCGGCCGGGGGGCGGCACGCGGCGGGCGATCTATTGAGCGGGACGCTGCGCCCGACGGCGATACTGTGCGCGAACGACCACATGGCGGTGGGGGTGTTGCGCGAATTGCACGACCGGGGCCTGCGAGTGCCTGACGACGTCTCGGTGGCGGGGTTCGACAACATCGGGCTGGCGGAGCACCTGTGCCCGTCGCTCACCACGGTGCGGATTCCACAGCGCATGATCGGGCAATTGGCCTTCGAGGCGCTGATGTTCGGCGATGCGGCGAAGCCGCGGGACATTGTGATCGAGCCGGAGCTGATCGTGCGCGAGTCATCGGGACCGGCGCCGGGAACAAATAGGAGAAGGAGGATTGATTAATGTTGCGACGGACTTTTCTGGCGATGCCGGCGGCGCTGCTGGCGCAGGACGGACTACCGGAGTTTTATAAGCGTGTTCACCGGTTGACGTGGGTGACGCCCGATGCGGCGGCGGCTGCGGCGGCGTGGGCGAAGCTGGGGGCTGCCGTCATGCCGGAGACGCCGGAGGCAGAGATGGAGGGGGCGCGGTTGAAGGTGGTTCCGGGACTGCTTGGCAACCTGATCCTGGACTGGATTCAGCCGTTGAACGGCCACGGCATTTTCGCGGAGTATCTCAAGCGGCACCGAGGGGCGGGCGTGATGGGGTTGATGCACCATGTGCCATCGTCCGAGGCTTTGCGGGGCGAGGTCGCACGGCTGGGGGCGGTGGGGGTGAAGCCGCTGGTGATGGGGACGTACACGGCGGGCGCGATGAGCGTGGAATGCGCTTTCATGGATACGGCGGCGAAGGGGGGGTATACGCTGGGATTGATAGTGGCGCCGGAGGCGGAATTGCCGGCGGGACGGGCGGAGCGGCAGGTGACGCAATATGCGTTTATCGCCTCGAAGCCGGAGCCGGTGTCGGCGTTCTGGTCTTCGCTGGGATTTCCGGCATTTACGTACACAGAAGTGGTGGTGCGGGATCCGCTGTACCGGAGCAAGCCGGGGACGTTCGGGATGCGGCTGGGGTGGCAGCGGCACGGCGCGGTGCCGTTTGAGTGGATTCAGCCGCTGCGGGGGCCTTCGACTTATCACGATTACATGGCGAAACACGGCGAGGGATTCCACCACCTGGCGTTCAATGTGGCGGACATGGACCGGGCGATTGAAGAGTGGCGGGGGTTCGGTTATGAGATGACGATGGCGGGGGCGTGGGGGGAGAAGGACAAGCCGGGGTCGGGACGGTTTGCCTATTTTGATGTGACGCGGGACGGGGGGATTGAGGTGGAGCTGTTGTGGAATTGGCGGGGGTGAGGGGGGGAGTTGGGCGATACTGGAGGTAGTCATGGTCACCTTCAATGCGCATTTTGATGGAAAGGTCATTGTGCCCGACGAGCCGGTCGATCTGCGTCCGAATGAGGCACTGATCGTGCAGGTCCGGAGCGTGGAGGAGGAGAAGAGCCACGGACGGGCGTTGGACTGGATTGCAGCGAATGCGATCGACAGCGACGTGCTGCCGGAGGATTTGAGTCTGCAGCACGATCATTACCTGTACGGCCGCCCGAAAGCTGAGTTGGACGGGTAGAGGCCGTGAGTCTGTATTTCGCCGACACCGCGTTTTGGGTGGCGTTGTCTCTGCAGCGCGATCAGTTCCACGGTCGCGCGATGCAGTGGAGGGACTTCCTGGGGCAGAGTGGCAGGCGGATCGTCACAACGGAGGCCGTCCTGTGGGAATGGCTCAATGCATTGTCCGGCGCGAAGAGCCGCTCGATTGCCGCGGAAGGTTATAGGCTGGTTCATGCGGATTCCCAAGTTGAAGTCGTCGGGTTCGGTCCCGAAGTTGAGAGCGCAGCGGTGGACCTTTACCGCGGCAGGCCTGACAAGGATTGGAGCCTGACCGATTGCCTTTCGTTCGTGGTGATGAAAGACCGGGGGATGACGGAGGCTCTCACCGCGGACCATCATTTCGAGCAGGCTGGTTTCGAGGCCGTGATGCAGCGTGCTCCGGACGTCTGACGCAGAGTACAGCACGACGAGGAAGGAATTTGTGTCCAAACCACAGGCTGAGGGGGACAGGGGCGTGCTGACGTCAAGGGAGACAGATTGGGCATAGATTTTCCGGGCGCTGGATGAGGCTGGGGTGCCGGAGGACTTTCTGGAGGACCGGGACAGACGTCCGCCTGAGGAGCGGGGGATGTGGGAAGCGGATGGCGGCGTCAGTCCTTTTTTTTCGGGCGGAATTTGAGGGTGTAGATCAAGCCCAGTATGGTCATGAGGGCGCCCCACCAGAGGTCGGCGCGGAGTTCGTAAAGGACGACTTTACGGCCGGCGGGGGGCGCGCCGAATAAGCCTGCGCCGAGGATGATGACGCCATAGATGAGCACCAGCACGCCGATGAAGAACCAGATCGAGATGAGATTGCGTCCGTGCATGGGTGAGTGCTCCTACCAGAAGTAGATATTGAAGGCGGCGAGGACGACAGAAACCACGATCGCCCAGAACATCGGGCGCTCATAGAGCCGCAGATGGCCTTCATCGGGCAGCGGGGTGACGCCATAGACGAGGCCGGCGAGTTCGGCGATGGGCTTGGGTTTGGTGGCGTAGGTGACGGCGACAGTGACGCCCACACAGATGAGCCAGCTCCACAGCGCCCGGTACATGTTTTCAGCCATATCCTTGGCTTCGGGGGAGAAGGCGATGTAGCGCAGCGCCGAGGGGTCGGCCTTGACCCAGGCCCACATGGCGATGGAGGAGACGGTGCCGGCCAGCAGGCCCCAGAAGCCGCCCGAGGGGGAGCAGCGTTTCCAGAGCATGCCGAGGATGACGGTGCCGAATAGCGGGGCGATGAAGAAGCTGAACAGCGCCTGGACGTAGTCCATGATGGACTCGAATTGCATGACGAGGTAGGCGGTGCCGATGGAAACCAGGACGCCGAGGACGGTACACCAGCGTCCCATCGAGACGTAGTGGGCGTCGGAAGCGTCCTTGCGCCAGAGGGCGCGGTAGATGTCGTAGGTCCAGACGGTAGCGAAGGCGCTGACGTTGCCGGCCATGCCCGACATGAAGCCGGCGATGAGGGCGGTGACGCCGAGGCCGAGCAGGCCGGGCCCGAGATAGCGGGCAAGCATCAGCGGCAGGACTTCGTTGTAGCTGTGTCCGCCTGTGGCCAGAGCTTCGGCTTCGCCGGTGAGGGTCATCGGAAGGACGGCGAGGGCGAGCAGGCCGGGGACGATGACGATGAAGGGAACGAGCATTTTGAAGACGGCGCCGATGATGGGGGCCATTTTGGCGCTGCGGAGGTCCTTGGCGGTCATGACGCGCTGGACGACGAGGAAGTCGGTGGTCCAATAGCCGAAACTGATCACCCAGCCGAGGCCGAGGACGATGCCGGTCCAGTGGATGCCCATGGGGTTGTCGCCGACGGAGCCGAGGGTGGACCAGAGGCTGGTGTAGTTGTGTCCGGGGAAGTTGCGGGAGATGCGTTCGACCATGCCGGCCCAGCCGCCGGTTTCGATGAGGCCGATGATGGGGACCAGCATGGCGCCGAGCCAGATGAGGACGAACTGGAGGACTTCGTTGAAGATGGCGGAGAGCAGGCCGCCGAGGAAGACGTAAGCGGCGACTGTCAGGGAGGAGACCCAGATGGAGAAGTGGATGTCCCAGCCGAGGACGACCTTCATGACGAGGGCCATCGAGTACATGTTGATGCCGGACATGAGAACGGTCATGACGCCGAAGGTGATGGCGGAGAGGGCGCGGGAGCGTTCATCGAAGCGGAGTTTGAGGTAGCCGGGAACGGAGTGGGTCTTGGAGATGTAGTAGAAGGGCATCATCACGACGCCGAGGAAGAGCATGGCGGGGATGGCGCCGATCCAATACCAGTGGGTGGCGAGAATGCCGTACTGGTAGGCGGCCGCGGCCCAGCCCATGAGTTCGAGCGAGCCGAGGTTGGCGGCGAGGAAGCTGAGGCCGGCGACCCAGGCGGTCATCTCGCGGCCGGCCATGAAGAAATCGTCGCCGGTCTTGGTGTGGGCCTTCAGGTAGAAGCCGATGCCGAGAACGGCGACGAAATAGATGACGATGATGGCGAGGTCGACGGGACTGAGGCGGATCAGGGTATCGGAATCGGCGGCAAGAAGAAAGGCGGGCGGCATGAGAGGTGACATGGCCAAGGGCCAATTCTAACGCTGAAAGCGCTTTCTGTCACCTGCTCATTTGCCGCCCGCCGGAGATCAGCGGGCTTTGATGCGGCTGCAGGCGGCGGCGGTGCCGTCGGGGTTGATGGCCGAGGAACCCTCTTCGATGTGCTGGATGATGCCCTGCGGATCGACGACGAAGCTGGCGCGGTTGGCAAAGCCGCTGGCGGTGTTGAGGACACCATAGGCGGCGGCGGTTTTGCGCTGCCAGTCGCTTGCGAGGGGGAAATCGAGCTTCAATACCTCCTTGGACCAGTAACTCAGGGCGGGCAGGTTATCGGTGGAGATGCCAAGGACCTGCGCGCCGGCTTCTTTGAATTTGGCGAGACCAGCCTGGTACGCCGTTATTTCCTTCGTTCAACCACCGGTGAAGGCGGCGGGGAAGAAGGCGAGGACGACGGTCTGCTTGCCTTTGTAGTCGGAGAGCTTGAAGGGCGAACCGGCGGTGGTGCGGAGTTCGAGTTCGGGCGCGGCGTCGCCCACTTTGAGATGAGACTTGGGCGGCGCGGTTTGAGCGCAGAGCGCGATGGCCGCGAGACCGAGCGGCAAGAGCCGAAGGAAATGGCGCATGGGACCTCCTCGAGAAGGGAATCGGGATTCTGGCCCTGAGCTTAACACGCCCGGCCGGGCGGATGAAAGAATCTCCCCCGAAACGGTGAAGAGAGAGGGAAGTTGGCCGAAGAGGAGATGGGAGAGCCGGCGGCGCGAGGCTGGCGTCTGAGAGCAAGCACGGGAGGCGGTCATGCACGCTGGGTTGGCGGAGAAGCAGGCAGGCGCGGGGGACCGGCCCGGCAAGTACCTGGTGTTTTATCTGGGGCGCGAGGAGTTCGGCGTTCCGGTCTTGAAAGTGCGCGAGATCATGGGTCTGCAGGAGATCACGGCGGTACCGCAAACGGCGCATTTCGTAAAAGGCGTGATCAACCTGCGGGGCAAGGTGATTCCGGTGATCGACCTGCGGGCGAAGTTCGGCCTGGAGGAGGCGGGGTACACGCAGAGGACCTGCATCGTGGTGGCCGAGGTGATGCAGGAATCGCGTCCGGTGCAGATGGGCGCCATCGTGGATGGCGTGTCGGAGGTTCTGACGCTGCAGGCAGCGGACATCGAGGACACGCCGGAGTTCGGCGAGGACATTGAAGTGCCGTACATCCTGGGCATGGCCAAGGTGAAGGGCAAGGTGAAGATGCTGCTGGACATCGACGGGGTGCTGACGGCGAGCGAAGTGCAGGGGCTGGAACACCTGCGGCGGCAGCACAGCGCGGCGAGCGCGGGCGTGGAAGATGACAAGGAAATCGCAAGGGAGAGTGAGAAGTCATGAAAAGGATGGCTTTAGGTACCAAGCTGCTGAGCGTGCAATCGATTCTCGCGGCGTTTCTGCTGCTGCTGGGCGGTTTCGGCGTCTATAGCGTGGTGTCGTTCGGCGGGCTGGTGGAGCAGTTCGCGGCGAAGGACGCGCGCAAGACGGAACTGATCTCGCAGGTCGATGCGCGGTCGCAGAACCTGATCGCCGCGCAGAGGGGGATGATGCTGAGCGGGTTGACCGCCGACGCCGCTGGCGTGGCGGAGGCGGAGAAGCAGTCGCGCGAGGCGCTCGACCGGATGGAGCGGATGCTCGAGGAAGGCCGGGCTCTGCTGGCGGGTGGCGAGGGGCGCGTCCGTTGGGACAAGCTGGGCGCGATTGTGGACCAGTACCGGACGCATTCAGCCCGGCTCGTGGAGCAGCTGCGCGAACAGCGATTCGACGAAGCGACCGCGCTGCAGCGGGAACGCATCGCGCCGCTGCTGGCCGAAACGGTCGAGCATGTCACGTGGCTGGTGCGGGCGCAGCAGGAGATGCTGGAGCGCGCGGGCGGCGATGCGCGAGGCCGGGCCTCGCTGCTCATGGCGGTCATGCTGGCGCTGGCGGGGGCCGCGGTGGCGGTTGTCATCTTCGGCTTCCGGACGGTCTGGAGCGCGAACCGGGAGCTGCGCGGGATCACGCTGGAGATCGCCCGCGGGGCCTCCCAGGTGGCATCGGCGGCGCAACAGGTTTCCACAGCCAGCCAGTCGATGGCGCAGGGATCTTCCGAGCAGGCGGCCTCGCTCGAGGAGACCTCGGCCTCGACCGAGGAGATCAATGCGATGACGCAGAAAAACGCCGAGAACGCGCGCAACGCGGCCACCGAGGTGGAGCAGGTGGACCGGATGCTGAAGGAGACGAACCGGAAGCTGGAGGAGATGATCGGTTCGATGCGCGAGATCAACGCCTCGAGCGAGAAGATCTCGAAGATCATCAAGGTGATCGATGAGATCGCCTTCCAGACCAATATCCTGGCGCTGAACGCGGCGGTGGAGGCGGCGCGCGCCGGCGAAGCCGGGATGGGCTTCGCGGTGGTGGCCGACGAAGTGCGGAACCTGGCGCAGCGTTCTGCGCAGGCGGCGCGGGACACTTCGGAGCTGATTGAGGAGTCGATCGTGCGCTCGAACGAGGGCAAGGCGAAACTGGACGAAGTAGCGGCCTGGGTGACGAAAGTGGTGGAGAACGCCGCGCGCATCAACGTGCTGACCAACGAGGTGCATGTGGGCAGCCAGGAGCAGGCGCGCGGGATCGAGCAGATCGCAAGGGCAGTCGCGCAGATGCAGGGGTTGACCCAGTCCACGGCCGCGAGCGCGGAGCAGAGCGCCTCGGCGGGCGAGATGATGAGCGAGCAGGCAGGTTCGTTGAACGCGGCTGTGGAGCAGTTGCGCGATCTGGTGGGCAGCGTGCGCATGGAGCGGTTGCCGCGCTCCGAGGCGAGGCCTGCGCCGCCGGCTCCGGTGCGGGCCGCTCCGTGGGCGCTTGCGCGGGGGCGGGAGGCTTTTCCCCTGGAGGAGGGCTTCAGGGACTTCTAAGCCGGGGTGGCGCCGCCGGCGCTGTCCGCACGTCAGGAATGCCATGAAGAAGCGTACCCCTACACACCCGCCGGAAGCGGAGGCCATCCGGCCGGAGACCGTGGTGGAGGCCGGCGAGGCGCTCCGCAGGCTGGCCGAAGCGCCGGCCGGGACGGAGCCGCCCGCGCTCAACGCGTTGGCGCAGGATCCGCAGATGATTCAGGACTTCCTGCTGGAGGCGCGGGAGCATCTGAGCAATATCGAGGCGCGCCTGCTGGAGATTGAGCAGGGGGCCTCGGGTGCGGAGACGATCAACAGTACGTTCCGGAGCTTTCACACGATCAAGGGCCTGGCCGGGTTCCTGGATTTCCCGGTGATCCAGGAGGTAAGCCACGAGGTGGAGACGCTGCTCGACCGGGTGCGCTCCGGCGAATTGAAGATGACGCCGGAACGGGTGGATGCGGTGCTGGCCGCCAGCGATTACCTGGCGGTGTGGCTGGGGTCGATCGAAGAGGGCGCGTGCGGCCGGGCGGGCCTGCCGCCGCCCGCCCCGGAGGCCCTGATCGACAGGGTGCGCGCGGCTTCGAGCGCTGGCGCGGGCGGCGCTCCGGGTTTGGAGGGCGAGACGCCGGCCGCCGCGGCGCAGACAGCCGCGAAGTCGTCGAGGGCCCCGGCTGCGCTCATCAGGGTGGATACCGCGAAGCTCGAATACCTGGTGGATATGGCGGGCGAACTGGTGATTGCGCAGTCGATGCTGCGGCACAACCCCGGCTTGGAAGGCGCGAAGACTCCCCGGCTGCAGCGCGACCTGACGCAGCTGGCGCGGGTCACCGCCGAAGTGCAGAAGACGGCCATGGCCTTGCGCATGGTGCCGGTGGGGCAGCTGTTCAGGCGCATGACGCGGCTGGTCCGCGATCTGGCCCGCAAGTCCGGCAAGCGGGCTGAATTGGAGTTGTCCGGGGAGGATGTGGAGTTGGACCGCTCGATCGTGGAGGAGATCGCGGACCCGCTGGTCCATATGCTTCGAAACTCGGTGGACCACGGGCTGGAGGGGCCCGAGGAGCGACTGGCGGCCGGAAAGCCGCCTGTGGGCCGCGTGTGGCTGGGCGCGAAGCACCAGGCGGGGCAGATCGTCATCGGCATCCGCGACGACGGCCGCGGGCTGAGCCGCGGGAAGATACTGGACAAGGCCCGTATGCGCGGCCTGGTCGGAGCGGACCAGCAGCTGAGCGACGCCGAGGTCTGGCAGTTGATCTTTCATCCGGGCTTTTCGACGGCCGAAAAGGTCACCGGCGTTTCCGGCCGCGGGGTGGGGATGGATGTGGTGCGGCGGCATGTGGAACGGCTCCGGGGCCGGGTGGAGATCGAGACGTCGCCGGGCGAAGGAACGGTGTTCCACGTGAAGGTTCCGCTGACGCTGGCGATCATCGACGGGTTGGTGGTTCATGCGGCGGGAGAGCGTTACATCGTGCCGATCTATGGTGTACGCGAGATCCTGAAGTCCGAGCCCGGCATGATGTTTACCGTGGAGGGCAAGGGCGAGATGGCGCTGGTGCGGGACCGTCTTTTGCCGGTGGTGCGGCTGGCCCAGCGGTTCGGCGCGGCGCCGGCGGCGGACGCCGGGGCAGGTTTGCTGATTGTCGGCGAGAGCGAGGGACTGCAGTTCTGCCTGCAAGTGGACAGCCTGGCTGGCAAGCAGGAAGTGGTAATCAAAAGCCTTGGGGAGACGTTCAGCCGGGTGCGAGGCATCGCGGGCGGCGCGATCCTGGGCGACGGGCGGGTGGGTCTGATTATCGACCTGGCGGCGCTCGGTCCCGGAGCCCGGAGGCTGGCGCGGGAATGATGGCCGGTGGAGAGAAGAGGACGCCCATGGCGGCGGGGATCGGATCCGAATGGGAGTTGGGCCGGGAGGGATTCGAGCTGATCCGCGGACTGGCCCGGCGCGCCTGCGGCCTGGACTTGAAGCCTGGCAAGGAGGCGCTGGTTGCGGCGCGGCTGGCCCGGCGGGCCCGCGAACTGGGCCTGAATGGCATCCCCGCCTACCTCGAACGGATTCGCCGCGAACCGGGAGGGGGGGAACTGGTGGCGCTGATCGATGCGCTGACGACAAATCACACCAGCTTTCAGCGCGAGCCCCGGCACTTCGATCTGCTGAGAGAACGGGTGCTGGTCCCGGCGGCGCGTCACGGCTGCGAGGTGGCGATTTGGAGCGCGGGGTGCGCAACAGGCGAGGAGCCATACACGATCCTGATGCACGCCGCCGAGGTGCTGGGCGAAGCCAGGCTGGCGAGCCTGCGCCTGGTGGCGAGCGATATCTCGACCAGGGCTCTGGAGGTGGCGCGCACGGGGATATACAGTGCGGACCGGGTGGGCATGCTCCCGGAAGTCTGGCGGCGCCGGTATCTGCAGCGCGGTTCGGGCGCCTGTCAGGGTTATGTGCGCGTGAAGGACACCTTGCGGCGCCGCGTGGAGTTTCAGCGCCGGAACCTGACCGGGAGCCTGGCCGGTTTGCCGCACTTCGACGTGATCTTCTGCCGGAACGTCATGATTTATCTGGGCAGGACAGTGCAGGAGCTGCTGGTCCGGCGGCTTCGGGACCGCCTCGTGCCCGGCGGCTGGCTGTTGATCGGCCATAGCGAGGGTCTGATGGGAATACGGCACGGCCTGGATTACGTGATGCCGTCGGTGTACCGGCGACCCCAATCTGGGAGGGAACAGCCGTGAGGCCGCTGGTGGTGGGCATGGGCGGCTGCCAACTCAGCGCGGCGGCGGACACACAACTGGTGACCTACGCGCTGGGCTCCTGCATCGCCGTGACCGTGTGGGACCCGGTGGCGTGCGTTGGGGGCCTGCTGCATTTCGTGCTGCCCGAGGCCAAAGGCGGGCTGGAGGAGGCCGGCGCGAGCCAGCCCTTCCGCTACGCCGACACCGGCGTGCCCCTGTTGTTCCAGGCGGCCTACCGTCTGGGAGCCGAAAAGCAGAGGTTGGTGGTCCGGCTGGCGGGTGGAGCGGCGGTGGCGGGAGGATGCGGGCCGTTCCAGATCGGCAGGCGGAACTACGCCGCGATCCGGCGCATCCTCGGGCAGGCTGGGGTTCTGGTGGAGGCCGAGGATGTGGGCGGAGTGGTGTCGCGGTCGGTTCGCCTGGAGGTGGGTACCGGAAGGCAATGGATTCGGACCTTGGAGGATGGCGAGCGCGAGCTGGGAGGCGGACGGGCCCGTCGTCCGCAGGCGCGGTCCGGGGGAAAGGGGGATGCAATATGCGCAGACGGCGGTTGAAAGCGGGCGATTTCCGGTTGGAGTTCCGGTTGGTCCGGCGTTCGGCCGGGAGGGCCGGGTTGCCGGCGGCATGATTTCCGGGCTGGGCGGGCGCCCAGAGAAAGGAAGTGGCAAATGCGGAGTTTTGAGACGGAGACCTTCAAGGCCGCAACGCGGCGCGTCCTGGATAACGATTTGGCCGGGATTGTACCGGAGGTGCTGGAAACCATGTTCTTCGAGTGCCCCATCGGTGAGCTGTTCGAGGGGCGGCCGCCCTGCGCGGGGCTGGGCGCGGCGGTGGAATTCAAGGGTGCGTCCGCGGGGCGCCTCGAAGTGGATGCGGACCCGGCGGCGGCACAGCGGCTCGCCGGGAGTTTTCTGGGGCGCGAAGACGACAGCACGGTAACAGGAGCCGAGGTCCGCCTGGTGCTCCTCGAACTGGCCAACATGCTATGCGGGACCGCTCTTTCACGCCTCCAGCCGCCGGGGGGCTTCCAACTGGCCGCGCCGAGACTGATCCTGGCGGAGGCGGAAGTTGGGCCGGAGGGTTGGCTGGTGGCCCCGCTCGAGAGCGGCCGTCTGGCGGTGCGCCTGTTCTTCAACGGAGCGTGATGAGGGACGCGAAGCCAATCCGGACACTGGTGGTGGACGATTCGGCGATTGTCCGCCGCGTTCTGTCCTCGATCCTGGATGCCGCGCCGGGCATCGAGGTTGTCGGGACGGCTCCAGACCCGTATATCGCGCGCGACCGGATCCTTTCGCTCAAGCCCGACGTGGTGACGCTCGACATCGAGATGCCGCGCATGGACGGGCTCACCTTCCTGGACCGCATCATGCGCCATCATCCGCTGCCGGTGATCGTGATCAGTTCTTTGGCTCAAAGTTCAACAACGGCGGCGATCGAGGCCCTGAGCCGGGGCGCGGTGGATGTGGTGGCCAAGCCGGGCGGACCCTATTCGGTGGGCGATCTGAAGGAGGATCTGCCCCGCCGTGTGCGAGCGGCAGCCGCGGCGCGGGCGTGCAAGCGCCCGGCCGCGCCGCGGCTGCCGCCGCTGCCGCGATTTCAGATGGAGAAGGGGCCGCGCCGGCGCCTGATCGCCATCGGTGCGTCCACCGGCGGCACGCAGGCGATCGAGCAGGTGATTCGCATGCTGCCGCCTGGAACCCCGCCCGTGCTGGTGGCGCAGCATATTCCACCCGTCTTTTCCACCGCCTTCGCGGAACGCCTGAATCGCGCCACGGCCCTCGACGTTCGTGAAGCTCAGGGCGGAGAAGCGCTCGAACCGGGTTTGGTGCTGATCGCGCCCGGAGGACGGCATCTCGTCCTGGAGAGCGGCGGCGCGGGACGCTGGCGGGCGCGGCTGGAAGATGGTCCGAAGGTCTGCTACCAGAAGCCCTCGGTGGACGTCTTGTTCCGTTCCGTGGCGCGCGAGGCGGGGGCCGGGGCCATGGGTGTGATTCTTACGGGAATGGGCAGCGATGGCGCTGAGGGTCTTGCCGCCATGCGCGCGTCTGGGGCGCTGACGCTGGCCCAGGACGAGTCAAGCTGCGTGGTCTTCGGCATGCCCCGCGAGGCGATCAGGCTTGGTGCGGCGGAGATGGTCCTGCCGCTGGAAAGGATTGGCGCGGTGATCGGGCAGCACGCGCGTGCGCCCCAACCGGCTTGAAGCAGGACCGCACGGCGGGCGGCGGAATCGCGAAGGGAGCGGTTGTCCCTGGAAGCCGCCATGCGCGGCGATGTAGAGAACCCGGCGGATGCGGCTTGGAGTCAAACCACTCCCGCGGCCGCCGCGCCGCCGGCGTCGGCGTCCAGGCGGTACAGCTCGATCAGGTACCAGCAAAGGCAGAGCAGCAAAGGCAGATCCGCGCGGGAGTGTCCGGCCGGCTCCACCTGTACTTCCGCCGCGGACTTCAGAAGCCCGCGCGTTGTGAATCGCAGGAGGGGCGTTTCGCCAGACGCAGAGAGAACCCAGTCCTTGCCCCACATGCTCGCGCTTTCAAACTTTAGATTCTCGCCTGCGTTCAGCGTGAGTTCGCCCTTCCAGGAGCTCCATTTCGGCTTGTAGATCGCGATGTCCTCCTCCTTGCCGGACTCCCTGACCGCCACGGTGGGCGTCAGCATTCCGCGCCGCTTGAAGCTCCAACTGCCCGTGGCTGTGCGCGCCTCGGCCAGCGACCCGAACTTCTTCACGAATTCGATTGTTCCGTATAGAGATTCCCCGCCTTTTAACTCGAAGTAGCGCCCAAAGGCAGACTCCTGCTTCCACTCCAGGGTATTGGGTGTTTTACGGTCGATTGGCTGCATCACTGAATCACCTCTCCTCGCGCACCACCTCGCGGACGATCTCCTTCAATTCCTGGCGGGCCAGCGGATCAAAGACCAAGCGGCGCGACTCGGCCGCCGGATCGCCACGCTCGAACAACTGCACGGCCCGCTGCGCCGTCGCGATGGCCAGCCCCGCCTCGCCGCAGCGCTGCTGAAGCCGCTTGTTGAATTCCCGTCCTGCCCGCCATTGCTGGCTAGGCAGCGTCTTCAGGCGCGCTTTGACGATCACGCCGGTCTCGGCGAACCGGTCCACGCCCACGATATCCAGCGGCTCCAGGATCAATGGGCCAAACTGGGCGTCATCGCGCAATGCCTGGTCGACTTCGCGCATCAACTGCATCATGCGGGCCGGGTCCTCGGAATAGTCAACCCCGATTTCGAAGACATAATAGCTGAACAGCAGAGTTTTATTCGTAAATGACTGCACCGTGCCGTTGGCGATGACGTGCAGAGCACCGTCGAATCCGCGCAGGGCGATGGTCCGGAGCGTCATCTTCTCCACCGCGCCGGTGACATTCCCAACCTGAATGACATCGTGAATCCGGATCTGGCCCTCCGTGAGCAGGAAGAACCCATTGATCCAGTCCTTCAGAATACTTTGTGCGGCAAAGCCGATGGCGATGCCCGCGACACCCGCGCCCGCCAGCAGCGGGGCGACGTTTAATCCAAACTGACCGAGGGCGAGCGCGATACCCAACGCCCAGATGACCGTCACCGCGAGGCGGCGCATCAGCGACGCCATCGTGCGGGTCTGCTTCTCCATTTCGATCCCCGCCACGCCCTTTCGCTCGCGCATCTGGTCGAGCCAGTAATTCCGGAGGCGCCGCACCAGGGAACTGACCACCATCGTCAGCAGCGCCGCCCCCAGCAGGTAGGCGAAGCCATGCAGAATACGGATCAGATTGTCGTCCAAGTCGCGGAACAGGTTTGACAGTTCAGTCACAGACATTCCTACCCATGGTACGTCTGATACGCTATCGGGCATGAGACGCCGCACCTTCGCCACCGCCGCCGGCCTTGCCGCCGTTCTGCCCGGAGCCTCCGCCCAGCCACAGACGGCCCCGCCCAAGGGCCGCCTGCGACAAGCCGTCTGCCGCTGGTGCTATGCCAAAACGCCCATTGAGGCACTCGCGGCCGCGAGCGCGAAGATGGGCATCGAAGCTATTGATCTGGTGGATCCGAAAGAATGGGATGTTGTTCGCAAACACGGCTTGAAACTCACCGTGGTGCCCGGCCCCACCAGCATCCCCGACGGCCTAAACCGCAAAGAGAATCACGCGGCTGCCGAAGAGAAGTTCAAAACCATGATCGCGGACGCCGCCAAGGCGCAAGCCCACTCAATCATCGTATTCAGCGGCAACCGCAAAGGCATGAGCGACGAGGAGGGGGCCGAGAACTGCGTCATCGGGCTGAACCGGCTGAAGAAATACGCCGAGGACCGCGGCATCCTTATCGTCATGGAATTGCTCAACTCCAAGGTGAACCACAAGGATTATATGTGCGACCGCACCCCCTGGGGCGTGCGAGTGGTAAAAGAAGTGAACTCGCCCTACGTGAAATTGCTGTACGACATCTATCACATGCAGATCATGGAGGGCGACATCATTCGCACAATCAACGAGTACAAGGACTATATCGGCCACTATCACACGGGCGGCAATCCCGGCCGGAATGAGATTGACGAAACCCAGGAGATTTATTATCCGGCCGTCGCCCGCGCCATCGCGGAAACCGGCTTCAGCGGATACTTTGCCCACGAATTCGTGCCGAAGCGCGATCCGCTGACTTCTCTGGCCGAGGCCGTGAAGATCTGCACCGTTTAGCCTGGCTGCTTGCCGCGCGCGAGCCAAAGGTTCAGCAGCAAAAGCCCCGCGCCGCACGTGATGGCGGCGTCGGCGACGTTGAAGGCCGGAAAGTGATAGCGGCCCCAATAGAAATCCAGGAAATCGGTAACGCCGCGAAAGACGATCCGGTCATACAAATTGCCCGCGGCGCCGCCGAGCACACAACCGAGACCGTAGCGCAGCGTCCAATGCTCGCGCGGCGACTGCCAGAGCATGAATCCAATAAAGGCCAGCACACCCAGCGAAAACAACACGAGGAGAATGCTGGTTTGCCCATCGGAGCTTTGCAAAAAGCCAAACGCAATTCCCGTATTACGGAGAAATACAATTTGAAAAAAGCCGGGGATCACGGGAACCATCTCCCAGGGCTGCACCCGGGTTTCCACCAGGACTTTGGTCAGCCGGTCCGCCAGAGCTACGGCCAGCGCCAGCAGGAAGGGCCTCCATGGGAATGCTGCGCTCAAGATTGGGCCGTAATATCGCGCACGGCAGCCGCGCAGCGCGCACAAATTCCGGAGGACTGCGGACCGGCGCCCCGGTCATAGGTGAATTTCCAGCAACGGTCGCATTTCTCGCCGCCCGTCCGCTCAACGACTACGGCAAGCTCCACACCTTCCGCCGCGGGCTGCAAATCCACCTCCGAAACGATGAAGATCTCGGGCAATTCCGCGAGATAACTTTCAAGCAGAGGCCACAAAACAGGTCCCGCCTCAAGCCGCACCCTGGCCTCGAGGGGCGCGCGAATCAGTTTCTCATTCCGCGCGGTTTCGAGGCTCTTTAGCACCTGATCGCGGACGCCCATCAGCCGGTCCCAATTCGCGGTGAGTTCGCCGCCGGTCCCCTCCAGGCCCGCCAACAGTTCGGAGGACGTTGGGAACTGGGCCAAATGCACGCTCGGCGGATCGCTCTGGGCAAGCCGGGTGTGGGACCAGACTTCCTCGGCGGTGAAGGCCAGCAGCGGAGCGATCAGGCGCACAAGCGCGTGGTGAATCCGGTAGAGCGCGGTCTGCGCCCCACGGCGCGCGGGCCACGCCGGGGCGGACGAATAGAGGCGATCCTTGAGGATGTCGAAATAAACTGAACTGAGATCAGTGCCGGCGAACCCGTACACCGCCTGATACACGCGGTGAAACGCAAACCGCTCATAGTAGCCGCGGCAATCGTCCACCAATTTCGCGGCGCGCCGCAAAATCCACTGATCGATCTCGGGCAGCTCGGAGGCCGGGATGGCGTCGGCCGCCGGGTCGAAATCGTGCAAATTCCCGAGCGCATAGCGGAACGTATTCCGCAGCTTCCGGTATGCCTCGGTCAGCCGCGACAGAATCACTTCGGAGATGCGCACATCCTCGGTGAATTCCACCGAAGCCACCCAGAGCCTTAGAACATCCGCGCCGTAGTTCTTCACAATCTCCTGCGGTTCGATGATGTTGCCGAGCGATTTCGACATCGCCCGGCCGTCGGCGTCCAGCGTCCACCCGTGGGTCGCGCAATTCCGGTAAGGCGCGCCCCCGCGCAACCCCACACCCACCAGCAGCGAACTGTGGAACCAGCCGCGGTATTGGTCGCCGCCTTCTATGTACAGGTCAGCGGGCCACGGCAAATCGAACCGCTCGCACAACACGGCCAGATGGCTTGATCCGGAATCGAACCACACATCGAGAATGTCGCTTTCCTTCCGGAACTTCCCGCTGCCGCACTTGCCGCACTTCACATCCGGTCCCAGCAGCTCCTCCGCTGTCCTGGTGTACCAGATGTCGGCCGTATGTTCGGCGAATTGGTCCACCACTTGATCGAGATGCTTGCGGTCTGTCAGCGCCTCCCCGCAATCCTCGCAGTAGAACACCGTAATCGGCACGCCCCACACGCGCTGCCGCGAGATGCACCAGTCGGGACGCCCCGCGATCATGTTCGAGATCCGCTCCTCGCCCCACGCCGGATGCCAGTCGATTCCCTTGATTGAATCCAGCGCATCCTGGCGCAATGTCTGCTTGGAGCCGCCGTTCTGGTCCATCCCAATGAACCATTGCTCGGTGGCCCGGAAGATCGTCGCGTTATGGCACCGCCAGCAGTGCGGATAGCTGTGTGACAGGGTCTTATGACCGCACAGCGCCCCGCTTTCCCGCAGCAGGTTGACCACCACCGGGTTCGCATCCCACACCGTCTTGCCGAGAATCGCCTCCGGAATGCGCCCCGGCGCGCCTTCCGCCTGAAAAAACTGCCCCGAGGCATCCACCGGACAATAGGTCGGCAGACCGTACCTCTGGCCGGTGATGTAGTCCTCCTGGCCGTGGCCGGGCGCGGTGTGCACCACGCCGGTGCCTTGCTCCAGCGTGACGTAATCCGCCAACACGCCCACGCTCTCGCGCTCCAACAGCGGATGCGCAAAGCGCGTGCGCTCCAACCGTTCGCCCTTGAACCGTGCTACTTCGCGATACTCGGGCCACCCGCAGTTCTCCGCGGTTGCCGCCAGCAGGCCCTCGGCCACGATGTAGGCATCCCCGCGCACTTCCACCGCCACGTACTCGAACTTCGGATGAAAGGCCAGCCCGACGTTCGCGGGAATCGTCCACGGTGTCGTCGTCCAGATCATCGCGAAAACCCGGCGGCCCGCCAGCGCGCCATCGATCTCTCCCGCTTCGCTCCGCAGCGCGAAACGGACCCAGATCGACGGGCTCGTGTGATCCTCGTACTCCACCTCTGCCTCGGCCAGCGCCGTTTTGCAGCTTAAGCACCAGTTCACCGGCTTCAGGCCCTTGTACACGTAGCCCTTGTCCAGAAAATCGACGAACGCCCGCGCGATCACGCTTTCGTACTGCGCGCTCATCGTCAGATACGGATCTTCCCAGCGGCCGAACACGCCCAGGCGCTTGAATTCGCGCCGGTGAATGTCCACATACTTCTCGGCGTACCGCCTGCACGCGCCCCGGATCTGCGCCGACGTCATCTGCGCCTTCTTCGCGCCCAGCTCGCTATCGACCTTGAATTCGATCGGCAGTCCGTGACAATCCCAACCCGGCACGAACGGCGCATCGTAGCCCGCCATCGACTTCGACTTCACGATGAAATCCTTCAACGTCTTGTTGAAGGCGGTCCCCATGTGAATGTTGCCATTCGCATACGGAGGACCATCATGCAGGATGTAGCTCGGCCGCCCCTGGCTGGCTTGCCGGATCTTCGCATACAGGCCTTCGCTCTCCCACCGCTCCAGCAGTTTCGGCTCGCTCGTGGGCAGATTGGCCTTCATCGGAAAGGCCGTCTTCGGCAGGTTGACGGTCTTTTTGAGGTCTTCGACGGGTGAATCCATTTGTTGCCTGAATCTTTCATGGTACAAAATGCCTGCAACGTCCCGGTTGACGGCTTCGTCTGATCCCATATGCGGTTCGTGTGTTTGAGCCTGCTGCTCGCCCTTCCCGCCTCCGCGGGCGAACCTCGCCTGCTGACATTCGCAGCCGATGGCGCGCTGCTGGCTGACGGGCCCGCCATTCTTCGCTCGGGCGGTTATGCGCTCGCCCCGCGCGAGGCTTTCTATGGCGCGCAACGCGCCCTGATCCAGGATAAGGACAGCCGCCTGCACCCCGTGTTGTGGGTTACCGGAGAGGACATCGACACCGGCGTCCTGGAAGTCTGGGTCGGCGCGCAGGCGCCGCCTGGTCCCGATGCGAGTTCCCAATCCTCCAATCGCGTGCGCTTCGCCGGTTGGGAGGTCCGCCGTGTGCCCGCCAAGGAATCCGGCGCCTTCGGCATGGTCTCGCGCATCGAACCCGACTGCCCCGGCGAAGCTCCCGCAAGCGGCCCGCTCTACGACGAACACGGGCTTTTCGCCGGCTGGCACGCCACGCGCACCGTCGACGGCCGCCCCATGTGCTTCGCCGTGCCACTTGAGCGTCTGAGTCTGATCAGCCGCACGCTCCACCTGACCCTGGAGGAATGGAACTCCCGGCACGATGCGACGAAGGAAGCTCCCTACTTGCGCGCCATCGGCCATCTGTGGGCCGACGAATTCAGCGGCGCCCTGTTCTACTTCCGCAGATCCTCCGAACTCGATCCCGCAAATGCCCGCGTTTGGCTCCACTTAGGCTTTGTTGAAGGCAAGAGCGGCCACGCCTCACGGCGAGTGGACTGCTACCGCAAGGCCATTGAGCTCGACCCCGAACTCGTGGAAGCCCACTACCTGCTCGGCTTCGCCCTGCTCATGCGCGGCGATCACGATGGCGCTTATCAGGAGCTCCGTATCCTTCGTAAACTCAACGAATCTTACGCCAAACGCCTCGAAGTTTTCATGAAATCCGTGCATGTGGACGTGCTCGGCCCAGACGGCAAGATCCGCCATCGCACGCCGCGTAGTCTCTAACGCCTACCGCTTGCCCGCCAGCGCGCGCTTGCCCGCCTCCAGCACCTCGAGGATGCGGTCCACGTCGAACACCGCGCCGCCCCACGCGCCGCCGCTCACCGCCTGCAGCGCGGCCCACAGCCGCGTGTCTTCGGGCAGCGCCGGATCGGCCTGCAAATCCTCCCGCGGCGCTCGCGCGGCCAGCACCCGCGCACCCTCCTCGGCCGGGAACTCCCGCCCGTCGCAGCCCACAAAGTCCACGCGCCCTTCCAAGGTATTCCTGTCGATGACAATTTCGATCATGTCCCCGTCGCGCAGCCGGCCCACCGGCCCGCCAGCCAGTGCCTCCGGAGAAACATGCCCGATGCACGCGCCCGTCGAAACCCCGCTGAACCGCGCATCGGTCAGCAGCGCCACTTGCTTGCCGAACGGCAGATGCTTCAGCGCCGACGTCAACTGGTAGGTCTCCTCCATCCCCGACCCCATCGGACCCCGGCAGCACAGCACCAGCACATCGCCCTCGCGAATCGCGCCCGCCTTGATCGCCGCAATCGCCGCCGGTTCCGACGTGAACACTCGCGCCGGCCCCCGCTTCCGGTACACCCCGTCGGCGCCCACGACCGACGGGTCGATCGACGTGCTCTTCGTCACTGCGCCCTCCGGCGCCAGGTTCCCCGCCGGGAAGCAGACCGTGGATGTCAGCCCCCGCCGCCGCGCGTTATCGGGGCTCATGATCACGGCGTCCGGATCCACCCCATCGAGTTCGCGCAGCCTGCGCCGCAACACGGCCCGCCTCTCGCTCTGCTCCCACCAGTCCAGCGCCTCGTCCACGGTGGCGCCGCTCACTGTCATCGCCTTCGTTTCCAGCAAGCCCGCGCGCCGCAGGTGCAGCATTACTTCCGGTACGCCGCCTGCCAGAAACACCTGCACGGTCGGATGCCCCACCGGGCCATTCGGCAGCGCGTCCACCAGACGCGGCGCCGCCCGGTTCACCCGGCTCCAATCCTCCACCGTGGGCCGCGTTAATCCGGCGTGGTACGCAATCGCCGTCAAATGCAGCACCAGGTTCGTGGACCCGCCAAACGCCGCATGCACCGTCAGCGCGTTGTGCAGAGCGGCGGGCGTCAACACCATTCTGGTGGTGCGGACCGAAGCGATCATCGCCGCCACCGCGCGCGCGCTGCGCCGTGCCATATCGCGCCAGATCGGGTCGCCCGAGGGCGCCAGCGCCGCATGCGGCAGCGTCAATCCCAAAGCCTCGCCCACCACCTGCGACGTCGCTGCCGTGCCCAGAAACTGACACCCGCCCCCCGGTGAGCCGCACGCCCGGCACCCCATCTCCGCAGCGTGTTCCAGCGTGATCACCCCGTGCGCAAACCGCGCCCCAATCGACTGAATCACGCCCAAATCCTCGGCGCCCTCCACCGGCAGCGTCACGCCTCCAGGCACAAGCGCGGTCGCGTAGTCCCGCATCGACGCCAGCGCCATCATCATCGCCGGCAGACCCTTATCGCACGTCGCCACGCCCACCACGCCCCGCCGCGTCGGCAGGCTTCGCGCGAGCCGCCGGAAGATCTGTGCCGCGTCGTTGCGGTAGGGCAGGGAATCGAACATGCCCGCCGTGCCCTGCGTTCGTCCGTCGCAAGGGTCGCTGCAATAGGCCGCGAAGGGCACCGCCCCCAGCGCCTTCAACTCGCGTGCCGCCTCCTCCACCAGCAGGCTCACCTCCCAATGCCCGGTGTGCAGACCCAGCGCCACAGGCGTCCCATCGGGCGCCCGCAGCCCGCCGTGCGTGGACAGCAGCAGCACCTCCGGCCCCGTCAGCGCGTTCGGGTCCCAGCCCATGCCCACGTTCTGCGTCCAGCCGAACAAATTCCCCGATGGCGACTGCGCCAGAAGCTCCGGCGTCAGCGGCAGCAATCCTTCCGGCCCCTGGCCGCGGCTCCGGACTTCAAAAAGACCGGGATCGCCCGAATCGAGAATTGCCGCCAGCGGCGGTGCGGAAAACATGTCAGCCATAGCGCGGAACCAACTTCGATGATATGATCTCGCCCATGTCCTTGACACGACGCGCCGTCCTGGGCACTCTGACGGCCGCCGCCTACAGCCGGATTGCGGGCGCGAACAACCGCGTGGGCATCGGCTTCATCGGCTACGGCCTGATCGGCGCCCAGCATATCCACGATTTCAAGAACCAGGACGACGCGAACCTCGTCGCGCTTTCCGAAGTCTATGAACCCCGCATGCGGCAAGGCCTCGAAGCCATCCGCGCCAAACCCGGCATGGACCCGCGGGGTTACTCGGACTTCCGCCGCCTGCTCGACGACAAGAACGTAGACGCCGTCTGCATCTCCACCCCCGATCACTGGCACGCGCTGATGACCATCATGGCCTGCGCCGCCGGCAAAGATGTGTATGTCGAAAAACCGATGACGCTGTTCGTCCGTGAAGGCCGCTGGATGACCGATGCGGCCCGCCGCCATCAACGCATCGTCCAGGTCGGGACGCAGCAGCGCAGCGGACCGCACTACCAGACCGCCCGGCGCCTGATCCAGGAAGGCTACCTCGGCAAGGTCCATTCCATCCGCATGGGTTCCTACCGCAACGTGATGCCCGGTTTTGGCCGGCCCGAAGAGGCGCTGCCCCCGGAATTCAATTACGATATGTGGCTCGGGCCCGCACCCGCGCGGCCTTATTCGCCCCATCGCGGCCTCTATCATTTCCGCTGGTTCTGGGACTATTCCGGCGGCCAGATGACCAACCTCGGCGCGCACGACATCGACATTCTGCTCTGGAGCATGAATCAGAAAGGTCCGGTGAGCGTGACCAGTGCCGGCGGCCGGTTCGCACTCGAGGACGATGGCGAAACCCCAGACACGCAGGACACGCTGCTCGAATTCCCCGGCTTCACCGCATCCTGGAGCCACCGCGAAGCCGCCATGGGCCGCGTCGCTACGCGCGGCGCAGCCTACCATGGCTCGAAAGGTTCGCTCACCATCACGCGGGAGGGCTTCGAGATCGTGGGCGACATGAAGCGCCCGCCCGAGAACGCCATCCCCACGTTTCAGGGCCATCCCCAGGGCGGACCCCGGCGGGAAGAGAAGCAGTATGACGTCTGGACGCAGCCGATGAAGATGTCCGGCAACGGCCAGCAGCAGTTCGACCTGCACACGCGCAACTTCCTGGACTGCGTGAAGTCGCGCCAGCGCCCCATTGCCGATGTCGAGGACGGCCACCGCACCACGCTCACCTGCCACCTCGCCAACATCAGCCTCCGGACCGGCCGCAAGATCCGCTGGGACCCCGAAACCGAACAGATCGTCGGCGATGCCGAAGCCGCCGCCATGCTCGAGCGCCCGTATCGCGCCCCTTGGGACCAGGTACTGAAAAGCCTGCTGAGGTGATGCCGCCATGCCCCGCTCTCCGCTCGGCCTCGCCTCGACCTGTTACATGACGGTGCGCCGCCTGTCGGATGGGCTTCAGCTGCTCCAACACGCCAACACCCTCGAGGCCTGCGGCGCGCAAGCCGCCGTGGCGCCCGGCCAGGCTCCGGCAATCCGTGCCTATTGCGAACAGAACACGCTCTACTTCGAGGCGATGGCCGCGCTGCCCCGCGATGCCGGCGATCTGACCCGCTTTGAAGCCGCCTTGCGCGAGGCCCGCGAAGCCGGCGCGCGCTGCGTCCGTGTCGTGTGCCTGAGCGGCCGCCGCTACGAAACATTCAAGTCACTTGACGAATGGACGCGTTTCGCCGCGGAGGCCCGCCGCCGCCTTGCGCTTGCCGTGCCTGCCGCCGAACGCGCGCGGATCCCGCTTGCGCTTGAAAACCACAAGGATTGGACGCTCGAGGAACTCAGCGCGCTGCTGGGCGAGTTCGAAAGCGAATGGCTCGGCGTCTGTCTGGATACGGGCAATAACCTCGCCTTGCTCGACGATGCCTCCGAGTTTGTGAACGCCTTCGCGCCCTACGCCGTCTCGACCCACTTGAAGGATATGGCCCTCGGCTCAGTCCAGGATGGGTTCTTGCTCGCCGAAGTTCCGCTCGGAACGGGCCAACTCGACATCAGGGCCATCGTCGCGAGCGTCCGCGCCGCGAGGCCATCCACACCACTCACACTCGAGATGATCACTCGCGATCCGCTGCGCATCCCCTGCCTCGCCAGCCACTATTGGGCTGCCATGCCGCACCGGTCCGCGCGCCAGTTGGCCCGCCTGCTCGAACTCGCGCACCGCAACCCCGCCCCGCTCGCCCGCCTCTCGGACCTTCCCGACGGCAGCCGCCTTGAACGCGAGGAACACAACGTCAGGGCTTGCCTCGAATGGGCCTCCGCCCATCTCTCCTAGAGCCTCAGCGCACCGGCCACACCACTTCGGTCTGCCACAGCGCCGGATCCGTCACCTCGCCCGGATCGGTCATGTAGCACTCCAGGCAGGGGCCGGCCGTTTCGAGACCGTTCTCCTTCACCCACGCGCCCAGCGCGGCATAGGCCTCGCCCAGATCGTCATACGGCCCCGTGTGGGTCACCACCGCCGCCCGCGTATCGTCCAGTTCCACGCATTGAATGCGCCCGTTGCCCTCCAACGGTTTGAGGACCGGCACCCCCGCTTCCAGTTCCACCGTGCCATCGGGATTCCAGGCCATGTAGCGGGTGAACGGCCGTCCCGCGGGCGCCGCGCCGTTCGCCACGGCGAACAGAAACACCTCCGGCAACAGTTCTTTCAGCAGGTCGCCAATGCCCACCGCATCCACCGTCGCGGGAATCACCAAGGCCCACGCTCCCGGCTGCCGCCGCACAGTGATCTCTGATAGCATCGCTCAGCCCCTCCAATTCAGGCCTGTATCCAGGGCTTTCCGGCAGTACTCGAAGCTGCGCTCCAGGTCGCGCCTCTGCTGCACTTTCAGCGCCTCGGCGAATTCCGGGGGACGTTCGCCGGGCACATCCGCAACGATCATCGGGGCCATCAACGGACGGCCTTTTTTCACCAAGGCCACGAACCGCGCCAATTCGCTCGCGCGCGCCTTCGGGAAGGCTTTCCAGAAGTCATCCTCGAGGAAAGGCACCACGCGCGGCGGCCGGCCGGTGATGATCTCGAGTTGCATCGACGCCTGCGGGCAAAGTTGCCGGTGCAAAGCCACAATGCGCGCGAAGTCCACCGCGCCGTCGCCCACCGCGGTCCAATGGGCCGCGCAACCGCGCGGGTGTTCGAAGATCGCGGTGTCACGGATATGGGTGGTGACGGTGAGCGGCGCGAGCACTTCCATCGTCACCTCGGGATGCTCGGCGCACCAGATAGGGTTGCCCGTGTCGAGGCAGGCCCCTACGTAGTCCTTGCCGGCCTCCTCGATCAGCATCTTCACTTCCCAGGCCTGCAGGTCGCCCGAGTGGTTCTCGATCGCGATCTTGACACCCGTCTCCAATGCCGCATTTCGCGCATTCTTGAACACTTTTACCGTGTTTTCGATGTGTTTTTCGATCGGAACCGGGCCCAGGCGGTCCACCAGGTCGCCGAGGTAACACCGCACGGATTTCGCGCCCACGGCCTTCGCAACGCGCAGCGCCTTGCTGAGATGCTCGGCAGGATCGCCCAACGCCGGCCGCCACGCCCGGGCACTCGGGCAGATGCAACCCGTGCCCGCGTCAATGGTCACGCCCAGCTCTTCGGCGCGCCGCCGCACTTTTTCGAGATGCGCCGGCTCGAGCGATTCAAAGTCGTTGAGCGAAGAGATCTGAATGGTGTCGAGTTTGTGGGCCGCGCAGAAATCCAGGTGCTCCATCGCCTTCCAGCGCCACGCGCGCAGCGAGTAAGTGTCGTAGCCCAATCGGATGCCTGGCGCGGCGGCGCGCAACCGGGCCAGCGAGGCCGCGAGGGGTGTGGAGAGAAAGGTCCGGCGCAACATACGTAATTCTTTTTGTGTCATCGTAACAGGAATGGGGCTGCGAACGAATCCTTGGGGGATGATATTTCCCCGTGCCGCCTTTTGGGTTTCTCTGGTCCCGGCCATGCTCTCCGCGCAGATGCCCCGGGACCCCGGTCCGGCCGTTGGCCAGCCCATTCCCGCTTTCACCGCGCGCGACCAGCACGGCCGCGCGCAAACCTTCGACTCGCTCAAGGGCCCGAACGGTCTGGTGATTGTCATCTACCGTTCCGCCGATTGGTGACCGTGGTGCAAAACCCAACTGGTCGAGTTGGAAGAGCAAAAAGCGGCCTTTGCAAAGCAGGGATTGAACGTCGCGGCCCTCAGCTACGACAGCGTCGAGGTTCTGAGCGCTTTCGCGCGGCGCCGCGGCGTCACCGTCCCGCTGCTGAGCGACCCCGAGTCCCGCGTGATCCGGGAGTTCGGCCTGCTGAATGAAACCGTGCCTGCCGGCACCCCGTTCCATGGCGTTCCCTGGCCCGGCACGTTCGTCATCGGGGCCGATGCCAAGGTTCAGCGGAAGTACCTGGAGGAGAACTACCGCGAGCGCTACTCCGCCGGCACGATCCTGATCGAGACCTCGCCGCCGGACTCCTCGGGTTGGGCCGACACCCGGACCAGGCATCTGAGGCTGCGCCACGGGGCCAGCGACACAGCGGCGCGGGGCGGCTTCCGCGTCCGGCTTGTCCTCGAAGTGGACCTACCAGCAAAAATGCACGTGTACGCACCCGGCGTGGCGGGCTACATTCCGGTCTCGTGGACCATGCAATTGCCCGATGGCGCGAAGTCCACCGAGGCCGCGTACCCGGCCTCAAAGACCCTGCA
Source organism: Bryobacteraceae bacterium (assembly GCA_023384675.1). Lineage (GTDB taxonomy): Bacteria > Acidobacteriota > Terriglobia > Bryobacterales > Bryobacteraceae > PNKE01. Next base: position 103,934 of record JAHDVK010000005.1, on the reverse strand, counting down.
CCTGCCCGCGATTCAGGAGACCGTGCCGGTCTTCGAAGGCAGGTTCCGCGTTTATCGCGATGTGACGTTTCCCCAGCAGAAGGCTTTGCAGTCACTGGCCGGAACGGACGGCGCCGTCCGGCTGCGCGGCGAGTTCCGCTATCAGGCTTGCGACGACAAGGTCTGTTACACACCGGTATCGCTGCCCGTCGAGTGGCGCTTCCGCCTGGAAGAACACGACGGCGTGCGCGTGCCCGAGACCCTGCGGCGCAAGTAGTTATTCGCCCGTCAGATCAACCCAGAACGTGGTGCCCTCGCCGTTCGACGAACGGAATCCCACGCGCCCGCTGAGATAGCGCTCCACATACAGCTTCGCCGAGTAGGCGCCCAGCCCCGTGCCTTTCTGCTTCGTGGTGAAGGAGCGCTTGAAGACCTGTCGCTGGACGCTATCGGGCATCACGCCCTCGTTCCAGATTTCGATACGCACGCCCTTGGTGAGCGGCTGGACCGACACCTTCACCGTGCCGCCATCGGGCGTGGCTTCGAGCGCGTTGGTCAGCAGGGGTTCGAGGGCCCGCCGCAGCAGCGCAGGGTCGGTGCTGAGCTTCATGCCCGGTTCGCCCGCGCACAGAATCCGGCGCCGCGACGCCACCGGTTCGGACTCCAGCTTGCGTGCAGTCGCCCGAACCAATCCGGCGGAATCCACCTCGCGGAACTGGACCCCCAATTCGCCCTTTTCGGCTGCCAGCAGCACGTTTTGTGCTTCCAGCCGCCGGCTCAGCAGGATCGCCGCATCGGCCACCGCGCGCGCGCTCCGCCAGCTGTCACCTTCCTCGGTATGCACCGCCACTGCCGCCTCCGCCAGTTTCCGAAGGTTCTCCGCAGACTCCCGCATCTCCTGTGCCAGGGCAGTCTCGATCACCTTGCGCCGTTGAGCGTCGCTGATGTCAGCCAGGCTGCAAACCAGTTTGCCCGGACCCGATTCCTCCAGGGGACGCACCGAAACCATCGACTCTTCGCACTCTACCCGCGAATCAATGTCGCGTTCCATCAAACAGAGCTTCTTGGTGACTTGTCCGGCCAGCCCCGCCGCCGTCGCCTGCGCCAAACCGCAGTCCAGACAGTGCGGACTGGTCCCGCAGCCGCCCCGCGCCGCCTCCCGGTGGACGCACCCCAGCGCTTCGCCCACGCGCATCCCTTCATAGTGCGGGTTGCCAGCCGCCCGTGCCGCCCAGCCGAACGCCTCGTTCGCCAGCAGGATCTGCCGCTCGGCATTGACCACTACGGTCCGCGACTGCGTCGCGTGCAGCAGCGCAAAGATCAATTCGTGATCGGGGAGCTTTTCAACCTGCTCGAGAACCTCCTTTCGCGACAGCCGGTCGGAGGGCAGGGGTTGTGGTAAGGGCGGCACTGCTGTGTCCTCGATCCTGTTATCGGCAGCGGCCGCGCTCTTTGGAGCGAATCTTGACTCAGGCGGGGAAAATTCGGATCACTCGGGCAGGTAGGCGTCCGGCTGCGGAATCGCGGCGCCGTCCTTGCGCGGCGATGAAGCCCCGGCCTTCACTCCCGTACGGTGATTCCATTCCACCGCCTGCCCGCCGCCCATGTTATTCGAGTACGCCCCCACGGTCTTCACCTCGTGCTTCCACCGCTGCAGCGTCCGGATTTCGGCCGCCGGGATCCGGTTCTCGATCAGGACTCCGCAGCCCCCGAAGGTCGTTCTGGTAAACCGCGGCGCCTCCAGCGCCTGCTGCACATTCATCCCGTGGTCCACCACCCGCGAGACGAACTGCGCGTGCGCCTGCGCCTGATTCAATCCGCCCATGATGCCGAAAGCGATGTGGCGCTCGTCCTTTTCCATCAACGCCGGGATGATCGTGTGAAACGGTCGCTTGCCCGGCGCGAGCGCGTTCGGATGGCCCTCTTCGAGCGTGAACAGCCCCGCCCGGTTGTGCAGGTGAAATCCATAGCCGGGCACCCCGATCCCCGACCCGAAGCTCAGATAGATACTCTGGATCAGCGAAACGAGGTTGCCCTCTTCGTCCGCCGCCGACAGATAGATCGTGTCGCCCTCGCCCGGCAGCGGGAACCGGCCCGGCGGCACATCGCATGCCGCGCGCCCCTGCCGGATCAGTTCCGCGCGCCGCGCCGCGTAGCCCTTGTCGAGCATCTCGGTGACGGGCGCGGGCGCCACGCGCGGATCGGCCACGTACCGCGCCAGATCCGCATAGGCCAGCTTTTGCGCCTCGATCTCCAGATGCAACAGCGGCGCGCCCGACGGCGAGAGCTTGCCGAGTTCGAACCGCTCCATGATGTTGAGCATCGCCAGCGCGGCGATACCCTGTGAATTCGGCGGCAATTCCCAAACCCGCCACCCGCGGTAATCGGTGGAAACCGGCTCCACCCATTCGGGCTCGAACGCGGCCAGGTCCTGCAGGCTGAGGGTCCCGCCCAGCTTGTCCGACTTCTGGAGGATCGCCCGCGCGATACCGCCCCGGTAAAATGCGTCGGGGCCTTCGGCGGCAATCTCGCGCAGCGCCCGCGCCAGTTCAGGGTTCCTGAACACCTCGCCCACACCCGGCGCCTTCCCGCCGGGCAGATACACGGCGGCGCCGTCGGCGTCTCCTTCCAGCTTCTTCACCGGCGAGGCCCATTGCGCGGCGATGATCTCGGTCACGGGAAACCCATTCTCGGCATAATGGATCGCCGGTGCGAACACCTGCGCCCACGGCAGCTTTCCGTAGCGCTGATGCAGCGCCGCCCAGCCCGCCACGCAGCCCGGCACGGTCACCGTATCGATGCCCGCTTGCGGCATCTCCTTGTGGCCCGCCTTCTTCAGCCGCTCGATCGTCAACCCCGCCGGCGCCGGTCCGGATGCGTTCAGCCCCGTCACCCGCCCTGTTTTGGCCTCCCTCACGATCACGAACAGATCGCCGCCGATGCCGTTCATCATCGGCTCCACCACACCCAGCACGGCGTTCGCCGCAATCGCCGCGTCCACCGCCGACCCGCCCCGCCGCAGGATCTCGCTGCCCGCCTGCGCCGCCAGCGTCTGGCTCGCCGCCACCACACCGCGCTCGGTGAGAACCATCGAGCGCGCTGAGTCGCGATCCTGACTGAATGCCGCGTCCATCAATATCAATGTCAATCCTGCCGCCGCCAGTACCCGCATCGGCCTACTCCAGAATCCGCAGGCATACCGGCGCGCCAACTTCGATTCGCTTCCCGGTGTCCGTCAGCCGCCCCGTCGCCGCATCCACCCGGAACACGGCGATATTGCCAGTCCGTTGATTCGCCGCCAGCAGCCATTTGCCCGACTTATCCAGCGTAAAATTCCGCGGTTGAACGCCGCCCGTGGAGATGTGCTGAACGGGCTTCGGCGCCGCCGGATCGCTGAGCGAAAACACCGCGATCGAATCATGCCCCCGGTTCGAGGCATACAGGAACTTGCCCGAAGGGTGCGCCCGGATCTCCGCCGTGTAGCTGGTCACCTTGAAGTCGGGCGGCAGAGTGGTGACATTCCCCAGCGGCTTCAACGAACCCTTCTGCTCGTCCCACGCATACGCCGTCACGGTATTATCCAACTCATTCACCGCGTAACCGTGCCGCCCATCGGGATGGAACGCGAAATGCCGCGGACCCGCACCCGGCGCCGCCGCCACGCGCTCCGGCACGTGCGGCGAAATCTGGCCCCGGTGCGCATCGAACCGGTAGATGTACAGACTATCCGTCCCCAGATCCGCCGCCACCGCAAACCGGTTACCCGGCGAGGGGTTGATCGAATGGGCGTGCGCGCGCTCCTGCCGCTTCGGATTCACGCTCTTGCCGAAATGCTGATGGAAACTCGTGCTTTCATGCACGCGCCCGTCGCCCCCAATCGTGAAGGCCGCCACGCTGCCGCCCCCGTAATTTGCCACCATCAGCGCCTCGCCCGTCTTGTCCACCGACACGTGACAGGGTCCGGTGCCGTGGCTCGACACCTGGTTGATCAACGTCAGCTTCGCGGTTTTCGGATCGATGGCGTAGGCGCTCACCGCCCCCGCCCTCTCACCTTTGTAGTTGGCGACCTCGCTCACGGCGTACAGGTACTTGCCCGAGGGGTGCAACGCCAGAAACGTCGGATTCTGCACCTCCGCGGCCAACTCCGGCGTGCTCAATGCCCCGGTCTCCAGATTGAGCCGCACGGCATAGATTCCCTGGCTCCCCTGGTTCGTGTATGTGCCGATAAACACCGGCACTTCGGCGCCGAACAGGGGCGCGATCGCGAGTAAAGTCATCATGGTTGCCCGCATCCTAGAAACGAATCTAACAGATGCGGGCGGCCATGACACCTCAATTGCTTTGGAAGTCGGCCCGGAACTCGTTCCGGCTCCTCCGCTCCTCGCCCCGGATCTCCACACGCTGCACGCGCCCGCTCCGCATCTGGACGCGCGCCTCGCCATCGGCGTCCTCCCAGCCGTAGCGCTCCACCCGGATCGTGAACTCGTCTCCGCGCTGCTCGGTCACGCGCCCGCGAAACACCGGATTCTGGCCGCCGCGGAACTCGACAAACGCCTGTCCATCGCGCTGGATCTCCACTTTCACCTCGTCCAGCCGCTGCTGCCGTCCATTGCGCAACTCAAATGTGCCGCGCCCGCGTTCCTGCACGCGGATATCCTGGAAATTCGCCGGACCCGACCAGGTGGCGCCGCTTCCCCGGCGGCTGCTGCCCGTGTTCCACCGTCCGCTTTGCTGGCGGTCATCCTGACGCCCGCCCCGGCCCCATCCGCCGCCCGGCGGCTGGTTCCCCTGGTCCGAGGCGCTGCCCTGGCCCCAACCGCCGCCCGGCGGCTGGTTCCCCTGGTCCGAGGCGGTGCCGCGGCCCCAACCACCCCAGTCACCGCCCGGCGCGCTGCCCGGCCGCAGATTCCGCCACGTCAGCCGGAAATGATGCTCTTGCCCGCCACTGCGCGGGTCCTCGATTCGCACGATCGCTGTGAACCGGTTCCGCCGGTCCGGCTCTTCGAGCAATTCCACGCGTCCCCGCCCGTCTATCCCCCGGAAGCGGAAATCGGAAATCGCATCCGCTCCCGGCAGCGGCTGCGAGCACTCCGTCCCCGCATCCTTGGCGCGCTGGCCGCGGACAGTCTCAAACGCCACGCGGTTGCCGCGCGTGTGGATAATCACCAGATCGTCCACCCAGACCCGAATCGCGCAATAGCCCTCACTCTTCCGGTCGTCGTAATCCCGCGTCCGCTTCGGCTGGATCTCCTGCCAGTCTCCCTGTGCCGCCAACGGCACGCCGCCTGCAAGCATCACTCCTACGACTGCACCTAACAGAGTTCTCATTCTCATTCCCTCCTCGTTCGCGTGCTGTCCCACGCAATCTCTAGGCTAATCTGAATGGAGATGGAACACCAAACCCCCGCCAGCCCCCTCCGCCGGCGTCCCACCGTCCGCACCCGCCGCGTCGACGAAGTCGACACCCTCGACGGCCTCTTCCGCCACTGCCTGCCCGCCTTCGGCGGCGCTTACCTCCGCCGCATTTACACCATTCTCGATACCGCCATCGGCGCCAGTGTTCCCTTGACTCTCGCCCTCGCCGGCCCCGTCACCGTCTCCGGCCAGCACCAGACCTGGCTCATTCCGCTGCTTGAAACCGGCTGGGTCGCCTACCTCTCTGGCACCGACGCCATGTGCTACCACGACGGCCATCGCTCCCTCACCGGTCACCGCGATCCCATCCACGAAGTCCCCATCTTCGGCGACGACGCCGCCCTCCGTGACGAACGAACCATCCGCGTCACCGACATGGCCTTCGATGAGGATATTCTTCTCGATCAGGACCGCTTTTTCTCCGCCATTCTCCAGCGCCCGGAATTCCAGCGCAAAATGACCGGCACCGAGTTCCGCTTTCTTCTCGGCAGATACCTGCACGAACTGGAAGCGCGTAACGGCGTGGAACCCGGCCTGCTCTCCACCTGCCACCGCCTCGCCATCCCCTTCTTCGTCGGCGCGCCGGGCGACGGCTCGATCTTCCTCAATTCCATGAAATTGTGGGCCATGAAGCAGGCCGGCCTCCTGCCCGCCTACGACTTCGAACTCGATATTCACGCCGAAGTCTTCGAATCCTGCGCCTACCACTACTGGGGCCTCTTCGAAAACGAAGCCCACGCCCTCGGCACCTTCATCCTCGGCGGCGGCGTCCCGAAGAACTTCAACCTCCAGCCCGAACCCGCCCTCGGCCAGATCCTCGGCCTCCCCGACGTCCGCGGCTACCACTTCGACGTCCAGATCGTCTCCTCCCCCGTTACGGATGGCTCCCTCTCCTCCTGCTTCCCCGCCGAAGCCGTCACCTGGGGCAAAGTCGACAAGGACGTTTATCAACAAACCACCGAATCCATGCAGGGCGACTACTCCGCCCTCCTCCCCTTCCTCATTAAAGCCCTCCTCGACAACCGCCGCCATTACGAACAACTCGCCGCCGAAAAAGGCGAAGACGTCCTCTTCATGGAACAACCCAAAGCCCGCGGCTACCTCCGCCCCCGCGCCGGCTACCGCCTCTTCGACCACCGCGACCGCCTCCTCCAAACCCTTAAATCCCAAGTCGCACAAAACGGAGACTGGCTCCGCGACACTCTCAACTACCCGTTGTCCTGATCGTCGCGCTCGAACAGTGTGTGGATGGTCCGCACTGCTGCTGGTTCCGCCAGCTCGCCGAGCTTCTCGCCCACCCAGAGCATCAGCCCGCTCATCGGCCCGGCCACCAGGATCGACCGGCTCGCGGGCCAGCCAAACGCTGCGCATAGCAACTCCCCCAGCGCCAACCCCGCCAGCCAACCCCCAAACGCCCACGCCCCCCGCGCCGCGTTCGACCGCTGCGGCGCAAGACCGGTCCCTCCAAGCTGTCGCGATGCCTGCACAAACCGCCAGAAGAACCACCCACCCACCGCCAGAAATGCCCCAGCCAATGGAATCCCTCCCTGCCGCAGCCCCGAAACCAGGCCCCGCCCGTGGTCCGGCAGACACGCAAACACCAGCGCCACGCAAACCAGCGCCAGCCCGAGCGATCGCCCCCGCGCGCGCAGCGCCCGCTGCGTCCGCGCGAACGCTTCCATCGCCACCTCGCGTTCCGGTCCCAGATGGTCCGGCAGAAGTCTCTCAGTTGCTTGTTCCATGTCCGTCCCTCATTTCGATTAATCGCGTGCGCGCCCGGTGGACCTTCACTCGCGCGGCGCCCTCGCTGATGCCCAGCAACTGCCCGATCTCGGCGTAACTCAGCCCCTGCTCGGCCCGCATCAGCAGCGCCGAACGGTCATCCTCGGACATTCGCTGCAATAGTTGGAGGACCTCCTCCAATTCCGCTCCAGCCGTCGATGCCGCCTGGACCTGCTCGGGCATTTCGCTCATGCGCCGGCGCTTGACCAGATCCTTCAAATAGAGGTTGCGGACAATCGCCACCAGGTAGGCCTTGACGGTCGCCAGTTGCACGCGCGGACCCGCCTCCCAGATGCGCAGGAAGGCTTCGGCCGTGAGATCGTCGGCCCAGGCCCGGTCGCCCGAGAGCGACAGGGCATAGCGCCAGATGTCTCGCGAGTATGCGCTGTACATCTCCGCGAAACCAGGCAGCCGCTCCGATTCATCCCACACACCAGACACTATCCACTAAACCGCAGTCCGTTACACCGAACTCCGGAATACCGTGCAAATCGCGGATCCGGCGGGATGAACGCGGGCGGCAGGTCAGCGCCAGCCCTGCCGCTCGGATGCAAACACCTGCCCCACCCAGCCATAGAGCGCAACCACCGGATGACGGGCAGCGGCCAACTGTTGTTGCAGCGCCTCCGGAACCAGGGGATTCACTCCGGGGACGGACCAGCCCGTGGCCAGGCGATCTTCCGCGTCCTTGCGCGCCTTCTCCGACAGTGGCCGGCTGAGCCGGACCAAACGCTTTACGGCTGCCAGCCAGTGTTCCGGAGCGCTGTTCCCCACCTCCGAATCGCAGACGAATTCCACCCACCTCCGCGCTGCGGCCTCCGCCTGCGCGGCATCCAGCGAAAGATCCGCAAGTCCGGCGTACGCGCCGGTGATGCGGGTGAACGAGTACACGGATGAGTGCTTCTCGCCGGCCGCCGCCTTGGCCGCAAGATCCAATAGGTCGCTGAACTCCTTGCGCCATTGTTCGACAGAGTCGGGCTGCTGTCCGCCAGTCCGCCCGGGGCGGCTTTGCGCGAGCTTCCGATGCCGCTCCCAGAAAGCAGCCGAAGCCTCGATGGGCTGGTCCTCTTCCTTCACGCCGTCCACGACCTTCTCCGGTTCGATCAAGAGCGGTAACGGATCAAGCGCAAATCCGCGCGCCGCAAGCGCTGGCAGCACGAGCTGGTTGAAATCCTGCGCCGGATCCTCGCGAATATTCACCTGGATCTTCGGATCGGCTCGCAGCTTCTCCAGCCGTGGGGTGTCCTCCCGGAACTCGCGAAACCCCCGCTCGAGTTCGGAGATATCGCGGCACCGCGGCGCGGCCAGATGCGCACCGAGAAAGGAACGCAGAGCGAAAGCGAGTGCGTGCGCGGCCGGCTCGCGTGCCGGAAGGGTTTCGATGAGCGCCAGGACCCGGACCAGCAACTCCTGGCGCCGGACCGCGACATAGAAGGCCCGGTTACCGCCTTGCGCCGCCCCTAACCGCTCGGCGAACAGTCCCGCGAAATGGCGGCGCTGGGTCGTGGTCAGCTTAAGACCGCCGATCACGCGGGCTGCCGCAGCCAGCTCAAGTGGTGAACGCGTGCGCAACAGGATCTCATCGAGGAAGCGCTCGTGGCGCTGTTCGGTGCGCTGCTGATCCGTGAATCCGCGCTCAAAAATCGCCCCCGCCAGTTCGTAGTATCCGGTGACATCCGGCAGCACAGCCACACCGCAGTCTTCGGCCGGGAAGTCGAAGGGTTCCCACTGGACAAAGGCATCCCGCGCGCGCTCGGGCTCCTGCGCGAGCATGAGCCGCAGCGTGCGGACCCGAACGCTCAACCGGTCCAGGCGCAGACCGCTGGTCAGATTCCGCGGGTCGGCATCCACGGATACCGAACCGGAGGGATGAATTGCTATACCGGGCGCTGGGGCGGCGATGCGGAACGAGGACGTCCAAAGGTCGTCCAGCATCTCACTGCGCAAGGCCGCGTCCTGAATTCGCTTGTCCTCCAGAAGCCCCAGAAAGAGATCGCCGAGCACCTCGGGCGGCGCGGCGCGGACGCGGTCGACCACCGCGGTAACAGGCGATTCCTGGGCCGCGACGAGCGCCATACCCAAAGCCATGACCGCCGCCATGGCGATTCTACCTGCATGAACGATCGGACGCGAGTCCATCGGTTGGAATTATACGGCGGGAATCAGGGAGAGCCAGGGGGAACGCTGTCGTCGAGGGCGCTCCAATTCATTCCTCAAGCCGTGCATCACGGTGTACTGCAAGGATGGACAGAGCTTTTGACGCCGGCTCATTACTTCAGTACATAATAAATTACTGAATAAGCCATGGCAAGCCGCAGCACCCGTTTCAAGAGGTCCATTTACGAGCAGTTTGCCCGCATAGGCAAAGCCCTCTCGAGCCCCAGCCGGCTCGAACTGCTGGATCTGCTCTGTCAGGGCCCGCGGACCGTTGATGCGCTGGCCACAGAAGCCGGTCTGGGACTGGCGAACACATCACAACATCTGAGGGCGCTGCGCGAGGCCCGGTTGGTGGAGGCGGAGAAGTCCGGTTTGTTTGTCACTTACCGCCTAGCGGACGAGCAAGTAAGCCAGTTTTTCCTGTCGCTTCGGACCCTGGCGGAGGCGCAGTTGGCCGAGGTGGGCGAGATGACGCGCCGCTACCTGCAAGGGCGCCACGGTTTGCAGCCCGTGGACCGCGAGCAGTTGCTCGCCAAGGTGCGGGACGGCGCGGTCACGGTGCTGGACGTCCGGCCGGTGGAGGAGTACGCCGCCGGCCATTTGCCTGGCGCCTTGTCCGTGCCGCTGAAGGAACTGGAACGCCGCCTGGCCGATCTGCCCCGCGACCGGGAGATTGTAGCCTACTGCCGCGGTCCTTATTGCGTGCTGGCAGTGGAAGCGGTCGAGGTCCTCAGGGCTCGCGGCTTCACTGCCTTCCGGCTGGAGGACGGTGTCGCGGACTGGCAGGCGAGAGGGCTTCCCGTCGAGGTGAGCACGGTAGAGCCGCATCGGGCCCGGATCGCAGGGAGAAGAATTTGACCAGCCGACCGATTTATCTGGACTACAACGCGACAACGCCGCATGCTCCCGAGGTGATCGAGGCGATGCGTCCGTACCTCGAGGAACACTTCGGCAACCCCTCCAGTTCGCACGCGTACGGGCGGAAAGCGCGCGAGGCTGTGAAGACGGCGCGCGCCCAGGTGGCCGCTCTGTTGCAGTGCGCGCCGGACGAAGTCCTCTTCACCAGCGGCGGCACAGAATCGAACAACCATGCCATTCGCGGGATCGCATTCGCCCGGCGGGACCATGGCAGGCACATCATCACAAGCCAGATCGAGCATCCCGCCGTGACGCGGGTGTGCGAAAAGATGAAGCAGGACGGGTTCGACATCACGTACCTGCCTGTGGATGCTCACGGGCTTGTGTCCATTGCCGATGTGGAAAGGGCGATCCGTAAGGACACGATCCTGATCACGTTGATGCATGCCAACAACGAGGTGGGAACAATCCAGCCGATTGAGGCGGTGACGGCGCTGGCAAGGGCGCGCGGCATCGTCGTTCATTCCGATGCAGCGCAGTCCGCAGGCAAGATCCCGGTGGATGTCCAAGCCCTGGGAGTGGACCTGCTCACGATTGCGGGCCACAAGCTCTATGCGCCGAAGGGTGTGGGGGCGCTGTACATTCGCAAAGAAACGCCGCTGGAGAAATTCATGGAGGGCGCCGGGCAGGAGGGCGGCCGGAGGCCGGGCACGGAAAATGTTCTCGAAGTCGTGGGGCTGGGCAAAGCGTGCGAGATCGCGCTTCAGGATCTCGCGGCGAACCGGGAGCACATGCGGAGTATGCGCGACAGCCTGGAAGCAGGACTGCGGCAGCGTGTGCTCCGCTTGAGGGTGAACGGTCATCCTGACCAAAGACTCCCAAATACGCTGAGCGTGAGCTTGCATGGCGTGGATGCGAACATTCTGCTCGCCGCCATCGAGGACAAGGTAGCCGCTTCCGCTGGAGCAGCTTGCCATTCCGGTCACGTTCATGTCTCTCACGTGCTTCAGGCGATGTGTGTCCCTGAGGAATGGGCGCGGGGAACGCTTCGGTTTTCCACCGGACGCATGACCACCGGGGAGGATATTGACACCGCGGTTGCCGTCGTCGCGGAAGCGGCCGGACGTCTTCGGGCCGGCCGATCGCAGGGTGAGGAGGAAAGCAGATGAAATCAACGATTGTTGTGCTCGGCGGCGGTGTGGGCGGCATGGTGGCCGCGAACGAAGTTCGCCGGCAATTGCCTTCCGGCCATCGGGTTGTGGTCGTAGAAAAAAACGCGCAACACGCCTTTGCTCCTTCATTCCTCTGGCTCATGACGGGAGATCGTGAGCCGCATCAGATTCGTAGACCGCTGGCAGGGCTGTTGCGCCGGGGCGTCGAACTGGTGCAGGCGGAAGTTCTGGGTATCGACCCGGTTCATCGCAAGGTGCGGACCAGTGGGCCGGAGATCGCATACGATCACTTGATCGTGGCGCTGGGTGCCGATCTGGCGCCCGAGGGCATCCCGGGTTTGGCCGAGGCGTCGCAGACGTTCTTCACGCTGGATGGCGCCGCACGGCTCCGGGACAAGCTGAAGGCCTTCACCGGCGGGAGAATCGCCATTGTCGTCTCCGCCATGCCGTACAAGTGCCCCGGCGCGCCCCACGAGGGAGCCATGCTGATCGCCGACCATTTCCGCCGTCGCGGCTTGTCTTCAAAAGTGGAGATCCACCTGTACACACCCGAGCCGCAGCCCATGCCGGTGGCAGGTCCGCAGCTTGGTGAAGCCGTTCGAAGCATGCTCCGCTCCAAGGGGATCGAGTTCCACCCGCTCCATAAGCTCAGCGCTGTAGACGCAAGCGCCGGAGAACTGGTCTTCGATAACGGGACGCGGTGCGGCTATGACCTGTTGGCGGCGATCCCTCCCCATCGCGCACCGAAGGCTGTCGTTGAGTCGGGCTTGACCAACCAGGCCGGCTGGATTCCGGTCGATGCCCAAACGCTGAGGACGAATCAGGGCGGGGTCTACGCCATCGGCGACATCACCGCGATCCCGATTCCGGGGCGCTGGAAGCCGGATGTTCCGCTGATGTTGCCCAAAGCCGGCGTGTTCGCTCACGCCCAGGCCGAAGTGGTTGCGCAACGGATCGTTGCTGAAATCACCGGCCGTCCGTGCGACTCGTCCTTCTGCGGCGACGGTTATTGCATGCTGGAGGCTGGCGAGGATCTGGCCGGGTTTGCCTCCGGCAACTTCTTCGCCGAACCCTCACCGCAAATTCAACTGCGCCAGATCGGAAAGGCCTGGCACCTCGGCAAGGTGCTCTTCGAAAAGTGGTGGCTGGCCCCGGCCGGCATGCGGCGGTCCGCGATTGGCTGGGTGATTAAGGCCGGCGGAAGACTCTACGGCGTACCGATCAAACTCTAGCTAATACCTGAGTTGGGAAGGAATTCACGGAAAATCATGAAACTCGGATTGATCATTACTCAAACCGAACCGGAGTCGGTGTTCAACGCGTTGCGGCTGGCGCTCTACAGCCTGAAGCAGGGCGACCAGGTTCGGATCTTCCTGTCCGGCAAGGGCGTCGAGATCGACTCCATCGAAGACGCGGTCTTCGACGTGAAGGGCGAGGCCCAGAGAGTGCTGGATGCGGGAGGCGAGTTCCTTGCCTGCGGGACGTGCCTCAAACTCCGCAACTCCGAAGGTTCGGAGATCTGCCCGCTGTCAAGGCTGAAGGATCATTACGAAGTCGTGCGCGACTCAGACAAGCTGGTGACCCTCTGATGAGGCCAGTTTCGGCCACCCGGCCTGAAAACAAAGGAGCATTGATGATGCGGAAACCTCACGCCTACTTTCTCGTGGCGATGCTGTTCATGGCAATTACGTTCCAGGGATGCAATACGGCCGCCACAGAAACTCCGAAAGACAAGACTTCGATGCGGTTGGGATTCGTTCTTACGACCACCGATCCGGAAGCTGTTTTCAATGCTTTCCGGCTGGCCAACTACGCGGCCGAAAATGGCGACACCGTCTCGGTATTTCTGCTGGGGAAAGCGGTCGAACTCGATCAGATTGTCGACGAGAAGTTCGATGTGCAGGGCGTTGCGAAAGACTTCCTGGGCAAGGGCGGCAACATCATGGCCTGTGGTACCTGCCTGAAGCTTCGCGATTCGGAAGGGTCCGAGTTGTGTCCTCGTTCGACACTCAAGGATCTCCACGAACTCGTTCGCGGATCGGACCGGGTCGTAACGTTCTGAAGAGATCACACAGACGGCCACGCCGGTGAAGACTCAGCGTGCACCAGATTGCGCGGCGGCTGTTTGCGGCCAGTCGATTTCGCAGTACATGCCGGGGGCGAGGGTCCCAGTAGGGTTGGGGACGTCGAGTTCGATGGGCATGGTGCGGGTGGCGGCGTCGAGACTGCGCGGGATACGGGCAATAGTGGCAGTGAAGGTGCGGCCAGGGTGTGCGGGGACTTTGAAGTTGAGCTTGCGCCCGGCACGGATGCCGGCGAGTTCAGCTTCGGGAACGGGCAGGACGAGGCGCAGGCGGGAGACCTGTTCGAGTTCGAGCAGGGCGCCCGAATCGGGCGCAGCGAGAGCGCCGGGATGGGCATGGCGGGCGGTGATGATGCCGTCGAAGGGCGCGGCGATGCGCAGGTAGGCTTCCATCTGCCTGAGAGCGGCGGTCTGGGCGCGGGCGGCGTTGGCGCTGCGTTCGAAAGCGGAGACGAGCATCTTCGCCGCGTCGCGTTCCTTTTCGGCGAGGATGATGTCGAGTTCGGCGACTACGCCGGGCGTGGCGCCGGCGGACTTGAGGCGTTCGTAGCGGCTTTCGGCGCCAATTAGCCGGGCTTCGGCTTCGACACGCTGGGCTTCGATGGCGCTGGCTTTCGCTTCGGCTTCCGCGATGCGGGCTTGCATTTCGGGGGCGTGAAGGACAATGAGGGCATCGCCCGCGCGGACCGCGGAACCGCGGTCCACATTCACTGTTTCCACGATGCCGGGGACGCGCGCCATGAGCGAGACGCGCTGGTATGGTGCGAGTTCGCAGGGCAGGCGAACGGACTGCGCCGCAAGCGGCAGGGCGAGGCAAAGCAGTAGGCTAGACAGCTTCATGGTAGAGACTCTCCGGGTCTTCGGGATCGAGTGAGGCCGAGTGGGCGCGCGCGCCGCGCATGAGAATCGCGTAGACCGCGGGCAGGACGGTCAACGTGGCGGCGGTTGCGCCAATCAGCCCGCCGATGACGGCGCGGCCGAGGGGCGCGGTTTGAGCGCCGCCTTCGCCGAGGCCGAGGGCGATCGGCACCATGCCCAGTGTCATGGCAGTGGCGGTCATGAGAATGGGACGCAGGCGGCCCTTCGAGCCGCGGCGCGCGGCTTCGAGCGGGTCCACGCCGGCGCGGCGTTCGTATTCGGCGAACGAACAAAGCAGGATGGCGTTCGCGGCGGCGATGCCGGTGGCCATGATCGTGCCGAGGAAGGACTGCACGTTGAGCGTCGTGCCGGTGATGAGCAGCATGAGAGTGACGCCGGCGAGCACGCCGGGCGTGGTGGAGAGGATCGCCAGGCCGAGGCGCGGCGATTGGAAGTAGGCCGAGAGCAGCAGGAAGATGGTGACGAGCGAGAGCGCGACGCCGAAGGTGAGGCTCGAGGCGGTCTCCTCGAAGGGCGGGAGTTGGCCACGCAGAACCACCTTCGCGCCGCGGGGTGGTTCGCCGGCGCGCGCAATGGCGGCGTCGACCTGGCGGGCGGCTTCGCCGAGCGCGACGCCGTGCAGGTTGGCGGTGATGCTGACGACGCGCTGCATGTTGTTGCGTTCGACGATGCCGGGCGCGGTGGCGGGTTTGATGGTGGCGACATCTGAAAGCAGCGGGCGGGCGGCGCCGTTCCGCATGACAGGCAGGCGGCGGAGTTCATCGAGCGAATCCATGCGCTGATAAGGGATTTCAACCTGGATCTGGAAGGCGTTGCCGGAGCCGGGATCGCGCCAGTAATTCGGCTGGATGAAGCGGGAAGAGGAGGTGGCGGCGACCATGGACCGGGCGACGGATTCCATGGTCAGGCCGTATTGGGCGGCGCGGATGCGGTCGATTTCGACGTCGATGGCGGGGTAGTCGAGCGCCTGTTCGTACTGAATGTCGCGGAGAATGTCGAGCTTCGAGAGTTCGGCGTGGAGCTTTTCGGCGTGGGCGCGATTGTTGGCAATGCTGGCCCCCTGCACGGCAACTTCGATTGGCGTGGGTGCGCCGAAGCTCATCACCTGGCCGACGATGTCGCCAGGCTCGAAGCGAACGTCAGCGCCGGGCAGATCTTTCGCGAAGCGCGCACGGAGGCGTTCGCGCAAGGGTTCGCCCTGGAGGGGAGCTTCGCGGCGAAGCTCCACCTTGAGCAGCCCTTCGTGCTGCCCTGCGTTAAACAGGTGAATCATGTTGACGGGGTTGGCTGAGGGGGGCGTGCCGACAAAGGAAGTGGAGATGGCGACGTGCTCCTTTCCGGCCTCTTCTTCAATGATGGCAAGGGCGCGGAGGACTTCCTGCTCCGCTCGTTCGACGCGCGCGCCATCCCTGGCGCGAATACGAAGTTGGAGGAAGTTGTCGCCGGACTGCGGGAAGACCTCCTGGCCAAGGCGCGGAGCGAGTAGAGCGAGGAAAACGACGGCGGTGACGGTGTAGACGCCGGCGACAATCCAGCGGGCGGAGACGACGCGATCGACATAGCCGCCATAGACACGGCCCAGCCGCGTGTCCTCCGCGTGGCCGCTGCCTTTACGCAGGAGCCATATCGACATCACCGGCACAAGTGAACTGGACAGCAGGTATGACGAGATCATCGCGAAGCCGACGGCGAGAGCCAGCGGGACGAACAACTGCCGCACGACGCCCTCCATCAGAAACGCAGGCACGAAGACGCTGAGGATGGCGACCATGGCGAGCAGGCGCGGCACGGCAGTCTTCTTACACGCATCGAGCACGGAGCGCGCGCGGCTGAGGCCCGAAGCGAGATGCGCGTGAATGTTCTCGATTTCGACCGTGGCCTCGTCGACAAGGATGCCGACGGCGAGGGCAAGTCCGGCGAGCGTCATGATGTTGATGGTCTGGCCGGTGGCCCACAGGCAGACGACGGCGGAGAGCAAGGCGGCGGGGATGGTGGTGATGACGACGAGCGCGCCGCGCCAGTCGCGCAGGAACAGCAGCACGGCGATGCCCGTAAGCAGCGCGCCGAGCCAGGCTTCGGTGACAAGGTTGCGAATGGCGGAAGCGACGTAGCGGGATTGGTCGAATTCGAGCGAGACAGTGACGTCCTCGGGGACGGCGGCCTGCATTTCGGGCATGGCTGCTTTGACGCGCTCGATGACGCGCAGCGTGGAGGCGTCGGCTCGTTTCGTGACTGGGATGTACACCGTGCGGATGCCGTTGACGTGGGCGTAGCCGGTGACGATATCGGTGCCGACCTCGATCGTGCCGAGGTCGCGCAGGTAGACGGCGGGGTTGGCGCCCGCTTTGATGGGCGCTTCGAGCAGCCCATCGACGGCGCCGGCGAGTGTGGCGTTCGTGACCGCGAACAGGTTTTGATCGCCGACGCGCATATTGCCTGCGGGCATCACGGTACTGCCGCGTAAAGACGCTTCGATTGCCTCCTCGGGCGAGACGCGGTACTGGCGGAGTTTGTCGGGGTCAAGGCGAAGAACAACGGTCTTCGCCGCGCCGCCAAAGGGCGGGGGCGCGGAGACGCCTTCCAGCGTGGCGAACAAAGGCCGCACACGATTGATGGCGATGTCCTGCATCTCGCCTGTGCCGCGGGTTTCGCTACGGAAGACAAGCTGGCCGACGGCGACACTGCCCGCATCGAAGCGCGTGATGAACGCGGGCACCGTGCCGGGCGGCATGAATGATCGCGATCGCGTGGTGGCGGCGACTACGTCAGCCAGCGCTGAGGACATATCGGTGTCGCGATGGAACGTGCACTTGATCAGAGAACCGCCCTGAATGCTGCGCGATTCGACATTGCGAATGCCGGTGACATAGAGCAGGTGGTACTCGTAGTAATACGTCAGGAAGCCTTCCATCTGCGTCGGTGTCATGCCGCCGTAGGGTTGCGCGATATAGATGGTCGGCGCGCCCAGCTGGGGAAAGATATCCACGGGCATGCGCTGGATCGCAAGCATGCTGAAGAACGCGATGGCCAGCACAGCGATGACGATGGTGATGGGGCGGCGGAGGGCGAAGCGGACGAGTCTCATGTCAGCGTTCCACAGCTTCCAGGAATGGGGTGAGATCGCCCTGCGCGGTGGCGAGCGCAAGCAGAGCGCGCCAGACGCCGAGGCGGGCGAGCGAGTCGTCGATTTCAGCCTGAGCGAGTTGCCGCTGCGCGTCGGCGACCTCCACGATGCCGGTGAGGCCCGAGCGGTAACGGACCTGGGCCTGTTCGTGCGCGGCGCGCGCGGCTTCGAGTTGGACCGGCGTTGTGGCGGTGAGGCGTTCGGCCGCTTCCACCGTGGCGCGGGCCGTCTCCACCTGTGCTTTCAGTTCGAGTTCGACCTTGCGGAGCCGCGCGGTTTCGGCCGCGGCGCGGTGGCCTTCGGCTTCGTGGCGGGCGCGGTTGGCCGGGCGGTCGAGGAAGGGGAAGGTGACGGTGAAGCCAAGGCCCCAGTTATAGAAGTTGGGATAGAGGCCCTGAGGCGGGCGGCTGGCGGTCTGGTCGAAATTGGCTCCGGTGCCACGGCCGTAGAGTGAACCCTGGAGTTCAAACCGGGGACGCCAGGCGACGGCGAGTTCGTGACGGCGGGCGTCGGCCGCGGCGGCGGCAGCCTGCTGCTCGGCGCGGCGCGGGTGCGCGGCGGCGGAAGCGGCAAAGACTCCGGCGGGGCCCAGCAGACGCTGGGCCTGAGGCTTCACTTCGACGGGTTCATCGCCGGTGATGCCGGTGAGAGCGGCGCGCGCGACGCGGGCGGCTTGCTCGGCCTGAATGACAGCCGCTTCGGCGGTGGCGCGCTCGGCGCGGGCGCGGGCGGCATCAGCGCCAGGCTTGAGGCCGGCTTCGGCGAGTCTTGTGGTGACGAGTTCAAGTGCTTTGGCGCGGTCCAGCCCCGCGCGCGCGGCTGTGACGAGTTGATCAGCAGCAACAATGGAGAAGTACGCGTCCGCGGCGGCCGCTTCGATCTCGAAACGTTCGCGTGAGAGGCTGCGCTCGGCGCGCCGGCGTTCGGCATCAGCAGCGGCGAGGCGCGCGGCGCGCTGGCCGAGGTCGAACGGCTCCCAGGAAACAAGCACGCCGGCGGCCGTACCGAAGACCATGCTGGCGCTGCTTTCCGCGACCGGAGGGCCGGAGATCGGCGCGATCACACGCTGCGGTAACAGCATTCCAAACACGTTGTTACGTGTGGCCCCGTTGAACTGGCCCAGTACGTCGCCCTGCGGCAGCCACGCCGTGCGGGCAAGACGAACACCGGATGCCGCTGCGGCCGCCTGTTCCAGAGCGGCGTTCACGCCGGGATTGCGTTGGCCAGCTCGGCGGACCACCTCAGGCAGAGTCCATTGAGGCGTCGCGGGCAGGGCCGTGCAGAGCGCCAGCACCAAGGCGCTAATGCGCATGGCCGTGTTCCTCCACCACCTCGTGATGAAGCTCGGCAACCTGAGCACGCAACTGCTTCAGGACTTTGCGGCCGGCGGGCGCGAGCCGGTATTCACGCCGCGCATGCGCCTTCCCGATTCCAGCCTTCTCCTTTGAAGAGAGCCAGCCGTGAGATTCCATGCGCTTGAGCAGAGGATAGAGAGTGCCAGGGCTCAAGTCATAACCGTGCCGGCGCAGCTCCTCCAGCACCCATTGCCCGTAGATGGGCCCCTCGGCGGCATGGTGGAGGATGTGTACTTTCCAGAACGCAAGCAGGATCTCGCGAGCCAGCGGGTTCTCCTGGGACATAGTTTTATGATTATCGTCAACGATCATCGTAAATGCAAATTCGCGGCAACTGCCGGCGAAGGATGGGCGTGAAAGCCCATCACGAAGCCTGCGGGCTTCGTGCCGCCGCCGCCTCAACAAAGCAGCTATCCTCCGTCTGAAGGCTACGATACGGCCTCGGCGGCCAATAGGCGGCTGCATGTCTGCCGAGTGGTAAGCGACACCTGGCCGCACACCCCGAGGTACAGCCGGCGAAAGGGATGGTCAGCAGCCTGCCTGCGCTCGATCCGCTGGCCGCGGCCGATCACCATTTATAGTGAAGGCGAACCGCGGAAGGCGCCGGCTGCCGCTGAAGCGACGCCCTGATGCGGGCGGCCAATGATGCCGAAAAGCCGCTTAGAAGCAATGCCGGATGACGCATATCCGGCTTTTCGGCCTTGTTCTGCAATAAGTCTTCATCAAAAGCCCTGAGTCTCATGCCGCCTCAGGCAGGCCGAGCGCGCCGCCAAGTGAGAACGGTAGTGCACTCAAGGCCGGCCATCACCATCTGAGGAGTCCGGAGCACAAGCCGGTCGTCGTGCAGTTCGAAGAACCGCTCCTGACGGGTGCCGCACCAGTTTGGCAGCAGACTTACTTCGACGTGGTGAACCACTCTGTCCGGCAGCACGTCGTAGCTCCCGCTGTAGCTGAGATAGGAGCCAACCGCACCAGCCTTCTCCTCTGGCGTGCCACCCCGCAAATCCCCGGAGGTGAAGTGCTCCCTGCCTGCGCCCATGACCGATACGGCCATAAAACCGTCAGCGCTATAGATCAGCAGGCCTGTGGGATTCTCTCCGAAAGGCCGGCTGATCTGTCCGTCAGCCGCCCTGGACTCCATCGCGACCAATCGCCACGTCCCAATCAACGCACTCTGCACCAGTCTGCATCCTCCCTATCGGATGCTAGCAGCACCGAGAGGCGGCCAGAGTGCATCTCCTTCGGGGCTGGAGTCCAATTCCCCTTCGGCTGATTCCCAATGAGGATTCGTCAGCCTTGACGGCGTATATCCGACCGGCTGCTTCCAATTGAAGGACCTGGTGATCCGGCTGACGGGACATCGGGATCTGTGTGTGGGCGGCCGTTGGTGGTGGAGCGCGGGGCTGCGTGCCGGTCGGGACTATCGTGGTTGGCCGGACGGAAGAGGCTCAGCAAGCGACAGGCGGAAGTGGATGTCCATGGCGCGGGCGGAGTGGGTGATGGCGCCGGAGGAGACGAAATCAGCCCCGGCTTCGGCGTAGGCGCGGACGGTATCGAGCGTGATGCCGCCGGAGAGTTCGACCGAGGCTCGGCCCGCGATCCGGGCGATCCACTGGCGGGCTTCATCCGGGGTCAGATTGTCGAGCAGGAGGCGGGTGGCGCCTGCGGTGAGGGCTTCGTCGAGTTCGTCCAACGTGCGGACTTCGATTTCGGCGGGCAGGGGTTGGCCATGGACGGCCGCAAGAGCGGCGGTGACGCTGCCGGCGGCGGCGATGTGGTTATTTTTGATCAGGATGGCGTCAAAGAGGCCGTGACGGTGGTTGGTGGCTCCGCCCGCGGCGGCGGCCATTTTTTCGAGGCGGCGGAAGCCGGGGGTGGTTTTGCGGGTGTCGAGAATCTTACAGCCGGTCCCGGCTACTTCATTAGCGAAGCGGCGGGCCATGGTGGCGACGCCCGAAAGACGCTGCATGAAATTGAGCGAAACGCGCTCGCAGCTCAGCAAAGTGCGCGCCGGTCCGGCGACGCGGGCCAGGCAGGCGCCCGCAGCAACCTGTGTGCCCGAAGGGGCGACGATTTCGAGCGAATCGACAGGGCCGCGAAGTGAATAGATCGTGTGCAGGAGTTCGACGCCCGCGACGACGAGGGGTTCCTTGGCGTGGAAGGCTCCGGTGGCACGGGCGCTGGCGGGCACGGTCAGTTCGGTGGTGATGTCGCCCGCGCCGATGTCCTCGGCAAGGGCGGCCTCCACCAGCGCGGTGATTTCGGGGTGATCGATGTCGAACATCAGGATAACTCGTCCAGTGCTGTGCGGGATTTCGAGAGTTGTGCCTCGTAATCAGCTAATTTCTCTTTCATCTGCACAACAACCCCTAGCGGAGCGCGTTCGATGAATTTCCCACTGTTGAGCTGGGCGTGGCTTCTGGAGATAACCTTCTCCAACTCTGCGATCTCCTTGATCAAACGCGCCTTACGGGTTTCGAGAATCAAGTCAGGCAAGTCTAGGGTGATCGCAAATCGCTTCGTTTCCATTCGTGCCCCCGCTTTTCTAAGCAACCCGGAAGGGTTGACCGCAAATGTGCAGTTGGTGAGGTGCTCAATCGTCTTAGATTCATCTCTAAGGAGCGCAAGCACGATTTCGTCGTCAGTCTCAATCCAAGCTGACAGCCGGAGCTTCGGATCGATCTGATTGTCCGAGCGTGATGCCCGCGAAATGACTACTATTTCTTTAAGAATGTCGAAGGAAGTGGCTGCCAGTTCACCCTGAAGGGCCGCAATTGTTGTCTGTCCTGCCTGCGGGAAGGCGGCTAGGCAGATGGATTCGGCGGTGTTTTCGGCCTTTTCCACCAGCCGCTGCCAGAGTTCCTCGGTGAGAAACGGCATGACGGGATGGAGCAGGCGGAGTGCGGTTTCAAAGACGCGGAGGAGATGGTCGAGGTGGGCGTGGGCCGCTTCAGGGGTAGCGGCGGTATTGATGCGGAGCTTTTTCAGCTCGACATACCAGTCGCAGAATTCATCCCAGAAAAAGCCGTAAAGCAGATCGACCACTTCGTGATAGCGATAATTTTCCTGGGCTTTATGAATGCGCGCGGTGGTTTCGTTGAGGCGATGATAAATCCACTGGTCCTCGAGGGTTTCCGCCGGCGCTGGGGCGCTATTAAGCGATAGTCTTTCGACGCCCAGCTTTTCCATCTGGAGGAAGATGAAGCGGGCGGCGTTCCAGATCTTGTTAGCAAAGGCGCGGGAGCTGACCATGCGCTCCTCGCTGAGCACGATATCGGTGCCGGGGGCGGCGCCGCGCAGCAGTGCGAAGCGGACGGCATCAGTGCCGTACTGCTCCGTGACGATAAGCGGATCGATGGTATTGCCCTTCGTCTTGGACATCTTCTGGCGCTCGGCGTCGCGGACGAGGCCATGGATATAGACGGTGCGGAAGGGCACTTTGCCCGTCATTTCGAGGCCAAGCATCATCATCCGGGCCACCCAGAAAAAAAGAATATCGAATCCGGTGATGAGCAGAGAATTGGGATAATAGGCTTCCATTTCTGGAGTTGGATCGGGCCAGCCGAGCGTGGAAAAAGGCCATAATCCGGAGGAAAACCAGGTGTCGAGAACGTCGGAATCCTGGCGGATATTCGCGGAGGAACAATGGGCGCAGGCGGCGGGGTCTTCGCGGGAAACTGTGATTTCGCCGCAGTCTGCGCAATGCCAGGCCGGGATGCGATGGCCCCACCAGAGTTGGCGCGAGATGCACCAGTCGCGGATATTGCGCATCCACTCGAAGTAGGTTTTCGACCAGTTCTCGGGAACGAAGACAGTGCGGCCGTCCTCGACGGCTTGGATAGCGTTGTCGGCCAGCGTCCGCATGCGGCAGAACCACTGTTCGGAGACGAGCGGCTCGACGACCGTCTTACAGCGCTGGCACTTGCTCACCGGGAGCGTGTGTGGGGTGGTCGCGGCGAGCAGACCTTGCGCGTCGAGGTCTGCGAGCACCATTTTGCGCGCCTCGAAGCGGTCGAGGCCCGCGTAGGCGGCGCCGGCTTCGGCGGTCATTTTGCCGTCCTTGCCGATGACGGCCACATGCGGCAGGTTCTGGCGTTTTCCGGCTTCGAAGTCGTTGGGGTCGTGGGCAGGAGTGAGTTTCACGGCGCCGGTGCCGAATTCGGGATCGGCGACTTCGTCGCAAACGACGGGTATGCGGCGCCCGGTGAGCGGCAGGTCGACTTCCGCGCCGTGCAGGTCGAGGTAGCGTTCGTCGGAAGGATGGATGGCAACGCCGGTGTCGCCGAGCATGGTTTCGGGCCGCGTGGTGGCGACGGTGAGATGCCGGCCGGGATGGCCGGCGACGGGATAGCGGATGTGCCAGAGGTTGCCCTGGGTCTCTTCGTGGACCACTTCGAGGTCCGACAGGGCGGTGGAGCAACTCGGGCACCAGTTCACCATGTAGGCGCCGCGGTAGATGAAGCCGTTTCTGTGGAGGCGGACGAAGGCTTCGCGAACCGCGCGGGAGAGGCCTTCGTCGAGGGTGAAGCGGTTGCGGGACCAGTCGCAGGAATCGCCGATGCGCTGCATCTGCTGGAGGATGGTGTTGCCGTACTGGTCCTTCCACTGCCAGACGCGGCGTTCGAATTCTTCGCGGCCCAGGTCGTGGCGGGTGATGTTCTGGGACTCGCGCAGGTGGCGTTCGACGACCATCTGGGTGGCGATGCCCGCGTGGTCGGTGCCGGGGAGCCAGAGGGTCTGGTCGCCCTTCATTCGATGCCAGCGAACCGTGACGTCGATTTCGGTGTGCTCGAGCATGTGGCCGATGTGGAGCGAACCGGTGACGTTGGGGGGCGGGATGACGAGGCAGAAAATGGGCTTCGCGGGATCAGGTTCGCTGGGGGCGTGAAAGTAGCCGCGCTCGATCCAATACTGGGCCCAATGCGGCTCAAACCGCTGAGGCTCATAGACTTTTTCCAATTGCATGGGGAACCTTGAATTTTAGCATGGGGCCGGATCGCGGCTCGCGAGCCGAAGGAGCGCGAATCGGCCGTTTCCGGTGGGGCTTCCTGCGATACCGCGCCTATCGCGCGAGCGGGGTTGCGCCGGGGGGCGTCTTCACTGCCGGGGCAGGGAAGGGATAGGTGTCGGGAAGGACTTTTACATCGGTGGTGAACTTCCAGCGCAGGCCGCTGGGCGTCGGGTAAGTCAATTCCACGAAGTACGCGGTATAGCCCTGCGCGACTTTCGGCGGGGCCGCGACATAAACCCCCGGTTTTGTCTCGGCCAGATCAGCGGACTGGTAGGCGGGCCCAATTTTTTCGAGGCGGAAATCGCGGGCGTGGGGATTGTTGGCCTGCCAAAGCTTGACTGCCGCGGGCTTGTCCTTCGTGGTGACCGTGATGGCGCCGTTCGCCGCGATCTCCCACGAAAACTCCGGGCGTTTGTAGTTGTTCAGGATCGAATCATAGAAAGCGGCGAGGCTGTCGCCCGCGTCCGAACGGCGTGTGACGCCGTGATCGGTGTTCGGCACGTAGCGGAGGTATTTTTCGCCTTTCAGCTCCTTGAAATAAAACTGGGAGGAGTCCGGCACGAAAAACTGATCGCCCGTGGAGTTCACGATGAACTTCGGCATCGTCAAGCGTTCGCGATACTCAAACGGTTCGACGATCTTCATCAACTTCTGGTATTCGACGGTTTCGTTCCAGTCCATGATCCCGTGTTCGACGTAATCGCCGACGGCCGGCGCCCAGAAGCCGTACACGCGCCAGTGGTGAATGAAGGAGGGCACGATATTTAACAGATCGATCACGGCGGGCATGATAGCGACCACGCGCTGATCGGTAACCGCGGCCGTCCAGGTGGTCCAGCCACGCTTGGATCCGCCTGTGACCACGAACTTGTCCACTTTCACGCCGCCGCCCGCGGGCGAGCCGAGGAATTGCGTGACCGTGTCCATGGCCCGGACGGCCGCCTTGGTCATGGGGAGACGGGCGGGCCAGCGGTCATCGCCGGTCTCGAGGTATTTCTTCCAGGTGTAGGCGATGATCGAATCCTCGCTGCGCTTTCGCGATTCGCCATCGAAGCTCAGAGGCTGGTTGGGCACCATGCGTAAGTCCGCCACCACGGACTTGGTCTTTAGCGCGATATTCGCGCTGAACTCGTCCGCACCCGCTGGCGGTTTGCCGGCGTTATTGCCACCGCCGATCACCAGCAAGGCGGTTTCGTGCTTCAATTCATCAGGTTTCACGATCACCACCCAGTGGCGCCATTCGGTGCGATCCACTTCGCCCGGCTTCAGCCAGTTCTGGCTGGTCATGTCGAGGACATAGGCGGTGTAGCCCTTGCCGGGGACGGTGTTGACCAGGCTGAACTTGAAGGACGCGTCGGGGGCTTTCACGTAGCGATCGAGGGCCGTTTCCCGCGGGCCCTGGGCGAAGGCGGAAATCGAAATGAGAGTTGAGATCGTGAGCAGGCGTTTCATGAGACTACCGGGGTTCCCTTCGATTCTAGCAGTCAGGCCGCCCGATATACTGGGAGCTACATGACCCCGTCTCTGTCCGCTCCCACGATGCCCGCGCTGGTGAAATCCGAAAGCGCGCGCGGCATGGACCTCAAGCAGGTTCCGATTCCTGAGATTGGCAAGACCGACGTGCTGATCCGGGTGCAAAAGACCGGTATTTGCGGCACGGACGTCCACATCTGGCAATGGGATCCCTGGGCCGCCGGGCGCGTGAAGCCGCCGCTGGTGGTGGGGCACGAATTCATGGGCGTGGTGGAGAAGGTGGGCGAGGCGGTGGAGGAGTTCAAGCCTGGAGACGTGGTCTCCGGCGAAGGCCATATCGGGTGCGGCCATTGCTATTTCTGCCGCACGGGCCAGGGCCACATCTGCCGTACGATGAAGATCATCGGCGTGGACCGGGACGGCTGCTTCGCCCACTACATCGCGATGCCGCAGGTCAATGTATGGCGGGTGAAGCCGGGCATCCCGCACGAGGTGGCCGCGATTTTCGACCCCTACGGCAACGCCATGCATACCGTGATGGCGCAGCCGGTGAACGGCCGCACCGTGGCCGTGATCGGCGCCGGAGCCATCGGGCTGATGGCCTGCGCGATCGCGCGCGCGGCGGGGGCGCTCCAGGTGCTCGCCGTGGAGCCTCAGGAGCACAAACGCACCCTCGCCCTGCAAACCGGCAGCGGCTTCGCTTTTGATCCCCGGGCCGAAGGCTGGGAGCAGAGCTTTCTCGATCACACCCCGGATAACATTGGGGCGGATGTCGTGCTTGAGATGTCCGGTTCAGCGGCGGGCATCCACACCGCGTTCAAGATGGTGAGGCCCGGCGGCGATGTCGCGCTGCTCGGCATCCCGCCAACCCAGGTGGGGCTGAATCTTGCCGAGGAGATCATCTTCAAGTCCGTGACGGTACGCGGCATCAACGGGCGGCTGATGTTCCAGACCTGGTACCAATGCGAACGATTTCTGTTGGACCACAAACTCGACCTGCGCCCGCTGATCACGCATCAATGCAGCTACCGCGATTACCGTGACGCCTTCGACCTGCTCGAGAAAGGCCAAGCCGTGAAAATCGTCATGAGTTGGGAGGACTAAGGCGCGATGGCCAACCCTCTTGCGTATCTCGGCGAAGCGCTCGGCGAACTGCGCGCCGCGGGCTCCTACTTCCGGCTTCGCGAGCTTGAATCGGCCTGCGAGCCCGTGTGCCGCGCCGATGGCCGCGAGGTGATCAACCTCGCTTCGAATAACTATCTGGGCCTCGCCAATCATCCCAAGCTGAAGGAGGCGGCCGAAAGGGCGGTCCGCGAGTTCGGGGTAGGCTCTGGCGCGGTGAGAACCATCACGGGAACGATGGCCATGCACATGGAGCTGGAACGCCGTATCGCGGCGTTCAAGCACACCGAGGCGTGCGTCGTCTTTCAAAGCGGGTTCACGGCCAATGCGGGCACCGTGAGTTCGATCCTTACGCCGGAGGATCACATCATCTCCGATGCCCTCAATCATGCGTCCATCATTGACGGCTGCCGGCTTTCCCGCGCCAAAATCCACGTTTTCCGCCATGCGGACGCCGCCCACGCGGCGGAGATCCTCGAAGGCCTGAGGGACACACCCGGCCGCAAGCTGCTGATCAGCGACGGCGTGTTTTCGATGGATGGCGATATCGGTCCGCTGGACGCGCTGGTCCCAGTTGCCGAGCGGTATGGCGCGATCATGATGGTGGACGATGCGCACGCTTCGGGCGTGCTGGGCCGCAACGGCCGTGGAACGGTGGACCATTTCGGTCTGCACGGGCGCGTCCACGTGCAGGTCGGCACGCTGTCGAAGGCGATCGGGGCGCTGGGCGGCTACGTTTGCGGCAGCCAGGACCTGATCGAATACCTCTATCACCGGGCGCGACCCTTCCTGTTCTCCACCTCGCATCCGCCCGCCGTGACGGCGGCCTGCCTGGCGGCTTTCGATTTGCTCGAGCAGGAGCCCGAGCGGATCGAGACGCTTTGGTCTAATACTCGTTATTTTCAATCTGCTCTACAAGATGCAGGCTTTTCTTCAGGTGCGACGCAAACCCCGATCACGCCCATCCTGGTAGGCGAGGCGCGAACCGCGTTGGAGTTTTCCGCAACCCTGTTCGAAGAGGGTTTGTGGGCGACTGGCATTGGCTTTCCGACAGTGCCTAAAGGCCAGGCGCGCATTCGGGCCATAGTGACCGCGGCTCATACACGGGCTCAACTCGATCAGGCGGTGGAAATCCTGGCGCGGGTGGCCCGCCGTATAGGACTCCTAGGCTCCGAGTCCTAATTTTGAGTCAAAACTAGGGCCCCAAATAGGGTTTCATGCTGATTTGATCAGATGGGACGTACCGTTACTCTGGTTCCAGCAGCAAAGAAAACGACGCTGCCAAGGGAGAGGAGATACGAAATGAAAAAGCTGAACAACATGATTCTGAAGCTGCAGGTGATCAAGGACACCCGCGGTCAGGACCTCATCGAATACGCTCTGATGGCCGGTTTCGTCGCCGTTGCGGCTGGCGCGATCGTCCCCGGTGTGGCCGAGAGCATCCGCCAGATCTTCAACAAGGTTTCGAGCGTGATGGGCGAAGCCGCGACCCAGGGCTAATTCCAGCAGCTCAAGCTCATTCCAATCACAACTTTGCAACCCAAAAGGGGGCAGCCAGATGGCTGGCCCCTTTCGGCTTTTTAGGTCAAGGCAAATCGTCCGGCAAGTCGCCCTGGCGACTGAAGGGCCAGTCCTGCGGCCCGCCCGTGATTTCAAGATGCGATCTCTGCCCGATCTCCCCGCGCAGATTCTCCGTGAACGCCAACCGCCGTAAGTCCTGCGTGTTGTGGATCCAGCCGACGGTGACCTGTGCGGAATCGAGTTTCCCGACCGTGGCCGCCAGCGCTTGTAGGCACTTCCAGTCGGAGCTATAATTCAGCGGAATCCGTGCGGCGGCCGGGTTGTTTGAGGTCAGCGCGTTGAGATAAGTGGGGCCACGCTTTACCAGGCGTGCCAGCCGGCTGTGGACCGCGTCAGCCAGGCCGATTCCAACCGCATTGCCATAGCTCAGCGGGTGCAGTCCTCGCACGTAGACACGCCGGATCTGGGGCGCGCCGGGCCAGGGATTATATTCCGCGCTGACGTTGCGGTTGATGATCTTCGGGTCCATGCCCGAGCCGGAGATGGGCTTCCCCAACTGGTTGACGATGACGAGATCCAGCTCGGGAAGCGGGATCGTGGGCATCCAGGTCTTCACCAGTGCCAGGAGCTCCCGTTCGCGGGCTTCCATCTCCTGCACCGCCAGCACCTCCAGCCGCGCGGTGTCGTGGTGGGCGTCCTCGAGGATGGCCATGCCGCCAAGGATCTTGCCCGCGCCGAGGATGTGCCTGCCAACGCTGACGATCACCCGTTCCAGGCCCAGATTAAATCCATGTGCGTGATAGACTTGCGCGCCGGCGAACTTGCCCAGGCCGATGGCCATCATCTTGAACAGGCCGCTCTCCAGTCCGCCGGCAAAGTCGGTGTGCCATTTCACGCGCCCGCAGAGCATGACGCCCGCGGAGCGGTGCGCCAAACGGTCCATGACCACGGGGATGCCCTCGGGGGTGGATCCCAGCTTGTCCACGGCAAGCGAACTCCGCACCGCGCAACCCATCGCTTCGGCGGTGACTCCGAACTTTGCCAGCACCGCCGCCTGACCGCGCGCGGTGGCCGCGCCGTGGCTGCCCATGGCCGGAAAAATAAAAGGCTGCATTCCGCGGGCTTTCCACCATCCCACGAGCGCGCCAACGATTTTGTCCAGATTGGCAATCCCGCGGCTCCCGACGCCGATGGCAACCTCGGAGCCACGCACCAGGCCACGGTCCAGCGCCGCCACGTCCATCCGGCGCCAAACTTCGGCGGCCACGTCGGGGAGGCGGTACGACGGGAAATGCTGGCGCACGAACAGAAGCGGACTCAAGGCCATGCCGCTATCCTAACAGCACGCGGGGAGGGAACTAAATTTCTTCCCACTCCCGTTCCAGCAGCCTTGAGTACTCGCCGGAAGCGAACAGGTCAAATGGGAATTGTGCCGCGGGGAGTTCCGCGTGTTCTTCGGTCTGCAGGCGGCAGTTGTAGAGATGATCGGCGTAGCGGTAGTAGTAGCGGACGAAGGCGGGCGTCAGCGATTCGAATGTGGGGCATTCGGCGAAAACGGCGTTCAATCCCAGGGCGCGGCGGAAGATCGAGCGATAATCGGCCACGCCCCACCGAGCCAGCTTTTCACGGACGTTCTTCGGGGCGTGATCGATCAGCAGCTTCATGAAACTGCCCGCCGATGCGCCTGAGGCTCTCAGGACCTCATCGCGCTCCACAAGTTCCACGCACTGCTCCACCCAGCGTTCCAGATCCTTTCCGACGTAAAACAGCATCCGGATCTCCGTCAGGCGGCCGGAGAGGAACCGCCGCTGGAGCTCCTCGGCGGTGAGCTCGCCATTGGGCAACAGGCCTTCCAGCATCAAGTGCGCGCGCGAGCTTTCCACCAATTGGTCCGGGCCGTCCGGGTCCGCGAACGGATGGAGGATGATGGGCGGCAACGGCCAGACCCGGCCAGCGGGGATGGAGTCGAATTGCATGGCTACTATTACGGTATCGGCAGCGAACGCCCGGCAATAGAGAGAAAAGGTAATGGGCTGGGTCAGCCGGGTTCCAGTACTAGGGCCGCCGTGCCAGGGTGACCTCCGCTTCCATCTCCGCCCCGTGCCGCTTCCATTTCACGAGCACGGTGTCGCCTGGCTTGTGAGCCCGCAGCACATAGGTGAACTCCATCAGGCTCGCGACGGGCTTGCCGCCGAACTCGATCACGACGTCGCCGGGCTGCAGGCCGGCCTTGTGAGCGGGGGAGCCGTCGCGGACATCGGCCAGCCGGAAGCCGCCCATGTTGGCGGCCATATCCGGAACGCTGCCGAACCACGCTCCGCCGCCGCCCATCGACGCGCTGGCGGTGGCCTGGGGGCGCGTGTCGGCCAGCCTGACATACTCAGGGCGCTGCTCGGCGGCCAGCAGGCGCGCGCCCACGTCCCCGATCAGGCCCAGCAGTTGGGCCGCTCCGTGGTGGTTGATCTTATCCCACGTATCGGACGGCCGGTGGTAGTCGTTATGGATGCCGCTGAAAAAGAACAAGACCGGCACGCGCTTGATGTAGAACGACATGTGATCGCTTGAGCCGTAGCCGCCCTGGTCGGTGGCCTCGACCCGCAGTCCATGCGAGGGCTTGACGGCTTCGAGAATCGCTTCAAGTGTGGTGCCGGTGCCCGTTCCCCCTACATACACGCGCCCATCCTGGATGCGGCCAATCATGTCCATGTTCACCATGGCTACGGCACGGTCCAGGGGCAGGAGGGGATTCTCCGCATAATGAGCCGAACCCAGCAGCCCGATCTCCTCGGCGGTGAAGGCGATGAACAGGATGCCGCGTTTCCGGGCGGGCATCCGGCTGAAGTAGTGTGCCAGTTCGATCAGTCCGGCCGTGCCGCTGGCGTTGTCGTCCGCGCCGGGATGGACGGCCTTGCCCGCTTCTTTGGGCGACATGGAACTCTGCTCGCCCATGCCCAGGTGGTCGTAATGCGCGCCGATGATGAGATGTTCATCGGTCTCGCCGGGCAGGTACGCAACGACATTGGGCACCCGGCGGGTTTCGAGCCGGACATCGGCATGGAGTTCCACGCGAAGACCCGGCAGCGGCATAGACCGAGGTTTGAGGTCGCCGTCCACCGCCTTGATCCAATCCTTCAAGTTCGTATTGGCCAAGGCGAGCCAGGGCTCCGCCACAGTGGCGGTGACCTGGACAAATGGAATATCGGTGTGCGCAGGGCCTACATTGCGCGAGAAGCGGTCGAGCGAATCGGCGTCAGTGTGATTCGGGACGTCGTTGACGAAAAGCACGGCCCGCGCTCCATGCATCTTCGCGTTCACGGCCTTGCTGTCGAGCTGCGCGTGACGCGTGTAGTTCTTTCCCGCGAAGATGCTGGATTCGTCGAATTCCTGTGGTTCGTGGCGGACGATGAGGACGACCTTGCCGTCCACGTCGAGACCGGCGTAATCGTCGTAGCCGTATTCGGGCGCGGTGATGCCGTAGCCGGCGAAGACCACGTCACCTTGAATCCGCCCGGAGCCGGAGAAATTGAACGGCTGAAAGCTCTCGCCCAGTTTGAGCCGCCTGCTCCCCGGCGGAGTGAACGCGGTGAGCGCATTGCCCGGACCAAGGGATGCGTTGATGGTGACGCCGAAGCGCTGAAAATAATCCTTCGCTCCGGGTACGGGCGGGACGCCCGCTTTCTTGAATTCGCTGGCGATCAGGCGGGCGGCCTTCTCGAGTTCGGGCGTGCCTGTCCCCCGTCCGCGCATCTCAGGCGCGGAAAGACGCCGGACGTTGTCTCGAAAACGATCCGCATCGAGAGCGGCGGCCGAGGCCGCGAAGGCGAGGATGAGCGTGATGGAGCGGAGCAAGGTCTATTTCCCCAGGGGCGTGGGCAGCGCGACTTCACAGCACTTCACGCCGCCTTTACCGGCGGCCTCGACATGGCCGATTTCGAACTCGATGATCGCCTTCAACTGCGCGAATGACACTGAGCCCGGCACCTTGCGGCCGTTAACGAACAAAGTGGGCGTGGAATCCACGCGCAAAGACCGCGCCTCGGCCAATGACGCATTCACCTCCGCCTCGGTCTGCCGCTGGTCGTAGCAACGGCCGAGTTGCATCACGTCGAGTCCACTCCCGCCCGCCCATTCCATGAGCCGTCCTTTGAGGTTCTCGGGCGTCACTTCGCCTTGTTTGTCGAAAATCCAGTCGTGATAATCCCAGAATTTCGGGGCGTCCTGCCGGAAAACGCACCGCCCGGCGATGGCCGCGTAGCGCGCCCAGGGGTGGATGGCGTCGATGGGAAAGTCCTTGAAATACAGCCGCACCTGGGTTGGGAAGGTCTTGAGCAGATTGGCGCGCAACTGCTTCGCTTCCTGGCGGCAGTAAGAGCATTGATAATCGCTAAACAGCGCAAGGACTACCGGCGCTCCCGGCGCGCCCATCGAGGGGTGCAGGTCCGTGGTGAGTTTCGAGAGTTCGCTCTTGAACGGGCTCTCATTCACGTCATAAACGGCTCCGCGGACGATCCTGCTGCCGTCATCGGAGACGTAAAAGACCTCGTCGATCCGCGCCTCCCCGTAAGAACCGGTAACCGTAAACTCCTTAAAGCCAGGCATCGGCGCGGATTTGGCGTCCGAGATGCTGACTTGGATTTGTGGGTTCCAGAGCAGCAGGTGGCGGAGGTAGGCTTCCAATGTGGGTTTGTCGAGAGCCGACTTCCCAGCCGCTTGCGTCCACCCGGCGGGCGACAGGAGCAAAGACAGTATGCCCAGAGCGATCCAAGGCTTCATATCAGGTTATTCTAACAGGCGGCTCCGCGCGCCCTTCCGCGCGCGGTCCGGGGCCTGCCCTACAATGGCGGGGGAGGAACGAAAATGAGCGAGCGGATTGAACGCATCGAGACGGCGCAGGTAGCGCCAAGATGGGGGCTGCTGCGGGTGCGGACGAGCGGGGGACTCGAGGGCTTCGGGGAGTTCACGGTCGAGGGCCAGCTCGATTCCAGCGAGGCGCTGGTGCATGAGTTGGGCGAGTACTTCATCGGGCAGCCGGTGAGGAACTTGAAACGGCTGGTGCGGCGGGCGTTCGATCAGAGTTTTTACCACGGCGGCGTGCATTTCATGAGCGCGCTCGGAGGAATCGAGACGGCCCTGTGGGACATCGCCGGCAAAGTTGCAGGCAAACCAGTGTACGAACTGCTGGGCGGCGCGGTCCGCGACCGGATCAAGGTGTACCGCTGGGCGGGCGGCAACAACAATTCGGCGGCGGCAGCGGCGGAAGAAGCCGCGCGTGTGGTAGCGGAAGGCGCCCGGGCGCTCAAGATGAACGCATGCCCGCCGCTGGCGGCCATCGATACCTACGGCGGCATCCGCGCCGCGGTGGCGCGGGCCCGGGCGGTCCGGGACGCTGTGGGCGAGGAAGTCGATATCGGCTTCGATTTCCATGGCCGGGCGAACGTGCCGATGGCGCGGCGGCTGGCCAAGGAGCTCGAGTGCGTGAATCCGCTCTTCTATGAGGAGCCGGTGCGGCCGGACTACAACCGCTGGCTGCCCGAAATCGCGGCCATCACCCATGTGCCAATCGCCACGGGCGAGCGCATGACCACCGTGGCCGAGTTCAGCGACGTGGTGGCGGCCAAGGGCGCGCACATCCTGCAGCCGGATCTGGTCCATGTGGGCGGCATCGGGTTTACAGCCGAAATCGCCGCTCTGGCCGAGGTGAACGGACTCGCGATCGCGCCGCACTGCCCGCTGTCGCCCATCGCGTTCATGGCCTGTCTGCACGCAGTGGCGCCCTCGCGCGCCGGCTGGATTCTGGAGTGGTCGAAGGGGATTCACTATAACGTGCATGGAGCGAAGGGCGAGGGCGACCCCTGGCTTCGCTACGTGGATGAGGGCGACTGGGCTCTGTTCAATGTGGACGAAGGCGGGCACCTGGCGCTGCCTCCGGGACCGGGGCTGGGTGTGCGGATCCATTGGGCGGAAGTGGAACGCGCGGCCCAGGAAGGCACCACCTGGCGCGATCAGGCGATGGACCTGCCCGACGGTTTGCGCGCAAACTGGTAAGGGTGGAATGGAGTTTGTCGAACAACTGAAGTCGCAGGTGGACATTGTCCAGGTGATCGGGGAGAACGTGCGTCTGCGGCGCGTCGGCGCAGGGCCACGCTATGTGGGCCTGTGCCCTTTTCACAACGAGAAAACTCCTTCTTTTTCAGTTCATTCCCAGCATCAGTTCTACAAATGCTTTGGCTGCGGCGCAGGCGGCGACGTGATCAAGTTCGTGATGGAGATTGACAGCCTGCCGTTCTGGGAGGCGGTGAAATATCTCGCTGAACGGAACGGGATTCCGCTGCCGAAGCGCAGCGAGGCAGCCGACGAAGAGACGCGGCGGCGCGGCGTGCTCTATGAGATGCACGACCTCGCGCTGGAGCATTTCCGGCAGAACCTGTTTGGACCCGGCGGCGAGGAGGCGCGCGCCTACTTGCAGCGGCGCGGTGTGACGCGGGAAACCGCCGAAGCGTTCGGCCTCGGCCTGAGCGAGCGCGGCGGGCAGGCCCTGACGCGGCTCCTGCAGCGGCGGAACTACGCCCCGGCCGACCTCGAAGCCTGCGGCCTCGTGCTGATGCGCAATGACGGGTCGGGCTTTTTCGACCGTTTCCGCTACCGGCTCATGTTCCCGATCCACTCGGAGATGGGCAAAGTGATCGGCTTTGGCGGGCGCGCGTTGGCTGAGGGCGACGAACCTAAGTATCTGAACTCCTCCGAAACGCCGATCTACCGCAAGAGTCACGTTCTCTATAACTTGAACCGGGCGCGGAAGGCAATTCAGGAGGCGGGCTTCGGTGTTCTGGTGGAAGGCTACATGGACGTGATTGGCGTGTACGCGGCGGGCGTAAGCAACGTGGTGGCCACCTGCGGCACCGCGCTCACGGCGGCGCAGGTCCGCAGCCTGAAGCGCCATTCCACGTCCGTGGTTGTGAATTTCGATCCCGACAACGCGGGAGAACAGGCCACGGAGCGGTCCAGTCAGGTCCTGCTCGAAGAGGGCATGCGGCTGAAGGTGCTGCAATTGACGGACGGCCTCGACCCGGATGAGTTCATCAAATCGCATGGCGCCGGGACCTATGTCCAGGCCCTTGAGAAATCCCGCGGGTACTTTCACTGGCTCGCCGACCGCGCCCGCGCGCGTTTCGATGCCCGCACACCGGAAGGCAAGGTCTCGATCTTCCAATTCCTGCTGCCCGCCATCCACCGCATGCCCGACAAGATCGAGCGCCTGAGCGTGGCGAACGATCTAGCCGATTACATGGGCATTCAGCCGGGGCTCGTGCTCGACGAGTTCCGCAAAGCCGCCTCGGAACGCCGCGAACAGCGCAACCGGGCGCGCGAGGAGAGTTCGCTCGACCCCAACGAGGTGCTGCTGCTGCACGCCCTGATGACCAGCGCGGAGGCGCGCGCCGAACTGGCGCCTGCCCTGCGGACCATGGAGGGGGTCCGGCGGTTCCGGTCAGCGAAAGTGTTTGACACGCTCCTCAGGCTAGTTGAAGCGGGCGAGGAAATAAGTCTTGGAGCGGTGGAAGGCCGCCTGGAGGAATCGGACCGCTCCCTATTGTTGAACGTGCTTTTTGACGATGAGTTGTTACGCGACGGAGTCTCGATGGAACAGGCGGCGGCCTGCCTGCGGCAGTTGAGCGCCGGCGAACACCGCCTGGGCCGGGATCACCTCCGGAAATCCATCAAGGACGCCGAGCGCACAGGAGATTTCCCGGAGGCCTTACGATTGATGAACGAATTGCGCGATCTTGAGCGCGAAGGATAGCTTGAAAGAGGGCACGACACCGGCGATTCGGTGTTGTACCATGAGGGGAATTCGACAGGCACCCAGGGGTGCCGCGGTGAGGGTCCCGTGGCCGCGGAAGAGCAATTCAGCAGATTTCAAAAACTGATCGAATTGGGCAAGGAGAAGGGTTACGTCCTTTACGACGACGTCACCGACATGCTGCCCGAGGAGATGAGCTCGGGGCCCGAGCTCGATGACTTGCTCTCGGGCCTCGACGCGGCGGGGATTGACCTGTTGGACGAGCCGCGCGTGCGCGTTCGCCGCCCGGCCGATGGGGACGAGGCCCCCGACGACCAGGCCGCGGAGGTTGTCGACAAGACGAACGACCCCGTCCGTATGTACTTGCGCGAAATGGGCACGGTGGCCCTGCTGACCCGCGACGGAGAGATCGATCTTGCGCAGCGCATCGAGCATGGCCAGCGGCTGGTGTTGCGCACACTTTCCCGTTCGCCGCTCGTGATTCGCGAGTCCATTCGCATCGCCGCCGAAGCCGACGAGGATACGCTGAGTCTCCGGGAGGTGCTTGCGGGTCCCGACCTGCTGACTTCGGACGAGGAGTTGGGCCGGTTGCGCGAGGAATATTTGCGCGCGATGGAGGAGATCGGCAAGCATTACCGCAAGCTTCAGCAGCTTCGTCTGAAACTGCTTGCCACGCCGAGGACCACCAAGCCAAAGCAGCACAGGGCCGTGCGGTGGCAACTGGCGCGGGCCATGGTCCGGCTTTCACGGCTGTTCCGCGCGGTGGACCTCAGCAGCGCGATGTTGCGGCGGCTGGCAAATCGGCTGCGCGCAGCGGTAGAGGAATTTCGGGCGCTCGAGCGCGAGATCGCGCGGATCCAGCGGCAGCTCGAAGATCACTCCGTCAAGGGTGCCGCCGCCCGCGATTTGAAAAAGGAATCGCGGACGCTCAACCAGCGGCTGCTTGACCTTGAACAGACCTATGGCGCCACGGCAAACGAGTTGCGCCGTTCGCTGGCGCGCGTCGATGCCGGCGAATGCGAGGCCGACGGAGCCAAGAAACAGTTGATCGAGGCCAATCTGCGATTAGTGGTCTCCATCGCCAAACGCTACACCAACCGCGGCCTGGCCTTTCTGGACCTGATCCAGGAAGGCAACATCGGGCTGATGAAGGCGGTGGACAAGTTCGATTACCGCCGCGGCTACAAGTTCTCCACCTACGCCACCTGGTGGGTCCGGCAGGCCATCACGCGCGCCATCGCCGACCAGGCGCGCACCATCCGCATCCCGGTGCACATGATCGAAACCATCAACAAGATGGTGCGCACGCAGCGTTCGCTGCAGCAGGAGCTCGGCCGCGAACCGACCACCGAGGAACTGGCGCGCAAGCTCGAACTGTCCGTGCCGAAGGTGCGCAAGGTGCTGCGCATCGCCCAGGAGCCCATTTCGCTCGAAACGCCGGTCGGCGAGGAAGAGGAATCGCATCTGGGCGATTTCATCGTGGACAAACGCGTGGTGTCCCCTTCGGAAGCGGTGATCAACCTCAACCTGCGCGAGCAGACTGCCGAGGTGTTGAAGACGCTCAGCCCGCGCGAAGAGAAGATCATCAAAATGCGGTTCGGCCTGCAGGATGGAAGCGAACACACGCTCGAGGAAGTCGGCCAGCATTTCGCCGTAACGCGCGAGCGCATCCGGCAGATCGAGGCGAAGGCGCTGCGCAAGCTGCGGCACCCGAGCCGGAGTCATCGCTTGCGGACGTTCCTGGAGCAGGGGCCGGTGGATTGATTCGTCAAAACTCGCCTATTTCGGGAGGCACAAGGTGCCTCCAAGGCTGTCCCAACTCGCGCAATAGCCGCACTCCGGACGAAGAAGCGTTGGACCACTCCGGCGGAAGCTCCAGCCGGTGCACGCGCGTCCGCAGCGCTTCGGGCGGTTCGTAAGGCCCGCACCGCGGAGCGACGAGCAGTTCGAATTCTTTGAGCTGGTCCTCGATCGTGGGGTATTCCGGGCCGTAGTCCCAATTCACGATCCGCTCCGCCGCGTCGCGCCCGCACACCAGCAGGACTCGCCCGGCGCCCGCCGCGGCGCAAAGTTCGCGCGCGATGCCCAGAAACAGGCCACTGTCCGCCACCGCCGCCGAAATACCCGGCCGGGACGCGCAGAGAGCACGCAACCAGGCCACGCGCCGGTCGAACGGCGGGCCCTCGAGGGTTTTGTGCGGCATGGCTCTGGCGATCACCAGCACCACCTCCGGCGCATGCGCCAGGGCGGCCTCCGCCATGGCGACGTGCGCGCGCGTCGGCGGATTCCATGCGCCCGGAAACGCGGCAATGACATCTCCGCCCGCACCACCCCGCCACAAGAATTCCATGCCATCATCGTAAGCGACATGAAGATCGTGAACGTGCAGGCGCAAGCCATCTCCATCCCGCTCCCCACGCCCGTGGCCGACGCCGTGCGCCTGATCACACATCGCGACCATCTGTTCGTGAACGTGGACACGGATGAAGGCATCAGCGGGATGGGGTTCGCTCTGGGCTACGACTCCTCTTTGGCGATGATTTCGCTGATCGATACGATTTACCGGCCGGTCCTGGTTGGAGCGGACGCCTTCGCGACCGAACATTTGTGGGCGGAAATGTACCGTCAATCGATCCAGGCCGGACGGCGCGGCGCCGCGTTACGGGCCATCAGCGCCATCGATCTGGCGCTTTGGGACCTGCGCGGCAAGGCGCTGGGACGCCCCGTCATGGAACTCCTGGGGGTTCATCAGAAGCGGCTCCGCTGCTATGCCACGGGCGGGTACTATCGCGAAGGTCAGACGGTGGAGGATCTGGTGAAAGAAGCCGGAGCCGTTTTCGAGCAGGGCTTCACGGCAATCAAGCTCAAGGTGGGTAAATTGAGTGCGGCCGAAGACGCGGCGCGCGTGGGCGCCGTGCGGAAGGCATTCGGCGACTCGGTGGACATTCTGCTGGACGCCAACGGCGGCTGGAGCAGCGCACCCGAGGCGATTCGCGCCCTCCGGCGGCTTGAGGAGTTCAACCCGTACTGGATCGAGGAACCCGTCCGCGCCGACAATCTCGCGGCCATGGCGCGCATCGCCGAGGCCACCACGATCCCCGTGGCAACCGGCGAACTGGAAGCCACCCGGTGGGCCTTCGCTGAACTGGTGGAGCGGCGCGCGGCGGCGATTTTGCAGCCCGACGCCACCGTCTGCGGCGGCGCCAGCGAATGGCTCAAAATCGCCCACTACGCCGCGGCTCTCGATATCCCGGTGGCGCCCCACTATCACTGGGACTACCACACGCAGTTGTGCGCGGCGATTCCCAATGCGATTTTCATCGAGTATTTCCTCGCGTCCTCCGGGGTGAAGATGTTCGATTCGATCGTCGCGAATCCCCTTCGGCCGCGCGACGGCTGGATTGAGCCGCGTAACCTGCCCGGCTTCGGTATCGAACTCATTGAAGAGGAATTCGCCCGGTACAGGATTGCGTAACCCGGCGCACGCGCGCGTGCATCAATAACCTAGAGTAAGAGACAGCTTTCATGTTTACCTGGATTTGTCCGAAATGCGGCGGGGAAGTTTTGCCCGCCTACTCAGAATGTCCGCGATGCGCGCAGGCGCAGGGGCGCGTCGCGCAACCAGCCCAGCCCGCGGCGGCGCAGCCTCCTCCGCCCGCCCCTCCGCCGCCCGTGCAACCGCCGCCCGTGCAGCACGCACCCGCGCCGCCTCCGGTGTATCAGGCCGCTCCGCCACCGCCTGCTTACGCTCCGCCGCCGGCGCCTCCTCCCCAGTACGAACCGGCGCCGCCGCCTGCGAGTTATCCCCCGCCCCAGGAGACCGCCCCTATGCCGGCGTATCCGGCGGCCGCATACGTCCTGCCCGAGCCGAAGAAACGCATGCCCGCGTGGCTGGTCGTGATTCTCGTTTTCGGCGTCCTTGGCGGAGGTCTCTATGGGGTGTACCACTTTTTTGGCATCGGTTCCCAGTCGCGGCCCGAATCCGGCGCGCCCACGCTCGCCAGCATCGCCGAAGAGGAAGGAGCGCACCCGTTCCGGCGGCATCTCGATGTCACCGGGCTGCGCCTGTTCGAGGATGCGAAGCGCAATGCGCTGCTGCGCTATACCGTGGTGAACCACTCGCCCGCGGCACTCTCCGGGGTTGAGTTGCGGATCCTGCTGACCACGAAGAACGCGGACGAGAAGTCGCCCGCCATCGCAGAGATCATCGCAAAGGTCGGAGATATTCCGGCGCAGGGAGTGAAAGAGATGGAGTCCACGGTCAAGACAACTTTGCGGGCCTACGAACTGCCCGACTGGCAGTTTCTCGATGTCCGCTTCAGCGTGACCGCGCCGCCGAAGTAGCGCACGGGCCCGTGCCCTCGCGGGAGGCCGTACCGGAAGCCTGTGCGCAGCCCGCAAGCCGCCACGCGCGTGCCATCTCGATTTCGGCCATCGCCGGCCGCCCGGCCCGCGCGAACGCTTCTGCCAGATCCAGGGCCAGCACGGGATCATCGGGGGCCTGGGGCCGGGCCTGTTCGAGCAACTCCAATGCGTAGGCGGGATCGACCAGGCGCGCAAGGCGGCGCAGAGGTTCCGGCTTGCCTGGTGCGAGACGGGCCGCCTCCAGCCACACGCTTCTTTCGCTTCGCCAGGTCTGAACCTGAACTGCAGTCACCAGGGCGAACAGCGCCGCTGCGGGCGCGAGCAGGCGAAGTTCCGTGCCGGCCAGCAGCCAACCGGCCGCTCCGCAGAGAAAGACGAGCGCCAGCGCGGCGCGGGGCTCCCAGGC
Source organism: Bryobacteraceae bacterium (assembly GCA_023384675.1). Lineage (GTDB taxonomy): Bacteria > Acidobacteriota > Terriglobia > Bryobacterales > Bryobacteraceae > PNKE01. Next base: position 63,434 of record JAHDVK010000005.1, on the reverse strand, counting down.
GAGTTGCGGGGTGGCGAACACGGAACACGTTGGCGCCAGCGCAATCAGCGCGCTTGCCAGCCACCGCCGCGGGCCGCTGCGTAAAGCCGCCGTGAGAAAGGCGGCCAACCCGATCACGGCCCAGGCAGTGAGCGCCAGCAGCGGCTCGCCGCGGACGCCTGGGTCCGCGCTCAGGCCGATGGGGGCTGTGAAGATTCCGGTCGTGCGCAACACCGCGAGTCCCTGCCAGAGCAGGTAGTCCAACGAGAGGGTGACCGACTCACCCAAAGCCTTTATGACCGCCGCGAAAGCCACGCCAGTCAACACGCCCAGCGGCGCGGCCGAATCGCGCCGCTGCTCAACCCCGGACCAAAGCCACAACAATCCGGGCAGCGCGGCGGCGCTCCAATCGGCCAATACGGCCAGAAGCCCGCAGGACACCGCGAACCACGTCCGGCCTTGAAGCCAAAGCCGGAGCGCGAGCAACGACAGCACAGCGGCTGTCAACAAGGGCCGCGCTTCAAGCGAGGCGAGGGCTTGTGTCTGCAGAGGGTGGATGGCATAGAGCAGCAAAGCGATCCGCGCCGCCCGCGGCGACGGCAGTTTCTCAAGCAGCCCCGCCGCCAGCCAGACCGCCGCGAGATGCAAGGCAAGATGCACGGCGCGCGACACCGGCGCGCCGCTGTCGAGCCGGTAGAGCCAACCCGGCTCCGCCAGCAACACGAGTTCCTGCGAGTGGTAAGGCGCGCTCAGCAACCCGCTGAATACCGCCGCCCCGCAGCCGATTGCGAACCACCGGAAGCGCGGTGTTACCATGACTCTGCGGCCCCCGCTTCGCCAACCCGATGAGCCTGCCCAAACGCCCCAAATCCGCCGCTGAACGCAAAGCCCGCGTGATCCGCATCCTCTCGGCGCTCAACGAGCGCTACCCCGGCGCCACCTGCGCGCTGCATCACAACAACGCCTGGCAACTCCTGGTGGCGACCATCCTTTCGGCCCAGTGCACCGACGAGCGCGTGAATAAAGTCACCCCCGGGCTGTTCCGCAAATACCCCGCGATCGAGGATTTCGCCGCCGCCAGCCAGCAGGAACTGGCGCGCGACATCCACTCCACCGGCTTCTTCAATAACAAAGCGAAGAGCATTATCGGCGCCGCGCGGACCATTCTCAACGACTTCCACGGGGAGATCCCCCGCGACCTCGAAGCGCTCCTTCGCGTTCCCGGCGCGGCGCGCAAAACGGCGAACGTCGTGCTCGGCACCGCTTTCGGCATCGCCAGCGGCGTGGTGGTGGACACGCACGTGACGCGCATCAGCCGTCGGCTCGACCTCACGCGCGAGTCCAGTCCCGTCAAGATCGAACGCGATCTGATGAAGGCGCTGCCCCGTGAGAATTGGATCCTGTTTTCTCACCAGATCATCCATTTTGGCCGGGAAATCTGTATCGCGCGTAAGCCCAAATGCCCCATTTGCCCCATGACCGGGTTCTGTTACTCCGAGGACCGGGTACCAGTATGAAGCGCCGTCTCTTTCCGCTTGCCGCGGCGCTCGCCGCCGGATGCTTGAAGCAGCCCGACAACTTTTCTCCGCCGGAACAGCGCAATCCGCTGGTTCTGGATGAAAATCGGCCCCTGCTGCATTACGTCCCCATGAGCGCGGAAGAGGCGCCCGGGCACATCCTCGCCGACATCCTGCCCGAACTGCACGACGGGCTCTGGCGCTGGACCCTGCAGCGACCCACGCTCGAAGTCCGCGTCCCCACCACTCGCGGCCTCAAATTCCGCGCCCAACTTACCGTGCCCGAGATCACGATGCAGCAAACCGGGCCCGTGAACATTCAGGTCTTCATCGACAACCGCCGCCTGCTCGAACATGCCATCACCCAGCCCGGCGAAACCGTCATCGAACAGCCCGTCGCGCCGGAATGGCTCACCACCTCGCGCCCCATCGTGATCCGGTTCGTGATCGACAAACTGTGGGTCTCGCCGGTGGACGGCGCTAAGCGCGGCTTTATTCTCACCGGCGCCGGCTTCGTTCAGTAGGTTCCAGCCGTGCTCTCCGTCCTGTTCGGCGCGCTGATCACGCTCGCATCCGCCTGGTGCTGTGGCCGGGTGCTGGCGGCGCGGCTGGGAATCGGTTTCGCCAGAGGCGAACGCCCACTGTACGCCCTGGTGCTCGGTGCCCCCGTTCTCAGCCTGCTCCTGTTCGCGATGTCCGCGCTACGGATCGTCTATGACGGATCGCTGCTCGCGCTCGGAGCGCTCCTCGCGCTGGCGGCGTGGCGCTGGGGTGGCGGCGCGCCGCGCGAGGACGATCCCGCCCCCCTGCCCCGCCTCTGGCGCTGGCTCTTCCCGGCCGTCTGGCTGCCATTCGCCATCATCGCGGCGCTGCACGCTCTGGCGCCGGAAATGAGTCCCGACGGCAGCAGCTACCACCTCGGCGTCGTCGCCCGTTTCTACCGCGCGCACGGCTTCACGCCGTTCCCGCACCTGATGTACGGCCAGATGCCGCAGGGCTTCGACATTCTCTACCTCATGGCCTTTGCCTTCGGCCGCCATTCGGCTGCGGCCCTGGTCCACTGCGGTTTTCTGCTGGTGCTGCCGTGGCTGGCATTGCGCATCGGCCAGCGCGCGGGCCACCCGGTGGCGGGGGCTGCGGCGGGCCTGTTGGTGATGCTCAGTCCGGTGGTGATGATCGATGGCGCCAGCGCTTACAACGATGCCGCGCTCGCCGTTGTGCTGCTGGGCGCGTTCGGACTGGCGATCCGCCGCGAGAATCTGGCGGTTCCTCTCGGCCTGCTTGCCGGATACGCGTTTTCGATCAAATATACGGCTTTCGTCGCTGTTTTTTGGTGTTTTTTCGTCGTTTTTGTGAAAGATTGGCGCGCGTGGCGCGCCCTCGCCGCCTACTGCGCCGCCGCCGTGGCCGTGATCGCACCCTGGCTCGTCCGCAACGCGCTGACCTACGGAAATCCCGTCGCGCCGTTCTACTCAAAGTGGTTCCCGAACCCGTATATGCACGAATCGTTCGAGCAGGACTACCGCGAATGGATGCGCTGGTACGACGGCCTCGAACACGTCTCGCAACTGCCCTGGGCGCTGACCGTGGACGGCTCGGTGCTGGGCGGACTGCTTGGCCCTGTTTTTTTGTTGGCTCCGCTTTCCTTGCTTGCCCTGCGCCACCCTCTGGGCCGTCGGGCACTGCTCGCCGCGGCGGTTTTCGCCCTTCCCTATGCGGCGAACGTGGGCACGCGGTTCCTCATCCCCGCTCTGCCCTTCCTCGCTTTCGCCCTCGCGCTGGCGCTGCCCGCCCGGGCGCTGCCCGCTTTGGTCATCCTGCATGCCTTGCTTTCGCTGCCGCCCGTCGTGGACCGCTATGCGGGAGAACACGCCTGGCGCATCAAGGATCTCCATCCCCGCGCGGCCCTCCGGCTCGAAGAGCCCATCAAGTTCATGGCCCGTGAATGGCCGCCCTACCGGCGCGCCGCGCTGATCGAACGCGCCACCGCGCGTGGTGCCGTCGTTCTCGTCTCATCGCCGATTCCTGAGTCCTACACGTCCCGTGAGACGCGCGCCCTGTATCTCAGCGCGCAAGGCGACCGCCTGGCGGACCTGCTGGTGATGCCGCTGATGCAGGTCCGTCAGCCCCTGCACCGGTTCCGCTTCGATTTTCCCGAGCAGCAGTTGCGCGCGGTTCGCGTCATCCAGACCGAGGGCGCCTCGAAAGACATTTGGAGCATCGGCGAGTTGAACGTCCACAGCGGAAGCGGAACGTTGGCGCGCTCGGGCGAGTGGCGTTTGCGCGCCTCAGCCTTCCCCTGGGACCTGCCCTTCGCCTTTGACCGTTCCTCCGTCACCCGCTGGCGAGCCTGGCGGCGGCCGGCACCCGGCGATTGGATCGAAGTGGATTTCGGTTCGCCGCGCGCGATTACGGCCGTCACGCTCGACATGTCCGCCGATCAGTGGACCGTTCGCATGCGGCTGGAGGGGCGTGCAGAAAAGGGAGACTGGCAGCTTCTCTCGGCGGAACCTGTCCGCAGCGAACGTCCGCCGCCTCTGGGCTTGCGCCGCATGGCGGTCGAAGAGATCAAGCGGGCCGGCGTCACCCACCTGATGGTCGTGGAAGGCGATTTCGGGTGGGAGGACTTTCGCGATCACGAAGACCTCTGGGGAATCCGCGAAGCCGGCCGGGTGGACAACGTGCGCTTGTATAGACTGGAGTGACGATGGCACTCTACTTTCTGGGCGTGGATGGCGGACAATCGAGCACCACCGCGCTAGTCGCCGATGACACCGGCCAGGTGCTCGGCATAGGCCGCGGCGGGCCTTGCAATCACGTCTCCGCCGAGGAAGCCCGCACGAAGTTCAACGCCGCGATCGGCGGATGCGTGACGCAGGCGCTGGAAGCCGCGGGCCTGCCCGACGACACCGAATTCGAAGGCGCCTGCTTCGGCTTTTCCGGCGGCCCCGCGGACAAGGAAGCGCTCGTTCACGAACTGTTCCGCATGCGCCGCGTGTTTGTGACGATCGACCCGGTGATCGCGCTTGCCGGAGCCACCGCGGGCGCGCCTGGTGTCATCACGATCGCCGGCACGGGCTCGATCAGCTACGGGCGCAACACGGAGGGCAAAATCGCGCGGGTCGGCGGCTGGGGTTATGTCTTTGGAGACGAAGCCGGCGGCTTCGACCTCACCCGGCAAGCCTTGCGCGCCGCGCTGCGGCAGGAGGAAGGCTGGGGGCCGGAGACCACGCTTCACTCGCTGCTGCTGGAAGCCACCGGCGCCACGACGGCCAATGACCTGCTGCACCGCTTCTACACGCCTGCATTCCCGCGTCCCAAAATCGCCGCTCTCTCCCAGTTGGTCGAGCGCGCAGCCGCCGCGGGCGACTTGATCGCGGGGGACATTCTCGACGTGGCCGCCCAACAGTTAGCCTCGCTCACCACGGCCGCGCGCCGCATGATCTTCGCGGACGGTGAGACCGCGCGCATCGCATACGTGGGTGGCGTTTTCCGCACGGAGCGCATCCGCGCGCGCTTCGAAACGCTCGTCCGCGCGCAAGCCGGCAACGAAGTAGGTCCGCCAGTGCACGGACCCGCCGCCGGAGCGCTGATCGAAGCCTTTCGCGTGGCCGGCATCTCCGCCACGCTGCAGGGGCTGCCCGAGGAAAAATAGGGCGGGCTAGGCAATACGGGTGTAGGTGAGGATTCTCGGCGGCGCCCCCAGCAGTTCGCCAAAACGAGCTTTCATCGCCTCCAGGTGGGGCGAGGCCAGGTGCCGTTCCAGGTGTTCGAGCGAGGTCCAATTCTCATAGAACACAAACTGACCCGGGGTCCCGGTGCTCTCGTGCAGGTCATATTGCACGCAGCCTTCTTCGGCGCGTGTAGGCTCGATCAGCCCCAGCAGCGCCTCGCGCAACTCCGCTTCCTTGCCCGGGGCGGCCGTGATCTCGGCGACGACCGTCAACAGTTTCTCAGTCATGGTTCTTCGATTGTATAGTGGTCGGGATGCGGATCATCCTCGCGCTGGTTGCCGGCGCCCACCTGATGCCGGCCCAAGCCGATTGGCCGGCCTACCACGGCTCGCCCGCCCAGACTCATTCCTCGACTCTGGATCAGATCAACACACGCAACGTTGCGAAGTTGCGTGAGGTCTGGCGCTATGACACCGGCGATGCGTTTCCCGATTCTGAGATGCAGTGCAATCCGCTGGTGATCGGCGGTAACCTCTACGCCACTTCGCCGAAGTTGCGGGTGTTCGCGCTCGACGCTGCCACGGGCCGCGAGCTCTGGTCATTCGATCCATTTCAGGGCCAGGAGGTCCGCGGCAAGCAGCGCAGCCGCGGCCTGGTGCATTGGAACGGCCGGATCTACGTGGGCGCCCGCCAGTGGTTGTGGGCGCTCGATGCGAAGACCGGCCAGCCCGTGAAAAGCTTCGGCAATGGCGGCCGCATCGACCTGCGCGAGGGCCTGGGCCGCCCCGCCGAGGGGCTGAACGTGGCTGTTTCCACGCCGGGGGTGGTCTTTCGCGACCTGCTGATCCTGGGCTCCATCGTGCCTGAGGGCGCCCCCTCCGCGCCGGGCTTCATCCGGGCCTTTCACCTCAGGACCGGCAAGCTCGTTTGGACCTTCCGCACCATTCCCGCGCCCGGAGATTTCGGCTACGCCACCTGGCCGCCCGAAACCTGGAAGCACGCCGGCGGAGCAAATGCCTGGGCCGGACTCACGCTTGATGAAAAACGCGGCCTGGTCTTCGCGCCCACCGGTTCCGCCACGTACGATTTTTACGGCTCCGACCGCCATGGCGACAATCTCTTCGCCAATTCCCTCATCGCCCTCGACGCCCGCACCGGCAAGCGCCGCTGGCACTTTCAATTCGTGCGACACGACGTCTGGGACCGCGATCTGCCCGCCCCGCCCTCTCTGGTCACGGTGATTCGCGACGGCCGCCCGCGCGACGCCGTCGCCCAGATCACGAAGTCCGGGCATGTGTGGGTCTTCGATCGCGATACCGGCGAATCCCTGTTCCCCTGGCATGAAGTCACGGTACCGCCGTCTCCCGTAGACGGCGAGAAACTGGCGCACAAGCAGCCGCTCCCTCTCGCCCCTGAGCCTTTCGGCCGTCAAAAGCTGACTGAGGAACTGCTCACCCGCCGCACCCCGGAGGCCCACGCCGCCGTGCTTGCTCAGTTCCGCCGGTACCGCAATGGCGATCAGTTCGAGCCGCCGAGCCACGAAGGCACTATCCTGTTTCCCGGCTTTGACGGCGGCGGCGAATGGGGCGGCGCGGCCTGGGATCAGGAAACCGGCTTGCTTTATGTCAATTCAAATGAAATGGCCTGGGTGATTAAATTGATCGAGCGGCGGAAACCGAGTAAAAATACGACCGCTGCGAATTTGTATAAAAGCGAATGCGCTGCCTGCCACAAGGCGAACTTGAAAGGAAGTCCCCCGGAATTTCCGGCTCTGGACAATCTCGCTGGCCGCCGCACCCGGGACGAAATCGTCAAAGTCACCCGCGAAGGCGCTGGACGCATGCCGGGCTTCGTCCACCTCACGGAGGAGGCCGCCACAAGCCTTGCGGACTACCTCCTCGACGGTCAGGACCGCAAAATCACCCTGCCGCTCGACGAAGTGCCGCCCTATTGGGTGAAATACAGCCTCGATGGATACGCCCGCTTCAACGACCCCGATGGCTATCCCGCCATCGCGCCGCCTTGGGGCACGCTAAACGCCATTAATCTGAACACGGGCGAATATGCCTGGCGCATTCCTTTGGGCGAATGGCCGGAACTCGCAGAAAAAGGAATGAAAAACACCGGTTCTGAGAATTACGGCGGCGCAGTGGTCACCAAAGGCGGACTATTATTCATTGCCGCCACGAATGTGGATCGCAAAATCCGGGCGTTCGAAAAAAAGACCGGCGCCTTGCTTTGGGAAGCCGAGTTGCCCGCCGCGGGCAACGCCACGCCGGCAACCTACATGGTGAACGGCCGCCAGTACGTGGTGATCGCGGCCGGCGGCGGCAAATGGGGCAACCGGTCGGGCGGGGCCTATGTTGCCTTCGCGCTGGAAGACGGGCCGTAGTCGGGTACGATGTTTCTCATGACCCGCAACTCGTTCCTCCTCGCGGCCGCCGGCGCTGTGACGCTTTCCGGCTCTTCGGCTGCGCAAGCGAATCGCGTTTACGAGATCCGCACCTACTACACCCTTCCGGGGCGCTTGCCAAACCTGCTGGCCCGCTTCCGCGACCACACGTTGAAACTGTTCGAAAAGCATGGCATGACGAACGTCGGCTATTGGATACCCGCGGATCCTCCCGGCTCGGAAAACACTTTGATCTATATCCTGGCTCACTCCAGCCGGGATGCGGCGAAGAAAAGCTGGGATGGTTTCCGCGCGGACCCGGACTGGTTGAAGGCGCGCGCCGCTTCAGAGACGGATGGGAAGATCGTGGACCGCGTGGAGTCGGTGTATCTGAATCCAACCACCTTTTCCGCTCTGCGATAATGCCTTCGATGCCGCCCCTGTCTCGCAGGCAATTCCTGGCGGCCGGCGCCCTGGGGTCGGCTTGTTCCTGGCGCGGCCGCGACGCGAATCTCGTGCAGGAGGCGCCGGGCCTCGCCCCGAGCTATTGGACGACCTGGGGGGCACAGAACTTCGCGGTGAACGCCGAAATGGTCCACCTTGCGCTGGCGGAGCAGGATATTTCCGGCGCCGCCGCGCAACTCACCGAGGAGAGGTTGTTCGGGCACTCCGGCTGGGCTGGCGCCTTCGACAATTGCCGCCGGGATCTGTACCTGGTGTTCGACCTCGGCTGGGACCTCGAACCGGGCACGGATCTTCGTCTCGAGCCGTGGCATTTGGGCGCGCACGAGGTAAGTACAACCAAGTTCCCCTCGTGCCGCGGCGGTCCTGTCGAGCGCCTCCGGCGCTTGAATGAACTCTGCCAGCAGGCGGGCTGGCGGGGTGCGGGAGTATTTATCCCGGCCGAGCCGCATGGCGATGGACGGAGCGGGCTTGCGGTCAATAACGCGGAAGCCGAGAATCAGTTGCGCGACCGGCTGCGCTGGAGCCGCGACGCGGGCATCGGGTACTGGAAAGTGGGCTCAGGCCGCCGCGATACGCCCACTTACCGCCAATTAATCAGCGAGATGGGGCTGGAGGAAGCGCCCGCGCTCGTGATCGAGCACACCCGCGCCTGCGGCCCGCTGAACGACGAAGCGTACCCGGGAGAGGCCATCGTTGCCACGCGCAGCGGCGAGTTCCCGCGCTGGGGCGCGGGCCTGTTGCTTCAGGACAATCTGCGCCTCGCCGAGTTCAGCAACGTGCTCCGCACGAACCAGGTCACCCGCCGCCTGTCCATCGCCACCACGCTCGACCGGGTGGCCAGCATCCTGGCGGCCGCCGAGAACCGGCCGAATGCGCCATGCCTGCTGAACTGTGGCGATGAACCCTACATCGCCGCCGTGCTCGGCTGCACTCTGGGCCTGGAGCGGCACCCTGGCTGGATGGATCCGCACGCACTCGGTTACAATCCCCGCGAGTCTCACCGGCGTATCGGCGAGGTGGCGCGCGCCGTGCGGTGGCAACGCATGGCTCCGCCGTTTCCCGTGGGTCTGGGCGGCACCGTGCTCGATCGCGAACGGCTTACCGATTCGTGGCAGTTTCGCGAGGGGGAGATCCCGGCGGCCTGGGTGACAGGTTACCCGGTCCGGCAGAGCGCGCCCGCGCGCGTTGCACGCAACATGCCTCTGCCGCAGGCCAGCGGGCCGGACCGGGCGTTCGTGATCGCGTCGCTCCATCCGAATGACAGCGTTGCGGTGGCCACCCTGCCGCGCGTGACGATCGACGGCGGCTATTCTTACCCCTTGGCCGACGTGACCGTGACCCTGGAAGCGCTGCGCCCGCTGGTGGGGATCTTCGGGCGCTACCGCTCGCTGACGCTGCGCACGCCCGCGCTCGGCACCGCGCCGCGGCTCATCGCGCAGGACCTTGCCGGCGATGAGCCTCAGGACATTACGGACCTGGTGATGGTCACCGCGACGGAGGTTGTCATCCCCGGCGATGTCATCCATCGCGTCGGACTCTCGGCCGGCAGCTCTGGCGACATTTCCGACCCCGGCATGGTGTTGCGGCTGGAGATCTGATGCGGGCGATCTCCCACGCCTTCTCCCGAACCTCGGATTTTGCGGTCCGCATCCGGCGGGCACGGGTGCACTCTTACCGCCGGGAGCACAGCAGCACTGGGCCTTGGACGAAGGCGAGGCGGGCGCAGCGCACAACGGGGTAGCAGAAATGCAATCGCGGCGGGAGCGGAAGCCAGCGGTAGTCGTCCCAGTTGGGGGCAAGCAGTGCGGCAGCCAGATAACGCGCTTTGTAAAACCAGCGCGAATGGCACCGCAGGTGGAATGCGGGCCTTCGCAGCACAACGGGCGTGGATGCCGGGCGCAGCCAGGAGTCAGGGATCGATGGACCGACCCGAGCCTGGCAGGCGAGGCGTTCGGGAACAGCCGAGCGCATCCAGTCGCGCATCACGCGCAGGCCCAGGGCGACAAAGCCTTCCGCTCCGCAATTGCGCGCAATGAGCTCCACTTGGTCCCAATCCGGGGGGCGGCGGTGGATCAGGTACGCGAGCGCGGTGAGGAATTCCAGGCAGCCCCACTGGTGCTTGCCTGCGTGAATGCACAGGACTACGAGCAGGTCGGCAGGCGAGAGGGCCTGAAGCCGCAGGCCAGCCAATTGAACCGGATTCAGTCTCAGACGGAGGTCGCGCCAGAGGGGTTTGGCGAAGCCGGCAGGCGCCACTTCGGCGTGCAACTCCACGCAACAGCCGGAGTCCGTGTGTTGAAAGGGGAAGTGGTACTCGCTCGTGAGCCGGACAGCATCTACGCCGTAGCCCGAGTCGAGCGCCAGCCTGTAGCCCAATTCTTCCAGGAGGCGTGCGGCGGCAGGCAGATCCTCGCGGGCGGCGAGCAAGTCAAGATCGTCAAACTCGCGAAACCCTAAGCCGCCGTAGGCTTCAACGGCGAGCAGGGGGCCCTTGAAGGGAGTGAGGGAGATTCCCGTGCTCTGGCCGGCCTGAATGACGCGAAGCAATTCGCCCGTGAGGGCCAGGTTCCGCGCAGCGGTGGCCGCGGCATGGGCGCGCAGTTCCTGTTGCGCTTCCAGATTCAGCCCCAGCGCGTCCACGCGGGAGGCCAGCAGGGCGGCGAGCCGGTGCCGCCGCGCCAGACGCAAGACAGCAGCTTGGGCTTCCGGTCCCAAGTGCGGCGGCGGACTTCCATTGGGGCTGACGGCATCGAGCAGCCAGCGGACCTCTTGGTGCGCCGTCATGCCACTGGGATCCCAGAGCGAACCAGCGCGGCGAGCTCCGCCAGTCCTCCGGGACGGCGGGGAAAGGCGAGGCGGTGGACATGGGCCACGGCGGCGAGGCGCGCGCAGGTTTCGAGGTGCCAGGGCAGGGAGCCGCACTGCAGCATCAGAGGAGCGAGGAAGGAGTTCCGCGCCAGCGCCGCGAAGGCTTGTTGCGGAGCCAAAGGCTCTGTCACGAAGGCGCCGGCCTCTTCAAGCACATAGACGGCGCCCAACGGCAGTGCGGGCGACAGGCAGCCCCGGCCCAACTGGACGTGGCGCTTCTCATCCCAGGGAATCGGCTGCGTGTGCGCCTCGAGTGAATCGCCTGCGCCGAGCAGCACGTCCGGCGCGAGACGCAGATGAGGGATGCCGGGGCGAACCACAGGTGTTCTGTTGTCGAAATTCACCGGCACGATGTCGTCAGAGAGCACGGGCAGGCCTGCCCGGGCACAGGCGTAGGCGGCAGTGGACTTGCCTGCCCCGGATTCGCCCAGAAAGACGACAGCAGCGCCGTCGAGGGCCACCGCGCTGCCATGAAGGACGAACATTTGCCGTTGATGGAGCAGGATGGCGAAGGCGGGCCCCAACAGCCAGACACGGATCCCTTCTTCGCTCAGACCACCGCGCTTTTCCAACGTGAACCGGACCCCACCCTCCACCCGGATCGCGCCCCAAGCGGGCTGAAAGACCCACGCCAATCCCAGTTCTCCCCAGGACTGCCGGCCGCTCTGCCAAGCCTGTCCGGGTACGCCCGCGGGCCCCAGGACGACAGACACGTCGGGCGGACCATCGGCTTCTGGCAATTCGGGAAGTTCGATCTCCGAATGCACGTTGAGGCCGAAGGCACGATAGCACCGCATGAAGGCGGCTTATAAGCCGGTCGGGCCAGGAATTTGAGTCGGCGAAAGGGTTGGAGTGGGGACTGGCGTGGCGGTGATCGTCGGCGTGGGCGTCGGAGTAACCGTCGGAGCCGGGGTGGGCGTGACAGTTGGCGTAGGCGCGGATGTCGGCGTCGCGGTAGGTGTGGGGGTCACCGTGGGAGTAGGTGTGGGTGTGGGAGATGGCGTGGGTGTGCCGGTGGGCGTCTGCCGCGTCAGGGAGAGCAGGTCGCCATGAATAATGAGGGCTGGAGGTGTGTATCGAAGCTTCGCGGAAGTAGGCTCTGAGTAAGGCATAGAGATCTCACAGACACCCTGAGCATAAAAGGGGTCTGTGATCCGAGTCAAGCGCGGGAATGATCGGAACCCACCTGCTTGCTGGGATCGCCGGCCAGCGGTTTGAAGCGCGCTGCCGGGCCGGCGCCGATCAGGATTCTGCCGCCGGACTCGATCCAGGCGTGGGCTTCGAAGTCACCCCGTTTCGATCGAGTCACACCCAGCCGAAGGTCACATACCGTACCCCGCCGGTCCAACATTCGCCGCAGGGCGAGTGCCTGCACCAGGCAACTTGCGTTTGGCACGAACCGCGAAACGCTTTCGACGGCGCGGGCCGCGAGAAAAGACGGCGCCATGTCGCCGGGGGCGGGTGCGGGCGGCCGGTTCAGAATCAGGGCCAGACGGCCTCGCCACCAGCGGAACGGCAACAGCCACAGTGCCGCGCGGAGGGCGGTCACCGTGAAAAGAGCTTCCAGCCGCAGTGCGAAGTTTGGCGACTCAAGCATTTTCCCCGATCCGGACCAAGCCCTGTTCGTGCAATTGAGCAAGCAGTGCGCGGAGGTCGCGATCCACGGTGGCCTCGCTGGCGTCGTAGCGGGCAACGAGCGCCTCGAGCAGGCCGCCGTAGGTGATGCCGTGCTTGAGTAATTCCCAAGCCTGGCTGCCCACCGCGTTCAGACCGTAATAGATACCGTTGTCGAGGTTCAGGATCACGGATTCATCCGCGAGTCCGCAAGCAAGATGCCTTGCGGTGGCGGCGATGTGCGTGCTTCGTTCGATCGGCAGCGGCGGTTTCATGGTTCTACCTTAGGGCGGACGCGATAGATCGCATCCTCCCCTTCATAGAATACGCGGTCCCAATACCGCCCCTCACCCGACACGAACTTGTCGAGACCGGCGGCCGGCGCAAGGGCGCTCTCGAGCGCGCCAACCACGACATAGTCGGCCTCGTACAGCGCCAGCAACTCCGCGGCGCGGGCTGCGTCGGGGGTCTCGAAGATCTCGCGGACCGCAGCGATGCGCCGTGCGACACGTTCGCTCGCCGGTCCGGGCATCTGCTGCCGGAGGTGCCAGTCCCACCCCACGATGGAAGGGAAGCCTGTGTAGTTGGCGATCCGGTTGCCCCACGAGTAGAGGACGGGGTGGGTGTTCCACTCGGCGATGACGGGATTGCCTTGGGCGTTGTGGCGCAACCACGCGATGAGGGTCCGGTCGCCCGCCAGCGGAACATGCTGGTCCTCCACATGCCAGACGGCGCGAGGCAGGAAAGCCAATCCATCCCAGGAGCGAGAGGCGCCGGCATCGAAGCGGTCGCGCGCGCGTTGTGGGGTCGCGGTGAGCGGGTAGAGGAGGCCCAGCGCGACCAAGACGGCCCCGGCGGCAGTGGCCGCGCGCCGCGCCCGCGCGCCGGGTTCGAGGCTGAGCCAGGCCGCGGCGGGCGCGCAAAGCAAGCCAAGAAGAACCCACGCCTGGAAGCCGAACTTGAATACTGTGTTCGAGCGGCCGATGTCGCCTCGCAAGACCAACACTTCCACGATGAGGGTCAGCGCGAACGCCGTGGCGGCGATGATTGCGGCGATACGCACAACTGGTTCCGCAAGGGCGGCGGCCCGCCTCCGCCAAAGGAGAATGGCAGCGGCGGCCGCCACCGGCAGCAGGGGCAGCCCGTACACAATCAGGTAATCCGCGAAGGGAGTGTGGGAGCCGCGCCAGAACTCGAAGGCTCCATAGCCGGAATAGCGGTGGCGATGGTAAGGCAGGTAGGCCAGCCAGGCGGCTGCGAGCGTCGAGCCTGCCAGCAGCGCCGCGCGCGCCGGGCGGCGCGGAGCTTCAGACGCCAGCCAGAGCGCCGCCGCCAGCACGGCCGCGAGCGCCGGGACTTCCCAGGTGTTTGCGGCCCACACGCCGCCCAGCGCGAGCGCGACAAGCCCGAATTGGACCGAACCCTTCCAGCCGGACAACAACCGCCTCGACAGGTTCACTATCAGCCCCAGGCACAGCAGGCTGAGCGGAAGCGCCAGCACGTGGGCGTGCAGGTCGCCGTAGAGGAAACTGAAGAAGGGGAATTCGGTGATCGGCGCCACCTCGCCGGGAGCGTGAGGAATCGCGCGCGACGCCCGGAAATACACCTCCGAGGGCGCCAATCCCAAATCGTGCCCACTCACCCAACGCGCCGCGCCTTTCAACACGTCCGCAATCCACATCAGCCCGCTTCCAGGTTCGCCTCCCGCGCCGATGGATGCCAGGCGCGAAGCCAGCAGTTGGGCCTGCTTCAAATTGCCGGCAAGCAGAACCGTGGCCGGGGCGATCGCGGCAAAGGCGGCGCGCCGCCTGAGGGAGGGCAGCAGCGCGAGAGCCACGCCGTAGGCGGCGCTGGCGGCGAGTGCGTACCACGCGGGCAGCGCCAAGTTGTAAGCGATCTCGGGCGCCAGACCGGTGAGGCGCATCAATGCCGCCGCGGGCACGAAGCCGAAGTAATAGTAGTTGATGAAGCCGCCGGCGAACCAGGGGTGATGCGGCGGGAACCACTCAGACCGCGCCGTTGCCGTCAGGAATGCCACATCCATCGGCTTTTCTCCGCCGAAGTGGGGATGCCAGAGGTCGGGGTTGGAGAGGCGCACCGCAGCCATGAACGCGAAGGCAAGGAAGAAGACCGCTTCGCCGGCAAGCAACAGTCTCCAGTTTCTCGCCGCGAAGAGGCGCAACTCCGCCCAACGCCCCCGGAGCGCCCAGGCCGAAGCAAGCCCGGTCAGCGCCAACGACGCCACCAGCGGCCACGGGCCGAAGGGGACCAAGCCCCATGCTGCGGCGCACCAGCTGAGCCAGCTTGTGATCAGCAGGCCGAACACCCGCGCAAGCGAATAACCCCGGTCCGGCATTCCAGGCGTGAGCGCGAAAAGCAACGGCCACGCCACGGCGCCCATCAACAGCATCCATGCCAGCCACGGCAGCCACGGCGCCGCCCGGCCCGGCGCCCCCGCCTGCCACATCTGGCGCCACGCCGGCGCGTTTCGGACCCGTTGCCATTGTTGCTCCGGCAGCATGAATGCCGTGGGGGCGCGGGAAGCGTCGCGGGCCGATTGCCGCACGACCTCGTCCCAGCGGCCGATGTCGAGCAGGCGTTCGGCGTGAGCGCGGCTATAGCGAGCCGACTTACGAAAGATCCGCACGCGCGGGTGGTCGTAGACCGAGAACGCTTCCTCGGCGAGATGGGTGGGCCAGCGCAGGCCGAACCAGCCGGGCCGGTGGTCGAACACGGCCGCGAGTTCGAATCCGAGCGAGCCATCGAGCAGCGTCCGGTAATAGCGGCTGGTCATCGGGTAGCGCGCCGGCAGCCGGGGAATGGAGTCCGAGAGCCGGTTGCTGGAAAGGATGACGTACTGTGCGCGATCGAGAAAATCGAGGACGGTTGCGAACTTCTCGGGCGTGTCCTCGTGGTACCAGGTCAATTCAATACCCTGGTACATGCCGCCGAAGGGATCGTGGCCGTGCATGCGCAGGGGCAGGGCGTCGTCCCAGTGTTCGTTCGCGAGGGCCGTGCCAGCCGGCACGTTCGCGTAGATCCAGTCGCTGGCCGCGACGCGGTTGTGCGGTTGCGCATAGATCTGGATGAACGCCAGCGCCCAGAGCGCGGCGCCGCCCGCCACGGCCCGGGCAATCCAACGCCGGCGCGCCAGCGGGCGCCAGCGCAACAGCGCCCAGGCGGCCAGCAGGCACAGGCAGCCGTATGCGGGCAGGAAATAGCGGATCGTCATGGCCCACTGCGAGCCATGCTGCAGGAACACGAGGGCTGTCCAGGCGAGCGGGATCAGGTGGCGCGCACCCGCGGGCCGCCGCAAACGCCGTGCAGCGAGTCCAAAACCCGCCCAGGCCGCGAGACCCAGCGGCGCGCCCATGCCCCAGATCACCATGTTGAGCCAGGGAAACACGAACGGCGTGCGCGAGGCCCACTGGTGGCCCGGCGGCACATCGGCTTCGCCCGACACCATCCGGCCGATCTCCGACATGTTCGCCAGCCAGCGCGGGGCAGGGACGATATTCCACGGAGCGGGTCCAGCGAAGACGTCCGGCGCCGCGAAGCGGAAGATGGCGAAGGCCGTGAGTCCGAACAGACCGGCGCGGAAGAGTTCCGATTCCAGTGCGGGGCGGAACGGGACGTCGCGCCGGTTCCGCGCTCTGATGAGGCAAACGAGCAAGGCGATGGCGGCGAACGAGGCCACGGACAGCTTCGCGGCCGCGGCGAGGCCGAGGCAGGCGCCCGCAGCGCAGAGCTCAAGCAGCCGCCCGCGCCTCTGATAGCGCGCCAGCAGCAGGAGCGCGCCTGCCACGGCGAAGTTGGCGAACGGATCGACGACAAAGAAGTGCGCCTGCTGGATGGCGGCCACTGAGAGGGCGTAGAACGCCGCTCCCAGCAGGGCCACGCGGCGCGTGCGGTAGAGCGTGATCCCCAGCAGATAGACGAGCAGCACCGTGCCCAAATCCGCCGCCGCGCTGGCTGCCCGCCCCACCAGCGTGATGCCGTCGTAGTGGGCGGCCCCCGTCGCCTCCGCCAGCGCTTTTACCAGGGCGACAGGCAGCATTCCGTAGACATAGAAGCCGAAGCCGGTGTTGCGCGGGTTGAGCGGCGAACGGGCCTCATCCATGTACTCGGCGATGCCGGCGGGCCAGCGCACCGCTCCGGCCACCATCGTCAGGAACCTCTCGTCCGGGTGGAGGTGCTGGCTCTGGTCCCAGTTCAAGCCGTAGGAACGCAGGCCGGCGGCCAGCAGCAGGATGAGAGCGAGCCAAAGCATGGCCGGCTTGCGGAATCCAGCTTCATGCATGCGCTTCATCCAAGCGGTCAGCAGCCATCGGGAGTGTTATAGCACACCGCTCCAGGGATACAATTGAGGACTTCACCCTCATGCTGCTGCAACTCGCCTCGCTCGCAGTGATGCTCCTGATCCTTCTGGTCAACCTGGCCGGTCTTGGATTGCTTGCGAACCGCTGGGCCGGCAATTACCTGCTTGCGCGTGTGGCTGCGCCGGCGGGCGTGGCGCTGGTTGGCTTCTTCGTCGAGCACTTCGTAGGACTTGGGGCGCTTGCGTGGCTCTGGCCCTTCACCACCGGGGCCGCGGCGTGGCTGCTGTGGCGCGATTGGCGGATTTTGTGGGCGAACCGGATGACCGAAGCCACCTTTCACGGCGCGTTCGCCTACGCTCTTGCGTGGCGGTTCGCCTTCCCCAACATCGACGCGTCCTCTGAGAAGCTCACAGGTCTCGGTTTCCTGCGCAACTACTTCGAGGGCGGCAGGCTGCCCCCGGTGGACGGCTGGCTGCCACCCTTCCCCGCGGATGTGTATTACAGCTTTCAGCATTACGCCTCGTCGCTGGCCGGCCGCATTCTGGATTGGGAAATTGGCTTCACCTGCAACGTATCCGTTGCGTTAATTGTTGCGTTCACGGCCACGGCCGCGGCCGGCGCCGCATTCTATTTCACTTCCAGCCGCCTGTGCGCCTTGGCGGCAGCCACTGTGCTTCTATTGGGCGGCACAGGCGCTTCTCCGATCGCGCACCTGGTGAAGCACAAGCCCACTCCGCATACTTCCATGCGTTTCATCGGGGGAAGCGTAACGCCCGCCGAGGCCAACCAGCCCCTGGGCCGCTGGCTGGTGCGTGTGAATGAAGTTCCCGAGAAGGAAGCGGTCGAACTCCCCGCCGAAACCTTTTCATATCTCGTCTTTCTCGGCGACCACCACCCTCCGTTGAGCGGTTTTCTGCTGCTGGCTCTTGCGCTGCTGGCCATTGCCTCCCTCGAGGCGCAGGCGGGCAGCAAGGCGGCCTATGCCGTGCTCGGGGCCACGCTGCCGCTCACCGCGGTGGCGAACGCCTGGTCGCTTCCACTGCAGGTGTTGCTTGCCGCCGCCTTCATCGGCTGGCGCGTGCTGAAGCGCCGGCCGGTCTGTTGGACCATGCTGGTTGGAGGGCTCGCCGCTGCGGCGGTGCTCGTCTCGCCGTTCCTGCGTCATTTCGCCGCTCGCGCGCTCGACTACCGCACGGCATTCCGGCTGGTGCCAGCTGAGGAGCACACGCCCGCGCTGCTCGGCTTGATCCTGTTTGCGCCTTTTCTGCTCATCCTCCTCGCGCACTTGTTTAGCGGCGCCCGCCGCAGTTGGTGGCTTCTGGCGCTTTGGGTGGCGCTGCTGGCGTTCTCCGAGCTCGTCTATGTGGACGACATTTACAGCGGCAAGTTCAACCGCTTTAACAGCACGTTGAAATGGTGGCCCTGGATCATGGCCGGCGTCACCGTCAGTCTCGGCAGCATGAATCTGGCCGCGCGATCCCGGTGGTGCCGCGGCATGACGATCGCCGCCTTCGTTCTGCTGCTGTCCTATTCGGCCAACCTGGCCCTGCATTTCGCCGGCACGCCGAAGACGGCGCTCGGCAGGCTCTCCGGCGACGCCTGGATCCGGAGCGATGCCATTGAGAAGCCCATCCTCGAGTTTCTCCGTGCGCAGCCCCGTACGACGGTCCTGCAGCGCATCGACGCCGGCGCCTTCACCTATGCGCCGGCCCTGGCGATGTTCGCCGGCCACCGGGCATATCTCGGCTGGCCCGAGCATGAGAAACTTTGGCGCGGGCGGCGCGCCGACATCGATCTGCGCGAAGCGGAAGTGAAGGCCTTCTACCGCGGCGAATTGCCGCACTCCGCGCAGTGGCTCCTCATGAATTCCATCGAGCACGTGCTCTGGCTGAAAGGCGACAATGACCGCGTTGAGGGCGCCTGGGACCGCATTCAGCAGGAGATCTCCGGGCGGTACTACTGGCGCGAATACTATGTGGTTGGCGACTTTCGAGTCGGGATGTGGAGCCGCATGCGATGATCGCGCTTGCCGCCGTGATCCCCGTCTACAACGAGGAGGCGAATCTGGCCGCGCTTGCCGCCGAATGGCTGCCTGCCTTGCGGGCGATCGGCGCGCCATTCGCAGTCTGGTTCATCGACGACGGCTCCACCGATGCCAGCCCGGAGATTCTCCGGCGGCTTTTGGAGGAAGATCCCTGCCACATTCGCACGATCCGGCAGGCGAACGCGGGACACGGAGCCGCCTGCCGGCGCGGCTATGAGTGCGCTCTCGCAGCGGGGGCGGAGTGGGTGCTGCAGATCGATTCCGATGGCCAGTGCGACCCAGCCTATCTCGGCGAATTCTGGCGACGCCGGGAGGAGGCTGTCTGCGTCTTCGGCGACCGGCGCCGCCGCGGCGACGGCTGGCATCGCGGAGCCATCTCCAGCCTCTGCACAGCCCTTGTTTCGTTCCGGACGGGCGTGCGGGTCCGCGATGCGAACGTGCCTTACCGCCTGATCAAGAGGAATGCGCTGGCGCGGGCGCTCGAACGCGTGCCGCCCGATTTTGACTTGCAGAACATCGCACTTTCCGTAGTCTTGCGTCAGATTGAGCCGCGCTGGGCTTTCGTCCCGATTCACTTCCGCCCGCGGGCCGGCGGCCGGAACAGCATCGATCTTCGCCGCATCGCCGGCATGGGCTGGCGCATGCTTTCAGACGCCGGGAGGCTGCGCCGGTGAAGATTGTGATCCTGGGCGCGGGTCCCGCGGGGCTTGGCGCCGCCTGGCGTCTCAATGAACTCGGTACGGCCGATTGGCTTCTGCTCGAAGCCGCACCCCACGCCGGCGGTCTCGCTTCATCCTTTACCGATGAGGCGGGCTTCACCTGGGACATCGGCGGCCACATCAATTTCTCCCACTACGCCTACTTTGACGCCTTCCTGGACGGGGTGATCCCTGCCGATGGCTGGCTGCGCCACCAGCGCCAGTCCTATGTATGGATCCGCGGCCGTTTCGTGCCGTACCCGTTCCAGAACAATATCGGGCTTCTGGCGCCCGAGGAGACGCTGCGTTGCCTGCTCGGCTTGCTGCGCCTGAAAGGCCGGCCTGCCGCCCCTGCCGCTCACTTCGATGAATGGATCGAAGCCGGGTTCGGCGAAGGTATCGCGGAGTTGTTCCTCCGCCCCTACAACCTGAAGATCTGGGCGCATCCGCTTGACCAGTTGTCGGCCTCCTGGGTGGGCGAGCGCGTCGCCACGGTGGATTTCGAGCGCGTGCTCGCGAACGTCGTCCACCGCCGGGAAGATGCGGGCTGGGGTCCGAACTCCGTATTCCGCTATCCGTTGCGCGGTGGGACTGGCGCGTTGTGGCGGGCGTGCGCCGGCGCGCTGCCGCCGGAGCGGATCCACTTCAATGCCGCTGCCACGCACGTTGATCTGGACCGCCGCATCGTGTTGACTTCGGACGGCAGGGCGCACGGTTTCGATTGCCTGATTTCCACCATTCCTCTGCCGGTGCTGCTGCGGATCGCGCGCCGGCGGGAGTTGGCCGGCGCCGTCGAGGGGCGGCTGCTGCACACGGCAACGCACGCTGTGGGAATCGGTTTACAGGGCGCGCCCAATCCGGCAATTGCGGGCAAGAACTGGCTTTACTTCCCAGAGCCGAACTGTCCCTTCTATCGCGTCACGGTTCTTAGCAATTATTCGCCCCACAATGTGCCTCGGGATGGCGAATACTGGTCCCTGCTGTGCGAGACCGCGGAGTCGCCCTACCGTCCCGCCGCGGCCGACCCAGCCGCCGCCGCCGTGGAGGGCTTGCGCAATGCCGGGCTGCTGCAGGATTCTGACTCGATCGTTGCGCGATGGCATTACCGCGCGCCATACGGCTACCCAGTCCCCAGCCTGGAGCGGGACGCCGCGCTTGGGGAGGTGCTGCCAGCGCTTGAGCGGGCGGGCGTCTATTCGCGGGGCCGGTTTGGCGCGTGGAAATACGAAGTATCGAACCAGGACCACACGTTCATGCAGGGCGTCGAGGCGGTCAGCCATCTGCTGCTTGGAGAACCGGAAGTGACGCTTCCGTGTCCCGGCGCTGTCAATGGCTCCAGATCATAACAGCGACGCGAGCAGGGCTTCGTACCCATCAGCCGTGCGGGCGGAGGAATATAGTCCGGCAATCCGCTCGCGTGGTTGCCGGTAGCGTTCGGGTTCCCGGAGCACGGTGGCCAGGGATTGCGCCAGCGCCTCGGCGTCGCCCGGCGGCGCGGTCATGCCCATGCCTGTCGTTCGTGTGGGTACGCGCACGCCGGGCATTTCCGAGGCCACGACCGGGGTGCCGCAGAGCATGGACTCCACCTGCACCAAACCGAAGCTTTCGGTCCGGTTCAGGCTGGGCAGCACGGTGACGTCGCACGCCGCAAAGAACGCCGCCAGTGCTTCATCTCCCAGCACGCCGAGCGGAATCCATCGGCCCTGCCGCTCCG
The DNA here is from genome assembly GCA_023384675.1 of Bryobacteraceae bacterium. GTDB lineage: Bacteria > Acidobacteriota > Terriglobia > Bryobacterales > Bryobacteraceae > PNKE01. The sequence continues at coordinate 42,150 of JAHDVK010000005.1, read as the reverse complement.
CCAGCAGCGGTTCCAGGCGCTGGCGGTACACTTCCTCGCCGATCACCTCGCGGGTCTCGCCGGCGTGAAGGACGCGAACGTCCGGGAACTCGCGTTCCAGCAGAGGAAGCGCGCGCAAAAGGTACTCGAAGCCTTTTTCGGCCGCCATTCGGCCGCAAATTCCGATCACCTTTGTGCCGGCCAGACCGTGCCGGGCGCGCAACTGCTCAACCGCCCGCGAGCCGGGCTGCGGCATTTCCACCGGCGGCGGAATCACCTCGACCTTGGCTGCCCAGCGGCGCAGGACAGGGCTAAAGTCCGCGTAGTCCCGCGTATAGGCGGCGATCCGCGTACAGAGCCGGGCGGCGATGCGCGTCGCGGCGTCAATGGTCCAATTCACTGTGCGGTTCCACGCGCCCGGCGGCAACTGGATGTCACAGTGGTAGGTGATCACGCTTGGTTTGCCCGCCAGCTTCGCCAGCAGCGCCAGCAGCGGGGCGTCGAACTGTGGCGATTGGATGAGCACCGCATCGTTGTCGCGGATCAGCCGCCAGGCGGTGCGCGGGAGTCCCGGCATCAGGACGCCCTTTGACACGCGAGCGGCCACCGGCACACGGACGACGCGGATGCCGTTGCGCATCTCTTCAAGCGGTTGCGATGCATCGTGGCGCGAGGCCAGAAACGTCACCTCGTGGCCGCGCCTCGTCAGCTCGCCTGCCAGGCGCTCCATGTAGACGATGGGCCCGCTGACATAAGGCCGGTAATAGGTCATCGGGCAGAGTAAACGCACGCCTCAAGCCCCTGCCGCCAGCACTTCCCGCACCCAGGCGGCCATCCGCGCCAGCCCTTCGGCGGCGGACACCCGGGGCCGCCAGTCCAATGCGGCCTGAATCTTGCGTGTGTCGCTCACGTATATTCGCTGGTCGCCCGGGCGCCAGGCGGTGAAGCGAGCTTCCGGGCGGCGTCCCGCCAGGCCCTCGAGCATCGGCGCGACATCCTCCCAGATCGCCAGCGTGTGCGCGGGTCCTCCGCCCACGTTGAATACTTCGCCTGCGCACCTGTCCGCCCGGGCAGCAGCGGTGTCGTACGCATCCAGCAGATCGTCGATGTAAAGAACGTCCCGAACCTGCCGCCCGTCGCCGCAGATCTGCACCGGTTCGCCGCGCAGCGCCGCCATGACGAACCAGGCGAGCCAGCCCTGATCGGACACTCCGAACTGCCGTGGTCCGTAAACGCAACTTTGGCGGAAGACGATCGTGCGCAGCCCGTATATGCGGTGATAGTCGCGGACGTACTGGTCGCCTGCTCCCTTCGAACAGCCGTAAGGCGAGTGGAAATCGAGCGGAAATGTCTCCGGGATGCCCAGCGGGTATTCCGCCAGCCGGTAGCGCCCTTCGTGCAGCTCCACGCGCGCCGCCGCCAGTGAGCCATAGACCTTGTTGGAGCTTGCGTAAAGGAACACGGCGCCGGGCGCCTGTGCCCGGACCGCCTCCAGCAGACTGAGTGTTCCTTGCGCATTGGCGCGGAAATCCCCCACAGGGTCCGCCACGGATGCAGTGACCGCCACTTGCCCGGCGAGGTGGTAAACCCGCGCCGCGCCGAGCGCCAGTCCGGATAGCACATCCGTGTCGTTGATGTCCGCCTGTTCGAACCGCAAATTCCCGCCGAGCGTCCGGAGCCAGTTGAGGTTCCGCTCCGAGCCCGGCCGTGACAGGTCGTCGAGGATTCTGACCTCGAAGCCCTTGTTGAGCAGGCGCGCGGCGAGGTTGGAACCAATGAACCCCGCGCCGCCGGTGATGAAGACCGCCGTCATGCCGGAAGAAATCTCATGGTGAAGCGGCCGGGGGCTTCCGGTCAAGGCTTGCGCGCCTCGATGAAGAGGTAGGGACCATCCTCCACCGGCGACGGATCGCAATACCGCCTCAGCCACCAATCGTAGAGAGCGTTCGAGAGCGGGTTGGGGAACCGCATCCAGCGGCCGGTCAGCTTCCGGCTCACCAGGCGCGGAACACTCAGGTAGTGCGCCGCATCAAAGGCGCGCAGAGCGGCGGGCGAGAGATAATAATGCGCCTTGACGACGCGGAAACCTGCGTGCTCCAGCCATTGGCGCCACGTTTCAATTTCCACTGTGTGGTGGTGCCGGGAATGGTTGTTGAACCAGCGTCCGTAGGCCCGGGCAAGCCTTTTTAATCCGATGGACCTCGCCAAGGCCGCGCCCAGCAGGAGATCGGCGAACCGGTGGCTCGGCGCCGTCAACAGCAGCCGCCCTCCCGGGCGCAGTACTCGAAAGGACTCGGCGAGCGTTTGGTGCAGCGGGACTACGTGCTCGAGCACCGAGTTGGAGATCACTGTACCGAAGGCGCCGCTGGCGAAGCCCATCCGCGAGCCGTCGCCCCGGACCAGTCTGGCGAGACGCCCGGCTGGTCCGGCGCGGCGCAGCGAAGCCTCGTCGGGATCCAGCCCTACCCAGGATTCAGTTCCCCGCAACAACGAACCGAAGAAGCCGTCGCCGCACCCGAGGTCGAGCACCGGCAAATCGAACGGGCGGGCACGCTCCATCAACTGGCATTCGGCTCCCCTCAAAAGCGCCGCGAACAGCGGACCATTTTCAAGATATTCCCGGAAATAGTCCATGCCGTTCAAATCGCAAAGTAGAAAATCAACACTGCCGCGCCGAGAACGCAATAGCCTCCCGCGTCCGTTGCGAGGCTGATCCACAGTCCCCGAGACATCTCTCCCCTCGCCGCCCGCAGCCACGTCCGCGCCACCCAGTACGCGAGCGCGAGCGCCAGCAGCCACAGGGCTTCCGGCCTGCGGTACAGCACGCTCACCATGGGGCTTTGGACATACAGCGCCAGCACCAGGACTGAAAGCAGGCCGGTGTTGACGCCAAGCACGATCAGGTAAGTCCGGTCATCCGCGCTGAATCCGCGGCCCGGCGCCGCTTCGCCCGCGCCCGGCAACTCCACCACACGCTTTAGCAAAGCGAGGCTCAGGAAAAAGAACAGCGCGAACGCGATCAGCCAGGGTGAGGGCCAGATCTGCACGGCCGCACCTCCAGCGAAGACCCGGAGGCCGTACATGGAGGCCAGCAGGACCACATCCAGGACCGCCGCGCGCTTGAGCGCGAACGTATAGGCCAGTGCGCCCGCATGATAGCCGAGCAGGATCGCAAACACGCCCTCGGGGAGCCACCATGCGATGGCCAGACTGAGCAGGATGAGCACTGCCGCCGCCGCTCTGGCGGTGATGGGCTGGAGCCTGCCCGACGCCAGCGGGCGCCCCCGCTTGCAGCGGTCCAAGCGGTCCCAACGCAGGTCCGCGAGGTCGTTGATGAGGTATTGGCCCGAAGCTCCAAGGCTGAAAATGGCGAAGCACAGCGCGGCATTGATCCAGGAGTGTTCATCCTGGAAATGGTGTCCCGCCAGCATGGGCAGAAACACCAGGAGGTTTTTCAGCCATTGCTCAGGCCGCAGAGCTTGAAGTAGGGGAAGAAGGGACGTGCTGGAATGTGCGGGTGCGGTGTGAGTTGAAGCCGGCGGCAGGGACATCCAGAGTTCCCCAGTATATCCATCGGCTGTCGGTGAGGGCCACTGCCGGGGTCCGCGGTCGAGAGCTTTCCCGCAAGATCCGCTATCTTGGATTCGGGCGGTGTCCTGACCATGTGGAGATCCTTGCGGTTCCGGCGGAGTGAATTGTTTTTCAGCGCCTACTTTACGTATGTGGCTGTGCTGGCACTTGTGCGCCCAGTGGCGCCGGAAGTCCGGACGCTCACGGTGACAGCCAACATCGCGATCCTTTTCTGGTTCTTCCTGTTCGCATGGGCGAATCGTGCGCGCGGATTTCTTACTTTGGACTATGTCCGCGACGTCTATCCGTTGCCGCTGCTCCTGCTGGCCTACCGGCAGATGAACTGGATCGCCTTACCCCACGAAGGTCCGCGAATCGAGGAAGCCTGGCTGCGCTGGGACCTGCGGCTGCTGGGCGATTGGGGTGGATCGGCGCTGGTGGAATCGGCGGGCCCGCTACTGCCGAATCTTATCGAGGCGGCCTACCTGTTGACGTATGGCCTGCCGGTTTTCGGAGTGGTGGCGCTGACCCTCAAAGGCGAGCGGCGCCGGATTGACGATTTCTACAGCGTCCTGTTGTTCGGGACGCTGACCACGTATGCTTTCTATCCCTGGTTTCCCTCGACCACGCCGCGAATTCTCTATCCGGAGGCAGCGCCGGCGATGGATACGTGCTTCCGGCGCGTGAATCTGGCCGTACTGGAGCGTTATGCAATCACGGCGAGCGTCTTTCCAAGCGGCCACACGGCTTGCGCCTTCTCTGCCGCCTTCGGCCTGCTGCGGACGTTACCGGGGCGCCAGTTCAGCGGCCATGCCGTGCTGGCGCTGGCGGCGCTGATCGCCGTGGCGACAATCTACGGCCGCTATCACTACGCGGTGGACACCGCGGCTGGTTTTGCCGTGGCGCTGCTCGCGCTGGGATACAGCTTCACTTGGCGGGAGAGGGTGTAGTAACCGCGGGTTTCGCGGTGGTGTCCGTGGTGGAGGACCCGGCCGACTTGGAGGAACTCTCCCCCGCACCGCCGTCGGCCTTGCCATTGCTTTTGCCGTTGCCCTTCGCGTAATCAGTGACATACCACCCCGTGCCCTTAAATTGCAGGGCGGACGAGGAGATGAGCCTTTGGACCGCGCCGCCGCAAGCCTGGTGCGTGGTGAGCGGGGCGTCCGAAAACTTCTGTATCACTTCGAAGACATCGCCGCAGTTGGCGCACTTGTATTCATACAGTGGCATGGTTTGCTTCCCAGTTTCCTTCCAAGAATCGAATTCGAAAACCGCTTACGGGCGCATCGAACGTGGGACACCGATCCGGGGGAGCAATTCCGGAGCGATGGCCTGAGCGGCTTCCCGGCCCGCGGGTCCGGCTTTGCCGCTGAGCACTTCAATGGCCTTTTCCAAAATCTTATCTTCCGCCGGCTCGGCGGCGGTGGGCGGTGGAGCGGGAGCGCCGGGAACGCCGGCTTCCGGATCTTCGCCCTCGGCATCGAGGCCGGCCATGGAGCCTTCCGTGGTATCAGCCACGGCGTGAGTGGGGGTGACCGAAACGTCCTGGATTGCCTTGCCCTCCGGCGAGTAATACTTGGCGACGGCCAGCAGCACAGCGCCGCCGTCGCCGGTGGGAATGGGTTTGCGCAGGGCGGCGTCACCGTAGGTGCGCTCGCCGACCAACTCGGCTCGCTTGTTTTCGAGCAGCGCAGTGGCGGCGATTTCGGCGGCGCCGGCGGTGCCCCGGTTGGTTAACACTACCAGAGGATCTTTCCAGATCGTCTTGCCAGGCGAGGCGTTGAACGTTTCCTTGGGGAAGCGCTGGCCTTCGAGCGTGGTGATCTTGCCGGAATCGAGGAATAAATCAGCGAGTGCGACGCCCTCAGCGGGGTCGCTAACGGCGCAATTCCGCAGATCCAGAATCAGCTTACGTGCGCCCTGCTGCTGAAGTTCGCGAATCTTCTGGGCGATGGCGCCGGTCTGCTGGGGAGCCAGCGAGCGGACGGTGACGTGGGCGGTGACGGTGTCAACCATTCTGGCGGCTACGGCCGGGGGGGATACGGGGGCGCGGGTCAACTTGACCGTCGTGGGTTCAGGGCGGCGCAGCCGCAGGACAAGCAATTCGACGGTTGACCCGGGGGGACCTTTCAGCAGGACCTCGGCGAAGGCGAGGGGCATATCGCGGGTGGAGATGCCGTTGATCGCCTCGATGATATCGCCGGTGGTGAGACCCATCTGGTGCGCGGGCGAACCTTCAATGGCATCCACGACGCCCATTTCGAAGCCATACTTGCGCGACAGCACAAGTCCGATATTGGCCTTCGGGGTGCGCTGGGCTTCCTGGTAGGCCTCAAACTGTTCCTTGTTGAGGTAACTCGAGAAGGGATCCATGGAGACGAGCAGGCCGTTGATGGCGCCGAGCGTCACGTTCTTCATATCGGGTTCTTCAACGTATTCGGACTTGATTTTGGCGAAGACCTCGGTAAAGACGTTGAGATGCCGGTATGGGTCAGATCCGACCGGTGTGCTTTGGCCCAACACCACGCCGATGAGCAGAAAGCCCACCAGGATCGTGGACAAACTGACCACTCCGAGCTTGAAACGGCGATTCATTTTCGTGCGCCTCCCGGCCTTCCGGCGCCAGCCCCAGCGGCCACCGGAGAGAAATATCCCTGATTAGAAGTATATACCAGCGGCGGGCAGGTCCGGCCACTGTTCATAAGACGCGCGGAAGAGGAAAAAGGCTGCAACGAAATCGATCCGGTTTCAGAGGGCGCAGGCGGCGGTCAGCCTCTGTGGAGCTTCTTGGTCATGCGAAGCTCGTTCTTTTCGCCGGGGATGATGCGGTATTGGACGTCGTCCATGATGGTGCGGATGAGGCGCAGGCCGAGGCCGCCGGACTTGCGCTGTTTCACCAATTCTTCGACCGTTTCGGACTTCAGCGAGGCGGGATCGAAGTGGCGGCCGGTGTCGACGATCACGAAGCTGAGCTCCTCGTTGTCGAGTTCGCCGCGGATCGTGACCTCGTGGATGTGCTCGCTGCCGTAGGCGTGTTCGATCACGTTGGCACAAGCTTCGTCGACGGCCAGGGCGAGGCGGAGCACCTGGGATTCGTCGAGCCCGGCACGGACTCCGATGTTGGACACGAAGTCGCGGATCATGGACAGGTTCTCGGTCGAACTCGGGACGCGCAGGGAGAAGGTTTTTTCGAAGCTGGCCATGGTTCAGGCTCCGGTGAATCGGGCGGCGGCGGCTTTGACAGTGGGTTGGATATCGAGCAGGGCGGGGAAGCCGAGCACCTCGAAGACCGAATAGACATTCTCGTCCAGGGCGGCTACTTTGAGATCTCCACCCTGTTCGCGGATTTCTTCGAGAAAACTCATGAAGACGCCGAGGCCCGCGGAGGAGATGTAGGTGAGGCGGGCGCAGTCCACGATCAGGCGCAGGTGCCCCGCGGCAACCGCCGCTTCGATGGCCTTCTCGAATTGAGGGGCGGTGTGCGCATCAAGAAATCCATCGAGGGCGAGGACGTGGGCCTCGCCGGCCTGGGTCTGACTGATCTGGAACTTGCTGGGCACGATGATGTCAGTGTAAATCAGGTCAGGCGTCCGCGGTCCGTTTGAGTATGAGGGCGGTGATGTCGTCGTGCTGGGGCGCGCCCGCGGCGAAGCGGTCGATTTCGCCGAACAGGTGGTCGAGGATGGTTTCCGGATCGAGGTGCTGGGAGTTGCGCAGGCAGGAGATGGCGCGCTCGAGACCGAACTCCTGGTTGTCACTGGTGCAAGCTTCGGGGACGCCGTCGGAATAGATCAGCAGCAGGTCGCCGTGATTGAGGCTGAAGCGCGCGGAGTCGTAGTCGCGCTTGGGCAGCAGGCCGACGGGCAGGCCGGTGGCCTTCAGGAGTTCCACGCCGCCGTTGCGGCGGAGGACGACGCCTTCGTTGTGGCCCGCGTTGACATACTCGCAGGCTCCGGTGAGAGGGTCGTACTGGACGAAGATGGCGGTGGCGTATTTGCTGCCGGGGGTGGAGGCGTACAGCAGGTCCGAGGTGCGGGAGGCGACGACGGTGAGGGCGGACTCGCTGGCAAGAACGGCGCGCAAGGTGGCTTGGATATTGGCCATGAGGAGCGAGGCGCCGACGCCTTTACCGGAGATGTCGGCGACAGTGAACAAATGGAGGGTTTCGGCTCCGCGCGCGCTGACGGGCAAGGCGTCGTAGTAGTCGCCGCCGACTTCGCGGGCCTGGCGGTTGCGGGCGGCGGCGGCGGTATGAACCAGGCCGGGTAAGGAGGCGGGGAACAGGTCCTTTTGAATGGAAGCAGCAAGCGTGAGTTCCTCTTCGAGGTGCTGGCGGTAGAGGGTGTCCTGGAAGCGCCAGGCGTTGCCGAGGGCGACTGTGGCTTGCGCGACGAGGCTGGCGATGAATTCCAGATCGCCCTCGGTATACGGTGCGCCGCTGGCCCGCGGGCCGAGGGCGACGACGCCGGCTGTGCCTTCGGCCATGCGGATGGGGAAGAGGGTCAGTTCGCCGTGGGCGACCGGTTCTGTGCTTTCGCCCAGCGACTCGCGAAGAGACTGTGGATCGAGGCCCGGGAGGCCGCGGACGCGAGTGACGTTGGCGTGGCCTTCGCTCCAGGTGCTGAGGGCATGGGAACGGAGGGCGTAGCGGCCGGCGAGAGTGAGCATCAGGAGGCGGGCCAGGTCTTCGGGGTCGATCGCGGCGGCGATGCCGCGGGAGAGATCGAGCAGGGCCCTTAATTCCTGGTTGCGGGCGAGGACTTCCTGATGGGCGCGGGCGTTGGCGATGGAAGTTGCGGCGAGAGCGAGCAGGGCATCGAGAAAGTCGCTTTCGTTCCGGCTGAGGCGGCCGTTGGCGGGCCGTCCGATGCCGAGCAGACCTTGGGGCGCCTCAGCAAGGCCGATGGGGTGGACACTAGCGAGGCCGAATGACGCGGGGTCGGAGGGAAAGGGGATACCGGGCTTCAAGCCTGGCACGCCGCGGTTGATGACGATGGCGTCGCCGGCGGCGATGACGCAGCGGGTGACGAGCAGCCGGCCCATGATGGTGCGAGCGAGGTGGCTGAGCTGGTCTTCGAGGCGGAGGGAGGATCCGAGAACCTTGGCGGATTCAAGAAGCGATTCGAGGCGCGACGAGTCCAAGCGGGCGTCCATGGTCCTTTCAATGATAAACTGCCGTTTTCTCGTCCGCGAAGAAAGCGGACCAGTTATACTGAAATCAAGTTTCATAGATCCAACGAATCCGGTTGGAAACAGGAGAGAGAATGGCCAAGAGAATTGTGATCCTCACCGGTGGCGGCGACGTGCCCGGGCTCAACGCGGTCATCAAGCAGGTGACCTATCGCGGAGTTGAAATGGGCTCCGAGGTGATCGGCATCCGGCGCGGTTGGGAGGGCTTGACCCACCTGAACCTCGACGACGCCGAAAGCAAGTCGAGGTACGTGCTGCCCCTGACCCCATTGAACACCCGGACGATCGACCGGACCGGCGGCACCTTTCTTCACTCCAGCCGGACGAACCCGGCGAAGATGAAGGCGCTCCCGCCGCATTTGGAAGGAGAGAGTTTTCCTAAAACGGAGCGCGAAAAGGATGGCAAGAAGTTCACGACGTCCGACGTGACGAGCGCCGTTTTGAAGAACCTCGAAACGCTGGGAGTAGACTACGTTGTGGCGATTGGCGGAGACGACACGCTGAGTTACGCCGCGCGCCTGCATAGCGAAGGCGTGAAGGTGATCGCGATCCCGAAGACAATGGACAACGATGTGCAGAACACCGAGTATTGCATCGGGTTCTCAACGGCGATCACACGCGCTGAGAGCGCGATTCAGCGGCAGCGGACGACGGTGGGATCGCACGAGCGGATCGGCATCTTCCGGATCTTTGGACGGGATGCGGGATACACCGCGCTTTACACGGCATATGTGACGTCGATCCGCTGTGTGATTCCCGAATACAAAGTGAATCTCGAGAGGCTGATCGAATTGCTGGTTCATGATAAGCGGACGAATCCTTCGAACTACGCGCTGGTTATATTGAGTGAAGGCGCGGAGTGGGAAGGGTATCAGGTGCGCCACTACGGGGAAGCCGATGCTTACGGGCATCAGAAGAAAGCGAACGTCGGCGACGATCTAGCGTCGGAGATCAAGGCACGGGCCAAGGAAGAGACGATTGTGAGCGATCTGACTTACGATCTGCGCTCAGGCGATCCGGACTTCACCGACAAGCTGGTGGCGGCGACTTTCGGCAATATGGCGATGGATGCGATGGCCGAAGGTAAGAGCGGAGTGATGACCGGGATCACGAATGGTTGCTACGACCTGGTGGAGATCCCCGATCCGAAGCTTGGGCCGCGGAAGGTGGACCTCGCGACGATGTACAACACCGAGCGATACCGGCCGGATTATTCAAAGAAGCGCGGCTTGCCGATCTTCCTTACCCGGGCCTGATGAAGCTATTCAGTAAGTGGTTCGGGCGCAAGCACCTGCGCCCGGAATTGACGCCGGATCTCGCCGCCGAGATCCGGCGTTCGTTTGAGGCGTCGTCGGGCGATGAGGAGCATTTTCCTTCCACGATCGACCCGCGCATCGCGCATGTCGGCTTCGTGCTGGAAACGATCGGAGAGCTGGGCAGGGGGCGCGCGCTGGACGCGGGGTGCGGCAAAGGCAGATTCGCACGGATCGTGCGGGAGCGGAATCCCGAGGCGACGGTGGTGGCCATGGATCTAGCCGTATCGATGTTGCGGCATGCGGATGCCGGGTTGGGGCGGGTGGCGGGTTCGTTGCTGGCGTTACCGTTCGCGGATGACTCATTCGACGGGGTGTATGCCACTGAGTCGCTGGAGCACGCGGTGGATATTGAATTGGCGGTGGCGGAGCTGTGCCGGGTGCTGAAACCTGGGGGGCGGATCGCGATTATTGACAAGAACGCGGAGCGTTGGGGGCATTTGGAGACGCCCGTCTGGGAGAAATGGTTCCACCGGGAGGAGTTGTTGAAGCTGTTGCGACGCCATTGCGTGGAGGCAAGCTGCCGGCCCATCTCGTATTGGGAGGATGTGGAGCCGGACGGGCTGTTCCTGGCCTGGCAAGGGCGGAAATAGTCCCGCGCGGGGGCAGCGGAGAACTCGCCCGGTGATGCATGGGGCGTGTGCCGGGTGAGGGCTTCCGGAGTGGTTCGTGAAGCGATTCCCTTGGTTGGTGAATTGTTTGGGGTGCGTATTGAGGGGGCGCTTGCGCGCTTCTCCGGCGGATCTGGCCTGCCTGTTCGCGAATAGCGATTTTATTTTTCCCACATAATCAGTCACTTACGGGAATGGACGGTCTTCGCCTTCGAAGCAGTTTCCTAATTTGGAATTGGCGATGAGGAGTGCGCAGACAGAGATGGCCACCAGAAAGACAGCGGCGACAAAGGCGCCGGTAAAACGGGCTGCGAAGAAAGCGGCGGCCAAAAAAAGTGGGTTAAAAAAGGCTACGGCGGCCGACCTGGCGGAAGCTCCACTGGCGGAGGAGGCGGTGCAAGCATCGCCGGTGGGAGAGGAGGCGCCCGCGGAGGAGAAGCCGAAGACGAAGCGGGTGGTGACGACGCTGACCGAAGCGGCGAAGCGGAAGCTGATCCGGACTCTAATCAAGCAGACGGCCGAGAAGCTGGAACACGAAAGCGGCAAGACGACGATGTCGGATCTGATCCGGCTGCTGAGTCTGGAGAAGGAATTGGGGAAGGAGAAGCCGACGAAGATCACGGTGCAATGGATTGATCCGAGGACAGGGAAGCCGTGGCTGAAAGAAAACTGAATCTGACGTACACGCCGCTGGATTCGCAGTTCAATTTTCATGTCAGCAAGGCGAGATTTAAGGGATTTTCGGGGCCGATCGGGTCGGGCAAGAGCGCGGCGCTGTGCCAGGAGGTGGTGAAGCTGGCGTATGCCAATCACGGGCGGACGGGGCTGTTGGGGGCACCGACGTTCGCGATGCTGCGGGATGCGACGCTGCCGGCTCTGCTGCAGACACTGGCGGAGGCGGGTGCGGAGTATGAGTACAACAAGAGCGAGAGTCTGCTGACGCTGAAGGACACGGATTCGACGATTCTGTTGCGGAGCCTGGACGAGCCGGACCGGCTGCGGGGCACGAACCTGGCCTGGTTCGCGGTGGATGAGCTGACGTATGCGAGCGAGGAGGCGTGGATCCGGCTGGAAGGGCGGTTGCGGGATCCAAAGGCGGAGAAGCTGTGCGGGTGCGCGGTGTGGACGCCGCGCGGCTACGACTGGGTGTGGCGGCGGTTCATCGGCAAGCCGGTGGAAGGCTACGCGGTGGTGCTGGCGAAGCCGTTCGAGAACGTGCACATGCTGGACAAGACGCCGGATTTCTATGAGCGTCTGAAGCACAGCTACGATCCGGACTTCTATGCGCAGGAGGTGTTGGGGGAGTACCTGGCGCCGAAGGGCGGGCTGGTGTATTCGCAATTCGACCGGAAGCGGAACGTGGCGGAGGTGGGATTGGATGGGTCGAAGGCGCTGTTGTGGGCTTTGGATTTCAACGTGGATCCGATGTCGTCGCTGGTGGTGCAGATCGAGGGCGAGGAAGTGCGGGTGGTGGACGAGATCGTGCTCCGGCGGGCAGGGACGCGGGATGCGTGCCTGACGCTGCTCAAGCGGTATCCGGAGGCGCGGGCGGGCTTGAGGATTTATGCGGATGCTTCAGCGCACCGGGAGACGACGGCGGGGTGGTCGGACCGGGACGTGCTGCAGGACACGCTGGCGGAGAGCGGGGTGAGGAGGGTGGATTTCCGGATTCCGAAGGGGAATCCTCCGGTGCGGCGGCGGGTGGAACTGGTGAATGCGAAGTTGCTGAATGCGGCAGGCGAGGTGGGGCTGCGGGTGGATCTGCGGTGCGGTGGGTTGATCCGGGATTTCGAGAATGTGATGTGGGTGGAAGGGACGCATGAGATCGACAAGCGGGCGGACGGGCAGTTGACGCATTTGTCGGATGCGCTGGGGTATTTGGTTTGGGAGGAGTTTCACGAGTCGGTGAAGACGGTGGGGTATCGGGGGGGGCGGTTGATGTAAGGGGGGGCGGCGGCGGGGCTGAAGCCCCGTGCAGGCTGAAGCCTGCCCTACTTTGGCGGCAGTGCGTGGGTGGTGAAGGGCGGTTGCGGGAAGGAATTGAGGGGAGAAGGAGACAGGACGTGTTCGATATCAATCGGGAACACCCGGAGTACCGGGCGCAGAGTGAGGTGTGGCCGGCGTACCGGGATTTGTACGTGGGCGGGGCGCAGATGATCCGGAACGCGGACCGGTATCTGGTGGCGCGGCAGAACGAGCCCGGGGACGTGTATGGGGAACGGCTGCAGCGGGCGTTCTACGAGAACTACATCGGGTCGATCATCGACTGGTATGGGGCGACGCTGTTCCGGCGGGAGCCGGTGCTGACGTTCGAGGGGGGCGATGAGCGGGGCCGGTCGTTCTACAACGAGTTCGCCGAGGACTGCGATTTGCGGGGGTCAACGCTGAGCGAGTTCTTCCGGCGGCAACTGGTGAGCGCGCTGGTGATGGGGCGGAGCTATGTGGTGGTGGATTTCCCGCGGATCGGCCGGACAGCGACGACACGGGCGGAAGAGGACGAGCTTGGGATGTCGCGGGCGTACCTGTGCGAGTATCCGGCGTCGAGCCTGATTCACTGGGAGCGCGACGAGCAGGGCGAACTGGAATGGGCGGTGCTGCGGAGCGAGCGGACGCTGGCGGGCATGGATGGCTCGGCGGGGGTGGAGCGGCGGTGGGTGCGGTATGACCGCGAGTCGTTCCAGGTGTTCCGGCAAGTGGAGATGAAGGGCGAGGCGGAAGCGCCGGGGCTGGTGGACGAAGGGCGGCACGGGCTAGCGGGGCAAAGGCGGGTGCCGGTGTTCGAGTTTTCGGTGGGGGAAGGGCTGTGGCTGATGAACAAGGCGGCATCGCTGCAGTTGGAGCATTTCAACAAGTCTAATGGACTGAGCTGGGCGCTGACGATGGGGCTGTTCGCGATGCCGGTGGTGTATACGGACCGGAAGTTCGAACAGATGGTGGGCGACAGTTATTACCTGCAATTGGGGCAGGACGATAAGTTCGGGTGGACGGAGCCGGAGGGGCACGTCTATGAGATCGCGCTGCGGAACCTGGACCGGTTGAAGGACGAGATCTACCGGGTGTGCTACCTGATGAGCCAGGCTGGGGGCGGGCTTTCGAAGCAAACGGCGATGACGGGTTACAGCAAGGAGCGGGACTACGCGATCACGCAGGAGGTGCTGCGCGGCTTCGGGGATTCGGTGAAGGACACGATGAAGCGGGTGTTGAAGGCGATCGTGGCGGCGCGGGAGGACGTGATCGAGGTGGATGTTTCGGGGCTGGATGAGTTCGATATTGGGGATTTTTCGGAGGAGCTGGCGGATGCGGAGCGGCTGTTGGGGTTGGGGATCGAGTCGGAGACGCTGCGGAAGCAGGTGTACAAGAAGCTGGCGATGAAGTTCCTGTGCGATGCGCGGCAGGAGGTGAAGGATCGGATTGCGCGGGAGATTGAGGGGGTGTGAGTTGGGGCGGGGCTGAAGGCGCGCCCTACAGGTGCGCTGTGGTTTGGGGGGGCATATTGGTTTCGATCGCGGGAATGGAGGATTGCGGGATGAAGGTGATGCTGGTGCGGTTGCTGTTGGAGGCGTTGCGGCGGCTGGAGGAGAAGGAGGAGGCGGAGCGACCGGGCTGGGTGGAGAAGGGTCTGCGGGCGGTCCGGGGGTGGAAGGTTGTGTTGAGAAAGGAGCGGCATGGAGCAGGAGAGCAATGAACTGCGGCGTTTGATGCGCGGGGTGATCGAGGAGTACCTGTCGTCGGAGCGGACGAGGGCCGAGCCGGCGTACAAGGCGGAGCTGACGGAGGAGAAGCGGCGGCGGGAGTCGCTGGAGCGGCGGGTAAATGAGCTGGTGGAAGAGAACCAGCGGGCGCGGCGGCAGGCGGAGGAGAGCGAGCGAAGCACGGCGATCCGAAACGAGCTGCAACGGCTGGGGGTGGCGAAGGTGGATCTGGCGTTTCAAGTGGTGAAGAGCGACATCGTGCGGACCGAGGACGGGCGGCTGGTGGCGCGGACGCCGGAGGGCGAGGCGGGCGTGAGGGAGTACTTGACGGGCTGGGTGCAAGAGAACCCGGAGTTTCTGCCGGCGAGGATCGCGGGCGGGAGCGGAGTAACGCCGGGGCCGCGGCTGGGCGGCGGGGGCGGGTATGGGATCGAACTGGAGCGGATTCGTCCGGGGATGAGCGCGGAGGAGTTGCAGAAGGTTCGGGAGCGGATCTCGCAGGTGGCACGAGAGAGCCTGCGGGGGGAGTGATTGAGGGGAGATAGAAGGAGAGAACGATGGCAGCTATTACGTCAGCCAATCTGGCGAATGCGATTGTGAAGCTGGTGGCGGTGGATGCGCTTCCGGCGTTGATGGGGCATCTGGTGATGGGCAACCTGGTGAACCGGGATTTCGAGCCGACGCTGGCACAGGCGGGCGATACGGTGAACGTGCCGATACCGCCGGTGATGCAGGCGAATAACATCGCCGAGGGCGGGGAGGTGGTGACGCAGAATCCGAATCTGCAGAACGCGCAGATCATACTGAACTCGCACGTGGAGGCGACGTTCCAGATTCCGGATGTGACGAAGGTGATCGCGGTGCCGGACCTGCTGCGGTTGTACATGCAGCCGGCGATGGTGGCACTGGCCGAGCGGGTGGAGAGCGACCTGCTGGGGCTGTACAGCCAGTTCACGGCGAATGCGCCGCTGGGCACGGGCGGGACGGCGCTGGCGGAGGGCGTGATCGATTCGGCGGAGACGGCGCTGTTCAACGCGAAGGTGCCGGCGAGCGAGCCGAAGTACATGGTGGTGTCGGGCCAGGCGTATTCGCAGTTGCGGCAGGTTCCGCGGTTCAGCGAATACAATTCGGCGGGCGAGGCCGGGTTGCGGGCGCTGGTAGACGGGACGATCGGGAAGTTGAAGGACTTTTACGTGTTCCGTTCGCACTTTGTGCCGAAGACGGGGACGAGTCCAGTGACGACGCACAACGTAGCGTTTGCGAAGAGCGCGATGGGTCTGGCGATCCGGCGATTGCCGAAGCCGCTGCCGGGAACGGGCGGGATTGCGGAGTACGCCGAGTTGGGCAATTTCGGCATGCGGGTGGTGATGAGCTACCAGCCGAACACGCTGGCGCAGCAGTTCACGGTGGACATGCTGTACGGCGTGGGCGTGCTGCGGAATGCGCACGGCGTGCAGGTGCGGAGCTAGAGGTGGGGGGTGGGGGCTCGGCGAGAGGCCGGGCCCCCTGGTTTTCGGGTTGGGTGGGGTTGTTGGTGGGGGCCCCTCCCTGACGGTCGGGGCTTGGGGTGGCTGTTTGACGGGGGAAGGACACAGTGAAAGGTGTCGCGGGGTGGGGGCGTTGAGAAAGGACAAAAAGAATGGATTTGAAGGGATATTACCGGAAACTGCGGGAAAAAGCGGCTGAATTACCGGAAGGGGATCAGGTGGTGGTGAGCGAAGCGACGGCGGACGGCGGCGTGGCGGGTGTGGTGTCGGTAGTACCGAAGGAGGTGGCGTGCCGGCTGCTGGTGGAGGGGCGGGCGCGGCTGGCGAGCGCGGAGGAGGCGGAAGTGTACAGGGCGGAGCAGGCCGAGGCGCGCGCGGAGTGGCTGAGGGCGCGGGCGGCGGAGCGGATACACGTGCAGTTGATGAACGGGCTGGAACAGGAAGCGCAGGCGAAGAAGCCGCGGAAGAGTTAGGAGGGGCGATGGCGTTACTGGTAGACGGCGATTTGAGCACGCTGAGCGATTTGCAGACGCAAGACAGCGGAGTGCTGGAAGTGGCGCACGGCGAGGGGATCGATCTGGGCCGGAAGCTGGAACTGGCGCGGCGGGAGATCGAGATCGAAGTGGAAGCGCTGCTGCGGCGGACGGACGCGGGACGGCTGGAGGAGGTGGTGGCAACGGCGGCGATGGCGCGCTGGCATGCGCTGCTGACGCTGGCGATGGTCTACCGGGACGCGTACTTCAGCCAGTTGAACGACCGGTATGGCGGGCGGTGGAAGGCGTATCAGAAGGAGGCGAGCGAGGCGGGCGAGCGGGTGCTGGAAGGCGGAGTGGGGTTGACCGCGGCGCCGATGCGGCGGCCGGCGGGAGTGGAGGCGGTGCTGGGCATGGGCGCGGTGAGCGCGCGGGTCTATTATTTGAGGGCTTCGTGGGTGAACGGGGCCGGGGCGGAGAGCGCGGCGAGTCCGGTGACGGTGGTGGAGGCGAAAGAGCCGCACAGCCTGACAGTGAGGCCGGCGGGGCAGCAGAGCGGCGCGGCGGGGTGGCATTTGTATGCGGGGTTCAGTCCGGAGGCGCTGAAGCGGCAGAGTGTGGCACCGCTGGGGTTGGATCAGGAGTGGGCGGCGCCGGAGGGTTCGCTGGCGGAGGGTCCGGAGCCGGGGAGCGGACAGGCGCCGGAGCGTTACTTGACGTGGCGGCGGCTGTTGAGGAGGTAGGCGGATGTCGACACCGACGCAGAGAGTGGTGGAGCGGATTCGGGAGTTGCTGACGGGCGAGACGGGGCTGGCGCACAGCGTGGCGGCGCTGCGGGACCGTCCGGAGAGTATTCTGCTGACGCCGGCGGCGCGGCAGGTGGGCGGAGTGCAGGCGAGCGCGGATTTGCAGGAGCAGAGCAGGGGGCAGGAGTATCCGTCGTTTCAGGTGTACGTGGCGCGGATCCGGAACAAGATGACGGAGAAATTCCGGCGGTTTTCGGGGACGGTGGAGGTGGTGACGGAGGTGCGGGTATCGCGGGACCGGCTGGAGGGCTTGACGGAGGAGTTGCAGTTTTTCGCGGACGCGGTGACGGACGTGGTGGAGCGAAGCCGGGGGAGCCTGGGCGAGGGGATGACGCTGAGCGGGGAATATGAAGTGGTTTTCGAACCGGTGAAGAAGGGTGGATTGCATTTTCAGCAGACGGCGCGGGTGGTGTGCGAAGTGGACCTGAGCCGGCACTAAGGGGAACAAGGAAATGGCTTGCTACATTGCATCGAATAACAACAGGTTTTACGTGGCCCGGGAGCCGGCATACGGAAGCGCGGCGGGGGTGACGGCGGCGGACCGGTTCCCGGCCGTGCGGTTGGGGATCCGCGAGAGAAGGGAGGCGGTACGGCGGCGCG
The DNA here is from genome assembly GCA_023384675.1 of Bryobacteraceae bacterium. Lineage (GTDB taxonomy): Bacteria > Acidobacteriota > Terriglobia > Bryobacterales > Bryobacteraceae > PNKE01. The sequence continues at coordinate 24,429 of JAHDVK010000005.1, read as the reverse complement.
ACAAAACGGGGACGCGGACGTTTCAGGGGTTGCCGGCGGAGCTGCGGCGGCAGACGTCGTTTGAGGTGACGACGTACTTGGCGGGCCGGGCGAGCGGGACGGACAAGCCGCGCTACGGGGCGCTGGTGGAATCGGCGATGGGCGGCGAGGGGCGCGTGACGGCGGGGGGTACGGCGACGGCGAACGGGCTGGTGCTGAGTTTCCAGGCGGCGCACGGATTGAGCGAAGGGATGGCATTGACGGCGGGCGGAGAGCTGCGGATGGTGGCCGGGGTGATGGATGCGCAGACGGTGGTGCTGAACGCGCCGTTCACGGCGTGGATGGGGGCGGCGCCGGTGGGCGGAGGCGTGAGTTATGGGTTGGACGAAATGCTGCCGAGCGTGACGCTGTACGACTACTGGAGTCCGGAGGGCGCGGTGCAGCGGATGCTGCGGGGCGCGGTGGTGGATGAGCTGGAGTTGGAGGTGAACGGCGATTTCCACGAACTGCGGTTCGAGGGAGTGGCGGCGGAGTTGATCGACAGCACGACGGCGGCGGGAGGATTTCCGGCTGAGCCCGCGGTGGAGCAGATGGACGCGCCGCCGGTGTTGGGGCATTTGGGGCAGATGTGGCTGGGGCTGGGGCCGTCGCAGGCGCATACGGTGACCTCGGCGCGGGTGCGAGTGAAGAACAACGTGGAGACGCGGACGAGGGAGTTCGGCTGGGTGACGCCGCGCTGCATCGCGCCGGGCGAGCGGGAAGTGACGGCGGAGTTCGAGTTGTACAGCCAGGACACGGCGGTGTTCGAGGAGATGTACCAGGCGGCGCGGTGGCGGCAGCCGGTGTCGCTGGTGGTGCAGATGGGCGAGCAGGCGGGGCAGATGTGCGGCGTGTGGATGAAGAGCTTCGTGCCGGAGACGCCGGAGTTCCTGGACGATGAGACACGGCTGCGGTGGCGGTTTTCGGCTTCGAGGGCGCAAGGAGGCGCGAGCGATGAGCTTTGGATCGCCTTCGGATGAAGCGGTGAAGTGGGAGAGCACGGTGTGGCGGGCATCGGAGACGATGCCCGGCGCGCGGTTCCGGGTGAGGCGGGCGTCGCTGGCGCGGCGGGCGGAACTGACGCGGCGGGTGCGGGGGCTGGTGGAGGAGCTGGCGTGCCGGGCGGCGGGCGACGGTCCGGAGGAGAAGCTGGCGGCGGTGGAGTTGGAGCTGGAGGCGGACCGGGTGTATGTGGAGTGGGGTGTGCTGGAAGTGTCGGGTTTGGAGATCGATGGGGAAGCGGCAAGCGTGGCGGCGGTGGTGGAGAAAGGCCCCGAGGGGCTGTGCCGCGAGATGGCGGCGGCGGTGCGAGCGGAGCTTTCGTTGAGCGAGAACGAACGAAAAAACTGAGGGTCGCATTCCATTTCGCGCTGGGGGCGCAGGCCGGGTGGGATTGCGAGAGTTGCCGGGGAAACGGTCTGCAGGTGAAGAGGCGCTGCGGATGGTCGGCGGAGGGCCGGGGGGCGCCGGTGAGAGTGGTGTGGGCGCGGGGGCCGGCGATGACGGAGGCGTGTCCGCGGACGGAGATCACGGCGGCGAGCCAGAGCTGGCTGGAGATGTTCGCAGTGTGGAAGCGGCTGGGCGGCGGCGATTTGTGGAGTGTGGCGGCCAAGGATGCCGAGGCGCTGGCGCTGCTGGAAGAGGAATGGGAGAAGGAGCGGAGAGATGCAGAGGAACGAAGGCGAAGCTCAGGGAGATGAACTGCGGAGTGTGGCCGACCGGCTGGCGGCTTCGATGACAGAGGCTCTGCGGAGCGGCGGCGTAGCGAGCGAGACCAATACGGCGCAGGCGGCGGAGAGCCTGGCGGCAAAGCTGACGCAATCGCTCGGAAGCAACCGGGACGGGGCGGCCGGAGGGGTGGGTTCGCTGGGAGCGGCGGTCCAGAATCTGGAGTCGGTGACGAAGCGGCTGGGCGGCCCGCTGGGTTGGATGGCGAGCTTGAATCCTCTGCTGGGGTTGTTGCGGCTGTTTGGCGGGGGGGGCAAGCCGGAGGCGGTGGAGTTGCCGAAGTACGACAGGCCGGCGCGGCAAGACTACCTGGGCGGGATCAGGGCGGAGAGCGGATGGTCGATGAGGGAGGCGGACTACGGGGCGGGCTGGCAGGCGCGCGCGATCGGAGAGGAGCGGGCGGCGGCGCCGGCGCAGGTGACGGTGCAGGTGCAGGCGATGGACAGCCGGTCGTTCCTGGACCACCGGGACGAGATCGCGGCGGCGGTGCGGCAGGCGTTGCTGGAGTCGCACAGCCTGGGCGATGTGATGGGCGAGCGGTAAGGGGGCGGCGCGATGGAGTTTCCCAGATTGAAGACGGGGGCGCTGGCGCAATACGGCAGCGTGGAAGGGCAACGGTTCGCGACGCGGGTACTGCGGTTTGTGGACGGTGGCGAACAGCGGTTTGCCTTGCGCGGCGAGGCGGAGAGGCGTTGGGTGGTGAAGCTGGCGCAGTTGGATGAGGGGGAGTTGGCGGCGCTGGAGGAGTTCTTCCAGGCGCTGCAGGGTTCGTCGCAGGAGTTCGAGTTCGAAGATCCGCGGACGGGGTCGGTGTATGAGCGGTGCCGGCTGGCGGAGGACACGCTGAGGCTGAACCTGCGGGAAGGGCATGAGGGCGAAGCGGAGATCGAGATTGTCGAGGTGAGGGACTGAGATGCTGGTGTACCCACAAATCATGGCCGGCGCGCTGGCGCAGTATCCCTTGCAGAAGAACCGGGAAACCCGGAGCACGAGCGTGCGGACGGCCGGCGGTGTGTGGCACACGCGGCATGACGCGGACGCGGATGCGGTGTCGTGGACGTTGCGGTATCAGCATCTGGATGAGGAGGAGGCGGAGCGGCTGCGGGAGTTCTTCAGGGAAGCCGGGGGGCGGCTGCGGCCGTTCACATTCGTGGATCCGCTGGCCAACCTGCTGAGGTGGACGGGGGCGTTGACGGATGAGGTCTGGGAGAAGGGCTTGACGGGGGTGGCGCCTTCGGCGCAGCCGGATGCGAACGGGGGTCAGGAGGCCTTCACGTTGAGCAACCCGAGCGGCGCGGCGCATGGGATCGCGCAGACGGTGGCGGCGCCGGGAGATTACCGGTACGCGCTGAGCACGTGGCTGCGGGGCGCGGCGGGGACGAAGGTTTGGCTGAAGCTGGCGGGCGCGGCGGAGCAGTTCGAGATGAATGGGCAGTGGCAGCGGCGCCAGATGACGGCGCAGGCGGGCGCAGGCGCAACGGTGCGATTCGCGATCGAGCTGGAGCCTGGCGGTGTGTGCGAGGCGTATGGTCCGCAGGCCGAGGCGCAGAGGGCGGCTTCGCCATACAAGCGCGCCGGCGGCGGCCGGGCGGTGTATTCGAGCGCCCGGTTTGACATGGACGAGTTGACGTGGGTGTTGGAAGGGCCGGGGCAGTTCCACACGGCGGTGCGCATCCGGAGCCGGAGCTAGGGAGAGAACGATGACGACAGTACATCAGATCAAGCGCGCGGAAGTGCTGCCGACGCCGTTGTTGTTGATGGAATGCCGGCTGCGGGACGGCCGGGTGGAGCGCTGGTCGACACACGCGGTCACGGTGGAGGGTGAAGAATATGAAGCGCGGGTGCTGCGGCACAATCAGTTCGACCTGCGCCTGGGCGCGGACGAGGGCATTGACGCTTCGGCGCGTTTTTCGGTGACGCTGGCCAACGTGGATTCGCGGTATTCGCAGATTGAAGCTGCGACGGGCTGGAAGGGCGCGAGCCTGCGGGTCCGGTTCGTGTTTTACGAGCTGAGCAACAGCACGGCCGTGACGGAGCCGGTGGCGGTGTTTCTGGGATCAGCGAACCCGCCGGAAGAGATCACCGAGAAGACAATGCGGCTGAGCTTCGTGAACCGGCTGAGTCTGCAGCGGGTGACGCTGCCGCCGGTGCGGGTGCAAGCCCGGTGCCCTTGGATGTTTCCGGCCACCGCGGAGCAGCGCGAGGAGGCAGTGAACGGGGGAGAGAACGGGATTTACTCGCGGTTCTATGCCTGCGGATACTCGCCGGATCAGGAGGGCGGTTGCGGCAACGCCGATCCGCTGGGGGTTGCGTACACAAGCTGCAATTACACGAAGAACGATTGCGCGGCTCGGGGCATGTTCGACGAGGATTCGCAAGGGCGGCCGACGGCGCGCTTCGGAGGGTTTCAATTCCTGCCGGCGAGCGTGCTGGTGCGGACGCATGGCGCGAAGAGTTCGCATGTAAGCGATCCGCTCGACAACCGCGCACGGGCGAACGATGTGGTGCCGATGGTGTACGGCACGGCGTGGGTGCAGCCGCCGGTGGTGTTCACGAGGAACGACGGCAATCTGACGCACTGCGAGGTGCTGCTGGGCGTGGGCCAGATGGAAGGGGTCCACAAGGTGGTGGTAAACGGAGTGGAGATCCCGCTGGGCGTCACGGGGCGGGACATGACGGCGACGGGCTGGTACAACGTGGTGAGCCTGGGCACGCGAAACGGCGGATTCAATCTGAACTTTCGGGACCAGGCCGGAAACGCGTTGGGCGATCCGCATGGGAGCGCCGGAATTCTCGCGGTGGCCCTGCCGAACCGGTTGAACGACGGGCGGAGCGTGCCGCGAGTGGAAGTGCTGCTGGACGGTCTCAGGCTGGAGCGCTTCGACGTGAATGGGGAGTCGCTGGGCGTGGTATTCACGAGGAACCCGGCGTGGATTCTGTTGGATCTGCTGCGGAGAAGCGGATGGAGGATGCAGGAGATCGATGTCCGGAGCTTCGCTCAAACCGCGGCGCGTTGCGATGAGCCGATTGAAGCCAAGGACGCGAATGGAAACCCTCTGTTTACTCCGCGGTTCGAGTGCAACCTGACGGTGACCCAGCGTCGCAGTGCGGCGGAACTGGTTCGCGGCGTGCGAATGACGGCGGCGTTACTGCTCACATTCGACGGGGACGGCAGGCTGCAACTACGGCCCGAGGCCGCGATGGCCGATCAGCATCCGGTGAAGCCGGAGACGAGCAACGGCACGGAGCCCTGGCATGGGGGGTGGCCCGCGTACGAATTCGGCGACGGGTCGAACGGGCTGAGCGGGCTTTTGCGGCGGCCCTCAGGAGAGCCGGCGTTGCGGCGGTGGTCAAGGGGAACCAGCGAGTGCCCGAACCGGCTGAGCGCGGAGTTCCAGAACGCCTTCAACGAATACCGGCAGGACAGCGTGTCGCTGGTGGACCTGGATGACGTGCTGACGACCGGGCAGGAGTTGAGCGCGGCCTTGCCGGCGATGGGTCTGCCGCACTTCGACCAGGCGGCGCGAATCGTCCGCTTTCATCTGATGAAGGGCCTGTATGGGAACGAATACGTCGAATTCGAGACGAGCGTGCAGGCATTGGGGCTCCGGCCGGGCGATCTGATCACGGTGACCTACTTGAAGGATGGTCTGGATCGGGCGCCTTATCGAATTGTGAAGCTGACGCCGGCGGAGAATTACGAGACGGTGCGGATCACGGGCCAGCGTCACGTGGAAGGCTGGCATGCGCTGCTGGATGGGGCGGAATCGATGGACGCGGGCCAACTGCGCCGGTACAGCCGGCAAGGCGGGACTCCGCGGCCGCTGGCGGGCGTGCGGCTGAACAGCGACGGCGAACAGGAGTTCGACGTGGAGGAGCGGCCGTTGGAACAGATGGACGGGAGCGCAGCGGTGCAGTTGCGTGTGCGTTTCAGTCCGCCATCGCGGCCGGCGGCGGCGGGCGCGGGCGTGCCGCTGCTGGCGCTGTCGCCGCTGGTGCAGACGAGTGGCGGCACGCTCTCAGTCGGCCAGACATGGTACTACGCGATCAGCGCGGTGGACGCGAATGGCGAGGAATCGGATCTTTCGTTCGTCGTGAGGGCGACGCTGCCGGAGGCCACGTCGACAAACCGGGTGGTGCTGACCGGCATCAGCCTGGCGGGAGGGACGGCGGCGGTTCGCGTTTATCGCGGAGCGAGCCCGCTGCAGTTGCTGCGAATCGCGGAGACCGCGGGTCCGGTGGGGCAATTCATCGACGATGGTCTGGAGCCGGCACTGGAACCGCCTCCGGATGCGAACTATGATCACGCGAACTTCCACTGGCGCATGGAACTTCTGCCGGAAACACAGGCGGTGCTGCACGGCGAGGCGCTGATCGGCAATGCCAGTCTGGCGATGCTGGAGCATGAGTACCGCGGCGCGACGGTCAGGATCGTGCGAGGACGCGGGCAGGGCCAGGAGCGGCTGGTGATGGACAACGATTCGTCCACGCTGTTTTTGGCGACGCCGTGGACGACGGCGCCGGACGCGACGAGCTGGTTCGCCGTGTCGGAGCCGTCATGGCGCTTTGCGGGATCGACGCGATCGGATGAGATCGTCTTCGAAGTTCTGAACCGCGACGGCACGTATGTCCAGATCAGCGGACGTTCGGCGAACGCGCTGGACCAGGAGACGTCAAGCGAACTGTCGGTGTTGCACCGGCATTTGATTGGCGGGGCCGAGGGAGGCATGGAAGGAGAGGACTTCCCGCCTACACCGTTTTTTGCCTTGGCCGCCGGGAGGCGCGGGCGGCTGGAACTGCTCGGCATCGGGTTTGAGACGCTCGAGAATACACGAGGGATAACCGCGGGCACATTGACGCTGCACTACTGGAACGAACTGGATGGAGTGACCGGCGCGAGGCTGGCCGAGGGCGTGGACTCCGAGTCGGGCTGGCTGATTCTCGAAGGGGCGGAGCCGATGTCGCCGGGTGACTTGCTTCAGATCGGGGCCGAGTTGATGAAAGTAGTGACGGCCGGGGAAGGGAATACGGTCGAGGTGGAGCGCGCGGCGGCGGGAGGCCCGGCGGGGGCGCATCCGGCGCTGAGCGCAGTGTGGCGGCTGCGAAGGCACGTGGTTGTGGTCCCGTTCCCGCGACGGTTCTTCGGCACGCCGGCCAGCGGGAGTTACTTGCTGACGATTCCTTTTCCGCATGCCCGGATCGCCGCGGCGGAATTGTTCGCGACGAACACGCGAGGCGCGGGGCCGGCATCGGTCAACAGCTACGCAGGCTTGTTGCATGGCGGGCTGCGTACGCTGGCGGGCGGCCAGTACACCATTCAGGTGCCCGGTGAACCGGCCCTGGAATCGATGGCCGCGCCGCCGCTGGTGATCGACGAGAAGCAGGCCGTCGGCGACATTTTCGCCACCTTGACCGAGGCGCCGGCGGGCGGGGATCTGGCGATGCGCCTCAGGGTGAATGGCGACGCCTACTGCGAACTGACCGTCCTGGCAGGGCAGCGTGTCTCCAACACCGTGAACGGGGTGAATCTGGCCCCGCTGCCGGCGGGGGCGGAGATGACGCTGGACATCATCGGCGTGCCGTTGAGCCAGGGTTCGCGGCCGGGGCGCAATCTGACAGTGACGATCCGCGTGTGAACGGCCGCGGTTTGAGATATGCTCAGCCTCAATATGAGGCTGAGCGTCTTTTTCGTTCTCGTTGCGATGCTGCCCTGCGCTCCCGTGAAGGCGCAATCGGATTGGCGCGGCCAGGCGGTGGTTCATCTGGAGGCTTCGCCGGGGGCGCGGGTTCGCGGCGTGCCGGTATCGGCGGTTCAACTCGGCCCTGGGTTCTGGACCGAACGGCGCAAGGTGGTGACGGAGGTCAGCATTCCCACGCTTTACCAGGAGTTCGAGCAGCGGGGAATTCTCGATAATTTCCGCCGGCTGGCGGGGAAACAAGTTGCCCGGAGAGGGCCGATCTACACCGATTCCGATGTGTACAAGTGGATGGAGGCGGTGGCGTTCGAGGTGCAATCAGGCGAACGCCGCAATCAGCCGCTGCTCGAGGAGGCGATCCGGATTGTCAGCGCCACGCAGGAAGAGAACGGGTACCTCAACACGCGGTACACGATGGAGAGGTTGAGCGACCGCCATCAGAACATGCTCCACGGGCATGAGCTGTATTGCCTGGGACACCTGTTGCAGGCCGGTATCGCGTGGTACCGGGCTACCGGCAAGCGCGATCTGATGGACGTGGGGATTCGCTTCGTGCGGTATCTGCAACTACGCTTCGGGCCGGAAAAGGAGCCGTTGTACGATGGCCACCCGGAGATCGAACTCGCGCTCATTGAGCTTTACCGGACGACCGGTGACCGGAGTTTTCTCGACTTCGCGGGGTATTTTCTAAACAGCGATCCCCGATTGAAGGGGCGTATCTCGCAACGGGATCTCGTTTACACATTTATCGGAAAGCCTTTCACCGAGCGCACCCAGATGGAGGGTCATGCCGTCCGCGCGGGCTATGCGGCGAGCGGAGCGGCGGATTATTACCTGGAGACCGGCGACGACAAATACAAAGGAACATTGGAGAGGCTGTGGCGCGACCTGGCGGAGAGCAAGGTGTACATCACCGGCGGTATCGGGTCGCGACAAACCGGCGAGGCCTTCGGAGAGGCGTTCGAACTGCCGAATCAATTGGCCTACACGGAGAGTTGTGCGGCGATTGCGAATTTCTTCTGGAATTGGCGGATGCTGGCGGCGACCGGCGACGCTCGCCACGCCGACCTGCTGGAGCGCGCACTCTACAATGGCATCAATAGCGGACTGTCGCTCGATGGAAGGCTGTATTGTTACCGCAATCCGCTCGAGTTGAGCGGAAATTCGAATGACCGAATCCGCAATCCTTGGTACGACACCACCTGCTGCCCGCCCAATCTCCAGCGCGTGCTCGCTTCGCTGCCGGGCTATCTGTTCGGAGCGTCCAGCGAGGGCATCGCCGTTCACCTCTATCACACCGCGACACTCGATTGGCGGCTTCCGGACGGCCAACCGCTGAAAATCCGGCAGACCACCACCTATCCGCTGGAAGGAACGGTGCATTTCTCTGTCGAGCCCGGGCGCGAAACCACCTTTGAGTTGGGGCTGCGGATTCCTGCCTGGTCGTCCAATACCAAGGTTCTGGTCAACGGCGAGGATGTGGGCTCGGTGCAGTCCGGGGCGTACCACCGCATCCGCCGTCAATGGAAGCCCGGCGATCGCGTGGAACTTCGTCTGGATATGAGGGTCCGGCACACTCTTGCGAATCCGCGGGTGCGCGACAACGTGGGCAAGGCGGCCGTCGAACGTGGCCCCGTGGTGTATTGTCTTGAAGGTCTGGATCAGCCGGATGGCCTCGAACCGGAGAAGCTGGCGCTCGATTTGCGCGGCAATGCCGGCGCGGCGACGGGGGTTCCGTCCCGCCTGCTGGGCGGTCTGCCAGTGCTCCAGCACCCGGCCGTGGAGCAGCAGGAATCTCCCTCGGGCCTCTACCATCCGCGCCAGGCCAGCCGGAACTGGAAGCCCGCCCAGGCGCGCCTCGTGCCCTATTTCGCCTTCGCCAACCGGGGCTTTACGCCGATGCAGGTGTGGATTCCGTACATCGAATAGCCGCCGTCAGGGGTTGAGGAACGAGAGCGGTTGCCCGGTGGAGGCCAGTACCGCGCCCCACAGCGGGCCGCGCTCATCGAGTTTCTTCCGGCCGCTTGTGGCAAGCGGCGTCGGCACGTGGATGAACTTTTCATGCAGCAGCCCGACAATCAGGCCGGACTTGCCCGCCATCGCGGCATGGACGGCATACCGGGCAAGCCGGTCGCACAAAATCGCATCTTCCGTATTGGCTTTTTTGCTGCGAATAATGTAGCTCGGATCGATATACCGGACATTCACAGGCTTGGCGCGCCCGGCGAAATGCGCGCGGATGCGCTGCTGCAGAAAGACCCCAATATCGGCGTGAATGACGTTGCCGGAGGCATCCTTGCGCACTTGATCCCGCGCAATCAGCTCCTGGCCCGCGCCCTCGGCCACGACGATCATGGCGTGCTGCTTCCGGGCCAGCCGTTTCTCCAGCACGGCGAGCAGCCCGGCGGGACCGTCCAGTTCGAAACGCACCTCGGGGATGAAACAATAATTCACTTCACCGCTCGCCACCGTGGCCGCCGCCGCAATGAAGCCGGAATCCCGGCCCATCAGCTTCACGAGCCCAACGCCATTCAGAACCGCCCGCGCCTCGGTGTGCGCGCCATCGATCACCGCGCGCGCCTCCTCCACGGCCGTCGTAAATCCGAAAGTGCGGCTGACGTACTGGATGTCGTTGTCGATCGTCTTCGGTACGCCAACCACCGCGAGCGGATATCCTTGCCGCCGCGCCTCCTCGTGCACGGCGAATGCGCCGCGTTGCGTGCCGTCGCCGCCAATCGTAAAAAGAATTTGTACACCTAATTGGCGGAGGAAGTTCACCATCACGGCGGGGTCCTCGGGTCCGCGGGAAGTCCCTAAAATCGATCCGCCACTCTCGTGAATATCGGAAACAGTTTCTAAATCAAGACGAATCGGGGGCCAGCCATTGGCTGGATTTAAGCCGTGATATCCGTAGCGAATCCCAAAAACATCTGTAACGTCGTAGTGATAATGCAACTCGAGGAAAAGCGAACGGATGACGTTATTTAATCCGGGACACAACCCTCCGCACGTCACCATTGCCGCGCGGCACCCCGCAGGATCGAAATAAATTGAATCCCTCGGGCCGGCAAGTTCGAAATAAATCTGCGGACCTTCATCAAGCCCTTCTACCAGATGAAGGGGCAATGCCTGATCATCGCGCACGAAACGCCGTCTCACCAGCGACTCCTGCCGGTCTTGAAGTAAAGGGCTGGGATGGCGCGCCGCGCCGAGGTGTTGAATTGCGACTGGTTTAGAATTCATGGCCGGGAAATAACGAATGGAATCGCCACTGGTCTTCCGTCTGCGTCCACGGGACGCACGGGATCAGGGCCCAGGGGCGTCACCCGCATTGTCTCACCATCGATCTGAACGTGCAGGAAGTGCCTGACCGGCGCCCACGCCGCGATCCTTTCACGCTTCATTCCGGCGCGGGCGTCGCCGGCCCGCAGTTCTCCTCCTGCGCCGGTCAGGAACATCACCGCCGGGCGCAACTCAGTATTCTTTTCGGAAACCTGGAAATTATGTTCATGGCCGCAGAAATAGGCGGCGACGCGGTGCTCCCGCAACAGCGTCACGATGGGCTGGAGACGCTGCCGGTCGCCTCCGTGACGCGGACCCGCGTTGTACGGAGGATGGTGCCCGTACACTATCTTCCACGCCGCACGCGATTCGGCCAATTCCGACGCCAGCCACTGCGACTGCGCGCCGAGACCCGCATCCGTGTTCCGGGTCGTATCCAGAGCAAAAAAATCAACAAAGTGTCCATACCCAAACCGGTAATACTTTGCCGGGCGATTGCCTGGGAAGAAAAAATTATCCAATTGCACCGGCAAGTCGGCTGCCCACTCAGATTCCTTTCCGTCGTGGTTCCCGAGCGTCATGTAGAATGGAACCTCGCGCAACAACGCTTCGTATGGCACGAAGTATTTTTCGCGCCAGTCCCGGTCGTAGCGGCCGGTGCGTCTCGGCAGCGGAATACCCAGAAACGTGTCGGCGTAAATATTGTCCCCCACCGTCAAGACGAAACGAACCTGCCGCCCTGCCGCTTTCAACCGCTCGTATTCCCGGATCATCGACTCCGCCACCGCATATTGCCCGGCCGAACCGTTGCCATAGTCGCCGATTACAAAGAACTCGAGCCTCTCTGCTTTTGCCGGCTGTGTCCGAACCTCTCCCGCTCCAATCTGTTTCCCGGCCAAGGTCACCGTGTACCGGTAAACCTTATCGGGGGCGAGGCCCGCAACCTCCACCCAATTCCGGTCCTGAACCGTGCGAATCCCATTCAGCGAAACCGTCGCCACACCATGTGAGACCGAATCCCTGCCTATCGTGTTGACGCCTCGTCCATCCGCCGTACCCCACGCGACCAGAACGCGATCGCTGCCGATCTCGCCGATGTACGTGAAGAAGCGCCCATCCGCGGCCGATGGCGGTAGCGCAAGCCAGGCCAGAAACAGCAGCCTACCAAGTGCGTTCAACGCCCACTACCTCCCGCTGGTTTCCGCGAAGCCGCAAATAAACATCCACTCGCTTAGCCGCGTCGCCGCCATGAATCCGCGCCAGCAGGAACTCGGCAGGACGCGCAGGCACTTCGAATCCATTTGCGCCGTTCAATAATTCGCTGCTGCGAGTGTTGTTATCGAACACCGACCATTGCACCGAGTACGCCGGTTCAGCTGTGAAACCATGTTTCACCGCAAGATTTTCGAATACAAGCCTTCCACCCCGAACAGCAAACTGGTCAAGCGGCAAAACCTCTCCGAAAAAGGCGCGCCCTATCTTGTCCCGCCGCTTGATCAAACATTCCGCCACCCAATCTTCCGCCGCCGGATCGGAGTATTGTCCGGTCCGGACAATCGCGCGGATCTCCTCATCCGTAAAGGCCATCACCTGCTTGGCCATCCAGAATCCGTCATCGGGCAGACGGTTGGAAAAAGCGGGATTCGGATACTCCGGCTTCCAGCTGAGCGCGTCAAACTTTTCGTACTCAAGAAGGCCAACGCTCGGCAAGTCCGGATACCGCGCCTTTGCCCAATCCGGCACCATCAGACCAAAGGTGAAAAACTGCGCTAAAGCCGGCTTCAACTCCCATAAATACTCGAATCCCGAGCGCGGGCTATTGGCCTTTTGCGTCCCGCTTCCCAAGGTGGAGCCGAAGTCAATCAAATAATGCTTCACGAATTGGCGTCCGCCCTCGTTGACCAGAAAATCAATGGTATTTACGGAGCGCGAATCATCGTGATTCACCCAGGCGCAAGCCACGCTGAGGCCGCGCAGGTCTCTCCTGTGCTCGTGCGGAACGGTATCGTTAGGGTCGTCGCTCCGGGTGCCCCAGTAGCGGTATGGTCCCGCCCACTTGCCGGAAATGGTCAGGCTTGCGACTGCCCGGTACAGGCCACGGCTGGTTCGGGGAACATTGATCATGATCTCGGTCACATCGCGCGAAGTCATTTCTCGCGCTTGGCCCAGATTGTCCTTCAGCTTCGTGCCGGGCTCGACCACAAGCCTCTCCAGGTCGAACTCCACTATGTAATTGTCCGGGACATTAAAGCCAAGACCGTAAAAGAGCCTAGCCACCAGCACATCCGGAGCCGTCGCCATTTCTGGATGCTCCGGCGGATCGAATTTGAGATAATATTCCTGCCCGGTTTCATCCTCGATTGTGAATCCCGGCGTGATCCCCTCGCTTTTGGCTTTCACCACCCGCCATTTGCCCGTAGCCGCCGGGGGACGCCGCCCTCCGGGCCCATCAAGCAGCTCTTCCATGCTCATGCGCCGGTAGTAATGGCGCCGCTGCCACCACGCGGAATCCATCGCCTCATCAATCGTATTGACTGCCTGTGCACGCGGCGGAGGCGCTTTGCGGTCTGCTCCAGTCGGATTCCCGAAGCTCGAATAGAAGAAATCGTAGTAGTCGGAGAACTTTCTGCCAAGCACCCTTTCCACATGCCGCGGTGGTGGTTCGGCGTGCAATGGATCGTCGGGATAGAACTTCGGCTCCACGCCTGGCCCTGAAGCCCATAGCGGCAGCAGAATAACGATAGACGCCGGAATGCTGGATCTACTCTTCATCCCATGCTCACTGCACAATGTGCGAACTCGAACTGTAAATCAGTTTCGGCGCGAAGATGTTGTTGAACTTCAGCCACACCTGATAACCTTCATGACTGAAGCCGACATCCATCCGCAAGAACACCGAATTTCTCGCGTTCCAGCGCAACCCAAAACCCGCCGCGGTCTCCAGGTTCCGGAAATCAAGGTGCGACCGCCGCGCCGCTACTTTTCCGGCATCCATGAACAAAGCCATGTCCAATCCGGCAAATACCTCCCATCTGTATTCTGCGTTCATCACCAGAGACTGGTCCCCATAGAAGCGAAAGGCCCGGAAACCCCGTATATCGTCGGGCCCGCCAATAATCGGCTGAAGGTAAAAAGGAACCTGCCGCCCGTCTCGCACAAAAGTCATATTGGTCCTGCCCCGTAGGGCAATTACGCGCCGCTGATTGAAAAATGGGATGTACTGCTGCGCCTCCAGGTCCAGGCGGTCGAAAGAAAACCGCCCGCCGTTCCGGTCCATCATGTGGCTAAAATTAGCCAGCGCATAGGTGCCTGCCCGCGGACCCAGCCGGTTGTCGGTCCGGTCCAGTTCCACGTAGCCGCCGGCGCGCGCAAAATCCGGCTGCGAATTCAAACCCGGCGTCAAGTCGCCGCCGAAGTTTTCCTCGATCGAGGCAAAGCGCCGGTCGAGCCCCGGCCCCGCATGCACCTTCAGGTATCCTCCGGATGCGGCAAGACGCAAACCTTTTTTTGCCGTCCATCCCACCGTCCCGTCCACCGCCACATCCTCGTAAAGGAATGTACTGCGGCCCTCCCGCTCGGATTCCGGCCCTTGTCCGTAATACTGCAGACTCGGGTAGAAGTGCCTTGCCGCATACGCCTGAAAAAAAACCGGACGCGTTCTGGTCTCGGGCGCGGTCAATTGCAGATCATATCTCTGGAAATTCCGGAAACTGAAAACTGCGGCCGAACGCAGCTGAAGTTTGCCGTGCGCAAGATCCTCGCGAGCGTATTCCGGGCCCAGGGCAAATCCGCCGCCCGTCGCCAATCCACCAATCCGGCCCCGGAAACCGTTGTATCCCGCCTGAATCCTCTCCAGAATCTTCTCGTCTTTGATGCGGGTGAGTACCTGCTCCGCACGCGTAGGTTCGTCCGGCGTTAGCTCCGTTGCTTTCCGGTCCCGCTCCGCCTCAATCTGCGCGGCCCTGGTCGTCTCCGGCTCCTGGGCGCAACTGTCCCCTCCGAGTAGCAGGCCAGCCAGAATGAACAAGATCCCGGAACGCATACAGCTGCAATCCCGATTGTAGCCTGCCCGCCAGGCAAAGGCGCTGGCCGCGCCGCCATTGGATCACTGGCCTTTTGCTGCCGCATGTTTCAGAATACATTCGATGACCAACGGCGCACCCTCCCCAACAGCCCGCCTCAGCCCGCTCGACCGGGTGTTCCTTCTCTTCACCGACATCCGCCCCGGCGAGTCCGTCAATACCCTCATCCTCGCCGTCAATGTCTTCCTCCTGCTCGGCTCCTACTACCTGCTCAAGACCATCCGCGAGGCTCTGATCCTGGGCGAAAGCGGCGCGGAGGTGAAGAGCTACGCCGCGGCTGGTCAAGCACTCCTTTTGCTCTTGTTCATCCCCCTTTACGGCATGCTCGGCTCAAAGGTCCGCCGCATGCGGCTGATCCTCATCGCCAACGGATTCTTCATCGCCTGCCTCGCGCTCTTCTACCTTCTCGGCAAGGCCGGCATTCGCGAGGGCGTCGCTTACTACCTGTGGCTGGGCATCTACAACAATTTCGTGGTCGCTCAGTTCTGGGCCTTCGCCAACGACATCCATTCCGACGACGAAGGCAAGCGCCTGTTCCCGGTTATCGGCATCGGCATGTCGCTCGGCGCCTGGATCGGCGCCGTCGCTGCCGGGCGCCTCATCTCGGGCATCGGCCTCTACGAAGTCATGCTCGTCGGCGCCGCCCTGCTGGCCGTCTGCACAGCGATGACTTTCTGGTCGAACAACCGCGCCATCCAGCGCGACCGCCGTCAGGAATCCGTCGCCGCGAAGCCGCTCGGCGCCGAGGGCGGCTTCCAACTCATCTTCAGCCAGCGCTTCCTCTTCCTCCTCGCGGTCCTGATTCTGCTGCTCAACGTCGTCAACTCCACAGGCGAATTCCTGCTCGGCAAACTCGTCACGCAGGATGCCGCCCCCCTGTCCGATGAGATGGCCCGCAAGGAGTTCATCGGCGCCTTCTATAGCGGCTTCTATGGCTACGTGAACCTGCTCGGCTTCCTCTTGCAGACCTTCGTCGCCTCGCGGGTGCTGAAGTACCTGGGCGTTCGCGGCGCCGTTTTCATTCTTCCCATCATCGCCTTCGGCGCCTATGGACTCCTGCTCGTCTACCCCGTCCTCGCCGTCGTCCGCTTCGCCAAGATCTTCGAGAATGCCACCGACTACTCGATCATGAATACCGCCCGCCAGGCTCTCTATCTGCTCACCTCCCGCGAAGCCAAGTACAAGGCCAAGGCCGCCATCGATACCTTCGTCGTCCGCGCCGGCGACATGCTGCAGGCGGCCGTCGTCTTCGCTGGAACCGCCGCCGGCCTCTCGCTGGCGGGCTTCGCTGGCCTCACCCTCGGCATCGTTGTGGTCTGGCTCGCCGTCACCGGCCTTCTCTTTACCGAACATCAAAAACTCGAAGCTGCCGCCCGCCAGCGCGGTGAGATCCCCTGACCACTGCTACACTTCTTCATGGAAAAGGAATCATCCCGATGAAAGTCTTCCTGACCGGCGCCACCGGCTATATCGGCTCGGCGATTTGTAGCGCGCTGAAACAAGCCGGCCACACCGTGACCGGACTCGTGCGCACCAATGAAAAAGCCGGTCTCCTCGAGGCGGACGGCCACATCGCCGTCCGGGGAAGCCTCGAAGACAAGGAGGTGCTCGCAACCGCCGCCAACGCCGCCGATGCCGTCATCCACACCGCCATGCAGTTCGACGAGCACGCCCCCGCCCGCGACCGCGCCGCCGTCGAGGCCATCCTCAAGATCACTCGCCCCGCGCGCAAGCCCTTCATCTATACCAGCGGCGTCTGGGTCATGGGCGATACCCGCGGCCGCATGCTCGGCGAAATCGCCATGATCCGCCCGCCCGAACTCGTCGCCTGGCGCCCCGCCGTCGAGGATCTCGTCCTCTCCTCGCAGGGAACCGTCTTCCGCCCTGGCATGGTCTTTGGCCGCGGCGGCGGCTTCCTCGCCGGCATGTTTGACGAAGCCCGTTCGCAGGGCGTCGTCCGCATCATCGGCAGCGGCGAAAACCATTGGTCCTGCGTCCATGCCGACGACCTCGCCAGCCTTTACGCCCTCGCCCTCGCCGAGCCGGCCTTCGGTGAGCTCTTCATCACCTGCGGCGGCATGCCTCAGCCCGTGAAGAAAATCGCCCTCGCTGTCGCACAGGCGTGCGGCATTGAAGGCAAAGTTGAAAGCGTCGACATCGAAGCCGCCCGCGCCCGCTTCGGACCCATGGCCGACTGTCTCGCGATGGATTCCAAAGCCGGCTCCACCAAAGCCGCCCGCTTCTTCGGCTGGAAAGTCGAACGACCCTCCGTTTTCGACGAGATCTTCTCCGGCTCCTACGGCAGCTGAACTGTCTTTCCTTCAATCAGCATCGAGACCTTCCCGCCCACGATCTCGACACATGCCCGCGGCCCGCCATACAGCGTGGACAACCCCACATCGGCCAGCAACACCTTGCCCTCGAAGCGCGGCTTCACGCCGTCCCGCTGCGGCGTATGCCCCACCACGATCCGCTTCACCCCCCAGCGCTCCAGCACCGCGTCCACATGCTCCGCCATTTCCGCTTCCGGCGCCGTCGCCAGCCCGCGATACCAGAACGGCCCTTCCTCGTCGCTGAGATATCCGCCGGCCTCCGGATTCTGCAATTCCAAATCCCGGCGGTACCGCTCCGCGAAACGCTCGGCATCCCACATCAGATACTTCGGACTGATGCCCGCGTGCACAAACAGCGTCTCGCCGGCCACTAGCGCCACCGGCCGTTCGCGCAGCCATTTGCCATACCTGCCGCGCTCAGCAAACGCCTCGATCATCTCGGCCCGGCCCAGCGGAAAGCTCGCTTCCCACTGCTGCCGGAAGCCAATCGAGAGATCCGTGCGCTCCGCCGGCTTGCCTTCGGACTGCAATATCTTCAGGTAAATCTCAAAGTACTCATCCCGCTTCCTCTCCGAGCGTGCCGTCCGGAACTCCGCATCCTCGCCCGGCGACACATACCGGAAATCCCCGATCAGCCGCATCACCTCGTGATTGCCGATCAGCATCTCCACGCGCCCGCCTGCCCGTTTCGCCTGCCGTTGCAGGTTCATGAGCAGATCGAGTGCCCGCCTCGAAGCCGGACCCCGGTGCAGTATGTCGCCGAGTTGAATCAGCGTCGCGCGCCCGCCGCTCCACTGCCGCCGGCTGTTCACCAGCCCGGCCATTAGCAGCACGTCCATGAAGCGCTCATCGTCTCCATGTACGTCGCCCACCGCCACGATCCGTCCCGCGCCAGGTTGCAGCGCCACGGCCATCCCCAGCATCCACTCGCGCCGGTTCATCTCTGCTCCTCCCGCGGCCAGTCGAACAGCACCGCCGCCTCTCCCATCTTTCGGACCCGCTCTTCCAGCCGCTTCACGATCAGGTCCCGCCTCGCGAACAACCCGTCAATCTGCTGCCGCGAAAGCCACTCCCCGGTACGCATCTCCACCCGCTTGCGGTCCAATGCCTTCAGCCGCTCCAGTAAGTCCCGGTCGATATGCGTCACGTCCCGCTCACGCGCGAGCTTCGGCCACACCCGGAATGCCCGCGTATGATCGATCGCCCACAAATTCCAGTCCCTGTCGTACAACAGGTTTCCCTGATTCCGGTCTGTGTTGTAGATCAATTGGTCGAAGATCCGCATACGCCACACCTGCCGGCTGTGCCGCATCCGGTCCGGCGGCTGCATGCGCCGCGCCCGGCGCTTCGCCTCGTCCATCAGCACATCGTCCACCCACCAGCAAAATGCCGCGCTCTTGCCCTCGAACCGCCGGAAGACGCACACCGGCGACATCCCCACCCCCAGCATGCGATCGATCTCATAGGCCGCGATGTTGTATTTGAAGCTGTCCGTGAAGCCCGGCTCGAAGTTGGCGAACGACGCCATCGGCCGGTGCTGAATATCCACGGTCTGGACATGCGCGCCGTGTTTCACGCCATGCAAATGCAGTGTCGCGTGCCGCGTCCCGGTCACGCCCTGGCCCAACCGCTCCACGTCCACGATCTCACCGTAGCGCAGAAACTCCTCGCGCGCCGCGTCGCTCGCCGGCGGCGCCGCCAGCGCCAGAAGCAGCAGCCCTACCATTCCATGGCGAGCCGGACGAAACTCCGCACCGGCACGCCCGTCGGACCCTTCGCCAGAAACGGCTTGCCCTCGTCCAGCCACGCTGTCCCGGCAATGTCCAGATGCACCCAGGGCTTCCCGTCCACGAACGGCTCCAGAAACTTCGCCGCCGTGATCGCGCCGCCGTACCGCCCGCCGATGTTCGCCAGATCCGCGAACGCGCTCTTCAGCAGTTCGTTGTACTCCTCGTCCATCGGCAGCGCCCACATGCGTTCGCCCGCCGCCTCCGACGCTTTCAATACCCGCGCCTGCAGCTCTTCATTGTTCGAAAACACGCCCACGCGCAAATGCGCCAGCGCCACCGCGATCGCCCCAGTCAGCGTGGCCGCGTCCACCAGATGCGTCGCGCCCTGCCGCACCGCATACGTCAGCGCATCGGCCAGGATCAGCCGCCCTTCGGCGTCGGTGTTCAGCACCTCGATCGTCTTGCCCAGATAGCTGGTGACAATATCCCCCGGCCGCTGCGCCCGGCTGCTGACCATGTTCTCCACGCACGGCGCATACGCCGTCACCGGGATTCGCGGTTTTAACTGCGCCAGCGCCCGCATCGCGCCCAACACCGCCGCCGCCCCCGACATGTCGTATTTCATCTTCTCCATGCCGTCGGAAGGCTTGATCGACACGCCGCCCGTGTCGAACGTCACGCCTTTGCCCACCAGCGCCAGATGGTCTTCGCTCGCCGGCTTCTCCGCCGGCACATACTTCAGCACGATCAGCGCCGGCCGCTCCGCGCTGCCCTGCGCCACGCCCAGCAGCGCGCCCATGCCCAACTGCCGCATCCGGTCCTCGTCCAGGATTTCGCACTCCAGTCCGAAGCCCGCCGCCAGCGCTTTTGCCTCTTCGGCCATCTTCTGTGGAGTCAACAGGTTCGCCGGCTCGTTAGCCAGCGCGCGCGTGTAATTCTGCGCCTCGCCCACCGTGCGCCCTCGCCGCAGCGCTTCCACCAGCGGAATCGACTCCTCCGGCACCGAAAAACGCACGTTTTCGATGCGTTTTTCGTGCTTTTTGGGGTCTGTTTGGTGCTTATTTGGCTCAAAATCGCCCAGAACCGCGCCTTCGGCGAGCGCTTCGATGATCGCTTCGGACGCCAGATCGCCCTCCACCCGGAACGCCAGTTCCGCCACTCCCTTCGGCTTCAGCGCCCGCACCGCCGCGCCCGCGATCCGCCGCATCAGCGCCGTATCGCACTTCGCTTTCGGTCCGGCCCCGATCACCAGTAGCCGCTGTGCCTTCAACCCCGCCGGGCGGTGCCAAAGCACTGTGGACAAAGGCTTTGCGTCGAACTCGCCGCTCTCCCGCGTCGCCTTCAGCCACGCCAGCGCCTCCTCGCTCAAAAACAGCGGATCCTGATCCTCGAAGCCGATCACCACCAGTGCCCCGGCTTCAATCTCAGTTGCGGGCGTCGCGCTCAGTATCAATTCCATTGGGTCTCTAATCCTCCCGGTACCCGGCATTGCGCTGCCTCATCGCCTTGCGGGCTTCCATATCCTGGTCGCGGGCCTGAATCGCCTCGCGCTTGTCGTGCAGCTTCTTCCCTTTACAGACGCCGATCTCGCACTTCAGGCGTCCGTTCTTCAGATACAGCCGCAGCGGGATCAGCGTCAATCCCTTCTCCCGCACTTTGCCGAACAACTTCTCGATCTCGGACTTATGCAGCAGCAGTTTGCGCTTCTTCGTCGGCTCGTGGTTCCAGATGTTGCCGTGCGAATACGGGCTGAAATGTGCGTTCTTGAGCCATGCCTCGCCGCCTTCCACCTCCGCGAAGCTGTCCCGCAACTGCACCTTGCCTGTCCGCGCGCTCTTGATCTCGGTCCCTGTGAGCACAAGTCCGGCTTCGTACTTCTCCAGAATGAAGTAGTCGTGAAACGCCTTGCGGTTATCGGCGACGGGCTTCACGCCCTCCGCGCTGCTTTTTCCCGCGGCCAAGAAAAATAGCCCTCCACGCAGCCCGGCCCGGCGGCGTCAAACATTTCGAGATGAAGTGTTTTCGCCTTGGGCTGTACCACTCAACCTCCGATTATACCACGGCCGGAATGCCGGGAGCTTCCCTAAAGTCATGATCTTGAACCGTTTAGCCGCCATTCTGCTGGTTTTCGCGATCCTTGCCCCCCTTGAGGCCGGCACCCGCAAGGGCGACCGGCTCCTCCGTGACGGCCGCGCGGCCGAGGCCCGCAAGGAGTTCGACAAAGCCCTCGATCTCTTCGAACAGGCCCTCTCCGAGGACCCGATGGACGCCGCCTACCAGATGGCTGTCAGCCGCGTCCGCTTCCAGGCCGGCCAGACCCACGTCACCCGCGGACGCCGCCTCCGGGAAGGCGGCAACCTCGAAGCCGCCGTCGTCGAGTTTCAGAAAGCCTTCGCCATCGACCCCGCCTCCACCATCGCCGAGCAGGAGCTCCGCCAGACCAACCTGATGCTCGACGCCGAGAAAAAGCGGAAAGAAGCCCCCGGCGCCGCCGAACCCGCCCCCGAAAAGCGCGGCATGACCCCCACGCAAGCGGCCCGCCGCGAGGCCGAGGAACGCGCCGCCGCCATGAAAGGCGTCCCCTATCTCCGCCCCCTCAAGGACGAAATCACCAACCTCAAAATCGTCAACCAGGGCCCCAAAGTCCTCTTCGAAACCATCGGCAAACTCGCCGGCATCAACATCCTATTCGATTCCGAATTCCAGGACGCCGGCAAGCGCTACTCCCTCGACCTCGCCCGCACCAACCTCACCGACGCCCTCGACTACACCGCCCTGCTCACCAAAACCTTCTGGAAACCCCTGTCCGCGAACACCATCTTCGTCACCACCGACAACGTCACCAAGCGGCGCGACTACGAAGAGCATGTCTCCCGCGTCTTTTACCTCCAGAACATCACTTCACCCCAGGAACTCCAGGAGGTGATGACCGCCGTCCGCCAGGTCACCGATGTCCGCAAGGTCTTTCCCGTAAACTCGCAAAGCGCCCTCATCATTCGCGGCACCGCCGACCAGATGGCGCTGGCCGAGAAGGTAATTCTCGATCTCGACAAGCCCAAGCCCGAGGTGGTGGTCGACGTGATGGTCTTTGAAACCGCCCGCACCCTCACCCGCGACCTCGGCCTGCTCGCGCTGTCCACCGGCGGCATCAACGTCCCCATCAACTTCACGCCCGTGGGCGGGGCGACGGGTACGGGCACGAACGGTTCCGCACCCACCATCCGCCTGAATCAGATCAAGAGCATCGGCGCCGGCGACTTCACCGCTACGCTTCCCGGCGCTTCGCTCCAGGCGCTGATGAGCGACGGCCGCACCAAAATCCTGCAATCGCCCCAGGTCCGCGCCACCGACGGTCAAAAGGCCACCGTGAAGATCGGCGAACGCTTCCCCTACGCTAGCGGCAGCTTCCAGTCCGCGCTCGGCGGCGTCGGCGGCTTCCCCGCCGCGCAGACGCAGTTTCAGTTCGCCGACGTGGGCGTGAATGTCGATCTCACGCCCCGCATCCACGGCTCCGACGAGGTCTCGATGCAGATCATGCTCGAAATCTCGAACATCCGCGAACGCATCAATGTCGGCGGCGTCGAGCAGCCCGTCATCGGCCAGCGCCGCGTCGAGCACATCATCCGCGTCAAGGAAGGCGAAGCCACCTTGATTGGCGGCCTCATGCAAGCGGCCGACCGTGTGACACGCAGCGGCATTCCCGGGCTCATGCAGATTCCCGGGCTGGGCCGGCTGCTGTCCTCGGAGAAGATCGAACGTTCGAACAACGACCTGCTCGTGGTGCTCATTCCCCACGTGGTCCGCTACCCCGAAATCCTGCCCGAAAACCTGAAGGCCATCGCCTCCGGCACCGAGACCATCTATAAGGTGAGCTACGAATCGCGGGGCAACGGCGCAGCCGCCCCCGAACCGCCGCCCGCGCCCGCCGCACCCCAGGAAGAGCCAGCGGCGCCCAAACCCGCGCTGCCTCCGGGCCTGTTCCCCGGCCAGCCGAAACCTTCGCCCGCGCCCTCCGCCGAAACGCCCGAAGCTCCGCCGCCGCCCACGCCCGCACCCCCTGAAGTGCAACCCGCGGCCGAGCCTCCGGGCGCCAGCGGCGGCGCCACCGCCGAGGCCCAGCCCCCGGCCCAGCCGGTCAAGGTGATCATCCGCCCTTCGAGCAACGATCCGATGTTGAATGCCCTCGTCACCGTCAACGTCAACATCGAAAACGCCAAGGACCTGTTCAGTTCGCCCATGCGGCTCGGCTTCGATCCCAAGGTCCTGCGCCTGATCGAAGTCCGCCGCGGCCCCTTCATGGCCGGCGACGGCACCCAGGTCACCTTCGAGCCCACGCGGCTCGATGACGGCGCGATTATCTCGCTCAACCGCGTCGCCGGCTCGGGCGGCATGTCCGGCACCGGCACGCTCGTCACGCTGCTGTTCCAGGCCATCGGCCGGGGATCGTCCGAAGTGGTCTTCAACGAACTCACCCTGCGCGACGGCAAGCTCCAGACCATCGAGGCCGAAACCGCGCCAGCCACAATTACGGTGAAATAAGAAGTAGAGGGATGGAACGCCGCCAAGCACAACGCGGACTCACGCTGATCGAGCTCATCGTCGCCTTCACGATCATGAGCCTGCTCACCGCACTCGCCGTGCCCCTCGCCCGCTACCGCGTGCGCCAGGAGAAAGAGAAGGAACTACGCTTTGTCCTGCGCGAAATGCGCACCGCCATCGATAAGTACAAGGACGCCTGCGATCAGGGCATGATCGAACAAAAGCTCGGCACCGAGTGCTACCCCGAGACGCTCGAACAACTCGTCGAGGGCGTCACCATCGCCAACGACGCCACCGGCCGCACCGTCCGCTTCCTGCGCCGCCTGCCCCGCGACCCCTTCACCAACTCCAACGAATGGGGCATGCGCTCCACCGCCGACGACCCGCAGTCCATGGGCTGGGGCGGGCAGAACGTCTTCGATGTCTACACCAAAACCCTGGAGAGAGCCGCCGATGGCACGCCCTATTCCGAGTGGTAAACGGCGCGGCTTCACCGTCATCGAACTGCTGATCGTGATGGCGATCACGGGGATTCTGGTCTCCATGGCCGTGCCCATCTATCAGAAATCGGTTATCCGCGCCAAGGAAAGCGTGTTGAAGCAAAACCTGTTCACGCTGCGCTCCGTGATCGACAATTACACCTACGACAAGTCCCGCGCGCCGCAGAGCCTGCAGGATCTCGTCACTGAAGGCTATCTCCGCCAGGTGCCCGTCGATCCGATGACCAGCGAAGCCGACTGGGTCGTCATCATGGAGGACTCGGTCACCAGCGTCAACCAGATGGAGCCCGGCATCTTCGACGTCCACTCGAAATCCGACAAGAAGAGCCTCGAAGGCACCCCTTACAACGAGTGGTGAAGCCCATCCGCTCGGCGCACTTCAACCCGGCCGCCGCGCAAACCGCTGATGGAGCCGATCGCAGACCCCGCAAAAGTAGGGCGGGCTTTAGCCCGCGCGGGGCTTGAGCCCCGCCCCGGTGTTCGCCAATAGCAAATATTTTTATCCCGCCCCATTTCAACGA
>JAHDVK010000054.1 GCA_023384675.1 Bryobacteraceae bacterium | reverse complement strand
GAAGGCAAGAACATCGACGCCTGCACCATCGGCATCCCCGACTTCATGCACGCCGTGGTGGCGCTGGCCTGCATGCAGCGCGGCAAGCATGTGTACGTCGAAAAGCCGCTGACGCGCACGCCATGGGAAGCGCGGCTGCTGCTCGAGGCGGCCGAGAAATATAAGGTCGCCACGCAGATGGGCAACCAGGGGTTTTCACACGAATGCCATCGCGTCGCGGCGGAGATCGTGTGGTCGGGCGAAATCGGCGATGTGACCGAGGCCCATATCTCAACGACGCCCGGCACGCATCCCACGGCGTTGCAGCAGCCCCCGCCCGAGGAGTCCGTCCCGGCCACGCTGAACTGGGATGCCTGGCTCGGGGCCATGCCCATGCGGCCGTACAGTTCGTGGTACGTGCCCTATAACTGGCGCGGCTTTTTCGATTTCGGCACCGGTCAGATTGGGAATTGGGCGACGCACACGGCGGGGCCGGTGCACCATGCGCTTCAACTCGGCGCCCCCGCGAGCCTGGAATGTGTGAGCATCGATGGCCGGAGCGGGATCACTTTTCCGAATCGCGCGACGATCCGGCTCGATTTTCCCGCGCGGGGCGGCATGCCGCCCGTGAAGGTGTTCTATCACGACTCGGCGCGCACCACGGATCCGGATGTCTTTCGCGTGCCCGGCATGGAGAACGAGGCCATTCTGCCGCCCGCGGACAATCTGGCGGACAAGGGCCGGCCTACGCGAGAGGTGCGGGCCGGCGGGCCCGGCCAGCGGCCCGCGGCGCCGCGGCGCCCGGCGGGCGAACGCACCGGCCCTGGCGGTCCGGGTGTCAGGGTGTTCGGCGAAGGGCGCGGCGGACCCGAACCCGGCGTACTGACCGGCAATGGTTCAGTTTTCATCGGGACGAAGGGAGTGCTGGCCACTTCGAACCGGGGCGAGGGCGTGTGGCTGCTGCCGTCGGCGCGATGGCAGGCGTACGAACTCCCTCCGCAACTGCTGACGCGCTCGCCCGGGCATATGATGGACTGGATTCGCTCCTGCAAGGGCGGCGACGCTTCCTGCTCGGACTTCCGCATCGCCGTTCCCTTCGCTGAATGGCTCGCGCTCGCCGCGATCGCTTTCCGCGTGCCCGGCAAACTCGACTGGGACGGCAAGGCGATGCGCTTCACGAACAGCGAGGAGGCGAACAAGTACGTGAAGCCGGTGTTCCGGCCGGGTTGGGAGTTGAAGGTTTAGCGGCGCAGGGCTCCGGCGTGCTCCCCTGACCTGCCCGCTCACCGCGGGCGAAGGAGAATGCGCTCCCGCAGGGCTACTTCCACGGCGGCGCGGGTGAAGACGAGCGGGAAGTAGTCGCCGCGCAGCCAGAGCGGTGCGAGATCGCGGTAATGCGGGCTGTCCGGGTTGCCGGATTGGCCGGGGTGGTTCACGGCGCGGGAGTTGTCCCAGTTGCCCACGTCCACCACGAGCCGGAACGATGCGCCGCCGGTCTGGCGGAAATCCGTGGCGTGATAGCCCGACTGATTCGGCGTGTGTGGCCCGCCGGATTTCGGGAACGGGCCCACCTGGAGCTTTGTCCGCAGCTCCGCATTCACCACTTCGAGCAGCGGATGCGCCGGAAGATTGTGATGCAGCCTGCCCCATTTCCATTCGGTGGCGTCCGCGCCGAGCAGCGCCGAGGTTTCGCGATAGGCGGCGGCCAGCGTGTTCAACAGCAGAGTGTCCCGGTCGGGCAGAGTCTCCTGCTCCAGTGTGTCCAGCATGACGGCCAGATCCGGGGTGCGCACCGCTTCGGCCACCTTTTCCGGCAGCACCGCGCGCAGGAACGCTCTACCCAGGTGGCGCGCCACCCAGACTTCGTAGAGCGCCGCCGGGGCGGACTCGGCGTGTTCCACGCCATCCCAGCCTCGCATGAGCGCGAGCGCGGCTCGCTCTGTTTCGTCCGCGGAATCCAGGCGCGCGAGCAAGGCCGCAAGCCGCCGGGCGGGCATCGACGTGATGTCGTTCTGCAGGCGCATGGATTCCTCGATGGTGACTTTCTCCAACGGCCGGAGCACTTCAGCGATTCGCGCCGCCCGGGAGGCGTTCACCCACTCGAAACCGAGCTTGCGCTCCGCGGCCGGGTAGTCCGCCGGGAGGTTCATCTCGTTGGCGGTGGCGAAGTAGCCCGCGGGCGGATTGTGGACGGAGGGCAGTTGGCTGCCGCTCCAGAAGCCCGCCCATTCGTAGCGCCCGTCGCCGGGCACGGGCAGCAGACCGTCCCAGTTTGGCCGGACGGGCGCGAGTCCGCCGGCCACCCAGCCGATGCCGCCTTCGGTGTCCGCGTACACATAGTTCAGGCCCGGTACGAGCGCTTTTGCGATCCCGGCGCGGAACTCTTCGAAGCCCTTCGCCAGGGCGTAGGAGGCGCTGCCGAAATAGGCGGACGTACCGGGCTCGAACCAGGACGAACGCACGGCGTACGCCCGGTCGGCATCGGACCAGATCACGGGGCCGTGGCGCGTGAATGCGAGTTCGGCTTTGACTGGCGCGGCGCCCTTCACGGGGATGGTTTCACGCACCACGCGCATCCGCTCCCAACGGCCGCGGTAACGGTATTGGCAGGGATTGCGGGGGTTGAGTTCGTACACGTAGAGGTCTTCCTGATCGATGTAGAAGCGCGTGAGACCGAAGGCGATGGCGCCGTTGTGGCCGATGGAGACGCCGGGCAGCGAGGGTTCGCCGCCGCCGATCAGGTTGAGCCCCGGCGCGCTGAGGTGGACGATGTAGCGCAGGCTGGGGGTGCTGTAAGCGCGGTGGGGGTCGCTGGCGAGGATGGCTCGCCCGGTGGCGGATTTCGAGGGGGCGATGGTCCAGTTGTTGCTGCCCTCGTTTTCCGCAGGGGCGGGCGGGGCTTCGAAGCGCACCGCCTGCGTGGCGAGCGAATAGAGCCGGAGGACATCGGCGGGCAGGCAGAAGCCGGCGCCCTCGGGGATCTGAATGTTCCACTTCGGCTGCAAGCCTGAGCGGAAATGATCGAATTTGGGGCCGTCTTCGGCGCCGGCCGCGCAGAAGACGCGGGCGCGC
Source organism: Bryobacteraceae bacterium (assembly GCA_023384675.1). GTDB lineage: Bacteria > Acidobacteriota > Terriglobia > Bryobacterales > Bryobacteraceae > PNKE01. The sequence goes on along the minus strand of JAHDVK010000054.1, from coordinate 3,084 downwards.
GCCACTTCATTGTTCAGGTTGCCGGTGAGGCCGTGGCTGCGGATGCGGACCACGTCGGACGCGGTCCATTTCGCGGGCCGGTAGCCGAGGATCTGAAACTCAACGGGCAGGCGGCCGGGTTCGCCGTCCAGCCAGCCGATGTAGGCGTTGATGCCGGCGGCGAAGGCTTCGGCCATGCGGCGGGCCTGTGGTCCGTAGGCCTTCCATTCGCGGTCCATCGCGCCGCGGTAGAGGAAGAGCCGGGCGGCTTTGTCCTGTTCGAGGTACTTCGGGCCAAGGACTTCAGCAAGCCGGCCGAGGCCGCGGCGGCGCCAGAGGTCGATTTGGAAGAGGCGGTCGCGGGCGGCGTTGAAGCCTTGCACGAAGAAGGCGTCGTCGAAGTTGGCGGCATAGATGTGGGGTATGCCCCAGCGGTCGATGAGAATTTCGGCGCGCTGTTTGAGTCCGGCGGCGGCGATCTCTTCGGCGGACGCAGGCAAGGCCGCGAGCAGGAGCAGGACGGCGAAACGCATCATTCCTGCACTATAGCGGACCTTGTGTTCGCCGATGCCCGGGGCCGCGCCGCGGCCGGGCGAACCGGAGCGCATCGGCTCACGTCCTTCGTCGAGGAGGACAAGCTGACCTACGCCGCCACGGCGGAGAAGAGCTGGGTGGTGGACCGCACGATCGCCGAACTCGAGCAGCGCCTGGACCCGGCGCGGTTCGTACGGGTACACCGCTCCACGCTGGTGAACGTGCGCTATGTGGATGAGCTTTACGCGTGGTTCGGGGGGCGGATGATGCTGCGGCTGAAGGATCCGAAAAAGACCGGGATCACGGCATCGCCCGACCGGGTGAAGGAACTCAAGGCGCGGCTGGGGCTTTGAAGACCAGCACTGCGTTGAGGCCGCCAAAGGCGAAGGAGTTGGACAGCGCGGCCTCGACGCGCGCCGCGCGCGGCTGGTTGGGGATCACGTCCAGATCGCATTCGGGGTCCGGCGAGAGGAAGTTGGCCGTGGGCGGAAGGATGCCGTCACGTAGGGCGAGTATGGTGGCAACGGCTTCGAGCGCGCCGGCGGCCCCCAGCGCGTGCCCGTGCATCGACTTGGTGGACGAGACGGCAAGGCGGTCCGCCGCAGGGCCGAACGCGGCCCGGATGGCTTGGGTTTCGGTGGGGTCGTTGGCGGAAGTGCCGGTGCCGTGGGCGTTGATGTAGCCGATGGCCTCGGGCGGGAGGCCCGCGTTTTCGAGAGCGGCGCGCATGGCCGCGGCCGCGCCTTCCGGCGATGGCATCGTGATGTGGTGCGCGTCGGCGGACATCCCGAAGCCCGCGATTTCGCCAAGGATGCTCGCGCCGCGCGCGCGCGCCGCCTCCAGAGGTTCGATTACGAGAAAGCCAGCGCCTTCGCCTAAAATCAGCCCTTTGCGCTCCTTCGAGAACGGGCGGCAAGTGTCTGGCGACAGCACGCGCATGGCTTCCCAGCTCTTGAGGAAGCCGAGGTTGAAGGGCGCTTCGCTGCCGCCCGCGATGGCGCAATCGGCCAGCCCGTGGCGCACCATCCAGAAGGCCTGCCCAATGGCGTGATTGGATGAAGAGCAAGCCGTCGAGACGGTCCAGGCCGGGCCGGCGATGCCGTATTTCATTGAGATGTGGCTGGCTGCGGCGTTGCTCATGGTGCGCGGAATCGTGAGCGGGTTCAGGCGCGGGGCGTTGTGGCGGTAAAGTTCCACGGAGGCGTCGTCCACAGTCGTCTGCCCTGCGGCGGACGTGCCGGTGACGATGGCGGTTCGGGCGCCGAGGCCGCCGGTGAAGGTGAGGCCCGCGTCCGCGATGGCCTCCGCCGCCGCCGCCAGGGCGAGCTGGGCGAAGCGGTCGAGCAACTGCTGCTCCTTGGCTTCGAAGTGAGCATCGGGGTTGAAGGCGCGGGCCTCGGCGCCGTTGCGGATTTTGAGCAGATCCGGATTGACTAGCGTGACTGGCCCAATACCCGGGCGGCCGGAAAAGAGAGCTTTGCGGGCTTCGTCCACGTTACCGCCCAGGGCGCAGACCATGCCGAGGCCCGTCACGGCAACGCGCCGGCTCATCCCTCGCCCTTCCCCGCAAGCAGTTTTTCGATGCCCGCCGCGATGTCTTGCACACTGCGAAGTTCGGGCAGGGAGTCATCGGGAATGTCGATGCCGAACTCGTTCTCAAGGGCGAAAACGATGTTGATGCCGTCAAGCGAGTCGATGCCCAGTTCCTCGAAGGTGCTCTCGGCGGTCACACGGCCGGGGTCCAGGTGCTGGGTCTCAGTGAGGATCTTGATGACACGCTCGGTTAGTTGGGTCGGCATAAGAGGTCGCTCAAGGTCAGCAACTCGTAGCCTTCATCTTCCCACCAGGGGAGCAGTTCGGCCAAGGCGGCAAGAGTGGGCCCGATGTCGGGACGGTGGCGGAGTTCGCGCCCATCGTGGAGGCAGAGGATGGCGCCGGGGCGGGTAGCGCGCTTCATCCGTTCGACGATGGCGGTGGGGGGAAGGGTCCAGTCGCGGCCGATGGCGGTCCACATGACACCGGTCAATCCGTGCGCCTTCTGGGCCGCCCGCAAGCCGAACCATCTTGCGCCATAGGGCGGGCGAAACCAGCGGGGCGGCGCACCGGCGGCCTCCGCGATCGATGCCTGCGCGCGGGCGATCTCATCGCGGATAAAGGCGGCGGAGCGCAGGTAGAGGGCGGGGTGGCGGTCGGTGTGGTTGCCGATCTCGTGGCCCGCGGCGGCGGCGGAGCGAGTAATGTCCGGCAGCCGCCGGACATGGCAACCGCACTGAAAAAACGTGGCGCGTGCCCCGTGCCGGGCAAGCAGTTCGAGTACCGCCGGGGTGGATTCCGAAGGACCGTCGTCGAAGGTCAGGGTGATCGCGCGGTGCCCGGACGGGCCACGCCACACGGATTCGGACAGGAGGTTCGAGGAGCGGCCCCGCACCGCCCAAGCCATCAGGCCCGCCGCGCCCAGCGCCGCGAATCCAAGGCCTGGAATCACCATGCGCTCACTGTAGCACGAGGCGATTCAAAATAGACATAGGTGGGCGGTCGCCCGCTTTCCCTGTCACGCCACCCGGCGTACGG
>JAHDVK010000033.1 GCA_023384675.1 Bryobacteraceae bacterium | reverse complement strand
AAGGAGGGTCCCAACCCTCCCCTACCTATGCATTCAAACAGTACACTCAATCACTTTACTCCTTGGGCGGTAACTGCGCGGGTGGCTGATTGGGGCTTCGGGCCGCGTTTGTTTGGACGGATGTGCGGGTAGGTCGATTCGAGCCGGGCGAGGAAGGATTCGTCGCCCAGGGGCCGGCCGGTGCGGGTGGAATCCCGGATGCGCTTCTCCAGGGCTTCATCGCGGGATAGTGCTGTGAGGATAGCCCGCCAGGCCTCCTGGTCATAGCAGGATTGCCAGAGCGACTGGTCCAGGATGGTGGAGGCATCAAGTCCGCCAAAACGGGCGGGAGCGCTCGACCAAAGGTAGCGGGCGGGGTCGGCGACGAGACCGGCGCGCAGGGGGTTGCGTTCCACATAGGCCAGGGCAAACCATTGATGGAGTTCATCCATCGGGCAGGAGTAGAACCTTGCTTGCCAGAAATGGCCGGTGGTGCGCGCCTGGATATTGGCGGCGCGGGCGTAGTCGGCATGGGTGCGGCCGAGAGTGCGAGCGAGCGAGTCGGCCTCTTGAGGAATGACGATCAGGTGAACATGATTCGGCATGAGGCAGTAACCCATCAGGGATAGGTGATAGCGCGCGGCATAGTCCTTGAAGAGCCGGAGGTAGAGCAGGTAATCCTGGTTGGAGAAGAAGACCTGCTTGCGGTTGTTGCCGCGCTGGGTGACATGGTGAGCGGCGCCGGGAATGACGAGTCGAGCGATGCGAGCCATATGCAAAAGAAGTGCCCGCCGCAGGGAGATCCTCTCAAGAAAAGTGATTGAGTGTACTGTCCCCGAAACCCCGAAACCCTTGGGGGTTTCGGGGTTCTCATCGCTCCCCAGAATGCCTCCCCCAGATGACGATGACGGTTCCCAGAGGGAATCGCACAGGAAATCTCCGTTTTCCTTGACAGATACCTATCATGAATGTCCCCGAAACCCGTCAGATTCCCTGCATAATCATCTTCCATTACCAAGCGTCCCTCCAAGTTACTTTCGCATTCCGCTCCAAAGAACGCGGAATTGGAATTCCACCTGGTCCGAACGGGTCTGGACATCGTGGGACCAAGGGAATCGATCTCTTGCCCATCGAGTGTAACGAATGCTCGGCGCGAGGGAAAGCGCTCGCCAGCCGCCTTCGAAGCCTAATCCGGCACTTACACCGCGGTTCGAAGGGTTCGTCGTGTTCAGATTACCCGCTGTGCGAAATGCCGGACCACCCTCCAGGAATGGCTGCACCCTCCCAGACGAGAACCGATACTTTGCCAAGAGCGGAAACTGCCAAGTCACTACAGTGGCTGGCGCGAACCCTATACTACCGTCTGCGTGAAAAGTTGCGGATTGTTCATAATGCAGCGGTTTGTAAAGTGCATCTGCAACTAGAGACAGGCCCCCCACGAAACGAACTTCGAGCGTGGGCCCAACAATATATCCGCCTGAGCCAGATATTGCGATACTGGGATTAAAGCCTGGCGTAGGATGATAATGCGAAACGAAGTCAGAATTCCCGTACCCACCTGCCACCACTCCAATAGACACCCTCTGGGCAAACACTTTGGTGCAGAAAAGAAATATCAACGCCGTTGCTGCAATTTGTTTTAATATTGTGGCTCCCAAAATAAGCCTCCTTCTCATCAAAACACCGATAGGTTATGCCTCATGAAGGCAAGTGTTGCGATCGTTATAAGAAGAATGCCGGTAAAGACACTGTCGGCTCTCCAACCATCTTTGAGGGCACAATCACTCCCTTTCATCATTGTTTGTTAGCGGTACGACGACATCCGCGACCTCACCTTCAGCTAGCGTGGAATTTCGAATTTCGGGGACACTCAATCACTATACTCCTTGAGCGGTGGCCGTGCGGGTGGCTGGTTTGGGCTTCGGTCCGCGTTTGTTGGGGTTTCGGGTTTCGGGGACAGTATACCCAACCACCTTACTATGTAGAACGGTGTTGGCGCTCGCGCGCAGTAGTTGGTCCAACACCAGGACCTGCGGCTTCCAGAATGGCCTGCGGACCATCAACCGGCAGGCTCTCGCCCACGCCCCCTCTTCGATACAATCGCCTCAGTGACCGAAGCACAACTCGAAGACCTCCTCAGTACCCCTTCCGCCGCCGACGTCGAATCAGCCCGGAGCCTCGATGGCGATATCCTCCTGCTCGGCGCCGCCGGCAAAATGGGTCCCTCGCTTGCCCGCCGCATCCGCCGCGCCATGGATGCAGCCGGAAACCACGCCAGGGTGATCACCGTCTCGCGCGGCGCGCTCGAGATCGAAGGCGTCGAACACATCCGCTGCGACATGCTCGCGCCCGGCGCCCTCGACACCCTGCCCGATGCCCCCAACGTGCTCTACCTCGCCGCGCGCAAGTTCGGCTCCACTGACAATCCCTCGGAAACCTGGGCCGCCAACGTGCTGCTGCCCGCGCTCGTCGCTCGCCGCTACCGCGCTTCGCGCATCGTCAGTTTCTCCACCGGCAACGTCTATCCGCTCGTGCCCGTCGAGTCCGGCGGCGCCACCGAGCAGACCCCCATGGACCCGGTCGGCGAATACGCCTGGAGCGCCATGGGCCGCGAACGCATGTTCGACTACGCTGCCCGCACCTACGGCACGCCCGTCACGCTCCTGCGCCTCAACTACGCCTGCGAAACGCGCTACGGCGTGCTCGTCGATCTCGCCACCAAGATCTTCAACGAAGAGCCCATCGACCTGAGCATGGGCTATGTCAACGTGATCTGGCAGGGCGACGCGAACTCGGTCTGCTACCGCTCGCTCGCCCACTGCGCTGCGCCGCCGTTCGTGCTGAATCTCACCGGTCCGGAAACGCTCGAAGTGCGCGAAATCGCGCAAAAACTCGCTTCCCGGCTGCAAAAAACGCCGATTTTCACGTCAGAACCGGCGAAAACCGCCCTGCTCAATAACGCCTCGCTCTGCCACCGGATGTTCGGCCCGCCCACGGTGAGCGTGGACCAGATGCTCGATTGGATCGCGGACTGGATCGCCGAAGGCGGCCGCCTGCTCGGCAAACCCACGAAATTCCAGGTCCGCGATGGGAGGTTTTAGTCCATGTCCGACTGGCTGGCCCGCCTGCGCGCGGGCCTCGTAATCCCCGCCCACCCGCTCTGCCTCAACGCGGAACGAAAGCTCGATGAAGCCCGCCAGCGTAAGCTCACGCGCTATTACCGCGATGCGGGCGCGGGCGGAATCGCCGTCGCCGTGCACACGACGCAGTTCGAGATCCGCGACCCGCAATTCAACCTGCTCGAAACCGTGCTGCGTATGGCCATCGAGGAGACCCGCGATGCCGGCATGGTAATGATCGCGGGCGTCTGCGGCGCGCGCGAACAAGCCCTCAAAGAGGCCGAATTAGCGGCAAAAACGGGCTATAATGCCGCGCTTTTGAGCCTTTCCGCGCTCAAAACGGCGACTTTGGACGAACTCGTGGCCCATGTGCGCGATGTCGCTTCCGTGATGCCCGTCGTGGGCTTCTATCTGCAACCCGCGGTCGGCGGACGCCTCCTGCCCTACGAGTTCTGGCGCAAGGCGGCGGACATCGAAAACCTGGTCGCAATCAAAATGGCGCCGTTCAACCGCTACCAGACGCTGGATGTGATCCGCGGCGTGGCGGCCTCGGACCGGCCGGGGGAAATCGCACTTTATACTGGGAACGACGACAACATCATCGCCGACCTGATCACGCCTTTCACCTTTAACGGCAAGACTTTACGCGTGGTGGGCGGGCTCCTCGGCCAGTGGGCCGTGGGCACGAAACGCGCCGTCGAAATCCTGCGCCGCGTCCACGAAGGCAAAACGCATCCTTCGCTCATGCTCGCGCTGAATGCGCAACTCACCGACCTGAACGGCGCGCTGTTCGACGTCGCCAACCATTTCCACGGCTGCATCGCCGGCATCCACGAAGTGCTTCGGCGTCAAGGACTTATGGAAGGCCGCTGGTGCCTGAACCCTGCGGAAGACCTCTCGCCGGGGCAGATGGAAGAGATCGACCGCGTACTCGCGGCCTATCCTCACCTGCTCGATTGAAGCGAAAGCCGCAAAAGCGCCAGCCACAGCAAAACCGCGAGAAACAGGTGGAAAAGCTGCATCCAGACGGGTGCGAGCAGCACCACGTTCACCACTCCGGCGATGGTTTGAATCACGGTCAGCGCCAGCACCCAGCGCCCCGCCACGGCGGTTCTGAACAGATAACCGATTGAAAACAAATAGATGGCTGCGCCGATCGCCACCACCGGATGCAGCAGGCGCAGACGCAGCAGCGCGGGGGAATCCGAGGAGAACTCGGCGCGGATGCCCTGGGCGAGCGATTCGGCGGGGAAAACGGTGTCGCCGAGCGCCGCGATCGCGCCCGTCGTACAGGCCAGCAAAAGCACGCAAAAAGCGGCAAAAAACCGCCTTGGAAGGGGCCAAAAACGCAAATTCTGCGCACTTTGCGAGAACCACGCCGTGAGCGCCAGCGCCGACACCAGCAGCAGCGTATTCGTCAGATGCGCGCACAGATACGCCGCCCGGCCCCAGCTTTGATTGGCCTCAACGTATTCAAGCAGCACGATGCCCGCGCCCAATAGCGCTTCGATCAGAATAATGATCAACGACCAGAAGGCGGCGCGGCGCACGCGGTGGCGTTTCGGGTAGATGCGGAAGGCCCACACCATCATCACAAGCACGGCCACAAGCGCGAGGCCGCTGGTCAAACGGTGGGTGAATTCGATGATGGTGCCGATTTCGGGCGCGCGGGGCAGGACTTCGCCGTTGCAGAGGGGCCAATGGCTGCCGCACCCCGCGCCCGATCCGGTGGCCCGCACGAACGCGCCCCACAGGATGACGAGGATGTTGTAGCCAAGAACAGCCCACGCGAAGCGGGTGAAGCGTGAGGAAGCGTGGGCGGTCATGGCTATAGCGGGGGTTTACGAGCCGCCGGCGGGGGCGCTCTCCTCCCGGTAAGTGATGGCCGCTTTGAGGTAGTCGCGGTTCATGCGGGCGATGTTTTCGATCTTGACGCCCTTGGGGCAGAGCGCTTCGCATTCGCCGGTATTGGTGCAATAACCAAAGCTCTCCTCCATCATCTGGGCGACCATGCGGACGGCGCGGCGGTCGCGTTCGGCCTGGCCCTGGGGCAGAAGGCCGAGATGGGCGATTTTGGCTGCAGTGAACAGCGAGGCCGAGGCGTTCGGGCAGGAAGCGACGCAGGCGCCGCAGCCGATGCAGGCGGCGGCGTCCATCGCCATCTCGGCGTTCTGCTTTTCGATGGGGATGGCGTTGCCGTCGACGAAACAACCGGTGTTGACGGACACATAGCCGCCCGCGGCGATGATGCGGTCGAAGGAGCCGCGGTCCACCATCAGGTCCTTGAGTACGGGGAAGGCTTTCGCGCGGAAAGGCTCGATCCAGAGCTCCTCGCCGTCGTGGAACTGCCGCATGTGGAGCTGGCAGACGGTGGTGCCGCGCTGCGGGCCGTGGGGCAGGCCGTTGATCATGAACCCGCAGCAGCCGCAGATGCCCTCGCGGCAGTCGTGCTCGAAAGTGACGGGTTCTTCGCCTTTATGGATGAGATCTTCATTCAGCACGTCGAGCATTTCAAGGAACGACATATGCTCGTCGACGTTGGGCATCTCGTACTTCACCATGCGGCCCGGGTGGTTGGGGCCTTTCTGGCGCCAGATATTCAGGGTGAGTTTCATGTGTTCCGGTGCCTCTCTTATTTGTAGCTGCGCTGGGTCAGGTGGACGTGCTCGAAGCTGAGCGGCTCGACGTGGCGTACGGGCGCCTGCTCACTTCCCTGATACTCCCAGACGGCGCCGTGACAGAATTTATCGTCGTCGCGCAGCGCCTCGCCGTCCTGCGTCTGGTACTCCTCGCGGAAATGCCCGCCGCAGCTTTCTTCGCGGATGCGGGCGTCGCGAACCATCAACTCGCCGAGTTCGAGGAAGTCGGCAAGGCGGGTAGCCTTTTCCAGGCTTTGATTCACTTCGCCGCCGGAGCCGGGCACGGTGACGTTCTGCCAGAACTCCTCGCGGAGGGCCTGGATCAGAGGCAGCGCCTCATCGAGGCCCGCGGCGTTGCGGCCCATGCCGCACTTGTCCCACATGATTTTGCCCAGCGCGCGGTGGAACTCGTCCACGGTCTTTTTGCCTTTGATGGAAAGCAGGGTTTTGACGCGATTTTCGGCCTCTTCCCTGGCGAATTTGCACTCGGGATGCGACTCATCGACGCCGCCGGGCTTGATGCCTGCGAGGTAGTTGCCGATGGTGTAAGGCGCGACGAAGTAGCCGTCGGCGAGGCCCTGCATCAGCGCGCTGGCGCCGAGGCGGTTGGCGCCGTGATCGGAGAAGTTGGCTTCGCCGAGCACAAAGAGGCCGGGGATGGTGCTTTCGAGGTTGTAATCCACCCACAAGCCGCCCATGGTGTAATGCACGGCGGGGTAGATGCGCATGGGCACGGAGTAAGGATCTTCGCCGGTGATGCGTTCGTAGATCTCGAAGAGGTTGCCGTAGCGTTCCTCGATGGTCTTTTTGCCGAGGCGGCCGATGGCGTCGGAGAAGTCGAGATAGACGCCGAGGCCGCCGGGGCCAACGCCGCGGCCTTCGTCGCAGACGCGTTTGGCGGCGCGGGAGGCGATATCGCGCGGCGACAGATTACCGAAGCTGGGGTACATCCGTTCGAGGTAATAGTCGCGTTCGTCCTCGGGGATCTGGGCCGCCGCGCGGGTGTCGCCCTGTTTTTTCGGGACCCAGATGCGGCCGTCGTTGCGCAGCGATTCCGACATCAGCGTGAGCTTGGACTGGTATTCGCCGCTCACCGGGATGCAAGTGGGATGGATCTGCGTGAAGCAGGGGTTGGCGAACGCGGCGCCCTTTTTGTAGGCGCGCCAGATGGCGGTGGCGTTCGAGCCTTTGGCGTTGGTGGACAGGTAAAAAACGTTGCCGTAGCCGCCGGTGGCCAGCGCGACAGCATCGGCGAGATGGACATCGATGGCGCCGGTGACGAGGTTGCGGGTGACGATGCCGCGGGCGCGCCCGTCGATGACGACCACATCGAGCATCTCGTGGCGGGCGTACATCTGCACGCGGCCCTCGTCGATCTGGCGTTCGAGCGCCTGATAGCAGCCGAGCAGAAGCTGCTGGCCGGTCTGGCCGCGGGCGTAAAAGGTGCGCGAGACCTGCGCGCCGCCGAAGGAGCGGTTGGCGAGTACGCCGCCGTATTCGCGCGCGAAGGGCACGCCTTGAGCGACGCACTGGTCGATGATGTTGACGCTGATTTCGGCAAGCCGGTAAACGTTGGCTTCGCGCGCACGGAAGTCGCCGCCTTTTACGGTGTCGTAAAAGAGGCGATACACGCTGTCGCCGTCGTTCTGATAGTTTTTCGCGGCGTTGATGCCGCCCTGCGCGGCGATGGAATGGGCGCGGCGGGGCGAATCCTGGAAACAGAACGCCTTGACGTTGTAGCCGAGTTCGCCGAGGGCGGCGGCGGCGGCGCCGCCGGCGAGGCCGGTGCCCACGACGATCACCGAATACTTGCGCTTGTTGGCGGGGTTGACGAGCTTGTACTCGAATTTCGCCTTGTTCCACTTCTGCTCGATCGGCCCGGAGGGGATCTTTGCGTCCAGGTTGATTGCCATGATGAGTGTCTCCCTCCCGCGTTACAGAGTTAAAATCCCGGTGAGCACGGCCATCGGCATGGCTACGTTGCCCAAGCCGATGACGATGCCGTAGAGTTGCGCCAGGCGTTTCAGGATGGGCGTATAGCGCGGGTGCGACACGCCGAGCGACTGAAACATGCTCCAGACGCCGTGATAGAGATGGAAGGCCAGCAGGATGTTGGCCACCATGTAGAACAGCGCGACCGCTGGATTCTTAAAGCCGGTGATGAAGTTGGCGTACACGTCGCCGGGCTTGAAATCGGGATGGGCGTGGCCGGTGGTGAGGTGCAGCAGGTGATAGATGAGGAAGGCGGCGACGATGGGGCCGCTCCAGATCATGGTGCGGGCGGCGTAGGTGGATACGAGGGCAGACTTTTTGACGTAAGCCTGCGGGCGGGCATCGAGCTTCAACAGGGTCAGTTGAACGGCCATCGCGATGTGCAGGCCTACCGCGGCCAGCAGCGCGATGCGGGCCACCCAGAGCATGGGACCCAGTCCCTGCAGGAAGGCCGCGTAGGCGTTGAATTTCTCCGGACCGGCGAAGACCTGGAGATTTCCGATCATGTGGCCCAGAACAAAGCCGGAAAGAATAAAGCCCGTCACGGCCATGATCACTTTCTTGCCGATGACGGACTGGTAGAACAGGGCGGTGCGGTTGATGCCGCCCACTGCAATGGTGCTCATTCAGACACTCCGTGAATCCCCAGAATTGGCCCGATGGGGGTTAGCAGGGCGATCAGTGGTTTCTGTCTTACTGACGCCCGGAAACCACTATTCTATGCAAATTCTGGGGAGGAAGGTCCGAAGGTGGGAAAGTTTGCGGGCCCACTGAAAGCAGGCCCGCGGGATTTCAGCGGCAGGCAAGGGAGGGCATCAGTCGCCGGCGCTGATCTCGATGCGGCGGAGCGTGGCGCCCTTCATCGCGGGAGCTGCCTTACGGTCGCCGTTCTGCACTTTGCGGCCGCCGACGCCGCTCAGCCACACTTCCGTGAGTTGATAGGTATCGCCGTCGTGCTCGAAGACGATCTTCGATTTCGAGGGCGCGTTGGGATTGCCCATGGGAATGGCCATCGCGGCCCTTTGGTGGCCGTCGGGACCGATGAGGTACACCACATTGGTGCTGGTGTTGGCGATGACTTCGTACTCGCCGGCGGGAAGGAGTTCGCCACGCACTTCAAACGCGAAGGGGATCTTGGCCGGCGCACGGGTGGCGGCCAGCGCGGCGAAAGCGAACACAAACGTGAGGGCCAACGCAGCCAGCACGCGAACAACGGGGTAACGGATTTGCATCGTTCAAGCTCCTTAATTTCTGCCGCGGTGTGCTGCGGCCTGCTAGAGGCTTGAACGGATCAGCGAGGGAAAGGTTCGGCGGCGCGCCCCAGGATTTACAAGAGTCTCCGGCGGGCGGCGGGCGGGGGACGCGGAATGCGCGGTCTCGCGTGGCGGGAGGGGGCTTCGGTAGCATGGATGTTTACATCCCCGGGAGGACTCATCCATGCACAGATTGATCGCACCCTCGATCCGGAGGTACTGGCTCGCCTGCCTGCTGGCGGCCGCGCCACTGTGCGCCTTCCAGGCGCAGGCGCCCGCCGAAGTCTATCGCCCGTCAATATTCCCAGACCGCATTATCGTGAATTGGACCGAGGATCCCGCCACGGGTTTCTCGGTCACCTGGAGGACCACCACGCAAGTGACGGCCGCGTCTGCCGAGATTGCGGAAGCCGAGGACGGGCGGGAGTTCGCCGGCAAGGCGCGCCGGCTGAATGCCATGACGCAGCTTTACCAGACCGATCTGGGGCTGGCGCATGGGCACTCGGTGACCTTCATCAACCTCAAGCCCTCGACGGACTACCTGTACCGCGTGGGCGACGGCGAGAATTGGAGCGCGTGGAGCCGCATCCGCACGGCGAGCCGTACGGCGGAGCCGCTCACGTTCATCTACCTCGGGGACGCGCAGAGCGGCATCCTGCCGATGTGGTCGCGCGTGATCCGGGAGGCATATGCGCATGCGCCGCAGGCGCGCTTCATCGTGCATGCCGGAGACCTGATCAACAACGCGCTGCGCGACCAGGAATGGGGCGAGTGGCACCAGGGCGCCGGTTGGGTGAACCAGATGGTTCCGAGCGTGGCCGTGCCCGGCAACCACGAATACGGCCGCAGCGCGCCGGAAGAAGAGCGGCGGCTGACGCCGAACTGGCGGGCGCAGTTCACAATGCCCGCCAACGGCGTGGAGGGACTGGAGGGCACGAACTACTACATCGACATCCAGGGCCTGCGCATGATCGCGCTCAATTCGTACGAGAAGCAGCAGGAGCAGGCGGCATGGCTGGAGCGCGTGTTGAGCGCCAACCCCAACCAGTGGACGGTGGCCACGTTCCACCATCCCATCTATTCGACCGCGCAGCGGCGCGACAATAAGGCGTTACGCGAACTGTGGCAGCCCATCTTCGACAAATACCGCGTGGACCTGGTACTCAACGGCCACGACCATGTGTACGGGCGCACCCGTCCGGTGACGGCGGCGGACGAGGCTTCCGGCAAAGCGGGCACGGTGTATGTGGTTTCGGTGTCCGGCATCAAGTTCTATGAACTGGCGCGCAAGGGCGTGTTCGACCGGGTGGCCGAGGATACGCAGCTTTTCCAGATCATCCGGATCGATGGCGGCCGCTTGAGCTATGAGTGCCGGACGGCCGGCGGGCAGCTGTATGACGCTTTCGAACTCGAAAAGCGGCGCGGGCGGCCCAATCGTTTTGTCAACCGCGTGCCGCGCACGCCGGAGCGGCTGCGGCCGCCGAAAGCGGTGGAGTAGCGGTGATCAGCGCCGCACGCTGACTTTATCCGCCGTGGGGAAATCGGCGGGCACTTTCTGTGTGACCTTGCCTGTTGCGGCCCATTCCGTGCCGCGCTGCAGCGTAGCTATGAAGCCGACGCACTGCATCGCAGGCACATCGTGGCCGAGCGTGGTGTGAAAGACGCGGCCCTTGCCGTATTCGATGGTGAACAGGATGGGCTCGTGTTCGCCGGTGCCCTTTATTTCGGGGGCGGAGAAGGCGGTGCCCAGCAGCGCGAGGCGTTCGGCGGGTCCGCGGAGGCGGTCGTAGAGTTCGTCTTCGGCGTGCATCCACTTGAGCGGGAGGCCCTTGGTGATGGGGTGGTTGGGCTCGCGGATTTCGACGAGGAATTCGTGCCGGGGACCGTGGCTGCCGCCGCGCCCGGGGGAATCGTCGCGGACCACCTTGCCGTCGCGCCAGCGGATGTAGGGGCCGTCCTTTTCATTCCGTCCGGCCCAGCCGCCGAGTCCGATGATTTTGTTGAATTCGACCCATTTGGGGAAGGCGTTGTCGGCGGCGTGAAAGCTGACGACGCCGCCGCCTCCGCGGACATACTTTTCGAAGGCGAGTTGGGTGACTTCGGGCCAGTCGCCGGCGTTTTTCGGGCCGAAATCGTTGTAGTTGAGAACGATCACGTCGTAGGCGGAGAAGTTGGGCGCGAAGGAGGCGAGGGCTTCGTTGTCGGGTGGCGCGGTGACGACTTCGACCGTGAACAGGCCGGTCTCCTCGAGGATCTGTTTGAGGACGGGCGTGGTGGCGCGCCAGTCGTGGTTATTCCGGCCGTCGAGGATCATGGCCTTCTTCGGGGCGGCGGCGGAGCAGAGTGCTGCGAGGCAGAGCAATAGAGCGGTGCGGCGGATGAGCATGGCTAGTGGGTCCTTGTGTCCATAGTGTATGTGAGGCGGGCGGGCGGCATCAGCGTTTGGCGCGGGGGCTGACGTCGAGAACCAGTTCGCTGCCGCTGTCAAAGGTGATGTTGGGGGCCTTGGCGGCCATCTGCACAACGATCAGGCTGGCGGCGGCGCCGACGCCCGCGCCGATGGCCGCGCCGCGTCCGCCCCCCGCGATGCCGCCGATGAGCGCCCCGAGGCCGGAGGCGGCGGCCACTTTGCCGAGATTGTTCTTCTTCTGGAAGATGTGGCCTTCCTCATCGACGTCCGCCTTGCCCTGGGAGTTGATGAAGGACTTCACGTCGCTGCGGATGTCCAGCTTGGTTTCGTCCTTGAGATGGATGGTCTGAAAGGCGAGTGCGAGCGTGGATGTGCCTTTGAGCTTCGCACCGCTTTTGGACTCGCGCACTTCACCCTCCATGATGGAGCCGGCGAAAGCGGGCGGCGAGAGCACCTGGGCGGAGATTTTGTCGCCCTTCTGATTGGCGCTGGTGCTGACGGGGGCGAGCAGGCGGACGCGGAATTCGGTGTTGTTGGCGAGCGGGGGCGGCTCGGCGGCGGGCGCCGCGAGCGCGCCAAGCAGGGCCGAAAGAATGATACGGGTCATAGCAAATCTCCTCTAGAGCACCCGCCAGTATATGGTGACCACCGTATGGCGGCTCTTGCGGCTGCGGACGGAAATACGTTTCCAGCCGTTGCCGGGTCCGGGAGGTTCGGCGACGGCGACATCGGAGGGTGTGATCTCGACCATCACTGGCACGCCGGGCAGAGCGCCGTTGATGGAACCCGCGCTCGCGCGGTCGCCGTCGATCGTGACGGCCGTGCCGCGTTCAAGTTGGCCGGACCAGACGATGATGCCGGAGGCGGGCCCCGCATAACGAGGCTGCGGGGGGGCCGCAGGCGCGGGTTGATAGGTGCGTTCGGGCTGGAAGACGGGTGAGCGGGCCGGAGCGGGTTCGGCGGGCGGCGCAGGCGCGGCGGCGCGCGCGGGTTCGGGTCTGGTTTCGGGAGCAGGCGTGGGCGCGGGCGGTTCTTCGGCGGCGGTCTGAACGGGCGCGGGGGCCGGTGCGGGCGCCGGCGGCGGCAGTTTCGGCCGCTGGACGGGCACGCGGGCAGGGGCGGCGGGCGCAGGTTCAGGTTCGCGGACGATGGGCGTGGAGACGGGGCGGGAGAACGGCGTCTGTGCGTCCGGTGGGGGCGCCGGTGCGGGCGCCGGCGCGGGCGCGGGTGGAGCGGTGGTCACGACGGGCGCTTCGGCTGCACGGCCCTTTTGCCAGTGCTGGAAGGCGAACCAGCCGGCCGCGCCCGCAATGGGAATGGCGAAAAGCGCGATGATCAGCGGCAACGGGGTGCGCTTCGCAGGTGTGAATCCGCCGGCGGCGGACGCCGGAGCGGAGAGGGCGGCGCCGCAGCGGTTACAGAACTTCAGGCCGGCGGGGTTGGCCGCCTGGCAGACCGTGCAAGTAATGCCCGGCGCGGCCTGAGCGGTGGGGACGGGGGCGGGCGCGGCCTGAGCTGGCGTGCCGCAAAAGGTGCAGAAATGACTTCCCGCTTTCAGCTCATTCCGGCATACCGAACATTGCGCCATCGTTCCTCCCCCTGGGCCGCGACGCGGCCCGATCTCTTTGCAAGCTATCTGGAACGGGCGGAAGATGCAAGCGGTGACTGGAGCGGGAGACGGGACTCGAACCCGCAACCAACAGCTTGGAAGGCTGTGACTCTACCCTTGAGTTACTCCCGCTCGCGGGCCTTTCCTATTGTAGCCGACGCGGACGGGGCCGGGGCTACTGCGAGCCGCGCCCCAGCAGCATCACCTTGATGGTGTGAAAGACGATGTACAAATCGAGCGAAGGCGACAGGTTTTTTATGTAATAGAGGTCGTATTCTAACTTGGCGATTGTGTCCTCCAGCGTGTCGCCATATTTGTGGTTGATCTGCGCCCAGCCTGTAATGCCAGGCAATACCGAATGACGCAGGCTGAAGAACGGGATCTGTTCCGTCAATTCCTTCACGAATTCGGGCCGCTCGGGCCGCGGCCCCGCAATCACCATTTCTCCCTTCAGGATATTGAAAAACTGAGGGAATTCATCGATGCGCAGCTTGCGCAGCCATTTGCCAAGCGGCGTTACGCGCGGATCGTCCTTCTTGGCCCAAACCGCACCGGTGTGCGCTTCGGCGTCCACGTACATCGACCGGAACTTCAGCACCTCGAAGACCTTCCCGCGGTAGCCCACACGCCGCTGCCGGTAGAGCGCGGGGCCGGGGCTGGTGATCCTCACGAGAATCGCCACCACCAGCAACAGCGGGCCGGTCAGAATGATCCCTGCCAGGCCCACCGCCGCCGAATAGGCGCGCTGGAAGATCAACGCGTGCGGCGAAGGCCCCAGGCGGCGGTGGAAGATCAGGTGAGAAGGCCGCAACGCGGAGAGCGAGACGCGCCCGGTGACAGTTTCATAAAGGCCACCCACCTCTTCGACAGGTACCCCGCGCAGACGAAGGTCGAGAAGCTCAAAAACCGGCAGCTGGCCGCGGCGCTCGGCCAAGCCCACCACCACCCGGTCCGGCGTCAGCGTTCGCCACACCCGGCGCACATCGGCGGGTTCGCCCTGCCAGGGGCCAAGGCATTCATCGGCTTCCGGATCGGCCTTCGGCGCCAGGTAGCCCGCCGGGGCAAGCGCGTATTCGGGGCGCCGCCGCAGGTGCCGGCCCACCTGGCGGGCCAGATCACTATCCCCGACGAACAAGACCCGCTGGGGATCGAGAATCGAAAACACCGCCTGGGAGTAGGCCATCCGCCACAACGGCAGGACCACCAGGCCCAGGGCGGAACCAGCGATCATGTGCCAGCGCGGCAGAATCAGATCCCGGTCCAGATAGCTCAGCAGCGCCTGCGCCAGGAAGGCCATGCCGAAAACCAGACAGTATTGTTGAATGAGATAGATGCGGCTCCAGACGCGAAATTCACTGTAAAGGTCGTGGAAATAGATCCCGAGCAGAATGGAGGCCACGACAATGGCGGTCGCCGCGCCGCCCCCCCCGTAGAGCAGATACAGGTCAATCGAAATCCCGCCCGTGAGGTAAAAAGCCGCGCAATAACAGGCCGTGGCGAGGAGCGCTTCGGAGATCACCAACCCGACAACCGAGGTGGGAATGAAGACTTGGAAGAGCCGGATCATGAAGGGCCGGGCCGCTCCCCAGTGTATCACGCGCGTTTTCAACAGGAACCGCGGATCCAGCGAGGGAATGCGGTAAATTGGAAGTGGAGGAATGGCCGAGTGGTTTAAGGCGGCGGTCTTGAAAACCGCAGTACTCGAAAGGGTACCGGGGGTTCGAATCCCTCTTCCTCCGCCACCCCTCTGTTCACGCGCGCCGGAAGCGCCGGAGCAGCGCCACGACTACAAAGAGCGCCGCGCCAAACGCCGTGAGCACCAGCGTGTCCACGAAACGCATCCATGCCGAGGGGCGGCTCATCGCGTGCCGGCCCGGTTGCCGTCCCCCTCGGGAAGGTAGCGGTGGGTGACGTATTCCGCGGACCGCACGCGGTTGTTCTTGCCCTCTACTTGCAGCAGCACCTGGAAATAGGGGGACTTACGCCCGCGCGGGCCGTCCACGGGATCGGCGTCCAGGCGCCTTTGCAGATCGCGTTGCCTCTCGGGATTCACAGCGAACTCCGCTGCGCCCTGCGTGGACCAGGTCTCCACGCCGGAAAGATACAAGATCCGATGCGCGGGCGAGGACCCCGGCCACAGGGTCACGACCGCGTAGCTCAAATTCACGCCCGTGTCGGTGCCGCGGGGCCGGTACTCGTAAAGCTCGCCGGGCATGGCGTCGGAAAGCGTATAGCCCCCGCCGAACCCCTCGGCGCTGAAGGGAATCCGGTCCGGCAGGCCCATGTGTTGCAGGAGAGTCTGAAAACGGGCTGAGGACACGACCACCAGGTTTTTGCCGGCGAAGTCCGATGGGCCGATGTAGTTCGAGTTGGCGACGGCTGCCTGAACGCCCCGCTGCTCCAGCCAGCGGGCCACGTAATGCGTGCCGATCGCGTCGCCCACGCCCGTATACACGTCTTCCTGCGGGCGGAAAGTGCGATTGAGCAATACGCCGATCTGTTCGATGCGCCGGGAATCGTCGGCCACCTTGTTCACCTGGGTGTCGCGAACGAACAGTCCACCGCTGCCGCTAAAAAACAGCGGCACCCCGAAGCTGACCACCGTACTCGCGTTTGATTGAAGAAAAGCGCTCCAGAGCGCGGGACATTCCGATGCCGTCACCCGCGGCCGGGTGTGGAACCACGCTCCGATTGCCGCCGCCACGGCCAGCCCGGACAACAAGCCATATAAATAAAGGCGCCAACGGCGCCGCCCATCCGGAGGTTGCGCAACAGGTGGCGCGGGCTCAGGGATGTCCACGACCGCCGCCGGCGCGGCTGCCTCGAACTGCGGAACGTAGCCGCCCCGTGGCAGCGTGATTCTGAGTGCCGAACGCCGGCCCTCGTTCTCGTAGTAGGCCGCAAGCCGCTTCCTGAGCAGACTCGCCTGCACGCGGACGATGGCGTCGTTGCGGGGGTCGTAGTCGGGGGAGCGGTGGAACACCTCGAGGCCAAGGGAATACTCCTTGAGGCCCTCGGCCCGCCCTTCCAACGTCTCCTGAACGATGTGGCGCAAAAGCGCACTAAGCTGCTGCGACTCCCGTAACCACTTGGTTTCGAGGATCCGCTCAAGCTCCTCGTGGATTTCCGAAGCGTTTGAAATCACGGACTCTTAACCGTTAGGACACCTATTATTATCCTATCACCTATGGAAAACAGGCGCATACTCGCTCTCATAGGAGGTCAGACCATGAAGTTGTCTGCTCGCTTGGCGGTCGCCGTGTTGGCGCTGTCATCTTCTTTCTCCCTTTGGGGGCAAACCAGCCTTGCCACCATTACTGGAATTGTGACCGACGCACAGGGAGCCGGGATTCCTGGTGTCCGAATTACCGCGAAGGGCGTCGCTACCAATCTGACGTACGCCCGTGAAAGCAGCCAGGATGGCACCTACGTCATTCCTCAACTGCCCATCGGCGCTTAT
This sequence comes from Bryobacteraceae bacterium, assembly GCA_023384675.1. Classification (GTDB taxonomy): domain Bacteria; phylum Acidobacteriota; class Terriglobia; order Bryobacterales; family Bryobacteraceae; genus PNKE01. The sequence goes on along the minus strand of JAHDVK010000033.1, from coordinate 43,598 downwards.
ACCGTGGAGGCCACCACGCCCGGGTTCAAGACGACCCAGCGCAGCGGCATCACGCTCGAAGTGGCACAACGCCTCAGGCTGGACATTCAGTTGGAAGTCGGCGATGTGAGCGAGAGCATCAGCGTCACGGCCGAAATTCCAAGGATTCAGACCGAGGACTCGTCGCTCGGCGCGATCGTCGAAACCCGCCAGATTGAGGACCTTCCCCTGAACGGGCGCCACGTCTTCAGCCTGGTGCGGATCGTGCCGGGCGTGCAGCCGCGCGACGACCGCACGGACGGTTTCGCGGAAATCTCGAATCAGGCGTTCTCGCAGCTCCGCATCAACGGCGGTCCCGGTTACGGCAACCAGTTCTTCCTCGACGGCGCGGTCAACTCGGCGCCGGTCCACAACGAAATCGCGGTCGTGCCGATGGCGGACGCGGTCGCCGAGTTCCGCGTTGAAACCAGCTCGCTCAAGGCAGAGTTTGGCCAGACCTCGGGCGGCGTCATCAACGTGGTGACCAAGATGGGCGGCAACTCTTTCAACGGGTCGCTCTATGAGTTCCTCCGCAACGACGCGCTCGACGCGCGCAATGCGTTCGCCGTGCAGCCGGACCCGCGCACGGGGCGGCTCAAGCAGGTGTTGCGGTACAACCAGTTCGGCGGGACCGTCGGCGGACCGGTCCGGATTCCGGGCCTGTATGATGGCCGGGACAAGACGTTTTTCTTTGTAGGATATGAACAGTGGCGATGGCGCGCGACGGGCAACCCGCGCATCGGGTCGGTCGCGCCGCCCGAGTTCCGCACCGGCAACTTCTCGAACCTGCGCGACGGTCTCGGCCGGCAGGTTCTGCTGTTCGACCCCTCGACCACGCGGCAGAATCCCGCGGGCGCGGGCTTCGTCCGCGATCCGCTGCCGGGCAACATTGTGCCTTCGAGCCGCATTGACCCGCTCTCGGCCCGCGTCCTCCCCTTCCACCCGCTGCCGAATGCGCCGCCGACCGATCCGTTCACCTTTGCGAACAACTACATCGCGCTGATACCTTCGTCGTCGGATCAGGGTGTGAGCACCATCCGGCTCGACCACCGGTTGACCGAGAAGGACACGCTCTTTTTCCGGCTGAGCAGCACGCGCAATACCCGCCGCGACCGTGGCTGGGGTCTCGATGAAGCCGACCCCGCCGCCCGCAACGACCAGCGCGACAACCATAGCATCATCGCCAACTATACCCGCGTCATCACGCCCAAAATCGTCAACGATCTGCGGGTCGCCGCGTCGCGGCAATGGCTGCCGTTCCTCCACCCCAGCTTCGATCAGGGCTGGCCGGAACGGCTGGGCTATCCGCGGCAGATTCCGCAGGATCAGTTCCCGCCCATCAACCTCGGCAGCGGCCTGTTGAACATCGGTCAGACGGCGTTCTCGGGTGGTCTGCGCGCCCAGAACTATGTCCAGATCCTGGATGCGGTCAACATTACTCAGGGCCGCCACAACTTCAAGACCGGCTTTGATCTGCGCTGGTCCCGATTGAGCTGGATCAATCGCGTGAATCCATCCGGCGTCTTCAACTTCGGCCCCGGACTCACGAACAACCCGCTGGCGCCGCCCAACACCGGCTATGGCCTCGCTACTTTCCTTCTCGGCGAAGTCGGCGGGGGCAACATCGGCATCCGTCCGTTCATGCAGTTCCGGTCGCTGCCGATGGGGTTCTATTTCCAGGATGACTGGAAGGTGACCCGGAACTTTACGCTGAACCTGGGCGTGCGGTATGACCTGATGCTCGGACCGACCGAGATGCACAACCGGTACTCGAACTTCGATGCGTTCGTGATGAACAGCCAGACCGGGATGCCGGGCGTGCTGAACTATGCCGGCGCGAATGGTTTTCCGGAACAGTTCGTGCGGACAGACCGGAACAATCTCGGGCCAAGGATTGGCTTTGCCTGGGATCCGAAAGGCGATGGCAAGACGGCGATCCGCGGCGGCTACGGGCTGATCTACACGATTGCGGAGATCGGCCACACCAACGGCGACAACTCGAATGCGTTCGGGTTCTCGGTGGATACGCCCTTCCAGGGACCAGCCGGTGTCCCGGTTAAAGCCTTCCAGTTCAGCGAAGGACCGGATGTGATTCTGCAACCTCTGGGCGCGGCGGGCGGACCGTCGGCCTTCCGGGGCTTCGGCGTGCGGTATCAGGACCGCGACGCCGTGACGCCCTACATGCAGCAGTGGAACTTCACGATTCAACGGTCCCTGTGGGCCGGGTGGACCACGAGCGCGATCTATTCGGGCAGCCGGGGCGTGAAGCTGTTCGGCGGCAACTACAACCTGAATCAACTGGATCCCCAGTTCTATTCGCTGGGGTTTGACCTGCAGACCGTGCTGCCCAACCCCTTCCGCGGGCAGATCACGGCGGGGCCGCTCGCCGGCGCCAACGTGCAGCGATCGACCCTGCTGTTGGCGTACCCGGACTATCAGTCCGTTTCGACGTTCGGCGCCAACAATGCGAGCAGCAGCTTCCACTCGTTCCAGATGATCGCGGAGAAGCGCTTCTCGGGCGGCGTTTCGACCATGCTGAGCTATACCGGCAGCAAGCTGATCTCCGATAATAATGCGCTGATGGGCGGCGGGAGCGCGCTCGGTGGCGATTTCCGCATCGGCGCCTTTAACCGGCGCCTGGAAAAGGCCGTCGATCAGGATGACGTGTCGAGCCGGTTTGTGGGCAGCGCGGTGGTGGAACTGCCGTTCGGCCGCGGCAAGAAGTTCGGCAGCGATATGAACCCAGTGGTCAACGGCTTCCTGGGCGGCTGGCAGATGAATACGATCACCACCCTCCAGAACGGCCGCCCGCTGATCGTGCGCGGCGCGAACAACTTCACGACTGGCTATCCGGACCTGCTCTTCGACCCGACGCTGCCGCGCGGGGAGCGGAGCAAGGGCGGGTGGTTCGACACGACTGCGTTCCGGAATCCGCCGAACTTCGTGCTGGGCAACGCGCCACGGACGTTGCCGCGGACGCGGGGTCCGGGGCTGACGGACGTGAGCTTCTCCCTGTTCAAGAACTTCGAGTTCCTGGAACGCTTCAAGCTCCAGACCCGCTGGGAGATGTTCAACGCCCTCAACACCGTCAACTTCAACAACCCGAACACGGGTTTCTCGCCCAACGCTCAAGGCGTCAATGCGAACGCCAACTTCGGCCGCATCTTCGGCAGCGGGGATGCCCGCCGCATGCAGTTCGGCCTGCGGTTGATGTTCTAACCCGCAACCCTCACCGGACTGGCCTGCCGCTCATTCTGGAGCGGCAGGCCGGTCTTTCAAGGACTCTTCATCATGCTTATCCCTCGCCGTCTCCTCCTCGCCGCCGCGGCGATGTCGTTCGCCGCGTGCTCTCAAGCTCCCCAGCACGACGTTGTCATCTACGGTTGCACGTCCGGCGCCATCACCGCCGCCGTGCAGGCCAAGAAGATGGGCAAATCCGTCATCATGGTCTGTCCCGAAAAGCACCTCGGCGGTCTCACCGCCGGCGGATTGGGCTGGACCGATTCCGGGAACAAGGCCGTGATCGGCGGCCTTTCGCGCGAGTTCTATCATCGGATCTGGCAGCACTACAACAAGCCCGAATCGTGGAACTGGCAGAAGCGCGAAGAGTACGGCAACCGCGGCCAGGGTACCGAAGCGATCGACCAGGGCGCCAGCACGATGTGGATCTTCGAGCCCCACGCCGCGGAAGGGGCCTACGAAGCCTGGGTCAAAGAACTGGGCATCCCCATCGTTCGCGATGCCTGGCTCGACCGCGAAAAAGGCGTGAAGATGGACGGCGAACGTATCGCCTCGATCACCACGCTCGACGGCAAAACCTATACCGCGCACATGTTCATCGACGCCACCTATGAAGGCGACCTGTTGGCCGCCGCGGGCGTCGATTTCCACGTCGGGCGCGAGTCCATACAGACCTACGACGAGAAGTGGGCCGGCGTGCAGACCGGCGTGCTCCACCACCGTCACCACTTCGGCGTTCTGCCGAAGGGCATCTCGCCCTACGTCGTGCCCGGCGATCCGGCGAGCGGCGTGCTGCCGCGCATCTCCACCGAGCACCCCGGCGAATACGGCGCGGGTGACAAGAAGGTGCAGGCCTACTGCTTCCGCATGTGCCTGACGCAGGTGCCGGAAAACCGGGTGCCGTTCCCGAAGCCGCCGAACTACGATCCGAAGGAGTATGAACTGCTCGTCCGCATCTTCGAAGCGGGCTGGCGCGAGACCTTCCACAAGTTCGATCCCATCCCCAACTGGAAGACCGACACCAACAACCACGGCCCGTTCAGCACCGACAACATCGGCCGCAACTGGGATTACCCGGAAGCCAGCTACGAACGCCGCCGCGAGATTATCGAAGAGCACGTCAACTACCAGCAGGGCTGGCTCTACTTCATCGCCAGCGACCCGCGCGTCCCTGAAGAAGTCCGCACCGAAATGGCCAAATGGGGTCTCTCGAAGGACGAATTCGTCGACAATAACCACTGGCCGCACCAGATGTATGTGCGCGAGGCTCGCCGCATGGTGGGCCGCTATGTGATGACCGAGAACGAACTGCTCAAGCGGCGGCCCACGCCCGAACCCGTCGGCATGGGCTCCTACGGCATCGACTCGCACAACATCCAGCGCTACATCACGCCCGAAGGCTACGTGCAGAACGAGGGCGATATCGGCGTTTCCACGCAGGGGCCGTACCAGATTTCATATGGTTCTCTTGTTCCCAAGAAGGGCCAGGCCGCGAATCTGCTGGTGCCCGTCGCGCTATCTAGCTCGCACATCGCCTACGGCTCCATCCGCATGGAGCCGGTGTTCATGATTCTCGGCCAGTCGGCCGCCACCGCCGCCGTCATGGCCATCGACAGCAACATGGCCGTGCAGGACGTGCCTTACGAAAAACTGCGGGAGCGGTTGCTCGCCGACGGGCAGGTGTTGGAATTCACGCCGCCCACCCCGGCGCCTGCGCCCGCGAAGTAGGAGAGGAATCGCCATGAAAACCCTGTTTGTCCTTGCGCTGGCCGCGGCCTCGGCCTTCGCCCAGCAGAGCTACGACCTCGTTGTCTATGGCGGCAGCGCCGCCGGCGTGATGACCGCCGTTTCCGGTGCGCGCCAGGGGCTGAAAGTGGTGCTGCTTGAGCCGCGCGACCATGTCGGCGGCCTGGTGAGCGGAGGCCTTTCCGGCACCGATGTCGGCCGCCGCGAAGTGATTGGCGGGCTGGCGCTCGAGTTCTACTTCCGTGCCGGACGCCACTACAACCTGGACCGTCATCTGCAGGAAATCGCCTGGATGCCCGAACCCAAGGTCGCCGAAGCCATCATGCGCGACATGCTGCGCGAGGCGGGCGTCACGTTGCTCGAACGCCACCGCCTGCGCGAAAAGACCGGCGTCCGTAAGGAGGGCACGCGCGTCGTCGAAATCACCATGGAAAACGGCGCGCGCTTCCAGGGCAAGATCTTCGCCGACACCAGTTATGAAGGCGACCTGATGGCGCAGTCCAAGGTCAGCTACACATTCGGCCGCGAGAGCACGGCGCAGTACGGCGAATACCTCGCCGGCGTGCGCGCTCGCACGCCCAGCCATCAGTTCGCCGTCGAGATCCCCGCGCGCGACGCGAACGGCAACCTGCTGCCCGAGGTCTCCGGCGAGCCGCGCGGCGAACCCGGCGCCGGCGACAAGCGGATTCAGGCGTACAACTTCCGCGTCGTCGCCACCAATGTGCCCGAGAACCGCATTCCGTGGCCCAAGCCCGACAATTACGACGTCAAGCGCTACGAACTGCTCGCGATTTACCTCACCAAGATGACCCCCTATCTGGGCCGTCCGCTCGATATCAATGAAGTGAACCTGCTTCGTGTGATCCCCAACGGCAAGGCCGACTGGAACAACCGCGGCGGATTCTCCAGCGATTACATCGGCAAGAACTACGACTATCCGGACGGCGATTACGCCACGCGCGCCCGCATCTGGAAGGATCACGAAGACTACCAGAAGGGCTTCTACTGGTTCCTCGCCAACGACCCCCGCGTCCCGAAGGAACTCCAGGCCCAGGTGCGCGAGTGGGGCCTGCCCAAGGACGAGTTCGTCGATACCGGCCATTGGCCCCACCAGATGTACGTCCGCGAGGCGCGCCGCATGGTTGGGCCCTTCGTCTCCACGCAAAAGGACCTGCAAACTGACCTGATCAAGCCCGACGCGATCGCCATGGGCAGCTACGGTGCGGACTCGCACAACGTGCAGCGCTTCGTCAACGACCGCGGCTTTGTCGAAAACGAAGGCGACTTCCAGGTCTCCGCCTCGGTGAACCCCTACCACATCGCCTACCGCGTTCTCACGCCGAAGCGCGAGGAGGCCACCAACCTGCTGGTGCCCGTTTGCTTCTCGGCCACCCACGCCGCTTATTCGTCCATGCGCATGGAACCCCAGTACATGATGCTCGGTCATGCCGCGGGCGTCGCCGCGTCGCTGGCAATCCGCGACGAGGCCCCGGTACAGGATGTCAGCATCGGAGACCTGCAGCGCCAGCTCAGGACCGAGGGCGCCATCTTCCAGTACGGTCCGCAGTTCCAGTCAGAGGCGCTCACCATCATCCGCCGCCGATATGCCCCGCCGCCGCGTAAGGGGCCGCTTCCCTGGGGCTACCCGGAGAAAAAGTAGCCTTTGGGAGGGTTTTTGACGTGAAAAAGCGCCTTTTCGCACTCATTTTGAGCTTCGGAGGGGCGCTTTTTGCGCAACCCGCCTACGATCTCGTGGTGTACGGCGGCACCGCCGCGGGCGTCATGACCGCCGTCTCCGGCGCGCGCCAGGGCCTGAAAGTGGCTCTACTGGAGCCCGGCGTGCATATCGGCGGCATGGTCAGCGGCGGACTTTCGGCCACCGATGTCGGCCGCCGCGAAGTGATCGGCGGCCTCGCGCTCGAATTCTACTTCCGTGCGGGCCGCCACTATGATCTGAACCGGCACCTGCAGGCACTTGCCTGGCGGCACGAACCCAAGGTGGCCGAGGCCGTGTTCCATGAGATGATCCGGGAGGCGCGCGTTACGCTGCTGCTGCGGCAGCGCCTGCGGGAAAAGACCGGGGTGGTGATGGAAGGTGCTCGCGTCGCCGAGATCATCACCGAACCCGGCTGGCGCTTTCGCGGCAAAGTCTTTGTGGATGCGAGCTACGAAGGCGATCTGATGGCGCAGGCCAAGGTCCGCTACACGTTTGGGCGCGAATCCACGCAGCAATATGGAGAGTCGCTCGCGGGCGTGCGGGCGCGCACGCCGAGCCACCAGTTCCCGGTCAATATCCCTGCGCGCGATGAACAGGGCCGCCTGCTGCCTGAAATCTCCGCCGAACCGCGCGGCGAGCCCGGTTCGGCCGACAAGCGGATTCAGGCTTACAATTTCCGCATCGCGGCCACCAACGTGGCCGCAAATCGCGTGCCCTGGCCCAAGCCGGATAACTACGACCCGGTGCGCTACGACCTTCTGCTGCGCTACATCCACGCGATGACCCCGTACCTCGGGCGCACCATGGAGTTCACCGACGTTTCCTCCACGGGCCTCATCCCCAATGGGAAGGCCGATCTGAACAACCGGGGCGGCTTCTCCACGGATTACATCGGCAAGAACTACGACTACCCCGACGGCGATTATGCCACCCGCGCCCGCATCTGGAAGGATCATGAGGACTACCAGAAGGGCTTCTATTACTTCCTGGCGAACGATCCCCGCCTGCCTGAGTCCATGCGCCGCACCGCTCAGGAATGGGGGCTGTCGAAGGACGAATTCACCGACACGGGCCACTGGTCGCACCAACTCTATGTCCGCGAAGCGCGGCGTATGATCGGCGAATATGTCGCCATCCAGAAGGACCTGCAAACCGAATTGACCAAGCCCGACGCCATCGCCATGGGCAGCTACAATTCCGACTCCCACAACGTCCAGCGATTCGTCAACGCTCAAGGGTTTGTCGAGAATGAAGGCGACGTGCAGGTGGGCGTGAAGCCCTATCAGATCCCCTACCGCTCCATCACGCCGAAGCGCGCGGAGGCTGAAAACCTGCTGGTGCCGGTGTGCTTCTCGGCGAGCCACATCGCCTATTCGTCGATGCGGATGGAGCCGCAATACATGATGATGGGCCACGCGGCGGGTATGGCCGCCGCGCTCGCCATCCGCGGCAACAGCGCCGTTCAGGATATCGCCGTTCCGGCCCTGCAACAGCAACTCCGGGACGAAGGAGCGGTGTTCGAGTACGGCATCCGGCAACACCAGGACGCTTTGCAGATCATCCAACGCCGGTTCGCTCCGCTCCCGAAGATGCTCCACGACCCCTGGCGTCTGCCGGATCACCGCCCGCCGGGCGAATAACGCGCAGCGGCGGGGCGCGACCGGATAAGATGCCCTGCATGGCCACGCTCACCCGTCGCAGTCTCCTCACGACCGCCGCCGCCTCGCTGACCGGCTCGCCCGCGATTCTGCGGGGGCAGCGCCGCCCGCCCAACTTCGTCTTCATCATGGCCGACGACCTCGGCTACGGCCATCTCGGCTGCTATGGACAGAAGAAGATCCGCACGCCCGTGCTCGACCGGATGGCTGCCGAGGGTGTGCGATTCACCCAGGCATACGCAGGGAACACTGTGTGCGCGCCTTCGCGCTGCACGCTGATGACTGGCATGCACGCGGGCCACTGCTCCGTTCGGGGCAACGCCGGCGGCATTCCTCTGCAGCCTACTGATGTGACCCTGGCCGAGACACTCAAAGCCGCGGGCTATGTCAACGGCTGCTTCGGCAAATGGGGTTTGGGCGAAGCCGGCACCGGCCACACGCCCAACGAACGCGGCTTCGACGAGTTCTTCGGCTACCTGCATCAGTTGCATGCGCACTTCTACTACACGCACTTCCTGTGGAAGAACGGCCGCAAGCAGTGGCTCGCCAACCGGCACGACTGGCGCCGCGACTACACCCACGACCTGATCGCCGCTGAAGCGCTCGCCTTCATCCGGAAGAACCGCGGCAACCCGTTCTTTCTCTATCTGCCTTTCACCATCCCGCATGCCGAACTGCTGGTGCCCGAGGATTCGCTCGCGGAATACGAAGGCGCATTCCCCGAAACGCCCTTCACCAGCAAGCCCCGCATGCATTATGCGCCGCATCCCACGCCCAAGGCCGCGCTGGCGGGCATGATCACGCGCATGGACCGGTCGATTGGCCAAGTGCTCAGTACACTCGCCGAACTGGGGCTGGAAGACAACACCCTGGTCCTGTTCACCTCCGACAATGGCCCCGACCGCGACAACGGCAACGACCCCGACTTCTTCCAGGCCGCCGGTCCCTTCCGGGGCTATAAGCGCGACCTTTACGAAGGCGGCATCCGCGTCCCCATGATCGCCCGCTGGCCGGGCCGCACCCCCGCCGGCGCGGTGAACCATGTTCAATGGGGATTTCAGGACGTCCTGCCCACCTTCGCGGAACTTGCGGGCACTCCCGCTCCGCGCGAAATCGACGGCCGTTCGGTTGTGCGCCCGTTGCTCGATCCGCAAAGCCCCGCGGGCCAGCGCGCCGTTCACGATCACCTGTATTGGGAGACGTGGAGCGATGGCCTGGACGGTCAGGCGGTGCGCGCGGGCGACTGGAAGGCGCTTCGCCCGAAGCGGCACGCCCCGCTGGAGCTGTACGATCTCGTCAAGGATCCCGGCGAGCGCAACAATGTGGCGGCCACGCAGGCCGAAACTGTTGCCCGTCTCGAGGGGCTGCTTCAGACGGCACACGTGCCGCCCCCGGCGCAGATCGAGCCTGAGAAGCCGGACGGCAAGCGCTACTTCTGACCCGGCCGGCAGACGGCGCAACGGCGGCATAGCACAGGACGTCCGCCCACCCGCGGTGCTGTGGGGAATTCACCTGGCGAGCAGGTGAATCATGGATTTCTCAAAAAGCCTGAGAGCTGGGGCTGGCGGGTGGGCGCGGACCGATTACCGGCGCGTCACGGTCAGCGCGCGCCACACGCTGTTGCCGCTTGGGTCCGTGGCGCGGATCGTGATGCGGTTCGTGCCCGTAAACAGGGGAATCGGTCCCGCGGAAAACGGAGTTCCCTCCGCCGTCCCCTGCCCGCCGATTTGTGTGGACCAGGTGACGGTCACCGTGCCCGAGTTGTCCGCGGCCGTCCCGCGAACGGTGATGGTTGGCGACGTGGTCGTCATGGTCGCGCTGGCCGGGTAGGTGATGACGAGTGACGGCGGCTGGGTGTCCGGACCAGTGTATTCCGGGGGCGCAGGCTGGGCCGGGGGTTCGGGGTCCGGATCGCCGGGTGGTGGCGGCGAGGGAGGCTGGGGATCGGCGGGCGGGTCCGGTGCGGGACCAGTCTGGCCGCCGGGCGCGGGTTGCGGCAGCGGCACGCCCGGCGGCTCCGGGGTGCCGGTGTCGTAGCGCGACGCGTACATTTGCCGGATGGCGTTCCGGTCCCACTCCTGCAACCCCGCCACCCTCTGGTAGTAGGGGTACATCACCGAACGCGGATCGTCGCTGTGACCCAACCCAAGCGCGTGGCCGATTTCATGCAGGGCGACCGAGAACAAGTCCAGATCCGCGCCGATGCGCCACAGTTCATCGGCGTCAAAGAGGATATTGCCCGCCAGCGGTTCCGGATTCGGCGGTGGATAGAAGGTGCGCGCGAGTGCCCCCAGCGGCCCGTCGAGCGGGGCGAACTCGATGTCCATCGTCTCCAGCCGTTCCGCCAGCCACCTCTCGATAAAGGTGACCTGGACCACCTCGGACCATGCCGCCATCGCCGCTTCCAGTTGGGCGCGGGCATCGGCGCGCGGCAGTGTGGGCGCGAGATGGCCAAACCAGAAACCGAGGGTCGCGGGATTCAGGCCCGGACCGTCCCAGCCTTCGCCAAAGAACTCGAAAAGCGCCGAAGCCGCCCGTAATCCGCCCGCGCGCGCCCCAAGGCACGCCGTGGCGGGCAGGCCCTGCACCAGTTCCTCGCTCGCCGGCAAGACGTATTGGACTTCGTTCAGTTCCACCAGACGCGCAGCCGCGCTGCGGTCCACGAGTAGGTGAGATGCCGCCAAGTCCGGGTGTTCCCGGATTTGCGCTCCGGCCGCATGAGCCAGCCGGCGCGCCTCGGCGGGCGGGACATCGGCGTGAAACTCCACCAGCACGGCTCCGGGCGGCGCATCCCCTTCGTCCGCTGCCAGCCGCGGACTCCATTTGTGCCGGGGCGCGAGCAGCCCCGCGCGCGCCAGTTCGAGACCTTCGACAGAGAAGCCCTCCGGCGCCGAAACGATCCACGCGTGATCCGGCAGGTAGGCCAGCACCGCCGCGCCGCGCTGCTCAAACCACTGCCGCTCGGCCACGCCCGGCGCGTTCCGGAACTGAACTACCATCCGGATGCGCCCGCCGCCCGGCGCGATAAGCGAACGCGCGGCCAGGCCCGCCGCCTGCGCCGGCATCTCTTCCAGCGCGCCACCGGTCTTCAGACGCAAAACGGGTTCCCCGCCCGGCAGGGCGATGGAGGCCATCAACCCCGCGGCGGCGATCAGCCGCAGTGTGGTCATGCTGGCCTTATCGGCGGGAGGCGCGGCTTCGCGAGCGCTAAATCATGAACGCGCCGCCGTTGACTTCGATGGTCTGTCCGTGGACATTCGACGCGCCGGGCGAGCACAGGAACAGGATCACCGAGGCCATCTCCTCGTTGGTGGCGAGGCGCCCGAGCGGCGTCGCGCGGGCCACGCTTTCGAGCAGTTCCGGCGTCGAGAACTTGGCGTGGAAATCATTGTCCACAGTGCCGGGGCTCAAGGCGTTCACGCGCACGCCCTTCGCGGCGAGTTCCTTGGCCAGCGCCCGGGTGAGGCCCGAAATCGCCGATTTCGCGGCCACATAAAGCGCCGCGCCCATTCCGCCGCCGTTTCGCGCGCCGATCGAGGAGAGGTTCACCACCACGCCCGCGCCGCGCTCGATCATGCCCGCGGCGGCGGCCTGGGTCAACAGCCAGACGCTCTTCACGTTGAGGTTAAAGACCTGGTCGTATAACTCCGCGGAGGATTCGAGCAGCGGCGCGCGTCGCACCAGCGACCCGGCGTTGTTCACGAGGATATCGATGCGGCCCTGTGCGCGGGCGCGGCCGCACAGCTCCGAAATGCCGTCCATCGTGGTGAGATCGGCCTGCCACAGTTCGGCGCCCGCGCCCAGCGCTTCCACTTCGCGCGCCACTGCCTCGGCGCCTTCGCGGTAGCCGCCGTAATGGAGTAAAACCTGCGCGCAGCCCGCCTCGGCGAGCGCGCGGGCGGTGGCGGCGCCGATGCCGCGCGATGCGCCGGTGACCAGCGCCGTCTGTCCTTCCAGGAACCGGTTTGCAATCATGAACTTACTCCTCGATCAGGGCGAAGGCGCGAAGGGGTGCGCCTGTCGCGCCGCGGATTTTCATGGGGGCGGCCACGAACGCGAATGTGCGCGAAAACGCGCCGGAAATGGCCTCCAGATCCAGGTTTTCGAGCAAAAAAACGCCCTTTTCGACCAGGAAATGCGCATGCACCGCCATCCCGGGCGAGGGCATGCGTTCGAAGGCCACGGTATCGGCTCCGGCCGCGAAAATCCCCCGCTTTGTAAGCCATTGCGCGCCCGCCAGGCCCGGCCCGGGGTGGCGCTGGCCGTTCACGTAACGAACCGGGTCCGGCCAGTATTGCGCCCAGCCGGTGCGCAGCAGCACAACGTCGCCTTCGGCGATTCCCACTCCGGCTTCGCGTTCGGCGCGTTCCAGTTCGGCGGGGGTGATTTCGTGATTCTCGCCGAGCGGGCCTTGGGCGGCGAAATCGAGCAGCACGCCGCGTCGGACGATGGGCGCGATGGTTTCGGCGCCATGCGCTGCGAGGCCGCCGGTATAGCTTTGCAGCGGCGCCACTTCGAGACCGCCGCAGAGCCGCCCGTGTTGCGAGAAATGGCACAGCGCGTCGATGTGGGTGCCGTTATGCGCGCCCAGGGCGATGAGGTCCGCGGCGCTGGAAACACCGTCGCCGATTACCTGATCGCCGTGGAGTTTGGTGAGCGAATAGGCGAAGGGCGGATGGGTGGGCCAGTGGGGCATCCCCGGGTGGTAGTCGTGCGTGAGGTCGATGACGCGCGCGCGCCGCAGGTGGTCGAGCAAGTTCATTTCGCGGCCTGTTTTCTGCGCCGGGGCGTTTTTCTGGGGCTGAGGGCGACGGGCTGGTCGGCCCAGCGGCCGAGGCGGTACGTGCGGTGGTAGCCGGCGGTGAGGTTGGCGATGGTGACGGCAACGCCCCCGTGCGGTCCGGCTTCGTAGCGTTCCTCGATCCAGTTGCGGGCGGCGGCCTCGCTGTAGCCGACTTCGAGATTGTCGAGCGAGGGCAGATTTGCGAGCGTGGGGTCGAAGGGAAAACGAATCTGGTCCCAGGCGGTGACGTCGCCGCGCGGCGTGCCGTCGGCATCGCGGTGGGTGCATTCGAGATAGCGGAAATGGCCGATGTTGTGGACGGGCTGATAGCGGCGGGTGCGCAGCAGGGGCGGTTCGCCGGCGGCGGGCAACGGCGTAGCTTTGTCGAAGAGGGAGTCGAAGACGATCACGCGCCCGGCTTCGGCCTCGCGCCAGACGCCGAACCAGCGGGTAAAGCTCTCGCGGAGCCGGTACTGGGACTGCGCATCGGCCTGGATGGCGAGGCCGATGGCGGTGGCGGCGCGGGTGTAGGCGGAACGCTTCACGCGCCGGCCGAACTGTTCGCGGAGCAGGCGGGAGACAAGCGGCAGGTCGCTGGCGCCGCCGGTGACGTAGAGCGAGGGCGGTTCGGCGGAGGCGGCGCGGGCGAGCACGTCGCCCGTGGCATGGAGGGTCTCTTCCACCAGTGTGCGGCAGGCTTCATAGAATTCGGCCACGGGGATGGTGACCTGGCCCCAGCCGTCGCGGACCCCGTCGAGATCGATGATGAGGCGGCGCGTGTTGGGATGGAGCGATTCCTTTTTCTCGCGGCATTCTTCAAGGAGCAGAAACTCTTCGGCGGCGGTGAAGCCGTGGCGTTCGCTGGAGCGGCCGGCGAGTTCGAGCGAGAGTTCGGCGAGGATTTCGTCGAAATCCTCGCCGCCGAGGGTGGGGATGCTTTCCGTGGCGACGACGGTGTGGCTGACGCCGTCGCGCTCGACCAGGGAAGTGTCGAAGGTACCGCCGCCGAGGTCATAAACCAAAATGTGTTCGGGGGCGGTGCGGTCGGCTTCGGCCAGGCGGTGGGCGTATTCGATGCTGGCGGCCGAGGGTTCGTTCAGCAGGCCCAGGACCTCGAAGCCGCCGGCGCGGAAGCCCTCCGCGGTGAGAAAGCGCTGATTCGAGTTGGCGTTGGCGGGCACGCCGAGCATGATTTCGAGCGGCTCGCCGGGCTTCGGGGTCAGCGACGAACCGGTGAGGATTTGTTCGCGCAGCGCGGCGGCCATTTCCTGGAGGAGTTGACTGAGGGGCAGCGCGATGGGGCCGAGATTGATCAGCGTGCCGGGGCCGGCGTCGGCCAGAACGCGCTTCAGCGAGCGGACCAGCGTGATGCCCGGCGCGCCTTGCAGGGCCCAGGCCTGCCAGCCGTAGTGGCGTTCGCCACCGCGGACGGCGATCAGAGGGGGCACCCATTCGCGGGCCGCGCCGTCGGGGCACTCGAAGGCGACGACGGGGTAATTGCCCCGGTCGGCCGCCGCCGCCACGATGCGCGTGGTGCCGAAATCGATTCCTAACCGCATGAACTTCCAGGGTAACTCGGGGGCGGCGGGAAGGGGGGGCTGGCGCGCCTGGCCGCGAAATAGGCTACACTCGAATTGTCGCCAGGAGGATGTGTTCCCCCTGCCGGGTGGACTGCGGCCGGTTGACGGTTCGCGCTCCCGCCAGGTGGTGGAAATGACGCTATGCTATCTGCCCCTTTGGCATTTCTGACCGCTCCCTCCAACGTGGATCGGCTGGCGCGGGCGCTTGCAGACAACACCTTCGCCGGTATCCACCGGCTCGATTGGTTCGACTACCTCCTGCTCGGTCCCTACTTTGTTTTTCTGGGCATCCTGGCGATTTACGGCGCGCACCGGTATCTGGTGATCAAGCGCTACCTGCAGCACCGGCGGCGCGTACCGGCGGCGCCGCCCGCGCGCTTCGAGCAGCTTCCGCGGGTCACCATTCAATTGCCGCTGTTCAACGAGCGGAATGTGGTGGATCAGCTGATGGAGGCGGTCCTGAAGGTGCGCTATCCGCGCGAACTTCTGGAAATTCAGGTTCTGGACGATTCCACCGACGATACACACCCCTACACCGAGGCCTTGGCGGCGCGGCTGAAAGCGCAGGGCTACCCCATCGAGTACATTCACCGGACGAACCGGCACGGGTACAAGGCCGGCGCCCTGCAGGAGGGCATGAAGCAGGCGAAAGGCGAGTTTCTCGCCGTTTTCGACGCGGATTTCATGCCGCCCGAGGATTTCCTCGAGAATACGATCCACTTCTTCGCCGACCCGAAAGTGGGTGTGGTGCAGACGCGCTGGACCTACGTCAATCGGGACCACAGCTTGCTGACCGAGGTGCAGGCGCTGATGCTCGACGGCCATTTCGCCCTGGAGCACACCGCGCGGTGGGGCGCCGGGCTCTTCTTCAACTTCAATGGCACGGCGGGCATTCTGCGGCGCGAAATGATCGAGGACGCCGGCGGCTGGCAGCACGACACGTTGACCGAGGATTCGGACCTGAGTTACCGGGCGCAGATGCGCGGCTGGCAGTTTGTTTACCTGCCCTGGGTGGAGTGCCCATCGGAGCTGCCGGTGGACACCTACGGCTTCCAGGTGCAGCAGCAGCGCTGGGCGAAGGGGTTGACGCAGGTGGCGATGAAGCTGCTGCCCTCCATCCTGCGCTCGAAGGACCTCGGATGGCGCGAGAAGGCGGAAGCGTGGTTCCATCTGACGCCCAATCTTAGCTACCCGCTGATGGTGTGCGTTTCGGCGCTGATTTTGCCGGTGATGATGTGCCGGTTTTACATCGGCTGGCAGCAGATGCTGTTTGTCGATGTCCCGTTGATCGTGTGTTCGTTCTGGTCGATCGTGGCGTTCTATCTCACGGCGGAACGCGAGTTGTACCCGCGCTCGTGGAAGCGCGCCATTCTGCTTCTGCCCTTCCTGATGGCGATGGGCGTGGCGCTGACCATATCGAATACCAAGGCGGTGCTGGAAGCTCTGCGGCGGAAGCAGTCGAGCTTCGTACGCACGCCCAAATATGCACCGAAAGCCGCGGCCGGGCAGACGCTCGACGTGGTGTACCGGCGCAAGTCCGGTTGGCTGCCTTTCGCCGAGATCGCGATGGGCTTCATCTTCCTGGGCATCGTTGCCTATTGCATCGATGTCATGAATATCTTCGCGCTGCCCTTCCTGCTGATATTCGTCAGCGGGTATTTCTGGGCGGGCTTCTCCACGCTGTGGCAGGAGTATCAGGCGAAGATCCGGTTCGAGCGGGCCGCGCGCAAAGTGGAAGTGGAAGCGGTCAGCTAACAAATTCGTTCACAGCAAGACAGCAAGGAGTCTTCATGGCTCGAGGTTGGGAAAGCAAGGATATTGCGGCACAGCAGGATCTCGCCGCGCAGAGGGCGGCGTTGCGTGTGCCTACACGCAGCGAGAACGATCGGCGGCGCGACCTGCTGGAACTCCAGCGAACGCGCCTGCTGGGCGAATTGCAGCGCGCGTGCGCGCCGCGGATGCGCGGATTGATCGAGGCGGAACTGGCCGCGGTGAATCAGAAAATCGCGGAATCTGCCTGAGGGACTCGTGAAACCAACAAGGCTGTACAAATAGCTCCCCATGGCGTCTAACTTCACCTGACAGGCGTGCGAGACAATCGCCCGTTGCTGCGCATGCCGGCCGGCTGACGCAGGCATTTGGTACGCGTTGTTCGCCATACCGTTTACCTGCATTCCGATCCATCTGCCACCGTAAGGTGGAAGGATCGCCCGTTTTTTGACACTCCTTCGCGTTCCGGGCTTGTATCCGCCCGGCACTCAACCTCCCGCTTCGTCCACTGATACAATAGCCGCGATCCAATCCCCACAGGAGCCAACCGATGCGAATCCGTACCCTGCTTCTCTCGATTCCCCTTGGTGCCGCGCTTTTGCTCGCGCAGGCGCCCCCGTTCAATGGCCTGGAAGTCGGGCTTCATAACCTCCACCGGCTCTCGAAAGCCGAAACCCGCTCCATCAGCCCCGAAAACTTCACCGGCGAGAAGGGCAAGGGCGGCATGGCCACCGAAGGCACGGGAAAGAACGCCGCCCGCAATCTGGGCCAGGGCTGGAAGGTCAGTCCGAGCGTCCGCATCAAGGGCGGCGAGACCTTCACCCTCGCCGACATCGACGGCTCCGGCGCGATTCAACACATCTGGATGACCCCCACGGGCCACTGGCGCACATCCATCCTCCGCATGTATTGGGACGGCGAAACCGAGCCCTCCGTCGAAGTGCCCGTCGGCGATTTCTTCGGCATGGGCTGGGGGCAGTATGCCCATCTCAACTCGCTCGCCATCACCGTGAATCCCGGCAGCGCGTTCAATTCCTACTGGCCGATGCCCTTCCGCGAAAAGGCCCGCATCACCATGCAGAACATCGACGACAAGGACATGACGCTCTACTACCAGATCGACTACACGCTCACCGATGTGCCCGCCGACGCCGCCTATTTCCACGCGCAGTTCCGCCGCGTGAATCCGCTGCCGTTCAAGGATGTGTACACGCTCGTGGACGGCATCAAGGGCGCGGGCCACTACGTGGGCACCTACATGGCCTGGGGCGTGAACAACCGCGGCTGGTGGGGCGAGGGTGAAATCAAGTTCTTCATGGACGGCGACAAGGACTTCGCCACCATCGTGGGCACCGGCACCGAGGACTACTTCTGCGGCTCCTACAACTTCGAGAACCGCGTCACCCGGCAGTATCAGGAGTTCACCACCGCCTACGCGGGCCTGCACCAGGTGATCAAGCCCGACGGCCTCTACGCCTCGCAACAGCGCTTCGGCATGTACCGCTGGCACATCGTGGACCCCATTCGCTTCAAGCAGGATCTGCGCGTCACCATCCAGGCGCTGGGCTGGAAGGCTAACTCGCAGGGCGAGTATCTGCCCCTTCAGGACGACATCTCCTCGGTCGTTTACTGGTATCAGGCCGAGCCGCACGCGAAGTTCCCGCCGCTGCCGAGCCGCGAGAAACTGGAAGTGAACTGATCCCGGCGGGGTCAGGGGAGCTGAATCTCATGCATATTGCCTCTGACCCCCACCCCCCTGTTCGCGAATAGCAAATATTTTTTGCTCCAATAACCGCAACCACTTACCCCCAATTCCGCCCCCATTCCCCCCATTGACAATTCCATCGCAATGCTAATGTGGAACCGGAGCAGGTTCCCAGCCGGCCGGCAAAGACCTCTCAAACGCTGACGAACCAAATTCGCCCAAGCGTAGCCGTCGAGCCAGCGATGTGACAGAACGGCGCCGATTCACAGTGGCTATCTGGCCTTGGCCCCGAGTCGGACCCGATGACGCGTATTGATGTTCTGCGTGACCATAATAGTCGCCCTTCCAGCTCCCTCGGGAGCACGTGGCGGCGGGCGCCCGGCATACATTGCGGCCCCCGGGTTTTTATAGGGTGGGAGTTGAAAAGGACACTGGAAGCCTCTCCCGCCCTCCGTTGGCTATTGATTTTGCCCCTTGCTGACGCGCGGGGCTTGGAAGCACCGGCCGTAAGGTAGGAGGAACGCACATCACGCCATCATGCGATGCCGGAGTGCGCCTCAAAGCGCAGGTCCGCAGTCCATCTCAATCTGATATATGATCGAAGCGGAGTCCACCTGACATGAAACTGCATCGACGCCACTTCCTCGCCACCGCCGCCGCGCTGCCCCTGCGCGCCGCAGGCAAAACCGAAGTCTCCATCCGCGGCACGGACTTCCTCATCAACGGCCGCCCCACTTACGAAGGCCGCGAGTGGAAAGGTTCGCGCATCGAGGGCATGCTCATGAACTCCCGCATGGTTCAGGGCGTCTTCGACGACGAAAACCCGGAAACCGTGCAGCGCTGGGCCTATCCCGACACGGGCCGCTGGGACCCCGAACGCAATACCCGCGAATTCCTCGCCGCCATGCCCGAATGGCGCCGCCACGGCCTGCTCAGCTTCACGATCAACTTCCAGGGCGGCAGCCCACAGGGCTACTCCAAGGAGCAGCCCTGGCTCAACAATGCCTTCCACCCCGACGGCTCGCTCAAGCCCGCCTTCCTGAACCGGATGCGGCGGATCCTCGACCGCGCGGACGAACTCGGCATGACGCCCATCGTCGGCTATTTCTACTTCGGCCAGGACGAGCATCTCAAGGACGACGCGGCAGTCCGCCGGGCCACCGAAAGCGCCACGCGCTGGCTGCTCGCGCAGGATTACCGGCACGTGATGGTGGAAGTGGCCAATGAATGCGACAACCGCGCCTACCAGCAGCCGCTGATCCAGGCGCCGAACATCCATGAACTCATCGATCTGGTGAAGAGCATTCGTGTGGGCGGCCGCCGCCTGCTCGTCAGCGCCAGCTATAACGGCCGCTCGATCCCCCGGCCCAACCTCGTCAAGACCGCCGACTACCTGCTGATCCACGGTAATGGCGTAAAGGACCCGGCCTTCATCACGGAGATGGTGCAGCGCACCCGCGAGGTGGAAGGCTACCGCCCCATGCCCATCGTCTTCAACGAGGACGACCACTTCGACTTCGATCAGCCCGTGAACAACTTCGTCAATGCCGTCCGGGCGGGCGCGTCGTGGGGCTACTTCGATCCCGGCGCGAGCAATTATCGCGACGGATACCAGTGTCCGCCGGTCCAGTGGGGCCTCAACACCGAGAGGAAAAAGCAATTCTTCGGACTGGTCAAGGAAATGACCGGAGCCTGATGATCATCAGGAAGATCGGGCAAAAGGCGCAATTTCCCGAAGGAAAGATGGGCAAGGTGCGCCTGGCGGCGGGCGAATTTCTCTACGCGGGGCTGAACTGTTTCGCTCCCGGGCAGGCTCACCACGCGCACACCCATGCGGATCAGGACAAGCTCTATTACGTCGTGGAGGGCCGGGGCGAAGCCACGCTCGGCGAGCAAGTCAGCGAGGTGGAGGCGGGCGACCTGGTGCTCGCGCCGGCCGGAGTTGTCCATGGCATGGCCAACACGGGAGCGGAGCCGCTGATCGTGCTTACGCTATTCGCGCCTCCGCCCCGCGCCAAATCCTAAACCCGAGGTGTTCGGCGGCGACCGTCCGCCTCACTGGTACTTGGGATTGTACTCGCCGCGTTCGGCAAAGCCGCCCAGTTGCGGCCGCATCGGCGAATGCCGGGGGTAGCTTTCCCAGATATCGCCCTTGCCGAGCATGCGCGGGTCACCGTGCGCGGTGAGTTCGGCTTCGAGTTGCGCGCTGAGTTGTTTCTTCACGGCGGCGTGTTCAGCGGATTCGGCCAAGTTGGTGAGGCAGCCTGGATCGTTGCGGATGTCGTAGAGCAGTTCGGGGGGCTGTTTGGCGAAGGTCATCTGCGCCCAGCGGTCCGAAGGGTCTTTCTTTTCGAGATCCATGAGCAGGGTCTTGGCGGGCGCGGCGTCGATGTCGTGATACTCGGGTGGGTCGCCCGCGGGCCAGCGGTCCGGAGCGAAATTGCGGATGTAGAGATACTCGTGGTTGCGCAGGGCGCGCGCGGGGTAGCCGAGGTTATCGAAGCGCGAGTGGGAATGGCGTTCGCGGCCCGAGAGGGCGTGATTCCGTGCGGGCTCCACGCGGCCTTGCCGGTTCGATTCCAGCACGCTTATCAGGCTGCGGCCCACCATGTTGGCGGGCGGGGTGAGTCCCGCGGCTTCGAGGATGGTGGGGGCGTAATCGGTGAAACTGACCAGGTCTTCCACCACGCGGCCGCCGCGGAAGCGTCCCGGGCAGGCGATGGCCAGCGGCAGATGAATGCCGTATTCGAACATGGTGGCCTTGGCGCGCGGGAAGGGCATGCCGTTGTCGCTGGTGGCGACGATCAGGGTGTTGTCCAGTTCGCCGGCTTGCTCGATTTGGTTCAAAATCCGGCCCAAATGGGCGTCAAAATGCTCGATTTCGACGTAATAATCGAGGATGTCGCTGCGGATCTCCTCGGTGTCCGGATAGAACGGCGGCACGATCACATCTTCCAGCCGTTTGCCCGATTTCAGCCCGATGCCCGGATGATAGGCGCGGTGCGGTTCGTGGCAGCCGTACCAGAACGCGAAGGGCTGGCCCTCCGGGCGTTTCGCGAGAAAATCGCCGAAATTCGCGGCGTAATCGTTGTTGTTGATGCCCGGAGGCGTTTCGGCCTTGCGCTGCTGGTAGGCGGGCCCGGCGGGATTGCGGTCCCAGCCGCCGGCCTCGAAGTTGGCGGGACCTGCGCCTTTGCCGGTCAGCCCCACGTGGTAGCCCGCTTCGGCCAGCAGGTCGGGATACACCACGTGTTTGCGCGAGAAGATGCTGGCGTGCGTGCCCGCCTCCTCGAGTTGCCAGGGGTGCCGTCCGGTGAGAATGGCGGCGCGTGACGGAGCGCAGCCCGGGGATGAGCAGATGGCCTGCGTGAAGCGCACGCCCGATTGCGCCACACGGTCGAAGGCGGGCGTCTTCACTACCGGGTCTCCGTAGGCGCCCGCATGGAGCCAGGTCTGGTCGTCGGAGATGGCGAAGAGAATATTGGGGCGCTTTCCAGGAGCGCGGGAACAGGCTCCGGCGGCGAGGGCGGCGGCCATGCCGGTGAATCCGAGGAAGTCGCGGCGGCGGGTGAACATGAACCCCACTATATAGCGTCAAACGGAGGCGCGCATCCGGAACCGCAGGCATCCGCCGGGCGGCTACAATGAGCAGAACCCGCGCGGGCGCGGTCGGAGGAAGATGGCGAAAGGTTGCATTTTGCTGCTTGCGGTCTTCGCGGCGGCATGGTTCCTTGAACGGCGGGAATTGGAGAGGCTGGAACTGCCGTACGCCTCGCTCGCCGCCACTTTGCTGGCCGCAGGCGTGGCGATGTTTGCCGGCGGTCTGCAGGGGATTGCGGAAGCCTGGAGCCGGAGGCGGCAACCGGAAAGCGGTCCCGAAGCCTGGACGGAAGGCGCGCTGGTGCGATTGAGCGGGCGGCTGCTGGCCGAAGGACCGCCACTGCGGGCGCCCTTTAGCGGCCGGGACGCCGTGCTGTATTGGTACGGAGCCAGGGCGCGGCAGCGCATTCAGACCCGTCACTACCGGCAGCCCTCCTGGCGCGGCATGGACATGGCGCCATGCGTGATAGAAACGGCTCATGGCCGGGTGCGGCTGAAGGGATTCCCTTCTCTGCGCCTCCTATCCATCCGCACCTTGTCCGGCGATGAGGCGGCCGCAAACGCGGCACGGCAGCTTGTCTCCACAGAATGGACCACCGCTCCGGACATGTGGTCCCTGGATCTCGATAAGGCGCAGGAGACCTTCTCCGGCGCATCGGGAACGCTGCCCTCCCACCTCATCAACCGGCTGGCAATGGAAACGCTCGGCATGGGGGAGCCCGGCGCGGACGAGGCCCACTACCAGCGGAAGCTGCACGAACTGAACTGGCACTACCACGAGCGGGCCATCGAGCCGGGTGAACTGGTGACCGTGACGGGCACGTACCGGACGGCGCCGCCCCACGTCGATATCGCTCTAAGCGCCTCGATGCCGCGGCACGAGATCCAGATCGGAGCGGCGGCACAAACCGCCTCCCGGCATCTGGGACACACACTGGTTTTTGTGGCCGCGATCGCCGCGGGCGTCGCCGCGGCGCACTATGCAGCCTACGCTTCGGGTGGTGAGCTGTACCGGCGGCTGGTGGAGGCGGTGGGTAACAGCCTGGGCAGCTAGCGTGCCGGCAGGGCGTCCGGAGTCCCCAATGGAAGGGCGGCTTTATCCCTCACCGGGGCTATCGCCGCGGGCCGCCCCTTGGCTGCACGATGGGTATGTCAGGCACAAAGAGTTATACCGGATGCCGACAGACAGAGATTCAAGGAGATTTTGAGACCGTATGAAACTGACAATTGCGATGTTGACGCTGGCCGGTTTTGGTTTGCTGTCCGCCCAGACGCAGGCGCCCGCGCCGAAGCCCGCCCCGCAGGGCCAGCAGGCGCCCGCCCCGAAGTCCGAGAAGAAGAAGGAAGAGCCGAAGGGCACGGAGAAGGCTCCCGCTCCGGTTCCTCCGAAGAAGTAGAAGTCCGCAACGACCCCTCACTTCAATAGTGGAAGAAGCCTGAATCCCCCCAGGCGCCTGTTGTGCAGGAAAGAAACCGTGTCTCACGCGGTTTTTTTCCTGCCTTTGCGTCTCGAGAGGTGATTCATGCCCACGAAACCTGGAGAATAGGAAGTGTCCTGGAGTTCGCTCCGGGATGGAGCGTTCATGATTCCGCAGCCCAGCAGCCGGCGCGCCGTTCTTGGCATATTGATCTTCGGCTTCCTGCTGGTCACACTCTTCCTGCTGGCCGCCGGCGCGACGGCTGTGCGGAATACCCGTTTCATCCGTTCGGCGGCCGCAGAGCTTGGGCGCGAGCAATCGCTGATGGCGAGGCTGATCGACGAAATTCAGCGCGAGCAGGCGTTCGTCAATACGTTGCTGAACCATCTTCGGGGAACCCGCCGGACCACCCGCCCGGATCTGCGTGAGCGGCTGGCCGATGTGGAGCGCCGGTTTGACGCTTTGCTCAGCGAGGCGGAGTCCAGCGGCGCACGGGACCGGTGGAGCAGGCCCGCCGCCGCGGCCCGGGCCTTCTTCGAGGAGGCGCGGCGGTTGCTGCGGACGCCCGACCTCGATACGGCCGAAATTGAAACGCTGTGGGCGCACCACGAAGAGCTTCTCTCGCTCGTTGTGGAGCTCGTGGACACGAGTTCGGCGCAGATCACCGGTGTCGAGAAGCAATTGCGGACCCAGTCCGAGGCGGCGATCAACGAAAGTCTGCTGCTGCTGGGATCCTCACTCGCCGCGTCCGTCGCGTGCGCGTTCCTGACTGTTTGGCTGGTGGCCCGCTCGTTCGCGCGCATCGCCGAGCAGGAAAGGGAACTCGGCCGCGTCTCCTTTCACCTGCTGCAAGCGCAGGAGTCCTCCGCGCAACGCTTCTCCCACGAACTGCACGACGAGATGGGCCAGGTGCTATCGGCTTTCAAAGCCAATCTTGTCGCCATGGCCGCGGATAATTTTGAGGAGCGCCGGCGGGACTGTCTGCAACTGGCCGATCAGGCCATCAGCGATGTGCGTGAACTTTCGCAACTGCTGCGCCCTGTGATCCTGGACGACTTTGGCTTGGACGCGGCATTGAGCTGGCTCGCGGCCCGCTTCTCACAGCGGACAGGCATCCCGGTGCAATACGAATCCAGCTACGAACGCCGCCTGCCGGGCGAAGCCGAGACGCACCTGTTCCGGATCGCGCAGGAGGCGCTGACCAACATCGCCCGCCATGCGGCCGCCACCGAGGTCGAGATCCGGATCAGCCAGAATGAGCGCGGTGCGCTCCTGGCAATCGCCGACAATGGGAAGGGGCTGCCGCCCGCGGCCCGGCGTTCCGGGGGGTTGGGACTCACCGGGATGCGGGCCCGTGCGCGCCATCTCGGGGGCGAACTGCGCCTCGATACCGGGCCCGGCCGCGGTCTGCGGATCGAAGCGCATGTGCCGGTGGCGGCCGCGCCAGTGGAGGCCTGATGCCGAAGACACGTGTGATTCTCGCCGATGACCATGCCGTGGTGAGGCAGGGCTTCCGGCTGATTCTCTCCGCCCAGCCCGATCTGGAGGTGGTCGCCGAAGCGGGCAATGGAAGGGAGGCGGTGGAACTTGCGGTGCGCCTCAAACCCGAGGTTGCCGTGGTGGACGTCTCCATGCCCGAACTCAACGGGATCGAGGCCACCCGCCGCATCCTGGAAGGGTCCCCGCACACGCGCGTACTCGCCTTGAGCATGCACAAAGATGCGGTCTATGTGCGCGAAATCCTGCGCGCGGGCGCCCGCGGCTATCTATTGAAGGATGCCGTGGACACCGAGTTCCTCCACGCGATTCGCGCCGTGGCCCGAGGCGACGGCTACTTGAGCCCGGCGGTTTCGGCCGCGGTACTCGACGACTACCGGCGAAGCGTGTCCGACCCCATCGACCTGCTGACGAGCCGCGAGCGCGAAGTACTCCAGATGATTGCGGAGGGCAAGACCAACAAGGAGATTGCCAATTTGCTCTCGCTCAGCGTCTATACGGTGGACGCTCATCGCGGGCGGATCATGGAGAAGCTCAACGTCCACAGCGTGACTGACCTGGTGCGCTTTGCGGTGCGAAAGGGTTTGGTCGATTAGGGTTTGGGGATAAGCGTGACGGTCAGCGGGTAGTGGTCCGAGGCGCGGATGTGGCTGTGAACACGGCCGCCCGAGGTGGTGAAGGGTCCGCGCAGAAAAATCCAATCCAGAGGCTGGCCGCGCTTCGTTGTGATCTCGCCGCCGAGGATGGCGGTGAAACCCGCTTCCACAGGAGCTTCGAGCACCGGGGAATGCGCCCGCTTGGTGTTCAGATCGCCTGCGATCAGAATGGCTGTGTTCCGAGGGTAGCGCCGGGCGTCTTCGAGCACTTCGCGCATCTGGGCGAGGCGGAGGGATTCCGGGCCGCGGCTCTCCAGATGAAGGTTATAGGCCACGAGCAGGCCCCTGGGGGTCTCATGTTCGGTAACCAGGGCGACGCGGCCGCCGTAGCGCGGCTGGAAAATGCCCCAGCGAGGCAGGAAACGGCTGGGGCGCCAGCTTGGGTCCTGTTCGCGGTGACGGATCAGGCGGGCACGCTTGATGGGCAGCCGGGAAAGCGTGGCTTGTCCGTGGAGCGCATCGGCGCCGCCAACCCGCTGGCCCAACTCAAGGAATTCGGGCGCGAAGGCGAAATCGTGACCCAGGCGCCCGGCATACTCCGCGGCTATGTTGCGATTGCCGCTGCGCCGGGCATTCAGGTCCACTTCCTGGAGCAAGAGCAGGTCGCCTGACAGTAACTCGAGGGCGGATCCCACCGCGGCAAATTGCTGCCCGCGTTCGATGTTCCAGCAAACCAGCCGGATCGTCTCACCCGCGAAAGCCTCGCGGATCGCGCCGCCCCGGCGGACTTCGTCGAAGTCCGGCGGCGGTTCGGCCCCGGAGGCGAGCATCAGGGGAAGCAGGAAGAGCAGGCAAACCAATCGCATCCTGTCTTCCAGGCTATCCTAAGGGCGGCGGCCTCCCACGGTGTAGTTGATCTCGCGGTCGCCCTCATCGAGGCCGACGATGCGGATGGTCCGCTTGACAGGCTGGGGGGGGGCGGCGGGCGCCCGTGAGGGCGCAGGGGTCGCGGCGGCCACCGGCTGGCCGGCATTTTTCACGGCCGGGCGGATTCCGGGCAGAGGCGCGGAGCCAGAGCCCATTCCCAGAAGGGTCTCCAATGTGCGTGGCGCGGCTTCCGTGATGCCCGATTTCGCCTGCATCACGCCTCGCTCCAGCAGGTCCAAGGGGATATCGAGGTTCACGCGCAGGTCTGCTCCGGTTTGTTCGATGTGGAGGCTGCGTGCGATCTGGGCAATCTCCGGGGACGCCGAATCGCCCGTCATGAACATCGAGGTGAGCATCTGCGCACCCAGCGCGAGGCTTTGGGCGCTCGCCGCGTCCTCGAACTGCAGGTTCATTTTCAAACCAAGTCCTCTCGCGAGCGAAAGTCCAAAGTCCATGGCCTTCAGCTCATCGAGACCCGAGGCGAATGGGTTATCCGCGCCGGCCGTTCCCGCCTTCACCGGGGGCGTGGCGGCGATCATCCAGATTTCGCTGTCGCTGGCGATGGCAGCCGCGCGGTCGCGCAGGACGAGATCGCGCAGTCCATTGCCGTCTTCGAGCACCAGTTCGATCGAGGCGCGGTCGCCGATGAGCGTCAGGCGGTCGTTGACCAGCGCGGCGACCATATCCTGTCCCTCGGGCCCTCTGGGCGGAATGAGCAGATCCAGCCCGCGGTAGCGCTCGACGGCCGTGCCCGGAATCATCGACTTGCGGAGCGCGGCGGCATCCAACACACCCTCCAACGCCATGATGAATGGGGACTCTTGCGCGCCGCCGCTCAGCTCGCCCGGGGCCGAGATCAAGATCCGGTCCACCGTGTCGATGAACTCCAGGCCCTGTGTGGAGCTGGTGAATGTGCCGCCCATCTCGAGCAATTGCCGGCGGATCATCTGGCCGGTGGGGGAGGACTTCACCCGCTGCCAGTCGACACCGATGAGTACCTTCGCATCCGGATGCGTGTAGACCCAGGGCGGGCTGTCCGCCTGCACCACGGGCGCCAGAATCATTCCGCCCGACACGACCGCGGCCATGGCCGCCAGACAGTTCCATCGCATGGCATTCGCCTCCAGACGTCTATCGGCCGCCGCCGGGAAAAACTCCATAGCCGCCAGGCCGCTTCTGCGGATCCGGCCCCAATAATCCTCGCGGACGGCGATGCCGCAACAAACCCATTGCATTCGGCGGGCAGCTCTTCTACACTGGAGTGGTTTTGGGATAAGAAGACCTGAAGATCCGATATTAGTTATCGCAAACGAGGGCATTTATGCTGAGAACTGTCTTCCTGTTGACCGCGGCGGCTGTGTCCGCGGCCCAGGCGCAACCTGCCAAGACCAGCGGCACCGAGGGCGTCAAGGACGTCATCATCCTGGGCGGCGGCCCGCTGGGCGGCGTGAAGTTCGAGCATCAGCTGCACGTCGAGCGGGCGCCCGGGCAATGTGTGGTCTGTCACCACGCGTCGAAGCCCGAGAAGCCCGAAACCAAACCAAACCAGGCCTGCCGGGACTGCCATACCAAGCCGCTCCCGGCGGGCATGAAGACCACGAAACAGGCCGCCTTTCATCGTTCTTCCGGCCAGGCCGGCCTGTGCATTGACTGCCACAAGCAGGTCAACGCCAAAGGGAAGAAATCCCCGCTGAAATGCGTGGAGTGCCACTTGAAAGAGAACAAGGCGGTTGCAGGAGGTTTGTATGCGCACCCATGGCATCGCACGGCGCGAGTTCATGAAGTGGGCGGCGGCGGCGGCCGCCCTCACTGAGTTCTCCCAGGCCTTCCTGCCGCGACTGGGCGCGGCGCTCGACGAGGCGGTGAAGGAGTTTCCGCTCATCTGGATCCAGCATTCCGCGTGCAGCGGGTGTTCGGTCTCCGTCATCAACACAATCCACCCCAGCATCAAGAACGTGATCCTGGACCAGATCCTGCCCGGCCGCCAGCTTTGGCTGCGGTACCATTCCACGCTGATGGCCGCCTCGGGCGGCATGTCCACGGCGGCGGCGCTGGGAACCGCCCGGGACTACAAGGGGAAGTTCATCCTGATCGTTGAAGGCGCGATTCCTACGAAGGATGAAGGCATCTATGGCACTCTGGGCGAGGAGGGCGGCAAGCACATCCGGATGCTGGACTGGATGAAGCGCCTCGGGCCGGAAGCCATGGCGGTGCTGGCCGTAGGCACCTGCGCCGCTTACGGCGGCATCTCGGCGGCTGAGCCCAATCCTTCGGGGTGCCAAGGCGTCGGGCAGGTCCTCAGGACGCACAACATCGCTACGCCGGTGGTGAACATCCCCGGTTGCCCCTGCCACCCGGACTGGTTTATCGGCACGGTGGCACGGATCCTGCTCTACGGCCTGCCCCAACCCAAGGAGCTGGACGAGCACGGCCGGCTGAAAGCCTACTTCGGTAAGAGCGTACACAACCGCTGCGTGCTGCGCGATTGCATGGACGACGGCCAGTTCGCGACGCAGTTCGGAGAGGTGGGCTGCATGCTGGAGATCGGCTGCAAAGGCCCGTTCACCTACGCCGACTGCCCGATCCGCCAGTGGAACAGCGGTGTGAGCTGGTGCATCAACGCCAACGCTCCCTGCATGGGTTGCACCGAGCCGGGATTCCCGGACGCCCACTCACCGCTTTATCAGAGGAGGTAGCCCGTGAAGACCAAGATTTTGCTGGACCCGTTGACCCGCGTCGAAGGCCACCTCGGCATTGAAGCGGTAGTCGATAGCGGCAAGGTTGTGGAAGCGCACGTAGCGGGGACTCTGTACCGCGGCTTTGAGCAGATCCTGGCCGGGCGCGAACCGCTGGACGCGGTTCAAATCACCCAGCGGATTTGCGGCGTCTGCCCGACCGCTCACGCCGTCGCCAGTTCCCAGTGTCTGGACAACGCCCTGGGTATCATGCCGCCGGACAACGGAAGAATCATCCGGAACCTGATCCAGGGCGCGAACCTCATCCAGTCACATATTCTCCACTTTTACCATCTGGCGGCTCTCGACTTCGCGCGTGGCCCCGATTTCCCCCCGTTTACTCCACGACTCGAAGCCGACTACCGCCTGCCCGCGGCGGCAAACAAGGCCATTGTGGATCACTACGTTCAGGCCCTGCACATCAGGCTGAAAGCCCACGAAATGTCGGCTGTTTTTTCGGGGAAAATGCCGCACTGCGCCTCGGTGGTGCCCGGGGGCGTGACGGTGCTCCCGGCGATTGACAAGGTGACCACTTTTCTCTGGCGCCTGAAGGAGTTGCAGTCCTTCATCAACGATGTTTACGTGCCGGACGTGCTCACCCTGGCGGAGGTCTATCGCGACTACTGCAGCATCGGCGCCGGATGCGGCAACCTGCTTACTTACGGCGGGTACGATCTGGACAACGAGCCCGACGTGATGAAGCGTAAGCGCCTGATTCCGATGGGCCGCTTCACGGGCGGCAAACTGGCGGGCGTCGATCCCGCGAAGATCTCCGAGGATGTCCGCCACGCCTGGTATGAAGCCTCCGGACCGGCGCCGGCAAAGGCCGGAGCCTATTCCTGGATCAAGGCGCCGCGATACGATGGCGGCGTCTATGAGGTGGGCCCGCTGGCGCGCGCAATTGTGAGCGCGGAAAGCGGCGCCAATCCGGCTCTCGCCAAGGCGCTCGATACCGCCCTCACCCACCTGCGACTGGAGCGCCAGCACCTGTTCTCGGTGATGGGGCGCCACCTGGCGCGCGCCCTGGAAACTCAGGCGCTGGCCAACGCCATGGCCGGCTGGGTGCTGCAAATCAAGCTGGACGAACCCGTAGCGACGCCCCACAAGATGCCCGACGAGGCCGAAGGGTATGGCCTGTGGGACGCTTCCCGCGGCGCCCTCGGCCACTGGATCGGAATTCGCGGAAAGAAGATCGCCCGTTACCAGATCGTCGTACCCACTACATGGAACGCTTCGCCGAGGGACGCGAACGGGGTGGCCGGCCCCATCGAGCAGGCACTCACGGGCGCTCCGGTCCCGGACGAAAAGCACCCGTTCGCCCTGGCCCGGATCGTCCGCGCTTTCGATCCCTGCATTGCTTGCGCCGTCCACCTGGTTACCCCCCGGCGCAGGCTGCTGGGCAGTTTGCGGGTGGCGTGACTCTGCGCGGAGGCCGCCGCTATGAGGACCCTGGTGATCGGCGTGGGCAACCTGCTGTTGGGCGACGAAGGCTTGGGCGTGCATGCCGCCCGCGCACTGCTCACCGGCTGCGGTCCGCCAGCCTTCGATGTGGTGGAGGCGGGGACCTCGTTATTCGAGGTGATCGGCGCCGCGAAGGGCTATGATCGCTTGATCATTATCGACGCGATCCGGGCCGGTGGGGAGCCAGGCACGCTGTACCGGATGGAGACGGAAGACATCGAAGCCTGTCTGGAATCGGAGGTGGCCCCGTTCTCGTTGCACGAATGGGGCATCGCGGACTCCCTGCGAGCCGCCCGGCTGACTGGGATCCTGCCCCCGCACATCGTCATCCTGGGTGCGGAACCCGCCATGATCGAGCCGCGGTTGACGCTCTCGCCACCGGCCCAGGGAGCGGTGGAGAAGATCCTTCGCCTGCTGAGCGCCGAACTACGGGATCCCAACAACCCCCTTGCGTCCGCCGCCTGACTTCCATACAATCGACAACACTTCGATGGCGGGCTGGATTCAGACCCGCCGCAGCAACTGTTGGAGGTGATTGGATGACGACTGCCAGCCAGACCACGCTGGGCGCTTTGTTGGACCGGAAAGGCCGCGACGTTTTCGGGATCTCCCCGCAAGCAACCGTGTACGATGCCATCGCTCTCATGTCGGACAAAAGCGTTGGCGCCCTGCTCGTGATGGATGGCCCGCGGCTGCTGGGCATTGTTTCCGAGCGCGACTACACGCGGAAGGTGATTTTGCAGGGACGCTCGTCAAAGGAGACGCGCGTCAATGAGATCATGACCCGCGACCTCGTGGTGGCCCCGCAAAGCATGGTGGTGGAAGAGGCGATGCGCCACATGACGAAGAGCCGAGTGCGCCATCTGCCCGTGATGGCGGGCGATGAGGTGGCGGGCGTCGTTTCCATTGGTGACCTCGTCAAATGGATGATCTCGGCTCAGGAGGAAACCATCACGCAACTCCGCCACTACATTGCCGGCGATTACATGGCCTGATTAGCGCCGCTGGCAGCGCGGGCAGAAATGCGTGCCGCGCTGCGCCACCACGATCCTGCGGACCGGTACGCCGCACTGGGGGCAAGGCGTGTGCGTGCGCCCGTAGACCTGGTGGCGAAGCTGGAATCCGCCGGGCTCGCCGCGTGCGTCCACATAATCGGAGATCGAGGAGCCGCCCGCGGCCAGCGCCTCCGCCAGCACGTCCGCGATGGCCTGGTGCAGCCGTAGCAGGCGTGTGCGGCCCAGCCGCGCAACCAGGCACATAGGATGAATCCGGGCGCGGAACAACGCTTCGTCCACGTAGATGTTGCCTAGCCCGGCGATTACCTCTTGGTCGAGCAGCAGCGGCTTCAGCCGTCCGCGCCGTCCGCGCAAGCGCGCCTCGAAAGCAGCGAATTCGAGGCCGAGCGCATCCGGGCCCAGGTTCGGCGGGTCGATGCCGGGCGGATACCAGCGCATGCGGCCGAACTGGCGGATGTCATCGAAGACGACCCGGCCATGGTCCAGTTCGATCACGGCACGCGCATAAGGCCCAGGTGTAGCGTTCCACAGGAGCTTGCCGGTCATGCGAAGGTGAATGTCGAGCGTACCGTAGTCGAGCCGGATCAGGAGGTGCTTCCCGAGCCGGTCCACACGGAGGATCTTCGCGCCTTCGAGGCGCGACGCGAGTGTTTCCGGGCAGCGGTCCGCAGCGAGCGGGGAGACGAAGCGCGCCGCAATAATGCGCCGCCCCTCGAGATGCGGCGCGAGTGAGCGCCGGATGGTTTCGACTTCAGGCAATTCGGGCAAGGCGGGTGTAGATCACTCCTTGACGGGTTTCGACTTCATAGCGCGGGATGGCGGTGCGGGCATTGTGCGTGCAGGCGCCGGTGGCGGTGTCGAACTCCCAGGCGTGCCATGGACAGACGACGAGCCCGTCGACGAAGTTGCCCTGCGCCAGCGGACCGTTGGCGTGGGGGCATACACCGCCGAGAGCGCGGATCTCGCCGGCGTGGTTGCACAGGAGCAAGTCTTGGCCATCATGGACCCAGTGACGCATGGCGCCGGGCGGAAGTTCCGTGACGGGGATCGTTCGAAGCCAGGCCATCAAGCAACATGTTGACACGCCGCGGACTATGGCAAAATAGGAGAGCGGGCCACCCTAGCTCAGTCGGTAGAGCGGCTGATTCGTAATCAGCAGGTCGCCGGTTCGATCCCGGCGGGTGGCTCCAGAAAGAATTGAAATCAAAAGGTTTACCGAGGGGGTCCCGAAAGGGGCCCCCTTCATTTTTGGCGCAGCTGTGCCAAAACCCCGGAGAGATGCGCTGGCTGTGCCAAAACCCGGTGCCGGGGTAACTCAATGATAATGATCATCTTGGCACTCGTTCTCCGCGAAAGGTGGACATCCCACAACCGTTCTGCGTCATTCGTGTGGCCGGGATGGTCTTCCAGGAAGATGTTTGTTTTGAATTGCATACGGATTGAGCCCCCAGTAGGCCCGCTGACTGATTGTCAGCAGCCCTATCTGGATAAGTGCTGACGCGGCCGCGATCGATCGAACGGGGACTAACGCGCTACAGTGCTTCGAGAAAGTCCTCCAGGCTAACGGCTGCTTGGCGGAGAATGCTCTGGAGCGTGGCGGCAATGAGGTTTCGATGCATCGGAATGGTGACGCGCCGGGGCCCTCGAACCATCCGGACATGAGAGCCACTCTGTCTGGCGACCGAGAAGCCGAGCCGCGCTAGCGCCCTCACGGCTTCAGATCCCGAGATGTCCCGGGGCAGCTTCACGCTTGAATCAGGATGGGATCGCTCACGAAGTGGATTCTGATACGGGATGGAGCGGATTCTACTTCAAAGTGAACTGCCACTGCCTCCGTGATCTGCTCCTGCAAGTCGCGGAGGTCTCGCCCTTGAGTCGTAATGCCCCCAGTCCCATCGGGATCGTCCCAAGAAGCGACCAGCCATCCCGATTCCTCGTCTCGCTGCACCTGTAGGGTGATTTCGTGCATGGCCTCGACCTCAATTATTCCACACTCAAGCTGTTGGCCTGCCAGAAATGCACCGCCCCCTGTGTTGGAGGGGCACACTTGAAGGACAGCAGCATCGATTTGCTTCCACCGGTGAATCCGAGCGAGCGCGCTGGAGCGTTGGCCCTTTGTCTAACGGCAGCAGGGTTCCCGGAGACATCAGCCACCGATTGGCGAGCGCGCGTAGGAAGGCGTTGAGAACGGAGTCCCCACGCGCCAAAGTCTCGAAGACAGGCACGGGAACCGCGCAGCACTCCTGCAAGCCGGCGCGCTGCGCCTTGTTCGGCCTCCTCGTCCGGCTTTGGAAGAGCAATTGTCAGCATTTGCCGGGAATCGCATTCGCAGTGAAATGGGCCAGAGGCGAGCGGCACAAATGGCTCGGCCAGCCTGCACCCAAACCTGCTGCCAGCGGATCTCAAAGAAACGCTCTATCCATCCGATGGAGGTGCCCGCGCTGGAGCCGGTGCCCCCGCTCATCGTCTGGATGAGTATCCGGCTGGCCATTCCTTCGCGGGTTGCTCTCCAGCAGAGCCCGCCTCCGCTTCGCCAGCCGGGTCTCAGTGTGCGATACAGTCGTCTTGCCGGTTGAGGAGATTTCAGCGAACGGCGAACAGTGTCTTAACTGGTTGTCTCAGGCGAGGGGGCGAGCGCATGGGGGACACCCAAAACCGGCCAACGAAACTGAGTCAGGACATTGACTGCGAGGGAGGTTACCTTTTTAACTCCGCCAACTGCTTCAGTGCATGGAGGGTCCCCCGTCACTCGGTCCAGCGCCGGGGGACCCAATGAGACTCTCAGCGGAACGGGGATTTCGGCGCTGGCGACCGTTTCACTAGGGAGGTGGGCGACGACACAGAGGATGTAGTTGCCGGGCTTCTCGAAGAGGAGTTCGCCCTGGGCGTGGCAGTTGTGCAAATTGGTGAGGGTGGCGATGGAGATGGGGACGGCGGCGTTGGAGGGGTGGGGGTTGGCGGGGCAGAGTTCGTCTTTGGCGCCCCAGCCACAACCGCGGATCTCGGAGAACTGATCTGAATCCGCCGGTCAGGGAGATTCTCCAGACGGAGTCGTTCGACGAATCCGATCCATTCGGCTGCCTTGGTCTTGCTCTGAAGGAACTCCGGCGTCAGCGCGAACGGGGTTCCCTTTGGCAGGTCCGTGCGCCTTCGCTCAAAGGTCGCGCGGAAAGCGCGCCTGAGCCTTCCCATTTCGAAAGACCTTGTCCGTGAGAGATGCCACACATCATAGAGAGGATACAGGCTCGTATTGAAGGCCGCGCAACGTACCGCTGATTGAGTATTGGGAAGGGGGACCGCAAACGAAATCGTTAATGCCGCCCGTGCCTTACAGAAGCCAGCGCCGCGCAATCTGATCGTTCTCGTCGGCGGTGATCATCCAGTCCAGAAGCACTCCCTTCAACTCCTGCACGGTGTCCCGGTGGCGCGGATCGGCATACAGATTGGCGGCTTCGAGGGGATCGTTCTGAAGGTCGTACAACTCGCCGCCATAGCCGGGATAGTGAGTCAGTTTCCAGCGGTCCGTGCGAACCATCTTCGCGTCTGGATGCCGGATGCCCGAGACACCCTGCCCCGGTTCGAAGTACATATTGAGCGAGCCGGTGGTGATCACTTCGGGAACGACGTTTTCTGAGAAGACATGAGTGCGAGGCTGATACTCCCCGCGCCGGCCGGCAATGAGTGGCGCAAAGCTCCGGCCCTGGAGATTGTAAGGCAGGCGGATGCGGCACAATTCGAGCAGCGTGGGCATCAGGTCGATGGATTCGATCAGTTCCTCATGGCGTGCGGGAGCCACAACGCGCGGGTAGCGGACCATCATGGGGACACGGACCGAGCCCTCGAAGAAGACGTTCTTATCCGTCAAGCCATGCTCCAGCAGTTGGGCGCCGTGATCGGAGCAGAACACGACGATCGTATTCTGGTCGAGGCCGGTTCTTTCGAGTTCGTCCAGCATCAGGCCCACTTCGTGGTCGATCTGGCTGACAGCGGCGTAGTAGCTGCGATAGATCCACTGCAGTTGGGTTCGGTCGAGATCGTAGGCAGGCTTGCCGCGGAGAATCAGCTTCTGGAGGGGGAGGGGCAGTTTTTGGAGGCTTTCCAGGGTTTCCGGCTTGGGTAGAGGGATGTCGACGCCGTTGTACATGGAGGCCCATGGGTCGGGGACGGTGAAGGGGGAGTGGGGCTTGAAGAAGGAGGAGAAGAGGAAGAACGGGCGCGGCGACCCGGCAAAGCGCCGCAGCATCTCGCGGGTCTTGAGGCCGACCCAACCGGTTTGAGTGTAGGGCGCCGAGACGATGCCGCGATACGGGTTCTCGCCGGGCGCCGGGTTTCTGACCGTGGCGTTGAAGGGGACCTCGGCCTGGGGATCGTTCTGTTTACGCCAGCGGATGTAGTCAGAGTAGGGAGTGGTGGCAGCGACGCCGTCATCCAGTTCGACGTGGTGGAAGCCGGTAGAGATGGCGTGCTCACGGGTGGGCGGGTAGTAGTGGAGTTTGCCGACTGAGCCGGTCTGGTAGCCGGCATCCTGAAATCGCTTCTGGAGGAAGACCTCGGAGGGGTCGCACGGCGTATAGTTGACGCGGTTGCGGTGGGAGTGGGGATAGCGTCCGGTGAAAAAGCTGACGCGGGAAGGGACGCAGACGGGAGCCTGAACAAACGTCTTTGTGAACGCGGCGGATTGCGTGTTGAGGCGGTCGAGATTGGGCGTCCGGATGAGGCCGTTACCGTTGGCGCCGAGGCAATCGTAGCGCTGCTGGTCGGTCATGATGAGCAGGACATTGGGCGAGAGCGGCGCTTGGGCGGCAAGCGCGCCCGTACCCGCGGCCTGCAGCAGAGCCCGGCGGCTGAAATCAGTCATGGCGATGGCCCTCCAGGGATGTCCGGCGCCGGGGGGCGCCCCACCTTAACTTAGAACAAGAACTTGAGGGCCAGCTGGATCTGCCTCGGGGCATTGGCCTGGCTATTGATCAATCCGAACTGGATATTGTTCAGGTTCTGGTTGGGAAAGCCAAACTGCGGAGTATTGAACGCATTGAACAGTTCGGTTCGGAACTGGAAGGAGCGCTGCTCATCCACCCGGAAGTTCTTGAAGAGGGAGAAGTCCAGGTTGCGGACTCCCGGAGCGCGGACATCAGGCAGGGTTCGGCCTGTGTTCCCAAACGTGAACGCCGCAGGCTGCGAGAAGACAGAGGTATCGAAGTAGCGGTTGAGGCGGCCGCTGATGGGGCCGCTGAGTTCGGCGCTGGAGCCGTTGTTGTTGGGACGCAGTACGGAATTCCCCGCGTTGGCGGTATTTTGGGTGGTGATGGACAACGGCAAGCCGCTTTCGAAGGTAGTGATGCCGTTCACCTGCCACCCGCCGAGTATGGCGTCCAGTGCCCGGTTCCAGTCCGAGCCGAAGCGCCTGGAACGGCCGAAGGGCAGATCGTAGACATAGCTGATGACGGCCCGCTGCGCAACGTCCTGCAAAGAGATGGCGCGCTCAGAGCGCCGGTCATAGATATTCTGCATTCCACTCGTGCGGCCGACGACGGCGGTTCGAGAGTAGTCGTCAATCAGCTTGCCTCCGGTGTAGGAAAGCAGGAGAGTGAGGCCCTGGCTGAAGCGTTTTTCGGTTTTGATCTGGATGGAGTGATAGATTGACGAAGCGCCGGTCTTGAAGAGCGGGCCCACCGTGGTGAACTGAGGATGGGCGCGAAGCAGGAAACCCGCGGGCACTGTGGCTCCGGCCAGAGGGCCTGAGGCAATCAAACCACGGAACGGGTTGGCCACCGCCTGCTGCAGGCCGGTCCCCAGTGAAAGGAATTCAGGACGGAGCTGATTCAGATTGTAGTCGCCCTCCTGGGATTCGTTCAGTTTCAGCCCGCGGCGGCCGACATAGCCGATTTCGACCATGGTGTTGCCGCGGAATTGTCGCTGAATATTGAGGTTCCAATTCTGCGAGTAGGGAACGATGGTGTCCCGAAGAGGGGCCTGGATGCCCGTTCCCAACTGGCTCAGCAAGCCAAGACCAGCGCCGGGCGCGGCCACGAATCCATCCGGGAACGGGTTACTGAGCACGTTGAGGGGAGTGACGCCATCGAGGCTGCTGACATGTGGCGTATCACTGCGGAAGCCGAAGTTGCCGACGGTGCCGCCGGCGGCGGTTGCAGACGGCGCGTAGAAGAAACCGTACGCGCCGCGAATGACGGTGCTGCCGGTCGCCTGGTAGGCGAAGCCAAAACGCGGCGCAATATTGTTCCGGTCGGTCGGGAACTGGCGGCGGCTGTTCCCGTCCACGCCAACGAAGACAAGTCCGCCGGTGAGGCCAGGGAGACCGGCAGGCCCGGCGAGCGGCGAGGCCGCGGTGGGGTCGAAGGTGTTCATGCGGTCGTAGCGCTCGATGCGAGGGACATCGAGTTCGTAACGGAGGCCGAGGTTGAGGGTGAGTTTGCGGGAGACCTTCCAGTCATCGGCGATGTACCAGGCAAAATAGTTGCTGACGGTGGCGACGGCCTTGAACTGCTTGGTGAGAGTCCCGCTGGCAGCGTGGCCCAGCAGGAAGCTGCCCATGGTGTCTCCGGCAACGGCAGATGCGGCATTGGGGTTGGGCCCCTGGGTGAAGGCGCGGTTGAAATTGAACTGCCCGGAGGCGAGGCCGGCTTCGGTATTGTTGACGCGGAGCAGTCGCTGCTCATAGCCGAACTTCACGGTGTGATTTGCTGTAATTTTCGTATTCGCCCAGTGCAGCGAGTAGGTTTCGAAGGCGTTGCGCCGGAATTGCGCGCCGCCGTCGCCAATGCCCCGGTAATCGGTGAGCGCGAAGCCGGGAAACATCATCCGGTCCGCATTTTCGCGGATGTAGGTGGGGAAACCGAGTTCAGTCGGATCGAAGCCGTCACTGCGGGGGCGGAAGTCCAGAAGCATGCGCCCGAAACCCAGCCGGAAGTTCGTCAGGAAGGTGGGCGAGACGTTCCAGGTGTAGTCGAATGCGGCGCCCATCGAATTCTGCGGCTCGAACGTCCCGGTCTGGGCGATCAGGATGTCGGACGGGAAAAAGTCGGGCAAGCCGATGTCGAGTTTGCGGCGCGAGTAGCGAACGAAGAACCGGTGATTGTCGTTGATGTTGTGATCGCCGCGCAGATCCCACTGGTTGATGTCGGTTGGACTCGTGCCCTGGGCGGCGAAGTTATTGCGGCCGGTGAAAGTGTCACCGGGTCCATTCGGCAGAGGGAAGTAGCGGACGACATTGCGCGCCACCGGGTCCATTCGCGAAGTCGGAATGACGTTTCCCGGGAACAATTGACGTGTGAAGGCATTGCCTACGCGGGTGGTGGTAGCAGGGTCGTAGATATTGATCAGCGCCCCGGCCGAGTTGAAAGTGCGCGTGAAATCGCCGGCACGCTGCTCGGCGGTTGGAACCGAGTTCAGCAGGTTCGCAGCCGAGCGCTGTCGCAAACCTTCATAGGCGAAAAAGAAGAACGTGCGGTTCCGTCCGTTGTACACCTTGGGAATCGTCACCGGGCCGCCCACACTTGCGCCGAACTGGTTGCGCTTGAAGCTGGCCAGCGGGAGACCCCGGCTGTTGGCAAAAAAGTCGTTCGCATCGAGTTTCGAGTTGCGAAGAAACTCGAACAGGCTTCCCCGGAAATCGTTCGTGCCGCTCTTGTAGATCAGGTTAACCACAGCGCCGCCGCTCCGGCCAAACTCGGCGGAGTAGTTATTGGTCTGAACCCGGAACTCCTGAACGGCATCAACGGAAGGAAACACCGAGAAGCCCTGTACCGGGTTCACCAGCGTCGGGGACGAGGGAATGCCATCCAGCAGAATCTCGCTCGTGCCCGGACGGCCACCATTGACTGAGAAGTTGACGCTATTGAATCCGGTGCCCACATTCCCGCTGACCCCAGGGACGAGCAGCACGAGAGCAAAAGGATTCCGCTGATTCAGCGGCAGGTTCACGATGCTCGTATTGCCGATCACCTGGGCGATGGACGAAGTGCTGGCTTCCAGCAGAGGAGCCTCCCCGGTGACTTCCACGGTTTCGGAGACCTCGCCCACTTCGAGAACAATCTCGATGCGTGCCGCCTGATTGACCTGCAGGGTAATGCCGGTTCTCTGCATTCTGCGGAAGCCGGCCGCCTCGGCGACAACGGTGTAGGGTCCGGGGGCGAGAGAGGGAGCGATGAAACGTCCGGCGGGTCCGGTTTCCGTTTCGTACCTCGAGTTTGTGTTGATGTTGGTGATGGCGATCTTGACACCAGGGATGAGGCCGCCTGAACTGTCCATGACCGTGCCCTCCAGCGAGCCCGTGATGGTTTGAGCGCCAAGGCTGGAAGTGCAAAGCAAACCGGCGAATGCGAGGGTGGTTAGGAGTTTCATGCTAGAACCTTTGGTGGGGTCAGCATATACGAGCATCACTTGGGCGTCAATCGTTTATTGACACCAACTGTTTATTGACACCAACTTGCACTTTTCACGCTGCTGGCCGCGATCCTGAAAACCGCATCGCAGGTGTGGCGATGCCGTCCGGTCAGCTGACGCCCTCAGGCTGGATTTACTCATCTGAGGCCATTGGGGAATCAAACTTCCAACGGTGGAACTGTTACTCTGGCGAACCGGGGCCGGTTCCCTTCCAGAGGACTCGACGCTCGCCGGGTCTTTCGCAATTCATTTCGTTAAGATGGAGCACTCTTCTAACTTGCGGGGTGCCTTGTTATACCGGCCGCCCAGTGGAGGAGCAGGAGGTGTTGATAGCAATGACCAGGCCAACAAGAAGGGACCTCGCCGCCTTGGCGCCGATCCTCGGGCTGATGGGCGCAAACCCCGCGAGTGCCCAGTTTGCGGATCGGCGATCTCCGAATGCCCAGCGGGCGGCAGGCGATGCGAGATTCGGCAGCATTGCGGACCGTTTCAAGTCCTATTCCGTGGCGCTGGAGCCCGACCGGAACCAGGCGGAATGGTGGGCAGGCGCGCCGTCCGTCGTCAGGGATTCGAAGGGTGTGTTCTGGATGGCCGCCCGAATGCGAAACGATCATCCCCAAGGGCCGCGCGGCTATGAAGTCCGGTTGCTCCGAAGTAGCGACGGCATCCGGTTCGAGAAAGTCGCCGGAATCACCCCTGCCCAAGTGCCCGTCGCGGGTTTTGAACGCCCGGCACTGGTGGTGGACCCGAAGACGGGCCGTCTCAAACTATATGGCTGTGGCCGCTGGCCGGACAACCGTGGCCCCTGGGTCGTCTTCAAGTGGGAGGATGTGGACGATCTCGCACGGATCGATGCGGCTTCGGCGCGTC
Source organism: Bryobacteraceae bacterium (assembly GCA_023384675.1). GTDB lineage: Bacteria > Acidobacteriota > Terriglobia > Bryobacterales > Bryobacteraceae > PNKE01. The sequence goes on along the minus strand of JAHDVK010000033.1, from coordinate 2,858 downwards.
AGGTCATCGAACCGGTCAAGCCGGATCACGTGCGCGACTTCCCACCCTCCGGCTACAAGGATCCGGTGATTCTGTATGCCGAGGGGGCCTTCCATTGCTACGTCATCGGGGTCTTGCGCGGCGTGGAGCGTACTTACCATTTCAGAAGCGCGGATGGAAACAAGTGGCAACCGGTGGGGCATCCCTACCAGGCCGTGATGGAGCTTGAGGCCTGGCATAACTTTGCGGTCCGCCCGGCTAGCGTTTTGCCACTTCCCTTCGGGTATCTGTTCGTCTACGAGGGTTCCCATGTGACGTGGCATGATCCGAACTACAACATCGCGACAGGATTGGGTTTCACGTTCGACCTACACCACGTTGTGGATCTGACGCCGGAAGCGCCTTTGTTACTCAGCAGTACTCCCGGGGAGTTGTTTCACACCTGGCGGTATTCAACCTGGCTGAATGTGGACGGACAGGTCTGGGCCTATGCCGAGGTGGCGCGGCCCAACCGCACGAATGAGATCAGGTTGTTTCGCCTCGGCGGGTCGCTTCCTTCATCCTTCGCGGCGCACGGGCATCGGTGCGTTCACGGTCTTCAGATGAGACAGCAGACGTTCGCGCATTCGCGTGGCTCTTGAAGAAAGCGCAGCGGCGCGGTCGTCCGTTTCGCCCGGATCTTCGGATAGGTTATAGAGTTCCGGGCGGCCATCCTCGTAATGGTGGATCAGCTTCCAGTCCCGTTCCAGAAGGGCCGATACCGGTGACGTAGTTGCATAGTAATGGGGGTAGTGGAAGACGAGTTCGGGTCGATCCAACCGGCCACCTGGATTCCTGAGCACCGGGAGCAGCGATTGGGCATCAAGGCCGGCAGCGTGGGGTTGTCCGGCGGCGGCCAGGAGCGTTGCGTACAGATCGGTGGAAATGACAGGCTCATTGCAGACCGCGCCCGAGGCAGTGACTCCGGGCCAGCGAGCGATCATGGGAACCCGAATTCCGCCTTCGTACAAAGAGCCTTTTCCTGAACGGAGGGGCAGGTTATTGGAGACAATCTGCCCCTGGTGAGAGCCGACAAGACCGCCGTTGTCGGAGAGGAAGATGACCGCAGTGTTGTCACGAAGGCCGAGTTTGTCGAGGTGGGCAAGAACGCGTCCAACATTTTCGTCGAGGGAGTGAACCATCGCCGCATACACGGGGTTCCGCAAACGGTGCTCCGGGCGGAGCTTTTTCCTGTAGTGCTCCACCAATTCCGGCTTCGCCTCAATGGGCGTGTGAGGAATGTGATAGTTGAGGTTGAGGAAGAAGGGTTGCGTGTGAACGCGGTCCAGCACGGCAAGGGTTTCGCTCGTCAAACGGTCCGGCAAATACTCCCCTTTTTTGCCGAACGGCAATCCGGGCACGTAGCGAAACTCCCCGCCATAGTGGGCAGTGCCGGTGTAAGGATCGAAGTAGGACTGCGGCGCACCCCAAAGACTGCCGCCGATATTCAAGTGAAACCCTTGGGATTCAGGATAGTGGGATGCTCCCCCCAGGTGCCACTTGCCGATGTGAGCATTGAAATAGCCGGCTTCGGCGAGTACTCTCGCAAGGTTTGTGGCGGAGTGGGGCAAATCGGCAGCCACCTTCGGAGGAATGAGAAGGCGGTTTTGCGGCGGAGTCTGGGAAGCCTCCCTCCAAATCGTGAGGCCCAACCGGGCAGGGCTCTGGCCCGTGTGGATAGAGGCCCGCGTCGGCGAGCAGACCGGTGAAGCCGAATAGGCGCGCCCAAACCGGACACCCTCAGTCGCAAGCCGGTCCAGATTCGGGGTCTCGTGAAGGTCGGCGCCATAGGAGCACAGATGAGGCCAACCCAGATCGTCCGCCGTAATCAGGACCAGATTAGGGCGGCGGCCCTGTGAGCCGGCCAAGGCCGGAATGCCGAGACTGGAGGCAAGGAATGAGCGGCGACGCATTTCGGGAGTATAGAGATCTCGAGTGTTTTAAGTCAAACGATCCAGTGGGGGAGTGCTCGTGACAGGTCTACACGGCGCCGGCAAAGCGCATGGCATCAGTCTGACAACTCAACAGGCGGAGAGAATAGCCGGAGCCGTTGTTCACGCAGGCCGACCGATCGATGTAAACGGAAGCCTGGCTGTGCATATTGCAACAGACTATTGACGGGGCCGGACTTCGCAACCTCGGGCAACAGTGGTCGTGGGGATCGGCCGCTTGCCACTGTGGGTGCGGCAGAGAGGAGGCAGGGATAGTGGTCTGCCGGCCGGGGGATCCCGAGGGGGCAAAAAGACCCATTGGGTAAATTGGTCCCCTCTGATTCGAGAACGGATCCGCCCGGCTACGCGGTTCGTGACTCGATAATCGCGGTGAGCTAACGGCCTGCAAATGCCTCTATGTCTGTGAAGAGTACTGGCGGCTGAGAGCCCGGGGATTGACGGCGTAAGGAGCCAGATTGATATGCGCCATACAGCGGGAAGCTGGCACCACGGTAGCTCTAAGACGCTGAATATGAGCGAACAGCGAAGTCCTCGAGTTTTGGGGAGCGGCGCAGTCGTGGAACTAAGGTCCAGTTCAGTGGACCGCAACTGGCATCGGCAGGCGGCACCGGCGTATTGCCGCAATGTACTGTTTACTGGCCGGCAGGGTAGTGTCCACAACTCAATCTTCGAGCGCGCGGCCGCAGGGCCGTGACGCCGCAAATGAATGTCTCACCTACCTGCCCTCAGGCACGGATGGCCCGGGCCCGGAAAGCCCAATCGCTCCCCAGAGTGTCTCCCAAGGACGACGAAGGCGGTTCCCGGACGGAATCGCCCAGGAAATCTCCGTTTTCCCTTTTGAGGAACTCCTTCCAGGTGACGTGTTTTCTTAGGGGGCTGTTTTGTCTT
>JAHDVK010000032.1 GCA_023384675.1 Bryobacteraceae bacterium | reverse complement strand
CAGCAACCAGTCTAAGGAGGGTCCCAACCCTCCCCTACCTATGCATTCAAACAGTCCCTGTCCTCAGCCTGCAATCACTGTGAGGTGGCTTGGTGCATGATGGTCTGCCCGGTGAAAGCGATTTCCCGCCGCGGCCAGGACGGCACAATTCAGATCGACCAGGCCAAATGTGTCGGCTGCCGCCAGTGCGCCGCCTTCTGTCCCTACCAGGCCCCGCAATGGAATGCCCGCACCATGAAGATGGAGAAGTGCACGGGCTGTTTCGACCGCATCGAAGCGGGCCAGGAACCGGCCTGTTCCACCATTTGCCCCACCGGCGCGCTTCAGTTCGCCGAATGGGACGAAATCCGCGGCAAAGGCGCCGACCGCGTCCCCAATTTCACCAACCCCGCGCAAACCCGGCCCCGCATCCGGTTCGTGGTGGATCCCTATCCGGCGGGTCAGTAAGGAGAATGCCATGAGTATCACCCGGCGCAATTTATTCCAGATGACCGGCGGCGCGGCTGGCCTGCTCACCGCCCCCGGACCGTTCCTCGCCTTCGACCAGTTCTTCCGCCCCGCCTCCGCGCAGGCAGCCACCATCAACGTCATCAAAACCGCCTGCGGCATCTGCTCGCCCAACTGCGGCATCGAGGCCACGGTCAAGGACGGCGCGCTCCAACTGCTCAAGGGCATCGACGGCGACAATCACGGCGAAGGCCACCTCTGCGGCAAAGGCGCGGCCGGCGGCGAGTTCCTCCTCGACTCCGACCGCCTCAAATACCCCATGAAGCGCACCAACCCGCGCAAGGGCTTCGATGAGGACCCCGGCTGGGTCCGCATCTCCTGGACCGAGGCCCTCGACACCATCGCCGACCGCTTCCGCTTCTACATGGAGCAGAACGGCCGCGAGTCCCTGCTGTTCTGCACGCTGCCCGGCCACGATTTCTGGTCGCGCTTCATGAACGCCCTCGGCGTCGTCAACCGCATCGATCACATCGATGTCTGCTTCCTCACCGACAACATCATCCAGCGCTACACCACCGGCGGCAAACAGTGGACCAACGACTTCGAGAACTCGAAGTACATCCTCCTGTTCGGCTGGGACCAGGTCGCCAAAAACAAGATCGTCTACGCCAACGGCATCGTCAAAGCGCGCGCCAATGGCGCCAAGGTGGTCCGCTTCGCCCCCACCTACACGGCCACCTCGAAGATGTCCACGGAGTACCACAATATCCGCCCGGGCTCGGACCTCGCCGTCGCCCTCGCCATGATCAATGTCATCATCAGCGAGAACCTCTACGACCGCGACTTCGTCGGCCAGTACACCAACTTCGGCCAGTACGAATCCGAAATCCGGACCCACTTCGCTCAGTACACCCCGCAATGGGCCTCGGAATTGAGCGACGTCCCCGCCGCCGATATCGCCCGCATCGCCCGCGAATTCGCCACCACCCGGCCCGCTATTGCGCCTGCCCACAAGAAGACGCTCTGCGCCAACTATATGAACGCGACACAACTGGTGCACGCGATCTCCATCCTCAACATCCTCGCCGGCACGATCGACCGCCCCGGCGGCCGCTACTTCGCCCGCGGCATCCCGCTGGCCGGCGCCGACGCCATCTGGCCGCCACCGCCCTATCCGCAGAAACTCGGGCGCCGCGTCGATGGCCGCAACCTGCTCCCCCTCGCCGAAGAGGTCAACCAGGGCATGTTCTCCACGCTCGCCGACGGCATGCTCCGGCGCTATCCCGGCATGATCAAGGCCGCCTTCTGGAACAACTACACCATCCTCGGCTTCCCCTTCCCCCGCCACATGGAAGAAGCCATGCGCACCGTGGAGTTCAGCGTCGCCATGGACGTGATCCCCACCGATACCACCTCGATGGCCGACATCGTGCTCCCCTCCACCACCTACCTCGAAGGCTCGGGCATCGTGGTGCGAAACTACCGCGCCACCTCTCCCCAGGCCGCAGCGCGGCAGCCCGTCAGCGCCCCGATGTTCGAGACCAGGTCCATCGCCTTCGTCGCTCTTGAACTCGGCAAACGCCTCACCCCCGACTACTTCAAGAAGCCCGACGGCGCCTGGCTCAACCCCGGCGAACTGCTCGATGAACAGGCCCGCCGCGCCAACCTCGGCGAGAACTTCGCCGAGTTCCGCGCCAAGGGCCGCGTGGACCGGCCCGCGCCGTTCGTGCCGCGCACCAGCTTCCCGACCGTCGGCGGCTCCAACAAGTGCCAGATCCTCGTCCCGCAATTCGCCGAAAAAGGCGCTGAACCACTGCCGAAATGGCACCCCAAGCGCGATCAGCCTTCGGCCGAATACCCCTACTACTACCTCACCTTCATCCCGGGCATCCACAAACGGAACTCGACTCAGAACAACGCGTTCTTGAACGAGATCATGCCCACCAATGCCGCCATCATCAACCCCGCCCTCGCTGCCAAACTCGGCATCATCGAAGGCCAGATGGTCCGCCTGCGCTCCCGCGTCGGCCAGCTCGAACTGCCCGCGCACTTGAGCCAGACGCTGCGGCCCGACTGCGTTCAGGTCGCCCACGGCTTTGGCCACCGCTCGCGGCTGCTCACCAAGGCCGGCCTCAAAGGCGTCCGCGACGGCGACCTCGTCCCCGACGCCTCGGCGGAAGACTTCGTCGCCGCCGCCAACTACGGAGGTTCGTCCTGCATCATGGATGCGGTCGTGAATATCGAACCGCTATGATCGGTTCCATGGACGATCGCCACAACCTGGCCCGGCAGGCTGCCCTGCTGGGCCAGGCTTTCTTGACCGCCGACCCGCGCCGGCTCACCCCGCCCAGCACGGAGAGCGCCGCCCCCGATCCCGTCTTCGCCGCCCTGTGCGACGAAATCCTGCTCGCGCAAGGCGCGCCCGAAACCGCCGAAATCGAATACACCCGGCTGTTTCTCTCCCCCGGCGGCGCGCCCTGTCTCCCCTGGCAGTCGGCCCACGATCCCGAACCCCGCCTCATGGGCCCGGCGCACCACTCCGCCCTCGAATGGTACCGCCGCTTCGGCGCCGAACCCGCCGTCTCGAACGAACCGGCCGACCACATCGGCCTCCTCCTCCTGTTTTTTGCCCAACTGCTCGGCAACGAAGAGGAACCCAAAGTCCTCCAGGACTTCCGTGAACAGCACCTCGACTGGTCTGTCGCCGTCCTGGACAAAATGAAACAGGAAGCCCGCCACCCCCTTCATCTCGCCCTCGCCCGCGCCACCCTCGGACTGCTGGGCAGGCTGGCGGCGGCCTAGCCGGGCACTGGCAGAAAGACTCTTGCTTTCGAAGTTCAGGCCTGCTACTCTGCAACTAGGTGCGAAATACATCTAGTTGCAGGAGGCGTTCATGCGGATTGCACTTCCGGTAAGCAGAAACAAGGTGGCAGGCCATTTCGGGCATCCAGAGCATTTCCTGATCTTCGACGTGGATGCGCAGGGGCAGGGGCCGGTGAACCGGCTGGACCCGCCCCCGCATGAGCACGGCGTCATTCCCCGCTGGCTGCTGGCCCAGGGCGCAGACGTTGTGCTGGCGCAGCGCATGGGGCCGGGCGCCCGGCGGCTCCTGGAAGAAGGCGGCGCAACGGTGCTGACCGGACTGCCACCGCGCGAACCCGAATGGCTCGTGCGCGAGTTTATCGCCGGACGCCTGCGGGACGAGTCCTCCTCCTGCGGACACCATTTCTGATGCGCCGCTGCCACCATAGCGGGCCTTGCGGCTGCGCCATGGGCCAGTTGTCCCGGCTCATCGAGCCGGTGCTGCTGTTCCTGCTCGCGCGCAAGGGCCATTCCTACGGCTACGACCTGGCGGCGGAACTCCCCGCCTATGCCCTCGGTCCCGAACCGGTGGACCGGACCACGCTCTACCGTTGTTTGCGGCAGCTTGAAACCCATGGGCATCTCGTCTCGCACTGGGATCTGCCCACGGCCGGTCCCGCGCGCCGCGTCTATTGCGTCACGGCCAGCGGGCGGCAGCATCTGCAGGAATGGATGCGCGCGCTTGAGCTGTTTTCCGGAACGCTGGACCGCCTGTTGCGCGAAGCCCGGATTTTGGAATCTCCCGTGGAGGAATCCCTCACAACATGAGTGTGTCCCGCCGTGTTCTGATCGTCGGCGGCGTAGCCGGAGGCGCTTCCTGCGCCGCCCGTCTGCGCCGCCTCGACGAATCGCTCGAAATCGTGGTCTTCGACCGCGGCCCGTATGTCTCGTTCGCCAATTGCGGCCTGCCGTACTACGTCGGCAACGTGATTCAGGACGAGGCGAAGCTGCTGGTGGCCTCGCCGCAGCTTTTTGCGGAGCGGTTCAACATCGAGGTGCGCACGTTCCACAACGTGGAGGCGATCGATCGCGAAACGCGCGAAATCACCGTCAAAAACACGCAAAACGGCGCCGTTTCGCGCGAAAAATACGACATTCTGGTGCTCTCGCCCGGCGCCGCGCCACTCCGGCCCTCGCTGCCGGGCCTCGATCTGCCCGGCGTCTTCTCACTGCGCACCATTCCCGACAGCCGCCAGATCCGCGATTGGCTCGAAACCCGTCCGGTGGAGCGCGCGGCAGTGATCGGCGCGGGCTTTATTGGCCTGGAAATGGCTGAAAACCTGGCACATCGCGGCTTGAAAGTCTCGCTGATCGAAGCGGCCCCGCAGGTGATGCCGCCGCTCGATCCAGAAATGGCTTCCTATGTGGAATCGCACCTGCGGGCGCGAGCCGTGGACCTGCACCTGAACGACCCCCTGGCGCAAATCGAACAAAAAGAAGGCGTTTTGCGCGTGCAGACGAAGTCCGGCGCCACCGTGGACGCGGGCATTGTGATTCTGGCGATGGGTGTACGCCCGGAGAGCGATCTTGCGCGCGCTGCCGGCCTCGAACTCGGCGAACGCGGCGGCATTCGCGTGGACGCCCAAATGCTCACCTCCGACCCCCACATCTACGCGGTGGGCGATGCTGTCGAGATGAACGACGCCCTGACCGGCGAACCCGCATTCGTGCCTCTCGCCGGCCCCGCAAACCGCCAGGGGCGCATCGCGGCCGATGCCATCTGCGGGCGCGATGCACGGTTCCGGGGTGTGCAGGGAACAGCCGTCTGTGGCGTGTTCGGGCTCACCGTGGCGATGACCGGATGCACGGAAAAAGCGCTGAAACGCATCCAAAAACACGATTTTGAAGCCATTTTTCTGCATCCCGGGCATCATGTGGCCTACTACCCCGGGGCCAAGCCCATCCACTTGAAGCTCGTCTATGAGCGTGAAACCGGGCGCCTGCTCGGCGCGCAGGCAGTGGGCGTGGAGGGCGCCGAGCGGCGCATCGACGTGATTTCCATGGCGATCCAGATGGGCGCGACCGTGCATGATCTGGAAGAAGCAGAACTCTGCTACGCCCCGCAATACGGTGCGGCCAAGGATCCCGTCAACGTCGCGGGCATGATCGCGGCGAACGTACTGCGCGGCGATACGATGCTGGCCGGTTGGGAAGACCCTCCGGATGGCGCGTACTATCTCGATGTGCGCGAGCCGGCCGAGTTCGCGCAAGGCCATTTACCGGGCGCGGTGAACATTCCTCTGAGCCAATTGCGGGACCGCTTCGGGGAACTGCCGCAAGATCGCGAGATCCGGGTGAACTGCGGAGTGGGGCAGCGCAGTTACTACGCGGTGAGGTTTCTGCGGCAGAACGGATACGATGCGCGAAACCTTCCAGGAGGCATTCAGACATGGCGAGCGTACCAGGAGGCGCGGCGGTAGCGGCGCAGGTCCAGCAAACTTGTTTTGTGTGCGGGGCGGACAACCCGCGCGGCCTGCGGATCCGGTTCCGGAAAGAGGGCGACGGCCGCGTGGCGGCGGAATGGACGCCGCCGCCCGAAGTCGAAGGCTATAGCGGGCTGGTGCATGGCGGCGTCGTGGCGGCGGTGCTGGACGAGGCGATGTCGAAAGCGGTGGCGGCTATGGGCGCGCCGGCACTGACCGCGCATCTCGAAGTGCGCTACCGGCGGCCCGTGCCCAGCGGCGTGAAGTACCAAATTACGGGCGAAGTCACTCGTCGGGACAAACGCAGGTTGTATGTCCGCGCGGTGCTGGCGGGAGAGCGGGGGGTCACTCACGCGGAGGCGAAGGCGTGTTTTATTCGGAAGGCGTGAGGGGCCGCAGCCGCCCGTGAAGCGCGGCGAGTTCGGCCACGCTGAGTTGTTCGGCACGGAGCGAAGCCTCGGGAAGCGCGTCCAGCTGTTCGCGGCTCAGCAGGCCGCCGAGGTTGTTGCGCAAGGTTTTGCGTTTTTGACGGAAACAGGCGGAGAGGAAGCGGCGGAAGGCCGGAAGATCGGGCGTGAGAGGGATTGGGAGGGGCGTTAGCCGGACGACGGCGCTATCCACCTTTGGCGGCGGCCGGAACGCGGCGGGTTTGACGAGGAAAAGCCTTTCAACGCGGCACTGGGCCTGAACGCAGGCCGAGAGATAACCGAAGTCGCGGCTGCCGGGCGAAGCGGCGAGGCGGGCGGCGACCTCACGCTGCACCAGAAAGACGGCGCGTTCGAGCAGGGGGCCGAGGGCGAGCGTGTGGTCCACGATGGGCGAGGTGATGTAGTAGGGCAAATTTCCGCAAACGACGGTTGGACCCCATTGGGAAAGGTCCGTCGTCAGGACATCGGCTTCAACGATGCGGACGCCGGGATCGTTTTCGTAACGCGAACGGAGTGCGGCAGCCAGCACGGGATCGAGTTCGATGAGGATCAGTTCGGATACACGGGGACGCAACGCGGCGGTGAGGCCGCCGGGGCCGGGGCCGATTTCGATCACGCGCGGCGAAGCCTCGCCGCACGCGGCGCCTGCGATGCGCTCCAGCAGATCGCGTTGAAACAGGAAGTGTTGTCCGAGTCGGCGGCCCAAGCTGGGAGGATCAGCCCTTCACGTCGATGGCGCTGCGGCGCAGGGAGACACGGACCCAGCCCGCGGTGGGCTGACCGAAGCTTGTAGCCGGCTGGAAGTGCGTGAACAGCAGGGAGCTTTCAAGCTGCCGGCGCGTGCCGGCGGTGTTCAACTCCCGTGAACCTTCAGGGAAGGCGTAGTCGATGACGCGGCCGCGCTCGTCCACGAAGACATCGAGAGTCAGTTCATCGGCGCCCAACACTAGTTGGAGGCTGCTCTTGACGGTGGCGCCGGTGAACAGCATGGTGGGCACGTCATTGGCGTGGGCGCGCACAAGGCCCTGGAAATTAGGCATCACCATGGAGAACAAGAGCACGGCCGAGACGAGTCCCCCGGCGGCGGGCAGGGCGAGCGGGCGCATCAGGCCATTCAGGCGGAACCATGCGAGGTCGCCCCAAGCGCGGCAGGCCGCGAGGAAGCCCTGATAGCGGCGACGGCGGGCGGATTCACGGCTGGCGGTGACGCGGAGCGCCATCTTCAGCATGGGGGGTACACGCCGGGGCGGCAGGCTTTTCAGGGTGGCCCGGATGTCCAGGATTTGAGAATAATGACCGGCGCATGGCGGACAGGCATCCAGATGCGCCATCGCTTCCCGGCGTTCGGTCTCGATGACGTGACCGTCCGCCAGGTTGGAGAGCACCGACCTGACCTGTGAGCAGTCCATAACAGACTCAACTCTCTATTCGGCCGGCTGCGGGTGAAACTCCAGGCCGCGAGCCGGTTCGAACTCTTCCAACAGGGCCCGGCGGAGCGCCTCACGGCCCCGCAGGATCCTCGACTTCACCGTGCCGAGCGAAACATCCAGCACATCGGCAATCTCTTCGTAGCTCAATTCCTCCTGGTCCCGGAGGACGACGGCGGCTCGGAAGACGGGGTTCAGCGTCTCGAGGGCGCGCTCAATCGCCAGCCGGCGCTCTTCGTTTAGCACCAGGTCGTAAGGGGTACGGGTTTCATCGCTCAAGTGATCGAGCCATGTGTGCCCGTTCTGATCCGCTTCGAGGCCCACTTCCGCCTTCCGGTGCCGGCCGAACCAGCGGCGGCGGTTGTGGGCTTCGTTGACCGCAATACGATAAATCCACGTTTTCAGGCTGCTCTGGCCGCGGAAGCTGCCGACGTTGCGGAAGATCTTGAGGAAGACTTCCTGGGTGACGTCGCTTGCCTCGGTCTGATCTTCGATCAGCCGCTGAACCAAAGAGTAAACCGGCTGCTGGTAGCGATCGAGAAGGGTTTCGTAAGCCGCCTCGTCGCCGGCGCACAGGCCTTCCAGCAGGCGTTCGTCCGTCTCACCGGCGGCCCATCCGCTTGGGGCCGCTGGTTCTGGAAGGTCCAGGCGGTGCTGAATCGAGTCCATTCAGTTTCTCCGCAGTCTATTCTATCCCCAGTTTCCCATGATTTGGGACACCGGGGTCGCGGTTCACCTACCCCAATAGACACGCCCGGGGCGCCGAAAGTTCCCAAGTCTTACAAAAATCAGCGGTAATGGCGTTCGAAGAGCTTGACCAGCTCTTCATATTTTTTTTCGGCCTCGCCGGGCTTGCCCGCGCGAACGGCGTCGGCGACGCAATGCTGGAGATGATTGCGGAGCAGGATGGCGCTGACGGCGCCGAGGGCCTGCTCGACGGAGGCGATCTGGGTGAGAATGTCCGCGCAGTAGCGCTCGTCCTCCACCATCTTCTGCAGACCGCGCACCTGGCCTTCGATGCGGCGCAGGCGCTGAAGCAGCGGCTTTTTGGAATCGGCGTGCATGGCGGTTAACTCCTGGTGGACGCGCGGGCGAGGCGCAGACTGTTGGTGACGACACTGACCGAACTGAGGGCCATGGCGGCGCTCGCAAACACCGGGCTCAGGGACCAGCCGAGCGCGGGGGCGAAGACGCCCGCAGCCAGTGGGATGCCGATCAGGTTGTAAATAAAAGCCCAAAAGAGGTTCTGGCGCATGACCCGCATCGTCGCGCGCGCCAGCGTGATGGCTTCGGCGACCCCGCGCGGATCGGGGCGCATCAGTGTGACGTCAGCGGCATTGATGGCCACATCCGTCCCTGAAGCAAGCGCGAATCCTGTATCGGCGGCGGCGAGCGATGGAGCGTCGTTGATGCCGTCGCCGGCCATCGCGACCACACGGCCTTCGGCCTGCAGGCGGCGAAGCAGATCGAGCTTGTCCTTCGGCATGAGGCCGGCATGGACTTCCTCGATCCCGGTCTGCCCGGCGACGGCACGGGCGGCCGCGGGCTGATCGCCGGTCAGCATAAGCACGCGCATCCCCAACCGGCGCAGAGCTTCGACGGCCGGGCGGGCCGTGGGGCGCGGAGGATCGGCGACGGCGAACCAGCCGGCATAACGGCCTCCGGCAGCGGCGTGGATGATAGTGTGGCCGGCGGCTGCGCCGGGTTCGGCGGGACAGGCGATGCCGCGATCCTCGAGCAGTTGGCGGCGGCCGACGAGGATTTCGCCGCCGGCGGCTTCGCCTTCGGCGCCGAGGCCGGGCAGGGCAGTGAAACACTCAGGCGCCGGCGCGGAAATGCCCCGGCTTTCGGCGTAGCGGACCACGGCGCGGGCGAGCGGGTGTTCCGAGGCCGATTCGAGGGAGGCTACGCGGCGCAGGTCCTCCTCGCTCCAATCCGGGCTGGCGGCGGCGACCTCCGGTTTGCCTTCGGTGAGCGTGCCGGTCTTGTCGAAGGCGACGGTGTCGGCCGCGGCAAGCCTTTCGAGCGCCTCGCCCCCGCGAAACAGCAGGCCCTGCCGCGCGGCGCGGCCGGTGGCGGCCATCAGCGCAGTGGGCACCGCAAGGCCCATGGCGCAGGGGCAGGCGATAATCAGCACGGCGACGGCGTACGTAAAGGCGCGCGAGAAATCCGCGCCGGCGGCAAGCCAGACCGCGAATGTCAGCAGGGCGACGAGGGCGACCACCGGAACGAAGATCGCACTGATGCGGTCGGCGAGGCGCTGCACGGGCGCTTTTTCACCCTGGGCGTCGCGCAGCAGACGGAGAACCTGATCGAGCACGGACTCCGCGCCCAGCGTGGTGACCCGCACCCGCAAAAGTCCGTGATGGTTCACCGAGCCGCCGATGACTTGCGCGCCGGGGCCTTTGTCCAACGGCATCGGCTCGCCCGTCAGCAGCGATTCGTCCACGGCGCTTACGCCTTCTTCGATGAGGCCGTCGGCGGGGATGCGCTCTCCGGGGCGGACGGCGATCAGGTCGCCGGGCTGGAGATCGTCCACCGGCACTTCATGCTCCGTGCCGTTGGCCACGAGGCGGGCAGTGGCCGGCTGCAGGGCGGCGAGAGCGCGGATGGCCGAAGTGGTGCGGCGCTTCGCGCGGGCCTCCAGCGTATTGCCCATCAGCACGAGAGCGAGGATGAACGCCACCGCCTCGTAATACACATCCGGCGCGATGCCGCGGCCGGCGAAGGCGCCGGGAGCCAGCGTGACGGCAAAGGAGAAGGCAAACGCCGCGCCGGTGCCCAGCGCGATCAGAGTGTTCATATCCGCGGTGCGATGGCGCGCGGCGGCCCAGGCCTTGGTGTAAAAGCGCCGCCCGGCAAAGAGCATGACGGCGAGCGTGAGCGCGGCGAGCACCCAGCGCAGGACCGGCGCGGGCACGCTGTAAAGCGCGGGCAGAGCGGCGCGGAAGGGCGCATCGAGCGCATGGTGAAACGCGCTGAGCCAGCCTCCGGGACCATGGCCCATCAGCGGCATGGAGAGGGTCATCGCCAGCGTGGCGGCGGCCAGGCTCCACAGCGTGCGGCGGCGCAGGTCGAGATATTCGGCGGCCTCCTCGCGGTCGCGTTCGGCCTGCTCCTCCACCGCCGTGCGGCGCGCCGGGGGCAGGGCGGCCTCGTAGCCGGTCCGATTGACCAGATCGACCAGAGCGGGCGGGCCGGTGGTGGCGGGATCGTACAGCACCGTGGCCCGGTGCAGCATCAGGTTCACTGTGGCGGCGCGTACGCCCGGCGCGCGTTCGAGGCTCGACTGGACGAACGACGAGCAGGCCGCGCAAGTCATGCCGCGCACGGGGAAAGTGACGCGCGCGGCCGTTTCAGGCGGCGCGGGCCGCGAATCCGATTCCGTTGACGGCATCGAGAATCTCCTGGGGTTCCACCTGCGCGGCGTCGTAGTCCACCTGGGCGGAGCCGACATCAACGGCGCGGACTTCGACGCCTTCGACGCCCGCGAGCGCCGCGGTGACGCGGCGGACGCAGCCCCCGCAATGCATGCCTTCGATAACGAGAGAGAACGAAGCGCGGTTTTCCATAGATACCCTCTACCCCTATATATTGACATACCCCTAGGGGGTATGTCAAGAGGCCAGAATGGCTTCGTAGTAGCGTTCGTAGAGGGGAATGATGCGGGTGGTGCAGAAGCGCTGTTCGGCGGTATGGCGGGCGGCATGGGCGAGGCGCGCGCGGAGGACGGAGGAGGAGAGGACCTCAACCACGCGGCGGGCCTGGCCTTCGATGTCGCCGGGTTGTTCGAGGAAGCCGTCCACGCCGGGCGTGACTACTTCGGGCAGGCCGCCGACGCGGGTGGCGATGGGCACGACGCCGCAAGCCATGGCCTCCAGGGCGACGAGGCCGAAGCTCTCGAGCTGGCTGGGCAGCAGCAGGACATCGGTCTGCGGCAGGAGCAGTTCGATATGGCTCTGCTTGCCGAGAAACCGGACATGGGCGGAGATGCCGAGTTCGTGGGCGAGCTGTTCGGCCGCGCCGCGGTCGGGGCCGTCGCCGGCCATCCAGAGTTCGGCATCCACCTCGCGGCGGACGGCGGCGAGGATGCGGACGCAATCGGGCGTGCGCTTGACGGGACGGAAGTTGGAAATGTGGAGCAGGCGCGGGCGGCCTTCGTGGGGCGTAAAGGAGGGCTGGTACTGGGAGCAGTTGACGAAGTTCGTGATCACTTCGATGGGGCGCTGAATGCCGAAGACCTTGTTGGTTTCCTCGCGCAGATACTCGCTGATGGCGGTGACGCCGTCGCTGCGCTCGATCATGAATTTCGTCACCGCGAAGTAGCTTCGGTCGGCGCCGACAATGGTGATGTCGGTTCCGTGAAGCGTAGTGACGAACGGCAGCCGGCGCGGGGCCACCATCTGCTGGGCGAGCAGGGCGGCGGCGGAATGGGGCACGGCATAGTGGACGTGGAGCAGGTCCAGCTGCTGCCAATCGGCGATTTCGGCCATTCGCGAGGCGAGCGCCAATACGTAGGGGGGGTATTGGAAGAGCGGGTAGGAAGCGGCTTCCACTTCGTGGTAGTGGACGTTGGGCAGGCTGGGATCGAGGCGGATCGGGTTCGAGTAGGTGATGAAGTGGACTTCGTGGCCCCGGGCGGCGAGTTCCATGCCGAGTTCGGTGGCGACGACGCCGGAGCCGCCGTAGGTGGGATAGCAGGTGATGCCGATTTTCATTGAGGGATCCACGCAAGCTCGCCATGGCCGAAGCCGGCTCCATCGTTGAACCAGACGCCGGCGCCGCCTTCGCGGGGCAGCACCGAAGGCATGGGCGTTTCGATCGTCAGGCCGGCGGGCTGCCACGCCACGCCATCGGCGGAGCGGAAAAGGCCCGTGCGCCCGCGCTCGCTGGCCGCGAGCATCCAATACGCTCCGTGCGCCTGCCAGACGGCCGGCACGGCCGCCTCGGCGAGCGGCAGGATGGGGTTCGCGCGCAGGCGCGTGAATTTCACGCCGTCCGAGGAGCGGGCGAGCCCGAGGGCGGGGCGCGCGGCGGCGTCCGTGCCCACGTAATAGAGGTAGTATTCGCCGCCGGCGGCGAGGAGGGCGGGGTGCCCCACGGAGCCCGCGTCCCACGCATCCTTCGAGCCGGGCGACAGTACCGGCTCCTCCTCGCGGCGCCAGGAGCGGCCGTCATGCGAGCGGGCCAGGCCGATCTGCGCGGGTTCGCCCGCGGTGTACCAGTAGTGGATCAGGCCATCGATGACCAGAACGGCGCCAAAGGCGGCCAGGCGCTCGCCTTCCCAGGTACGGCTGTCGGCAGCCAGCACCTTGCGGCCGAGGTTCCAGTCGAGCCCGTCGAGCGAAGCGGTGAGGCCGGTGGTCCAATGCGCGCCGTCGTTGGCGGAGTAGAGGTTGTAGTAAAACTGCCCGAAGCGGAAAACGCGCGGCGCGGCGGCCTGGACCGAGTCAAAATCCGAGCGCGGATGATCGAGACCCGCCGCCGGGCGCCATTCGTAACGGCCCGTTTGCGCCTCGCCGGGCGCAGGCAGCGTGAACGTGGCGGCGCCGCAACCGGCCAGCGCAAGGCAGGCGAGCACGGCAGCGCTTCTCATGCCGGCACCCGCAGACGCAGCGCCGCGCCGCTGCCCGGCCGCGAGTCCAGAAGCAGGTCGCCGTTCAGGCTGCGCACGCGCCGCTTGATGCTTTCAGGACCCGTGCGGAGCATTTCGAGTTCCTCGAGCGAGAACGAGCCGGCGAAGGGGAAGCCGCAGCCGTCATCTTCGATCTCGAGCAGGATCCCGGCCTGTTCGCGGCTCAGGCGCACGGCGACCCGCGACGCGCCGGAATGCTTCTGCACATTGTGCAGCGCCTCGCGCAGCACCTGGATCAGTTCGATGCTCGGCTCGAGGTCGTCATGCGAGGCGTCGAAGCCCGCCTGGAAGGTGGTGGGGATGCGGGAATCGCTCTGGAAGCCCGCCACGACCTGCCGCAGCGCGGTGGCCAACCCGAGGCCGTCCACTTCCACGGGCCGCATGCCGCGGATGAAGGAGCGCATCTCGGTCACCTGCTTGGCGCAGATGGACTGGAGCAGTTCCAGTTCCTCGCGGCCGGCGTCCACATCGCGCTGAAGCATCTTGCGGACAATCTCGAGCCGCATCTGAAAGCTGATGAAGCTCTGCAGCGGGCCGTCGTGGAAGTCCGCCGCGATGCGCTCGCGTTCGGCCTCGCGGGCGCGCTGTGATTCGCTGCGGTAATGGACTGCCTGGTGGGAGGAGTTCGAGAGGCGTTCGAGCAGGCTGGTCTTCTGCAGCGCCAGCACGCAGCCCATCATGCCGAGCAGCAGGATCGAGGGCTGCAGGCGTTCGTAGCCGGGAGGCTCGGTCAGATTCAGGAAGGCCAGCGCCAACACGGTCATCAAGAGTACTTGCCGCCAGGGCTGCAGGCTGGAGAGCGAAAGGAAGAGATAGAGGGCTGCGATGGCGGAGACCCAGAAGCCCGCGTCGCCGGCCAGGGTGACGCAGAGGAAGAAAGTGGCGGCGTCGAGCACCAGACTGAGGATGCCGGAGCGGTCCAGGCGGTCAGGCCAGCGCCAGAAGATCGAGATCAGGCTGTAGGTGACAAGGAAGGCGAGCAGGACGGCGAAAGTGCCGCGCTCCATCGTGGGCTGGGCGGCGAAAAACCAGAGACAGGCCGCGCCCACGAGGGCGCGCAGGAAGCTGAGATAACGCCTCCACAGGTACGGCAGGACGATCTGATCGCCAATCAGGGCCATGGCGGAGCCTCCGGCGCCCGGTTAGCGCACGTAGAGGTAGAGCGTGTGGCTGCGGCCCTCTCCGTCATCCTCGATGTGTTCTTCCTTGACGGGGGTCCAGCCGGAGAACAGATAGTCGTGCGAAACCACCCGGGCTCCCTTCTTGAGCTGTTTTTCGAGCATCGGCCGGATTTTGTCGTTCGAACTGGGCAGCAGGTACACCGTGAGCAAGTCGGCGGAACTGTAATCCTGGCGGTTGATGTCGCCGAGTACGATGCGGGCCTTCTTTTCGATGCCGAGACCCCGGATGCGGTCCATCGACTGCTTATGGAGGTCGGCGTCCATCTCGATGCCAGTCGCGTCGGCGTTGAACTTCTGAGCGGCCATGATGACCACGCGGCCGTCGCCGCTACCGAGGTCGAACATCTTCTCGCCCGCCTTCAACCCGCCAAGCAGGAGCATCCGCTCCACAACGGTCTCGGGCGTGGGGTAGAACGGAGCGAGCTTCTCAATTTCGGATTTCTTGGTCTGTCCCACCAGCAGCGGGAGGGCGAGCAACGCAAAGACGAAGCGGCGAAGGTGCATACCAGGATCTTACTCCTTACCAACAGCATTCTGCCGTCCCCCGGGACGGGGGTCACTGATCCAGATGGATGCCCGCCGGAGGACTTGCGTTACCGGCGGCGTCAACCACGAGTGCGGCAAGCCCGGAGTCGATGAACTCGGGCAAGCGGGCCTCCACCAGATAATATCCGATATAGCCAGGTGCGAGGGTGGCGCTGAGGACTTCGAGATCCACGCCGCCGAGCAAAACGCGGACGGGAACACGGACGATGGGCGGAGCTTCCAGGGGAGCGGGCAAACCGGCGGGCCAGTCCGGCGTCACCCGGCCCAGGCCGGTGGCGAGAATCTGAATCACCATTCCTGGGCGGCCCGGATTGGCGGCGTCCAGCGGCATGCCGGTATCGGCCTCGATCAACATGGGTGCGCCGTCGCGGTCAGTCAGCACAGCAGGCGCGGCGGGGCGCAGCGGCAGGTCGAAACGCAGCGGGCCCGTGCCGGCGTCGAGCGCGAGTTGCAGGGTGTCGCCCGAAAGATCAAAGGGGATCTGCAGTTGGGTCTCTCCGGATTCGGCCGAAAGCACGGCGGCGGGCTGTCCGCCGGCCGCGGCCTGCCGGGCGTTCGCGCCGAACACGCTCAGAAGTGCGCCCGGCGCGGCGGGCCGCATCCCGAAATCGGCTGTGTGAACCGGCGCGGGCCGCAGCGCGCGATGCGGCGCGGGAGCCACCCAGATGCCGTAGCCGTCCACGGCCGCGAACAGCCGCACGCTCGCTCGGTCCAGCGCGGCGTCGCGAACGGCCGCCCCGGCGGGCAGTCCCTCCAGGGCGAGCCAGGGAGAGGGCGGCGAGGGGGCGCGCAGATCACTGACGGTCCAGAATAATCCTTCGCCCGTGGCGGCATAAATGACCCCGGTTTCGCGGTCGGCCGCCAGGCCATAAACCGGCGCGGCCGGCAGATTCGCCGAGAGATCGTCCCACCACACCCCTCCGTTCAAGGTGCGCAAGATGCGCCCGCGCCCTTCGCCCGCCGGCCGCAGCGCGGCAAGCGCCACCCGGGGATCTTCGGCGTCAATCCAGAATTCTTCGACCATCGAGCCTTCCGCCGGGAAAGCGCGCCAGGATGCGCCGTTGTCGGGCGTCGATAGCAGACGGCCGTCTTCCGCGCCCGCATAGGCGAAATCGCCCACCGCGGCGGCGGCGGTGACGGCGGTACCGAGCATCGCCGAAAGGCTCGCCCGCAAGGCAAGGCGCGGATCCGGTCCGCGGGCCGGCAGCCAGCCGGCGCGCTGACCGGGCACCCATTCCATCAATTCAGTGGTATCGCCCGCGCGGACGGCCACACGCAGATGGCCGCCGTTCTCAGGCAGTTCCACCAGCGCGCGGACGGGCAGGTTGGGCAGCCCCTCGTTCAGCCCGATCCACGTGCGTCCCGCGTCATGCGACAGCCAGATGCCGGTCTCGGTGGCCACGGCGATGCGGCCGTCGGCTCCTGGGTCGGGCGCGATGTCGCGCACGCGGGCACCGAGCAGCGATTCGCCGTGCCATTCGGTGAGGTTCTCCCAGGTGCGGCCTTCGTCGGAAGAAACGTAGACTTGCGCTCCGCCGGCGTACGTGCGGCCCGAGGGCGTCGCAGCGCGAATCATCGGCGATCCGTCTTCCAGCCGGCCGAAAGCAGCGGCGGTGGGCCTGTCGGGCACGGGCTCAACCGCGGGCGTCCAGGTCTCCCAATCGCGGGTGGCGAACTGCCGGCCGCCGTCGAGCAGCAGGTGCAGGCGGCCATCGGCGGTAAACCAGATGCGATCCACCGGTCCGCCTGCCGGCGACGGTAAACCCAACAGCCGCAATGTGTTGCCCACGGGCCGCCAGCTGGCGCTCTGCGCATGAGCCCCTGTTGCGGCCAAGCACAACGCCAGCCCGGTGAGGGCGACTCTCGTGCATCGCTCCAAAAATGTGTCCGTGTGACTCACGCTCTGCGTCTATTCTACCCCTAGAGTATCAGCCTGAGATGTCTTAAACTTTAGCTACGTGACTGATTTATTTGCATAAACCCTACAGGTGATCGGCTTGCTAGACGATCTTTGATGATAGACTAGCAACTTGCGGGGAACTCTGATGCGCCCGGCACACATGACGATTTGGTCCACTTGGACGCGCCTTGCGGCGCTCGTGTGCCTTTGCGCGGCATCCCTGAGCGCGCAGTCGATCTTCTCCCAGGAAGCAGCGGCCCAGGTGACGGTGCTCGAAGGCGCGGTGTCGGTGGTGCGCGGCAATTCTCTCTGGGCGCTGAACGCTGGAGACCGCCTGCAGGCCCGCCAGATTGTGGTGACCGGCGCGGACGGCTACGCCCAGTTCCAGGTGAGCGACGGCAGCACCTTCGAGGTCTTCCCGAATTCACGCGTCACATTTCGCGACAATCCCGGCAGCCTGAAGGATCTGGTGGACGTTTGGCTGGGCCGGATCCGCGTGCACATCCAGAAACTCGGCGGCCAGCCGAACCCGAACCGAATCCATACGCCGACGGCGATTATTTCTGTGCGCGGCACGGTCTTCGATGTCCAGGTGATCGACGAGGAAGAAACTACGATCGTTGCGGTGTATGAAGGCCAGGTCGCGGTGGGCCACCGCCTGATGCCGCGCGAGGGCGATCCGCGGCTGGTGAGCGCGGGTGAAGAGCTGGTCGTCCATCGCAACGTGCCTCTGGCCGCCGGCAGGCGGCTCGATCGCGTCCGCGCGGCGCAGTACGTCGCCGAAGCGTTGTGGCAGGTGATGATTCGCGGACCGCGTCTTGGCGGCGGCGCAGGTGTTCCCGGCGGTGGCGGCGGCGCGCCCGGCGGTTCCCTGCCCGGCGATACGGAAGCCACTCCGCCCCCACCTCCGCCTCCCCCGCCTCCACCCCCTCCGCCCCCGGGCGGCGGCGAGTAGCCGCGACCGCGTCTCGCGCCTCAGGTACACTGGCGAGTAAGGTGATCAGCGCAACTTTCCTCGTTTTTCTGCTATCGCAAGGCCAGGGCCTGCCCCCTGACTGGGAGTTGAAGCCGAAGGCCGAGAAGGTAGTTGGTGATGTGGCCAGGCTCCGCCCACTGCTTGAACGGATCCAGCCTGCGGTATGGACGGCTGCCGGGGCGCCTGCCGCGTACGAAAAACAGTGGCAGGACTGTCTGGACGGCATCGCCCATGTCCAGGACACGGCCAACCGGCTGGCGGCCCAACCCGCCCGGCTCAGCGTGGCCGTGGAAACGCTGGTCCGCCTCGAGGCCCTGCTCGAACATACCGCCTCCCTGACTCAAGGCGTACGCCGCTATCAGAACCCCGCCGTGGCGGAAATCCTCGAAAGCGAAGCCGCCGCGGCCGGCTCCTCGCGCGCCTGGCTCCGCGAACACGTCCAGGAACTCGCCCTGCTCCGCGAACAGCAGTTGAGCGCCGCCGAATCGGAAGCCCAACGCTGCCGAGTCGAACTCCACCGCCCCGGGGCGCGCAAACCATGACCTCGCCGCCCGCCGCTCCCGCCTTCGTCTGCAGTATCTGCTCGGAGCCGTCCAGCGCAATCTGCCGCTGGTGTACCAAGGATGCCTGCGAGAATCATATGTGTCCCCATTGCCGGCGCTGCAGCGATTGCTGCGGCTGCGATGTGAGCCTCGATCAGGAATCCGCCCCCGGCCCCGAACCCGGCCTCTTATGACCTACCGTATCCTCTCCCTTCACGCCCATCCCGACGACGCCGAATTCCTTCTCGGCGGTACCCTGGCGCTGCTCGCCGCGCGCGGCCACGCCGTGATCATCGCCAGCATGACCGCGGGCGATTGCGGCTCCGATATTCACCCCCCGGCCGAAATCTCGCGCATCCGCCGCGAGGAAGGCGCCCGCGCAGCGGCCGTCATCGGCGCGGAGTACCATTCGCTCGGCTTCTCCGACCTCGCCATCTTTGTCGACGATGCCTCGCGCCGCCGCGTCACCGCCGCCCTGCGCCGCCTGCGGCCCGATATCGTCATCACCGCGTCCCCCTCGGACTACCATTGCGACCACGAAGCCACCAGCCGCCTGGTGACCGACGCCATCTTCGGCAGCTCCGCGCCGAATTACCTCACCAGCGATTTCGACGCCGCCCCCGCCTTGCCCGCCCTGCCGCACCTCTATTACGCCGACCCGGCCGAAGGCCTGGATCGCGACGGAAAAGTCGTCCTGCCGGACTTCCTCGTGGACGCCACCGCTCAGATCGAGACGAAGAAACGCATGCTCGCCGAGCACGACAGCCAGCGCGCCTGGCTCCAGCGCCAGCACGGCATGGATAACTTCTTGGAAACATTGGATGAATGGTGTGCCTCGCGCGGCAAACTGGCGGGCGTTCCCTACGCCGAAGGATTCCGTCAATACACCGGCCATCCCTATCCGCGAACCCCTCTTCTGCAGGAACTCGCCGGGCCCGAGCTGCGCCAGCCTAAGGCTTAGTCCTCTTCCCCACCCCAGGTCCGTAATTCCTGATTGCGTTATCAGGCATTTACCCGGTTTGAGGAGTCATGGGCCATGGCTATAGTTAGTACTAGGACCACACGCTACAAAGACTCACTTCAGAGCACGCGTGAGGCCGCCGTAAGGGATTGGAGAATCGGAGGGCCGGAGTCGCCGAAAGGCGCTCCGGCCCTTTGGCTTTTTGGGGGAGATCTTCCGTCCCTTGGCGGACTTGGTAGGATGAGAATGCCAGGGCCCCTCGCATGTGGTCTCTTACGAAAAAGCTCTTCCATTCCTTCATACCCGGCATCATTAAGCCGCTCCAGACGCTCTGGAACGAGATGATGGCTTTCGCCTTCCTCGCCGGTGCGATTCTGTTCGGAAGCGCGGCTTACCGCGAGCACCTGAAGGTGGAGCAGGACAAAAGCAGCGTCTGGCTCGTGCTGCTGCCCGCTTTCGCCTGCGTGGTGTTCGTCTTTTTCGGACTCCAGTCTTACTTCAAGGCGCGAAAGATCTCCAAGTCATGATCACCGCTGTCGCGGGCGCCACCGGCGCTCTCGGCCGCGAGGTGGCGACGTCGCTGACGCACCAGGGTATGCGTGTACGCGCGCTGGGGCGTGACGCGGCACGGTTGGCGGCGCTCAACCTTCCCGAAACCCGTGTCATCGACCTGCGCAACAGTGCCTCACTGGCGGGGGTTTGCGACGGCTGCAACGCCCTCATCATGGCCAGCGGCGCCTCAATGAAACCGGGCGGCTGGCGGGACCGTGCGCCCTTCCTTTCCGTCGATTACCTGGGCCATCTCGCGCTGCTGCACGAGGCGAAGCGGGCGGGCGTGAACCGGATCGTCTATGCTTCCCTGGCGGGCGCGCTCAAGGTTCGCGAAACCGAATATGCACAGGCGCACGAACAATTCGTGCAGGCGCTCGCAACAAGCGGGATTTCGCACTGTGTCGTGCGGCCCACGGGCTTCTTTTCTGTCTTCGCCTCGCTGCTGCCGCTGGCTGCGCGCGGCGTCGGCGTGGTGATTGGCTCCGGTGCGGCGCGCACGAATCCGATTCATGAAGCCGATGCCGCGAGGGCCTGCGTGGAGGCGCTTGAAAGTGGCGAAAGCCAGATGGTGATCGGCGGTCCGGAGGTCTTCACCCGCGCGCGGCTGGCTGAAATGGCTTTCGAGGCGCTGGGCCGGCCGCCGCGGGTCCGGAGCGTGCCGGCCTGGCTCATCCGCCTGGCCTGCCTGCCCCTGGGGGCCGCGCATCCCCGGCTGGCCGGCCTGATCCGGTTTGGCGTGGCGGCAAGCGCGCAAGACCTCACCGCGCCCGCCTACGGCACGCTACGTCTGGGAGACTACTTGCGCGAACGAGCGCTTACTCTTCGGGCGGAGCGGGCGCGGGCGTAGCGGCCTGCTGGCCCAGAAATTGTTCAATCTGCATCATCTGCTTGCGAACCTGGCTGGCATCGCCCGCGTTGGGGGCTTTCTCGAGGTAGCCCTTCATGTGTTCGAGCGCTTCGGGCAGTTCGTTCCGCTGCGCAAGGATGATGCCGAGTACGTGCCGGATCTTGGGGATCTGGTTCAGTTCGTCGGTCTCCAGGGCCTTGCGGGCGCTGTCTTCGGCCTCCGCGAGATGGTTGAGCTGCAGATGCGCGACGCTATTGTAATACCAGGCCTGCGGGTAGTTGAAGGGATTGAGCTTCAGCAGGGCGGTGGTGGTTTCCTCGAGCTGTTTCCAGTTGCTGGCCTGGACGTCGTGCTGCATCAAATGCAGATAAGGCTTTACGAACCGCGAATCGGCCTCGATCGCCTTGCGGAAGGAGGCCTGCGCCGCCTCATTCTTGTTCTGCGCCTCCTGGATGCGGCCGAGGTCGAACCAGGCCACGGCATACGCCGGGTACTCGGTGACGGCCTTCGTGATCTCCGTCTCGGCCACGCCAAGTTTGTTCTTTTTAGCCTCTTTCAGGCCCTTCTCATAGGCTTTTTTCGCGTTTTTCGGCGCATTCGCGGTGGTCATCGAGGTGGTGTAACCCTCCACGTTGCCCAGCCGCTTCATCAGAATCGTACCCAGATCGGGACTATCGAGCAGACGGCGTCCGGCAAGCGGAATCGACTCGGACCGGTAGCCGGGCAGCGCGGCGCGGACCTCGCAGCCCACGAGATCGCGCTCGCTGACGCCCATATTCCCGCGGCCGCCCAGGGGCGTGTTCCCGCCCATTCCGCCCATGTTCCCCATGCCGGGGAAGCCCATGTCGCTATTGCTTACGGAGGCGTCGGGCATCACCATGTTGTTCTGGCCGCCAAGCTGGAACGAAAAGTTGCCCTTGGAATTGGTGTAGGCCTGCGGGCGGGGGATCCCGTTGCAGACCAGTTCGATGGTGGCCGGGTCGGGTGGGGGGCCGCCGTCGCTGGTCATCACCTTGCCCGACAGGAAAATGGGCCGCACCATATCCATCTGGGGCATGCGGTCCTGCTGGCCGGGCATGGGGAAGGTGGGCTGCTGTTGTCCCGGCCGGGTGCCCGGAGAAGGCGCTCCGGGGGTGGGCATGCCGGGCGTAGTGCCGCCGGCGCCGGCCCCGCCGCCGCCAGGAGGAGGCGCGGCCCCGCCGCCGCCGCCTCCCCCGGCGGGAGGCGCGGATTCCTGGGCGGTCAGGCTGACTGGCAGAGTGAGCGCCAGCGCGATCGCGCCGGCGGAAAGCAGGACGGGCAGTCTCAGTGTACGCATGAGGTATCTCCCCTCTTCTGATTCGACACCGCTGGATTTATGCGCATTATGACACAGGCAGCCCAAAAGAACATCCGTTCGACGATAAGATAGGGAGGACAGGAGACAACCTATGAAGCGCACCCTATTCTCTGTTATTCTCGCCGCGGGCCTCGTGCTGGGTGGTTGTTCGTCCACAACGCCCTCCGCGAAGAAGACCAAGGAGCCGCCCCCGCCGCCGGAACTCGTTGGTGGCCAGTCGGCTGCCTACTTGATGTTCCAGGCTGCCCGCCAGTGGGCTCCGGACGTTCAGCTCTATTTCATGGAGAGCATCGATTTCGACAGCCTCCGCGGCAAGGAAGGCAAGTTTGCCGCCTGGCGCGCCAGTTTTGTCTCCCCGTCCCGAGGCCGCATCAAGACCTATGCCTACAGCGTGATGGACGCACAGGGCATCCGCAGCGGCGTGTCCCACGAGCCCGATCAGGCGTTCGTGAAGCGCGCGCAACAGACTCCGTTCTACATCCAGGCGATCAAGACTGATTCGCCCGACGCCCTGATAGCGGCGCTTGGCGATAAGCAGATCAAGGATATGGCGGACAAGAACCCCGATTCGCCCCTCTACTTCCAACTCGAGGCCACCGCCCAATCGCAGCTTGCCCCGGCTTGGCGGGTCGTCTGGGGGCCGAGCATCGCCCAGTCCACCGGCTCGGCCTTCGTGCTGGCCGATTCCGGGAAGTTCCTGAAGCGTTTGCGATAGTGGAAGGATGAAGCTGTCCCGGCTTTTTCTCTTCTTCCTCTTCCTTTCCGCCGCCTGCCTCGCTCAGGACCGGTTCGAGGCGGGCGGGCATTTTGGCTATGCGGGCGTGGCCGAAGTTCTCACTACCGGCGGGCGCCCATTGTGGGGCGGCCACGTCGGAGTGCGGATTGGCGACACACGGTCGCTGCAATTGGAATACACGCAGTTCCGCTATTCGGGTATTGCCGGATTCCGGCAGAACCACAACTACGTGGGACTGGCGCTCCACACCGAGCCGCGGCCCTGGAACCGGGTGCGCGTGTGGGCCAGCCTCGGGGGCGGCGCGGGCGTGCGGACCCGCAACCAGCGCGGCCTGGCGCCCGTGCTATCGAGGGATTCGCGCACATTCGTGGCGGTGAACGGGGGCGTGGGCGTGGCTTTTGACGTGGGCGAACGGGGGTTTGTGCGCACTGGCGTCCGGGCGTTTGTCTGGGGACCGGGCGCGGGGATTGGTCTGGCGCCGGTGCTCGGTGTGGGCTTCCGGTTCTGACTACTTCTGAACGGCCCCCGCGGCGTGCTGGGTGGTTGAGAGGACCGCCGGGGTCGTCTTATCCGGCTTCAACCCGTCGAGAATCTCCACCTGGCCCGTGCTCAGATGGTAATTGGCCGCCACGACCTGAATGCGGTTGGTCTCCACGGCCAGACGCAGGATCGGCTCGGAGGTCTTGATTTGGAAGGCCACGTGGCGGGCGTTGGCCACCACGCAGTTATGCACCTGGTCGCCCGGCAGCCCGCGGGCTTCCTTGATCGCAGGCAGGATGGAATCGATCATCTTCTGCATATGGCCCGGAGCCTTGTCCGACTTCAGCGCGGCGCTGACCGCGCCGCATTTCTCGTGGCCAAGAACCATCACGAGCTGCACGCCAAGATGCTCAACGGCATATTCGATCGAGCCGAGCACATCATCATCCGCCACATTCCCCGCGTCGCGGATCACGAACAGGTCGCCGAGACCCTCGTCGAAGATCAACTCCGGCGGAACACGCGAGTCGGCGCAACCCAGAATCACGGCGTAGGGGTGCTGCCCCTCTTGGTCGATCTGCCGGCGGCGCTCGATCGACATATCGGGGTGCAGTTCTTTGTGTTGGACATACCGCTCGTTGCCGTCCATCAGCCGCTTCAGCGCCTGAGCCGGTGATAATGTGGGGTGTTGTGGGTCGGACGCCCCGGCGGGCGCCACAAGGAGCGCCGCCAGAATGGCGAATAGATAAAGGCGCAGACGCATGAAAAGAACTCCACTCCTATTATCGGACAGACGGGTCGGGATTCAAGACAAAACTGCCGGAAAGATAGTTCTTCTTGGTTTCTTGCTGGCCTTAACGGGATTGTCGGCCCCTGGCCAGGACTTCTCGGACGTTCAAGTCGAGCGGGGACCAACCGGATTCCGCTTCACCGAGGGGCCGGCGTGGTCGGGCGAATTTCTCCTGTTTTCGGATATCCCATCCAACCGGATCCTCAAGCTGGTTCCCGGCCAGCCTGGGGTCGCGGTGTTCCGCGAAGACTCGGGAGGCGCAAATGGGAACGCCTTCGACAGCAAGGGCCGCCTCTACACCTGCGAGGGCGGCAACCGGCGGGTGACGCGGACCTCCCCGGATGGGAAGATCGAGGTTCTCGCCGAACGGTTCGATGGCAAACGGCTGAACGCGCCGAACGACATCGTGGTGCGGCGCGACGGGCACATGTACTTCACTGACCCGGCCTTCGGCTCGCAGGAGGACACACGGGAGTTGTCCTTCTATGGCGTGTTCCACTTGACGCCTCGCGGGGACCTGAATGTGATCGCCCGCATGGACAAGCGCCCGAACGGGGTGGCGCTTTCGCCGAACGGCCGGACGCTTTACGTGAATGGCGCGGATGAACGCGTGGTGCGCATGTACGACCTGGACCGTTCAGGCAACGCGACCAACGGGCGCGTGTTGATCTCGGGGATTGAGGGCGTGCCCGACGGGATTCGCACAGACGAGAAAGGAAATCTCTATGTCGCCGCGAAGGCGCTGCTGATTTATTCGCCTTCGGGGCAGTTTTTGCGCACGGTGAATCTGCCTGAAACGCCCGCGAATCTGGAGTTCGGGGATGGGGACCTGAAGGGGCTGTATATCACCGCGCGACGCTCCATTTACTACATCCGCATGCCCGTAAAGGGGGCCGCTCAGCGGTAGCTCCGGCCTTGGACGCCTCGCCGTTGCATGTGCGCGATTATCCGGCCCGGCCGCTGCTGGGCGTGGGGGCCGTGATCTTCCGTGGGGATGATGTTCTGTTGATCGAACGGGGAAAGCCGCCGCTTGAAGGGTGGTGGACACTGCCGGGCGGGCTGGTGGAGGCGGGCGAACGGCTGGAATCGGCGGTTGTCCGCGAGGTGCTTGAAGAAACCGGACTCCTGGTGAAGCCTACGGCCATCGCGGCTGTGTTCGAGCGTATCATGCCGGACGCGGATGGTCGGACGGAGTATCACTACGTGATCATCGACTACCTTTGCGAACTGGTATCTGGCACGCTGGCGGCGGCCAGCGATGTCGCCGCGGCCGAATGGACCCCGGTCGGCGGTTTCGGCCGGCGCAAGATCGCGCCCGGCACGCCGGGAGTGGTGAGGCGGGCCTTGGGGCTGCGATGATGGGGCTGGCGCGCGGAGTGCACGGAGGGGCTGCAAAGAGTGCTTCTAGAGTATTCGCGGCGCCCGGCGTCGTACCATAAAGGAGTTCTCATGCCGCCCCTCGCCGATCCTCAATCAAAGCGGGACCAGCTTGAGCTGAAACTGGGTGCGAACTGGGAGCCGATCCGTCATGCGCGTGAACGAACGAAAGAACTGAGAAACCGGTTGGATGAGCTCTTCGCGTCACAAGGTTCTCCGGATGTGAGTCTGGTGGTGTTCGGCTCCGTCGCGCGAAACGAGGTGACCTCGAACACCACCCGGCGGGTTCTGTTGCTGCTGGAGTCCCTGCCCATAGGGCCGCGGGAAGTGTTTGACCGGGTTCGGCGTCAGATTATCAGGCGCTATCTGAACGACCACCGTGGACTTACGCACGCCGGCCGGGAGAAGCGTGTCCCGCGTTTCCTGCTAAACGACCTAACGCGATATTGGCGGACGGTTACGGTAGATTTCGTTTACAAGCAGCGTGCCGCCAGGGACAGAAAATGGGCTCTCCGCAATGCGAAACTACGGATGTCACGCAAGCTGATCTTCGCCGCTGGTTTGGCGCATGTATCTAATTGCCACTTCGACAACGCCGCGGAAGGAGCTCGGCTTGAACTCCAAACCAGGCGCTCAGTCGCGCCGCTGACCGCCTACCTCGAAGAGAGGCTGGCACGGACGCCTCTTGAGGCTATCGCAGGTTTGTGCGTTGACCTCGATGTCCCGGGCGTGACGGCAAATAGGGTTTTTGACAACTACGACAGGTTTCTCGGTATCATCGATGACCCCGCCAAGCGCGAGTCGTTAGAGCTGGCGGGGACCCGTCTCGATTTGCGCGACTCCGGGTTGTGGGGGGAGATTCGCGATATCAGTCAAGCCTTTCATCAGGGGCTGGCATCTCTGTTCTTTGTGGACAACGCGAATCTGAGTGAGCTATCCAAGGAATACGGGGTGTTCTGATGCAGCGAATCGGCTTCTCAACCGGCGCATTGGCTCGCGGAGATTTCCATCGCGCCCTCCAGATCCTCCGTCTACATCGAATTGAAGTTGTCGAGCTTTCAGCGCTGCGCGAATTTGAATTAGCACCGCTGGCGGATGCGATCCCCTGCCTGGATCTGAGCGGCTTTTCTTTTGTGTCGGTCCATGCGCCGAGCCGGTTTCCAGAGGAGGAAGAAACTCGAATCGTGAAGGTTCTTGAGGATCTGGCCGGACGCGGCTTTCCGGTCGTTGTGCATCCAGACGTGATCTATCGATTTACCTCTTGGCGGAACCTTGGCAGAAACTTGCTGATTGAAAACATGGACAAGCGCAAGCCGGCCGGCCGGACCGTCGATGAACTTACCCGCATTTTTGCCCAGCTGCCCGAGGCGCGATTCTGTTTCGACATCGGCCATGCGCGCCAAGTCGATCCGAGCATGACGGAAGCTGCGCTGTTGATCGAGGCGTACGGGGATCGGCTCGCGGAGATCCACATGAGCGAGGTAAACACAGCCAGCCAGCATGTTCCGATATCGCATAATGCGGTGAGCGCGTTCCGAGGCATTCTGGGTGTAGTGCCCGTTGATATTCCGATTGTTCTTGAGCCGCTGATTGATCAAGGGCAAAGCGAAGTTGCCATCGAATTGCGCCAGGCCAGTTTGGCGCTCGCGCCCCAAGATGAGTGGATCGCGCAGGCAAGTTGAGTTGTACGGGTGTCGCTAATGCAAGACCCTGGAATGAGGCGGCTAATGATCTCCGTTGGCTCCGCGCGTCCGATCTCCGCATGGAAGCACAATGCCGTTTCGAACCGGGTCAGACTGGCAAATCTGTGAATCTTGAGAGTCTGAATCTGCTCGAATATGAGGCGCTGCGGGCGTTGATCCGCCGTTATGCCGGAAGCGAGGCGGGGCGGCGGGTGGTGGACGCAGTCGTCCCTGGGATTGACCGGGCGGTCCTGGAGGCGGCGCACGCGGAGACATCGGAAGCGCTGGAATTTCTTGCCGAGGCGCAAGCGCCGTCGCCGCGGGGAGGCGCCGCCGCTTCGCCCGCGCTGCGTTTCAGCGGCCTGCCGGACATCGAGCCCTCGACGGCGAAATTACGCATTCAAGGGACGGTCCTGGAGGCGCTCGAGATTGCCGCGATCGCGGCGCTATTGGAGCGTGCGGCGGAGATCCGGCAAACGCTCGCGCCGCAAGCGGGCCGCTACCCGCGCCTGGCCGCGCACGCGGCCGGAATCGGCGATTTCCGCGGCGTGTTGAAGGCGATCGACGGCAAGATCCTGCCCGACGGCTCGCTGGGCGATCATGCTTCCGTCGCGCTGGCGCGCATCCGCCGCGACCTGGAGCGCCAGAAGCGCCACATCCACGAATCGCTCGAACGGTTTCTCAAGCAGCATCGCGATGATGGACTGCTGCAGGACGAGTTCGTTACCATTCGCAACGACCGCTTCGTTGTGCCCGTGGTGCCGTCGGCGAAGCGCAAGGCGCCGGGCGTCGTCCACGCCGCGAGCGGCAGCGGGCAAACGCTATTTATCGAGCCGCTGGAAACGATCGAGCTGAACAACGATTTGGTCCGGCTGGCCGATGAAGAGCTGCGCGAAATTCACCGGATTCTCGCCGAAATGACCAGCCGGCTAAGGGAGCACGCGGCGGAGATCCGGGAAACCTCCGGCGCGCTGGCCGCGCTCGATGCCATCTTCGCCCGCGCGCATTTCGCCGCCGAAACCAATGCCGTCGTCCCTCGTTTCGCGTCCGACGAGGCGCCGAGGCTGAATCTGAAGGACGCTCGCCATCCGTTGCTCGACGATTTGTTCCGGCGGCAGCGCAAGCGCGTCGTGCCGTTCACCCTGACCCTCGATGGCGCCTTGCGCACGCTGCTGATCTCCGGCCCCAACACGGGCGGCAAGACGGTGACGATGAAGACTGTGGGCGCATTCGCGCTGATGGCGCAGTCGGGCTGGCCCGTGCCTGCGGCCGAGGCCGAGTTGCCGGTCTTCGCCGATGTGCTGGCCGATATCGGCGACAACCAATCGATTGAGCACTCGCTTTCAAGCTTCAGCGCGCACGTGGCGCGGATCCGCGAGATGGTGGAAGCGTCGCAATCCGGTGCGCTGGTACTGCTGGACGAACTCGGCCGCGCGACCGACCCGGATGAAGGCGGCGCCCTGGGCGTGGCGATTCTCGATGAGTTTCGCCGGGGCGGCTGCTACACGCTCGCCTCCACGCACCTGCTGGCCATCAAGGTGTACGGGGCGAACACCGAGGGAGTGTTGAACGCCTCGATGGGGTACGACGATGAAACGCTCGCACCCACATATATCTTGAGGACCGGCGCCCCCGGAAAGAGCGCCGGTCTCGACATCGCGGCGAAGCTCGGCCTACCCGCGCGGCTGATCGAGCGCGCGCGGGCGGCGATGTCCTCGACGGGGCGCGATATTTCGCGGTTCCTGAATGAACTCGAAGCCGCGGTGCAGGAAGCGCGCGCGGAGGCGGATTCGCTGCGCCGCCGGCAAGCGGATCTGGATGAGCGCGAACGCGTCCTGGAAAAGGAGATGGCGCGCCGCGAAGCTGCGCGGCTGCGCGAGATCGAAGAACAGGCCGAACAGGCGCAAAAACGTTTCGATCAGGAAGCGCGAGCCACGATTGAACGGGTTCTCTCGGCTCCCGAGCAGCGCAAGCAGGCCGAACGCGCCCTGCGGCAGGTGGCCACCACGAAGCGGGAACTCAAGGAGGCAGTGCAGACTGTCGCCCGCGGCGAAAGACCCGCCGTGCAGGCGGCACCGGAACAGATCCAGCCGGGCGCCCGGGTACGTTTGCGCGACGTGGGGCAGCCGGCCAAGGTTTTGAAGAAACTCGGCGCGGACCGGCTGGAAGTTGAAGTCGGGCTGCTGAAGATGCAGATCCCGCTGTCGGAGGTGCTGGAAGTGCTGCCCGCCTCTCAGAGCGCGCCCAGCCGGCTGCCCAGCGGCGTGACATTCACCGGCGCGGGGCCGCGGTGGGATACCTTGACGCGCGAGATCAACGTGATCGGAAAGACATCGCTCGATGCCGAAGAGGAGGTGGAGCGGTTTCTTGATGCGGCGGTGCTCGGCGAGGTCACGCGCGTGCGGATCGTGCATGGACACGGCATGGGCGTGCTGAAACGCATGGTGCAGGAACTGCTCGCGAAGCATCCGGCGGTGGAGAAGCACTATCCCGCCTCGCCCGCCGAGGGCGGAAATGGGGCCACGATCGCGGAGTTGAAGGCGGGCTGAAGAGTCGCGAAACCGGGATCTGCCGGTGGACGTCGATGGAGCAAGGAGGCGCCGTGCTTCATCTGCTGCTCCTGACTATTCTGCTTGTTGCCCCAGGATTCGCGCAAAGCCCGCGGATTTATAGCGACGACGGGCAGTTTCTCGGCAATCTCAACGCAAACCGGTTCGACCCTGATTCGGTGGCCAATCCGTACGGGCGCTATGGTAGCCCCTATTCTCCCGATTCGGTCAACAACCCATACGGTCGTTACGGCAGCCGCTATTCGGCGCTCAGCGCGCGGAACCCCTATTCAACCGCCGCTCCACGGATCGTCGCGCCCGGCGGCAAATACCTGGGACGCTATGGCGCGAATCCCTATCACCAGGAGAGCACCGCGAATCCGTTTGGCGCGTATGGAAGCCGGTATTCACCGCTGTCGATCAAGAATCCGTACGGGCGTTTCGGCAGCCCGTATTCGCCTTCCGGCGCGGCGAACCAGTTCGGGCGTGGCTCGCCCCGGCGTTAGCCCTGCAGGCGTTTCACCAGAAACTCGCGCCAGGCGGGTGTGATGCCGGGGCCGTTCGAGGTATGGCCGTCATCGGTCGGCCGGTAGGCGAGATTGGCTTCCGCGTTGTATAGCCGGTAAACTTCCGCCGCGCGATTGATGTAGCCCCAGGAGCTGAGGTCGTCGCGGTCCCAGCCGCTGAGTTCATCCGTGGAACTGCCGATGAGCAGGAACGGGCGCGGCGCGGCGAGGGCGAGAATTTCGTGATGATCGTGCTGGAAGCCGGGGCGGGTGCGGTTGCCCTTGAGCAGGGAGAGCACGGTCTTTTCCGGAGTGGGAATGTCCTCGTGACGGGTGGTCCAATCGAGATACCAGGGCGCGAAGTAGTTCGTGGCGCCGTTAAGCGGGAGGCCGGCGTCGACGGAGACCACGGCTGCGAGTTCGGGAGCGAACGCGGCGGCGTAGACGGCGGTTTTGGCCGACAGAGAGAAGCCCATGAAGCCGATGCGCGATTCCTCCACGCCGGGCCAGCCGGCGAGGAAGCGCGCCTGCTGGCGGACGTCCCACACCATGCGGCTCATACCTGACCAGCGGCCGAAGCGGGCGTAGACGGCCTCGGTGGCCTCAAGCGGCCGGTAGGTGGGTCCGCGGTAGTGACGGATGTGGGCCCACGAGCACAGCACGGCGAAGCCGCGTGAAGCAAGCCAGGCGCCCCACCAGTATTCGGGCGCGCGCCAGTCGGGCGTGGAGGATGTCCAGGCGATGACACCGGGCCAGGGCGGAGCGCTGCGCGGCACCAGCAGCAGCGCGGGCTGATAGAAGTCGGACTCGAGCGGAAGCTCCAGGGTGAACCGGTCATAGCACGAAAGGCGGTCGAGACCCTGGACGCGCGGCTTCAGCGCAGGCTCGAACCAGCGCAGGTCGCTCTCAGTGGGTTCGATCCGGCCGAGAATGCGGGTCCAGGCTTCCACAAGCGGCGGGCGGCGCTCGCGGAGCCATTGCTCGCGTGAAGAAATCCCTTCCACCAGCGAAGGAATGATCTCGCGTTCGACGCCAGGCTCCTGGGCGGGGCTTCGGTCGATCGTGACCCGGCGAAAGTTCAGACGCTGGTTGGGATCCTTCCGGTCCTGCACGTTCTCATCATACCCGCGCGTGTGAGCGGAAGAATTTACACGGCGGACAGCAGCCCCTGCAAGACGGGCGCCGCGGCGGCAAGTCGCGATCAAACTAGCGCTTAGGGGATTTCACAGAGGTTGCGATCGGATCCTGCGCCGAGTCACCCTAAGGAAAATACACGATCCGTCCGATATGTTTTGCAACTTCGCGCCCCTGGGCCGAATCACACGCAACGTGAGGCACCGCACGCCATCCGAGTTGATCGAGGTCATCAGCGAGCATTGCGCGCGCGATGCGGAAGCTGTCTTCCGGCGCCGCGCGCTGTTCGATTGTCCGCCCTCCGATTATCTGTTTCAGCCGTTTCTCGAAGGCTTCACGCCTGATGGCCCCGAGTTTGTGCTCCGGCCCACCAATGTGGACGCAGGTCCTCTGGCGTGGTCGATGGAGCAGGCGCTTGGATCGCTGGAACTCTAGAGCCTCTTACTTTTCCGGCACCAGAATCTCGATATCCTTGAACCACACTTCGGTGGGATTCTTGGCCCCATGCGCCTGGAGCGCGATCGCTCCGTAGGTGCGGCCGATAGAGTCATACGGCAGGTACATGGTCTGCTGGCCGTTCACGTGGAACGTGATGTTGTGGCCGTGCAGGGCGGCGGTGAGTTCGCTCCAGCCGCTGGCGTTCACGACGGCGTTATCCTCCGGGCCGGTGACCCAGGTGCGGCCGCCGGGGCCGGTTTCCCAGAAGCCGCCGGTGCGGCGGATGGAATCCACTTCCACCTCATAGGAGGCCATATTCGTGGGATCGGTGCGCACAAACACCCCGGAATTGCCCTTCGGAATGCGGAATTTCATGCGAAAAGTGAGGTCGGACCAGGCTTCCTCGCTGACGACGTAGCCGGCGCGCTCGTCTCCTTCTTTCGTGCGGCCCACGATGGCGCCGTCTTCGATGGTGAACGTGCCACCGCCCTGATGCCGCCAGCCGTTCATCGTCTTGCCGTCCCAGATGCGAACCCAGACATGCTTGCCGAGATCCTGAATCCGGAGGTTGCGCCAGTAGACCTTCGTGGGGTGCGGCCCCTTGAACGAATGGACCTGCAGGCCGATGAAGCCGGACTGATCCATGGGGTCGCGGATGTCGGTGGTCTGAATGCCGTTCACCCACACGCGGATCCGGTCGCCATAGGCTTCGATGCGGTAGTGGTTCCAGTCGCCGTTCTTGTAGGCCTTGGCGGCTTTCGAGCCGGGCTCGGGGCGTGAGATCCACCCCCGGCGGGCTTCGTCGTAAACGCCGCCGGAAACGCCGCGGTCATCGTCGGAGACTTCGACCTGGTATCCATAGACGCGGCCCGCGGGGAACTTGCGCTCCACCAGTTCCTTCCCATTGAAGATGCGGCCGGTGGCGTCGGCGGGATAGCGGTGGGAGCGGATCTGCACGCCGGAATTCAGCGGCGCGGTGGTCTTGGTCTCGAACTCAAAGACGAAATCTCCGTACTCGCGATCGGTACACAGAAAGGAGTTCGGGGAGCCTTCCACGGTGGCGCCGACAATCATGTTGTTTTCCACCGTGTACGGCGCTTTGCCGTTGCAGACGGTCCAGCCCTTGAGCGTCTTGCCGTCGAACAGGGGCTTCCATTCGGGGCCGGCGGCGAGCAGCGGCAGGGCGGCGAGGGTGAGAAGAGCGAGGCGTTTCATGGCAGAGCCATCATATCGACTCGCGGCGCCGCGCGGCTACTCAGCGCGTGTCGGCCCAGGCGGCGTTGAAGTCCGTGATGCCGTCGTAGATATCCCAACCGGCGAAGACAATTGCGGTGGCGGAGCGCAGGAAGCTTCCAGCGGCGGCGCGCCGGGCGCCTTCGGTTTGGGCCGTCTGCAGGCCCTGCTGGGCGGCCTGCTGCTTGGCCTGCCAGCCGTAGCGCTTGGCGCGAGCGTGGCCGGCGAGCCGCTGGGAGATGGTGTTCTCCGCGATGCGGGAGTAGGTATCGATGCGGCGGGAGGCTTCCTGGACCAGTTCCTGCTGCAGCGCGGCATTGCCCGCGGCCTGCGTGATCAGGTGCTTCCCGTAAGCGCCGCCCGCCTCGCTTCCGGCGGCCTTGAACGTCTCCTTGCCGACGGCGAGAATCTTCGCCGAGGGCACCTGTTCCCAGGTCTTGATCAGGCTGCAGGTGATATTGTACGTAGCATTCACCGCGCCGAACTTCCCGGCCGAGGCGCCGAGGGCGAAGCCGCCCAGAGTGACGCCGCCCGCCAGAGCCGCGCCCGCGCCGAGGAGGGAGACGCTGATCGTCGACGCCAGTTTGATGCCCTCCAGCACCCGGATGGTGAAGTTGATGTCGTCCACCACCTCCTGATTGATCTTGCGGATGTCGCTGGCCGCCGTCTGGATGTTCTCGCGGTCCCGCTCGCGGATGGCGCGCAGCTTATTCATGTAATCCGTCATCGGGACGGGCCCCCTGGGCAGTGTCTCGAGCCAGCCCTGGGCGAGCCGCCGGGCCAGTTCGGCGTAGCGGTCCTCGACATCCTTCCGGCGGCTCATGTGAAGCTGCGCATAGCCGGGTTTCTCCTTCCACGGCAGCAGGGTGTAGATTGTGTTCAGTACCCGGCTTTCGTCGTAGCTCTTCCATTCGATCCGGACCGACTCGGCAATGGCCCGCGTGAGGGCGCAGGAACACAGGAATTCCAGCGTGGAAGGCAGGCTCATGATTGCGGTTGGAATGTTCGCAACGGGAGACAACATCAGTGTTTCACCTCCGATAATCCTTGTTATAACAGAACGATTGGAGGAGGACCAATCCGAACTTCGCCGCTGTCAAAGGCCCGCGATTCCTGGCCTGGCCGATGGAGGCCTGATGGTGTCAGACTCCGGCGCCTAACGCCACAGGTTTCGAACCCACGCTCCTGCAGTCACCTCCCTTACCGTGTGTGTCCCCGCCCCGGCTCGTCAACGCACCAGCTTCGACCTCCATCTGACGGTGGAGGCGCGGAACATATTGAAACAAAGGCGTTTATGAGCCCCCACCGTCAGGTGGGGGTAAAACGCGGGCGACGGGCGAGAAGCCCTTGGGTTCTTTACACTCCCGGTATGGTGGCAGGCGAGCCCCGCGTGAGTAGAGCGAGAGGCGCCCGATTTCTCCACACACCCGTCCCATGCATATAGCCCCCTTGCCGGGTTCACGATCCGCGTTTTCCTCGCCGGTCGAAATTCGACTTTTGGGAACACCGGGTCCCCGAACCCCTAATCTGGGCATAGGATCAAGAGGCGTCGCCCAACCTCCACCACGTGAGGTGGACCCGGCGCGTAACCACGTTTGGTCAGGATACTCCTGGCTGCCCGGAGGCTGGGAGGTCCGAGTTAAACTCATGGTGCGTGCTGACCCGGAGACCATTGAGGAAGATGTGCTTGAATGTCTCAATTCCGGACAGCGCCCGCTGCGCTCAGGCACTGCATGGCAGACGAGCGCGGGAGTAGAGGATGCATAGGATGTGGCGTCTAGGGCCGGTGGTGTGCCTCCTGTGTTGGGGCTTTGTTTCAGCAGGCGCGGATACGACCCCAGTAGAAATCTGGCGGCGAGGAGATGATGGCCTGACCAGAAGGTTCCAGACGGAACTTGAGCGGGTTTTCAAATTGTCGTCAGACTTCAGTCTCAGTAGTGGGGGTGCCGAGGGCACCTGGTTGGTAGCGATTTCGGACCACGTGGTATCGAAGCGCTCTTGGCGTGGTAGTCGTGCACAGTATCGGGTGGAATTCAAGACGATAGATGGGCGCGTGATGGGCCTGAGCCAAGGTGACTGCCCGGAGGCCAGGCTCAGGCGGTGTGCTCAAAGCGTACTCAGGGACGCCACGCTTTTGAAAACTGGATCCAAGAGGTTTTTGCCGGGTCTCTGATCGGTCTCATCAGCGCCGTACGCCGAAGCCTGCGCGGCCGCCGTGGCACAGCGAGGAAGATAACGCCGGGCTACCGGCCTGGGTGGACTTCATTCAGCAGGTTCGGATGCCGGTCCAACAATATGAACAGTTTCACGAGTGCTAGTGGCGGCTTGGTCTTGCCGTTCTCATAGCGAGAAAAAGCATTCGGCCCGCCGCCGAAGATCGTGGCCGCCTGCCTCTGGTCGAGCGCCAGCTTCTTCCGCACGCGCGCAATGAAAGCCGGATCGACAATGGAGGCGTTTACCTGCTTGTTGAAGTCGAGCATCGCCGCGCTGACTCGCTTTGACTCCGCCGCGCCCAGCACGCTTTCTCCGCAAGCCGGGCAGAACTCGCCTCGCACGGCCGGAATCGCAATCGTTTCGCCCTTGTAGACGTAGGGAATGTCGCGCGTGCCGCGCACCAAGTTTGCCTCTCCGCAGGATGGGCACTTGCCGGTTTTCGCTGCCATTTCGGGCCAGATTAACCTACTTGGTTAGTATTTGGCAAGTAGGTTATTCGTGGCGAACAGCCACCATAGGGGCGGATGGGATCAGCACGGTCATTTCGTTCCAGCCGCCGGTGTCAACCGGCCGGCAGATGCAGCGGGGACTCCTTCACAAAATCCTCGAATCACCCCACAAACCGCACCCGCGTGAACCGCTCCGGCATGTGCGTGTCGTACACCCCGTGCGGGGTCCAGCACCAGGCGGGGTGAGGCTGCACTTCTTTACCCGCTGATTCGAGCTTCTGAAAACGGCCGAAAAACATCCGCCACTCGTCGCCCGGTTCGGGAGGCAGCGCGCGCCCGTTCGCCAGTTCCTTCATGCCAGCCCAGGGCAGCGCCAGCGTGACGCTCCAGCCGCGGTCGATGTCGGTGTCGTCATTCAGCGTGCCATCGATATGAACGGCGGATCGCAGACCGGGGAAGTCCCAGTCGAGGTACGCCCAGCGCGGGCCCCGCGGGTGCGTGCCCCGCCAGAACGATTCCGGCCGCCGGTCGTAGTCGCCCGCGAAAGTGAGCGCGTTCCGCCGGCGCGGATCGTATTCCGGCCGCTCCGGCAGAGGGGAATCCTTCCACACGAAGAACACCTCGTAGAGCGTGTTCCGGGCGTTCACTTCGAGTTCGTAGTAGCAGTCGCCGCCGTCGATAAAGAGTTCGACGTCATTCTCCTGGAAAATGAGCGAATCCCTTTCGGTCAGGTCCGCGCGGACGAACGGTTCCTCCACGCGGAAAGCGACGTAGAGCGCTTCGTTGTCCCACAGCGCCGCAGCGCGCGTGTCCCACCAGCCGGGCGCGCCGGTCGCCATGTCCACGAAGCGCGGCGACCACTCGGCGAGGTTCCAGGGCTCGCAGTCCACAAGTCCATTGATGGTGGGCGCGAGCGAAGTCCGGCGGCACTGGCAGAATTCCATTCCCCTATTGTGCGCTGGATGCCTGTACGCCGCCTATTCCGGCTTCTTCGGATCGAGCGAGGGCGGCGTTGTCTTGGATTTCTTCGGGTCCTCGCCGTCGAAGGTGATTTCGCTCTCCACCTGCAGGACTTGCGATTCCACGCCGAAACGCCGGTAATTGCGGAAAAACGTCTCGTTTCGCGTGCAAGTCACCGACTCCCGGTAGCAGCTCAAGTTGTCGCTTCTCACCGGCATGAAGTGCTTCTGTCCCGCGATCTCCACCCAGCCGTAGTCGATGGTCAGCTCTACTTTGTCCACGGCGTAAGTGGGCGGAAGCTGGCGCGTATCCATCTCGATGCGGATTACCCTCGCCGATTCCTCGTCCACCCAGATCCGGCCCTGAAACGGCGGCTGCGCGGTGCCGCCGATACGGATCTCCCAGTTGCCGGGCACGGTGTGCGCCGTGAAATCGTAGACCACGGCCCGCATGCCGCCGATCTCCTCGCGCTGTTCCCGCGGAGTGAACTTCGGCACCGGGCTGGCGCCCAGCACCATCAGCAGATACGTTCCAAACTCGCCGGTGGACCAGGTGCCGGTCTCCTCGGGCCCGCCTTTGCGCAGCAGCCGCCCGTTCCTCCGGACGGCGCCGTAGTCCTCCTTGCGGTCGATGTACATCACCTCGACCTGCAGTTCGTCCTGCTTCTTCCATTGCGGGCGCAGGCCCTCGCCCTTGTAGCGGTACACGTGCTGCTCGACCAGGAAGTTGGGCAGCCTGTCAATGTATTCGAGCGCAATCGCGCGGGCGCGCTCCAGCAATTCCTCTTCCGGGGGCAGTTGCGGACCTTCCGGGGCGGCCACCGCGCGCCCCTCCGCATCCACGTCCAGCACGCGATAGGCGGGGTTTTCCTGCGGCCGGGCCACGGGCCCTTCCTCCACGCGGCGCTCTTTTGCCGGGCCGCCGCGCCGCAGCACGGGTCGCCCAGGGTCGCGCGCCCCCGACCTGGCTTCCGGCTTTCGCGCCGTGGCGGGCTCTTCGGGCGGAGGGATGGGCTGCTGCGCCATCGCGCAGGCCGCCGCCGCGAGAACAAGCAAGCCACGCATCATTGCGCTCCCATGGACGCGGCCCCGGACGGCCCGGTTACTGAACCACCCCGCGCACTTTGAGCCAGTCCTTCAGCCGTGCCGGCCACGAGGACAGCACCGGGTCTTTCGGCGCGAGTCCCACGCCGTGGCGGCCGTCCTGATAGATGTGCAATTCGGCGGGTATGCCGTGGCGGCGCAGCGCCAGATAGTAGAGCACACTATTCTCCGGCGGCACGCCCGTGTCGGCGTTGGTGTGGAACAGGAATGTGGGCGGGGTCTCCGCGGTCACGGCGCGCTCGGTGGATAGCCGCCATACGAGTTGCGGGTCCGCCGGCCAGCCGAGCAGATTCCGCAGCGAGCCCGAATGTCCGTGCTGCGTGCTGAAGCTGATCACCGGGTAGACGAGAATCGAGAAATCGGGCCGCTCTTCGGCCGATTCGTAGAGCGTGGAGAGGGTTGAGGCGAGGTGGCCGCCCGCCGAAAAGCCCATTACGCCGATGCGCGCGCGGTCCAGCCCAACGCGGGTTGCGCGCTCGCGAATCATGC
This sequence comes from Bryobacteraceae bacterium, assembly GCA_023384675.1. Taxonomy (GTDB): domain Bacteria; phylum Acidobacteriota; class Terriglobia; order Bryobacterales; family Bryobacteraceae; genus PNKE01. The sequence continues at coordinate 22,528 of JAHDVK010000032.1, read as the reverse complement.
GCATGGCGCGCCGCGCGTCATCGAGCGGGGCCGGATGGCGGTAGCGAGGCCCCAACCGGTATTTGAGGATGAACGCCGACACGCCGAAGCTATTGAACCATTCGGCGACCTGTTTGCCTTCGTGGTCCATCGCCAGAGCGCCGTAGCCGCCGCCGGGGCAGACGAGCACGGCGGCGCCGTTGGGTTGCGGCGCGGGCCAGAAGGCGAGGGTGGGTTTGTCGAGATCCTCGGATCCCACGGCGCCGGGCGCGCCTTCGGGCCACAGAAATTCGGTTTGGGGCGTTTGGGCCGTCAGAGACGCACAAAAAAGCGCAAAAAAGAGCAAAAAATGCATCAAAAACCCCCTTCCAAGTGCGGTTCCTGCACGGTAATTGTGGCCGCATCGGCGTCCAGGGTGGCATTCACGCCCAACGGCAGCGGAAACTGGTCCTCGGTGTGGCCAAACACCAATCCCGAGACGATGGGCACTTTCACGTCCGCCAGGACGTGATCGTAGACCTCGGGCAGCGAGAGCGTGGATTCGAAGGCGGGGCGGAACTCGCGCGGGCGGCAATCGTTACACTCACCCAGGATCAAGCCTTTGATTCCATTGAACTTGCCGGCCAGCCGGAGCTGCGTGAGCATGCGGTCCATCGAGTAGGGCTGCTCGCTGACATCCTCGAGAAAGAGGATCTTGCCCTCGGTTTGAATCTCCCAGGGGGTGCCCATGGTGGTGGAAATGAGGGTGAGATTGCCGCCGATGAGCGGCCCGGAGGCCTTGCCGCCGCGCAGCGTGCGCACGGGGTGCAGCGGCCGTAAAGGATTGCGTTCAGGCGGGTTCTTGAGTTCGCCGAGGGGTTTCGGGTCGAACAGGGCGCGCTTGAGGTGGTTGAAGGTGAATTCGTTGAAGGGATCGAGCACGGTGGGGCCGTGCAGGGTGACGATGCGCGCGGTCTGGTGGATGCCGAGATGGAGCGCGGTGATGTCGGAATAGCCCAACAGAATCTTGGGATTCCGGCGGATGAGGTTGAAGTCGATGCGGTCGAGCAACATGGCGGCGCCGTAGCCGCCGCGGACACAGAAAACGGCTTTGGTTTCCTTGTCGCGGAAGGCGGCGTGGAGGTCGGCAACGCGCTCCTCGACGGAGCCGCCGAGATAACCCCAGCGTTTGCCCGCGTTTTCGCTGAATTTCGGTTTCAGCCCGAGCGCGGTGACGATGCGTTCGGCTTGCAGGCGGGTCTCCGGGTTCACAACGAAAGTGGAAGGAGTGATGCAGGAGACGGTATCGCCCGGCTTCAAGGCCGGAGGTTTGATCAACGGAAGCCCGGCAGAGGAGGGCTGCAGCGCGGCGGCGGGAGCGGCCAACGCGGCGGTGAGAAGGGAACGGCGGCGCATTACCTAAATGTTATCGCCGTGGGGTTCGGGTCCGGTGAGCGCCCAGGAGGAAGCGGGCCGGCGGAGGGCGAGGTCGACCTGAAAGCAGGTGGACCACTGCCAGAGGCGCAGCCAGACGCGCAACAGGATATAGATTTGCTGGCCGGCGATGGAGATGAGAATGGTGCGCAGGCCGCGGTAGTCAAATAGGTTGTAGGAGGTCTGATAGAAGGCGAACAGCGCGGCGCTGCAAACGGCGATGACGGCGAGGGGAGGGAGCGTTCTCCGGGGGTTGCGGAGGACGAACCAGAGGGCCGCGAAGCCCGCGGCGAAGGCGTGGCGGGAGTCATCCACGACCATGCGGACCTTGGCGTAGTCGAAGGCGGCGGCGATCGTCCAGATGAGAAGCATCAGCAGCGCGTTGACGGCCTGGGAGGCGAGGGCGAAGGGCCGTTCGGCGAGGGAGTCTTCAAACAGCGACGCGATCCCCCGGTGTGCGGCGCCGGCGAGACCGAAGATCATGAGATAGAAGATGCCGGCCAGCAGAGCCAGCCGGAGGAAGCGCCAGAAGTAGCGGCCGCCGCCTTCGAGGAAGCCGGCGCGTTTGGCGAGTTGGGCGAGCGCGCCGCCGGCGAGGAACACCGAGAGCGCGACAGCGGCGGCAATTCCGGCGAGGATTGCGGCCGCCAGATGGAGCGCGGGTTCGTTTCGGGTGGCGTAGATCCATTCGGCAATCGCGGCGGGGTCGAGTTCGAGGGCGAGCTTTCCAGTGCTAACGCTGAAGCCGAAGTGCTTTGCGAGTGAGGCGGCGGCGGGCGCGGCGGCGATGAGAGCGAGCGCGGAATAGGCGGCCCAGATGATCCACAGTCCGCGGGCGGCCCGGCCGGTGTGGGCCCGGGCGTTGCTAAGGGTTCTCCAGACGGGCTGCGGTTTCATGCTAGAGCAGGGCTCCCGTCCAGAGGAATAGGTTTTGGAGCCAGAAGACCAGCGTGCCGCTCCAGTGGGTGAGGGCCTTGGTCTGGGGGGCGGATTGCCAGGAGTTGTTGGCGAAGTTGACGTCCAGATCGTAGTGCCGGTCCGGGTCCACGGCGACGCGGGCGATCTTGACGGGGCGCAGGAAGGTGTAGCGCACCCAGCGGTATTGGCCGTCCCATTCGCGCAGTTCCTGCTCGCCGTTCTCGAAGGTGACGCGGACTTTGACGGGCGCGACGGCATCGCCCAGACGCCGGATGCTGACGGTGGACTCGAACATCTCCGGTTGCGGGGGCTTGCCGCGTTCCTTCCGGAGTTCCGGTTCGCCGGTTTCAGGGTTGTCGAAGAGGCCAAGAGGTTGTTCGATGGGCCTGGATTCGACATCCGCCACGGCGTAATCGAGCAGGCGACTACCGAAGACGAACTGGCGGAAGAACCAGTCGAGATCGCGGCCGGAGACCTCCTCCGCGACGGCCTGGAAGTCGCGGGAGGAGGGGTGGCCGAATCGGTAGCGGGTGGCGTAGGCGCGCAGGACACGGGCCATGGTCTGCTCGCCGAGCAGGTTTTCCAGGGTTTTCAGCGTAATTGCGGCGCGTGGATAGGCGTTCAGTCCGTAGCTGGCGCCGTCGTAGTAGTCCCACGAGAAGCGCTGCAGATCGTCGATGACTGGATTGGCCAAGTAGCCGATGCGGTTGACGCTCGCATTGTGAAGGAGAGGAAGGCGAAGCCATTTAGACAGATTCCATCCAAAAATCCGGAACGGAATGCGGCTGGGGCCATATTCCCGCTCCATGATTTTCGTGGTGACGTAATGGGTCAGTCCTTCGTCGAGCCAAGGTTCCTCGAATTCATTGGTGGCGATCAACTCCTTGAAATACTGATGGCCGAATTCGTGGACGACGGTTTCGTCGGAATTGAAATAATCTTCGGGCTCCCGCCACCTGGTACCGCCGGTGATGAAGGCGGGGTATTCCATTCCGCCGGCCTGCACGCCGCCGAAGGGCGGATCGACGAGCGTGATGGCTGGATGCGGGTAGGGGCCGTACCAAAGACCAAACCACTTGATCCCATGCTTCAAGGCGCGGAACTGCCTTTCGGCCTGATCGCGGTGCTCGGGCTGCAGAAGCAGGATCATCCGGGTGGGGGGCAGGGCGAGTTCCGTTTCGGGGAGGCCGAGCAGACTCGCGGCGGCGGCGCGTTCCGCGGCGGTGATTTCAGCGGCGGGGTCGAAGTCGCGCTCGAGGCGGACAAAGCCGGGCTGGGCGGTGAAGGCGAAGTCGGTCGCCATTTCCTGCTCGAAGACCCAGGTGGCTTTGCCGGCGGTTTCATCCACGAGGCGGGACTTCCCGATGCCCGTGGCGCCGATTTCGTATTGCAGAGGCGCGGTCAGCGTCACCCGGTAGTTGCCAAAATTGGCATAGAACTCGGAATTTGCGTGGAACTGGTGGCAATTCCAGCCCGCTTCCGGGCGCTGCCGGAAGCCGCGGGTCTCCCAGACGCCGAGTTTGGGGAACCATTGTCCGGCGAGGTGGAAATCACCGTGGTAACCGGTGCGGGCGATCAGACGGGGCAGTTTGGAAACGAAATCGATCCCGGCGCTCACAATGCCCCCCGGGGGCACGGGCGCGGGGAGCGGCACTTCGATGACGGTCTGGTCGTGCGGATTGCCGTCGCCGGGCTGGATGAAGCGAATCTTACCCGTCAGGTCCTCGCCGCCAGCGAGCTTCAGGCTGCGAATCTCCACATAGCCCCAATCGATCCGCTCGGGACGGCTGATGCGAAGCCGGCCGCCGAGTCCGCGAATGAACGTGGATTGCTCGTTTTTGAAGGCGTTGAGGTAGAGATGGAATTGAAGTGTCGGAACGGTGTCCGGCGAGTCGTTGACCCAGGTGAGGGTCTGGCTGCCGGTGATGGTTCGTTTCGCGGGATCGAGGGTGGCGCGGATATCGTAGCTGGCGATGGGGCGCGGGGCTTGCGCGTGGGCGGCGAGAACGAACAGGAGCAGGGCCGCGGCGGCGCGAGTCACGGTTTCGGCTCCAGCCCGGCGGTCCGGCGGAGCCATCCCGCGATCAGGTCGAGGGCTTTGGGGTCGATGGTTTGTTCGATGGTGGCGTATTCCTGCGGCAAGCCGGTCCTGGCGGGTTGCAACAGGTGGTTGAGGCCCTGGAGGCGATGGGTTTCGACTTGGGAATTTCCGGCCGCGCGGAGCGCCTCTTCGAGCGGGGGCGCATTTTGATTGGGCAGCACCTGGAGATCCAGTTCGCCGAACAGCGCGAGGACGGGGATCCGGATGCGGCGGAGGACGGTAGCCGGGTCATAGGTGATGAAGAAGCGCATCCAAGGGCTGGCGATCTGTTTCACCTGTGCGGCGCGCTGCGGCTCGGGCATCATCGAGAGGGCCTCCGCGACTTTGGCCTGCAAGGCCTCCGGGTCGGGAGTCGTGCGAACGAGTTCGAACAGCTTTTCCTGGAGCTGGCGGTTTTGCGTACGGGCAGCGTCCGGGGCGCCGGCTGCGCGGCCGATGGCATCGGCCTGCGCGAGCATGATGTCGGCTCCGGGCACGGCGGTTGGGGCCATCAGCACGAGGAAGGAGACATCTTCGCGGCGGGCAGCGATCATGGGGGCGATGATGCCGCCTTCGCTGTGGCCAAGGAAGCCGATGCGCTTCGGGTGGATCTCCTTGCGCGCCTTGAGGAAGTCCAGCGCGCCTTCGGCGTCGTCGGAGAAATCCACGCTGGTGGCAGCGGCGAAATCGCCCGTGGACTTGGCCGCGCCGCGATCGTCGTAACGGAGCGCGGCGATGCCGCGCCGGGCGAGATGATCGGCGAGCACGAGGAAGGGTTTATGGCCGAAGATGGTCTCGTTCCGGTCCTGGGGGCCGGAGCCGGAGATCAGGATGACAGCCGGGTGGGGGCCTTCGCCCGGCGGCAGGGTGAGCGTGCCGGCAAGAGTAACGCCTGGGGCTTTGCTGGGGAAGGTCAGGTCGATGGAGGGGTAGGGGAAGGGCGGTTTCGGCTCCTGCGGGCGCGCGGGAGCGCGGACTGTGGCGGGGTCCACGCGTTTGAAGGTCAACTCGTGCTGGCCATTCTGGGTGAGCTTGCCGGTGATGGCGGAACCGCCCTCGGAAACCTGGCCTTCGAAGCTGGCTTTGATCCGCTGGATGGACCAGCGCAGCGTGCCTTCGTCGAAAGAGATTTCGTCGATGGGGATGCCGAATGCGCCCTGGTCCACGGAATCGAGAGCGCCTTTCAGTGCGCCTCCGAGGGTGCGTTCGACATGGAGGCGCAGTTTCAGAGAGACGCCGGGCGCGGGTTTCAGGACGCCTTCCCACGAGCCCACGACAGGGAGGGTTTGGGCGGGTGAGAGCAGGGCCGCAAGGAAGAGGATGAATGTGGAGCGGGTCATGGCGAGGGGCGCTGCGAGGGAAGCGGAATGATTGAGCGGCGTTTGTACTCTCACGGTCCCGCGCGGCATCGGACCAATTATACGGGGTTGGATGGCGGGGCAGCAGAGGTTAATCGGGAATCAGAGCACGCAGATGGGCGATGCTTGCCCGCGCCCATTCGTGTTCGAGCGCGATAGTTTCGGCGAGCGTGCGCTGTTCCGGCGGCCAAAGTTCGAGAACGGCACTGTGGCAGTTTCCAGCCTGCTTGAGTTCATTGAGCAGGTAAGGCACGTCAACATCGCCTTGCGTGGCGGGCGCGCCTTCGATGCGAAAGCCCATGCGGTGCCACTCGCGCCGGACCTTGAAGTCCTTGAGGTGAAGGCAGAAGGTGTAAGGAGCAAGCTCGGCCAGCACGTGCCGCCAGGATTCACCGATGGCGAGCGAGTTGGCGGTGTCGAGCGTGATGCCGAGGCGCGGACTGCCGATGCTCTCGAGGATGGCGCGCAGCGTGGCGGCGGGCACGACGGAGTTTTCCAGGCCCAAGTCCACCTGAAGATCTTCAAGAGCGGGCAGCAGTGCGCGTAACCCTGCCTCGATGCGCGACGGGGGCGGCACGTTGACGGCGTCCTCCTGAAGCACGGTGCGCAGGAACGCGCCGCCCGCGGCGCGGGTGAGCGTGATGGCGGCTGCGATGTCGAGGGACGCCGCGCCAATTTCGATCTCGAGGCCCAGATCGCGAGCCGGCGCCAGATCCTCGAGCGTGAATGTCAGGTTCGGTCCGAATTGCACGAGGCGGACTCCCAGTTCGGCCGCCTTTTCGGCAAGCCCGCGGGGGGTCATCGGTTCGGGCGGACGTGCGCCCTCGAAGCCGATGGACCACATGAAGGTGTAAGTGCCGATGCCGAGTTTCATAGCGGGTCACTGAAACCGGACAACTCTGCCCGCGGCCGCCGATTCGTAGGCGCCGAAGACAAGCCGGACCGTACGCAGGTTATCGTCGCCGGTGGTTTCGGCCTCGCCTTCGCCGCGCAGGGCGGAGAGGATGTTGGCCTGGCAGGGAACGATGGACGAGTGGACGACGTCATAGGCGGGGTCGGCCCAGGCGTAGCGCGGCGGCGGTGTGCGGCGCAGATGCGTCCCGGTGGACGTGGTGGTGCGGAGCCAGTAATCGGGGCCGAGTTCGAGGGAACCGCGTTCGCCTTCGGCGAAGATGAAGGTTTCGGGGAAACGGTCGCGTTCGAGGTAGTTTTCGGCGTAGCCCATTTCCACCAGAACGGTTGCGTCATTGACGGTGTGCAGGATAACGGTGGCCACATCCTCGCCTTGGATGTCCGTATGCACACGATGGGTTTGACAATAAATCGACGCGGCCTCGCCAAAGAGAAAGCGCGCGACGTCGAGCACATGCGAGCCGACATCGGTGAGAACGAATTGGGGCAGGTCGCGAAGAAAGGGCTGGTTTTGAAAGACCGGAAAGCCGGAGACCATGCTGATGCGCGCGCGGAAAACACGCCCGATGGCGCCGGTGTCGAGCTCCGACTTGAACGCGCGGATGGGCGTCTGCCAGCGGAAGTTCTCATTCACGTACAGCGCGACGCCGGCGGCGCGGCAGTCCGCAAGCATTCGTTCGGCTTCCTCGAGCGAGACGGCGAGCGGTTTCTGGCAAACCACCGGAAGGCGCTTCGAGGCGGCCAGGCGGACCAAATGCGCATGAGTCTCGACGCCGGTGCAGATGTCGGCAAAGTCCACTGGTTCCTTTTCGAGCAGTTCGGCGGCATTGTCGTACACGGCCCCGATGCCATAAAGCTGGCCCAGGGCTTCCGCCTTGGACCGGGTCCGATTATACAACGCGGTACAGCGGACGCCGGGCGATTCGAGCCAGCCGGGCAACTGGTAGTTCGCCCAGAAGCCGGTGCCGAACAGAGCGAAGCGAAGGTCTTTCATCGGGTTGACAGCTATCCTGACCCCGGGGGCCGGGCGCTGTCAACCCGCCTTTAGAAGTTGGAAGAAAGCGAGTTCGACGTACCCACTGAGTTGGTGAGCGTTACGGCGGCCGAACTGATGTCGGCCGCGCTGCCGGTGAGAGTAAAGGGCAGCGAAAGCCGGAATTGCGAGCCGAACGGGAATGAGGCGTTCGAGTTGTACCAGGTGGTGAAAATCGGGTTCAAATCGATCGTCAGTTCCGTCGAGGTCAGCGTGGCGCCGGGAGCCGCGGTCAGGCGGACGTTGGCGCGGGTGATGTCGCGCGGAGTCGAGTAGCCGAAGACCACAAGCTCGAAGCCGGAGGCAGAACGTACCAGATCCAGGCGGGTGAGCACGGGCGCCGCCGGATCGATCCGCAACGTTTGCCGGGGCGCCGGAGAAGGTGTCACATCCACGCCCGCGGTACGGTAAGTGGAGGTCAGGGTGACAAGGCCCGCGACGGTACCGGTCTGCACGGCGGAGGGGCTGGCGAAGTTGGCGCGGGTCTGTCCGGCGGGGATGGTGAAGGGCATGCGCCGGGCGCCGTTGGCGAACTGGACGGCGGGGTCGTCCGGACCGCGCGCAGGCTCGAAGGTGAGATCCACCTCGCCCTCGAGCGGGAGCGGGAAGGGAGCATCGAGGACCACGGCGAAGTTGGGCTGCTGGGCGGGCGGCGATACCGTGGGCAGTTCCGTGATGCGCAGCGGCGGCGGCGGCGGCGCGTTGATGGTCAGCGTGAGGTCAGCGGTGTCGAAGAGGTTGTTCTGGTCCTCGACACGGACAGCCAGTCCGAACGAACCGGCGGCGGTCGGGCGGCCGGAGATCCGGCCAGTAGCGGGATCGAGCGTCAGCCCCTGTGGAAGCGCGCTGGAGATCAGCCAGCGGTAGGGCGGCGTACCGCGTTCGGCGGTGAGCGTGGTCTCATAGTCCTGGCCGGCTGTGCCCGCAGGCAGGCTGGTGGTCAGGATGGTGACGCCGGGCACGACCACGATGGTGTACTGGCGGCTAAGGGACCGGTTTCGCGAGTCGGTGACCGTAACGTTCACGGGGAACGATCCAACAGCGGTGGCCGCGCCTCGGAAGAGACCGGCCTCGAAGGCGATGCCGGGCGGCAACCCGCCCTCGATCGCCCATTGGTACGGGCCAAGTCCGCCCTGGACCATGAGCCTCACGCTGTATTCGAGCATCCGTGTGGCCTCGGGCAGGGATTCGGGCGAGAGCCGCAGGGCGCCGATGACGTTCAGTTCGATGGCGCGCTGCGCGGTCCGGCCATTGGCGTCGGTCACCTGGGCGGTGAAGACAAAGATGCCCGGGGAGGTGGGCGTACCGGAGACGGCGCCGGTGCTGGACAGGGTCATGCCGGCGGGCAACGCGCCGCCGAGGAGCGCGAACGCATAGGGGGTTTTGCCGCCGGTGGCGGTGAGGGTAGCCGAGTAGGACTCACCCTCGGTTGCGGGCGGCAGCGGCGTGGGGCCGGTGAGTTCGAGCGGAGCGAGGATGGTGAGAGTGAACGCCCGCTGGGCGAAGGCGCCACGGGAATCGGTGGCAGTGACGGTGAAGTTGAAAACGCCAGTGCTGCCGGGTTGGCCGACGAGGCCGCCGTTGGCGTTCAGCGTCACCGCCGGGGGCAGGGCGCCGACCGAGACGCGGAAGGCATAGGGCGGAATGCCGCCGGTGGCGGCGATGTTCTGCACGTAGGTTTGGCCGCGGTAGCCGTCCTGGAGGGCGGCTGTCGTGATCGTGACCGGTTCGGGATCGATGTTGATCGTGTAGCCCTGTTCGAGGATTTCACTGCCCGAGACGACGCGCATCACGAACCGGAACAGGCCGGGTTGCGTGGGAACGCCCGAGATGGTCCGGGTGGTTGGGTTGAGGGAAAGACCTGGAGGCAGGGCGCCGGAGGCAATGGAGAGGACGTAGGCGCCGATGCCGCCGCTGGGGGTGAAGAGGGCGGAATACGGGGCGCTCACTTCGCCTGCGCTCAGTTGAAGCGGCGCGAGAGTCAACGGCGGTGTCACTACCAAAAGCGTCAGGTTCACCGGGGCGGAGATGCCATTTCCGCCCGCCAGGGCGACGCGCACGGTGAAACCGAAGGAGCCGATTTGCGCAGGTGTGCCGCTGATGACGCCCGTAGCGGAAGCCAGCGCAAGGCCCGGCGGAAGGCTGCCGGCGGTGATCGACCAGACGACGGGCGTTCCGGAAGGCAGGTTGGAAAGGAGTTGGGTCTGGTAGGGGACGCCCAGCGTGGCGGCGGGGAGATTTGTGGTGGTGACCTGGATGCTGGAGAAGATCTGTACGGTGTACTGGCGCGTGCCGTAGCCTGCGGTTCCCTCCTGCATGTAGTCAAACTCGTAGGCCTCCACGGTGAATGTGTAGGTTCCCGCGGTGGTGGGGGTGCCGGCAAGGCGGAACGTGTAGGTGTCGGTCTGCTCGTTATAGGTGGATTCTATGCTGAGCCCTGGTGGTAGTGTGTCTTCAGTGAAAAGCTCATTACCGGTGCCGATGTTGAACGTCTGGCTGTAGGCTTGGCCGACGACGCCGTTGGGAAGCGTGGGGGGCAGGATGGTGATGCGATCCCATATGGGCAGATAGAAGTCTCTGGTGTCGGTTCTGTCCGGGTTGGTTGAATCCGTTGCGCGGACCAGGAAGTAGTACTGGCCGCGTGTTGTCGGAGTGCCCGAAATCACACCGGTTGACGAGAGAGTGAGGCCGGGAGGGAGGGCCCCCTCCAGGACCTGCCAGACCACGGGTCCGGCGGCGCCGTTGGCGGCCAAAGCGACTGGACCGTAGGCCTCGCCCACGAAGCCGTTTGATAACTCCGTGGGCAGGATGCCGAAGCGCACCTGAAGATCAATGCTGTTGGTGGTGAAGCAGGGTTCGAAGACGCCGGGCGAGGGGTTGGTTTCGTAGATCGCGCGTACGCTGATAGTGCCCAGTTGGGCAGTGATGGTTTCATCGTACGGCACGCCAAAGATGGCGGTAGCGACGACCTGCGAGGCGGGCAGGATGAAGGTCGCGGGAAAGGGGATGCCAGACGAATTCAGGTATTGGATCCGGACCCGCACGGCCGGGTTCGATCCGCAGAGAGTGCCATCAATGGGGACGCGCAAGCTGGTCCCGCTGATGGTGCTGAGGCTGCCAGAGGTTCCCTGGATGATGCTGGTAGGGAAGCTGCCGGTCAGATTGGGTACGGTCTGTGCCGCCGCCGGGGCGGCCAGGCCCAGAATTGCGAGGGTCAGCAGTGCGACGCGCAACCAGTCCGACAGGCCGGCCCGGGGCCGGGCGCTACGGGAAGAATGGGAGATTCGCGGATTCATGAGTTCCTCCTTGCATGCTGCGTGCGTCACGGTCTCTCTCCTGCCTAGTTGCCCGGCGGCTGGACGGACGGGGTTCCCGGGGTCACGGTAGTGGGTGGTCTTGGGACTGCGCCGCCATTGCCGTTGCGGGTGGCGATGACGGCACCGCCGGCGGCAGCGCCGCCGATGATGGCGAGCAGCGCCCAGAGCTTGGCCCCGGCGAGCGCGCCGGCCACGGCGGCGTTGGTCAGGCCGATGGTGGCCGAGGCGGTCTGCCCCTGAAATGAGGCGGAGACGCGCATCTGCCACTGGCCGTCCACCGTGTTCGTACGAATGCCTCGCGCGACCGCCCGCCCGGAATCATCCGTCATCACGGTCAGCATGCGGCTGCCGTCTGTGAACACGCCGCCGGCGCCGCTCTGCGGCAGAAGGAACGTCACCAGCGCTCCCGGCACCGGATTCTTGTTCTCGTCCACCACCTCGATGATCGGCTCGCGCGCGATGCGCTGCCGGACGTTGTTAATGGCGCCATCGCCTTCCACGATGACGATACTGATCGACCGTGGCCCACTCTGCGGCTGCTGCGCCGGCAGAGGCTGCACCAGCAACGCGCTCAAAAGGACCGACAATGCGGCCCGCATTGGGAAACCGTAGCTTCTCATCGGTAGAACCCTCCGTTTCGATCTGCCCCTTGCTCAGATCTCGCCTATTATACGCCCTAGGACCGTTGAGAGTGCAAGTGCTTGGGGGTACAATGGCCTCAGGGTTGCATTCAGAGGCAGGAGGGAGAGTGAAATCGATGAGGAATCAGAACTTAGCGATCGCCATGCTGGCGCTTGCCTGCGGAGCGGCGTCCATGGTGTGGTCACAAACGCCTAGTAAATTGACGGCACGGGAGCTCTTTTTGATGCCGCCGGCGCCGGCCAAGCAGCAGGCGGCTGCGAAGAAGGCGGCCGGACAGCAGCAGGCGGCCGTCAAGAAATCGGTCCCGAAGAAAGCGCCGCAGCGGCCTACAACGCCGCCCACGACGCCTCCCAGAGTCGAGGATATCCAGCGCGAAGTGCCGGAGGTTCAGCTGGCCGCCCATCAGGATACGGGCGAGGTTCGCTACATGACTGTGGGCGCGGAGTCTTCGGTTCCCCTCGCCTTGCGGTACAGCATCCTTAAATACGGCGGCGACGACGAAGCCGTGGAGGTGGATCCCGACATGGTGTTCCGCTCCGGCGACCGCATCCGCCTGCGGGTGCAGGTGAACGATACGGGCTATCTCTATGTCGTCACTCAGGGTTCCAGCGGCAACTGGCGGGTGCTGTTTCCCTCCGCCGAACATGACGACGGGAACAACCGCGTCACTCGCGGACGCGACTACGACATTCCGAAGAGGACGCGCTTCGTGTTCGACGAACAGCCCGGCACCGAGAAGCTCTTCCTGGTGCTGACGCGCACGCCCGAGCACGATCTCGACAAACTGATCTACCAGTTGGACAACCCGCGCGACCCGGCCGCTGAGGAGAAGCCCGGCTCGAAGCCCGTGCCGACGATGCTGGCGATGAACACGATGGCCGTGAGCGACGATCTGGTGGGGCAGTTGCGAAACCGGCTGACGGCTCGCGACCTGGTCTTCGAGAAGGTCAACGAAGACAAGCCCGTGCGCCAGTCCCAACGCGATCCCGAAAAGGCCGTATATGTCGCCAATCCATCGCGGGAATCGAGCGCGCGGCTCGTGGTGGATATAGAGCTGAAGCACCGATAAGCCGATAGCTGATCAAGGAGAGGCTTACCCGATGCTACGAGCTTTTTTGTCCTTCGCACTGCTGGCGCCCGTGTTGGCGCCGGCCCAGCAGCAGCCGCCGCCACGGCGCATGGTGATCCACGTGGAGACTCGCGATAACGGAGAGTGGAAGACCGTGGATCCCGCCACCATTTTCGACTCGGGCGCCTATGTGCGCTTCCGGGTGAAGGCGAACTTCGCCGGCTACCTCTACGTCATGAACCAGGGCACCTCCGGCGATTACACCTTGCTGTTTCCGCGCGAGGATACCGGCATGAAGAATCAGCTTGCGCCCGATCAGGAGTACATTGTGCCGGCCACCGAAGGCGGTGCGTTCCGGGTCACGGGGCCGCCGGGCCACGACATCGTCTATTGGATGGTGACGCCGCTCGAAATTGCTCCGGCCGGTTCTACGCGCCCGGGCTATGTGCCCTTGCCGCCGCCGCCGCCGCCCGGTACGAAGCTGAATACGCTGGTGCCGCGCTGCGACGACGCCGTCTTCCGGGCGCGCGGCGAGTGTGTCGATTCCAAAGCCGGACCGCGGCGCGTGCAGGATCCGGCCTCGCTGCCGTCGAATCTGAAGTCCGTCCCCAATTTGCGGTCGAGGGAACTCGTGTTTATTCGCGAGAAGAACGCGGCCGTCGTTTCCAGCCCCGCCGGGGCCACTGGCCCGGTGGTTTACGAATTCCGGTTGGCGCACAAATGAGATTGCTTGCCTTTCTGGTCCTGGCCACATTCGCGGCGGCCCAACCGCCCGCGCAGCCGCCGAAACAGCAGCGCGATTTGAAGTTCGAATCCGAGGTGGGACGCCCGCCCGAGAGCGAAGCGCAGCCCGTCACGATCCCGCGCAGCTACGCGCTGATCGTTGGCGTGGCGAAGTACGCGAACCTGCCGGAATCCGCTCAGTTGAATTTTTCCGAGCGTGACGCGGAAGCGATCTATTCGATCCTGATCAGCCCCGAAGGCGGCAACTTCCGCGCGGAGAATGTCCGCAAGCTGATTGGCCCGCGGGCTACGCTCGAAAATGTACGGCGGGAGCTCGAGGAATGGCTTCCCTCGGTGACCGCCGATGATGACCGCGTGCTGATCTACTTCGCGGGCCACGGCTTCGTGCATCAGGGCCGCGGCTTCCTGGCCCCCTATGACATCCATCCGGATCGAATCGCCTCCACCGGCTACCCGATGGACTCGCTCGGCCAGGCCATCGGCTCGAAGATCAAGGGCAAGTGGAAGGTGCTGTTGACCGACTCCTGCCACTCGGGCGCGATCACGCCGGCCGACGATGCGGCATTCCTCAACAAGACCCTGCTCGACCTGAACCGCAACCTGTTCTCGCTGACCGCATCGCGCGACCGCGAGCGTTCGTTTGAAAGCGCCGAGTGGGGCGGCGGGCATGGCATTTTCACCTATTACGTGGTGAAGGGCCTGGAAGGCCTCGCCGACGAAAACAGCGACGGCATCGTGACCGCCGACGAACTCGCCGAATACGTGCGCCGCAACGTGCGCGAAGCCACCGGCGGCCAGCAGAATCCGACTTCGGACCGGGGCAGCTTCGACGCCGCGATGCTGTTGTCTTATCTGCCCTCGGGCGTGACGCCGGGCGCTCCGCCGGCGCCGAAGTTCGGGACCCTGATTATTGAATCGAACATGGACGGTGTGGAAGTATTCGTCAACGGCAAGAGCGCCGGCGTGGTGAACAAGGGCACGCCGCTGCGTTTGCCCGGGCTTCCACCCGGGGTGGTGACGATACGAGGCGTGAAGATGGGTTACGAGCCGGACGGACCGCGCGAGGAGATGGTCTATCCCGGCCAGGAATCCACGATCTCGCTGAAGATCATGATTCCGCGCCGCCGCCCGCGCGCCGCCGTGGATAAGTTCGACGACGCGATCGACCAATACAACCGCGGCGGCCAGGACGCCTACCGGCGGGCCGCAGCGCTCTTCGAGCAGGCCTTTCAACTCGATCCTACTTACAGCCAGGCGGCGCTCTACCTTGGCCGCACGCACGATGCGCTCTATGACCAGGAGGCCGCGGATGGCTGGTTCCGGAAGGCGATCGAGATCGACCCGGATTACATGGAAGCCCGCGCCAGCTATGGCGGCATGCTGCTCGGCATGGGCAACGTGGACGAGGCGATCCGCCAGTTCAACATCGTCACGCAGCGAGACAACCGGCACTCGCTGGCGTGGTACTTGCAGGCGCAGGCTTACCGCATGAAGGAGATGTACCGCGAGTCGATTGACAGCGCGCGCCGCGCCATTCAGATTGCGCCGCAAAACGCCGAAGCACGGTTCTGGCTCGCCGAAAGCCTGCGCATGAGCGGCAAGCCCGCGGAATCGACGCCCGAGTACGAAGCTTACCTGCGCCTGAGCGATTTCGATTCCAAGCTCGCGGGAAAGCTGAACTATTACGTGGGCGGGTTTCTGATCGGCTATGGCCGCAAGAAGCGGGCGGCGCAGCGCGACATCTGGAAGGATCTGCGCAGCCTCGCCTATTTCGGGCTCTGCGAGAACGCCAAAAATCTGAAGAAATACAACGAGGCGATCGGCTATTGCCGCCAGTCGATCAACTACGACCCCGAGGACGCTTTCGCCCACTACCTGCTCGGCTTGAATTACGCCTATCAGGCGCAGGCGGCGGGATCGCTCGAGATGCTCGCGGCCGCGAAACGCAGTTTTCAGCAGATGCTCGACTTGAACCCCGACCTCGCCGAAGCCGAATTTGCCCGCAAAAACCTCGACTCGATCGACAACGCCCTTCGCACGGCCCGCTGATCCCGCCTACTTCATGTCCGGTGTCCAAACGCACCGGAATCCCACGAACGGAAGCCGCGCCCGCGCCGGAAGATTCAGATACTCGAACACGACGGTCATTTCGATGGGTTGAGCGTAACTGCCGCCTTTGGCTAAGCGCCAGTCCTCTTCCGCCGTGGGCGGCGGATCGAGGAAGGCCTGCATTGACTGCAGCGCGGGCGCGCTCGGGAAGCGCTTCTCGTTCACCCACTCCCACACGTTGCCCGCCATGTGGAGTGCTCCGTACTGGGTGGCCGTTTCCGGCATCGAGTCCACCGGCACGGCGGCGCCGCGCGCGCCCTCGTGCCCGGCGACATTGGCTTTCGCCGTGTCCGGCATTTCGCCCCAAGGGTAATCCCACCCTTCCGTGCCGCGAGCCGCCTTTTCCCACTCCATGGGCAGCGGAAGGCGCTTGCCGGCCCATTCGCAAAAACCGCTGGCTTCATCGTAGGTCACGTTCACGGCGGGCAGGCGCGGGTCCGCTGCGCGCCGCTCCTCGCTCACTTCCATGCCCTTGGTTTCGAGGTAGCGATTGAAGTGTTCGTTCGGCACTTCGGTCGTGTCGACGTAGTAGACCGGCAGGAGCACGCGCGCGTTCTCATTGCCGAACAGGAAATACCCCGCGGGCACCACCAGCATCTCGCCCGTTTCGGTCTGATGGACGGGCGGCGGCGGGGTGCCGTCCTTGTCCACGCCCGCGATCCGGTTCCGCTGGCGGATGGTCAACCAGGTGGCGAGGATTGCGAGGAGCACGACCACGGGGACCAGCACCATGATCAGCTTCTTTCCGGAAATACCGCCTTCGGCCGCCGGAGCCGCCATCGCCGTCGTGGGCGTATCGGCGGGCGCGAGCGCCCGCGCCATCCGTTCCAGTTCCGCGATCACTTCGGGGAACGAACCGGGGCGCACCGCCGGATCCTTGGCCGTCATCCGTTCCACTAGCGCTATCAGCGCTTCCGGGGCGTTCTTTTCGCGGAGTTTTGTGAGGTCGATGGGCTGATGCAGGATGGCGGCGAAAATGCTTTGGATGGTGGTGCCCTGGATGGCGCGGACGCCGGCCCACATCTCGTAGAGCACCATCCCGTAGGCGTAGACGTCGGTACGCTCGGTCGCCTTGTCGCCGTTCACTTGTTCCGGGGCCATGTAGAACGGCGTGCCCACCTGGAAGCCGGTCTTGGTGAGCGAAACGTCTTCGGTCTTGGCGATGCCGAAGTCCATGAGGCGCACGCGGCCCTTGTCGTCCACGTGCAGGTTATCGGGCTTGATGTCGCGGTGGATCAGCTTGTTCTCGTGGACGAACTGCAGCGCGCGGGCGCCTTCCAGCGCGATGCGCAGCATGTTGGCTTCATCGCCCAGCTTGCCGTCGCGGATCGTTCCCTTGAGATCCGCGCCCACCAGGAATTCCATGACGATGAAGGGGTAGCCCTGCTCCTCGCCGTAGTCGAAGATGCGGATGATGTGGTCGTGGACCAGGGCGGCGGAGACTTTGGCCTCCTGCAGGAAACGGGTGCGGGTGTCGGCGTCGGCGATGCCTTCCGGTGTCAGGATCTTGACGGCCACGGTGCGCCCGAGTACCGTGTCCTGCGCTTTGTAGACGCGCGACATGCCCCCGCCCAGGAAGTGGGTCAGTTCGTACTTGCCGAAACGCACGGGTAGTTGCATCAGGGTTTACCGGCCGCCCGCGAAGGCGAATCCATATCATAAACGCGCGCGCGCGATGCTCACAACAGGCGCTTTGCCTTAGAGCCGGGCGCTGAGCCCGTCGGCGAGCGTGTTGCGGTAGGCCTTCCAGGCCGGCAGGAGCGCCACGACCACGCCCGCGGCCAGGATGCAGCCCACGTAGATCCAGGCGAGTTGAGAAGGCGCGCCGAGGGTCAACGTCAATCCCACCGCCTGCTCGACGGGTCCCTGCGCCACCCACAGCGCCGCGTAGGTCAGCGCGAGGCCCGCCGCCACGCCGCCGACGGTCAACAGCGCCGATTCGGCCACCAGCAGCATGACGATGGACGACGGCCGCGCGCCGATTGCGCGCAGCACGGCCATTTCGCGGCGGCGCTCTTCGAGCGAAGTGTACAAGGCCACGATCATGCCCAGCAGTCCCGCGATGAGGACGAAGAAGGCGGTCACCGCCAGCGCGGTCTCGCCATAGCCGATGGTGCGCCACATCTCGGCGAGCGCCACACCGGGGATCACGGCCATCAGGGGTTCGCCGGTGTAGGTGTTGATCTCGCGCTGCAGGCGCAGGGCGTCCACGCGGCGTTTTGCGCTTAGCAGGAAGGCGGTGATCTGTTCGATCTTGACGCCTTCGCGTTCCAGCTGCTCGGCGGGGATCTCTTCTCCCGGCATGGGCGGCGCGCCGGATTCCCAATCCACGTGGACAGCGGAGATGCCTTCGAGCGTTACGTAAAGGGACCGGTCCACGGGCGTGGCGGTGCGCGCGAGGATGCCGGTGACCGTGAAGGGTTTGTCGTCGTGCTGGAGCAGATCGCCCGCGAGGCCGTGGGTGATGGCGATTTTCTGCCCCACTGTGTAGCCAAGCGCGCGGGCGACCTCGGAGCCGAGAGCGGTTTCAAAGATCCCGCTGGGGGCGCGGCCATCGGCGAATTCGATGCCACGGTCGCGGCGGTAGCGGAAGTGCTTGTAGAAGGCCTCCGTGGTGCCCACCACGCGGAAGCCGCGATGGGAGTCGCCGAGCGAGTACGGAACTGCCCAAGCCACGGCCGGGTGCTCTGCCCAGTGCTGATAGGTTTCGTAGCTGATGTTATTGGTGGCCGAGCCGAGGCGGAAGACCGTGTAGAGCAGCAGTTGCAGTGAGCCGCCGCGCGCGCCGCCGATCAGGTCCACGCCCGAAATCGTGTTCGAGAAGCTATCGCGCGCGCCGGTGCGCACGCTTTCGATGCCGAGCAACAGCGTTACCGAAAGCGCGATGGAGAGCATCGTGAGCCCGGATGTCAGCCGCCGGCTCCAGAGCGATTGCGCGGCGAGCGACCACAGTGCCTTCATGCGGCGCTCCTCTGCAGTTCGGGGAGCGAGAGCGCGCGGTCGAACCGCGACTCGAGCGAACGGTCGTGGGACACGAACAGCAGGGTTGCGCCGGCCCGTTCGCAGCAGCCGAAGAGGGTTTCGAGGAATTGCGCGCGGTGGTCCGCGTCCAACGCCGACGTGGGCTCGTCGGCGATCACGAGTTCGGGATTGCCGATGAGCGCGCGCGCGGCGGCCACGCGCTGCTGCTGGCCCACGCTGAGATCGCGCGCGGGTTCATCGAGCAGTTCCGCGATGTCCAGTTGCGCGGCGAGCGCCTCGGCCGCCGCCACGGGCGATGAGCCGTTCAGCCGGGCCGCGCGCGCCGGATGCAGCCGGCAGGGCAGTGTGATGTTGTCCCGCACGCTCAGATAGGGCAGCAGGTTGAAGAGTTGGAAGATGTAGCCCATGCGCGCGCCGCGCAGGGCATCGCGTTTCGCTCCAGAAAGGGCGCGCAGGTCTTCGCCCATCACCCGCAGCGTGCCGCTTTGCGCTTCCAGCACGCCCGCGATTACGCCCAGCAGCGTAGTCTTCCCGCTGCCGCTGGGGCCGAAGAGGAAGACCTTTTCGCGGCGCGGCACCGCGAGCGACGGGATATCGAGGATGTCGCGGCCCTGCTTATAGCCGAAGCGCAATTGGTCGAGGACCACCGCCGGCGAATCCGTCATCGCCCCAGCTTTACCGTCCCCTCGTCGTGCTTGATCACCGCTCCGGTCTGCTGCCCGGGCCCGATCAGTTGAATTTTCAATTCGTGCACGTCTGGGAACACCTTCATGAAGGCGAAGCGGATCTCGCCGCGATTCAGCGGCCCTTTACATTCGGCTGTGAACTCAGCTTCCACGTCCGCGTGGGAGCCATGCAGGTGCACCTCGGCCTTGCCCGGCTTCCAGACACACTGCGCCGAAGCGGGCATCAGCAGCATCTCGCCGAAGCGCGCCTTCAGTTTCGCCAGCGCCTCGTCGCGTTTCTTGATTTCCGCGGGTGCCTTCGCCAGGTGTTCGAAGCCCATGATGGAATCGGCGGGGCTTTCGAAGATGGCGGTGACGGTTTTGCCCTCGATTGCGATATCCAGCGCCGCAACGCCGTGAACGTGAGCCTTGTGGCCGTGCGCTTCCTGGCTCCAGGCCAAGGGCGCAAGCAGAGCAAAGAGGCAGAGCCCGATTCGCATGGTGGTTAGTCCTCGTAGGGTTTGATCTGCTTGACGTTCATGCGGAAGGAAACGTCGCCGTAGGGGCTTTTCACGGCGTCAAACTCCAGTTTGCCGTAGACCCAGATCGGCTCCCACCACTCGACTTTGGCCTTCTTGCCTGGAGGCATGGTGACATGCACGATCTGGTTGGGAGGCGGGGGCGGCGTGTGAACACAGGCGCCGACATAGGGCACGAGCAGAAACTCGGTGACCGTCTCGGCTTCATCTTCGAGCGGCACCATGAAGCCCGGCACGCGCACCTGCTGATTCTGGTGTTTCTTGAGCGGCGCGGCGATCTCGCCGGTGCGGAAGTTCAACCCGCGCAGCATCCGCCAGTCCACCGTCGGCGTCGCATCCTGCGCGCAAACGGACACCGCCAATACACCGGCGAACGATACCATGACCGCGAGTCTCAAGATAGGTCTCATAGCCCTCTGGCCCTTGTATTCTCAAGCGTAACATGCCGCACTGGCCCCGCCTTGCGCACACCCGGGCGGCGAATACCCGAACCCCATACAGTCAATGGCCGGCCGCAGTTGCCAACCCTCCGCGGGAGGCCAAGGAAATGACCGCCGGTCACTACCCTTGCCCGCCGGCTGACGCCGGCAGCCGGCGGGCAAGCCTCTTTGAGTCATGATTTGCAACACGATACGGCTGCCACCGCAAGGTGGCAAGCTCGCCCGGCGGGAGCAGCACGACCGGTACCCGGTTTTAACACACACCCGTCAGCGAGGGTTCCCACGAAACCTCGGCTCGGCGCTCAGCCGTGACGCCAGCCCTCAAATCGCTCCTGTCCCAACTCTCCATTTGTCGGAATCGCAGAGAGCAAACGTACTTTGTACCGTCATTGACGCTGGAGATCCAACCGACGCAGGTGCCCCAAGCGGAAGCCCTACTCTTCCTGCCCCTGGCTGACCTTGAGGACGGCGAGGAAGGCTTCCTGGGGGATATCCACCTTGCCGACGCGCTTCATGCGGCGCTTGCCTTCCTTCTGTTTTTCGAGGAGTTTGCGCTTGCGGCTGATGTCGCCGCCGTAGCATTTCGCCAGGACGTTCTTGCGGATGGCGGGAATGTTCTCTCGCGCGATGATCTTGGCGCCGATGGCCGCCTGCAGGGCGACCTCGAACATCTGCCGCGGAATCAGCTTGCGAAGCCGATCGATGAGGATCTTGCCGCGCTCGTAGGCGAAATCGCGGTGGACGATCATCGAGAGCGCATCGACGGGTTCGCCGGCGACGAGCACGTCCATCCTCACCATGGGGGAGACGCGGAAGCCGGAGAGGTGGTAGTCCAGCGAGGCGTAGCCGCGCGAGGCCGATTTCAGGCGATCGTAGAAATCGAGGACGATCTCGTTCAGCGGCAATTCATACATCAGCATCACGCGCCCGCCGCCGATGTACTCAAATTTCTTCTGTGTTCCGCGCTTTTCTTCCAACAATTTGAGAATTTCGCCGATGTACTCTTCGCGCGTGATCACCGTGGCTTCGATGATTGGCTCTTCGATTTTGACGATTTCTCCCGGATTGGGCCACTTCGTGGGGTTATCGACCTCAAAGCAGTCGCCGTTGCCGAGCGTGACGCGGTAACGCACGCCGGGGGCTGTGGTGATGAGGTCGATCTCGAACTCGCGCTCAAGCCGCTCCTGCACGATTTCGAGATGCAGCAGGCCGAGGAAGCCGCAGCGGAAACCGAAGCCGAGTGCAACGGAGTTTTCGGGTTCGAAGCTGAAGGAACTATCGTTCAACTGGAGCTTTTCGAGCGCGTCGCGCAGCATGCCGTGCTCGTGGCTCTCCACCGGGTAAAGGCCGGCGAACACCATCGGCTTCATTTCCTCGAAGCCGGGCAGCGGAGCGGCGGCGTTGGGGCCGGCGTCGAGAATGGTGTCGCCCACTTTCGCGTCGGACACCTTCTTAATGTTGGCGAACAGGAAGCCCACTTCACCGGCCGAGAGCTCGTCGCAGGGAATCGGTTTGGGCGACTGGAAGCCGACGCCGTCGACTTCGAACGTGGAATCGGTGGACCACAAACGGATCTTCTGGCCTTTGCGGACCGTCCCGTCGATGATGCGCGCCAGGATGATCACGCCGCGGTAAGGATCGAACCACGAGTCGAAAATCAGCGCGCGCAGCGGCGCGTTCGGGTCGCCGCTGGGCGGCGGCACCTTCTTGACCACCGCCTCGAGGATCTCTTCGATGCCAATGCCGTTCTTGGCGCTGGCCATCACGGCTTCGCTGGCGTCGAGGCCGATCACCTGTTCGATCTGTTCCTGAATGCGCTCAGGCTCGGCGGATGGCAGGTCGATCTTGTTGATGACGGGGATCAACTCGAGGTTGTGATGGATGGCGAGGTACGTGTTGGCCAGCGTCTGGGCTTCCACGCCCTGGCTCGCGTCCACCACCAGCAGCGCGCCTTCGCAGGCTTGCAGGCTGCGGGAGACTTCGTAGGTGAAGTCCACGTGGCCCGGCGTGTCGATCAGGTTGAGCTGATACGTGGTACCGTCCTTGGCTGGATAAAGCAGGCGGACGGCGTGGGCTTTGATGGTAATGCCGCGCTCGCGCTCGAGGTCCATCGTGTCGAGCACCTGGTCCATCATTTCGCGTTGGGACAGGGCGCCGGTGTGCTCGAGCAGCCGATCGGCTAGAGTCGACTTGCCGTGGTCGATATGCGCGATGATCGAGAAATTGCGAATGAACGCGGGATCCATGCTGTAGAATGAAGGCAGTAGCGCCGGGGGAAAGGCTCTACAGAAGATTATCCCACATATGCCGCACAAAACCTTTGAAGGA
>JAHDVK010000031.1 GCA_023384675.1 Bryobacteraceae bacterium | reverse complement strand
CGATGCCGAGTTCGACCGGGTTGCCTCGGCATTTCGCGTTGTCTCCAGGCGCCAGACCTTGTGGGAGCAGTATCTGCTGCTGACGCGGATCGAGCAGGCCTTCAAGGATCTGAAGGGCGAGTTGGCGATCCGGCCGGTTCATCATCAACGGGACGAGCGCATCGAGGCGCACATTTTCGTGAGCTTCCTGGCCTACTGTTTGCACGCGACGCTGCGGAATCTGGCCCGCCGGCACGCGGGCGGGCTGAGCCCGCGGGCCATCCTGGAGAAGCTGTCGGCGATGCAGATGATTGATGTGCATCTGCCCACCACCGACGGCAAACACATCGTACTGAGCCGCTACACGGAACCCGAAGCCGATGTCGGATTGCTGCTGGCGCAACTGCAAATCCCCCTGCCCGCCCAGTCCCCGCCCAAAGTCTACGCCTCCGGAAAGGTGGCGGTGTAGTGCCGACCTAAGGAGAACGTTTGTTGAAAACAAAAGAAACATCGTCCTTTATTCGCCCTGAATCGCGAAAGTTGGGCTAGGATGGCCGCAGCCGCCGTCGACGCCGGATGGCTGAAACTTGAGAACGACGCGCAACGCGCCGCCCAGCAGGCCGAACTGGACCGCGCGACGGCCGATCGGGCCCGCGCCGAAGCCGACAAGGCCCAACTGCGCGCTGATCTCTTAAGGCAATTCAATGCCGTTCTTGAGACGCAGGACACGGCACGCGGTTTGATCGTGAACATGGCCGACGTGCTGTTCGACACCGGCAAGTTCATCGGTGTAGACCTCCCATTCCTTGAGGGCGACGCCCTTGATGGGCATGCAGGGGAACTTGCGTTCGTCGAGGAAGAAGACCTGCGCCCCCGCCTTTTCGGCGGCCTGCTGGATGCCGCTGCGGGGGAAGGTGCGCTGGGCCGCATTTCAGGTGTGGTCGCTGACCACGACGCGGCGGGCGACGGCTTCGAGGCACATCTGGACGAGGGTGTGGTGACGGCCGGATTGAGGAGTGCTTTCTTGAGGTAGGCCGTCTCCAGATCGAGTCCCTTCAGTCCGCGCATGGTCTTCATCGCCATGACGGCGACCCGCTTCTGGTGGGCCACCCGGAGTTCTTCCTGCATGGCTTCCAAATTGGGCTGATTGAGGGTGGGATTCACCATCGAGAACATGCCGCTGGCGAGACCCGTGCCGACGGTCTCTTTCACCTCGCCGTGGACGGTGAGACCCGCGTAGCGCACCTTGCCCTGCTGCTTCCAGCGCTCGAACTGCTCGCGGATGCGCGAATCCCCAGCCTCGCCAGGCTTATGGCGATTGAACATGATGAAGTCGATGTAAGTCGGTGTTCAGGATCTTCAGGGTCTCGTCTATGTCGCTGAAGTTATCCTTGACGGCGAGGTAGACATCCTTGCGCCGGGTTTTGAGCACATTGCCGAGCGCCACGATGGCCCTGCCGCCGAGATAGTCAGCCGCAATGTGGACAAGATTCACGCCGCGGTCGATGGCGTAATGATGAACCGGTTCCATCATCACCAACCCGCCTAGCGAGATGACCGAAAGCTGAATTCCCGTATCGCCAACCGGGCGGTAACGCATGCCGGGCTGCTGGTTCAGAATCTTCCCGGCCTCCGGGGAAGACTAGGCACGCAGGGCGCCAGTGGGAACGCTTGCCGCTCCGGCAGCCGCGGCCGAATACAGTGAGCCGCGGAAGATGCTCCGACGATCAATTCCATCGTTAGACTGAGCCATGAGGTTCCCTTTACAGAGCTTCAAACCTGATACTCTTGGTTGCTGATCTATTTCCACTATACCGAAAATATGCTGTGTGCCCGGTTTGAGAGGCCGTTGCTGCCCAGCGCGGATTCAGGCCGCGATGAGCCGCGGAAGGTCTCGTGTGTAGAATGAAGGGTGCCGAAGGCCAACTCCATGCCCCGTCCGGATCCCAGCATCGCCGAAACCGTGGACACCGTTCTCGCCCGTTGGAAGCAGCGGCACGGCTCGATCCAGCCCCCCGCGACCCCCGGTGCGCCCGCTCTGGCCGATGGGATTTTCTCCACGGTGGACGAAGCCGTGAGGGCTGCCGCCCGTGCGCAACCGGCAGTGGCCGCGGCCAGCCTCGAGGTCCGCGGCCGGATGATCGCCATCATCCGGAGGCTCTGCGCCGATCA
Organism: Bryobacteraceae bacterium; assembly: GCA_023384675.1. GTDB lineage: Bacteria > Acidobacteriota > Terriglobia > Bryobacterales > Bryobacteraceae > PNKE01. Next base: position 59,362 of record JAHDVK010000031.1, on the reverse strand, counting down.
TGCCGAGGCGTGGGCGCGAATGGAACTCGACGAGACCCGCCTCGGCAGGCTGGATCACAAGATCGAGAAGCTCCTCTCGATCCGCCATGTTCTCGGCGTCGAGGCGATGCGTACCGAGGCCCGCAGTGACCGGTCGGGCCTGTGCGTGATCGAACATGCGCCTTGGGGCGTGATCGGCATGGTCCTGCCGGTCACCCATTCGGTGCCCACCATGGCCAGCAATGCCATCAATGTACTCGCGGCGGGCAACACGGCGATCTTCAGCCCCCATCCCTCGGGCGCCCGCTGCGCCGCGCACGCGCTGCGAATCTTCAACCGGGAAATCGAGCGGGAATTGGGGTTCAGCCATGTCCTCACGGCCGCCGCCGAGCCAAGCCTGCGCGCGGTTGAGGAAATGTTCCGGCACCCCGAGGTCGCGTTGCTGTGCGTCACCGGCGGCCCGGCGGTCGTGCGGGCCGCGATGAAACATGGCAAACGCGTGATCGCCGCGGGGCCCGGCAATCCGCCCGTGGTCGTCGATGAGACTGCGGATCTGAATGCCGCGGCCGTCGCCATCATCGCCGGCGCCTCGTTCGACAACAACCTGCTCTGCATCGGAGAAAAAGAGGTATTCGTGGTCGCCTCTGTCGCCGATGCCTTCCTCGCCGCCATGAGCTATGCCGGCGCGGTCCGGCTCGACGCCGCCGCGATTGAACGCCTGACCCTTGCCGCTTTCCGTTTCGACCCCGCAGACGCCGGTCGGGGCGACGCGCATCTCAAACGCGACCTGATCGGGAAGGACACGGACCTGCTCGCCGCCGCCGCCGGCGTCACGATTCCGCCAAAGACGCCCCTGCTTTTCGGCGAAGTGGACGAGAATCACCCCTTCGTTCAGGAAGAACAGATGATGCCGTTCCTGCCCGTGGTGCGCGTTCCGGACGTCGATGCCGGCATCGCGGCGGCCGTGAAAGCAGAGCACGGGTACCGGCACACGGCGCTGATTCACTCCCGCAATGTCGATGCGGTCACCCGGATGGCCCGCGCGATGAACACCACGTTGTTCGTACACAATGCTCCCTGCTCCGCTTCATTGGGGTCGGGCGGCGCAGGCTACCTCAGTTTCAGCATCGCCACGCCCACCGGAGAAGGGGTCACAACGCCTCTCACCTTCACCCGTGAACGCCAGATCGCCGTCGGCGGCGCGCTGCGGATTACTTGAGGCCCAATTTGTGCGCAAAGTCCTGGACGCGCGCGGCAATCTGATCCCGGATCCGCCGGAATGCGGCTTCGCGGACTTCCTCCGGTCCCTCGACTGCCGCTGGGTCTTCGAAACTCCAGTGGATCCGCCCGGTCTGGCTCGGAAACACCGGGCAGCTTTCCTTGGCGTTGTCGCAGACGGTCACGACGTACCGGAAATCCTGGCCGAGAAACTCGTCCACGGACTTGGAACGGTGCCCGGCCAGGTCGATGCCGAGTTCCGCCATCACTGCGATCGCTTCAGGGCGCACGAGGCTGGGCTTCGTCCCCGCGCTGAAGACTTCAAAACGCGAACCGAGTGCATGCCGGAAAAGGCCCTCCGCCATCTGGCTTCGGGCGGAGTTTCCGGTACACAGTACCAGGAGTTTAAGCTTCGGATCAGGTGGCATGGGCAGATTCATCCACAGAACTTGACGATCTCATCAGGCTGAATGGCCGTGTTTCTCGTGCAGCACTCCGCATACAGAAACGACAACAGTTCCTTCAGAGCAGTTGCGTTCGCGGTGTACCACAGAAATGTCCCCTCGCGGCGGACGGTTACGAGCCCTTCCATCTTCAGCTTTTCCAGATGGTGGGAAAGCGTGGAAGCGGGGATTCCAAGTTCGCTGCCGAGATCACTGGGGATCATTCCTTGCGGGTAAGCGGCGAGGAGCAACCTCAGAATCCTCAGGCGCGCCTCTGTTCCCATGGCGGCAAACATGTCCGCAAAGCGAATTACCTGCTCGTCGTCGATGTGCTTCGGCTGCATGGATATCTCCGCTTTCCTTCGCTTGATACTCTCAACTTCGATAGTAGCAGAACCATAGTAGATGCTCCAGAACTGACGGTCGGAGGCGCGTGAAGGCTGTTGTTGACAGTCCTTCGTTATTTCTGCGAGTATCGCATTGTGAGCCGAAAGCCTCAGCCCACAGTCGAGCGATTCGCCTATATGTGCGGCGCCCTGGGCGCCGGATCTCGTTTGAGGATCATGCGGCTTCTGCTCGCCACCCACCCTGCGGGTATGGTTGCGGGAGAGATCCATGAGCACTTCGGATGTTCCGGTTCCACGTTGTCTCATCACCTTGAAAAGCTGCGGGTTGAGGGACTGGTCAAGGTGCGCCGGGATGGCACGTTCTTGTGGTACTCCGCCGACACCCGTGCACTCAGGGAGCTTCTGGCGTTCCTGTATGCCGAGTGCTGCACGAAGAACCGGGTCGTCCTGTTGGATGAGATTGCCAGTTTAGGGTGGGCAGAAACGCGATTGACGGAACCAGTGGCCATGAAAGGGTCTGAGAATGCAAGAAGAAGTCGTAAAAGATCTATTGCGTGAAAGGTACGCGCGGGCTGCCTTGTCCGCGACGCTCGGGGCGAGTTCCTGCTGTTCGGCAGGGGGCGCCTCATGCGCGACTGATCCCATTACGGGCAACCTCTATGAACCCGGCGAGCTTGGCGGCCTGCCTGAGGAGGCAATCCGGGCTTCGCTCGGCTGCGGAAATCCGGCGGCGCTGGCTGAATTGGAACCGCGGGAAGTCGTCCTCGACCTCGGCTCCGGCGGCGGAATCGACGCGCTGCTGTCCGCAAAGCGTGTCGGGCCGACCGGTAAAGCTTACGGGCTGGACATGACCGACGAGATGCTGGAGTTGGCGCGGGAGAACCAGCGCAGGGCCGGCGTCGGGAACGTGGAGTTTCTGAAGGGCGAAATCGAGCAGATCCCCCTTCCGGACAATTCTGTGGACGTGATCGTTTCGAATTGCGTGACCAACCTGTCCGCCGATAAGGACGGCGTACTGCGTGAAGCGTTTCGCGTGCTGAAGCCAGGCGGCCGGTTTGCCGTATCCGATGTCGTTGTGCGCGGCGGGGTGGCGCCCGCCATCCGCCGGCATATGGAGTTGTGGGCGGGCTGCATTGCCGGCGCGCTGGAAGAGCAGGAATACCTTGGCAAATTGCAGGCGGCGGGCTTCGAGGCGATCGAGATCGAACCCACCCGGGTCTACCGCGCTGCGGGCGAACGCGGTTTCGTCGTCCTCGATACCGCGCCCACCGGGCACACCCTGCTGCTGTTGGATGCGGCGGAGGCATATCATCGTGACGTGCTACGCTCCATGAGCGATATGCCGGACTCGGTTCGCAACCTGCTGCCCCGGCTGCGCGACCCCCGTTTTACGCGGGTTCTGCTCGTCACCTTGCCCGAAGCGACACCCGTCCATGAGGCCGGCAGTCTTCAAGCCGACTTGCAGCGTGCGGGGATTCATCCTTTTGGCTGGGTTGTGAACCAGAGCTTCGCCGCCAACGGATTCAAGGACCCGGTGCTGGTCGAACGCGGGCTTCGGGAAGCGCCTTACATTCAGGAAGTTGCAACGCAATGGTCCAGCCGGCTCGCACTCGTGCCATGGCGGCCGAAAGCGCCGGTGGGCCCGGCTGCGCTCAGGCAACTCGCAGCGGCCGGAATTCAGTAAAGGAGTTATTGAGCTTTGCAAACCACGAATCAGCAAGCGGCGCCGCCCGAAAAGAAACAACTGGGCCATTTCGAGCGCTATTTGAGCCTTTGGGTGGGCATCTGCATGGTGGCGGGCGTTCTGCTCGGTAAGTCGCTGCCCGGGTTTATGGACAGCCTGCGGAAAATGGAGTTTGGCGAGGCCAGCCAGATCAACGTACCGATCGCGGTGCTGATCTGGCTCATGATCATTCCGATGATGATGAAGGTGGATTTCGCCTCCATCCGCCGCGTGGGCAAGAAACCCCGAGGCCTTTATGTGACGCTGTTCGTGAATTGGCTGGTGAAGCCATTTTCCATGGCCCTTTTTGCCTGGTTCTTCTTCCGGATTGTCTTTTCACCCTGGATTCCGCCGGACGACGCGGACCAATATATCGCGGGCGCTATCATTCTCGCCGCCGCTCCCTGCACCGCCATGGTTTTCGTGTGGAGCTACCTGAGCGACGGCGATCCGGCGTATACGCTGGTGCAGGTTTCGGTCAACGACATCCTTATGCTGGTGCTATTCGCGCCCATCGTCCGCTTTCTGGTCAGCGGCGCTTCGTCGCTGGACGTTCCTTTCCACGTTCTGTTGTATTCGGTCACGATTTTTATTGTGATTCCGCTCGCGGTTGGCGTCATTTTGCGCCACTGGTTCATCTCCCGGCACGGGGTTGAGTGGTTTGAGACTGTGTTGCTGCCACGCTTCGCGCCCGTCAGCATGACCGCGCTGCTGGCCACGCTCGTGCTGATCTTCGGGTTCCAGGCCGACAATATCACCGGCAAATTCCTGCATGTAGTCCTGATCGCCGTGCCGATTCTGATTCAGGTCTACTTCAACTCCTCGCTCGCCTACGGCCTGATGCGCTGGCTGAAGGTCGATTATGCCGTGGCTGCCCCAGGCGCGCTCATCGGCGCCAGCAACTTCTTCGAACTCGCCGTGGCCACGGCGATCGCGCTGTTTGGTCCCGGTTCCGGCGCGGCGCTGGCCACAGTAGTCGGCGTGCTCATCGAAGTGCCGGTCATGCTCTCGGTGTGCGCGGTCTGCGTGCGGACAAAACACTGGTTCCCGCCGCCTCATCTGGCCAAGTGAACCGGGACGAGAGCCGCGAAGGGGCGGAAATCGACAGAAACTGCTCCGAGGTGATCACCCTTTGGCCTGCGAATACAAACGCGACGAATGCGGGACCGGGTGGAGATCCGGGCTTCGATGGCCGAAAAGGAGCGCGGGCTTGTCTTCATGTCCTTCCTGAGGCAGCCCATCGAACCCGGGAGGTCTCACCCAGACGCCGTGGCGGGTGCGCCTGGGCGGGGAGAGGGCTACGACCGGCCCAAGCTGCGACGAGCGCCAAGAGCCGGCGGGTGCAGGCCCCGGGCAATCAGACTCTCCCTTCCGGCTGCATCAAAACAGAACCGGGAATCGAATCCAAGGGCAAGCGCCGGCGCGCGTCAGACCTTCACGAGGAAAACCTTCGAGTCGTAAAAGACCGCGCTGCCGCCCACGACATCGCTGAGCGGCGAACGGGTATGCGAATCCACCATCATGGCCGAGTTGGCGTGGATGCCGGTGGCGCGCGTGGGATCGCCGGGGATGGCCGCCCCGTCAATCACCTGTGAAGAGGACCCGTAAGCCCAGTGGCCGTAACCCAGTGCGAAACTGATTACGCCCAGGCGGATCCGGCTGGTCACCTTCACGGTGCCCACAAGGTGTTTGAAGTTGCCGTGACCCAGGTCCCAGGCGCCGTCGGGGTTGGAGACCGAGACGATGCGGGCCTTGTCGCCGTCGCGCAGCCCCAACTGCTGGGCATCGCGGGCGCTCACTTCGATGAAGTTCTCGGGCTGCGCATCGGTCAGCCAGTAATTCGAGATCGTCCGGCTCTTGCAGGCGAGCGGAATGCGGTGGGTAATCAGGGTCAGAGGCGCGCCTTTATGGTCGAGGCTGCGCCCGAGCGAATCGGCGATGGGTATATAGGTGGCAATGCCGCTGAGCGTGGCGCCGGTCAACGAGTTCTTCAGCGTGGCTGGCCTTTCCTGATACATGTTCACCAGGCGGCCGAACTTGGCGCGAACCTGGTTGCCCGTCCAGCCCTGTTCGTAGGACCACCACCGGCCGCCGCGGTTCAGGACATAGATCACCTTGCGCCACCAGTCGGAACCCACCGCGGCCTGCCATTTTTCCGCGTCAAACACTGCTTTGTCGAGATGCTGGCGGGCTTTCTGGAAGATCTGCGCCTCTTCCTCGCTCGCATCCGGACACACGTCGGCGCCTGTGGAGGAGTCGCCGAAGGCCACATTGGCCACCATGCGGAGATAGAAGTCCTCGGGACGCTTCAAGTCGCCATTGCCGAAGCCGCCCGGTCCGAAACCGGGCAATTGCAGGCGTTCCGCGAGCGCCAGAAAGACCGCCTCCATCGAGATCGGCATCTCCTCGCCGTACACCCGCACCTTTTCATTGGGCGAATTGATGACAGGCTGGCGCACCGGCGACACGCGATGCACGATCGAAGGGTGAGTGCGGTGGAACTCCCAGCGTTCGAGATAAGTGAGATCCGGGAAGATGTAGTCGGCATACATCGTGGTTTCGCCAACCACGATGTCACTGGCCACAAACAGGGGAATCTTCGCCGGATCGAGCAACGTGGGAATCAGGGAGTGCCCGGCGGGTAGCGCATAGACCGGCGAACCCTTGTAGAGGAAGAGCGCCTTGATGGGGTAAGGATAGGCGTCGCCGGCCGAGGGAATCACTTCCTGATAGACGTCCGTGGCCAGCGGATACCAGGGCCGCTTGGCGGGATAGCCTTCAAAGATCGTGCTCTCCTCGTAGACGGCGTTGCCGCGGATGATGTCGAGACCGAAAGGCGCGAGTTTTGCCGGGTGGTCGCCCAAGGTGAAGGGGCGGCCGGAGCCGCCCAGTTCGGCATATGCGCCGCCGCTGTACACCATGCCGCCCTGCCAGTCGAAGTTGCCGATCAGCGTATTCAGCGCGCCCATGGTGGCAAGCGAATTGTAGAATCCGTTCGTGTGCTGCGAGACGCCGCGGTGGACTTCGACGCACGCCTTCTTGCCATGGGACGTGAACTCGGAGGCCAGCGCGACGATATCGGTGTGGCTGATGCCTGCGATCGATGCCCATTCGGCGATCGAGTGGCTGCGTGACTCCTCGAGCAGCAACTGGAGGCCGCTCTTCACCCGGATCCCGTTGATCTCGACATCCACGAACAACTCGCCTTCCACCGGGTTGTTGGCGTCGCCGGACTTGAAGGCGAAGGGCTGATTGTCGCGGTAGCAGACAAAGGTATCCACGTCGCCGCCGAGGCCGATCTCGCTGGCGCGGAGGAACTTACCCGGACGCCCGTCGGCGCCGATCTTGACGAGCCACGCCCCGTTGCTCCAGGTGGGTTCGCCGTCGGCGTCGGCCGCGGCCTTGTTGCAGTTTTCGAGATACCGGCGGTCGAACCGGCTGTTCTCCAGGATCCAGCGAACCATGCCGAGGGCCAGCGCGGCATCCTCGCCGGGCTTCACCGGCACCCAGCGCCACGCCTTCGAGGCGAGCACGTTATGCCGCGGATCGACCACGGCCACCTTGAGCCGCCCGCTCGCCAGGCCGCGGGTGATCTTGGGCACCTTCAATGGCAGACCGTAGTTGCCCTCCAGCACCGCCGCGCCCCAATAGATCACGAATTCGGAGTGCGAAACGTCGGCCATCCAGTAGAACTTCGCACCGCCTGTCCACCCCCCGTTCACCGGTTGATCGGCCATGGACTTGCCCGCGAAATAGATCGACCCCTGGCAGACGGTGGTATGCCCATGGGCGTTATTCGAGCCAAAGCTATCCTTCACAAACCGGGAGAAAAACTGCGACCGGCCCGCCTTCAGGCGGCCCCAGTTGAAAACCAACTGGTTGTTCTTGGGCCCGAAGTCGGGGTGGTCGGGATCGATGAGCGTGTCGAGATGGTCCTTGTACTTGTCCTTGAACTCCGCCACCGTCATCTGCCGCCGGCGGATGCGGGTGACGTCCGCGCCCATCTGCGAATAGAGGTTGCGGTCCTTCAACGCGTAGAGCGAGCGCAGTCCCTCGACCGTGCGGCCGCCATCCTGCGGAAACAGTGCCCCGCCATCAACGATCTCCGTAATCGCCTGATCGAAGGGAATCGAAATCCACTTGCCCTCGCCGCGCGCGCCGGCGCGTTTTAACACGCGCACGATCCGGTAGGGGTCATACGAGCCCTGCACGCCCGCCTGGCCCTTCCCACAAATGCTGCCATTGATCTTCGCCGACTGGGCGACTGGAGTATTCCAGGCGATGTGCGGATCCATCGCGCGGGGGCCGTACGGGTTGCCTTCGATCTTGACCGCCATGCCGTCCTGCAGACGCACCTTGATCTCGCAGCCCGTGTTGCACTGCAGACAGGTGGTGTGGATGTAGTCCGAGGCCTCGATGGGACGGACGGCGCCGGTGGGCGCGGGGATCTGCGCCTGCGCTTCGGTCGCGGCGGCGAGGAAGGCCCCGCCAAGCAGCGCGCCGCCGGTGATCCATTCGCGGCGAGCCTGGCAGTCGTCGCCACTGCCGGAAGTCTGGGGATTCGGGTTCTCGTTCTTCATGGCTGGCTCCTTAACGCGAATGGCAGGCGCTGCACGTGACGTCCAGCGCGCCGGGCATTGGTTCCTCGAAGTAAATCACGCGGGGTTTCACGCCCCGATTCTGGTGGCCGGCAAAGACGCGGCGGCCGCCGGTGACCTCGTTGATAAGGGATCCCTGCAGCTTCGCGTCGCCGAAGTACATCGCGCCGCCAATACAGGTACTCACACACGCCGGCAGCACGCCCGCATCCAATAGATGACTGCAGAAATTGCACTTGCGGGCCGAATCCACCAGAGTGCTCGCGCCTGGCTTGCGGCTGACCACCCGGCCCAGCTCGACAAAACTCCGGCTCTCGTAGCCCTGCGGAGCGCGGCTGTTCTGGGTGTATGTGCGGCCGTCGTCCACCACGATCTGGTCCCAAGGGCAGGCCTGCGCCGCCGCTGTGGCGTATGGGCCGCGCAAACGCTCATCGAAAGCCACGATTCCGTCGGGGCGCTTGGTGATCATCCCCGCCGGCACCGCCCGTGCACACGGCGGATCGTCGCATTGCAGACAGTTCATCGGCTTGTGGACCGCAAATGGACGCGGACCGATCGGCAACTCCTTCTCCACCACCTGCCGGAACGCCGCCCCCGGGCCCGTCGGATTCTCAGCCCGGCACGCAATCGTGCAAGCGTTACACCCTATGCACTTGCGGGTGTCCACCACCATCAGGTAACTCGGAATGCCGCCGCCCGCACGGCTACGCTCCAGATCCTGTTGCATCCGCACCAGCACGGTGCCGTTAGACGCCGCCAACGGCGGTGGGATCTCCGCCGCCTGCACCGCGCCGCCCTCGATCATCTTCAACCCCGCCAACCCGGTCACCGCACCCGCGCCCGCCCCTGCGAGGGCCTGGAAGAATCCTCTCCGGCCCCTGGTCTTCTTCGACCCGACTGACGTCTCCCCGTTCTGTGCCATCGATCTTGACTCCCTTCTTGTCTTGCGCCCGGATCACGGGCCTCTCGTTGAGCCCGTACTCTAATCGGACATCTAGCAGCAATCCAAGGTCCAGTCAAGGAGCGGCCTCAGCGGACGGAGTGGGCGTGCAGGGAACGGCACGGAATAAAGGCATCCGGACCGTTTATTCCACTTTCGGGCCGTTGCTGTAAGTGCCCGCCCCTGAGGCGGGTGGGTTAAATCACCCAACCGGCACTTTCGCATGGGTGTAATTCCACACTTCCAGAAGAATGGACACCGCCCTATTCGAGCACTTCCACGATGTACTTAAGAATGAAGTAAACCCAAATTGCGAGGAAAGCCCCCGCCGTCACTCGTCTCGCCCATACTTCCCACTGCGTCACCCGCTGAAACGCCTGGCCCACCGCGCGCGCCCGTTGCAATCAAGATCGCGAAAGCGAACACGGGCAACGCGGTGCCTATCCCGTAGACCGAAGGCAACGCCAGCGGAATCAGTGTGCCGAAGAAGATCGCCGCCGAAACCGGGCAGAACGACAGCGCGAACAGCACGCCCAGGGCCCCGCCCCGCGTTCCTGTCATGGACGCGCCTCCCGCACGGTGGCCACCAGCATCCTGACGCGCTCGGCCACCTGCTGGATCCGGTCATCCGTCACAGGCGTCTTGCCCTTCTCGAAACCCAGATCGGTCACGCGCAAGTGCTGGAACCCGCTGAATCCGGCCTTTTCCATCGTCAGACGCGCGCAGTCGCTGTCGCAGCCATCCACCACCACCAGGCCGCCCGCCGCGCGCGTGTTCATGTCAATCAACTCCACGCCGCCCGCGATGCCTGCCAGGCAGAACATCTTCGCCGCACCATCCCGGTGCACGGCGCGCACCGCGCGGTCGCCGATCTCGGCCGTGTCGGCAACGCCCGAGCACGCGAACATCAGGTCCGTATCTCCGTTGCAGAAGCACTTCTTCTGGACTTTCATCACGATCCTCCTTTTGCAAGCTTGCCGCTAGCCCAGCAGGGGCTTGATTTCCGCAGGTGACGAAGCCTTCCCCACCAGCTTGACCGTACCGTCCACGGCCAGCGCCGGCGTCATCATCACGCCAAAACCCATGATCTGGTTAATGTCGGTTACTTTCTCGATCTGGTATTCGAGACCCAGCTCCTGCGCGGCCTTTTCCGCATTTTCCGCGAGCTGCTTGCATTTCGTGCAACCGGTGCCGAGGATTTGAATGGTTTTCATGAGAACTCTCTCCTTACGCAGTAATCTATTGAACGATGCATCCGTAAATGATGCCCGTCAGGGCGGCGAGAACGATCACGAGACCCACGAAGGTGACCGTTTTTTTCGTCCCCATCACACTGTGAATCACCAGCATGTTGGGCAGCGACAACGCCGGCCCGGCCAGCAGCAGCGCCAGCGCCGGACCCTGGCCCATCCCGCTCCCCAACAGCCCTTGCAAAATCGGAATCTCCGTCAACGTGGCGAAATACATAAACGCCCCCGCGACCGAGGCGAACAGATTGGCCTGCCACGAATTGCCACCCACCGAGGCCGCCACCCAGGCCGACGGAATCAACCCCTCCTCGCCCGGACGCCCCAGCAACACCCCCGCTACCAGCACGCCGAACAGCAGCAGTGGCAGAATCTGCTTCGCAAAATCCCAGGTCGTCGAGAGCCATTCGCCCATCTCCGGACCGCTCGTCTGGATCACCACCGCCAGCCCCAGAAAGCCCACCGTGAACGCCACGCCCGGAGCCTCGGGCAGCACCGCCGCCCCCACCGCCACCGCCCCGCCCACCACGCCCAGTTTCCACCACGACACCTTGAACCAGCCGCCCAGAATCGCCGCCAGTAAAGCGGCCGCAATGGCGGTCACCACCCATTTCCCCTCGTGAATTGCGTGCCACAGGCCGCTCGATTCCTGCGGCTTGCCCCAGTTCGCAAACACCAGAATCGCCACCATCGCGGCGAAAAACGCGCCATTCTGCCATAACGGACGCTCGGCCTCCGGCACCGGCATCGCTGCCTGCGCGGCCGCCTTCTCCATCTCCTCCTTACGGAAAATGAAGTGCATCAGCAGCCCAATCACCACGCTGAACACAATCGCTCCCACCGCCCGCGCCACCCCCAACTGCCACCCCAACACCCGCGCCGTCAACACAATCGCCAGCACATTGATCGCCGGCCCCGAGTACAGAAACGCGCTCGCCGGGCCCAACCCCGCCCCCATCCGGTAAATCCCCGCAAACAGCGGCAGCACGGTACAACTGCACACCGCCAGGACCGTTCCCGACACCGAAGCCACCCCATACGCCACCACTTTGTTGGCTTTCGCGCCCAAATACCGCATCACCGACGCCGAATTGATGAACACCGCGATCGCGCCCGCAATGAAAAACGCCGGAATCAGGCACAGCAGGACGTGTTCCTGCGCGTACCACTTCGCCAGATGCAGCCCTTCGAGCGCCGCCTTGTCGAATCGGCTGCCGCCCACGGGCAGGTAGTAGAAGGCGAGAAACACGCCCACCACCGCCGCCAGCATCTTCCACTCCGCGCGCCAGTCCATTAGCGGATCGCCACCAGTTCCAATTGCTCTTCCGCCGCTGTGCGCATCACCTCTTCCAGGCAGTGGAAGAATCCGGTCACGCAGGTGACGCGGAGGCTGTAATAGACCTGCGCGCCGCGCTTTTCCATGTCCACCAGGCCCGCGTTGCGCAGAATCGAGAGGTGCTTCGAGACCGTGGACATATCGGCGCCCACCATCTCCGTTAGTTCACAGACGCAACGCTCCTGCCGGGCCAGCTCATCCACCATCATCAGCCGCGAGGGATGCGCCAGCGCTTTCAGTACGCGCGCCCGGGTTTCATAGCGGTTACGAGTTTTCCGGTCCATGTCTATACGATAGCGCAGTTGGCCAACTGGCCAAGTGCTCCGTTCCACTCCCCCGCAGCCAACTTCCTCCGCCTGTCAGCGCCTCCCCCTCAATCGGTACCGCCAATCTGCGGCTTCCTGCTTCTGAAATGTTTCGCCCCGGTTTTGTCAGCATCTGTCGCCAAACACCGGCGTCGTGCCTCGAAACAGCCTCGCGAACCATCCGTTCCTGCGGATTCCCATCCGCACCGGTGAAGAGCAGCGCCGGGATTTCGTTCCGGCGCGGGCCCGTGTGGCTGACGATGCAGGCCTTCTCGCATCGTCTCTTCGCAATTGATGGTTTTCCGTTTTTTGAATTTCTTTGACTTTGACAGCCGGGGATGCCGTCAACTGAAGCAAACGCAACCGTCCCGAAATAGGTAGCGGCAGGAATTCCGGTTCATTCGGCCCGCCGCAATTCTTCATAGCGGTTCAAGAGACTTTCACATCGAGATGTCCCGTCCCGCGGCGCTCATCATAATGGTCTATGGTAGTTATAAGCAAGGGGATTGTGCGGCCATGTCCGGCCTAAAGTTGAATGCTGATCTCCCTCGGAATGGTAATGATTCTGTTGAAGGACAACGATATGAATTATTGCGGCGAACCGAAGAAATGGTCACAGAGCATCCGATTCAGGGCGGGTGTTCTGGCGGCTGCGCTGCTTCTTGGTCTCGGAGCTTGTTCCACCGATCCAAACACGCGGAAGATTCGCTATTTGGCCAGCGGCGAAGAATTTTATAAAGAGGGAAAGTATCAGGAAGCGGCGCTCCAGTTCCGGAATGCGGTTCAGCTCGACCCAAAGTCTGCGGAAGCCCGTCACAGGCTTGCCCGCGCATATCTGAATCTCAACAACCCGGCAGCGGCATATAGCGAATTGATGGAGGCTGTCACACTCCAGCCATCGAATTGGGACGCCCAACTGGACCTCGCGAGCCTCGAAATCGCCCGCCGCGAGTTCGATGAGGCGGGCACGCGCATCGCCGCGGTGCTGGAAGCGGATCCGGACAACGCGCTGGCTCACGCGACGCTGGGGATGAAGTACGCGGTCACAGAGGAAACGGCAAAAGCGGTTGTGGCATTCGAGAAGGCCATCGCACTGGCTCCCGAGCGGGTTGATTTCTACACCGGACTGGGAAGAACCGTTTACCAGGCCGCGGGCAAGGTATCCGAGGCGGAGGCGGTCTTCAAGAAGGCAGCGGCCGCGAATCCGAATTCGGCGAACGCGCACCTTGAACTTGCCCGGTTCTATCTTGCGCAAAACCGGCCGGAGGGAGAGGCCGCGGCGCGCGCCGCGATGCAACTGGCGCCAAAGGACATTACCCCGCGGTTGCTGTTGGCGCGAGTCTTTCGAGCCACAGGCCGGCCGGCCGAGGCGGCCAGTCAGCTGCAGGAATTGAAGTCGATTGCGCCCGAGAATCCGCAGGCCTATCGCGCGTTGGGCCTGTTTTACGAAGAGGGCCGCGAGCGGGAGAAGGCGATTCAGGAATTCCAGTCCGTGCTCGCCGCGAAGCCGGCCGACCTGTTCGTCAAGCAGCGCCTGATCGACAATCTGATCGAAGTGGGGAAGTTCAAGGAAGCTGAATCACTGAATCAGGAGGTGCTCAAGGCGACGAAAGATAATGCGCCCGCATTTTTCGACCAGGGCAGAATCCTGCTGGCGCAGGAGCAGCTTCAGGATGCATCCACGGCATTCCAAAAGGCCGCCGTGCTGGCCCCGAATAACGCCCAAATTCATTATTTGCTTGGGACCACGCAAGTTAAGCTGGGGCTCCCGGCCCTCGCCAGAACTTCTTTCGCAAAAGCTTTGGAGTTGGAACCCACGATGACTGGCGCGGCCGTGGCTTTGGCGGGGTTGGCAGTTTCCGGCGGCGATCAGAAAACCGCACTTCAGATTACCGGCAAGGCCCTCGCATTGGATCCGGGATCCTTGTCCGCCCAGGTGGCCCGGGCGCAAGCGTTGCTGGCCAGTGGAGATCTTCGCCAGAGCGAGGCGATTCTGCTGGATGTTCTGAGCCGCGAACCGGCGTCCACCACGGCGCTTATGTTTCTCACATCGATTCGAGCCAGGCAGGGACGGACAAAGGAGATGATCAACAGAGTCGCCCCGCTGGTGCAACAACAGCCCAAGAACGCGGGTCTTCGTTTCGTGCTGGCATTCGCCCACCATTTGTCGGGAGACAGCGCGCGTGCGGAAGCCGAGGCGCAAGAAGCGCTGAAGCTGGATGCGAAGACGCCGCGCATCCATCTGCTCCTGGCAGCCATTTACATCTCCACGGGCAAGCGGGAGCCGGCGAAATTGCAGCTGCGCGCCGCGATCGAAAGCGACCCGCGCAACGTGGACAACTATATTCTTCTCGCTTCTCAATACGAAAATGAAAAAAATTGGGACGAGGCGAAGAAGTTGTACGAGCGGGCTCGCCAGATTGACCCGAACTCGCCCGTGCTCGCGAATCAACTGGCTTATCTCTATCTCGAGCAGGGCGGCGACCTCAACATTGCCTTCAACCTGGCGCAGCAGGCGATGCAGCAAATGCCCAACTCTCCCCAGGTCGCCGATACCCTGGGCTGGGCATACTATAAACGCGGAATGGCCGATCAGGCGATCACGCATATTCGCCGTTGCGTCGAAGCGTTTCCCTCTAATTACGAATGCCAGTATCACCTGGGAATGGCTTACAAAGCCGCGGGAGATCCGCGCGCCGCCGAAAAGCACCTGCAACTGGCGCTGAAGGAACCGGACGCAGCCTTCGCGGAACAGGCCCGGCAAGCCCTTCGCGAAATCTCTCAAGTTGCGCGCTAACCAACGGAATTCGGCACCGCACTCTCGGAGCCAACCCAGCAGGACTTAAGATACAACCCTACTTGTGCGAGACTTAAACCTTCCGCGGAACTTTCTAAGAGATTTCTTAACATGGTGAGTGGTGTCCAGAAATCAGCCAACTGAGCAGCCCGGTAATCCTACCGGGACTGGCGTGCGCCCGGACGCATCTGCAAGTGGAGCGGGCGGCAACGTCTGGGCCGCATTGCGGGAGATGCCCCATCATCAGCGGCTGCGATTGGCCGGCTATGCCGGCTTTCTTCTGCTCATCACGCTGTTGTTCGTGCGGCCACTCGTTCAGTTGATGTCGCATGCCGCCCAAACGGACCTGCACTCGCACATCCTGCTGGTCCCGCTCATCGTCGCTTACCTCCTTTACCTGCGGCGGGATCAAAGCTTCGAGGAATATGCGAGTTCGATCACCGGCACGGTTGTCCTGGGTGCTTTCGGAGCCGCCTCACTGGCGGCGGGGATCGGTTGGCGTGAGGACCTGAGCCTGAACGACGGGCTGGCCATCATGGCTTTTGCGTTCTCATGTTTCGCCGCTGGCGGCGGCTTCCTGTTTCTTGGCTCGAAATGGATGGCCGCCCGGGCTTTTCCCTTCGGATTCCTGATTTTTCTGGTCCCGCTGCCGGACGCGGCCGTCGATTGGCTGGAGAAGGCCTCCATGCTCGCTTCCGCGGAAGCGGCCGCCATGTATTTCGGGCTTGTGGGAACGCCGCTCGTGCGCACCGGCGTCATCTTCGAATTGCCCGGCATCGTCCTGCAAGTGGCCCAGGAATGCAGCGGGATTCGCTCCAGTTGGGTGCTGTTCATCACCAGTTTGCTCGCATCTCATCTGTTCCTGAAAACCCGCTGGCGGATGATCGTGCTGGTTTTGTTCGTGATTCCTCTCGGAGTCTTGCGGAACGGATTCCGGATTCTGGTCATTGGACTGCTCTGTGTGCATATCGGACCCCACATGGCCGACAGTGTGATACATCATCGGGGAGGCCCGCTGTTTTTCCTGTTATCGCTGATTCCGCTGACGCTGCTTCTGTGGTGGTTCCGGCGACAGGAGAAGCGGCTGAAGCCGCCCGCTTGAGGATCCGTGACTCTGTTCGCTTATCTGCCTTTCGCCGCCGGGATTTTCGGCCTGCTGCTGGCCGTTGGCAGCCTGCTGCCGAAACGGCGATCCTTCGCCACGTGGTGTTTTGCCGCCGGAATGGCGCTGCTCGGCATCAACAGTCTGCTCGCGGGCCAGACGCTGCGAGCCGCCCAGCTCGAAGATGCGGTGCGCGGGTTGACCTTGATCCTGACGGTCAGTTCTTTCCTTCCGGCGGCCTGGCTCGGCTTTAGCCTGACTTACTCGCGAGGCGATTACCGCGGCTCCCTGGCACGGTGGAGAGTCCCACTGGCCGTTGCTGCCGTGGTGCCGATCGGGATTGCATTGGTCTTCCAGCAGCAACTGATCGAAGTGGCGCCCGCTGCGATCGAAGGGGGAGGCTTGCAGTTGCAGTTTGGCCCACCGGCCAAAGCCTTAAACATCCTCCTGCTTGTGGTGCATGTCTGGATCCTGATGAATCTGGAGCAGACCTTCCGGGCGGCAGTCGGGCTGGTGCGCTGGCGGATTAAGTTTGTGGTTCTTGGTCTCGCAGTCATCTTCGGGGCTCGCCTCTTTGTTCGAAGTCAAGCGGTACTGTTCTCGAGCTATGACCCGGACTGGTTGAATATCGAATCAAGCGCGCTTCTGATCGGATGCAT
Organism: Bryobacteraceae bacterium; assembly: GCA_023384675.1. GTDB lineage: Bacteria > Acidobacteriota > Terriglobia > Bryobacterales > Bryobacteraceae > PNKE01. The sequence continues at coordinate 42,668 of JAHDVK010000031.1, read as the reverse complement.
CCTCCTGGTGGTGGCGTTCCCACGCGCCGGACGCGGCGCGATTGAAGTCTACCCGTCCCGGGCGGTCCTGAGTTCTTCAGTTACATTGCTTTTGACCGGCAGCTACCTGGTGATTATCGGAGTCCTCGCCAGATTCGTGAGAACTTACGGCGAAGCGGAACATCTGGAGCTACAGATCCTCCTGGTGGTCGCTGGAATTGCGCTCTTGGGTGTGCTGCTCCTTTCCGACCGCCTCCGGCAGCGCCTCCATGCATTCGTGGTCCGCCATTTTGCCAGAGCCCAGTACGATTCCACCAAAATTTGGGACGAATTGTCACTCCGGCTCGCCAGCGTCCGCGACGAGGCCAGCCTGAACGAACTTTCCGTCAAAATCGTTTCCGGGACCTTCGAGGTCCTCGCCGTGACCCTCTGGCTGGTGGATGAACAGAACGGCAGGCTCGCGCCGGTTGCCTCCACAGCGCCCCAGGCCGGCGCGGGCAGCGATGCGATTCTGCCCGCGGCTTTGTCCAACGACATTGCCGCCGGGCTGCGAGAGAGGGCTTCACCGTTTGATCTCGAAGAGCTGATCGACGCCTGGGCTGAGGAGTTGCGGCGGCTGAATCCCACCACCTTTGCGACCGGCGGCAATCGCTGGTGTGTTCCCTTGCGGACAGGAGATCGCATTCTCGGCGCACTGGTCCTGGCCGACCGCGTGAATGGGGCGGTGTACACAGTCGAGGAATCGCTTCTGCTGCAGTGCATGACGGACCAGGTGACTTCTGTGCTGCTGAACCTGCGCCTCGCGGACCAGGTGGCCCGTTCCAGAGAACTCGATGCCCTTCAGACCATGTCCGCGTTCTTCGTCCACGATCTCAAGAACGCCGCTGCGTCTCTCAATCTCACGCTGAAGAATCTGCCTGTGCACTTCGACGACCCGGCGTTCCGCGAGGATGCCCTGCGCGCCATCGGCAACACCGCGCGGCGCATCGATGAATTGACCGCCCGGTTAAGCGCCTTCCGCCAGAAACCTCAGCTCAAGCGGGTAGAAACCGCCTTGAATCAGGTCGTGAGCGAGACCCTCGACAGGCTGGATGGACTCCAGGATGTGGAACTGACCAGGGACCTGCAGCCGCTTCCAGCAATCCTGGTGGACCGCGAACAGATCCAGAGCGTCGTCACCAACCTGGTCCTCAACGCGCGCGACGCCTTGGGGCCGGGTGGCTGGATCCGCGTTCGAACGGAGCTTGACGGAAACAGCGCCATTCTCTCGGTGGCGGACAATGGCTGCGGGATGGGCGCCGCGTTCCTCAAGAACTCACTATTCCGCCCCTTTCAGAGTTCCAAGAAGAACGGTCTTGGCATCGGGATGTTTCAGTCCCGCATGATCGTCGAGGCGCACGGGGGCAGTATCCGCGTCGAGAGCGAGCCCGGCAAAGGCAGCACATTCTGGGTGATCCTCCCGATAATGGAGCAGAAATGAGCAAAGTTAAGCTGCTGATCGTCGAGGACGACGAGGACATCCGAACGCAGATGAAGTGGGCGCTCGGCTCCGATTATGAAGTCCGCACCGCGGGTGACCGCGCCGGCGCATTGGCTGCCTGCGCGGCGGACCGCCCTTTGATCACTCTCCTGGACCTGGGCTTGCCCCCGCATCCGAATGAACCCGACGAGGGCCTGGCCGTGCTCTCTGCTTTGCTGGCGCAGGATCCGCTCGCGAAAGTGATCATCGTCTCCGGCCAGGGCGAAAAACAGAATGCCTTGCGGGCTGTCGGGGCCGGCGCTTACGATTTTCTCTGCAAGCCGGTGGACATGGACGAACTGACACTTGTTCTGCGCCGTTGCGTGTACCTGGCGGAACTCGAGCAAGAATACCGGGTCATGCAGCACGCCGCCCGGGCCGATGTCTTCGAAGATATGCTCGGTGCCAGTCCGCGTATGCAGGCCGTCTTCGATTTCGTTCGCAAGGTGGCGCCCACCGGCGCCCCCGCTCTGATTCTGGGTGAAAGCGGCACCGGCAAGGAAATGGTCGCCCGGGCGATCCACCTGAGGAGCGCGCAGCAGGGCGGTCCATTCGTCGCCATCAACTGCAACGCCATCCCCGAAAACCTGCTCGAAAGTGAGCTTTTTGGCTACGAAAAGGGCGCTTTTACCGGCGCTCAGGCCCAGCGAAAGGGCCATATTGAGACCGCGGCGGGCGGAACTCTGTTTCTCGACGAAATCGGCGAACTGCCTCCGGAGGTCCAGGTCAAGCTGCTCCGGTTCCTGCAGGAAAAGACCTTCCAGCGTGTCGGCGGGCGGCAAGAAATCCCCAGCGATGCCAGGGTGATTACAGCCACCAACAAAGACCTTCGGGAACTGACAGTGAGCGGCAAGTTTCGCGAAGACCTCTACTTCCGGCTTGCCGTGCTCGTCGTCAAGGTACCCCCGCTACGGGAGCGGGGCGACGACATCCTCCTGATGGCGAAGGCATTTCTCGGGAGCTACGGCGCCGGGCACGGCAAATCGAATCTGACCTATGCGCCCGATGCGCTGCGCGCCCTCACTCTGCATCGCTGGCCGGGCAACGTCCGTGAGTTGCAGAACCGGGTGCGGCGGGCGGTGATCATGTCGGAGGGCAAACGCGTGACCACCCAGGACCTGGAACTGGCCGCCGCGCTGAGCGAGCTGCCGCCCCAGACGCTGAAAGAAGCCCGGGAAAGCCTGGAGCGCGAGATGGTTCAGGACGCGCTGCGGCGGCATCGGGGGAAGATCACCTCCGCGGCATTGGAGCTAGGCGTCAGCCGCCCTACGCTGTATGAGTTGATGGAGAAACTGGGGATTGAGAGGGACGCCTGATACGGCATCGGAGTCGTGGGTGGCGGAATTTTTGTCGGATCTCCTTACATATGCAGCGAAGCAGATTTTCTTCCGGTAAGCCGTTTACAGTCAATCTGTTACGTTGGATCAAGGGGATCAGCGGGGAGCTTGCTGTCGGGATTCTTTACGAAAGGGTGGGTGAGAGGATTCTGGGGGATTTGGGACACATAACGGTGTCCGAATCGGCAGCCGAAACCGCAAGCTACTCACAACAGGAGACTTGCCATCAGCTGAGGCGAGAATCGAATGCTCCTCAACCCCCTTTGGCGCGCTACGTGCAATGAAGAGGACGGTTCTTCAAAGCCATGGCAGGAACGCAACTGAAGATGCGAGGAGGAAACTACATGAAAAAAATGATGATGTTCGCGGTTGTTTGCGTCTTACTGACTGCTCCCGCTTACGCGGTCTCTTTGACGTTACAGATGCAGGGTGTTGTCGGCTCGATCAAAGGCGGGGAGGCTAGCGCCGATGTGGCGACCGTAACTCCTATGGCCCAATTTCTGCTCGATATGGGCATGAATCAGGTTTTCCCAGTTGCACCTGCTAGCGCGGTGTATAAGACGAATACAGTCTTCGACTATAGCGGCACTCTGACAGGTGGCGTTAGAATCGATGGCGGCAGCAACGACGTAACTGGGTATGATTGGGTGCTGGCAAAGTATAACGGCCCCAATGCCGGCTGGGTATTGTTCAAATTGACAGGGGACGATGCTTGGCAGGGCAGCACGATCCCGCTGAAGTCCGATTCACTCTGGACGGTTCCTGGGCCGTCAGGGAGCGGGTACGACCTTTCGAACTTTACTGGTTACCGCACTGCGGTCCCAGAAGGTGGCATGACCCTCATCCTGCTGGGTGGCGCCCTCTTGGGTCTCGAGACTCTCCGCCGGAGGATTCGCGCCTAAGTTTCGCTTCCTGCCAGAAGAACCAGCAAAGGGCCGCAGCGATGCGGCCCTTTTTCTGTTTAGACCCGTGATGTTCCATCGCCCCGAATGCCGGTTTCTCACAGCATGAGTTGCGCGGATTTGCCCGGCACCCAGCGCTTGACGCCGCGGCGCGGCACTGTCCTGCCCGTTCCAGCAAGTCCCTCGCGTTGTGGCTCCCTATCAAAGCAAGCTTTGGCGCTCGCACCTTGAGTTGCGGTCCGGGATGCGGGCAGCGATGAGCGGAGTCCGTTGATTCGTCCTGCAACCCCTCGTCATTCCCTGCGGGGCGGTGAACCGCCCGGCGCCGGCGCAGCGCCCTCTTCCCTTCCCTATTGAATTCAAACTGAAAATTATTAATCGGCCCGATTTGAAAAATAGATTGGACAGGATCGGACCGGAAATCTTATTCTTGACTTCACCCCGTCCCGAAGCCCGCCACGTCTCAGCGGCCCGGTTCCAGTTTCACAGATCTTCGACATCAAATTGGAGCGTTGCTCGACTATGCCGTGCCCGAAAGACGCGATTGCCCACCTGTTTCTGCTCGCCGTGGTGGCGGTGAGCGTTCCAGCCCAGGAGACGCCCCCTCCCGCATCGCCCGCGTTGGGACCCGCCTGGCTGGGCGGCCCCGTGCGGGTTTCCGGTCTGCTGGACGGATACTACCTGAGGAATTTCAACAACCCCGCCTCCGGCACCAATCAGCTCCGTAATTTCGACGTCAAATCCAATTCGATGACGCTGAGCATGGCGAAGCTGGTGCTGGAGCACGATCCGGCGCCCGTGGGCTTTCGCGTGGACTTCGGATTTGGCCGCGCCTTTCAGGTGTTCCACGCGGCCGAGCCCGGCGGCAATATTCTGAACATTCTGCCGCAGGCCTATGTCTCCTTCCGGCCCGAAAAGACGGGAGGGTTGCAAATTGATTTCGGCAAATTCTTTACTTCCGCCGGGGCGGAACTGACGGAGAACGATACGAACTGGAATTACTCTCGCTCGCTGATCTACGCGAACGGGCCGTACTATCACGCCGGCCTGCGGGTGACGAAGCCGCTGGCGGAGTCGTTTACGGTGGGCGTCCAGGTTCTCAACGGCTGGAACAACGTGGAGGACAACAACAGCGGGAAAACATTGGGTTTCACGACGGCCTGGACCGGCGAAAAAGTGAGCTGGTTCCAGACCTGGTACACCGGTCCCGAGAAGACGGCCGACAACCGTGGGTTTCGCAACTTCTATGACACGGTGTTGACGCTGACGCCGGGCTCGAGGGCGCAGTTTAACTTGAACTTCGACTACGGAACCGAGAAGATGGCCGCGGGCGAGTCACACGACTGGATCGCAGTCTCGGGGCAGGCCCGTTTCGCGCTGACCGAGAAATGGTCCATCAATCCGCGGCTCGAGCTGTATCACGACAAGGACGGCTTCATCACCGGGTCGGCGCAGAAATTGAAGGAATTCACGTTGACAGGCGAGTACAAGTGGACCGACGGACTGATGGCGAAGGCAGAGTACCGCCGGGATTGGTCCGATGTGGCCTACTTCGAGCGGGGCCTGGGCGGACTGGCGAAATCCCAGAACACGGTCCTGGTCGGACTTATCGCCTGGTTCGAGATGGGGAGACGGTAACATGAAGAGAGAGCGCACTCAGTCCAGGAGGCCAGAGATGAACCTGACCGGCAACTCAACCCGTCATCGGAGGTACAGGTTGTGCCTCACCGCGGGCGCGCGGTGGATACTGCTGCTGCTCGCCGTGTGCGGCGCGCAGGCAGTGGACCGGAAATCGGTCTTTCTCGACAAGATGGACGGTTTCGAAACCCACATCCAGGAAGCCGCGCGTCAGGCTGAACTCAAAATCGAGTTCATCGAGGAGGCGGAGCACCCCGACCTGAAAGTACTGCTGGGCAAGCGCTTCAAGTCCGTGCAGGCGGAAGTGATGTACAAGAAGAACACGGGGCGGAATGAGGACACGACCTTCCGCGTGGTGGACGTCAAGACGGGCAAGGAGCTGCTCATCTTCAACTTCCGGATGTCCAACGACGAGAACGCCAGAAGGCGGATTGCGCAGGACTTCGTCAGGCAGTTGAGCGGGAAGTTGAAGTAGGTGGAAGCTTGCAAGACGAGGCGAGGCGGGGCCGATAGAACCAGGCGGGATCAACGCACCTGACTGGTTGAGTGTGTCTGCCCCCCTGCCAGTGGACAAAGGCAGGCGCGCGCCGAAACCGGCGACCAGATTGCCTGGAGCGGAAACGGAGCGGCCTGCCAAGGTACGCATTGTCGCAACCGGCCGGGGATGGCAAGATCCGCGAAGCGGGCCGGGGAGCCGGCTGCGCCGTTAGTTGCAGCCCGGTCCGGTCTGATTCTGCGGTCCGGTCTTCATGCCGCGGCGCGGGCCGTTACCCTGCCCGTTGCGGGTGGCGCCGCCGCGGCGTTGCACGCCCGACCCGTCACGCGGACCCGATGCCTTGCCTTTCATCGCGGCATCGCTCCGCCCGCTCTGCGCGCCTTGCCAGGGCGTCTTCGCCTCGGCTGTACCGGCAAAGAAAAGCATGCCGGCCCCAAAAGTAAGTGAAATCAAGAACGACTTCATCATTTTCAGCCTCCTGCCTCTCTGAACGGGAATCCGGCGCGCCAGTTTACGTCATCAGGGCCTGATTGTCTGCATTTGGTGAGACAAAAACGCCCGGGTTCGACGTTTGCGAACCCGGGCGGGTCAATTTACCGAATAGGAGATTGTTGAAGCTGGTTGGGGGTTAGTCGCCCATCGCGCCGATTTCTTCCGGCTTTTCGGCCGGTTTCGGGGCGGGAGCGATGCCGAGGCCCTTGATCTGGACCAGATTCGATTCCGGTTCCTTCAGGACGTGCTTCTTGTAGAGCTCCATCATCTTAGCGTCTTCGGTCTCCTTCGCCTTGCGGAGCTTCTCATCGCGCGCTCGGATCTTCTCTTCTCGGGCGGTCTTGGCGATGCCCAGCTTATCGAGATCCTTCTGAACTTCGTTGGTGACGATCTCCTCGCGGAGCGTGAGGGCGTGGTCCAAGTCAGGGAGACCGACTTTTTTGTTGCCCGCGAAGATCTCGTGGCGGCCGTACTCCTCGTACCACTTGGTGAGCGTGGCGGTCATGTGCATTTTCTCGACGATATTCCTCCAGCCGACGCCTGTGTTGTAAGCGCAGAAGCTGATCTCGCCTTCCTGCGTGGCGTAGGGGATGATGCACTGTTCGGTGCGGCGGAAGTCGTAGTTGAACAGATCCTGGAACCACATGCCGGCGATGAACAGGAAGTTCCAGCGGTCCTTGCGGCGGCGTTCGATGTCCTGAATGGTGCGGTCGCCCTTGACCGAGCCGTAATTTCGGCCGGTGGCGGCGAAGGTCTTGTCGAACTTCTTCAGCAGGTCGTAGAGCTTGAAGTGCGTGGGGGCCTGGAAGGGTTCGTAGTTGCGCATCAGGGCGAGCGCCATGCCGAAGACGGAGAGAAAGCGGCCGCGGGCGGCGTCGTTGACGCGGGCGATATCCTTCGCCAGGCGGTCGGCGTTCAGGAAGCGGGTGACGGGGGCGGATTCCTTGGTTTCCTTGTCCACCATCACCGCCATGCCGATGCCGCAGTTCGGGTGGCAACCGCAGGAGAGCTGGCCCCATTCGGCCTGGGGACCGTGAATCAGGTCGGCCCAATCCGAGAATGTGCTCATGAAGCTGATGGGGTACCAGTCGCGCTTCGGCTCGCCAAGCCCGGTCTGGTTCTTCACGTCGTGGGCGAGGTGGGACAGCGTATAGCGTTGAGCGGCGCGGCGATCGTCGGTGACGGCTTCGTCGCGGCCGGTGAACGAGACGGGCTGGAAGCTGAGGAAGCTGATCTTCCTGGGATTATCCAGCGCGAACTGGATGATGCGGCCCACCTGCTCGTTGTTGATGCCGTTGATGATGGTGGTGACCGGGACGATATCGACGCCGGCCGAGTGCAGATTGTCGATGGCCTTCAGCTTGACGTCGAACAGGTTGCCGACGGCGCGGTGGGAGTTGGCGGCGTTGCCGATGCCGTCGAACTGGAGGTAGGCGTAGCGCAGGCCCGCTTCGGCGGCCTGGCGGCAGAACTCCTTCGACTTGGCGAATTCGATGCCATTGGTGGCGGCCTGAGTGGAGTTATAACCGACCTGCTTGCAGTAGGTCACCGCATCGAGGAAATACGGCGACAGCGTCGGCTCACCGCCCGAGAACTGCACCGACATCTGGCGATGGGGCTTGATCTTCAGGGCGTTGTCGAGCATCGTCTTGATGTCTTCCCAGGTCAATTCATGGACGAAGCCGACCTGGTTGGCGTCCATGAAGCAGGGGTCGCACATCATGTTGCAGCGGTTGGTGAGGTCGATGGTGAGCACCGAGCCGCGGCCGTGGGTAATCGTCGAGGAGCCGTGCTTGTGGAGGTCCTTGTCGTTGTGGGCGCGAATGTCGCGGCCGGGGAAGACCTCTTCGAGATGCTTGAAGAATCCGGCGTCGATGGCCATCACGTCCTCGAAGTAGCCGTGGATGGGGCACTCCTTGGTCATCATGATCTTGCCGTCGCGCTCGATGATGGTGGCCTTGATTTCGCCGGGACGGTCGTTGACGAGGACGCTGACGTCCTTCTTGCCGTCCAGGATCTCCTGGCGGATTTCGGGGATGCACTTCGGGCAGAGCGAATCGGTGGTCCGCGGCCAGCCCAGCTTGGGCTTCATCTTCTCGTAGGACTTCAGCAGCGGCTTTTCGGACCACTTGGGGGTGAAGCCAGGCTTCTGGTTGATCTGGTTCAGGGTATCGAACACCTGCCAAACGGCGTTCGCGGCGATGGTGGCCGCCTTCTCCATATACTTGATCGGCTTTGCCATGTTTTACTGGTCTTCTCCTGATTCGGTCGAGGAAGAGAGTCCTCGGGCTTCCCTCAAGATTGTAGGCTCATCCCCCGATCCAGGCACAGGGATATTTGTTTAATAGCCGCTGAGGCGGGTTGAATGGAGAAATAGGGGATTCAATGGGAACCGCGGCAGGCGGCGGTTCTGCATAGTAGCATGATTTCAGGGGAGATCCGTTGAAGGAAAGGCCCATTCCATCGGTGCGGGATTTCGGCGTGGCGGCGCGCGCCTGCGGCTTCGAGCTGTGGGGCGTGGCTCGGGCTTTGCCGCTGGCGGCGTATTCGTTCTACAAGGATTGGGTTGGAGAGGGGATGGCGGGTCCGATGGGCTACCTGACGGATCACCGGGCGGGCGTACGGGGCGACCCGCGGAAGCTGCTCGAAACGGCGAAATCGGTGTTATGTCTTGGTAAGTTATACAACACGAAGGATATGCCAACCGACTCCGGGCGGGGGCGCGTATCGAACTACGCCTGGGGGAGCGGGGATTATCACGACGTGCTGCGGCGCGATCTCGAGCTCCTGGTGGATCTGCTACATGCCGCCTGGGGGGAGTTCGATGCGCGAGTTTGCGTGGACACGGCTCCGCTGCTGGAGCGCTCTTACGCGCGGGAAGCGGGGCTGGGGTGGATCGGCCGGAACACGTGTTTGATCAATGAACCGCTCGGGTCGTGGTTCTTTCTTGGCGAAGTGCTGGTATCAGTGGAACTGCCCGCGGGCGCGCCGCCGCCGGACCGTTGCGGCACGTGCCGGCGTTGCATCGACGCCTGTCCGACCGCCGCCCTGGTTCCGGGGCCGGGCACGCCGGGCCCCGATTGGCAGTTGGACGCGCGGCTGTGCATCTCGACGCTCACGATCGAGCAGCGCGGCCCGATCGAGGAAGATCTCCGCCCCGCGATGGGCGCGCATCTATTTGGATGTGACATCTGCCAGGAAGTGTGTCCATGGAACCGGCGGGCGCCGTCCGCGCTCGACCCCGAATTTCAGCCGCTCAACGCGGGGCTGGATCTGGAGGAACTGGCCGGGATGACGCCCGATGAATTCCGCGCACGGTTCCGGCGCACGCCGGTGTGGCGCGCGAAATACCAGGGGATGCTGCGCAACGTGGCGGTGGCGATGGGCAATTCGGGCGAAGCGCGCTTCCGTCCAGCGCTGGAAAAGCTGGCGGTGAATGGCGACGAGGTTGTGGAAGAGCATGCGCGGTGGGCGCTGGCGCGGCTGGGGGCGGCGCGATGAAGCTGGCGGTCTTACTGCTGGCGGCGTTTATTGCCCGGGGCGCCGATCCGCTGATTGAGAAGGGATATGAGCACTTCTACAGCGTGGAATACCCCGAATCAGTCGCCGCGTTCCAGAAGGCGGTAAACGCAAAGCCCGGCGATCCAAACCGCCGCAATCATCTGGCGCAGGCGCTTCTGTTTTCGCTGATGTACCGCTCCGGCGCGCTGGAAAGCCAGTTGGTGACCGGGGCGGACAGCTTCGTGCGCCGCGCGAGAGTGGAAGCAACGCCGGAGGAGGACCGGCGCTTCCACGCTGAAATCGACCGGGCGCTTGAGTTGACCCGCGCGGGCGTCGAGGCGCTTCCGCCGGACTGGGATGCCATGTACGCGCACGGTGTGGCGCTCGGATTGCGCGGAACTTATAACTTCCTCGTCAAGCGCTCCTGGCTCGATTCGCTGCGCGACCTCACAGCCGGCCGCAAGCTGCACAATCGCGTGATCGAAGCGCAGCCGGAGCGCATTGACGCCCGCATGATGCAGGGCGTGCACGACTACGTCGTTGGCAGCCTGCCCTGGGGCTACCGGATGCTCGGATTCCTGACGGGGTTTCGCGGCGACCGCCAGCAGGGCATCCGCACGCTTCAATTAGTGGCCGAAAAAGGTGCGGACAACCAGGTGGATGCCATGATCCTGCTCGGCGTAGCCTACCGCCGTGAGCGGCATTCCGAAGCCGCCGTGCCATTGCTGGAAGAATTGGAGCGCCGGTTTCCGCGCAACTTCCTGTTCATCTTCGAATTGGCGGAGATGTACGCCGACCAGGGCCGCCGCGACGAGGCGCTGGCCGCGCTGGACCGCATCACCGAGCGCAAGAAGAGCGCACTTCCCGGCTTCAAAACCCTGCCCGCCGAGCGCATCGACTACGCTCGCGGCAACCTGCTGTTCTGGTTTGAGCGCTGGGCCGACGCCATCCCGCCACTTCGCCGGGCAGCCGCCGGCGCGGAGCGGCTGAACCTGCACGCGGCCCAGATGAGCTGGCTGCGGCTCGGCCAGTGCCTGGACCTGACCGGCAGCCGCGAGCAGGCCGGCAAGGCCTATCGTGAAGCGGCCGCCCTCTCCCCGGCCACTCCCCAGGCGCGCGAGGCGCTGCGCTATCAGAACTCTCCCTTTACCGAAGCGATGTATTTCCGGATGAAAGACTGACCGGGGCGGCTCATTCCACCACAATCACAGCCACATCGGCCAGCCGGGCAACTTCAATCTCGATCCCTTCTTCGATGGGATAGACGGCGGGCGTACTCTCCCCCGTGGGCGTCAGCATCCTAGCCTTCGTGAATTTCCCCAGCAGGTGCAGGCTGATGTCCTGCACCGGATAATCGGAATAATTGAGCAAATGGATCGCTAATTTCTTCCCATCAGGAGACACTTTCAAATTCGAAAGCGTGCTCGGCGCCCCAAACACCCGCAATCCGAAATTGCGCCTGCCCAGCATTGAATTGATCTCCCGCCAGGCATCGGCCAGCACTTTCACATCGCCTTCCAGGAACGTAAACGCATCGCCGCCGGGCCTTCCCGGATTCCAATCGAGGGGTGAGTTGAAGATCGTAATTCCCTTCTTCGCCAGATCGAGCAACTGCTTTTTCCGGTCGCTGCCTTCGGGAGCCGGATCGGTGTTGAGCAGAACCTGCGTGTTTACCTTCGTGGTGGTGGCGATCCGGGCCGATGGGGTGATCGTGGCCGGAATGTGCCGGGCGGCCAGCATGTCCAGGAAGCCTCCGCTGAAAAGCCCGCCGGTATCGGAATCCTGAATCAGCGCCAGCGAGCCGTGCTCCCGCCAGCGCGCATATTCGCCCGCCTCTGCCAGGAACCGCAACCCACGGGCTATCTGATGCCATTCATTGACAAACCGCTCATCGCCCGCGAACAGGCCCTCGCGGAAATCTTCGTCCAGGGCGAGCACCCAAGCCGCGCCGTTGAAGTTCGCGTCCGCGAGCGCCTGGAAATAGTTGCGGCCGCGTAAAGCCTGTCCGGCCGGCGGACGCATCGCCATCCAAAATACAGATTCCGCCGGCAGAACAGCGCGCACGAACCGGAGGAAGCCGCCGTTGGTCTCGATCCAAGGAGCGCCGGTCGGCAGCGCGGCCGTCATGCCTTCAGACTCTGCCCGGATTCCTGGCCAAAGGCCTTGTGCCGTTCCCTCGATGGGAGCCGCCAGCGAGAGATCTCCACGCGGCGCGATGCGGACCACAGGCAGCGCCGTGGAAGGGGCTGCAAAGGTTCCCTGCAAAACGAGCCCGCTGGGTTTGAGCGCCAGGGCGGCGGACGCCTCATCCGCCGAGCGCACCACCGGCAGAACGCGCAAGCCTGCCTCCTGGGCGGCCTTTAAGAAGGCCTCGTTCCAATGCGCCTTTTCAAGCAGAACGCAGTTGATCGGCGTGTTTTTCAGCAACCGCAGAGTGCCCGGGTCCGAGGCATCCCAGCGTGCCGGCACGCAATCAGCCAGCGGCGCGGCAACCGAAGAAAGCAGTAGTGTCACAGCGAGGATCATCGAAACCACTAGGATGCCGCATCCGGCCTCCACGATGCGCGCCGCCGCGGCGCGGGACTCATCCGCATCCCGTACACTGGAGTTAATATGACCCGACGCCAGCTTCTCGCCGCTCTGGGCGCGGCGGCAGCGGCTCCGCCTGCGGCTTTTGGCGTGCCCGCTCCCCCCGTCTCCATCGCCCGCTGCTCGTCCTACGAAGAGGACTTCGTGCCGCTGTTCCGCCGGATGTTCGACCAACTGGGCGGCGCCGCGCGGCTGGTCCGCAACAAGACCGTCACCGTCAAGCTGAATCTCACCGGCAGTCCGGCTCTGCGCATTCAGGGGCGGCCGCTCGGCGTCACCCACTACACGCATCCCAAGACCGCCGGCGCGCTTGCGCATGTGCTCGCCGAAGCCGGCGCGCGCCGCATCCGCTTCGTGGAGTCCTGCTGGGCGACGGCGGGCCCGCTGGAGGAATACCTGCTCGATTCCGGCTGGAACCTGCGCACGCTGCGCTCCGCCGCCCCGAATCTCGAGTTTGTCAACACGAATGCCCGCGGTTCCTACAAGAGGTACGCCCGCTTCAAGGCGCCGGGAGGCGGACTGATTTATCCCGCCTACGACTTGAACGCGGCCTACGAAGAGACCGACGTGCTCGTCTCGATGGCCAAGCTCAAGAACCACGAGACCTGCGGCGTCACGCTCGCCATGAAGAACATCTTCGGCATCACGCCGGCCTCGATTTACGGCGACGACGCGGGCGTCGATGAACCCAACGAGAACCCCGAGAAAGGCCGCGCCATCACCTGCCACTTCGGCAAGCGGCAACCCGCCAAGTCCTCGCCCGGCGAAATCGACCCGGCATCCAGCCGCGATGCCGGCTACCGCATGCCCCGCATCACGGCCGAGCTCAATGCCGCCTGTCCCATCGGCATCTCCTTCATCGATGGCGTTGAGACCATCGCCGGCGGCGAAGGCCCGTGGGTACGCGGCATCCGCCACCTGCGGCCCGGCGTGCTGATTCTCGGAACCAACGCCCTCACTACCGATACCGTCGGCACGGCCCTGATGGGCTATGATCCGCGCGCGCCCAAGGGCACGGCGCCGTTCACCAATTGCGATAACACGCTGCTGCTGGCCGAACAGCTCGGCTTGGGTTCGGCGCGGCTCACGGATATCGACGTGCGCGGAGAGAAGCTTGAGAATCTCGTTACCCGCTTTGGTTGAGGGGCTTATTCGACGGGCTTTTCGACGCGAAATGCGGGCACTTTATAGTCCGCCGGACGCTGGTTCTCGGGAATGGTCACCGTATTGCCGTCCCGCAGCGCATAAAACGAGGGCGACATGATCTCGACGCCGGCCGCGTTGAAGCGCTCCTGGATGTTCTCGTGCAAACCGGAATACGTGACCGGCATCCGGTTCGCGTCGTCCGTGTGGGCGTTCAACTCATAGGAGACGTGCCAGTCGTTCAAAGCGGTCTGCAGGACGAACGGAGGCGGGTCTGCCAGGATGCCGGGCGTAGCCAGCGCCGCCTCCTTGAGCAGTTCGTGCACCTGCCGCCAGGGCACGTCGTAGCCAATCGTAATCGTCGTGTGCAGGATCAACCCCTTTTCGCGCGCCAGCGACGAGTAGTTGACGATTTGACTGCTCAGAATGGTCGCGTTCGGCACCACGATCTCCACGTTCTTCGGCGTTCGCACGCGCGTCACGAGCAGGCCTTTCGTAATAACGTCGCCGATGGTGTCGCCGATCCGAACGCGGTCCCCCAGACGAAACGGCCGCATATACGTGATGATCACGCCCGACGTGATATTGCCCATCGCGGAGCCGGACCCTAACGAAAGCAGCACGCCGATGAAGATCGAGATGCCCTTGAACGCATCCGATTCGCCGCCCGGCAGGTACGGGAAGGCCACCACCAGGACGAACAGGATCACCAGAATCCGCAAAAGCTGATAGGTCGGTGTCGCGGTCTCCGGCGTGATCTTGGCGAAATCGATGTCACCGCGCTCGATCGCCTGGAAGAACAGCTTCATCAGCCGGATTCCATAGAACGTGATCATGGCCAGGATCACCACGAATCCGCCCCGCGGCAAATAATCCAGAACCGACGTGCCGATCGCGCCGAAAGTCGCCCGGAAATACTCGAAGAGCGAGAGCGAGATGCCTTGGGTGGCTGGGAACAGTCCGAACGTGAAGCTCACCAGAAGGGAAAACTGGAACAGCAGGAAGATGCCCGTGGCCACCTTGATCAACAGGAGGATGAACAGGAACAGGCGTTCCCAAAGCAGCAGATTTAGGCCTCTGACATTTCTCTTCCGGGTCAGCTCATTGAACTTGCCTTGAATCCAGGTTGTCACCCAGTCGAACCCGCGCTTGATCAGCCACAAAATGACGATGAACAGCGCCCAGGCCGCCAGCGCCTGCAGCGAGGCCAGCAGGAAAGAAACCCACGTAAAGCGTTTCGCACCCTTCTTGAGCGCCTTCTCGACAATGGCCGCCCAATCGACCGCAAGTTCTCCACGTTCGCGCCCCGCCGCCGCGGCATCTCCGTCGGACACCGACAGCACAAACACTTCGCCCACGAACAATGCGCTGCGCCCGGAGCCGAAATCGCGCACCTCCACCGGCTCCACATAGCCCCGTTCGGCCAGCATCTCCAGGCGGGTGCCGATTTCCTCCGCGCGGGCTTCCGCCGTGATCGGCCCTGCCGGACGCTGGATCAGGAAGAGGGTTTCATTCTGGAGCCGGACCGGCACGCCCGTGGGCGGAGGCGCCTGCCCGCCTGCAAACCAAGCGGTGAAGAGGAGAAGAAGGAATAGCCGCGGCATCGCGACTATTGTGCCGCAGTTGTCATCGGGATGGGAGCGGACTCTACCGCCAGCCGGTCCGGCCGCGTCCGCCGCCGCTCGTTCGCGCCCGTCTTGCCGATCAGGTAGCGCACGCCCAAAGCTGCCTGAAACACCGGATTGTTGCGCGTGAAATCGTTGCGGATGGTGAGGATGATCTGCCGGGGCACCCGCTGATACCAGCGCCCGCGAATCCGCAGTGGCTCGCCCTCCTCCTCGCTGACGAGCTGTGGCGACCGGCACGGGTTCATCTCCACCACCAGCAGGCGCGCATCGGTAAATACCTTTTCGCCGGTGGCGTTGCGGAACTCGCGCGGCGCCCACGGCCGTTCGATCAATTCGGCCGCGTCCACGCAGCCTGCCTCCACCAAATCGTTGACGATCTTGGCCCGCTCGTTGTCCAGGTTCGGATCGATGGTGTGAATCAGACGCATGCGCTTGAACGAAAAATCGATGGCCGTATCTTCGGTTGCAGCCACTGCGTACACCGGCCGTCCGCGGAAGCGGTCGGGCTGGCTCCAGATGCGTGCATGGTGGCGCTTCGAATAGGTATTCAGGGCCTTGGACAGCTCCAGCACCGGCGGCAGTTCGTCGAGTGTTTGCAGGCTCATGGGCGCCTCGGGGTAGGCTTTCGATTCGGCGACTGAACGAAATGTCGCCCAGCCGGTAGCCTTCGTCAACCCGTCCGCTTCCACCCAGCCCGCTGCGTCAAACGCCCGCCGCACCCACTCTTCCTCGCCCAGCAGCACCATGTTCACCAGATCTGCCTCGCGCCGCCCGCCGCCGGTGCGCGACCGGTAAGTCATCGCCCGCACGATTTCCAGCAGATCTTCGCGCTCCTCAGTTGAACTTGCGATCATCGGCAGCGGCACTGTCCATTCGCCGCGCAGTTCCAACGCTTCGGTCAACTCGAGGCGCAGTTCCGTGCCGGCGGGCAGATGGATTTCCGCCTCGGGGAAGCGGATCACGGCGAGTGTGGTGCCCGTCAGGACCGAATGGACCAGCGGATCCCAGAAGAAGATGTTGCGCGTGATGCCCGCCATCCGGTGGCCGAAGGCGTCGGTGGCGCGAATTCCCTGGACGCGGCCCGCGTCATCCACGCTCTCGCGCGCCGTATCCACGGCGGTCAGGCGAGTCTTGATGGGGAAGGTGGTGCCGTCCGGAAGTTCCAGCGTGTCGAAGTCGAACGCGAGCGACGCCCTGCCACGCCGGAAGCCCAAGCCCACCTTGCGAACCTCCGCCAGTTCCCCCCGCACCCAACTGCCGACCGGCACCAGCGTCCGGCCATCGACGTGCACCGGCGCCACCACGCGAGCCTCTACAGGCGTGCCGGATTTCGACGAGTACGAGGCCACGGGCTGCCGCAGGCGCACCTCCATCGCCGTGCCCGCCGGAGCTAAGCGCGGCTCCGCCGCGCACAACAACGGAAGCGCCGCGGCCAGGATCAGGGTCTGCGATAAGGCCAGGATGATAGTTTCATCTTAGCCTGTTCACGTAACAAAATTAACGGATCTTGGTTTGATCGAATGACAGCCGGATCCCCGTGGTGTAGAGCAGATCGTTCTTCTGCAGCCCCGGCGGCGGATTCGAAAGAAAACGCGAAGAGAACCCGATGTTCCACTCCAGCCAGCCGAAGACGGGCATCGACGCCCCCATGTCGAGATTCAGGCGGTACTGGCCGGTATCGCTGATGTTCGGATAGAGCGACATCCGCTGCGTCAGCTTCAGCCGCGAATTCACCTTCAGCCCGAGTTCTTCGTTGATCAGCGCTTCGCCCGCCTTCCGGATCAGGCCCGAGCCGAACTTCTCCCGGTTCCACACGCCGCCCGCGCCGATGTCGAGAAAGCCTCGATCCGCCTTCCAGACCTTCCAGCCCAGGCCGCCACCGAGCACCGAACGCAAGTCGAGATCCAGAAACTGATCGAAGTCGAAGTCCGTCGTGGCGAACACAAACATCCGCCGCGACACGTCGCGGTCCAGCCGGTAGCCGCCCGACAACCGGTTGGCCGTGGTCCCAAACGGCTCCGTAGTGGACTGCGTCGCATACACCTGGTTGAAGTACAGCGCCATCTTGTTCTTGCCCGCGGCGCGCGAAGCCGAAACCGCGGTGGAATGCGTGGCCGTGTCCGCGTTGCCCGAAGCCCCGGCGATCGAGAACGAAACGAAACCCTGCCAGAAGTCGTTCAGTTTCGGACGCAACTGGCGTTCCCGCTCGCGTTCGAACCGCAGTTGCGAGATATCATTGCGGAAAGCCGCCACTTCGGCGATGGGGGCGGTGATTTCCTCGGCGCCGGGCGCCCGGATCACCACGGCTTCCTCTTCTTCGACCGGTGCTACCACTCCAACCACTGTGCGGTCGGCCAGTTGCACGTTCAGCGGTTCGTCGCTGGCGATGGACGCGATGGCATTGCGCTTGATTTTCACTTCGCCCGCGTATTCGGTCTTCAGCGTCAGCGTCGTGGCGTCCGAGGAGATAATCTCTCCGGTGAGCTTATCGCCATTCTTAAGAATCACTTGTCCGGCAAATGCAGGAACAGCCAATAAAAGACATAACACTACTTGAATCATGAGCATCGGGAACTCTCACCTCCGGATTTGACGAGTAAACTCATAGCTTCCCTTAGCCAGCTTACGGTTGTAAAGTGGCTCTGCCCGCTCTCGATTGGCCTCGCTGCCACCCCCCGCCTCATTTTCTTGTTGATTGTTGTAACAAGTTGGCGTATGCTCTACAAAACCGTATCGATCTGGAGGCCGCATGCCCGCATGGAATTTTGCCGGTCTGGAATGGGCGTTGCCATATGAGGCAGCCTTGCTGCTCTGGGCGATGTGCGCCGTCTTTGGGCTTCTTTTGATTGGCGCATTGACGGCCTTTGCCTTCGAATTGCGGTCCATCCTGCGCGAGAGCCAGCAACTGCTGCCGGGAAGCGAATTCCAGGGCTTCGGGCGCTCCGCGCCCCGCATGCGGGTTTGAGAGCTGCAGCCTCGCCTTTTGGGGCGCGACAAACACGGTGGTAGCATCAAAAATACCGATGCGACCGCGAACTCTTTCCCAAAAACCCGCTTTCCAGCGATGCCTGCTGCCTCTACTGATCCTTGGACTGCTGTTGGCCCCCCTTTCGGCGCAAACCCCATTGCCGCAAGGGGTCACAAAGCATGCCAGCGTCGAAGGCATCACCGAATACCGCCTCGCCAACGGCTTGCGCGTTCTGCTGTTTCCCGACCCCACCAAGTCCACCATCACCGTGAACGTGACTTATCTGGTCGGCTCGCGCCACGAGGGCTACGGCGAAACCGGCATGGCGCACCTGCTCGAGCACCTGCTCTTCATGGGTTCGAAGAACCACCCGGATATCAAGAAGGAACTCGCCGACTACGGCACCCGCCCCAACGGCACCACGAGCTTTGACCGCACCAACTATTTCGAGACCTTCCAGGCGACCGACGACCATCTGAACTGGGCGCTGTCGATGGAATCCGACCGCATGGTGAACAGCTTCATCGCGAAGAAGGATCTTGATACCGAAATGACCGTGGTCCGCAACGAGTTCGAAGCGGGCGAGAACTCGCCCATTAGCGTGCTCCAGAAGCGCGTTCTGGCGACGATGTTCGACTGGCACAACTACGGCAACGTGCCCATCGGCGCGCGCAGCGACATCGAGCGCGTGCCCATCGAACGCCTGCAGGCCTTCTACCGCAATTACTACCAGCCCGATAACGCGCTGCTGATCGTCGCCGGCAAGATCGACGAGGCAAAGACCCTGGCCCTCGTCCACAAGCATTTCAGCCCGATTCCCAAGCCCGAGCGCCAACTGCGGCAAACCTACACGGTGGAACCCACGCAGGACGGCGAACGCAACGTGGTATTGCGGCGCCGCGGCGAAGTGCAGGCCATGATGGTGGGCTACAAAGTCCCGCCCGGTTCGCATGAGGAATACCCGGCCGTGTCGGTCGCCAGCCGCATCCTCGGCGATGTGCCCGCTGGCCGCCTCCACAAAGGTCTGGTCGAGGCGAAGAAGGCCACCGAAGCCGCGATGTTCGCCTATCAGTTGCGCGAACCGGGCATGGCTTTCATCTTCGCCGAGGTCCGGAAGGAAAACTCCCTCGAGGAAGCCCGTCAGGCGGCGCTGAAGATCGTCGATGACGTCCGCACCCAGAAGTTCACCCAGGAGGAACTCGATCGCATCAAGCAGCAGTTTGTGCGCAACTTCGAGCAGACCATCAACAACAGCGAGCGGCTGGCGCTGAACCTCAGCGAATGGCAGGCCATGGGCGACTGGCGGCTGTTCTTCCTCAACCGCGACCGCATGCGCAAGTTGACTCTCGCGCAGGTCCAGGCCGCCTCCGAGAAGTACTTCATCGAATCGAACCGCACGGTCGGCATCTTCATCCCCGAGGAGAGTCCCGTGCGCGCCGAAGTGCCCGAGATGCCCGATGTCGAGTCGATGGTGAAGGACTACAAGGGCGAAGCCCTCGTCACGCAAGGTGAGGAGTTCGACCCCTCCAACACCAACATCGACCGCCGCACCATCCGCGCCGATCTCGCCAACGGCCTCAAGCTCGCCTTCGTGAACAAGAAGACGCGCGGCGAACAGGTCACCGCTACGCTCACCCTGCGCTTCGGCAGCGAAGAGACGTTGAAAGGCCGCGAAACCGCCGCCACCATGGTGGGTGAAATGCTCATGCGCGGCACCAAAAAGCGCACCCGGCAGCAGATCCAGGATGAGATCAGCAAAATGAAGGCGACCGTGAACGTCAGCGGCAGCCTTGCGTCGGCCAGCGCCCGCATCACCACCACGCGCGACAACCTCAAGCCGGCGCTGGAACTCGTGGCCGAGATCCTGAAGGAACCCGCCTTCCCCGAAGCCGAATTCGAGCAGCTGCGCCAGCAGGCTCTGGCCAGCGTGGAACAGAACCGCGTCGAGCCCACAGGCATCGCTGTCCGTGAGATGCAGCGGCACCTGGCGCCGTATCCCAAAGGTGACGTCCGCTACGTGAACACGTTTGACGAGGACATCGAGGACATCAAGACCGCCAAGCTCGATGAGGTCAAGCAGTTCCATTCCGACTTCTATGGAGTGGCTCAGGGCGAGCTCGCCATTGTCGGCGACTTCGACGCAGAAGCGGTACAGCAGCAGATTACGGCCCTGTTCGACGGCTGGAAATCGCCCAAACCCTATGTCCGCATCCAGCGGCCTTTCAAATCCGTTCCCGCGGAAGGCAAGACCTTCGACACGCCCGAGAAGGCGAATGCCCTGTGGTTGGCCGCCGTGCCGCTGCAGCTCAAGGACACGCATCCGGACTACCCCGCGCTGCTGATGGGCAACTACATCCTGGGCCAGCACACCATGAGCAACCGCCTGTTCGCCCGCATCCGCAACCGCGAGGGGCTGAGCTACGGCGTCGGCAGCATGTTCAACGCCGGAGCGCTCGACGATGCGGGCATGTTCCTGGCGCAGGCCATCAGCTCACCCGACAAGGTGCCGCAGGTGGAGGCGTCCTTCAAGGACGAACTCACCAAGGTCCTCAACGAAGGCTACACGGCCGAGGAGGTGGAAGCCGCGAAGAAGGCCTGGCTGCAGAGCCGCTCGATGGGGCGCGCCAACGACAGCCAGCTCGCCGGACGGCTCGCCACCGGCCGCTACCTCGACCGCACCATGGCGTGGGATCAGGAGATCGAGGACAAAGTCGCCGCATTGACGCCGGCCCAGATTCAGGCGGCCATGAAGAAGCACATCGACCTCGAAAAGCTGAGCTTCTTCCGCGCCGGCGACTTCGAGGCCAAGAACGTGAAGTTCTAAGCCGATGATCACCGACCTGGTGCAGATCGCGCGCCTGGGCGAGAGCCGGCGGAAGGAGAATGAACGCTTCCGCCGGCATCTCAAATCGCATAACTACGTGGAGCGGCGGCTGAAGAAGCTGGCGCAGGAGATCGAAGATCAGATCGACTGCACCGAATGCGGCAACTGCTGCCGCGTCGCCACGGCCAAGGTTATCGAAAGGGACGCCCGCAAACTCGCCAAGTTTCTCGGTATGAGTTTCGACGATTTCTGGCGTGACTACACGCAGGAAGACCCGATCGACGGCCGCGTGCTGAAGCGAACCGAAGAAGCGGGCTGCGTCTTTCTGGAAGGTAACGAATGCACCGTCTACGAGGCGCGGCCATTTTCCTGCGAGCTTTTTCCGCACGTCGTCAAGGGCGAGGGCTCACGGGCCAGCAAAATGTGGCAATACATCGACCGCGCCTGCTATTGCCCCATCGTCTACAACACGATGGAGGCCTGGAAAGCGGAAACCGGGTTTTCGCCGGGCCCGAAGTAGAGGAGGCATCATGGCGGAGTTGAAGACCCAGCCCACCAAGGCCAGCGTGAAAGAATATCTCGCCGCGATCAGCGATCCCCAGCGGCGTGCGGATTGCGAAGCGCTGGTCCAAATGATGAGCAAGGCCACCGGCGAAGCACCCAAAATCTGGGGGGCCGCCCTGGTCGGCTTCGGCAGCTACCGGTACACCTACGATAGCGGACACTCCGGCGAGTGGGCGCTCACGGGCTTTGCGTCGAGAAAGAACGACCTGACCGTCTACATCCTGTCCGGCTTTGATCCTTTCCCGGAACTGATGGCGAAGCTCGGCAAGTACAAAACCGGTAAAAGTTGTTTGTACTTGAAGCGCCTCGCAGATGTGGACCAGGCCGTACTCGCGAAGCTCGTAAAGGCTTCAGTCGAAGCAATGCGTGAGCGCTGGCCGGACTAGGCCCGCCGCCTTGCGCCAGCGAATGGCGGCAGCCCGGTTTTGAAAGCCCTATCACCGGCACTCGCCCCTGTCCTGCGGCTACCGGCCGTTCCGCGGTCTGGAACTTGCCCAGCGTCGTTAGAAAGCTACGGACATCAAGTGGCGGCTCGCCGCTTCCACTCCCTTGCGGTTCGTATGAATGCCGCTGAAGAGTAGCTGCGAGGCCATGGGGCTCTGCGCCCACTTAATGAGCCCGGAAACGTTCAGTCCGTGACGCCCAACCCGGCCTCCAATCATCCGGACGCCTGGCATTGGGTGGGGAATGGTGATCGGTCCGGGCGGCACCCCCAACGACACGAGTTCTTCCCGAATCGGAGCCATGTCCCATACCTCGTCATTCAGCCTATGGCTGAATTTGTTCCAGTAGGCCACATCGCGCACCTTCGCCTATCCAATCCAGAGCGCCTGCTTGGCGCTGCGCGTCAAAGCGTCCTCCGGCATCAGACCCGGCACGTCGGTAAAGAAGGGAGAGCGTCCGAGCGCCTCCTTGGCGTTTCGCGCCGACTCCACGGGGATGTGAAGGGCCAAGTGATCGTAAAGCGCCTTCGCAAATTCAGAGAGCGCCACCGAACGCATCAGGATGCCCATCTCGAGCCGGTCTCCGTATTGCTCAGGATTCATTCCGGCCGGCGAGAAAGCATCGCCGTTGCTGGGAACGGTCTTGATATTCAGCATGTCGAGCGCCGGGTTGTGGACCAGCTTATCGGCGCCGCGCTTTGAGAGCGCCTTGATCGTGTCTCCTGTCCACTCCAGCAGCAGCGAATCGGACGGGATCTTTCCCCCTAACCTCATCTTTGGCATCCACCATCGAGCTCTTGTTCATCGCTTTGACAAACCGGTTCGTCAGCATCCCCGACACCCCATGGTGAGAAGGGAGATCGTAAATGTCATCATTTCCAGGTCGCGCTTTTTCCGCTCGTCGATTGCCAGCTTGACGCTTTTCAGGATCGCCTCCTGGGAGCGGTACGCGTTGCGATAGGCGATTTTGAGACCCTTCGCGTACAACTGCCAGTTGTCTGCGCATTCCAGAATGTCCAATCGCAAGCCGCTCATGTAATATGTCGCGGTCTCCGGCATGAATCCCCTCCTCTCTGGCGCCGGCCAGTCGCCTGCAGCTATTGGAGTAAACGGGAAATTCCAACCCGCTTGGCGGCGATTGTGAAGCGAAAATTCAGAGGCGCGGCCTCGCCTGGGACTTCACACAGGAGGAACCCGTTGCGCAGCCGGCTCAACGGCCCGCCGCCAGCCCTTCAAGCCGTACCCCGCGAACTGATGGGTCGACGAGCCGCTTCCGCGTGATCTCCTCTTGCGCCAGGTCCACCACCTGGCCGGTCCCCTTGCCGATCCTGAATTCGAAACCCAGGCGTCCGATGCGCAGGCATTCGCCGCAGTCTTTCCAATCCGGGAAGATCTGTTTGAAATCCTCATTCGACCGGAAGCGCCACGCCCGCACGGACTCCTCGACCGACGCGGTGGCCGCCGGGTGAAAGCTGGCCAGGATCAGCGACTCCTTCACGCGCCCCGGGTGCACCACCGCCAATTCGATCACTACCAGACCCTCGCCGCCGGATTCGAGCAGCGCTTCGGGATAGCGCGGCGGCGGGGCTTCGATGGCGTCCTCGCGCATGTTGGTGGTGCTGAAGCGTCCCGCGTCAGCGCTGGCATACTTCTGGTTGAGGCTGCCCGGAACGGGCCGGTGCAAGTTGTCCCCATTCGGAAGCACGGTGTGGGTCCGCCCGTAGCGTGCAAGCAACGATGCCGCCGATGGTAGAAACGGGTCGTACAACACTGCGTCATGCGCGGCGCGCAGCAGTTTCGCGGGACCCGCAACACTGCTTCGCGTCTGAAGCGCGAGCACCGCAAGCCCCGCGCACAACAGCACGCCCATCGCGAGGATGGCGCCTAAGCCGGGCGGCCGCAGCCGCACCACATGCGTGGGGTCCGCCAGCCGCCTGATGCGGTCAAGGAGCGATCCGCCATTCGATGCGGGCGCGACGAGCATTTCCGCGGGCCGGCTCTGTTCCAGTTCCGCCAGCGCCCGCGCGTACACAGCCGCATCGCCGCCCAACGCGACCGCGATGTCGTCACAGCACATCTCGCGCTCGAACCGGATCTGCCGCGAGACCCACCACACCGCCGGGTGATAAAACAACAGCGATTCGATCAGGCCTTGTCCCAGATTCACCAGGTAGTCGTGGCGACGGATGTGCGCCAGCTCGTGCGCCAGAAGCGCTGTCGCCTGTTCCGCCGGTAGTTTGGCGAACGCGCAGGCCGGAATCAGGATCACGGGGCGCAACCAGCCAATCACCACGGGGATCTGGACAAACGAAGATTCCAGGAGCCGGGCTGGCTTCGTCATTCCGAGTTGGCGCGCCAGCCGCCGCATCACCGCAGCCCATTCGGTAGGCGCGGGCAGCGCGCTCGCGCGCAGCCGGCGAGTGAAGCGGACGCCCGCCGCGAAGCGCGCCAGGAAAACGCCTGCACCCAATGACCAGACAAAAACCACCGGCCCGAGTATGCCCCGCCACCAGGCCAGCTCCGGGCCAGGTTCGCGAAGAACTGGCAGGAGTTTGAGATTCAGCACGAGGATGAACGTAAGCGCCGGCGCCGCGGCCATCAGGGCCAGAGTGAGACAGGCAAGCGCGTAGCGCCGGGCCGGCGCCAACATCGGTCCCGCCGCCGCCAGCAGCAAAGCGTAAACCAGCGCGATCGCCGTCCCTTGCCACAGGAAATGCAGAAGTGACCAACCCAGCGCCGCGAGCACATCGTCGAACCAGTGAATGGGCATCATCGCGATTTCAACCTTTTCTTCTCGAGTGCATCAAGGATGCGCCGGATCTCCTGCAACTCGGCGGCGGAGGCGCGTTGCGCGGTCAGGGCGCCGAGCACCAGATCCCTGGCCGAACCGGCGAAGACGCGCTCGATCACCTCGCCGGCGACGCGCGCCAGCAATTTCTCGCGCCGCTCCGCCGGCTCATAAAGATGAGAGCGGAAGCGTTCGCTGCGCGCCAGCAGGCCTTTTTCGTGCATCACCTGCATTTGCTTGAGAGTGCTGGTGTAGCCGGTGCCGCGGGCAAGCGCTTCGTGAACTTCGCGAACCGTGCTGGGGCCTTTGTCCCAAAGGATCCGGAGAATCGCCAACTCGGCGCCGGACGGAGTTTCGTTCATGGCGGAAGCATACTACGATCTTGCGTCGTATGTCAATCCTATTTGTTCGTATTACTACGAGATTTGATCGTCTTAGGGATGATCCAGATCGCAATACTCCGCCGCCCTGATCCCGGCGCCGCCTTCGTGGATGTCCTCCAAAGGGCGGCCGAGAGCCACGGCGGCGGCATCAGCCAGCGTGGCCCGGCTGTAGGGGGCGCAGCGGATCAGGACGGCGCCTTCGATTTGGCCGGCAAACTCAAGGAAGCGCTTTGTCGCCTCGGCCCGGCGTTCGTACTGCGGCAACTTGCGCAGCCAGAGGTACCCGGTGTTGTGAAGCAGCACGGTGGCGGCGAGGGCGGCGGCCGGCCATGCGCGGCGGGGCAGGGCGCGCCAGGCGAGTCCGGCGAGCAGGGATACGCCGAGCGCGGCAAGATAGGTGTGGCGGCTGGGGACGCGGTCCATGTAGGTCAGGAAGCTATAGGGCGCAAGCGTACAGACGGACCAGAACGCGGCGAGCGCGGCGGTGCGCCAGAGATGGTGGTCGCGGCGGACGGCGAGGACGGCAAGGGCCACCAACCCCCAGATCCAGAACATGCGCACGAGGCTGTGGGGCAAGGTCCGCCAGAAGGGCGCGCGCAGGTGGAAGGTGCCATCGTTGAGATGCAGATGCGCGGGGGCGGCGAGGAAGATGAGCGCGGCGTAGAGGGCGGCGATCAGGGCGAGGAGGCCCAGCAGGATCAACGGCGCGCGCCGGGAAGGCGCCTCGATGCGCCAGATGACGGCGAGGACCGGCAGGATGGCGACGGCGGATTCCTTCGAGTAGAGAGCAAGAAGAAAGAGCGCCGCCGCCAGCGCGCCCATCCAGAGGCGGCGGCCGGGGTCCTGGAGCCACAGGGCCCAGCCAAGCGTACAGCCCGCGCCGAAGAGGAAGACGAGGAGTTCGGGCAGGGCGGCGTTCCATACGACCGCCTCCTGGTGGCCCTCGTACACGGCGAAGAACAGGGCGGCGGGCGCGGAGACGGCGAATCCGATGCGCCGCCAAAGGCCGAACAGCAGCACC
This sequence comes from Bryobacteraceae bacterium, assembly GCA_023384675.1. GTDB lineage: Bacteria > Acidobacteriota > Terriglobia > Bryobacterales > Bryobacteraceae > PNKE01. The sequence goes on along the minus strand of JAHDVK010000031.1, from coordinate 16,453 downwards.
AGCAGGCTGTTCAGGCAGTGCAGCAGGAGTCCGGCGGCGTTATGGGCGACGGGGTTTAGGCCGCACGCCGAGTCCACGAACCAGGTGATGATGAGCGAAGTGGCACGCGAGCGGTAAAGGGGATCCGCGGCAAGCTCAGCCCATCCGGAAGGCGGGCCGTAGATGCGCGCGAGGCGGATCTGCGTGTAGTCGTCGGAGATGAACGGCAGCCCCAGGAAGGGCAGGTAGGCGATCAGCGCGGCGGCCGCGACGGCGGCGGCCAAGGCCCATTTCATCGAACAACACACCCGTTACGAAGAGTTGGCCCGAAGGCCGTTGAAGACAAGTATATCGGGGATGTCAAGGGGGGTTAGGGCTGGGAACCGCGCACGAATCATATCCCGCGCGCAACCTGGCCGCAGGGCCTTGGTGGAAGCTTCTCAGGGTCGTGCTTCGAAGGGGACTCGGGAGAGGACTGCTCCCAGTACGGCTCTCGCTACACCCAGCGCGCTTTGCGCTTCTTCCGCCGGAGCCTCTGTCGGGTCCCCTGGGTATCGAAACCTCCAGGCGTACTCACTCAAGGGTGCAGCCTCGCGCAACAGGGGTTCCAGGCTGGCGTCCAGTTCGCAGCAAGCATGGCCGAGTTCGACGAGGTTGTGGGTTTTGCGGAACGGGACGCCATGCAATGCCAGAAAGCCTTTCAACGCTTTTTCAACGGCCTGCTGTGCATGGAAGGTGATGTCATTCGTGAATGGCGGCGTAGCGGTGAACTCGAACTCGGCAATGGCGACATCCTCCCTCGCCCGGCTGAGCCACGCTTTGACCTCAGCGAGCAATTCGGGATCATGCGGCATGAAGGAGTTTCCCCTCGCGCAGGACGGTGGCTGGCAATGAGGACGGGACGCGCTTGCGGCTCTCAAAGCGGCTCGCCGTCCAGACCAGTACGTCCGCGGCCAAGCCTGTCCCCCACAGCGCCTCGTAAGCGAGCCGGCTGCGGCGGCAGGCGGGCGGCGCATCGTCGGGGACAATCACGAGGATGTCGTAATCACTGTCGGGGCCCGCATCGCCCCGCGCGGCCGAGCCGAACAGGTAAATCCTTTCGGGATGGTAGCTCTCGATTAGTCGCCGGACCGCATCAGCAAGCGCCGGATCGCTTACCGCGGCCGCCGGCACGAGGGATTTGGGATCACAAGACATCTGCCGCTGCTCACAGTTTGCCATAGAGAGGGCAATGAGGCCATGACGGCATCAAGACGACCGTTCCGCGATCGCCCTGGATCGGCCTGGCTTCGTCATTGCACTCAAACGTGAAACCCATTCTGATACTCGAAAGCGACTTCTGCTTCCCTGGTGGCGGCAAACGAGTCAAAAGAGGATGATTTGCCTCACGGACTCAGGCTACGGTAGCGGCTCGGCCAGCAGGATGCTGCCGGTGATGGCGAGATCTTCGGGGTGGAAGCGGTGGAAGCGGGGGTCGATTCGGATTGTGGCGAGGGCTTCGCGGGTTCCGGGCTTGCTGATGCGGTGTTCGCGCAGCAGCCGGAAGCCGGCGGATTCGAGCAGTTCGACGTATTCGGGGTGGCGCAGGCGGTTCTGGTAGTTCTGGGGGTGCAGGCAGGTCCAGCGGAAGCGGCGCTCGGAGAACTTCAGGAAGTTCACGGCGGAGATGCGGGTGTCGCGATGGGACCAGTGGTCGGAATAATCGATCAGGTGGAGCACGCGGCCGCCGGGGCGCAGGACGCGGCGGGCTTCGGCGAAGATGGCGGCGATCACCTCGCGGGGGACATGTTCGAGAACGGCGCGCGAGGTGACGATGTCGAGCGAATGCGCTTCGAGCGGCAGCGCGCGGCAGTCGCAAGGGGCGAGATAGCGGATGTTGAGTTCGTCGAGGCGGGCATCGAGATCGTGACATTCGCGGGCGGCGTGGAGGATGGCTTCTGGCGTGGCGGGGAGACGCGCGGCGATCTCAGCGCGGTTGTCGCGCAGGGCATCGAGGGCGGCGCGGAATGTGTCGAGACGAAGGAGCCGGTGGAGATCGGCGGTGAAGACGCGCGCCCCGGCGAGCGAGAACAGAAGCGGCAGCATGGGCTGCCAGCCGGAGCCGATCTCGAGCAGGCGCATGCCGCGCAGGTCGCCGAGCCACTCGGTCAAAAGCAGGCCGTCGCGGATGGTGGCGGCGTCCTGCGCTGGATTGCGCTGATAGCCGAAGGCGCGATCCTTCCACTGGCGCAGCGTGCGCTGAAACGGCAGCAGAGCCTTCGCGGAATCGATCGCGCATTTGAGCTGCCAGGGGAGCTGTGGGGAAGCGGCGGGCATCGGGCTCCGTCTAGAGAGGAATGCCGACGCGCCAGAGCAGGTAGGCCAGGGCCTGGCGCACGTGCTGCCACTGCTGCCGCCAGCCCGGGCGGCGCTGCGTTGAGGGGCGCGGCGAGCCGTACACAATCATGCCCTCGTGCTCGAGGATGCGTTTGGCGCGGAAGATGTGATAGCCATCGCTGACCATGACGGCGCTTTGCAGGTTCATCTGGCGCATGATCGCGGCCACGGACTGGAGCGTGTGCACGGTGGTGTCGCCGGCCCGTTCGACGAGGATGGCTTCGGCGGGCACGCCTTGTTTGATGAGGTATTCCCGGCCCACTTCGCCCTCGGTGTGCTTGGGATCGCCGCCGGCGCCTCCGCTGGTGAGCAGGCGCGGCGCGATGCCGCGGCGGTAGAGTTCGAGGGCGTGATCGAGCCGGGCGCGCAGCACGGGCGAGGGGCGTCCGTTGTATTGGGCGGCTCCGAGTACGAGGATGACGTCGGCGCGGTCGGCTTCGTCCACCAGCGATTGGCGCTCGATGGCCTTGGCGAGTATCGCCAGGTAGGCCGCCAGCGGAATTCCCGCCACCAGCACTGCCAGAGCCGCCAGACGTTTCATCGTAGGATACTTAATTCTACGCAAATTATGATCCGGGCCGAAGCCATTTCCAGCGCGCGCAACCCCCTGCTCCGGGAGGTGCGGAAAGCTGTGCAGCGCGGATCGCTCACGGCGCAGGGGCTGTGCGTGGCGGCGACGTTTCACCTGTTGGAGGAAGCGCTGCGCAGCGGCCGCAACGTACCGGCCGTGATCGCCGCGCGCAGCAGTGCCGCGCGCGTCGAGCAGAGGCTGCGCCGGCAGCCGGGCACACGCCTGCTGGTGGTGGACGATCCAGTGCTGGCGGAGCTTTCGGGCACCGAAACGGCGCAAGGCGTGGTGGCGCTGGTGGAGCCGCCGTCCTGGAGTGTGGACGATATTCTTGGCGGGCGCGCGCTGGCTCTGGTCCTCGATGGCGTGCAGGACCCCGGCAACGCGGGCGCTCTGGCGCGCGCGGCCGAAGCCTTCGGCGCAAGCGGCGCGCTGTTCCTGAAGGGCTCCACGCATCCGCACCACCCCAAGACTTTGCGGGCTTCGGCGGGTTCGCTTTTCCGGCTGCCCTGTTGCGCGGGCATCGACGCGGAGGCTGCCGTTTCGGCCTGCGTGGAGAGGGGCGTGCGTCTGTTCGCCGCGGTTGCGCACGGAGGGACGCCGGTGGACCAGGTGGATTTCCGCGCCTCCTGCGCGGTGGTCATCGGCAGCGAAGCGCACGGCGTGGGACCCGCGCTAAGCGCCGCCGCAACGGCCGTCCATATTCCAACCGCGGGCGTGGAGAGCCTGAACGCGGCCGCCGCGGGGGCGGTGATCCTCTACGAGGCCGCGCGCCAGCGGCGCCGGGTGCGCCCGTGAGCCTGTTTGAACAACCCGCCAGCGCGGCGCCGCGTCCGCTGGCTGAGCGCATGCGGCCCGAACGCCTCGAGGACTTCGTCGGACAAGAGCACATCCTCGGTCCCGGCAAGCCGCTGCGGGTGCAGATCGAACGCGACCGGCTGACGTCGCTCATCCTCTGGGGGCCGCCGGGCACCGGCAAGACCACGCTCGCCACGCTGATCGCGCGCCAGACGCAGTGCGCGTTCGTGCCTTTCTCGGCGGTGCTCAGCGGGATCAAAGAGATCAAGGAAGTGATGGCGCAGGCCGAGCGGCTGCGCCGCCTGGGGCAGCGCACGGTTCTGTTCATCGACGAGATCCACCGCTTCAACAAGGCGCAGCAGGACGCCTTTCTGCCTTATGTCGAACGCGGCGACATCATCCTGATCGGCGCCACCACCGAGAACCCTTCGTTTGAAGTAAACTCGGCGCTGCTGTCGCGCTCGAAGGTGTACGCGTTGCGCGCGCTGACGCCGGAGGAACTGGTGGCGCTGCTCGAACGCGCGCTGCCAGAGGTGGGCCTCGCGGCCGGGCCGGCGCTGCTCGAGCAGATCGCGCTCTACGCCTCCGGCGACGCCCGCACCGCTTACAACATCCTCGAGATCGCGGCCGCCGCCAGCGAAGGCGCCGCGCTCGCGCCCGAGGCCGTGGAAGCCGCCATCGAGCGCAAAATGCTGCTCTACGACAAAGGCGGCGAGGAGCATTTCAACCTGATCTCGGCGCTGCACAAGTCGGTGCGCTCCTCCGATCCCGACGCGGCGCTGTACTGGCTGGCGCGCATGCTCGAGGCGGGCGAGGACCGGATGTATCTCGCGCGGCGCCTGGTCCGCATGGCGGTCGAGGACATCGGCCTGGCCGACCCGCGTGCCATCGAGCAGGCCATCGCGTGCCAGCAGACCGTCCATTTTCTCGGCATCCCTGAAGGCGATCAGGCGCTGGCGCAGGCGGCCGTCTATCTCGCGCTCGCGCCGAAGTCCGATGCCGCGTACCGGGCTTTGAACGAAGCCCGCGCGCTGGTTCGCGAGCGCCCCGCTGAACCCGTGCCGCTGCACCTGCGCAACGCGCCCACGCGCGCGATGAAGGATTGGGGCTACGGCCGCGGCTACCAGCACGCCCACCAGCAGCCGGAGGCTTTGACGACGATGGCGTGCCTGCCCGACGCGCTGGCCGGGACGCGGTTCTACACGCCCACCACGCGCGGCTTCGAGGCGCGGCTCAAGGAGCGGCTCGACGCCATCCGCGCCTGGCTTGCGGAACAGAAGCGGCCGCCAGGCGAGTAGCTATTTCTTCTCCGGCTTCCACGCCGTGATCGTGATCTCAATCTTCGCCGCGCCCACGAGCTTCGCGATGCCCACAGTGGTGCGCGTGGGTTTCGGATCGGGGAAGTAGCCCGAGTACACCTTGTTCATGCGCGGGAACAGCTCCATGTCGGTGAGATACACCTGCACGGAGACGGCGTCTGCGAAGGAATAGCCCGCGGCCTTCATGATGCGGCCGGCGTTTTCGAGCGTGTGCCTGACTTCGTCCTCGAACGACTCAGGCAGCTTGCCTGTCGCCGGGTCCGTGCCAATCTGACCCGACACATAGAGCGTGCCGCCGGCGAGGATGCCCGGAGAGAACGGCAGCGTGCCGCTGGCGCCCTCGGGAACCACCGCCTTTTTTTGCGCCAGCGCGGGGGCGCTGGCCACGGCGAACAGCAGGAGTGCGAAAAACGGTGTTTTCATTTAGATAATCTTACTGGTACGCTGGTACGGTACGCAAAATGCAACCATTCGTCGATTGAACGGCCAGGGCTTTCCGGCCATTGTTGAGATACAGGCAACCGCAGCATGAACCCATTTGGCGAGCAGACGATCCAGGCTTCGTCCCCTTCGGGGCAGGAGCGGCGCCGCGCGGATCGGTTCCCCATCGAGCGGGAGATGCGCTACAAGGTGATGAGTAAACGCAGCGGCAACGAAGCCGGCTCCGGCAGGACGATCGACATGAGTAGCCGCGGCATCTCCTTCACCACCGAACACGAGTTGATCCCTGGGAAGAAGATTGAAATGGCCATCAGTTGGCCCGCCCAGTTGAACAACCGCACCGCTCTCAAGATGATCGTGCGCGGCCGCATCGTCCGCAGCATGCAGGGCCGCGCCGCGGTCGAGATCCAGCAGTACGAATTCCGCACCATGGGTTCGCACGGGCTGATGCTGTAAGTTTCTCGCCAGACGCCTATACTACGTTCGTGGACCCCCGCCCCCCAGCGCTCGATGAGCAGATCCTCGCGCGCCTCGAAACCGTGCCTCACGGCCGCGCCACCGCCAAGTCGCTGCTGAAAGAACTGCGCCTGCGCTCGCACGGCGAACGGCTGGCCCTCGATGAGGCCCTCACCCGGCTCATCGAGCGCGGCCGGCTGATCGAACTCCGCGGCGGGCAGTTCGTGCTGCCCGCGCGCACGCGCGATTACGCCATCGGCCGCCTGAGCATGCACCGCGACGGCTATGGCTTCGTGATCCCCGACACGCCGCCCGCCGGTCTCGACGGCGACATCTTTATCCCGCCCCGCCACACCGGCCACGCCATGCACGGTGACCGTGTGCTGGCGCGCATCAACCGCTTCGACCCCAACGGGCGCGCCGAGGGCGAGATCGAACGCGTGCTCAGCCGCGCCCATCCCACCATCGTGGGCGAATTCCGCTACCACAAGCGCGGCTGTTTCGTGATTCCCCACGACCGGCGCATTTTGAACGAAGTGCTCATCCCCGAAGGGCTGGAACTGCCGCCGCCGGAGCCGAACCCCGACCGCATCGGCGCCTCCGCCGCGCCGCCCGAATCGCCGCGCGACCTCGACCGCCTCATTGTGAACGTCGAACTGCTCGACTACCCGGACCGCGACTCGACCCAAGCCATCGGGCGCGTGATCGAAATCCTCGGCCATCCGAACGACTTCGGTGTGGACGTGGAAGTGACCATTCGCAAGCATCACCTGCCTCACCGCTTCCCCGCCGAAGTGCTGGAACAGGCGCAGAGCGTGCCCGCCATCATCCGGGCCGAAGAGCTTGAGCACCGGCGAGACTTCCGCGCCGAGGACTGCGTGACGATCGACGGCGAAACCGCGCGCGATTTCGACGACGCCGTTTGGGTGGACCGCACCCCCGAAGGCCACTTCCTGCTGCATGTCCACATCGCCGATGTTTCGCACTACGTCCGTCCCGGCACGCCCATCGACCGCGAAGCCTTCCTCCGCGGCACGTCCGTCTATTTCCCCGACCGCGCCGTGCCCATGCTGCCGCTCGAACTCTCGACCGAAATCTGCTCGCTGAAGCCCCATGTCGAACGGCTCAGCATGAGCGCGCTGTTGACCATCGACCACCGCGGCGACGTGATCCGTCAGGAGTTCTGCCGCTCGATCATCCGTTCTGCCGCGCGCATGACATACACCGATGTGCACGGCATCCTGGAAGGCGACGAAGGGCTGCGCGCACAGTATGCGGGGCTCGTGCCGCGTTTCGAACTGATGCGCGAGCTCGCGCTGATCCTGAACCGCAAGCGCACGCGGCGCGGGTCGATCGACTTCGACCTGCCCGAGCCGATCGTCGTCTTTGACGAGCACGGGTTGATGATTTCGATCGCGCGGGCGCCGCGCAACATCGCGCACCGCATCATCGAGGAGTTTATGCTGGCAGCCAACGAAGCGGTTTCGGCGCATCTCGAAGCGCGGCTCGAGGAGAGCGTCTATCGCATCCACGAAACGCCCGACCCGAAGCGCGTGGCCGAATTCGAGGAGACCGCGGCGCGCTTCGGCTTCTCGCTTGGCTTCGGCGCCACGCCGGGCAAGCGCTTCCGCAACATCACGCGCACTTCGCTCGGGCAGAAACCGCGGCGCGACGTCACCATCGCGGACCCGGGCCTAAAGGTGACCGCGCGCATGTACCAGAAGCTCGTGGCGCAAATTGAAGGCCGCCCCGAGGAGCGCATTGTCAGCTACCTGATGCTGCGGTCGTTGAAGCAGGCGCGCTATTCGAATAAGAACCACGGCCATTTCGCGCTCGCCGCCGAGAGCTACACGCATTTCACCTCGCCCATCCGCCGCTACCCCGATCTGCTGGTGCACCGCCTGTTGGGATCGCTGTTCGACGGCCGTCCGGCGCGCATGGCGAATCTCGAAGCGATTACCGGCCACTGCTCCGATACCGAGCGCCGCGCCGCCGAGGCCGAGCGCGAGTTGATGGAGTGGAAGAAAGTGAAGTTCATGGCCGAGCGGCTAGGCGACGAGTTCCCCGCCCTGGTGATCTCCATTACGCGCTTCGGGTTCTTCGTCGAACTGGATGAACTCTACGTCGAGGGGCTTGTGCCCATCGATACGCTGCCGGGCGAGCGGTGGACGTGGCAGGAAAACGCGCGCGTGCTTCGCGGAGACCGCACGCGGCGCGAGATCGCCGCGGGGGACCGGCTGGCCGTGCGGCTGGACCGCGTGGATTGGATGGACCGCAAACTCGTGTTTTCGCTCGCCGAGCCGGATCGGCCGAAACGCACCGGCAAACATCGGCGCAACGGCGGAAAGTTGAAGTAGGGCGGTTTTCAACCCGCGCGGAGCTTCAGCTCCGCTCCCGACCGCCATCTCTTGCGGAGCTGAAGCTCCGCGCAGACCAAAGCCCGCCCTACTTTTGCACGCCGCTGTTCTTCAGCCATTCCTCATAGCTGTGCTTGCGCTGCCCGACATACTCAATCGTGTCGAAGAAATCAGAGCGCCCCAGCATGCGCGGGTCGCCTTCGCTGCGCAATAATTCCTCCATCCGTTCCCGCAGTTTCCGCTTGATTTCGGCGTATTTCGGATCGGCGGCTACGTTGTTGATATTTTCGCGGCCATCGCTCGTTAAATACAGTTCTTCGGCGGGACGCATGCCGAACGACATCCGGTAGTACTCATCAAAGCGCGACAGAATCAGCGATTTGGTGGGGCTGTCGTCGACGTTGCGGTAGCCGGTTTCAGGGTTGCCCGCGGGCCACGATTCCGGGGCGTAGTTGCGTACATAGAAGAACTCCTTGGTCCGGATGGCGCGCACGGGGTAGCCGGCGTCGCGGGGGCGTCCGAGGTCGTGGCGCTCCTTGCCGGTCAGCATGGTGCTTCGCGACTCATCCACCCAGCCGGAGCGCCCGGCCCGCATCACATCCAGAAAGCTCTTGCCGGTCATTGTGCCCGCCGGTTCCACGCCCGCGGCTTCCAGGAACGTGGGGGCATAGTCGCGGACATTGATGAAATCATCGACGCGCATGCCGCCCTTGAATTCCCTGCCCCACATCGCGGCGCAAGGAACCCGGAAACCGTCCTCGTAAATCTGGCCCTTCACGCGCGGGAACGGCATGCCGTGATCGGAAGTCATCAGGACCAGCGTATTGTCGATTTCGCCAGTCTTTTCGAGATAATTCAGAGCGCGCAGGACGTGGCTGTCGAAATATTCCACTTCCACCGAGTAATCCAGCAGATCGCTGCGAACGATGCGGTGGTCGGGATAATACTTCGGCACGGTGACATCTTCCAGCCGCTTGCCCAGGCGGAGACCGATGCCGTCCTCGTAGGGGCGGTGCGGTTCGTGGCCGCCCAACCAGAAGCAGAAGGGCTGGTCTTTCGGCCGTTTATCGAGGAAATCGGCAAAATTCCCGGCGTAGTCGTTATTGCTCATGTAAAGGCCGGGCGGCTTGGTGGTGGCGCGATTGAACAAGGGACCAGCCGGGTTTCGCTTCCAGCCAGTGCTTTGAAAATCGCCCGGGCCCCAACCTTTTCCGGTCAGTCCCACGAAATAACCGGCCTTTTCCAATAAATCGGGATAGACCAAAAAGTCGGGCGGGAAAATGCCGAAATGATTCACCGCTTCCTTCATCTGCCAGGAGTTGCGTCCGGCCAGAATCGAGGCGCGGCACGGCGCGCATTTCGGGTTTGAAGTGAAAGTGTTGTTGAAGGTGACGCCGCGTTCGGCGATGCGGTCGAAACCGGGCGTTTTGACCCATTTGCTGCCATAGGCGCCGGCGTGGCCGAAGCCCCAGTCGTCCATGATGGCGAAAAGGATGTTGGGCCGCCGGCGCGCCTGGCTGCGCAGAATGGCGGGCGCGGCGGCGGAGCCGAGAAACGTGCGGCGCGATAACGGAGTGGTCATGGCGCCGCCATTCTATCAACCTTCCGGATTCCAGGGGCGGCGATAGGGGCGGTCGAGCAGGCGCGCGGCGGCATCATCGTTCAGAATCGTCTCGCGGCGCGGGTCCCAGCGCAGGTCGCGGCCCACTTCAAGCGCGATGTTGCCGAGATGGGCGATGGTGATGGTGCGGTGCGCCTCTTCGATCGGAGCCACAACGGGAACGCCGTGCAGCACGGCGTCGGTGAAGTTCTTTTCGTGATCGCGGCTGTACGGAAGCCGGAAGCCCGAGGCGGGCAGCGAGGCGGCGGCGATCCCGGGCGACGAGGTTTCCAGCCGGCCCCGGTTGGTCCACACCCAGCCGTCCGCGCCTTCGAACCTCACACCGCCGCGTTCCTTGTTGCCCACGATCATCTTCACGCCGCTCTCGTATTCGCACTCGAAGTAGAAATCGGTAGCGGTGTTGTAGACGGGGTGTTTGGCGAACTGGCCGCGCGCGTTCCGGATGTGAACGGGCCCGCTGGTCTGGGTGTCCAGTCCGAGTTGCGCGATGTCGATGTGATGCGCGCCCCAGTCGGTCAACTGGCCGCCGGAATAATCGCGCACCCAGCGGTAATTCACGCCCACGCGCGCGGGCGAATAAGGCGCATCGGGCGCGGGCCCGAGCCAGAAGTTGAAATCGAAGCCGTCCGGCACGGGCACGGTCTGGTGCTGCTCCGCGGTGCGGCCGAAGTCCGGCGTGCCGCCGGGCAGGCCCACGCGCACGGTATGCACTTTGCCGATGGCGCCGTTGCGGACCAGTTCGACGGCGCGGCGCATATACACGTCGGAGCGCTGCTGCGAACCGGTCTGCCAGACAACCTTCGCATTCGCCACCGCATCCGCCATGCGGCGGCCGTCGCGGACGGTGAGCGACAGCGGCTTCTGCCCGTAGATGTGCTTGCCGGCGCGCGCGGCGTGGATGGTGTTCAAGGCGTGCCAGTGGTCGGGCGTGCCGAGATAGACGGCGTCGATGTCGCGGCGCTGGAGCATTTCGCGGTAGTCGGTGAACACGGCGCAGCCTTCATCTCCGTAGAATTCGTCCACCAGCCGTTTGGCCGGCGCCCAGCCGCGCACGGTTCCATTCCAGTAGCCCGGTCCTTCGCGGTTGACGTCGCACACGGCCACCACGCGCACGCGCGGGTCCTTCATGAAGGGCGTTAGGTAGCCGTAGCCGTTGTTGCCCGTGCCGATGAAACCGATGGTCAGGCGCGAGGAAGGCGGATTCTGGCCCCGCACCGAAGCGGGAACAACAAGCGGCGCGGCGGCGGCGAAAAGCTGGCGGCGAGTGAACTGCATGCTGCTATTGTCCAACGGTTGCAACGCGCGCGTCGGGCCTGCAACGATGAGGCTTGCGTACGCTGCTGATCGACAACTACGACTCGTTCACCTACAACCTCTTCCACCTGCTCGCCGACCTGCTGGGCGAAGCCCCGGTGGTGATCCGCAACGATGAGTGGGACTGGACGGCGATCGAGCGCGGCGGCTTCGAGCGCATCGTGATCTCGCCGGGTCCGGGGCGGCCGGAGCGCGCCGAGGACTTCGGCGTGTGCGCGGATGTGCTGCGATGCGCTTCAGTCCCTGTGCTTGGGATCTGCCTCGGACACGAGGGCCTGGCGGCGGCGTTTGGCGGGCGCGTCGTGCATGCGCCCGAACCGGTCCATGGCCGCACGAGCCGCATCTTTCATACGGGCGAAGGGCTGTTCGCGGGCCTGCCGCAGGGCTTTGCCGCGATGCGGTACCACTCACTCGTCGCGGATGCCGCGTTGCCCGATGAGCTGGAACGGACGGCCTGGACGGAGGATGGCCTCGTGATGGGTTTGCGCCATCGCACGCGGCCGCTTGCGGGCGTGCAGTTTCATCCCGAATCGATTGGCAGCGAACATGGCCGTGCGCTGGTCGCCAATTTTGTGGGACGGGCTTCGGCGCGCAGGCGCGCTCGGATGGGCGGAGCTGAAGCTGCGCGCGGGCTGAAGCCCGCCCTACAGTATCGTGTTTTGCGGGACTGGCAGGATCCGGAGGCTGTGTTTGCCGCGCGTTTTGCCGGTGCGCCTTCAGCTTGGTGGCTCGACAGCAGTCGCGCCGAGCCGGGGCTGGCGCGGTTTTCCTACATGGGCGCGGGCGGGGCGCCGGTCCGCGATTTCGATGACCTGATCGCGAAACTTGCGCAAAAGAGCGTCAAAAACAACGCTCCGTTCGCGTTTTTGGGCGGTTTTGTGGGCTATTTTGGCTACGAAATGCACACCGGAGCGCCGGATCTGGCGTTTCTCCCCGTGGACCGTTTCCTTGTCTTCGACCACGAAACGCGCACCGTGTACGCCGCCTGGCTCGATGGCGCCGCGGACGATGCCTGGGCGAACGAAATGGCCGAGCCAGTGCCCGCGCTGCCCGAACCCGCTGCGCCGCAGGAAGTTGAAGGCCGTTTGGCGCGGGGCCGCGAACAATATCTGAAAGACATCCGCGCCTGCTTGGAACAGATCCGCAATGGTGAGACCTATCAGACGTGCCTCACGAACCGCGTCCGTTTTCCTTTTGCCGGTGATCCGTTCGAAGCCTACCGGCGGCTGCGCCGCGCCAATCCGGCGCCCTATGCGGCGTTCCTGCGGATGCCGGGACTGGCTGTGGCCTGCTCTTCGCCGGAGCGTTTTTTGAAGGTGGATCGCGAGGCGTGGGTCGAATCGAAACCGATCAAGGGCACGCGCCCGCGCGGCGCCACTGGAGAAGAGGACGAGGCGATCCGCCGCGAACTCGCCGCCAGCGAAAAGGACCGCGCCGAGAACCTGATGATCGTCGATCTGATCCGCAACGATCTCGGGCGGGTCTGCGAGACCGGCACGATTCATGCCCCCGCGCTGCTCGACGTCGAGAGCTACGCGACTGTCCATCAGCTCGTCAGCACCGTGCGCGGGCGCTTGCGCGAGGACCACACCGCGCTGGATGCCGTGCGCGCCGCTTTCCCCGGCGGATCGATGACCGGCGCGCCGAAGCTGCGCACCATGCGGATTCTGGCCGAACTCGAGGGCGAAGCGCGCGGCATTTATTCGGGCGCGCTCGGCTTCCTGTCGCTGGATGGCGCGATGGATCTGAACATCGTGATCCGCACGGCGGTCTTCACCCAAGGGCAAGGCGAAGTGGGCGCGGGCGGCGGGATTGTGAGCCTTTCCGACCCGGAGCGCGAATGGGAGGAGATGCTGGTGAAAGCCCGCGCTGTCACCCGGCCGCTGGGCGTGATAGTTTAGGCTTGCCATGTCATCGCACATCCAATTCTCTTCCCCGAAACTTTCCCGGCGCGCGCTGCTGGCCATCGCCGCGGGCGCGCCCCTGGCTTGTACGACCACCCCTCCCGAAAGCAAGAAGATCCCGATTGCGCTTGAACTTTACTCGGTGCGCAACGAGCTGAAGGAAGACCTGATGGGCACAGTCCGCGCCGTGGCCGGCATGGGCTATGAGGGCGTGGAGTTCTTCTCGCCCTACTTCGAATGGACCGTCGATTACGCGAAGGAAGTGCGCCAATTGCTGGATGAGCTCAACATCAAGTGCTTCTCGACGCATAACAGCGCGTCCGTCTTCGATCCCGAGAATCTCGAAAAGGCGATCGATCTGAACAAGACGCTCGGCAGCACGATGATCGTGATGGCGGGCGCTGGGCGCGTGGAAACGATCAGCGGCTGGAAGGAAGTGGCGGACAAGATCACCGCCGCGTCGGCCAAATTCCAGGCCGCCGGGTTGAGCGCGGGTTTCCACAACCATCAGGTGGAGTTCCGCGAACTCGAAGGGCAGAAGCCGATTGAAGTGCTGGCGGCGAACACGCCGAAGGAAGTGGTGCTGCAGCTTGACGTGGGCACCTGTGTGGAGACCGGCAACGACCCGGTGGCCTGGATCCGGAAGAATCCCGGCCGGATCCGTTCGATCCATCTGAAGGACTGGTCAAACGATCCCGAGAAGGGCTACCACGTGCTGTTCGGCGAAGGCTCGGCGCCGTGGAAGGCGATCTTCGAGGCGGCCGAATCCGTGGGCGGCGTGGAGCACTACCACATCGAGCAGGAAGGCAGCGCGCATCCGCCGATGGAGACCGTGAAGCTCTGCCTGGAGAATTACCGCAAGATGCGGGCTTGAGCGAGGAATTCGGCCCGGCTGCACAGAGTTCCACGGGGCTGGAAGCGCCCCCGCCTATCGCGATGGAAGCATTAAGCATCAGCCAGGTGGAGGAGCAATTGCGCGCAATGGACGTGCGGGAGGGCGGGGTGCTTCTCGTCCACACGTCGTACCGAGCCGTGAGACCGATCGAGGGAGGTCCGCGCGGACTGATTGAGGCGCTGCGCGGCGCCCTGGGCCCCAGAGGAACTCTCGTGATGCCCTCCTGGAGTGGAGACGACTACGAGCTTTTCGACCCGCTGACTACGCCTGCGGCGGCCGACCTGGGCGTCGTCGCGGAGCAATTCTGGCGCCTTCCTGAAGTGGTGCGCAGCAACCACTTCCAGGCGTTCGCAGCTTGGGGTCCGCGAGCGAAATTCGTGACCGCGGGACCCTTGCCCATTCCGCCTCATATTCCGGCAAGTCCGGTGGGTCGAGTCCATGAACTGGATGGACAAGTGCTACTACTCGGCGTAGGTCATGATGCAAACACGACCTTGCACCTCGCGGAACTCATGGCGGGTGTCCTACCGCACACCGGGCTCGGGTCTGGTCTTGCGGGATGGAAGGCCAGAGCGAATCGAGTATGAGGAGAACGACCACTGTTGTCAGCGCTTTGTGCTCGCGGACGAGTGGCTGCGGAACCGTGGACTCCAGAAGGAGGGTACCGTTGGTCATGCCCGCGCCAGGCTGGCCAGGTCGCGGGATATCGTGGATGTGTCTTTGGAGTACCTCGTGCGGGACCCGCTGGTATTTCTGCATTCTGAGGAGGATGGTTGTGAGGAATGCAATTCGGCGCGCGCCAGCATTCGTTAGGCGAAACTCGTCACAGCAGCGTCCCGCGCAGCAGATACGCGGCGATGCTGAAGTAGATCACGAGCCCGGTTACGTCCACCAGCGTGGCGACGAAGGGGGCTGAAGCGCTGGCGGGGTCGAAATTCAGCCGCCGCAGGATGAAGGGCAGCATCGAACCGGCGATGGTCCCAAACATCACCACGCAAAGCAGGCTCAGGCCCACGGTAAGGCCGATGGGGAAGTAGTGCGGGCCGTAGGAACCGCCGAACCACTCCCACAGGACGACGCGCGCAAGGCCGAAACAGCCAAGCACTCCCCCAAGCACCACACCCGAGAGGATCTCGCGGCGGACCACTTTCCACCAGTCGCGGAGCCGCACTTCACCGAGCGCCATGGCGCGGATCACCAGCGTGGACGCCTGCGAGCCCGAGTTGCCGCCGCTGGAAATGATCAGCGGGATGAAGACGGCCAGCACCACGGCGCGGGCGATCTCGTCTTCGTAATGGGTCATCGCGTGGGTGGTGAGCATCTCGCCGAAGAACAGCACTGAGAGCCAGCCTGCGCGCTTGCGGACCATCTCGAAGAAGCCGGTATCGAGGTAGGGCGCATCGAGCGCCTCCATGCCGCCGATTTTCTGGATGTCCTCGGTGGCTTCTTCCTGGACCACGTCCACGATGTCGTCGACGGTGACAATACCGCGCATCACGCCGCTCGCGTTGACCACGGGGATCGCCGCCAGGTCGTGGGTGCTGAACAGCCGGGCGACCTCTTCCTGGTCGGTCTCTTCCTGCACGCTGACGATGTCGCGGTGCATCACTTTATCGACGGTGGCGGCGCCATGCGCGGTGAACAGGTCGCGGAAGCTGAGCACGCCGAGCAGACGCTGGTGGGCGTCGAGGACGTAGGCGTAATAGACCGTCTCCATGTTGCGGCTTTGCAGGCGCAGGTAGGTGATCGCCTCGTCCACGGTCATGTCGGGCCGGAGCCGGGCGAAGCGCGGGCTCATGAGGCCGCCGGCGTCGTCCTCGGCGTAGGCGAGCAGGGCGCGGACTTCGGTGCGCGCCATGTCGTCGAGCAAGGCCATGAGGCCGTCTTTTTCTTCGTCGCCGGCTTCCTGGATCAAATCGGCGACGTCGTCGGGCGGCAGCGTGCGGAGGTAAGTGCGGCGCTCGTGCTCGGGCATGGTGAGCACGAGTTCGGCCTGATCGGCGGAACTGAGGCTGAAGAAGAGGTCTTCGCGGTAATCGCGCGTGAGTTTACGGAAGCCGTGGACGCGCTCCTCGATAGACAGGTGCGGCCAGTTCGCTTGCAGTTCCGCGAAGGGGGTGACTGGGGGCTGGGTCATCCCTGCTGGTCTCCTTGTCTGAGGATTGGCGAATCATCGCTCTCCCTATCATGCCACTGTGGGCAGTGGAATCTCAGCACCAATTTCTAGCGCGGGAGCAGGAGCGCACTCCTGCATCGCGTGATAGGTTGAAACGCCCGGCCTCCGGCTGACTCCGGAGGCGCATCTTCCAACTCCCTTACGCTCGGTGCTGGGGTGCGTCCAAGCCCCGCGCGTCAGCAAGGGGCAAAATCAATAGCCAACGGAGGGCGGGAGAGGCTTCCAGTGTCCTTTTCAACTCCCACCCTA
>JAHDVK010000053.1 GCA_023384675.1 Bryobacteraceae bacterium | reverse complement strand
TCCAAACGAACCCGGAACGAACCCCCAAACGAACCCGGAACGAACCCCGAACGAAGTGCATTGTTTCGCTCCATTTGCGCCTCGCCGCGCACTCCCCGAATCCCACCCGGCCTCTGCTTGGGATACAATGCCACCCATGCAGCCCCGCCCCAATGTCGTTCTCATCATGCCCGATGATCTCGGCTACCAGGACCTCGGCTGCACCGGATCCGATTACCTCCGCACGCCCCACATTGACTCCCTCGCCCGCACAGGCGTCCGCTTCTCGAACTGGTATTCCAACGCCGCCATGTGCGCCCCCGCCCGCGCCGCCCTCTTCACCGGACGATATCCGCACCGGTGCGGCGTGCCCACCAATGGACCCCCGCTCGCTCCCGCTGAACGCGCCATCCCCGCGCTCTTCAAGCAGGCAGGCTACCGCACCGCCCTCGTCGGCAAGTGGCATCTCGGCAATACGCCCGAGACCGTGCCGAATTCCCATGGGTTCGACGAGTT
The DNA here is from genome assembly GCA_023384675.1 of Bryobacteraceae bacterium. Classification (GTDB taxonomy): domain Bacteria; phylum Acidobacteriota; class Terriglobia; order Bryobacterales; family Bryobacteraceae; genus PNKE01. The sequence goes on along the minus strand of JAHDVK010000053.1, from coordinate 5,994 downwards.
CATTGGTTTCCATCTCGGCTGCGTCGATTTCTTTTCCCACCGCAACTATTGGGGCGAACCCAACCGTGTCAATTTCCATGACCTCTGGCGCAACCGCGAGGAGTACTTTGAGGACGGAACTTACTTCACCGGCCTCATGGAGCGGGAGACCGTCAGCTTCATCCGCCGCCAGCCTGACCGCGAACCCTTCTTCCTGGCCATGATGTTCGCCGCGCCGCACTACCCCATGCACGCGCCTGAAGCGGACATCCGCCCGTTCGCGCACCTCGATCTGGAGCGCCGTGTCCGCGCCGGGATGATCGCCTCGATGGACGACGCCGTTGGCGCTGTGCTGCACGAACTGAACCGGCGCAACCTGCGCGAAAACACGATTGTCGCTTTCCTCTCCGACAACGGCGCCACGCGGGAGCCACGCGCCGGGCTGAATCAGAAGCCGCCCGTTACCGGCTTGAACGCCCCCTTCCGCGGCTTCAAGTTCAGCCATTTCGACGGCGGTATCCACGTGCCCGCCCTCATCTCCTGGCCCGCGGCGTTCCCCGCCGGACACGTGAACGCGGGCCTCGCTTCCCACATCGACATCCTCCCCAGCTTGTGCGCCGCCGCCGGCATCGCGCCGCCTTCGGACCGAACCATCGACGGGCGCAACCTGCTGCCGATGATTCGCGAGGCGGCCCCCTCACCGCACCACGCCCTGTTCTGGGCCGATCACCGCGGCCAGGGCGCCGTCCGGCAGGACCACTGGAAACTCGTCCTCAACGGCGGGGATTTCGACTACTCTACGGGCAAGCAGTACATCCCGCCGCAAGGCGCGGACGCCCGCTTCCTCTCGAATCTCGAAAACGATCCGGGCGAGCGCCGCAACCTCTCCGCTCAGCAGCCCGAACGCGCTCGCGAACTCGAGGCGCTCTGGAAGGATTGGCGCGCGAATGTCGAAAAGCCTTAGCAGCCTCTTCCTCCTGCTCGCCGCCCCGCTCGCGGCCGCCGAATACAACCTCTATTCGCCCGAGGAACTGGTCCACGTATTCGTCAAACACGAGCATGGCCGCCTCTCCTACTCCCTCAATTACGGCCGCCGCCCCATGGTGCTCGATTCCACGCTCGCGCTGGAGGGCTGGGATCCGGGCCGCTTCCTCGGCAGCGAGCAGCGCACGTCGCTCTCCGTCTGGCGGCCTCTGTATGGAGAACGCTCCGCCATCCCCGACAACTTCCGTGAACTCACCCTCCGCTTCGAACGCCTCACCGTCTTTTTCCGCGCCTACGAAGAAGGCGCCGCATTCCGCTACCGCCTGGAAGGCCATGGTCCGTTCGAACTCGCGGGCGAGCTCACCGAATTCCGCTTCCCCAAAGGCGCGATGGCCTGGCAGGAACATGGCACCGAGGGCGAGTATTTTCGTGTGCCTGCCGCCCGCATCAAAGATGATTGCGAACGCCCGCTCACCGTCGATCCCGGAAACGGCCTGTGGCTCTCGCTGGCCGAGGCCGGGCAAACCAACTACCCCCGAATGCTGTTGGGCGCGCGCGATGAAGCTGTCGTCACCCAACTCGACGGAAACGTAACCGGTAAGCTTCCATTCGCAACACCCTGGCGCGTCTTGGTTCTGGGACGGCGTCCGGGAGACTTGCTCGAACGCAACTATCTCATCCTCAATCTCAGCCCGCCCCAGGCCCTTACCAGCACTGCGTGGATCAAACCCGGCAAGGTGCTGCGCGAAGTCACCCTCTCCACTCGCGGCGGCAAGGCGGCAGTGGATTTCGCCGCCGCCAACGGTCTGCAATACATCGAATACGACGCAGGCTGGTACGGCCATGAATACGACCACGAGGCCGACGCGCGTACCGTCTCTCCGGACCCGAAACGCATCGCAAACATTCCCGATCATGGCGGGCTCGATTTGCCCGACGTGATCAATTACGCGAAGCAAAAGAATGTCGGCGTGATCCTCTATGTCAACCGCCGCCAGTTGGAAGCCCGGATGGACGAACTCTTCCCGCTCTTTCGTAAATGGGGCGTCGCGGGCGTGAAGTTCGGCTTTGTCAACGTAAAGGGGCAGCAGTGGTCACAGTGGCTCACCGGCGCCATCAAGAAAGCCGCCGCCCACCAACTCATGGTTGATGTCCATGACAGCTACCGCCCCAGCGGACTGACCCGCACCTACCCGAATCTCATGACCGTCGAGGGCGTGCGCGGCAACGAGCACATGCCCACCGCGACGCATAACGCCACCCTGCCCTTTACCCGCGCCATCGCGGGATCAATGGACTACACAATCTGCTGGATGACCGAACGCCTCAAGACGACCTGGGGCCACCAGCTCGCGCAACTGGTGGTCCATTACAGTCCCTGGAACTTCGTCTTCTGGTACGACCGTCCCGATCAGATCACACCATCGCCCGGTCTGGAATTCTTCGCCGCCGTGCCCACCGTATGGGACGAAACCCGCGTCCTCGCGGGCGCCATCGGGACCCACGCCGTCGTCGCCCGCCGCAAGGGCCGCGAATGGTTCATCGGCGCGATCACGAACGAGGAACCGCGCACCGTCGAACTCCGGCTCGGCATGCTTGATCTCTCTACCCGGTACGAGTTGAAGACCTGGTGCGACGGCGAGCGCCCACGTGACATTCAAGCCGGCATCCAGGAGGTGAAGGAAGGCGAGACGATTCAACTCCGGCTCGCCCCCTCGGGCGGCTGCGCCGCCCGCATCAGTCCCAAATGATACCCGGCGATCAGAAAAGGAACTTCAGCCCCAACTGCACCAGCCGCGGATTCTGTGCGCTGGTGATCGCGCCGAAGCCGGCCGCGCCCAGAAAGTTCTGGGGCTGATTGAAATTGGTCCGGTTCAAGGCATTGAAACTCTCGACCCGGAATTGCAGCGTAGTCCCTTCGATCACCTCGAAGTTCTTGAGTACGGATACGTTCAGCGCCGCCAGTCCCGGCCCGTCCAGGATGTTCCGGCCGGCATTGCCGAACGTGCCCGGCACGGGGAAGGCGAAAGCGCCGGTGTTGAACCAAGCGCCCGGGCCTGGATTGGCGAGGGGAGCCGAGCCCACGATGTTTGGCCGGTCGTTCGCGCCGAAGCCGAGCGAGGAGCGGCCCGTACCGGAGTTGTCCACTTCGCCGGGCAGCGCGACGGTGAACGGCCGTCCCGTCTGGAGGGTGGCGATGCCGTTCACCTGCCAGCCGGCGAGCAGCCAGCGCGCCTTGGCTTTGTGCGGGCACGGGATCAGCCAGATGCCTGCGGCGGTCAATCGCTGGCGGACGTCGAAGCTCGAGCGCGCGCGCTCGAAGCTGGTGTCGCGGCTGTCCTGCGGGAAGTTGGCGTCGCCCGCGGAGGGGAAGAAGTTGGAGGCGTCGTCAATCGACTTGCCATAGGTGTAGGAGGCCAGCAGGGAGACTCCGCGCGAAAGCGAGCGCCGCAGCGAAGCCTGAAGCGAGTGGAAATTCGAGGCGGCGCGGGACTCGAGCTCGTTGATGTCCTGAAACATCGGGTTCGGGCGCAGCGGAAACTGGGTGGCGCTCGGGGCGGGCTGGTTGATGTCGCGCGCCATGAGCAGGCGGGTGCCCTTGGCGCCGAGATAACCGAGTTCAGCCACGGTCGAACGGCCCAACTGGCGCTGGACCTGAAGGCTGAAGTGCTGGATGTAGGGCGTGCGCATCTCGCGGTTGAACGTGAACGCGGAGGCGGGCGTTGGGAAGGGGAAATTCTCAGGGAACGGATTCTGCAGAGTGAGGGGAAATTGTTGCGAGGTCACAAACAACCGGAAGTCGAAGTAAGGGGCGCTAAAGTACAGGCCCTCGCTCGGAGCCAGCGCCGCCTGGTCGAAGTAGATGCCGTAGCCTCCGCGGAGGACCGTTTTGCGGTCGCCGGGCGACCAGGCGAAGCCGAAGCGCGGGCCGAAGTTATTGCGGTCCGCGGCGTAGCCCGCGCGCGGCAGTCCCTCCGTTCCCACCTGCGAAATGCCCCCGGTGAGCGGGTTGTAAAGGCTGGCCCGGTCGCCGGGGTCCACGGGCGGGGCGTTGAGTTCGTAGCGGACGCCGAAATTCAACGTCAACGAATCGAGGACTCGCGTGTTGGCCTGCGCAAAGAAATTGTAGCTTTCGCCGCGCAGATGCTGGCGGTTGTCGAGGCGCGCGCCGCCGGTGACCGCGGGAATCCCCAGCAGCAATTCGGTCATCGCGTTGCCGGTGAACCCGACGAAGTTGATCAGCCCTCGGGATTGCACGTCGCGGAAGGCGCGCTGGTCGAACTTGCGAATGTCCGTACCGAACTTCCAGATGGTGCGGCCGCGGGTCCAGGTGGTGTTGTTGATCAGTTGGTAGGTGTTCGACGCGCTGGCCTGCGGGTTGTTGTATTCGTCGCCGAGCGGCGAATAGCCCAGCACCGAGATGTAGCTCAGCCCGAGTTGCCGGGGGCGCTGCGCGAAGGTGGGCAGGCCCACAGCCCGGTTCATGTCGGCGCCTTGGTTCTCCTGGTTCACCTGAATCGCCACGCGGTTGTATCCCAGCCTCAGTTCGTTGATCAGGTTGGGAGAGAACACATGCGTGTTGCCGATCATGGCGTTTTGCGCCCGGTGCGGCACCACGTTGCCATACCCGGGGAACTGCGCGAACGCGTTACCCGCGAACGGTTCGTTCAGGCGCCGGTCCGAGACCGAATACCGGCCCGTGAGTTCCGAGCGCTGGGAGAGCGAATGATCGAGACGGGCGTCGAAAGTCTCGCTGTTGTCGCGCAGGATGGGGGCAGAGATGAAGTTCCGGCCGCGCAGGTCGCGGTTTGGCAGCGGGTAGAGGTTCGCGATGTTGACGCCCACGGGGTTGAGGTAGAACGACGGTATCCGGTTGCCGGGAAAGGGCGATTGCGTAAAGGGATCGATCACGAAGGGCACGCCGCTTTGCGAGAAGTCCCCGATGCGCTCAAGGGCTGTCGGCACGTTGGTTTCGCGCGGCAGCCCCTCGTTCAGCCGCCGGCCCTCGAAGTCGGTGAAGAAAAATGTGCGGTCCCGGCGAATGGGTCCGCCCACCGCGTAGCCGTACTGGTTGCGCTGATAGCGCGGATCCGGTTCTGCTGCGGGCGCAAAGAAATTGCGGGCATCCAGGCGCGCGTTGCGAAAGAAGTGATAGGCGGCGCCATGGAATTCGTTCGTGCCGGACTTGAGCACCACGTTCACTTGCGCGCCGGCGTTGCGCCCAAAGGAGGCGTCATAATTCGCTGTCGCCACCTCGAACTCGCGGATTCCATCCACCGGAGAGGTAATGCCCGCGCCATTCAGCTTCGGGTCGGCGTTGTACACCCCGTCGAGCAAAAAGAGATTCCCGTCCTCGCGCGAGCCGTTCGCGTTCATGGCGAAGTTGCCGCGGACGCTACCCGCCGAGCCTTGAGCGGGCAGCGTGACGCCGGGCATCAGCAAGCTCAGTTCGTAGTAGTTGCGGCCGTCGAGGGGCAGGTCCACCACCTGGTGCGGCGCCACCCAGCCGCCGGCGGCGGGCGACTCGGTTCTGAGCAAAGGCGCGGTGTCGCGGACCTCGATTTCGTCACTGCGGCCCAAAGGCAGCAAGGGCAGGTCGATGTCGATCTCATGGTTCACAGCCAGCGTGACATCGCGCGCCAGCCCCTGATGGCCGGGCGCATCGGCGCTGACGCGGTACATGCCGGGCGCCAGCGAGGGAATCGTGAAGCGGCCATCCTCCAGGGCAATTGCCGCCCTGCTCCGGCCGGTTTCCGCGCTGGTGACTGTGACCTTAGCGGCAGGAACCGTCCGGCCCGTGATCAACCCGCGCAAGGTCTGGCCCGGCAGACACATAGCCGTCAAGACAAGTAACAACAGGAGTCGCATCGTGGTAAAACCCTTGGATAATAGGATGACGTAAAACGCAGGGCAAATGTTAGCGGGCTTGCGGGACGCCGCTCACATCGTCCGCCAGTGACCTCGGAGCGGTAGAAGCGAAAAAACCCATCCTTTGTGGGGATGGGTTTTTTCATATAGTGGGCAACGTCC
>JAHDVK010000004.1 GCA_023384675.1 Bryobacteraceae bacterium | reverse complement strand
CATGTCCTCGGTCATGCGTTGCCGAAGTGATGTCATGAGAGACTCCTTTTGCGAAATGGAATGGGCTGCAAGCAGCTCATCCATCCTTTCGCGTGGGAGTTCTCAGAGGAGGGAGGGGGCAAGACGCGACGGCGCAGGCCTACTGCGGTCAACTCGCCGTGCTACACGAATACCGCGAAGCGGTTTAGTCCAACCGGTTTAATGCGGAGTCCAGTTTAATGCGTACAGACATCGCGTGAGATGGGCGGCATGTTCGACTTGGTAAGGGTTTGACGGCTGTCTCGCTCCGCAGAAGCTTCGCATAATCGTGGCGTCCTGAGGAGGACGTCATGATGACAGAGTTCTTCGAATCCCCGTTCCGCATTCTTCAACTACGCGGCGGCCAAGACGGCCAACTGCTCGATGTTTTCGCTCAAGAGCTTCGGCAATCAGGGTTTGCCAAGATCACGGCACGGCGACATATCCGAGCCGTGGAGCACCTGCTCTATTGGGCAAAACGAAAGGACATTTCGTCCGCAACCTTCGATGAGCACACGTTAGAGGAGTTCGCCCGCCACCTCCCTCGATGCCGCTGTAAGGGCTACGGCCGCACGTACCGGCGGGATCTGCAGAGGGGTGCTCGTTTGTTTATCGGCAGCCTTCGCGGCGCTGGGCTTCTGCCGATCCCATCCACTCAAGAAACCCCCGAAGACCCGCATGTCTTGGTGCTGTTCCGCGACTGGATGCGCAGCCATCGGGGAACATGTGACGCGACCATTTACAACTACTCTCAACATCTTCGTGCGCTGCTGAGGCCCGTAGGAGATGACACGAGCAAGTTCGAGGCTCGGAGCCTCCGGCAGTTCGTTCAAGAGACAAGTCAGGGCTGCGGTTGGGCATCTGGGAAACAGTGCACCACCGCCGTGCGAGCGTTCCTGCATTATCTCATAGCGGATGGCAAGTGCGCGGCGGGCCTCGACGCATGCATTCCGGCGCTCGCGCACTGGCGCCTTTCGTCATTGCCACGTTATCTGCAACCCGAGGAAGTCGAGCGAGTTATTGCCTCATGCAGCGCCACCTCGTCGGCAGGTATCAGAGACCGCGCGATTCTCCTGCTGCTCGCCCGCCTCGGTCTTCGCGCCGGCGATATCCTGCGGCTTTGCCGCAGCGACCTGGATTGGAAGGAGGCCACCATTCGCGTTGCCGGAAAAGGTCGCCGCCAGACCCTGCTGCCGATGACTCAGGAGGTTGGTGATGCGATCGTCGCCTACCTTATGAATGGCAGGCATCCGATCGACAACGACACGCTCTTCATTCGATCCCGCGCACCGTTTGGTCCGTTCGCCAGCCACTGTGCCATCTCTATGATCGTGGCGCAATCCATGCGCCGTGCGGGCGTTCGCTGTCCAAGCCGGGGCGCCGCACATGTTCTTCGACATTCGGTAGCAAGCTCGATGCTTCGGCAAGGAGCCTCGCTGCAAGATATCGCAGTCGTGCTTCGACACCGATCCATCGCAACCACAGAGATCTACGCCAAAGTGGTTGTGGCTGCGCTTCGACAGATCGCACAACCCTGGCCGGAGGTGACCTCATGCTGACTCGAGGCGTGGAGTCGTACCTCGAAGTCCGACGGGCCATGGGCTTCGCGCTGCACTCCGAAGGCAGCCTGCTGCATAGCTTCGCGAAGTACTCCGACATAGAGAGTAAGCGCCACATCTGCACGGAAACCGCCATCCAGTGGGCGGGTTTGGCGCGATCGATCACAACGCGAGCACGCCGACTTGGTCAAGTAATCCGGCTTGCGCGATACCTTCGGGCGGAGGACCAACGTCATGAGCTTCCGCACGCCGTGTTCGGGAACGAGAAAGGCCCACGGCCCGTACCTTCCATTTTCTCCGCGGACAACGTCAAACGGCTCGTCCAAGCAGCATCCGAACTGGGGCGGCGCAATCCATTTCGTGGACAGACCTACGGCACGTTCTTCTCGCTGCTGGCATGCACAGGGCTTCGCGTGTCGGAGGCGATCAGGCTTCGCTTTGAAGACGTTACCGCGGACGGACTAATCATCCGTTGTTCCAAGTTTCGAAAAAGCCGCCTGGTGCCATTGCACACCACCGCACAGGTTGGCTTGGAACGGTATCTGCAGAAAAGACGCCCTTTTGCTCCATTCGATGATCACGTCTTCGTCTCGTTGCGCAGGCGCCCGTTGCTTGTGGGCGACGCCGAAACCGCATTCCGGACCGCAGCACAGGAGATTGGCTTAAAGCGCGAACCCGGGCTTCCGCGCCCGACGATTCACTCGTTGCGGCACACCTTCGCAGTCAGATCTCTGGAGAACTGCCCGGACGGTCGAGATCGAATCACGCAGCACATGCTGGCCCTATCCACCTATCTCGGGCACAGCAAAGTCGCCGACACTTACTGGTATCTGGAAGCGACACCGGAACTGATGAGCAGCATTGCCGATTCATGCCAGATCTTCTTTGCAGGAGGTCGGCCATGACCTTGATCGCGCCCCATATCGCCGCCTTTCTCCAACAACGCTTGCCGGTTGAGCGGCGGGCGAGCCCGAACACCTGCGACTCCTACGCGCACGCGTTCAGACTCCTGTTCCAGTGCGCCAGCGAGCGCCTGAAGGTTCCGCCCTCAGCACTGAACCTGGAGCAGATCGAGGCTCCGCTCATCGTGGACTTCTTGGGCCACCTGGAGGAGGCTCGAGGAAACAGCGCTGGTTCCAGGAACATCCGCCTTCGGCACAGCTCCTGCTGCTTCGCTTTGCGCCGTCCCATCGCCATGTCTACATAGACGTCCCAAACTTTTCCGAGGTCACATGTTCTGGGGGACTTTTACCACGGGCTGATAGGATTATGATTATCGTCAACGATAATCGGAAATGCAATGTGCAGCAGACTCTATAAAAAGAACGGCGCGAAGGCGCATCAGAAAACCTGATGGCTTCGCGCCGTGGAGAAAACAAGCGGACGATGTTTATTCGCGCCGCCACCACAGCCCGTTCGGGCCGTAGAACTGCATCAGCCATTCGCTTTGGATGCGATCGGCTCCGGTGTTCCACACGCCCTGGCTGGGCTGCGGCGGAAGCCCGAAGAAGATCGCCAGCGGCTTATGGCAGCGCACTGCGCAGCCGTTGGGCATGCCCGCGCCATTGTTGGCCATGGCTTTGATCGTGTTGGCCGGCGGCGGGACATCGAAGGTATGCGACGGGACGTCATGCGGATTGCCTGAAGAGCCCATCTTCGACATGTGGCACTCCGTGCAGCGGCTGACGCCGGACGGTCCTTCGGGCCGGTAGGAATGGTACGAGTGGCGGCTGACCACACGGGCGATCACGTCGCGGCTTCCCTGGATATCGAGCAGGTCCGTGACCTTGAGTTCGGAAAACGGCCCATGCCCGGCATGGCATACGAGGCAGGCGGAGTTGTCCTGCACCTTGGTCATGATGGTGTAGGGCAGGCCGGCCGCGTCACGCCCGATCATGGCCTCGCGGATGTTGCTGCGAACGCTGTTGTGAACATCGTGGCACGTCACGCAACCGACGTCGCCGAAGCGGGAATTGCCGTGGGCGGACGTGCGGTGTTCGTGGATCTGCTGCCGGTGCTGGACGGGTTCCATGGTCCCGGGCCACACTGCCGGGCGGGCAACGAACATTTTGTCGAAGATGTCCTCACCGATCGCTTCCGCGGCGGGACGCAGCGTTGCTTCCTCAATCGGAAAACCGAAGGTGCCCGCTCCCTTCGAGGCGCCCCGGACGTGGCAACTGCCGCAGAGATTGTCCATCTGCTTGACCGTCATGTCGCGGCCGGGATTGATGATGCGTGTGGGGTTGCCGACGCTGATGACATGCATCGAACCCGGCCCATGGCAGCGCTCACAGCCGGTGGTAATTTCATTCATCTCTCCATCGCCGCTGTAGTCGAACACATGGGGGTCGTCGGGCCTGGTGACAATGGCGGTGGGAGCCACGGCAACATACTCGCCCTGTGGCGTCTTCGAAATGGCCAACGCCGTGAAGTGGCAACCGCTGCATCCGCGATCAAAGTTGTTGCCACGCGTGGCTGCTAGCGTCGACGTGGCCGACGGTCCGAAAATGGGCTGGTTGTTCGTGTCGTACCAATTGCCCGCGTTGTAGGCAGTCCAGTTCCGGTAGGATTCGTTGAACTGAAGCGGCAGCAGGTAGCGGCTGGCGCTGAGACCACCGGGCAGATCCGTCACGGGTATCCGTGTGACATAGCGCTGCTTATAGACGCCGCTGCCACCGTACGCGAACTCCACCACGTACTCGACCTGGCCGATCTTGGCGGTGTAACCCTTCTGAGGGTTATAGCCAAGAATCGGGGCATTGGGTTTATAGCGGTCAAACGCGCTGCTGATCTGATTGAAATCGAGACCTTCCTTAAAGTCGTCGATGCCGTTCAGGTTGTAGTCGGCGACTACGCCCTTGCGGTCCACCAGACTGTAGCGGTCACTGTCGGTCCGCTTGAAGCCTGAGTAGTGCATGGTGTTCTTGAACCCGGCGTATTCGCTGTGGCAGGCCAGACAGACGTCGGACCCCACATAGAACTTCGAGTAAGTGGCGCTGGCGCCGAATTGGCGGGTGATTTCGTTCGCAAGGCGTGCGCCCTGCGAACGGTCCACATTGCGCGCGGCCTCACTGACACCCAGGGACACGAAGAAGAAAATAAAAGCTGCGGGGATTGCCATCCTTAGGTTTCGGTTCATTGTTTGCCTCCCTCCATCAGAAGGCCAAAAACGGGACTGGTTGGGGTTGGGCGCCGGCTGGATTCCACGCGCACGCGTTGGGAATCGTCAATCCGGAACCATGGTAGGCCTTGGCGTAGCGCGTCGGCATAACAGGTGAAGTTCTCCCGGTCGGAAGAGACTTCACAAGAGACTTGATAATGATCCTTGTCCACCCGGGGCCACTCCGGGTCGAGCATTCCGGCCTGAATCAACTCCTGAGGGGAGGCATAGCTGCCTGCGCTGCTGTAGCGCACCACCTGGACGGCTCCAAGCAGGCGGAGCGCCTGCAGCGCTTCCAGCGATTTTGGCGGCAACGCTTCCTCCGCTTCGCGAACTGGATTGCGTGGCGCCCGCGGCGTGGCGTCGGAGAAGGTGCAACCAGCCAGCATCGAGCCGAGCAGAAGACACACAAGGATTGAGAGGTTACGCACGGGGCGGCGGCCGATTGTCGTTTTGCGGTTCATATGGTTCGGATCCTCACGACAAATTACCCCACCGGAAAACCACCCCGGAATAGGCTCCAGCCAGCAGAATCGCCGGGACCTGCCAAGCCCATCGCGACTGTAGGCCAGCAAGCCGCAGTTCACGAAGGGCGAACCAAAGGCCGAGCGCCACCAGGGCAACGCCGGCGGCAGAAACTACGGTCATCGGCAGTAGCGAGGCGGGTTGTGCGAGAGTCTTGGCGGCCATCGCCGCCGCGTCGGCTATGCCGTCCGGCTGCTGAATGGCGCCTGGCAAGAACCCCGCCGAGGAATCGCCCTTCGCGAGTCCCTTGGCCCGCACCCGCGGTTCATTTCGCAGGATCGGCAGTTGCTCGCCTGGCGGCGCGCAGAGGGCTTCCACTGGGTCCTGAACCGTCGACATAGTTCATTTATAGACCCGTTTATCCTGTAAAGCCTCTGACGATTTCCTGATGACTTCCTGAACGGCGCTTCAGGTTTGCGCTTGGGGCTGAACAGGCAACGACAAGCGAAAAACGCAGCCACCGCTCCCGGATTCCAGCGTGAGGTTTCCACCATGAACCTTGGCCCCCCAGGCGGCGATCGCCAAACCAAGCCCGGCGCCGCCCCGGCCCCGCTCTCGACCAGCCTCGACACGGTAGAAACGCTCAAAGATGTGCGGCCGGTGCTCTGCCGGGATCCCTGGACCAGCATCCTCCACCTCAAGCGCCGCGAAACCGGCTTGGGAAGGAAACACCCGGATGCGGATGGGCGAACCCGTGGGCGAGTACTTGATGGCGTTGTCCAGCAGGTTGATCACGATCTGCCGGACAATCATCGGGTCTACGGGCACTTTGACACTCGCACCTTCGATGGCCAGGCTTTGGCCTTGCTCCTCCACAAGCACGCTTAAGAAGTCGGCCGCTTCGCGCGCAAGGCCGAGCAAGCAAACGGGCTGAGGTTTCAGACGGAATTGGCCGCTGTCCGCTCGTGTCATGGCCAGCAAGCCTTCGACGAGAAATCCCAGGCGATTCACTTCTTCGAGCATGCTTTCGATGGTTTCGCGATAGCTTTCCGCATTACCGGGGCGGCTCAGACCGACCTCTCCGACGCTGCGGATGGCGGTCAGGGGCGTGCGAAGTTCATGCGCCGCATCGGCGGTGAAGCGCCGCAGTTGCTGGAAGGAGCATTCGAGGCGGGCAAGAGTGGCATTGAAGGCACTGGCGAGCCGGCCGATCTCGTCTTGGGGGTTCTCAAGGGGCAGGCGGTCGTGGAGTTGTTCGGCGTTGATCTCCTCCGCCTTGCGCGCGAGCGCACTGATCGGGGCAAGGGCCCGGCCGGCAAGAAACGAGCCACCCCATGCGGCCAGGCCCAGCGCCACTGGGAAACCCAGCAGCATCATGAGGATGGAGTGACGGAACCGCCGCCACATCGGCTCTTCGCTCAGGCCCATGCGGATGAGGACTTCTTCACCTCCGACCGGGTAACGTTGGCTGACGACCCGGACCCGGACGCCTCCAGCCAATTGCACCGAACGAGGCCCATAGGAAACCACTCCTTCGCCGAGTGACGGCGGGCAGTCAAGAGCCCGTCCTTGAAGCTCTTCGTTGCGGTAAAGAATTGCACCGCCACCCGAGAGGACCTCGATGAATCGGATCTCTTCGGTCGCCGGATACGGGTGATGATGCTGCTCCTCGGGCAGTTGCACGGTACCGTCCGGCAGTAGTTGGAACTTCGTCTCGACCGCTTCGAGTTGCTCAATGGCATGGATATCCAATTGGTCTCGCAGTTCGTACAAAAACAGCATCGAGACCGCCGCACCAGCCAGCGCCAGAATCGCCGCCAGAACCCCGGTATACCAGAGTGTGAGGCGGGTGCGAACTCGGCGCGGGCGAAGGTCAATCATGGATGTCCGGCCTTCAAGGTGAAACCCACGCCGCGCACAGTGTGGAGCAGGCGTACGGCGCACCCCTCGTCCACCTTTCTTCGCAGCCGGACCATGTGCACGTCGATCACGTTATCAAGAGGGGTGTGGCGCACCGGCTCTTTCCAGATGTCGCGAGTGAGCATCTCCCGGCTCACGATTCGACCCTGGTGGCGAAGCAGGTACTCCAGGAGTTCGTATTCGCGCGGCGTGAGATCGAGGGGCTTGCCGCCGCGCCGCCCGCAGCGGGCGACGGGATCGATCTCTAGATCGAGCAGCGAGAGCAGAGCCGGGGGCTGCGGTTGGCTGCGGCGCAGCAGCGCACGGACGCGCGCCGAGAGTTCCGGGAAGGCGAACGGCTTAACCAGATAATCGTCTGCGCCGAGATCGAGCCCACGAACCCGGTCCTCCAGGGCATCGCGTGCGGTCAGCATGATTGCGGGAGTTCTGCAACCCTGGCGCCGCACCGCCTCGAGGATCTCAAAACCATCGCGCCCCGGCAGCATGACGTCAATAATCGCCAGATCATAGCGCTGGGAGGTGAGGAGGAAGTACCCCTCTTCGCCGGTCTGGGCCAGGGTCACCCCGTAGGACTCGTCCTCCAGGCCCTGTTGGAGGGCACGCGCAACCTTGGGCTCGTCTTCGATCACCAGTATTCGCAAAGTCGGCACCTATCGAACAAAATCTTAAGACGGAAGCGGGGATCAGAACAAATGGGCCATGTGATACTGAAACGATGGAATGAGCCGGAGCAGGAGCCGTTTGCTGAAAGACACTGCCTCCAAGTAACGCCCAGCGGTCATGCAAATCATCCCGCGTCCAGGACTTCTTGCCAAGCCCCTGCGACAACCGGCTCAACTGCGGGAACCTGAGCGGCGTGCCGGCGGACGGCCACCAAGATGTGTTCATTAATACCAAGCTTAATGCTCCTCTACCTGTATACTCCCAAACGTGCGGCAGATCGCCGCTGAGACTCGCGCAGGAATACGAGCATTGCTGTGGCGCTAGAGCAGACGATTGCAGCGCCAACACCAAGGCCTGCGGAATTATCGCGGCATGGAAGAACCAGCCGTGGCGGATCTTGAGCTTATTCGGTCTCCCGCGGACGGGCCGGGACTCGGCGCGAAACTGGGTCCGCCACGTATTGAATCCCCATAAGACGAACTAGAAAGGCGTGGTAGTCCCTGTCACGGTTTTCTTCCGCAACCCACTTTGGCCCCACGTGGGATCAATCACTTGCAGGCGCCACGACGGATCTCTTCGGCGCTCATCAACTCGCCAGACTGACCAACAGAGCTACCATGCGCTACCCTTTGCGCTACCATGCCAAGAAAATGGCCGCCCTACCGGGCGGCCATTTTTTGTAACTCATTGATTTCATTGGTGCGGATGAGAGGACTTGAACCTCCACAGGATTGCTCCTACTAGAACCTGAAGTTAGCCGCGCGTTCCCCTGACTTCCCCTCACCTCCCGCTTTCAACGACTTGAGCGCATTTTCGTCCCCTCATTTCCCCTGATTTACCCTCATTTCCGGGGTCCCAGCGCTACCATGCTGGCTACTTCCCGCAAACTGCAGTCCGGCAGCATGGCACAGGATGACGTCGATCCACATCCTGATCTCGATCTTCACCCCGGTAGTTATGGCCGCTATGAAACAGAGAGGCAGGAACAAGGCGGCTACTCACCTGGATTAAGATGGCATTCCCAGGGCGCTTGGCAGATCGGACCGCGAAACAAGGGGGGGCAATTTTCCCCAATGGGTATTTTGGACCCCCGGGACGAACAGTTCCCGCTGCGACCGGCCGATGTCACACGCGAAGGGGTAGCGCATCCCGCCACCCACGGTTTCGCATGCCCGCTCGACACATGCCAGGCTCGACGGCAGTGGCCTACCGCAAGAGCTGGGCCTCGGATATGTCGGTTGGCCGCGCAGCATCATTCCCGGTATTCTCTTGGCGAACATGCGGCAGGCGACTCCCAACGTGGCGGAAGACTCGTCGCAGAAGCGGCTACTTCTCGTCGCCGGGCGCCGGGGGCTTTCCCTTGCCGGCGCGCTTCAACACGTTCTTGGCCTTGGTGATGCTGGCCCGGGCCGCGCGCTCCCGAAAGTAGTCCTCCGTCCGCAACGCTGACAACTTCTCCGCCACCGCCACGTAGATCAACTGGTTGACGGCGACACCTTCGCTCTCTGCCACCCGGCGCGCTTCGTCCAGCAGCGACGTCTGCAATCTCAGCGCAACGTTGCTTCTTCTCATCTCTGTCTCTCCGTAATCTCCCTCAAAGCTCCGCCAGGCCTCGTGGCTCGAATCCCAAACTCCAAGGCAGCCTTACCCAGATGCTTCAGGTTGAAGGTCACCCGGCGATCCGCCTTGCCGTTCACCGCAGTTTCAAGCACCATTTCATCGGCGGCATCTTTGAGTGTCGGCCGCCAAAGGAAGCTCAGTCGGACGGCCTCGATCACCGCAGCTAACGCATCGAGCACAACATCCACGTCTTCCGTCGTGATGCCGACCGCGGCCCGGTGCTCCTGCCGCGTCAATACAGCCTCATACTCGAGCATCAACGGAACCGATACGAGCGATACGAACCGCCGGTCCAAGGCCGCCAGAAGGAGTTGCCGCGAGGCGCCCTGGTCGCTGCGAAGCGCAGCGGCCAACCCATCCGTATCCAAAACAACCCGCATCACGGCTACTATCACATGCAATAGCATTTCGGTGACACCTGCCTCGCCTTGCGCGCCGCCTTGGCATTCGAGTGAGGGAAGGAACTTCTGCTCGAGAGTCCCCGCACCGGCATGGCGCGTGACCCGCGGATCGGTAAAGGCTCG
Source organism: Bryobacteraceae bacterium (assembly GCA_023384675.1). Lineage (GTDB taxonomy): Bacteria > Acidobacteriota > Terriglobia > Bryobacterales > Bryobacteraceae > PNKE01. The sequence goes on along the minus strand of JAHDVK010000004.1, from coordinate 268,556 downwards.
CCAGACCTGCCATCGCCGCCATCCACACTGCGGAAATCCGGATACTGCACCTTGGTTGGTCACCCGGACGGAGTGAAGACCCGCGAACTCGGGTGAGGATTTTTGCGGAATCTTAATGCGCGGGGAAGATTCTTTAGCGCGGCCTCTACACGCATATCCCTACGCTTTGGGTAGCGGGACTTGAGTCCCCATCAGCGATGCGAGGTGATTCGATGGACGACGCGCTCTGTATTGGGTTGGCGGCCCTGTTTTTCGCCGGGTCCTGGCTGTTGTTGAAGCGAGCGGTGGGGGTCTGACCATGACGGCTCTTTACCTCGTGGGCGGACTGGTGGCCATCGGCCTTCTGTTGTATCTGTTTGTGGCGCTGCTCAAGCCGGAGATCTTCTCATGACAGGCAGTGACTGGATTCAGATTTCGCTCTACATGGCGGTTCTGCTCGTGCTGGTGAAGCCGCTTGGCAGCTATATGGCCTGGGTCTACGGCGGGCGGTGGGAATCAGCGCCCGAGCGCTGGCTCTACCGGCTTGCGGGCATCGCCCGCCCGGCATCGATTCACTGGAAGGCCTATGCGGGTGCGCTGCTGGCGTCCAACGCCGTGGGCTTTTTGCTCGTTTACCTTCTGCTGCGCGCGCAGCAATGGCTGCCCTGGAATCCGCAGACGATGGGGCCTGTTGCCCCGCATACGGCATTCAACATCGCCGTGAGTTTTGCGACCAACACCAACTGGCAGAACTACGGCGGTGAGGCGACGCTTAGCTACTTCACGCAAATGGCGGGCCTGACCGTGCAGAACTTCGTGTCCGCGGCCTCCGGGATGGCGATTCTCGTGGCGCTGGCTCGCGGGCTGGCGGGGCGCGGCGTTCGGGAGATCGGCAACTTCTGGGCCGATCTGGTCCGCGGCACTCTCTACATCCTGTTGCCGCTCTCCGCCCTGCTCTGTCTCGCCCTGGTCTCACAGGGGGTGATTCTGAACCTCGACGCGTCCGTCAAAGTCGCGGATTCAGAGCAGGTCCTTCCGATGGGACCGGCCGCATCGCAGGTAGCCATCAAGCAACTGGGCACGAACGGCGGCGGCTTCTTCAATGTCAATTCGGCGCATCCGTTCGAGAATCCCACCCCGCTGTCGAATTTTTTGGAGTGTCTCGCTCTGCTGCTGATTCCTGCCGCGATGTGCTACACCTTCGGCTTTCTGGTCAAAGACCGGAGGCAGGGGTGGGCGCTTCTGGCGGCGATGTTGGTCATATTCGTTCCGCTTCTGTTCGTGGCGGTGCATGCCGAGCAAGGCAACCTGGAAGGCAAGGAGACTCGATTCGGAACCAGTAACTCAGCCTTATAGGCGGTGGCCACAACGGCCGCCTCGAACGGTTCGGTCAACTCCATGCACGACTCCCACACGCCCATCGGTGGGCTGGTTCCGATGTTTCTGATGCAAGTGGGAGAGGTCGTCTTTGGAGGCGCCGGCTCCGGTTTGTACGGGATGATCATCTTCGCCGTCATCGCGGTCTTCCTCGCCGGCCTGATGGTCGGCCGCACGCCGGAGTATCTCGGCAAGAAGGTGGAGAGCTTCGAGATGAAGATGGCGTCGATTGCGATCCTTGTGCCGCCGTTGTGCGTGCTTGCCGGAACCGCGATCGCCGTGGTGACCCCAATGGGGCTGAGCGGCCGCGCCAACCGCGGCCCGCACAGCTTCAGCGAGATACTGTACGCGTTCTCCTCGATGGGGAACAACAACGGCAGCGCGTTCGCGGGCTATGGAGCGGATAATCCGCTGGTGAACTTCACCGGGGGCCTCGCCATGCTGCTGGCCCGCTACTGGGTGGCGCTGCCGGTGCTGGCGATCGCGGGCTCGCTTGGGGCAAAGAACACGATCCCCGCAGGGCCCGGCACATTATCCACGCATACGCCTCTGTTCGTCGTCCTGTTGGCGGGAGCCGTACTGATCGTTGGCGCGCTGGCGTTCATCCCGGCGCTCGCTCTCGGTCCGATCGTGGAGGCACTGCAATGACAAAGCGCAACCTATTCGAGGGCGACATCGTCCGTCAGGCGCTCCGCGACTCGTTTCGCAAGCTCGACCCCCGCCACCAGATGCGGAACCCGGTGGTGTTCGTCGTCTTCGTGGGGAGCCTGCTGACTGCGGCGCTGGGCGCTCAGGCCCTTGCCGGACAGGGCGAGGCGCCCGCCGGCTTCATTCTCTCCATCAGCCTCTGGCTCTGGTTCACGGTTCTGTTTGGCAATTTCGCCGAAGCGATGGCCGAAGGCCGCGGCAAACGCTGGCAGGATGTCTTCGAATTGATCGACGCCGGCATTGACGTCTACACGACGCTCAATGTTCAGCATCTGGACAGCCTCAACGATGTGGTCGCACAGATCACCGGCATCGTCGTGCGCGAGACATTGCCCGACTCAGTCCTCGACCAGGCCGATGACATAGAACTGATTGACCTCCCCGTCGAGGAACTGCGCAAGCGGATGGAGGAAGGCAAGGTGTACGTGCCTGATCAGGCACAGCGCGCCATGACAGGCTTCTTCCGTCCGGGGAACCTGATTGCACTCCGGGAGCTTGCCCTGCGGCGCACGGCCGACCGCGTCGACGCACAGATGCGACTCTACCGGTGGGACCACTCGATCCGCTCCAGTTGGCCGGTCACTGAACGCCTGATCGTCTCCGTCGGCCCCAGTCCGTTTTCGGCGAAGCTGATTCGTTCGGCCAAACGCATCGCTGAGCGCCTGGATGCGGAATGGATCGTCGCCTACGTCGAGACTCCGGCGCAGGCCGGAGCCAGCGAGGAGACGCGCCGCAGGGTCCAGTCCGCTCTCCGCCTCGGAGACCGGATGGGTGCCGAGACGGTCACCCTGACGGGCCCGAACGTCGCCGACGCCCTGCTTGATTACGCCCGTTCGCGCAACGTCTCGCGCATCGTGCTCGGCAAGCAGGCGGGGCCGCTGTGGAAGCGCCTCTGGAGGGGCTCGGTCTTCGACGATCTGGTGGCCAAGAGCGGTGACATTGAGATCATCGCCATCTCCGGTGAAACCGAAGCCCCCATGCCCCCAACGCCGCAAGTGGCGCGCGCGGAGCCATTCCCGTGGCGGGAGGTGGCATGGGCGGCGGCCATCGTCGCTCTCACCACGGCAGTGTCCATTCCACTGCGAGGTGCCCTGAATCCCGTTAACCTGGCGATGTTCTACTTTCTGGGCGTCGTCGCTGTGGCGATGCGGTCCAGCCGTGGGGTGGCGCTGTTCTCGTGTGTGCTGAGCGTGGCGGCCTTCGACCTGTTCTGTGTGCCGCCTTATCTGACTTTCGCGGTCTCCGACTACGAATATCTCCTGACCTTTGCGGTCATGCTGATTGTGGCCGGGCTTATCGCTTCTTTGACGATCAGAGTCCGGTTGCAGGCGGAACATGCGTCCCAGCGGGAGGCCCGCACCCAGGCTTTGTACCGGCTCACCAGACAGTTGAGCAGCGAGACCCGCTGGATGGAAGCCGCCCGCGCCGCCACCACTATCGCCCGGGAGGTCTTCGGCACGCGAATCGTCATGTTTTTCCCGAAGAGGGCGGCAAGATTTCGCTTGACCAGCGCACGACGGATGATCTTCCCGTTCCGGCTGGCGAAGCCGGCATCGCGCAGTGGGCCTTTGACCACGGCCAGAAGGCGGGCAAGGGAACAGACACACTGCCCGGCGCCACCACCCTCTATCTTCCGCTGAAGGGCTCGCAGGGCCATGTGGGCGTGTTGGCCGTCGTCCCCGAGGAGTCCGCCCATCTCGACTCGCCGGAGCAGTTCCATCTGCTCGATATCTTCGCCAGCCAGACGGCCCTTGCCATCGAACGTGCTCAATCCGCGGACGCCGCCCGCGAAGCGCAGCTCCGCGCGGAAACCGAGCAAATGCGCAGCAGTCTGCTCAGTGCGGTTTCTCACGACCTGCGGACCCCACTCGCGGCCATCACGGGCGCGGCCAGCAGTCTCAGATCGCAGAGCCAACAACTCAGCGAGGACACCCGACACGAGTTGCTTGAAAGCATCGAATCCGAAGCCGAGAGGCTGAGCCGCCTGGTGAACAACCTGCTCGAAATGACCCGGATTGAAGCCGGCAGCGTGCAGGTCAGGCGGGAATGGTATCCGCTGGAAGAACTGACCGGCGCGGCGTTAACCCGGCTCGATCGCGTACTTGAAGGCCGCAAGGTCACCACCAGCCTGCCTCCCGACCTGATGGTTTCCGTTGACGCGGTCTTGTTCGAACAGGTCCTCTGGAACCTGTTGGAGAATGCGTCAAAGTACACGCCTGCCGGCTCCCCCATTTCGATCGCCGCCTGGGAAGACAATGAGGGAGTGGCCATGGAGATCAGCGATTCCGGACCTGGGTTCGCCTCCGGCGAAGAACTCCTGGTGTGGGACAAGTTCTACCGCGGGCGGGCGGCGGGGGCATGTGGCGCGGGACTCGGCCTGCCGATCTGCCGTGCCATTGTGACTGCGCACGGAGGCCGCATCGATGCGGCCAACCAGCCGGAGGGGGGAGCCGTCGTCCGGATCCGGTTGCCCCAACCGGGCCCGCCTCCGGAGGTCCCGGTTGACTAACGCGCCCGAGATCCTGATCGTCGAGGATGATCCGCAAATCCGGCGTTTCCTGCGCGCCACGCTGGCCGCCGAGCAGTTCCGTTATCACGAGGCGGTCACGGCAACGGAAGGCATCGCGCAAGCGCAAGCACGCCAGCCGGACCTGATTCTGCTCGATCTCGGCTTACCCGATACCGATGGGCTGGAAGTGATCCGGGTTCTGCGGCTCAGCACCCAGACACCCATCATCGTGCTGTCCGCCCGGGGGCAGGAGAAGGACAAAATCGAGGCCCTTGATCTCGGCGCAGATGATTTCGTGAGCAAGCCATTCGCGGTGGGAGAACTGCTGGCGCGCATCCGCGCAGCGCTGCGGCGGGCCGCCACCATCCGGGACGGGTCCGAAGGCACGACCTTTCGCGCTGGCGACATCATGGTCGACTTGGAGGCGCGAGTCGTCCGTGCCGGCGGAGCGGAAGTCCATCTGACACCCATCGAGTTCCGGATGCTGGAGACGCTGATCCGGCACGCGGGCAAGGTCGTCACCCAAAGGCAACTGCTCATCGAGGTCTGGGGGCCCCAGCACAGCGAACAGGCGCAGTATCTTCGCGTCTATATGGGGCACCTGCGCCGTAAGTTGGAGACCGACCCGGCCCGCCCGCGCCACCTGCGCACCGAACCCGGCGTGGGCTACCGGTTCATGGTGGAGTAGTCCATGGCGCCCGGTTGGCGCCCCGCAGAGAAAAAAGAGGCCCTCCGGGCGCTGCGCGAAGCTATGCCTGCACGACGCCGGTCTGCGATGTGTCGTAGCCTGCAAGCACTTCCAGTTTCCGGCGGAGTTTCGCTTTCATCAGCACATCAAGGAGACTCTGAACAGCTGGCAGATCGAGATTCCTGCGACGGACGACGAAGTCATAACGCTCGCTTTGGACGGGGATGAAGTCGAGGCCAAAAGCCTGGGCGGCGGCGCGCGTGGCGATGCAGCAGTCGGCTTCGCCTGCGTGCACTGCGTAAGCCGCAGCCAGGTGGCCGAAGGCGATCCGATCATAGCCATTGACCTTCGCAGTGGGGATTCCGGCTTGTGCGAGCAGATAGTCGAGCAGTGCCCGGCTGCCCGCGCCCACCTCGCGGTTCACCAGGCGGATCTTTGGCCGGGCCAGATCCGCGGCGGTCCTGATTTTTGCGGGATTGGCCTTGGCGGTCACGTAGCCTTCCTCCCAACGCGCGAAAGTGACGACCGCGAAGTCCTCTCCCGGATAGTCGCGCCGCAGGATCGGCAAATTGAACTCACCGGTTTCGGCATCCTTGAGATGGCTGCCGGCGACGTGGACTTTGCCGTCCAGGAGCCAGTTCAAGGCGAGCCGGCTGGAAGCGGCGGCGGAGATCACCTCGACACCCGCCTCGCGCTCGACCATGCGCGCCAGCAGTCCCGTGGCGGGGTCACAGCCGGCCAGCACCAGGCGTTTCGTGGAGCCCTCTTCCGGGGAGAACACCATGAGTTCGGCGGTGCCGGCCTTGCGCCCGGGCTTCGCGATGATGCCGTCGGCCTCCGGGAGAAAGTAGGGCACGGCGTTCACCGGAACGCTCACCAGACGATCGCCCACGCGGCAGATTTGCACGCCTTGCCCGGCGACCGGCGCGCTTGGGCTGAGCACCTCGGCCTTGATCGGTTTCCGCCGGAAGGGTCCCTCGGCTTCGAGCGTGAACAGGGCATCGACCGCCACTTCGAGCTCATGCGCCAACCGCAGCGCCACCTCGGTGTTCGGGACAAACGAGCCGGCTTCGATCGCATAGATGGTCTGGCGGCTCACACCCACCCGCCTTGCCAGTTCTGCCGCCCCCACGCCGCGGCCGCGGCGTACCGCCCCAAGCTGGTTCTTCACGCTCGATTGCATCGCTTGTCGCCCCAATGTAGCGCAGTCCGAGGGAACTGGAATCAGAACCTCAGCCTGAGTACGAACTCGAAGACGCGAGGGTCGAGCGCGGTGGTGATGGCGCCGAAGCCCGGGGCGCCGAAACTCCCGTTCGGGTTGCCGAGCGGCGGGGTGTTGGTCACGTTGAAAGCCTCGGCCCGGAACTCCGCAATGAGGCCCTCGCGCAGGGTGAAGGATTTGCCCACCATCACATCGGCCGTCCGATAGCCGGGACCGTGGACCGGATTGCGGGAACTGTTGCCGATGGTGAACTGCGGCGCCTGAGCAAAAGCGGCGGTGTTAAACCAACGCGCGGTGGATCTCTCGGCAGGAGAAAGCGCCGGGTTCGCCACGCGGTTCGGCCGCTGGATGCCGAATCCGGCGAAGGCGTTCAGGTTCGTGGCCTGGGTGACAGCCACCGGACTCCCCGACTGCAACCGGACCACACCCGCAACCTGCCATCCCCCGGACACCCAATCCCGCCACCCACTGAGCGGCACGGCGCGCCCCCGTCCGAACGGCAGTTCATAAACAAAGCCGCTGGAGAAGACGTGAGGGATGTTGCCGGTGGAGACATCCTTCTCCAGGCGCTTGTTGTGACTGTCGGCAGCCTGGAAGTTCATCACCGGACCTGTCAGGATGGCCGAATCGAAGACGGCTCCAGCGTCGTCAATCAGGCGCGAAAAGGTGTAAGAGCCTGTGAAGGTGAGGCCCCGGATGAAGCGCTTCTCGATCCGCGCCTGGAATGAATGGTAGGTCGAGTGGCCAACGTTATTGCGATACAGGGCCACGGTGGTGAACCGGGGATAGGGGCGCAGAAGTTGCCCGCGGGCAATCGCCGGCGTGCTGAGCGAGGTGTTCGGTGGGAGTTGTTCAAAGAAGGGGTTGGGCACCTGTTGGGTGAGCGACGAGCCGAGGGCAAGCTGTTCCACCGTGAGTTGGTTCAGGTTGACGTCCGGCACGCCCAACCGGGTCAGCTTCGAGCCGAGGTAGCCCGCCTCGACGCTCCAGTCGTTTCCCCAGGTCCTCTGCAGCATGAAGTTCCATTGCTGCGCATAGCCGCTGCCGTTATCACGCTGAACGCCAAAGACGCCCTGGCCCAGACCGGAGTCTGGGCCGGGGGCCTGCAATCGTACGGTTGGACCTTGGGCCAGAATGAACGCCGGCGTCAGATTGTCGAGCGACTGTTCGCCGAGAGTCTGGATGAAAGGAAAGAGCGGCGTGGTGAACGGTGTCGTGATCCCGGCCTGTTCAATCCACGTAAGACCATACCCGGAGCGGAGAACGAACGAATCCGTGACCCGGAAGGCCACGCCCAGACGCGGAGCGAGATTCCCCCTCTCGAGATCCCGGACTGATCGCGGCACTCCGTTCACGCCCAAAAACTCGAGGCGCTGCGAATCGAGATTGAAGACCGCGCCGCGGTCGCCCGCGACGGTCGAGGGGAAGTTGAGCGTGTAACGGACGCCCAGGCTCAGAGCGAGACGCCGGGTGGCTTGCCAGTCCTCCTGGAGGAAGAATTCGGCGATGGAGGCGCGCGGCTTCAGTGTTTCGGGTTGGGCGTCGATGGAAAAGCGGCTGGTTTGGCCGAGGAGGAATGACGCGAGGCTGTTGCCCGTCGAAGCCATCACCGAGCCTGCCGGAGTGAGCCCGGCGGTGAAAACATTGGTGAACCGGAAGTGCCCTGCCGGGCTGGGCGGCTGCAGGATGTCGAGGGTGGCAAGGCGGAGATCCGCGCCGGCTTTCAGGCTGTGGCGCCCATGAATCCAGGAGAACGTGTTAATCAACTGCGTCACCGAAGTGCTGAAGCGCGAGTTGGCGCTGGCGGGCGGGCCGAGTTGCTGAAAACCCACCACGTCGAACGTGGGCAGCGCGTCGGAAAACGAAGTAACGGGGATGTTTGGGACCTGCGTAGCCTGACTGGCGGTTTGGCCCGTGCGGAGCGACTCGCGTTCGAAGCCGCGACGGGTGTAGCCGAAGCGCAGCAAATTCACGGCGGAAGGTGTGACGGTCCAGCTATGCTCGGCAGCCAGGCTGCCGGCGCGCGTCAGCGTGTCTCCGATCACACCCGAAGTCAGCGCGCCGCTGCCGTCCGGGAGTGGGGGCGTGGGCGTGCTGTCATCGCGCATGAACGAGTAGCGGGTGAAGAAGCGGTGGTTGGAAGTGAAGTAATGGTCGATCCTGCCGTCGAGTTGGTCCGCCGCTGTGTTGTTGTTGCCAAGCCTGCGGTAATTGTTCGCGGCGGGCGTGGCTCCGGCGGCGTTCAACACGTTGGGCGCGGGATAGCGGGACACCAGGTGGAGCGCCGCCCGGTCAAAGCGGTCCGCCGGAATCGTGTTGGCGGGAAACGGCGACCGCGAATACGCACGGCTGGTCGTGGCGGGATCGTAAATGGACATAGTGAAGACACCATCGCGTTCCGTGGTGGCCGGCACCGTACTGATCCGCACCACACCCGTGCTGAGCCGCGTTCCCTGCCAGTCGCCGAAGAAGAAGGTCTTGTTTCTGCGAATAGGACCGCCCAGAACGAAGCCATACTGGTTGCGGCGGAAGCGCGGCTTCGGCTTGGTTCCGGCAAACAGGTTGCGCGCATTCAGACGCTCGTTACGGAAGAATTCGAACAGCGTTCCGTGCAGTTCATTCGAGCCGGACTTCTGGTTCACCATGATCACGCCGCCGTTCGAACGGCCGTATTCGGCGGAGTAGCTGTTGGTCTCGACGCGGAACTCGTCGATGGCGTCAATGACGGGATAATAGGCCACCTGCCCCGGCTCGGGCTGCAGGACGCTGATGCCGTCGTAGATATACTCAGTCACTCGCGGGCGGCTGCCGTTGATCCGCGGCAGGACACTACCCGGAGGCAAACTGACGCCCGGAGCGAGCGCGATCAACGGGACGAAGTCCCGCCCGTCCAATGGGAGCGTCACCACCTTCTCCTGCTCGACCACGAAGCCCACCGAGCCCCGGCTCGCCCGGAGCAGGTCGGGCGCCGCTGTGACCTCGATCGCCTGCGCCGCGCCACCCACCTCAAGTTCGAAATCCAGCGACAGGCGGTCGCCCACCCGGAGGACGATTCCATCCCGGCGTAACGGCGCAAATCCCTCGGCAAAGATGTCGATCCGGAACCTTCCCGCGGGCAGAGCCAGAAAATGATAACTGCCGTCCATGCTGGCGACGGACTGTCTCAGTTGCCCGTCGCCATGGCCGAGGAGTTCCACGATTGCGGACGGCACGGTCCGGCCCGTGGCATCGCGAACTGTGCCATAGAGTTCAGCTTTCGTGGACTGAGCCGGCAGAAGTTGGGACAGGACAACTGCGCCCCAGAGACTAACGACCGCGCGGCGGAATGCGAGATGGCGCGTCAGCACAACAGTGTCATCTTAACAAGACGACACGAATTGTGCCCGCGCATCTTCTCCCGGCCGCCAGAGTGGCGCGCCCCCAGCAGGTCAGAGCTTGATGTAGATCTCCTTCTTCCGCATGAACCAGGCCGCGGACGCGAAAAGGATCCAGAACAGCGCAAGACCCGCAACGCCTTCCGCCAGGCGCAATCGTTCCGGCTTAAATCCGCCTGCGACATCGAGGATCAGATGCTGGGCGATATAGATGGCGAGGGGGTTCAGTGCAACCGCCGCAAACGTTGGAATAATCACGCCAAGCCGGTCACACAGCAGGTGGAACCCAACAAGCTGGAACATACAGAGCCCGGTGGCCCACAGCGGGAAGGGGGCGGTCATCGTACGAGCGGAGAAGGGCCAGGCTTCTTTCACGCCAGGCCATTCCAGTTGCAGGAGCAGTGCAAGGGAGCACAAACCGAAGACCCACAGTAGGCAGGTGCGGACGAACTTCCGGCGACTTTCGCCCGCCAGCAGATCATAGGCATTCGCGCCGAACAGTAGCATCATCACCCAACTGAGGGGTCCCAGCGGTCCGCCGTTCAGGTTGGCGCGAAACAGTTCCTCGTGGAGAGGCAGCAGCCGGACGAGGACGGGCTTGTACCCCGAATCATCCATGGAGAACCGCCCGAAGGAGGACCAGGTGCCGTACGAGGTGAAGGTGTGAATGCACTGGAATGCCGCGACAAAAGCGAAGGCGGCGGCGGCGCGGACGCCTGGCCTTTTGTCGATCAGCATGATTGCGAGCAAGCCGGCCAGCCCGATGTCCATCAGCGCATCCCAGAGCCAGCCGGGATAAATGGCGAAGGCGATCAGAACCAGCAGAGAGAAACGCTTGGCCATCGAACGGCGCACGGCCCAGGGGTCGTGGGCCCGTGCAGTCCTCTTGAGCCAGGAGAGGCGCATTGCCATGCCGACGACAAAGACGAACAGAGGCGCGATGGAGTCCGCATAGGTAAACCCGGCATCATGATGGCTTAATTGATGGAGAAGGAGGCCGAAATACTCTGCAAAGGGCGATCCCGCGAGAGTGGATTGCACCGGATCCAGAAAGAAGGCTTTCGCGTTGACGATGACCATCCCAAAGATGGCGTAGGCCCGGAGTTGATCGATCGAGACGAGCCGGCCGGCAGTTCCAGTCTCTGCTTTGGCATTAATCAAGCGGACCCTCCTTCTGGCCGCAGTTCAACGCAGCGAAGGGACGTTGAGCGTGTTCAGCGCCGCCGGCTGGATACGGGAGATCGGCCGATCTCCAGACACGTCCAGCCGGCGGACTCAATGAATACGCCGCTTCGGTGAATCAAACCGGCCACCGGTTAGTGTTTATGTCCACCCTTCTGCTCATCGAGTTCTTTCTGGACATCGCGTCCCAGGAGAACCTCGATCGCCATCAATTCCCCGGTGGGCAACTTGTTTCCGATGACGCCGAGCGCCTCTCCCGCGCGGACGTTGGAACGGTCCACCGGTTTCTTATCGCGCTCGAACTTGGTCCGGCTCGAATACTTCACCTTCACCACGCCGGTCTTGGTCTTCAGATCAAGCCCGTCGGCGGCGACGGCGGCGGCTTCCCCGATGGTCGCCTTATGGATCTTGTCGTCATGCGCCCAGAGAGCCGCGCTCAAGATCGCCATCATCGCGAAGGCGCCCATGAATCCACAAATCTTCTTCATTCTGATCGTCTCCCATTCATTGTTGATTGACATCCCTCCGCCCGGCCGCATAGTAGACGGCCGGGACCACCACCATGTTCAAGGCAGTGGATGTGACCAAGCCAAACAAAATCACCATCGCCATCGGCGCTTGGATCTCGCTCCCCGGCTTGCCCATGCCGGCGGCGATAGGTACGAGAGCCAGGGCCGCCGTGAGCGCAGTCATAAGAATCGGCGCGAGACGTTCCAGGGCGCCGGTCGTCACCGCCTGGCGAAGCTCCGACACTCCCTCCTTTTCTCTCAGGTGCCGGATGTGGGAGACCATCATGATGCCATTGCGCGTGGCGATGCCGAACAGCGTGATGAAGCCGATGATGGAAGCCACTGAGAGGATACCTCCAGCCAGGTACACGCCGGCGACACCGCCCACCAGCGCCAGAGGCAGGTTCAGCATGATAATCAGGGCGTCGCGCGTGGAGTGGAAGGCGGTGGCCAGGATCATGAAGATCGCCACAATGATGCCTGCGCCGAGCACCAGGAGGCGGCGGGAGGCCTCCGCTTCGCTTTCGAACTGGCCACCGTATTCCACGCGGTAGCCTTGTGGGAATTGGACGTTGGCGGCCACGGATTCCTCGATCGCGTTGACCACGCTGAGCAGATCCCGTCCCGCGACGTTGCATTGAACCACGATTTTTCTTTGCGCTCCCTCGCGGCTGATGAAGTTCGGGCTTCGGTCCTCGTAAATGTCCGCTACGGCTTCCAGGGGAACCTTGGCTCCGGTTGGTGAATCGAGCAAAGTACGTCCAATCTCACTCAAGTCCTCCATCCGCGTTTCCGGATATCGAACCACCAGCGGGAAACTGATCTGACCTTCGAGGATGCGATTCACTTCGACGCCCACGAAGGCGGTCTGAATGCGGGCCGCGACATCGCCGGGGCTCAGGCCATAGCGAGCCGCATCCGCGGAACGGGCGACGACGCGCACAGTGGGGATATCGGTCTGCTGCTCGATGGACAAGTCCACCACGCCATCAATCCCCTGGATGGCCGCCTCGGCCTGCCGGGCAATCGCGCGCAGTGTGATTAAATCGTCGCCGAAAATCTTCACCGCGATGTTCGCGCGGGTCCCGGAGAGCATGTGGTCAATCCGGTGTGAGATCGGCTGTCCAATGGTGACATTCATCCCGGGCAGGACCGCCACGCGTTCGCGAATATCGGCGAGCACCTCGGATTTAGAGCGGTCGCCCATGCGGAGCGCCACTTCCAATTCCGCTGACTCAACCCCTTGCACGTGTTCGTCCAATTCGGCACGGCCCGTCCTCCGCGCCGTGCTCACCACCTCAGGCACGCCGAGCAGAATCTTTTCAAGCCCGCGCCCCAGCTTGTCCGAATCCGCCAGACTGGTGCCGGGCAGCGTGACGGCGCTGATCGTCAGCGTACCCTCGTTGAATTCAGGCAAGAAGGACCGGCCGGTGCGCCCCAGCGCAACTGCCGCTCCAATCACGAGCACCACGGAGCAGAGTGCCAGCACGGCTGGATGCCGCAGCGACCACTCAAGCGAAGGCAAGTAGATCCGCTTGAGCTGTCTCACAAGCCAGGGCTCGTGGCCTTCGAGCACGGACCGCGCCTGGGGCAGCAGGAACGAACAGAGCGCAGGCGTGATGGTGAGGGCGACCACGAGCGAAGCAGCCAGGCTGACGACGTAGGCAAACCCCAGCGGCATCAGCAGCCGCCCTTCGACGCTGCTCAACGCAAACAACGGCAGGAAAACCAGCACCACAATCACGGTGGCGAAGAAGACCGATCCGCGGATCTCGCTGCTTGCCCGATAGATCACTTCCATCGCGGGCAAGCGCTCGCCCTCCGGTTTCAGGCTGTTCTCGCGAAGCCGCCGCATGACGTTCTCCACGTCAATGATGGCGTCGTCCACCAGTTCGCCGATGGCGATGGCCAGGCCACCCAGGCTCATGCTGTTGAGCGTGAAGCCGAACCAGTTCATCGTCAGCACGGCGGTCAATAGCGAAATCGGAATCGCCAGCAGCGTGATGAAGGCAGCCCGGAAGTTCATCATGAAGATGGCCACGACGATCATGACGAGGAATGCGCCGTCACGCAGCGCCATGGTCAGATTAGCGAGAGCGCGCTCGATGAAGTCGGCCTGACGAAAAACGTTCTTGTCGATGCGCATGCCCTCGGGCAAGCCAGCCTGGATGTCGTCGAGAGTGGCGTCGAGCCGGCGCGTCAGTTCCAGCGTGTTCGCTCTGGGCTGTTTCTGAATTCCAAGCACCACCGCCGGTTCCGCATTGTGCGAACCTTCGCTGCGCTTCAGTGCAGGCCCAATCCGGACTTGCGCCACATCGCGGACGAAGATCGGCCGGCCGTTCCGGGATCCCACCGCAATGCCTTCGATCGCGGACTCAGAAGCCGCCCGCCCGATGCCCTGGATTAAATATTCCTGCCCGCCCGCCACGCGAAAGCCGGCCGAAGTATTCTGGCTGCCCGTGCGAAGCGCGTTCTGCACGCCGTCCAGTGACACCGAATACTGCCTGAGGCGCTCCGGGGAGACCAGGACCTGGTATTGCTTCTGTTCACCTCCCGTAGGAACCACCTGCGCCACACCGGGCACAGCCAGGAGGCGCCGCCGGAGCAAGGTGTCCGCGGCGGTCCGCAATTCCATGCGGGAGTGCCGGTCCGACTCGAGCGTAACGAACAGGATCTCGCCCATGATCGAGGAGATCGGGGCTAGAAACGGCTGGTCCGCCTCGGCGGGCAGGACGGTGGACACCAGCGCAAGCTTTTCATTGACGGTTTGCCGGGCGCGGTAGATTTCCTGGCCCCACTGAAATTCCACCCAGATGACGGCCACCCCGACGGCGGTGGCGGAGCGCACCCGGCGTACTCCCGGTGCGCCATTGATCGCCGACTCGATCGGAAAAGTCACCAATGCTTCCATCTCGGTCGGCGCCATGCCTCGCGCTTCGACGAGAACGGTAACCGTGGGCGCGGTCAAATCGGGTAGCACATCGAGCGGGATCGACGTCAGTGTGTAGCCGCCCCAAATCAAGAGCGCCGAAGTGAGGAGCACTACCGTGAAGCGGTGCCTCAGGGACCAACGAATCATCGCATCAAGCATCGTGTGGCTCCTCAGTGCACATGGCCGTGTGCCGGCACCTGGTTCGACAGGGCTGACAGTCGAATCAGGTAGGCGCCCATGGTGACAACCCGTTCACCGGGAAACGCACCTTCCAACACCTGCACGTAGCCGCTCTCGCGAATGCCCAGCTTCACGGGCCGGCGCACAAAAGTCTCGCCGGACTCCTGGATGAAAATCACCGGGCGCCCGGAATCATCCACCACCGCCGCCTCCGGCACCACCGGAGCCACCTCGGCGAGGCGGCTGAGCAGATGGACATGGATGGTCTGGTGAATGGCAATGCCGCGGTCGCGATTGTCCACCTGATAGACCACCGAGAAGGTTCGTGATTCGGGGTCCACCACGCGTCCGATCGAGACAAGATTCGTGAGGGTCTTCAATTCGCCACCACCCGGGATCTCGAGTTTTGCCCCGCTGAGTTCCCTCACCCGCGGCAGTTCCGCCTCCGGCACGATGGCGGAGACATAGACCGTGTCGGCGTCAACAATGCGAAACAGCGTCTGGCCGCTCTTCACGTTCGCGCCCGGAGCCACATCCACAAGGGTGAGGACCCCGGAGATTGGCGCTCGCAGGCTGAACAGTTTTGCTCCCCGGGCTTCGCCATCGGCGATGCTGGAGTTATCGTATTGGGCGAGCCGTTCTTCCGCGGCGCGGAGACGCGCCTGCTGGGTGGCCTCGACGGTGAGCGCCTCTTCAATCCGCTTCGCGGGAGCCGCGCCCGATTTCACCAACCGCTCGGCGCGCTCGCGGTCCTTGCTCGCCAACTGCAGGGCCAGTTGGGCTTCCTCGCGATTGAGCCTGAGCGAGGCGAGGTCGCTGGGAGTGCTGGTCGGCGGCAGGAGCGATGCCAGGACCTGTCCTTGTTGCACGCGGGCTCCGATGGCGGGCACGTTTTCCACGACCAGCCGCCCGTCGAAGGGCGCTGCGACCTCAGCTTCCCCACCGGAACGCGGCAGCACCTCGGCCGGTACTCGAATGCTCACCCGCAGTTGGCGATCTTCGATGATGGCCGTCGCGAAGTCCATGGTCCACTGCTGCTCTTTCAGGAATGCGACCTTCTCCTCCGTTCCCGGGCCGTGTTCGTGCAGTGCCTCCGCCTTCGTCGCAGTGCAGTCGATCACGCCCAAATCGTGGGTGTCCTCGAGCGGTCCCCCGGACAATTGAACGGAGATCCGATATTGCCCGGCCTGAGCCGGCTTCACGTCCACCTCGAAAATGCCCGGACGGGCCGGGTTGGCCGCCGTAAAGGACTGTCCCGCGCCCCCCGCGTCCTGCAGGCGAATTTCCACGCGCCCCGACTCCACCGGTTTGAATGTGTCAAGTCGCGTGAGATGCACCGTGAAGCGGCTTGTCTCACCGGCCACCAGCGGCAGGTATTCCGCGAACAGTTCCGTCTTCGTCGTCCAGTGGGAAAAACTCTCCGGGTGGGGCTCATGTTCCGCCGCGGCTTCCCCGACGTGGGAATGCTGGCGGCATCCGTAAGCACTCAACAGGATTGCCAGACAGAGTAGCTTTCTCATTGGTCCAATTCCTCCCCAACCACCCGCTCCAATTCGATCTGCGCTTCCTTGACGGCCAATTCGATCTCCAGCATTCGCATTTGCGCTTCCCGCTGCGACCGGTAGGCATCCAGCAGTTGCAGGATTCCGATCTCACCCTCGAGATAGGCGACAGTGGCGATGCGGACGAGTTCCGGACCGCTATCGGACAATGCGCGGCTGAAACGGTCCTTCGCCTCCCTGCGGGCATTGAACGCCCGGACAGTGCCATCCACCGCGGCGCGGATTTGCCGTGACAGAATCTGGAGCCGGGCCGACGAACGCTCTTGCTCGGCCGAGAATCGTGAAACCTCCGCCTGCCCTTTATTGAAAAGCGGCAACGGAACGGATAATTCGACGACACCACCGTGGACAATCTGGTTCATTCCGATGTCGGCCCGCTTGTATCCGGCGCTCACCACAGGTTCTGGAATACGCAGCCTCTCCGCGGCGCGCTGTTCGAGCTGAAAGAAGGTGAGCCGCTGCTGTTCCGCCCGGAAGTCCTGCCGTGCAGCCATTGCCCTCCGCGCCAGCGTCTCTGCGTCCAGCCCGCCGCTGAGCGAGGTCTCCAGCCGACCGGAAACCCTGGCGATCTGGACATCGGCAGGCAGGAAGCCGCGCAGACGGCCGAGATCCAACTCCGTCTCCGCCTGCACCAGGGCCCACTCCGCCACCAGTTGCGCCCTCTCGCGCTCAGCCCGGAGCCGGTCAAAACGAGCGATCTCACCCGCCGCCTCCCGCTCCGCAAGCACCCGGTTGACCTCGTCAATCTCCTTCAGGCCATCCTCATAGACAGCCCCAAGCTCCTGACCGGCCAGCGCCTGGTAGAAAGCCAGTCGCAGACTCGTTCGGGCCTCCCACAGATCGAGCGCTCCCTCTGCCTCTGCTACGCCTGCCGAGACAACTCCCGACTTGCGGAGCAGGCCCAGCCGGCCGCTCCAGTGGATCGTCTGCTCGGCCTGCAGGAACTCGGTCAGGCCCGCACCTTCGCGGACGTACCGGACCCTCGGGTTCGAGTACAGCGTTCTGCTTCTCGCCTCGGCCGCCGCCACGGCAGTTCGGGCACGGGCATCGCGGACCCACGGACTCTGGTCCAGAAACCTCCGGACCACTTGCTCTTCCGTCCACTCCTGCGCCGGACTCGGCTGCACAGAAAGTGCCGTGCAAACGGCGAGGGCGAGGAAGCGAAGACATGAAGTCATGGCATCTCCTCAGTCAACACAACATTTAGATGGGTGAAGGAATCTGCGCACACGAATCGTGTGCAAAAGAAGGCAGAACTAGGCGGGAGGGGCTCGCGGTGAGAGGGTTAGCCGCCAGGGAGGGTCGTGGGTGCGCGGAGCCTTCCAGATGCGGGGAGCCGGACGGCTTCGCAGGGAAGTCGATTGAGTCGGCGTGCACAGACCGGCCAACAACTGCGCCCGGACCTCGCCCCTGCTGGATACCCAGTCCTGAAAACGCGCATCGGAGCCGTGGTCCGGCGCTTCCAGGCTCACTCCCTTTGTGGACAGATCAGCCAGTCGCAGATGCAGCAGGTCATCCCAGTGCACATGGTCCGCGGCATCATCATGGGTGTGGACGAAAGGCGACTGCAGGAACGCAGCCAGCAGAGCCACGGCCAAACCATGATGGAACACTCTCCCCACGAGGAGTTAGGGTACCACAACGGAGTGACGGGGATTGCATTCCAGCGGCGCCGCGAGAAAGCGGGATGACCAGCCGCGTTGCGGGTTGATCCCGACGGAACTGAAGGCATCCGCATTCAGGGGCGGGACTTCCGCGACCGGCGGGGGCAGATCACCTGGGCGGCAGACATTCACTCTGACGCGGGATCCGCTCCCTGTCGAATCCGAATCCACTTCATTCGCAGCCCCATCCTGGATGAAGCGTGAAACCCTTGGATCAAGGAGTCGGGTAACGTGATAGTGGTCTGAGCGTGGATGCGGGCGGTCACTTTCTTTTCTCGAAGTAGAAGTCGTCGAAATAAGTCACGCTGTCGGCCTTGGTCCAAAGCCCGGTTTTGCCGGCGGACTGGAGAGTCGAATCGATGACGACCATAATCTTGGCGCCGTTGAAGAAGACCTCGAAGGTAGAGCCGCGGAAGTCCACGCTCAGCGCGCTCCAAGTCAGCTTCGGAACCTTCTGCTTGACCCCGTACGACTTGGAAGGCGTGCCTTTGGGCTCGAGCGAGATGCGCTTACCGTCCTCCACCTTGTAGAGGACAACATTGTCCTCCAAAGCGTTTGCACGGACGATGTAGTAATTGTCCGGATCCCGGTAGCGCCACACAATACCCGCAGCCTGATCCCTTTCTCCAGCGACGGGCTTGAAGCGAACGGAAACCCTCCCATCGGCGAAGCTTGCTTTCTGGTAGACCGCCAGGGGGAATCGCCCGGAAGTCTTGTCGGTCGAGGTCTGCGCCAGCACGTGGGGCGGCGAAGGCGCGGAGGCATCCTCCACGATCTCCCACTTAGGCGCGCCGCCTTCGTGGGTCATGGCCACAACCCAGTCCTTGGGAACCGTGCCGGGCTTCTCGCGGCGGAAGTCGATCTCCGCCGCGGATCCAAGTAAAGCAACAAGCGAGAGCAGAAGAAGGCGGCGCATCATTTCACCCCCGGACCTCCTTTGAGCCGCAGATGGATCAGCGTCGAGACGGAATGCTCTTCGTAGAGCTCATCGTTCAGGATGGCGATGGCGCACGGGTTATCCTTTCGTGGATCGATCACGGCGTCATCATCATGCCCCGTCGCAAACTTGCGGCCCATCTCGAGGAACCATCCCTTGCCATTGTGCGCGCCCTTGCCCCGGATGTCAGCCATGCTGCCCTCCGGTTCCTGCTGGACGAACGAGTCCACGACATCCCCGGCAAAGGCCGCGGGCTCAGGCTTCAGCAAGTACGGCGGCTTGCCGGCATCCTGGACGCGGGCAATGAAGACCCGCCGGCCGCTGTGCAGCTTGTGTTCCTTTGAATTCGGCACTGGCGATTGGCTGATCACGTGATACTTGTCGTCCACCCAACCGATGGGGTTTCCGCGTCCCGCCTTCCAATGCCAGACATCGGCCTTGTACTCGCGTTCGACCGTCAACATGCTGATCGCGAAGTCGCCGCTGATGGGAAACTCAATCGCGAACTGGTCGTCAGGCCTGGACGGCCGTTCGTAGTTCTTCTGCGCCGCGTTCCAGAGGTATGGATCCCGCATATCGCTCTTGGTGGGGTCCTCCCATTCGGCGGCGATGTAGATCGAGTCATCGGTGTGGAGCGCGCGCAAGATGACCGGACGCGGATGATCGCCTCCCATCGCCTCCCGGACATACACCGTAACCGGCGTGGCTTTCGCCCAGACCGAATCCTTCAGACCGTCCAGCCTCGGTGCCGTCTTCACGAAGGCCGATTCCCAGACGATGGGGGACCCATCCAGCGACCAGCCGCTGCCCTGCGCGAACAGGCTTGCCGCCCAGCAGGCGCAACTCATAGCCAGCGCAATATATCGCATGTACTGATTGTCCGCCCGCCATCTGAAGATTGTCTGACGGACCGTAGGTTCAGACGATCTTCAGGTTCAACCGGTAGTCTGGGAACTGGAAGACATGCGCCTGTTGCTGGTGGAAGACGAAGCCCGCATGGCCGCCCTCCTCAAGAGAGGCCTTGCCGAAGAGGGCTACGCCGTAGCGGTCGCCGGAGATGGCAGGTCCGGGCTGGCGATGGCCCAGTCGAGCGAGTTCGACCTCATCCTGCTCGACATCATGTTGCCGGGCATCGACGGCTTCACGATCGCCCGCCGCCTGCGGGAAGGTGGTATCCGGACGCCGATCCTCATGTTGACGGCGCGCGACGCCGCTCCTGATGTCGTGCGCGGGTTGGACCTCGGGGCGGACGACTATCTGACCAAGCCCTTCTCGTTCGAGGTGCTGCTCGCCCGGATTCGCGCCTTGCTGAGGCGTGGCCCGGCGCCGCACCAGGTTCAACTGACAGCCGGTCCGCTGCGGCTCGACCCGGCATCGCATCTGGTGTTCCGTGCGGCGGAACAGGTTTCTCTCACCCGTACGGAGTTCCTGTTGCTCGAATTCCTCATGCGCCGCGCCGGACAGGCAGTTCCCCGCGCGACATTGATTGAAGGCGTTTGGGGATATGACCGCGACGTCGAGAGCAACACGCTGGACGCCTTTATCCGGCGCCTGCGCTCCAAGCTGGAAGGCGACTCCGGGACGAAGCTAATCCACACCGTGCGGGGAGTCGGCTATCTGCTACGCGCCGGAGGGGAGGAATGAACCCAGGATCGATCCGCTTCCGGCTCACCGCCTGGTACACCGCCGTCCTCGCCTTGTCGCTCGGCCTGTTCGGACTGACGAGTTGGCTGGTGGTAAAGCAGGTGTTGTTTCACGCCGTCGACGAAGAGCTCGAAGACCGTGTAGAGGGCGTGCGAAAGTTCATGGACAACCAGATTGGCGCGCTTTCGGTCGAGGAGATCCGCGATGAGTTCAAGGAACACTCGGTGCTTGGGCCGGGCGGCGATCTTTTCCAGGTATGCGATGAGCACGGAATCTGGCTCTACCGTTCCGCATCCCTCGAAGATGCCGGCGTACCGATCGAGCTTCCCTCCGTGCTGACGAAAAAGGGAAGCCGGGAGAACCGCATGGTGAAGGAGGTCAGCGTCCGCTTCCTCAGCCGTCCGGTGACGGTCCTCGGCAAGCCCTATACCGTGCAGGTGGCCGCTCTCACGGGCGAGATCGAGGAGGGACTGAATCGCTTTCGCGCGACCCTCCTCCTGCTGATCCCGCTTGTATTGGCAGCAGCCTCCGCGGGCGGTTGGTGGATGAGCCGCCGGGCGCTTGCTCCGGTGGATGAGATCACGGCAACGGCGCGCTCGATCGGCGAGCGCAGTTTGAACCAGCGTCTGCCGGTTCCCCCATCCAACGACGAATTGGAACGTCTCTCCCGGACGCTGAATCAGATGCTCGAACGGATCGAGCAAGCTTTCCAGCGCGTGACACAGTTCACCGCCGACGCTTCCCACGAACTGCGGACTCCCGTTGCCCTGATGCGGACGACCGCGGAACTCGCCCTGAGAAAGCAACGCGGCGAGCAGGAATACCGGCAGGCGCTTTCGGAGGTCCTGGCCGAATCCGAGCGGACCACCGAACTCATCGAGAACCTGCTGATCCTGGCGCGAGCCGATGCCGGCAAGGCGCAACTCGAACGCACTCTCGTCGACATCCCGGCATTGTTGCTCGATGTTGGCGAACAGGCGCGCAAACTCGCCGCCCGGAAGAATCTCATTTTTCGTCTCGACGCGTTTGAATCCGCGCCACGCGTGCTGGCCGACGCGGCGGCGCTGCGGCGCCTGTTGCTGATCCTGCTGGACAACGCGGTGAAGTACACGCCCGCCGGAGGCTCAGTCTCCCTGCGTGCGAGCGTGGCTGGCTCCCGGCTTCACCTCGAAGTGAGAGACACCGGCGCGGGCATCGACAGCGTGGATTTGCCGCATATCTTCGAGCGCTTCTACCGCGCGGACAAGTCCCGAAGCCGCGACTTGGGCGGCTCTGGCCTGGGTCTCGCTTTGGCCAAGTGGATCGCCGATGCGCACCAAGCCGCCATCTTGGTCGAAAGCACCGTCAATCAAGGCAGCACGTTTCGCGTCGATATGCCTCTGGAGAACCACTGAATGCTCGAACTGCTTTGCCTTCTGCTCGTGACTACCGTCAGCGGCCTCGCCCAGCCGCCCCAGCGTGCGATTGCGTTAGCTCCGCTGACGGGCACGCTCGTGGACCCATCCGATACTCCCGTGCCGGCGGTCAGGATCGTGCTGGCCGGCGGCGGCCAGGCCTGGGAAGCATCGACCAGTCCAACGGGGCAGTTCCGTTTCGACAACGTTCCGCCGGGCAGCTACGAATTACGGTGCGACGTGCCCGGATTTGACCGGATTGCGCAGCGCGTGCGCACGGGACCACGCTCGAACCGCCCGCTGCGGCTGCGGCTCACGATTGCCGCGATCAGGGAGGAACTGAACGTCTCAGAGGGCGATCGAACGGTTAAGCCACAGGTCGACCGCAATGCCGACGCGATCTCGGTCGAGCGAACCATGCTGGACAACCTTCCGTTTCTCGACAACAACTACTTGTCAGCGCTGGGACGGTTCCTTGATCCCGGCACGCCTGGGGGTTCCGGAACCACCATCGTGGTGGATGGAATGGAGATGCGGAATGCAGGCGTCACCGCTTCGGCCATCCAGGAGATCCGCATCAACAACAACCCTTACACGGTGGAATACCCGCGCTGGAGTCGGCGGCGCATCGAAGTGATCACGAAGTCCTCGGCGGATGCCTATCACGGGACACTCAACTTCCTGTTCCGCGATTACCGGCTGAACGCGCGGGACGCCCTTGCCGCCACGAGGCCTCAGGAGCAGCGGCGCATCTGGGAAGGCAGCCTGTTCGGGCCGGTGGCCAGAAGCAAGAAGACCTCGTTTCTTCTCTCCGCCGCGCGCGAGGAAGAGGACCTGTTCGCCGTGGTCTTCGCCAGGGGACCCGGCGGGCCGGTCAACGAGAACGTGCCCACGCCGCAAATGAACACTGTCGCCTCGCTGCGTATCAGCCACCAGTTCAACGACCAGCAGGCCATCTTCTGGCAGTACAACTTCCAGGATCGATGGCAGAACAATCTGGGGGTTGGTGGTATTACGCTCGGCGAGGCGGGCACGCAAAGCCGGATGCGGGAAGACGAGTTCGTCTTCAACCACCGCGCGATTGTCAACAAGAATCTGCTGTCGCAGTTCCGCATCCTGGTGGGGCGCTATTGGGCGCCCACCAAGAGTAATCTCGACGCTGCCCGCGTGTCCGTCATCGACGCCTTCACCGGCGGGGGTGCGCAGGCAGATCGCCTGTCCACCGAATTTCACACCTCCATCACTTGGCTGCTGACGCAGACCTTGGGCAAACACACGCTCAAGTACGGCTTCAACATTCCGGACTGGAGCCGTCGCGGCCTCTCTGACCGGGCGAACCAGATCGGGACGCTATCCTTCGCCTCCCTCGACGCCTTTGCCGCAAACCGCCCCTTCGCCGCTGTGCTCCAGCACGGTGACCCGCGGACCATCTTCATCGAAAAGAACGTCGGCGGCTTCTTCCAGGATGAGTGGCAAGTTCGTCCTGGGCTGTCGATTGCCGCGGGCTTGCGCTATGACTGGCAGAACTACTTCGGCGACACCAACAATTTCGCTCCTCGCCTCTCCATCGCCTGGGCGCCGGCCAAGTCGCGAAAGACCGTGATCCGTACCGGCGCCGGATACTTCTTTGACCGTTCCGGCCCCGGGCCGATTTGGGACATCCTCCGATTCAATGGCAGCCAACTGCGGCGCTACGTCATCAACGGCGCCATCCCGCCCGAGCTGGGCGCCTTGCCCACCAGCATTCACCGGCTTCAAGCTGGCGCCGGACTCCCGAATATGATGCAGTTCAATCTCGGGGTCGAACATCAATTGGCCAAGAGGACGACGCTGAGTGTGAACTATGTGGGCACGCGCGGTGTGCAATTGCTCCGTTCGCGAGACGCGAACGCACCACTGCCGCCGGGGTTCGCCATTCGGCCTGACGGCCGCGTCAACGTCTTGCGCGACATCGAGTCCGCCGGTCGCCTCGAAGCGAACGCGCTCGAAGTGAACCTGCGCGGCGGCCTGGGTCCGCGGGTCAACGGGATGGTTCAGTATGTGTTTGGCAAGACGATGTCCGACACCGGTGGAGTGAACTGGTTCCCCGCCAACAGCTTCGCGCCCGCCGGCGAGTGGGGCCGCGCCGACACCGACCGGCGCCAGCAATTCAACTTCCTCGGCACGGCCACACTCCACCGATGGGCGAATTTTGGGCTCTCGGTTTCCCTGCTGTCCGGCATCCCGTTCAACATCACGACCGGACGCGACGAAAATGGCGACGGCATGGCACTCGACCGGCCAATCGGGATCGCCCGGAACACGGGAAACGGGCCCGGAGCGGCCATTGTCGATCTGCGCTGGTATCGCGACATTCGCCTGCTGCCGGCCCGAAAGGATAAGAGCCCCAGCGTTACTCTCGCGATGGATACCTTCAACATCCTCAACCGGGTCAACTACCAAAACTTCGCCGGATCGCTGACCTCGCCGTTCTTTGGCCAAGCAGTCGCCACCCAGCCTTCACGCAGGCTGCAACTCGGCGTCCGGTTTCAATTCTGACCTGCAATCGAAGTCATGGAGAGATCGCCATCTCGCTATCTCCACTCGCAATCTGAGTTGCCTTCTGCTCGTTGGTGTTGCGGCCCAAACGTCCACCCTCTACAAGACGTCACGCCGAGCCCGCCAATTCACGAAACCCGCATAAACATTGGGCTCGGTGATATCGCCACCGGGCGCATCGCCAGCCTCGACTGGAGGGAATCCGAAACCGTTTGGTAGAAGCCTTGGTAGAAGGCTCGCCCTTCGCTCGCTGCTCCTTATTTGCTGTCTCTGGAAGTTGTTGATCAGGTGAGACTTGCGGGAGGGGGTGGTTGCGGGAGAAGGATTTGAACCTTCGACCTTTGGGTTATGGGCCCGGCGGCACGTTTCGCCTGGTTAACGAGCTTTTCTGTTCTTCAAGGACTTAACTCATCCCGATTCTGCCTGAATGTCCATCAGGCGAACTAGAAAGGAGTAGTAGTCCCCGTAGTGATTTTCGTCGGTACCCCACTTCGGTCTCACGTGCGATCAATCACTTGCAGGCGCCACGGCGGGTCTCTTCGGTGCTCGTCAACTCGCCAGACTGACCAACAGCGCTACCATGCCAAAAAGATAGCCGCCATCTCTGACGGCATTTTTTTTGTAACTTGTTGATTTTATTGGTGCGGATGAGAGGACTTGAACCTCCACGGGATTGCTCCCACCAGAACCTGAAGTTAACCACGCGTTCCCCTGACTTCCCCTCATTTCCCCTGATTCACCCTCATTTCCGGGGTCCCAGCGCTACCATGCCCGCTACTTCCTGCAATTCGCTGCGCGGCGGCATGGCTTAGGAAAACCTCGCGCCGCATTCTGATCTTGACCTTCACACTGGCAGGCATGGACACTCATCTACGAAGAGGCAGGAGCCTGCCGCCATTTCACCTTGATTCGGACGGCCCTCCGAGTACACTTGGCGGATCGAATCGCGAAACAAGGGGGGCCGATTTCCCCAATGGGTATTTCTGGCCCCGGTCCTAATGGGCGCGAACTGCGAAAGTCAGGTTAACGACAACAACCTCGTCAACGGCAAGAGCAGTCCGGAAAAGATTGGAAGCTAAGCGGTATCGGCAACCGGTACCTTATTTGCGGGCTTCCCAGATGGTGGCGGCGATGTGCATTTCGGGGAGTTGGGTGGTCGTGAAATAGTAGATGGTGACGAGCTTGCCGTCACGGCGCTGGACGGTCCGAGTGTATCCGATGTCCCAGTTGCGGCCATCCTCCCGGAGAATGATGGCAGGCCCCCAGCTCAAACCCTGGTCGGCACTGATCCTGGCCTTGATGCTGTAGGGCGGCGTCCGGTCGCCATAGGCGAGCACGAGGCGGCCATCCAGTAAGCGGCACAAGCTCGGGGGATTACCGTTGTGCTCCAGGCCATCGACGGCAGTGCTTCGAAACCGCCAGGTTGCACCGCCGTCATCGGTGCCAAACACATCGATCCAGTTGCGTTGACCATTGGGCGTGCTGGTCTTCCTGCGCAATGCAGTCAGATAGCGGCCATCGCCAAGTCGGACCGTGGACGGCATCACGCTCCTCGCGTCGATGGAGGGGCCGGCGAGCCAACCCAGCTTCTGGTAGGATTTACCGCCGTCGGTGGTGCGCACAGCGAAGGCGCGGTCCTGGTAATTGCCGCCCTTCACACCGGGGTAATTCGCGGACAACATGATCAAGCAAGACTCGGAGCCTTCGACAAGGTAGTCGGTCCGCGAGGTCATGGGCAGGTCGAAGGAGGGAAATCGAAAGGGCCCCTGCCAGCGCTTGCCGCGGTCATAGGAGATGAAGAAAAGCCCTTCCTCGTCCTTGTTGCCAATCAGCGTGTGATTGCCGACGCGCATGGCGAAATCGGGGTGGCCGTATTGAATGTTGCCGGGGCTGGGGGCGGGCTTTCCGCCGTCGAGCACAAAGTGACCGGGGTCTTCGAGGGCCCATGTTTCGCCGCCATCCAAACTTCTTGCGAGCACACTTGCCTGTGGCTTGTCACGGTCGATCGAGTGCGATTTCTCATCGGCTTTGAAGTGGCCGTACACGAATCCAACGAGAATCTCGTCGCCCCAGATCCACACGCCGTTGTTTGCGGGCCATCCGCAGAAGCGGCCGGGCTGGTGGTGGACGACGACGTTTCTGGCAGTGGTGCTGGAAGCCAGCCGGGACGGGAATGAGGTAAGGCCGAGCGCAATCAGAAGGCGGCGGGTAGGTGCGATGGCTCGGTCGGGCATGGCGGAGAAGGCAAGGCGGACCCCATTTGGGGTCCGCCCGGGGCGATGGGTCAGAAGGACAAGCGGGCGCCGAGCTGGATGACTCGGGCACCGCGGGTGCTGGTGAAGCGGCCGAAGTTGGCCTGGTTGATATTGCCCTGGATGCCGGAGAAGTACGTCTGGTTGAGGGCGTTGAACATTTCGACGCGGACCTGGAGGCGCATGGACTCCGTCAGTTCGAGGGATTTGGCGAGGTTGGCGCCGAGGTCGAACCAGCCAGGGCCATAAACGGCGTTCCGTCCGACATTGCCTGGACGGACGGGGAGTCTGCTCACGGAATTCAGGGGTACATTGGCGAATGCGGCGCGGTTCATGTACTGGAGGTTTTCGCGGCCGGTACCAGTGTAGACCTGGCCTCCGACGTAGTCGGGGCGGCTGCTTCCGAGGCCGGTGGGATCAGAGAGGTTGAGCGGGCTGCCGGACTGGGCGGTCATGATGCCGTTGATCTGCCAGCCGCGGAGCAGCAGCCTGCCGGCCCGGCTGTTGCTGGCGGCGGAGAGGCGGGCGAAGGGCAGTTCATAGAGGAAGTCAACTACCAAGCGGTGCCGAACATCGAGGTTGGCGGGACCGTAGTCGGCATTGATGTTGTCAACATCCTGGACGGTGGCAGGCAGCAGCAGGTCGGCATCACCGGTATAGGACATCAGGCGCGCCCAGGTGTAGTTCAGGTTGGCGCTGAAGCCGTGGGAGAAACGCTTGCGGAGCGAGGTTTGCCAGGAGTTGTAGTTGCTGGACTCGGCGGAATCGCGGTAGCGAAAGGTGGTCAAGCTGGGGTTGGGGCGGACGCCGGTGACGCGGTCAGGCCGGTTCCACTCGCGGACCATCATGCCGTTGACGCCGCGGTTGCCGACATAGGCGGTCTCCAGCACGAGGTTGTTGGCGAGTTGGCGCTGGACGCCGAGGGTCCACTGGTAGCTGAAGGGGTTGCGGAGGCCGGGATCCACGACAGTGCCGCCGCCGAGACCGGGCTGGCCCTTGACGAGCGGGAGCACCTGGCTGTTGACCACCGGGTAGCGGAGGACGTCTCCGAAGCGGGCTACATCGGCGGCAGAGAACTGGCTGCGGAAGGGCTCATCGGCCGCGTTTTGCACGTTGTCGATGGATGAGCCGAAGATCGGCAGGGGGCTATGGAACATACCGAAGCCGCCGCGGATGACGGTCTTGCCGTCGGAGTCGGCGGTGTAGGCGAAGCCGATGCGGGGTGAGAAGTTGTTGCGGTCGGCTTCGTAAATGCTCTCGGGGTCGCGGAAGGGTCCGGCGCCGAAGGGGGCGTCGCGATTGAAGAACCGGCCGTCGCGTTCGCGGGGCACGGTGTAGTAGTCGTAGCGGACACCGAGGTTCAGCATGAGGCGGCGGCTGAGACGGAAGTCGTCCTGGATGAAGAACCCGTAGTTGGCGGCGAGTATGGCGAAATCATCGACGCCGAAGGTGACCTGGACGAAGTTGGGCTGGTTCGCCAGAAAATCGTTGATGTTGGCGTAGCGGACCTCAGGCATTTCGATGTTCTCCCGGGTGACGCGGAGCCGGCCATAGATGCCGCCGAAGCGGAGGGAGTGGCGGCCGATGGTTTTGCCGAAGACCTGTTCGAGGGACCAGTTGCTGCCGTCACGGAGGATGTCCTCGCCGCTGGTACTGAAGCCGATGGCGCCGCCAACGCCGGCTACACCCAGAGTGTAGATGTTATCGATGCGGCGGCTGAAGTTGTAATTGAAGCCGAATCGGGTCTCCGAAACCCAAGTGGCGCGGGAGTGGGTGACGTTGAAGCTGCCGACCTCGGTTTTGCCGTCCCAGTCGCGGAAGTTGGCGAAGGCGACGCGTGGGATCTGGCGGAAGGGCCGGCCGCGGGTGTAGCGAGCGCTGAGGATGGTGTTGCTGCCGAGGTGGTAGTCGCCGCGGAGGACGGCGTGGTTGTCGCGGGCGACTTCGGAGCCGGCCCCCTGGAAGAAGCCGGTGACGGCGCCGGCAGCATAGGGGTTGGTGGGCAGCGGGAAGAGGTCGAACAGGGCGCCGTAGGCCGGGACGGCGGCAGTAGCCTGTTCGCGGAACTCGCGGGTGGGCACGTTGCCGTTCAACTGCTGGAAGCCGCGGAGCTGGTAGCCTTCATAGACGCCGAACATGAAGAGCTTATTGCGTATGAGGGGCCCGCCAAGGGAGCCGCCGAATTGGTTGTAGACAACTGGCGGCCGCGCGGCGAGGAACTGGTTCCGGGCGTTGGTGTTCTCGACGTCGTTGACGTGAAATAAGCTGCCGTGGACTTCGTTGGTGCCGCGCTTGGTGTTGACGTTGACGTTGCCGGACATGGTATTGGCGATCTCGGCCGAGGCGATGCCCTTGGCGACGTTCACCTCATCGACCGCTTCCAGGCTGACTCCCTGGATAAAGTTGAAGTTGCCGGACATGGTGACTGAAGGCTGCTCACTGTCCGAGGAAGCGTCGGTGCCATCGACAGTGATCCGGAACGAAGACGGGGGGAGCCCGTTCATGGCGACGCGGCCGCCGGTGGTGGTGACCCCGGTATCGAGGTTGAGCAGGCCGAGCCAGCTCCGGCGCTGGGTGGGCAACTCGCGAACCTGAGAAGTGTCGAGGTTCGTCCGCTGCTCGGCGTTAATGGAGTTGATCAGCGGGGCGGCGCCGGAGACTTCGATAGCAGTGGCGACGGTGCCGAGTTCGAGCTCAAAGGTGAGACGGGTGCGGGCGCCGGAGGCGAGTGCGACTCCGGTCCGGCGGACGGATTTGAAGCCATTAGCTTCGATTTGAACTGAGTATATGCCAGCCTGAAGGGACGAGAGGGTGAACTCGCCGGAGGGTTCGGTGGTGGCGGTGGCGCTGGTGCCGGTGCGATCACTGCTGACCGTCACCCTCGCGCCGGGGATACCTGCGCCGCTGGGATCGGCCACACTGCCGTAGATGGTGGACGTAATGACCTGCGCGCTGGCGGTTCCGTGAAGCGCCAGCGCGGCGCAGACGATGGCCAGCGCGGTTGCGAGAGTTCGCATGTTCATCTCTGATCTCCTTCGAATTGCAGTTACGAACGCGGTAATCATCCGCAGGCGCTTGAGGGCGGTGTGGCCGAGCGTTCGGGATGTGGATCTGCCGCGGAAACGAGAACTCCGCCGGGCTTTCATTATTTCTTCCATCACCGGAAACTTCTGCGGCGGACATGCGCCGATAGGGCTGTACCACGACGGGGGCTGGCTCCGGGTGATTACTCCAGACGCCCCTTGCAACGAGTTGAATCAGTGTACACCCGGTATGCAGAGCCAGCAGAAGTGCCGGATCGTTCCTCGGGTGCAAGGAACGTTCTTAAGTGAAGCGCTGGCGATGGCCTGCCAAGCCGGCCTGCCATTGTGGCCGGCGGGATGCGATGGTAAGCTGTCAACACTGAGGCAGGGATTGCAATGCAGCCACGGCCATCCATGATGGATAAACACGAACCGGACACAGCGGCGGCACCGGCGGTGAGCAAGGCGGAGGTGGAAGCCTTCCGTGCGGCATTGCAGCGCGTGACCGATAGCGAGGCGTTTGCCGGGTCGCGGCGCATGAGCGAATTCCTGCAGTTCACAGGTCAGGCGGCGCTGGAGGGGCGGACGGAGATCGACCAATACGAGATCGCCGAGCAGGTGCTGCACCGGAACGAGGACTTCAATCCACTGGACGACGCTTCGGTGCGGAAACTGGCGAGCCAGGTGCGGAGCAAGCTGGAAGAGTACTTCGAGGGGGAGGGCGCGGCGGAGCAGTTGGTGATCAGCCTGCCGCGGCGGTCCTACATTCCCAGGTTCCGCTATCGCGTGGTTGAGGAGACATCACCGGAGCAGCAGGCCGGGCCGGCGGCCTCTGGAGAGCCACGGGCGCAGGGCAGGCGGCGTTTCGGCTGGTGGCTGGTTCCAGTCGCCCTGCTGCTGACGGTGGGCGGCTGGCTGGCGTTGCGTTGGGCGCCACCGCCGGAGGCGGAAGGCGGGCAGGCTCCCTCGGCGATTGTCATTCTGACGCAGCGCGGCGATCTGCGCGGCAAGCCTTTGGACGTGGCGGCGGACGCAGTTCGAGTAGGACCGGAACTGGAGCAGGGCGAAGATGCGGTTGTGGAGTTAACCTTTGCGCCGGAAAGCGCCACGCAGCAGGCGGGGGTGATGGTGTTGGGCGACGCGGATCACTTTGTCAGGTTCGGGCAGCACTTCAAAGACCGGGCCATGCTCGAGCAGAGCTTTGAGGTGAACGCGGTTCCGAATCAGAACCAGAGCCACTTTCTTGCGGACCGGCTGGGACAGTTCGGGCGGCCGAGATGGCTGTCGCTGCGGCGGGACGGCTCAGGCTATCAGGCGTTGATCAGCGCCGACGGGTTCGACTGGACCCGGTTTGCGCCGCCGGTGGACGTGCCGGGGCTGCCCCCGGTGCAGCGGGCGGCGATCTATGCGTACAACGGGCGTTCGGACGGACCTTCGGCGGTGGCGGCATTCAATGGTTTCCGGTCCGGACCGGCATTCCACAACCGGCCGGAAGGACCCTTCCGCGCAGCAGACTTCCCCGCCTGGCGCGAGGATAGCGATTGCGGCGCTAACACCAGCGCCAGCTTGTACGGAGGCGCGCTGCAGGTGGGTTTCGCGCCCTCGGCGGTGGGCTGCAATTGGTACTTCACGAGACCTGCTCCGGAGGGTGACTGGAGCTTCGCGACATTGATGGACTTCCTGCCGGTGTCCGGGAGCGCGGCCGGATTGGTAGTCCGCGGAACCGGCAGCGGCTCCACACACCTTTCGCGCCGACACTTCCACAGCAACATGCTCACGCTCGAACGCACCCACGATGAGGACCAGAGGATCAACGATTTTCCCGGCGCGCCGCCGGTGATCCTGCGGCTTGACGTGCGGGACGATATCCTCACAGCATCCGCGAGCAGGGACGGGCGGAAGTACGTTCCGATCGGGGATGGAGTGCGGCTGACAGGCAAGCGGGAGAATCTGCGGATCGGGCTGTACACGATGATCGCGCATTGGACGTCGGAGGCCCCGCGGCCGCCGGCGCGGTTCCGTTGGGTGCAGCGGCTGGTGGAGAGACCAGAGCCGATGCAGAGGACGGGTAAGCCCTAAGCTCACGTTCCGGGACCGGCGGGAACGTTAGTAAACTACCAAGTTCCGCGCGCGAGGCTTACGCTTGCGAAAGGAGCGCGGGATTCCTGCCGGGAGGCCAGCGAGTGAACCAACGACATCTCTTTCTTGCGATTGCCGCCGCGATGGCGGCATGGCTTTGGGGTTGCAATTCGATGCCGGGTACGGCCGGCGCTCAATCGCCGGCCGCCGTGTCGATTCGCGTCGGTCACGACGAGGCCGAGGTGATGCAGGGCGGGCGGTCGTACACCGCGTTCCACTATCACGCGAAGTGGGACAAGCCGTTTCTGCATCCGCTGCGGACGCCGGCCGGCGTATTGGTGTCGCGCGGGTATCCGGTGAGCCCGTTGCCGGGCGATTCCGAGGACCACATTTGGCACCGCGGGATCTGGTTCGGGCATGGCGACATCAACGGCGAGGACTTCTGGCGCGAGCAGGGACGGGAGAAAACTTCGCGGCTCGTTTTGCATGGCGCCCCGGCGGTCAGCGGGGCGAGTCTGACAGCGCTGTTGCATATGCAAAGCGCGAAGTCTGGCGTCATCGGCAGCATCCGCGAGACGTATACGTTCCGACCCGACGGCGAGGCGGGGTTGATCGACGTGGTGATCGAGGTGAGCGCGGATCGCGGCGTGCCGTTGAAGTTCGGCGACACGGACGATGGCGGTTTCGGCGTGCGGCTGCGGGAGGAATTCCGGCAGGACCGTGGGGCGCGGCTGGCGAACTCCGAAGGACTAGTGGGCACGGAGAACATCTGGGGCAAGCCGGCGAAGTGGGTTCACTACGAGGCGAAGGTGGACGGGAAGACGGCGGGCGTGGCGGTGCTCGATCACCCGTCGAACCTGCGTCACCCGACGACGTGGCACGCGCGGGGTTATGGCCTGTTCGCCGCGAATCCGTTCGGGCTTCGGAGCTTCACGCGCGACAAGACGCGAGACGGGGGCTTCACAATTCCGGAGGGCGGCAAGCAGGCGTTCCGGTACCGCGTGGTAGTGATGGATGGAGAGACGCCCGCGACGAAGCTGGACGGGATGTTCGCGGATTACGCGGCCAGGAAGTGAAGGGAGATGGTCCGAATGCAGCGGAGACAGTTTCTGGGAGCGGCGCTGGCTGCCGCGGCGACGCCGATGCGCGGCGCGGGCAAGCCCATCAGGACGGCTTTTCTGGGCGCGAGCCATTCGCACACGCGGGGCAAGCTCGAGGTGGTGAAGACCTCGCCGGAGTTCGCGCTGGCCGGAGTGTGGGATGAAGACCAGGAGGTGCGGGCGCAGTTCGCCAGGCGGGGCGAGACGGTGCTGACGCTGGACAGGATATTGGGCGACAAGGCTGTCGAGGCGGTAGTGGTGCAGTCGGACACCATCGACCATGCGCGGCACGCGGCGCTGGCGCTCGAGGCGGGCAAGCATGTCCACATCGAAAAGCCGCCGTCGCTGGGCGTGGCCGCGTTCCGCAACATGCTGGACTTGGCGGCGCGCAGGAAGCTGGTGTTCCAGCAAGGCTACATGTGGCGGCATCATCCGGGCTTCCGCAGAATAGCCGAGGCGGTGCGCGGCGGCTGGCTCGGCGAGGTGTACATGGTGGAGGCCAAGATCAACAAGACGCTCGAGCCGGAGCGGCGGCCTGAATGGGCACGGTTCCGCGGGGGGCAGATGTTCGAACTGGGGTCGCACATCATCGATCAGATGGTGCTGCTGATGGGGCGGCCGGACCGCATTACGCCGTACCTGAAGAAGCACGGAGCGTTCCCCGACAACCTAGCGGACAACACGATCGCCGTGTTCGAGTTCCCGCGCGCGCTGGGCGTGGTCGTCGGCTCGGCGCTGGACCCCAATGGGAGCCGCTATCGCAGCTTCGTGGTGAGCGGCAGCAACGGAACGGCGACCATGTCGCCGATCGAACCGCCGCAGCTGACGATGGACCTGCACAAGGCAGCGGGGGCGTATCAGAAGGGGCCGCAGACCGTTGAGTTGCCGAAGTACCGGCGGTTCGAAGATGACTTCGTGGAGTTCGCCAAGGCGATTCGCGGCGAGGCGCCGCTGCTGGTGTCGCCGCACGAGGATCTGGTGGTGCAGGAGTGCATCATCGAAGCCTCGGGGATGTAGGCCGCGATGAGGGACCGGCGTGAGTTCATTCAATCCGCCGCGCTGGGCGCGGGCCTGGGAGCAACGATGAGCGGGATGCAGTCAGCCGAAAGCGGCAAGATCGATTGCCAGAGCCACATCTTCGTGCCGGAACTGATCCGGATGATGGAGAAGCGCAACGAGCCGCCGTACGTCCGGCAGCAGGACGGCGGGACAGTGGTGGTGGTGGGCGATTGGGTGCGAAGGCTGCAGCCGCAGCATACCGACGCCGGGGCCAAGCTGCGCGACATGGACGAGGCGGGCATCGCGATGACGGGCCTCAGCATCAACGATCCGGGACCGGAACTGTTCGGGGCCGAAGGCCCGGCCGTGGCGCGGCTGGTGAACGACTACGTGGCGGACATCACGCGAAAGCACCCCGCGCGGTTCTTCGGGTTGATGGTGCTGCCGCTGCAGAACATCGATGAGTCGCTGAAGGAGATGGAGCGGTGCGTGGGCCGGCTGGGGATGAAGGGCATCCTGCTGTATTCGAACCTGGCGGGCAAGTGGCCGGACGAGCCCCAATTCCGCCCGATGTTCGAGCAGGCAGTGAAGCTGGACCTGCCAGTGCTGCTGCATCCGGCATATCCGATGACGTATGAGGCGACGAAGGGCTACACGATGGCGGCGGGGCTGGGGCTGATGTTCGACACCACGATCGCGCTGGCGCGCATCATCCTGGCGGGCATCCTGGATCAGTATCCGGCGCTCAAGCTGGTGTGTCCACACGTGGGCGGCACGCTGCCGTATCTGATCGGGCGGCTCGACCATCAGACGCAGGTGTTGAAGCGAGGCGCGGAAAACATCAAGCGCCCGCCGAGCGAGTATCTGAAGCAGGTGTGGCTCGATACGGTGTCGCCGATTGCGCTGGCGATCCGTTACGGGATCGACTTCGCGGGTGAGGACCGGATGCTCTATGCGAGCGACCATCCGTGGGTGGATCCGAAGATGATCACGGGCCTGGTGAAGAGCCTGAAGCTGCCTGCCTCCATGGAGACGAAGATCTTTACGACGAATGCGCGGCGGCTGTTCAGGTTATGAAGCCCCGGCGGCGCGAAGTGCTACTGGGGCTGGCCGCGGCAGCGTGCGCGAAGCGCGGGAGCGATAGCGGGATGAAGCTGGCGGTGTGCAACAACACGTTCCGAGAGGCCGGGTTTGCGGAGGCTTGCCGGCTGGCGGTGGCCACCGGGTACACCGGGCTGGAGATCGGCCCGGCGACGCTGGGCGATGATCCGGCAGCGTTGACGGCGGGAGCGCGAGCGGAGTTGCGCCGAATGATGGCAGGCGAGGGACTCGAGTTCGTGGGGCTGCACAACCTGCTGGCCGCGCCCAAGGGGCTGCACATCACGACGCCGGACGCGGGCGTGCGCGAGCGGAGCTGGGCGTACTTCCGGCGCTTGATCGACCTGTGCGCGGGCCTGGGCGGCGGGGGTATAGTGCTGGGGTCGAGCAGGCAGCGTGATGCGGTGGAGGGAGTTAGCAGGCAGGAAGCGGTGGGGCGCATTCGCGATGGGCTCGCCACGCTGGCGCCGCATGCGGCGGAGCGCGGAGTGACTTTGTTGCCCGAAACGCTGGCACCGCACCTCTCGAACGTGCTGACGACGATGGCCGAGACAGTAGCGATGGTGGAGAGCATCGGTCATCCGGCGGTGCAGACGCTGTTCGACACGCACAACACGGCGGGCGAGACAGAGCCGCACGATGCGCTGATCCGGCGGTATGCGAAGCACATCCGGCACGTGCACGTGAACGAGATGGACGGGCGGCATCCGGGTGCGGGCGAATATGATTTCGCGCTGGTGCTCCGGACGCTGCGTGAGATCGGATACCAGGGATGGGTATCGGTGGAAGTGTTCCACTTCGAGCCCTCGGGCGAGGTTGTGGCTCAGGAAGCGGCCCAGTACCTGCGGCGGACCGAAGCCGGGCTGTAGGGCCGAGCTCACTTCCGGCGCGTGAGCCACGCGGCGGCGGAGACGAGGCCAAGAGCGGCGAGGGCGTACCACCACCAGGAAGTGCCGGTGGGCGAGAGGATGACGCCGACGGCGGAGGCGCCAAACATCACGCGGAACGCCCAGCCAAGCGGGCGGTTGAGATAGCCGGCGAGCGAGACCGCCCAGGCGGCGGTGGCCACCATCATCGACAGGAATGCGGCGAGGGTCCACCAGCTTTGGCCCTGCGCGAGAAGGCGCGGGTCGAAAACGAACGCGAATGGAATCAGGAAGCAGACGAAGCTCATGCGGAAGGCGAGCATACTGGTGCGCATGGTGTGGGCGCCGGCCAAACCCGCGGAGGCATAGCTGGCGAGCGCCACGGGCGGCGTCACCATTGACAGCACGCAGTAGTACATCACGAAGAAGTGGGCGGCGAGCGGGGTGATGCCCAACTGGAGTAGAGCGGGCACAAAAAGCACGGCGCCGATGATGTAGGCGGCCACCGTGGGCAGGCCCATGCCCATGATGATGCAGCCTACGATGATGAGCAGCATGGCACCGATGGAACTGCCGTCGCTGGAGCCGATGAGTTTGGTGGAGAACTTCAGGGCGAGGTTGGACTGGATGGCAATGGCGATGATGATGCCGATGGCGGCAATGGGCACGGCGACCTGACTGGCCTGCTTGGCGCCGTCGGCGACCGTGGTGATGAACTTGCGTAGGCTCATGCGGGTCTTCTCGCTGAAGATAGAGACAGCGACCGCGCTGGCCGTGGCATAGACGGCGCACAGCGTGGCAGAATAGCCGGTCACAAGCAGAACCACCAGCAGCACCGGCGGCACTAGCAGGTAGATACGCGGCAAGATGGGTGCGTGAGCCACAGCCTCACCTGGGGGCAATGTGCCGATGCCGCTTTTGCGCGCATTGAGGTCGATCATCATCAGCAGGGCGATGTAGAACGACAGTGCGGGGATCAGGCCCGCGATGGCGACCTTGATGTAGTCGATCTGCAGGATTTCGGCGACGACAAATGCGGCCACGCCCATCACCGGCGGCATCAGTTGCCCGCCCGTGGAGGCGATGGCGACGATGGCCGCGGCGTGTTCGGCCGAATAGCCGGCCTTGCGCATGAGGGGGACGGTGAAGACTCCGGTGGCGGCGACGTTGGCGACGGCGCTGCCGCTGATGGTGCCCATCAGGCTACTCGAGATGACGGCCGCCTTCGCCGCGCCGCCCTGGAAGCGGCCGCTGAGCCTGAGGCCGATGTCGATGAACAACTGCCCGCCGCCGACAGCCGAATAGACCGCGCCGAACATCACGAAGTAGAAGACGAACTGGACCGACGTCTCGGTGGTGATGCCCAGGATGCCGTTGAGCGACATGGTCAGCATCTCGACCACGGCATCGAGACCGAAGCCGGAGAAGTTGAGCCAGCCGGGCATCCACGGGCCCGCCCACGCATACGCCAGGAAGACGAGCAGCACGCTGAGCAGCGACCAGCCGACGGTGCGCCGCACGCCTTCGAGCAGGACCACCGTAAAGAGAACGCCAAAGGCGATGTCGTGCGGCAGGATGGGATCCACCATCTCCATACGCTCGGTGAGGCGCGTGACGGAGACCATGTAATAGGCGGTGCAGGCGGCGATGGCCGCGAGGATCAGCAGGTCCAGCGCATTGAAGGCAACGCCGCGCCAGCCGGCGGGGGTCTTGAGCGGTGACCAGAGGAAGGCGAGCGCGGTGGTCATCATCAGGTGAAGCGGCCGCTCCACCATTGGCAGTTGCGGGTTGATGATGATGAACAGTTGGAATGCGAGCAGGACGAAGCCGAGCACAATGCGGGCCGCGCGCGCGGCGGAG
Organism: Bryobacteraceae bacterium; assembly: GCA_023384675.1. Taxonomy (GTDB): domain Bacteria; phylum Acidobacteriota; class Terriglobia; order Bryobacterales; family Bryobacteraceae; genus PNKE01. The sequence goes on along the minus strand of JAHDVK010000004.1, from coordinate 230,880 downwards.
GTTTCAAGCAGCGAGATCACAGCCAGCCCTTTTCGCGGTAGAAACGTGCAGCGCCGGGATGGAGTGGGATGCCGGTGTTGTCGAGGGCGCCGCCGAGGGCGGGGTCGAAGTCGGCCCAGGCCTTGTGGGCGCTGACCATCTCGTCTTTCTGCTCGCAGACGATGCGCGTGATGAGGTAGGCGAGATCGTCAGGCATGTCCTTGTGGACGATGAGGACGGTGCCCATGTCCACGGCCTTCGTGGGTCCGGGCTGGCCCTTGAACCACTGGGGCATGGGGGTGGCCTTGACGCCGGGGCCCTTGAGTTGGTCGAGCACGGCATCGGGGAAGTCGATGAAGCGCATGCGGACGGTGGTGGTGACCTCAGTGACGGTGGGATGGCCGCGGATGGAAGATTCGATATAGAGGTCGGCACGGCCGTCGCGCAGCAGTGTGGGGATCTGATTGGAGGCGACCTGGATGATGTCGCCGCCGCGGGCGATGATGTCTCGGCGGCTGACGCCGAGGGATTCAAAGAGCATGTCGGCAACGACAGGCACGACGCTGCCGGCGGGTTTCATGACGACGCGCGCGGGGCGGCGCGACGTGAGGGCCTTTTCGAGCGTGTCGTTGCCAGTGCGGGCGATGTAATCCTCGGTGAGCAGGGCGGTCATCCAGACGGAGTTGAGGCCGCCGGCGAGAGCGCGGATATTGGGGCACTCGCGGCCGCGATAAACGGCGCCGGTTCCGTTGTATGCCCAGACCGCGGTAGCAGCCTGTGAGATCGCGACTGACGCCTGCCTACGTTCCACGAGAATCGGATTGCCGATGCCGCCGCCTCGGGCGATCACCTCGACGGTGAGGTTGCCGGGGAGGCTTTCCTCGAGAAGCTTCGAGAGGGTGGCACCGAAGACGTACCAGGACGTGCCGGGTGGCATCGCGGCGACGCTTAGGTACTCGCGCTTTCCCGCCGGCGTACATGCCGCGCCTGCAAGTAGCGCGGCCGCGAGCAAGGCCGCCTGGATTCGCCGGAGGCGGAGCATAGGGGCGGGTCAGCCTTTGACAGCAACTGCGAGGGGCTCGAGTTGCGCGGCTTCCACCGCCGCTCGGATGCGCTCGCGGAACTCGCCCTGGGGAGGTCGGATGGGCGGGCGGGTGCGATCGGACTTGAAGCGCCCGGCCATTACCATGGCGGTCTTCATGCGCGCGTGCGCTTCGCCGGACGGCTCGCCGGCGGCATAGACCACCGCCTTCAGTCCGTAGATGCGGGACTGGATGGCCTGGGCCTTCCGGAGGTCCCCTTCGCACACCGCGGCGTAGAGCGCGGTGATGAGTTCGGGAATGAACGAGGCAAAGCCCACCAGAGCGCCATCGACGCCCTGCACCATCGTTGGCAGCAAGTATTCGTCGTGGCAGGTCAGGATCGACTTCTCGGGAGCGGCGGCACGGATTGCGAAGATGTCGCGGTCGTACTGCGACATCTCCCGCGTGCCGATCTTGAAGGTTGTGACCCAAGGCAGCCGGGCCAGTTCAGCGAGCAGTTCCGATGAGTAGCCGGCGCGGGTCCAGGCCGGGTAGATGTGGACGATCAGGTTGATCTCGACGGCCTTGCCGATTTCGGTGAAGTGCTCGATGACGTGCTCGGGCTTCATGCCGAACCGGAGCCAGTAGTGGGGCGGCATCACGAGCAGGCCCTGGGCGCCGGCGGTTTTGGCCATCCGGGCATGCTCCACCGCCTCGTCGATGGATTCGCAGCAGATGCCCGAGATCACGGGCACGCGGCCGGCCATTTCATCGGCGGCGATGCGGGTGACCTCGGCGCGCTCCTCGGCGCGAAGGGCGAAGACCTCGCCGGTGTGCCCGTTGGTGACCAGGCCGCCGATGCCGGGGTGCGAGGCGAGCCAGCGGACGAAGCGGCGAAATTCGGCTTCGTCGATCGAGTAATCCTCGAGATAAGGCACCTGGAGCGCGGGCAGGATGCCGCGGAAGGGGGCGGTCAAAGGCATCGATTCTCCTGGGGGGCCCTGGTCTGCCTTGAACGGCTGGAGAGGGCCGGTTGTGCTTGATTATGTCACGGGTATAGGCGAGCATCGCGTTGCGGAACGTGCCGGAACGATCTGTGGCGCTGCTGCGGCGAGAAGTTGGGGCGGGAACTTCTCAGAACTTGCCCGGGGGCTTTAGAGCGATTAGCATATGTTAAACCCCGAATGGAGACACCATGTCAGTAAACCGGCGATTCTTTCTAGGCGCGGCTGCGGCCGCGGCCGCGCCGAAGCCGCGGATGGCGTTTGCCGCCAGCGACGAGATCAACATCGGGATTATCGGCGCGGGCGGGCGTGGGCGGGCACTGGTGCGCGAGTTTTCCTCGGTTCCGGGCGCGCGCATCGCCTACCTGTGCGACGCGGATCAGGCCTCACTTGAGAAGACGCAGGCGTTGATGGCCCAGCTGAAACTTCCAGCGGCAAAGACCACGGCCGACATGCGCCGGGTCCTAGACGACAAGGAGATTCAAGCGGTCTCGATCTCGACGCCGGACCACTGGCACGCCCCGGCCGCCATCCTGGCGTGCGACGCGGGTAAGGACGTGTACCTGGAGAAACCAGGTTCGCATAACCTGCGGGAGAGCCGGCTGGTGATCGACGCGGCGAGGCGCAACAACCGCATCGTGCAGCTCGGCACGCAATCGCGCAGCCGCGCCTCCACCATCCGCGCCATTGAATACTGCCGGTCGGGGAAGATCGGCAAGGTGCTGATGGCGAAGGCGTGGAACATCCAGCTTCGCGACCACATCGGCCACAAGGAAGATGGCCCTGTGCCTCCCGGCGTGGACTACGAAACGTGGCTGGGTCCGGCGCCGTGGATTCCTTTCAACGAGAACCGCTTCCATTACCGCTGGCACTGGCACTGGCATTTCGGCACCGGCGACGCTGGCAACGATGGCGCGCACCAGATCGACATCGCACGCTGGGCTCTGGGCGTGGGCTACCCGTCGCGCGCAAGCGGCATGGGCGGCAAGTTCTTCTTCGACGACGACCAGCAGACTCCGGACACGATGAATGTGACTTTCGAGTATCCGGGCAAGGCGCTGATCTGGGAGATGCGCATCTGGAACCCGTACGGGATGAATGACATTCAGAATGGCGTGGGCGTGTACGGCACCGAGGGAATGGTCCACATCGGACAGTACGCGCGGCGGTGGGGTTTCAAGGTGTTCGATAAGGCGGGCAAGATGGTCCATCACGACAATACGGACGATGGCGAAGGGCACCAGCAGAACTTCATCGACTGCGTGCGGTCGCGCAAGTTGCCGAACGCGGACATTGCCAGCGCTCACCTATCGATCGTTCACTGCCATCTGGCGAACATCGTTGCGCGGACGGGGCACAAAATCCGCTTCGATGCCGGCACTGAGACCGTGATCAACGATCCCGAGGCGAACATATACATCAGGCGCGCGTACCGCACACACTGGGGCACGCCGAAGCTGCTTTAGAATGCTTCGCGGATAGCCGAGTTGTCTACATCTCCAAAGCCACGCTCTTCCATCTCCTCCAGTAGGGCGCGGTGCAGCGTGGAGAGCGGCAGTCGCGCGTGCTGCCGCTCTCCGTTCTCCAGGATGAGGCGGACGTCCTTGAGGTGTTGCGACAGGCGGGCTTCGGGTGCGTAGTCGCGTTCAAGCATCTTGCGGCCCTTGATGTCCATCACGCGTGAATAGGACGAGCTGGTCTTGAGGACTTCGAGCGCGAGCGCGGGATCGAGGCCCGAGGCTTCAGCGAATCCCAGGGCTTCTGCGAGCACCAGGCGGTTCAGGCCCAGCACAAGGTTGGTAACTAGTTTCATGCGCGCGCCGCTGCCCCAAGGTCCGGCATGGAAGTTGTGGCGGGAGAACGCGGAGAAGATGTCGCCGCAAGCTTCAAAGTGTTCGCGGCGGCCACCCACCATGGTGATGACGTCGGTGGCGCGCACCTGCTTGCTGGAGCCGCCGATCGTGGCATCGAGGTAGCCCGCGGCGAGGGCTTCGAGTTGCGGGCCGAAGGTGGCAACTTCGTCCGGATCGCCGGTAGTGGTGTCCACAACAAGGGTTCCGGGGCGCACGTGAGGCGCGGCTTCTGCCAGGACCTGAGCGGCGATGGAAGAGTTTGGCAGGCTCAGCAGCACGCGCGGGCAGGCAGCCCAGACTTCCTGCGGCGTGTCCACCGGCTCGCCGCCGAGCGCGCGCAACTCTTCGCGCTTCTCCGCGACAGGGTCGTGTCCCGTGACGTGGAAACCGGAGGCGAGCAGGCGCTCGGACATGGCACCACCCAGCAGGCCGAGGCCGATGATGCCGATGCTCTTCGTGTCAATAGTGGACATTGGCGGATCCGGTGGACCTCCTGTTACGGCCGCGGTGCGAACGGCTCAAGCACCCAGCGGCCGGGCTGGAGTGTGGCGCCCTGGATTAGTTCCGAGCCGAGGTAAACTTGCGCTTCGCCGCCGGGCGGGCCTAGGCGGTAGAGCCGGTTCGGCTCCACGGCGTACCACTCAGGATACTCGTTCAGGCGGGTGTAGCTTTGGGCGAAGCCCCAGTTGCGGCGGTGGCGCGCGGGGTCGAACCGGATTTCGAGCGGGCCTTCCGCGCGGATGGCTAGCAGCAGCCGGCCGCCCTGCCGCACCGCGCCCACGCCACGGCCGGGCGTCCAATGAGCGGGGCGTGCGCCCTGGCTGTGCATCAAGGCGTAGAGTTGCAGCGTGCGGCTGAAGTTGCCGTCGCCGTACCAGTTCTCGACTAGTCCCCCGGGCTGTTGCGCCTTCTCCATGACTCGGATTTCGGACTCGACCCATTCGAAAGCCTCGCCGACGGGCTCGCGGGCAAGCAGGTAAATGGCGCTCTCGATGGTGTCGGTATAGCCGTTGACGGAGCCGCGGTCGCCCCAATCCACTTCGCGGTACTTGGGCAAATTGCGCAAAACGTGGCGGGCGGCGTCGCGGTACTTCGTTTCGCCGGTGACCTGATAGAAGGAGTAGATCGCGGCGTAAACATAGCCCCAGGTGTCGGCGTATTGGTCCGCAAGCTCGCCCTCGGGCTTGAGCGTCCCTGGGTTGATGCTGTTATAGAGCATGCCGCCCGCGTCGGTGGAGGCGAGGATGCGGTCGAACATCGTGCGCAGCGTGGCGCGGTAGCTTTCGCAGCGCGTACCGTCAAGCTGGCATTCGACGGCATAGTGCAAGGCGAGTCCGGAGATGACCTCGTTGCCGTGATTGCGCAGCCGGCACGGGCCGCCGCCAGTGCGTTTCGAGAAGTCCCACTCGGTGGGCGGCAGACCGTGGTTGCCCGGCAGGACCTCGAGGACGTAGGCATCGGCGATGCGGCGCGCCCATTCGAGAAAACGCGGGTCCGGTTCGGACAAGGCCAGCCGCGCGCACACCTGAAGCAGGTTTCCGTTGATCTCGCTGTTCGTGGAGGGCAGCGGGCCGTGGGCCGATTTCACCGCGGCGCCTTCCATGAGCGTGGCGGCGAGGTCCACCATGCGGTAATACCAGGGTCCGCGGCCGAGGTATTCGGCCACCGGGACGAGGCCGTCCTTGAGGTACTCCGCGGCGGCAAAGACGCTGGGCGGGCCGAGCGAGCCCGTGTTGAGGTCCAGCGATTCGGCGGTCAGTCCGCCTGCAACGCTTGTGTAGCGCACCTCGGAACGGAGCATGGCTAACAGCGGGCCTCGATAGAGATCGGGGGCGGTCCACTCAGCGGCCAGGACCAGGTAGGGGTAAAGATCGGCTCCCGAGTTGTGTGGTTCGTAGATGCGGCTGCGCTCGCCGGGGGCGAGCCCGCGGCCGGGGCGCCCACCGGGAAGACGGTTGGGGATGAGCAGCGTTTTCGGATCGGCGTGCGCGATCCATGCTCGCAGCATGCGGTCCATGCGGTGGGCGGACTCGTCGAAGCGGCGGGCACTGTCCTCGGCCCGCAGGAATGCGGCCTCGTCACTGGCGAGGCCGCTGGCCGCCAGTGCGAGGACCAGGAGGAGCTTCATCCACATCCCTCAGACCGGGTCCGGAAGTTTCCACGGGTCGCGGTAGGTCTTGGTGAGGCGCGCGGTGGCGTCGGCGTCTTTTGGGAAGGTTTCCTTCACGGGATCGAAGTGGAGCACGCGGCCCACGCGGTAACCGATCTCGCCGAGGTGGACGAGGGCGCAGGAAAGGTGCGCTGCCTCGGGCGGCGCGGCGGGCTGCTTGCGCGTGCGCACGCAGTCGAGGAAGTTGAGGATGTGATCGGGTTGGCCGCGGCCGCCCTTTTCGAGGCCCGGCCCTTTCTCTTCCTTCGCGCCCAGATAGACCTGGAAGTAGCCGCGGCGCGAGAAGATCATGTAGCCCTCGCTGCCATAGAACGCGTTGCCGCTATCGAAGCCGTGCATGCCGTAGGGTACCCAGATGCGGTCCTCGTAGATGAGCACTTTGCCATCGGCGTAATCGTAGGCGACGATCATGTTGTCGGGGAACTGGCGTTCGCCCTTCAGGAAAGTCCTGCTGCCCTGCGCGGTGATCTTCACCGGATGCGTGTTGGCGCCGAGGCCCCAGCGGGCAAGGTCGAGGTCGTGGATGCCGTCGCCGCCAATGTCGCCGTTGCCGTATTCGGGATACCAGTGCCAGTTGGGGTCGAAGCGGTTGGGGTTGAACGAGGCGCGCGATGGCGCCGGGCCAAGCCACAGGTCGTAGTTGACGCCCGGCGGCGTCTTACTGTCGGCGGTGGGCTCGGGATGGCTGCGCTTCTGGATGTTCCACGCCTTGCTCATGCGGATCTCGCCGAGGATGCCGGACTTGAGCAATTCGCCTGCTTTGGCGAAGGTATCGGAGGACCGCATCTGCGTGCCGTGCTGCACAATGCGCTTGTACTTGCGCGCGGAGTCGATCAACAGACGCCCTTCGCGGAAGACGTGGCTGGCGGGCTTTTCCACATAGACGTCCTTGCCCGCGGCTAGTGCCCGGAGGGTGACTGGAATGTGCCAGTGGTGGGGCGTGGCGACTACGAAGGCGTCGATCGACTTATCGTCGAGCAGGCGGCGGAAGTCCTGCTCGAGCCGGGGCGTGTGGCCCTTCTCGCGGTTTACCTGCTGGCCCGCGCGCTCGGTCTTCTCCTGGTTGATGTCGCAGAGCGCGCCGATGTGCGCGCCGGGCGCGGCCAGCAGCATCCGCACGTGGCCATTGCCCATGCCGCCCACGCCGACGACCGCCACGGAGACCTTGTCGTTGGCCGCCACGGCGGCGCTCCGCGCCGCCCTCAGGGCGACGGTCCCGCGGAGTCCGAAGTCCATGAATTTCCTGCGAAGCATCTTCCATCCCTCCGTCTGATCTCGTCATCATCTGTGCAGAACAGACCTAATTATGGGGGCATCCGCTTTCGGGACAGTAAGTGGGGGTTCGTTCTCAACCGCCAGGGAACGTTCCGCCCTGCTGACACCCGGCCACTCGACTCAACCTGACGCGCAGGCTTCATCCTGCAGACCAGTACGGCAGGGCGCTCGACTGCATCCAGAACGCATTCCCCCACTTTCGCAACCCATTTGAAGGGATTCGTATTCATTGGTTGCGCAAGGCGGCCACTGGTTCGATGTTCATCGCACGGCGGGCTGGCAAGTAGCAGGCCAGGACGGAAACTCCAAGCAGGAGGAATACGCCTACCAACAATGATTGCGGGTCTGAGGCTGAGATGCCGAACAGGAGGCTGGATGAGGCGCGGCCTATTGGGATGGCGGCGACGAGTCCAAGGGTGAGCCCGGCGAGGGACAGTTTCAGCCCTTCTCCGAGGATCATGCGGAAGATGCTGGCACGCTGCGCGCCCACTGCCATGCGGACACCGATTTCCTTTGTCCGGGTGACGACCGAGTACTGGATAAGTCCATAGATCCCCACGGCTGCGAGCAGAAGGGCGATGGCCGAGAACGTGGCCATGAGTAACGTCTGAAATCGGCGAGGCAGAAGGAAGGAGGCGAGCTGGGTCTCGAGTGTTTCCGCGGCGGCGACAGGCGCGAGGGGATCGATGCGCAGTACGGCTGACTGAATGGCCGGCGCGATCCTGAGCGGATCATCGAGTGCGGTGCGGACCACCAGGCTGCCGCCGCCCGAGGGATTCTGCGCCAGCGATTCGAAGATCTGCGGGATAGGTTTGCGCTCCGCTCCTTGCCGCCGCATGTCGGCGACAACTCCGATGACGTTGAACCAAGGCCCGCCAGAGTCCGCCGGACCGAATTTGAAACGCCTGCCGACCGCCTCACTCGAGGGCCAGAGGTGGCGCGCGAGCGACTGGTTGATGATAACGACCGGTGGCGCATCCGGCCCATCCGTGTGCGAGAAGAAGCGGCCCGCGAGCAAAGGGGTGCCGACAGTACTAAAGAAATCCGGGCTGACCTCATCCCTGCGGAGTTCGACCCGATCTGGCAGGCTGCGAGCGCCGGTCTCGGTTGTCAACACGTATTCGCGAGTGCTGCTAATGAAGAGGTCGCTGGTGAAGCCGGCTTTCTCCACACCGGGCAAGGACGCGACCTCCTGGAGGACGTGATTATAGAAGTTGATGCGCTGTGGAGGCGGCAGTTGTAGCGGGGTGTGGAGTTCAATTGTGACGACGCGTTCGGGCTGAAATCCGGATTCGACGCCTTCGGCGTGGTGCCAGCTTCTGAGAAAGAGTCCCGCGGAGAAGAGCAGAACGATAGCGAGGGCGAACTCACCCACAACAAGAGCCCGGCGGAGCCGTTGAGTGGCAGCGCTGCCCGCGATGCTTCGGCCGCTGTCGGAGTTCAGGTCGAGGTTTCGGCGGCGGAGAATTGCAGCAGGCGTAAGGCCGACCAGCCATCCGATAAACAGTGAAAGCGCAAGGGCCACGCCAAGCACGGTCCCATTCATGGCAATTGCACCAATGGGAGATGGCAGGCCCAGGATGTCCGCGTCGAGCGAACCCAGCAGGCGGATTGCCATCCAGGCCAGCAGCGAGCCTGCGGCTCCCGCCATGACCGCGAGAAGGGTGCTTTCGACGGTTAACTGGCGGATAATGCGGAACGACGACGCACCCAGGGCCGCGCGGATGGCAAATTCGCGCGTGCGACTGATGCCACGGGCCAGCGCGAGGCTGGCCACGTTCGTGGCGGCGATCAGCAGTACACAGAAAACCGCTGCGGCGAGCATCCACAACGCGAAGCGCGCCCTCGGGCCCACCACATGGAGGCTGAGGGGCATGACTGTGACGCCGCGATTGCGTTCGGCTGGGGGCAGGTGTTCATCCAGGCCTCGCGCAAGGGCAGTCATTTCCGCTTGGGCCTGCTGGATGGAGATACCGGGCCGGAGCCTACCGACGACGGACCAGGTATCCACGCCTCGCACGGCACGTCGGTCGTCCCAATCCGGGAACAGGGTGTGTGGTTCCCAAATCTGGGCATCGAGTTTCGGGAAGTGGAAGCCCGCGGGCAGGATGCCGATGACCTGTGTGCGAACACCGTCCAACTCGATCTGGGCGCCGATGGCGCCTGGTGAGCCCGCAAAATGCGCCTGCCAGAAGGCGTGGCTGACGAGGGCCACTCGCCGCCGCTGCGCGGCTTCTTCATCGGTGAACATTCGCCCGGCGGCTGGTACGACGCCCAGCAAGGAGAGAAAGCTGGAAGAGATTCGAGCGGAGGTGATCCTCTCGGCGCGGCCTGCATCGGTCAGAGTCACGGAGACGCCATCGAACACGGCCATCCCTACGAAGCTTTGGCTCTGACGCCAGGCCTCAATATTCCAGTAGCCCGTTCTGCCTTCGCGCAGGTTTTCACTCGGGCTTTCGGTCCACAACATCACCAGTCTCTCCGTGTCGTGGTAAGGTAGCGGGCGCAATAGGACCGCGTTGACGACGCTGAGCATGGCTGTATTCGCACCAATTGCCACGGCGAGCGTGGTGACGGCGGCCGTGGTGAAGCCGGCGCTCTTGCGGAGAGTGCGCAGGGCATAGCGCAGATCCTGCGCCAGCGTAGAGAGCACGGCGAACGTCAGGCGAGTACGGTATTGCTCCTTCATCGGCTCCACGGCGCCAAAGCTTCGCCTCGCGGCGAAGCTCGCCGCTTCGGGACTCATGCCCGACCGAAGGTTCGCTTCGGTCAGCTGATCGAGATGGAACTGAATCTCCTGGTCCAACCCTCGCTCACGTTTGCGACGACCGATGAGACCGCGAAGACGCGCCACGAAGACTCGATGCCAACTCATTCGCGCTCCTCCGCCAGGGAGGCGGGATCGAATGCGAGAAAACGTTCGATGGTGGACGCCATAAGCTTCCACTCACCGGTTTCCCGAATGAGTCGCCTCCGTCCGGCGGCGGTAATTGAATAGAAGCGGGCTTTCCGATTGTTATCGGATGCGCCCCACTTTGAGCTGATCCAGCCTTCCTGCTCCATTCGCAGGAGCGCGGGATAGAGCGTGCCCTGGTTTAGATGGAGGACGTCCTGGCTGATCTGTTCGATACGGCGGGCAATGCCGTAGCCGTGCAGTGTACCAAGCGCATCCAGAGTCCGCAACACCAGCAGAATGAGCGTCCCCTGCAGGACGTCGGCTTTATCCGGCCCGTGTCTCTTCATTTGGCAACCTACAGGGCCAGCATATCGCGTTCTGTGTAGGTAATCAACAGGAAAAACAAGAAACCTGTTGATCGCTGCGAGTGTCTGTGGGAAAGCCGCTTCAGGGACTTCCTCCTGGATTAGCTCGCCGGGTTTGCAGACTCACGACCAGGGCGTAAACAGCCCATCCGGAGAGTCTGTCCATCCCGGCATCGTGGCACTTGCCACGACCCGGCCTGTCCAGGTGGGGCCATTTCAAACCATCAGATGAGGCCAATTGAGATTGGCGAACTCAAATGTCCGAACTCCGCATCGACGCTCGTGGCTTCCTCGCCCTTGACCTCCCCGCCACCCACAACCTCGGCGTCCGGATCCGGCATGTCCCGCCTTTCCAGCCAGCCAGGTAGCCGCAAAGGTCAGCGTCGGCACGCTTGCTCGTTCGCAATCCGAACATCCCGCCGTTCGGAAAAATCACGCTGCCTTGTCCAGGGTTTCCCTAACTCATTTCTCTTCATTACCTTCCGCGTGGAACTCCAACTGCAGCACCAGAGACATGATTGTTCTGCGTTGCCTCCTATTCCTCGCAATCGCGGGCATTGCGCTTGCCGCTGACCCTGCGCTCGCTCGTTATACGCTATCGGGCGAAGTTCACGACCCCGCCGGCGGCGCCGTCCCCGAAGCCTCCATTTCACTGTTTCTACCCGGAGGAACACTCGTAGCTCAAACGCTCACCGGACCCGGCGGCGCCTTCCGCTTCAACGCCATCCGCCCCGGCGCCTACGAAGTGCAGGTTGTCGCCGCAGGTTTCCAGGAAGCTACCGTTGCCTTAGAGATCACGCGTACCCCGTATCCGCCCCTCCGCATTCCCCTGAAAATCCATAACCTACAGCAGGAGGTTAGCGTCACTGATTCCTACGAGACCGTAAGCGCCGAGCCCGCCTCGAACTCCGACGCAGTGGTCGTCAGCCGGGAACTGCTGGACTACCTGCCTGTCATGGACGACGACGTCATCGGGGCCCTCTCCCGGTTCCTGGACCCCGGCGCCGCCGGTACCGGCGGCGCGTCCCTGGTAATCGATGGCCTGGAATCCGATAAGCTGCGCCTCTCGCCTTCGGCTATCCAGGAAGTGAAGATCAACCAGAATCCCTACTCGGCCGAATACTCGAGCCCCGGCCGCGGCCGCATCGAGGTCATCACGAAGCAGGAAACCGACCAGTACCACGGGTCCTTCTCATTCCGACTGCGCGACTGGCGCCTGAATGCCCGCAACGCCTTTGCCGCCCGCCGTCCGGAGGAGCAGCGCCGTGGTTTCGAAGGCCACTTCACCGGCCCGCTCGGAAAAAGCCGCCGCACGTCCTTCCTGATTAGCGCTGAGCGCGAGGAACAGGACGAGTACGCCAACGTCTTCGCGCGCACGCCCCGAGGCATCCTGCAGGAGCAATTCCCGACACCCTCCCGCGAAACCGAATTCTCTGCCCGCATCAATCACCGGCCCAGCGAGAAGACCCTCTTCTCGATCCAATATGAGTCGGAGCGGGAATCCGACGAAGGCCGCGGTGTCGGCGGCTTCCACCTACCGGAAACCGCCAGCGACCGCACCGCCGGCGAACACAGCGTCCGCTTCAAGCACCAGTACATCCTCGGGCCGTCCGTCATCCACGAACTCCAGGTCCGCCTCGAATCCGAGACCAAGGAAACGCGCAGTCTGCTCTCCGGCTCTCGCCGCCTCGTGGTCCAGGACGCCTTCACTAGCGGCGGCGGCCAGGCAGATGAATACAAGAACGAACACTCGCTGGAACTCCAGGATCTTTTCACCTGGTCGGCCGGCCGGCACTTCGTCCGCGCCGGAGCAAGCCTCCGCGACCTCAGCCGCCGCGGCTTCCACGACCGCAGAAACCGCGAAGGCACCTACTACTTTTCCTCACTGGAAGACCACGCCGCCGGCCGCCCCTACGCCTTCGAACAACAGCAGGGCGATGGCCGCCTCAACTTCTGGACGTACGAACTGGCCGGTTTCATCCAGGACGACTTCCGCCTCCGTCCCAACCTCACCCTCGGACTCGGACTCCGCATCAATCAACAGAAGTATCTCGCCGGCCGGAACATCGCCCCGCGCCTTTCCGCCGCATGGTCCCCAGGCGAAGCACGGAACACCGTACTGCGGGCCGGTGTGGGCATTTTCTATGACCGCATGAGCAGCGGAGCCCCGCGGGATACCCTGCTGTTCGATGGCAGCCGTTTCCGCCAACTGATCCTTGCGGAGCCCGGATACCCGAACCCCTTCGCCGGCTACGCAGGCATCGATTCCCCTCCCCCCGGCATCGTCCGCTTCGCGCCGGACATCGAATCGCCCTATGCCATCCATTCCAGCCTCGGCATCGAGCGCCGCCTGGGGAAAGGGACCAGCCTCTCCGCCACCTACTACAGCGTTAGCGGCCGGAAGATCTTGCGCTCGCGCGACCTCAACGCCCCCTTCAACGGGACGCGTCCGAATCCCTCCTTCGGTCTCCTCCGCCAGATCGAAACCTCCGGCTCGCTCCAATCCCACTCCCTTCAGGTCTCCGTCCGCGGCGATCTCACCCGCTATTTCAATGGCATGGTGCGATACGCAGCCGGCCGGGCCTACAATGATACGGAGGGGATCGATTCCTTGCCCGCCGACAGCTACGACCTCTCCGGCGAATGGGCCCGCGCCTCCTTCAACCGCCCGCACCAGTTCGATATCGCGGGCACCCTGAAGCCCGGCCGCTGGTTCCGTCTGGGCATACAATTAGGGCTCGATTCAGGACGTCCCTACAGCCTGACCACCGGCCGCGACGATAACGGCGATGGCATCGCCCGCGACCGTCCCGCAGGAGTCCCGCGCAACACTCTCCAGGGACCCGGCTCCGCCGTAGTCGATCTCCGCTGGTCCCGGGATTTCAACCTCAGCCGCAGAGGAATCGACAGCCGCGTTCGTGCCACCCTCGCGCTCGACGCCTTCAACGTCCTGAACCGCGTGAACTACTCCAGCTACGTGGGCAACCAAAGCTCCCCGTTTTTTGGACGCGCTGCCTCCGCCAGACCCGCGCGCCGCCTCCAGGTTCTGTTGAGAGTGAGGTTCTAGTACGTGAGAAGATACAAGCGATTGTTCCTGAAATTGATATCCGCGATCGTGATCGGTGCCCTTGCCGCCACAGTCTTCTCCACCACGGCTGTCGCCGAACAGCGCCGCAAAGAGTCTGCCGCGGAAAGGGCGCTCCGCAAACAGCGCGGGCGCCTGAATGACGTCTCAAAGAAACTCGCCAAGCGCCTGACGGTTCCGGAGCCCTCGGAGACCAACAAGTTTCTCCACGCCCGCGCCACCGAACTCATCGAACGCGCCCGCGATAGCTTCGGAGAGGAATACCGCTTCGACCGCCTCGTCCGCGCCGCCGACGCCCTGCTGGAATCGAGCGAAAACATCTTTGAATCCCGCAAGCTCGAACGCGATAAAAACGGTGACGATCGCGAAGACATCGCCCGAAAACTCGAACGAACCTACTTCCGAGTCCAGCAATCTGAATACTTCGCCTCAATTGCCAAAGAGGAGGATACTGGCTTGTATGTGCGGCATTCCCGGATGCTGTACCAGCAGGCGCGCAGCGCGTACGATGCCCGGGAATACTACAAGGCCCGGCAATTGGCGGATGCGGCTGGTTACTTGGTTAGTGGGTTGGAACGGCTCGCGCAGGCTGCGGTGCGCATCGCCGATCCGCCCCGCCTTCCCTGATGCTGCCCTCGGATCAACCTGGATGAACCGCCACCGCATATTCCAGAGTTTCCGCTCGCAGGTGGCCGTGGCTGCCGCCGCTTCCCTCTCGGTGGCCGCGCTCGCTGTCCTGCTGATCTCCGAAGCCATTGCCAGTTCGGAGCGGACCCTCGTGAACGAAGCGCGGCAGCAGTGCACCGCGGCTACCCGAGAGCTGTCCCGGCAGTTCCAGGAGTGGTCGGCCTACGGCGGCGACGCACTGCAGGAGCTTCCCGATTCCGCCCGCGATCTGTCCTTGCGTGGTCTATGTTCAGCAGTCCTCCGTTCCTACGAAGGTGTGGAGGGCGGATTCTACTGGCCGGACGGCGGCGACATCTCAGGCTACGCCTTCCCTACTTCCCCGGCCGGCAGAACCGGCCCCATCGACAGCGAAGCCAGTCGAATCCGCGACGCCGCGATTCAGGCGGCCAGGCAGGAGCGGAAGACAGCTGCCATTGATTTTCGCGACGGTGAACACTACGTGGTCGTTGTCGCAGAGTCCCTTCCCGCCGGAGGTCCCGCCGCCTGGAGCCTGAAACGGGTAGTTCTCGCTTCGGACCCCGCATCGCGGCACCGCCGCATGTGGCTCGCCGCGCTCGTGCTTTCTACCCTCCTGGGTGTTGGCGGCATCGTCTCCATCTGGTTCTCTCTGCGCCGCGGAGTGACGGACGTCCAGGCCGGACTGCTCCGCCTGGAAGATGATTTCAAGTTCCGCCTTCCCGACATTCACGGAGACTTCGGTCGGATTTCAAAAGCTATCAACCAGATGGCCGATCGTCGCGATGCCCTCGAAACCGAACTGTCCCGCCAGGACCGCCTCGCCGCCCTAGGCAAAGTAGTCGCCGGCGTCGCCCACGAAATCCGCAATCCGCTCAACTCCATGCGGCTTACCCTCGAATTGCTCGTTCGCCGTGCCCGCAAGGGGGTTGCCAGCCCCGAGGAAGTCGAAGCCGCCATCCGCGAAATTGACCGTCTCGATCTCATCCTGAGACGCCTTCTGGCCTTCGGCCGCCCGTCTCTCGAAGACCGTGCTCCTCAGGAACTGATCCCCGTTATCGAAGGAGCCATGCGCATGGTCCAGGAACAAGGTCAGTCGCGCCGAGTCACTCTCTCGCTCCTAAACTCCGACCACGGCCCCATCGTCGCTGATATCGACGCCACGCAGATTCAGCAGGTGCTGATCAACCTGCTTCTCAACGCAATCGAATCAAGTCCGCCGGAAAGCACCGTCCGGATCGCCGCCTGCGACACCGAACAAGCCGTTCAGGTACTCGTCGAGGACACCGGACCCGGCGTCCCCCAGGAAATCGCCCCACACATCTTCGACGCCTTCTTCACCAACCGGCCCGATGGCACCGGGCTAGGCCTCTCCGTCTCGCGCGAAATTGCCGTCAACCATGGCGGAAACTTGGAGCTTGAGGAAACCGGCAGCGGAGCCAGATTCCGCCTGACGCTCCCCAAAAACCGGGAGGGAATTTGATCCACAAGGCAACGGTACTGGTCGCCGAAGATGAAAAGCAGGCCCGCCTGTCCCTCGCCGCGCTGCTCGAGGACGAGGGCTACCGCGTCATTCAAGCCTCCGACGGACACGAAGCATCGCGCCTTTTCTCGCAGTGCGCCCCCGAGGCTGCCCTGCTTGATATCCGCATGCCCGGCAAAGACGGCCTCGCCCTTCTGCGCGAACTTCGCGCCTCCCCCCACCCTCCCGCTGTCCTGATCATGACGGCCTACGGTAACAGCACCGTCGCGATCGAAGCCATGACTCTCGGCGCCTTCGATTACATCGCCAAGCCCGTCAACTTCAGCGAACTCCTCATCCAGCTCGAACGCGCCATCGGAAATCGCCGCCGCATCCGGGAACTGGAAATCTACCGTGCAGAAGAGCCTCCCGAACCGGAGCCCGAAATCATCGGATCCGGTCCCGCCATGCAGCGCGTCTACAAGCAAATTGGACAGGTGGCCCCCAGCGATTCCACCGTCCTGCTTCGCGGCGAATCCGGCACCGGCAAGGAACTCGCAGCCCGCGCTATCCATCGCCATTCCCCTCGCGCCGCCAGACGCTTGGTGAAAGTGAACTGCGCGGCCATTCCTGAAGCCCTGCTCGAAGCCGAACTGTTCGGTCACGAACGCGGCGCTTTCACCGGAGCCGCCCAGCGCCGCATCGGCAAGTTCGAGTTCGCCGACGGCGGAACCATTTTCCTCGACGAAATCGGCGAGATCTCGCCAGCCATCCAGGCCAAACTGCTCCGCTTCCTCCAGGAGCGCACCATCGAGCGCCTAGGCTCCAACGCGAGCATCAAACTCGACGTCCGCGTCATCTCTGCCACCAACCGCGACCTCGAAGCCGCCGTCCGCGAGTCAACCTTCCGCGAAGACCTCTACTACCGCCTCAACGTGGTCTCCATAGCCCTTCCTTCGCTCAGAGAAAGACGCGAGGACATCGAAGAACTGGCACAGTCCCTCCTGCGCCGCTGCGCCGCCCGCTTGAAGCTGGTCCCGCCCGCGCTCTCGCCGCAAGCCGCCCAACTGCTCACTTCCCGCAACTGGCCTGGCAACGTCCGCGAACTCGAACACTGCCTCGAACGCGCCCTGATCGTCAGCCGCGGCGGCGTGATTCTTCGTGACCACATAGAACAACCCGTACCCGCAAGCACTCCGGGCGCGTTCGATTCCGTAGTTCTCGAAGACGGATTCCACGCCAACGTCGCCCTGCTCGAATGCTGGATGATCCGGCGCGCGCTCGAAAAATCCACCGGCAACCGCACCAAAGCGGCCGAACTGCTCCGCATCAACCGCCGCCTGCTTTACGACAAGCTGCGCGAATTCGGTCTCGATTGAGCCGTGCAGATCATTTGCCCGTATCGGTCGAATCGCTGATCGACTGTCTCGGAGCCGGCGATATGCTCGATGAGTTCCTCCATTAATTTCCGTCGGTCAGCCGCGAAGCCGCCATCGCTGCGCTGGCAGAGGCGAAGGCGGTTCTGAGCAAGCCGCGATGAGGATCTTGCTTGAAGTTAACCTGCCGCGAAATCTCGATGGTCATCTGCCTGATTACGAATGCCGCACTGTCGTCGAATGCGGCTGGTCCGGGAAGGACTGCTGGCGCTCGCGGAACCGCAGTTCGATGTTTTATTAAACCTATCTGGTTGCTGTTCGAAACCTCAGGCCGGTCTCTGTCGTTCTCGGAAATTGGGTCAGCGCCGATTTGGCGCGAATGCCAGCAGAAGCTGATGCAAGGTTCGCAATTGGCGCAATTGGCGCAATTGGCAATTGGGGTCAAAGACCTCGGTTCCTAAACTCTTTTCGTCAAGATTGGCTGCCATCTTCGTTTAAGTCGCTGCCATTTCAAGGTTTATCACAGTTTCCAGCGGTTCTGCCGGAGACTGCGTCTTCTGCGCCTTCCAGTCTGCCCGGACCCGTTTGACGAACGCTTCGTCACCGAGCGGGTGGCCGCGTTGGGTGGCGTCGCGGATTCGCTCGATCAGGGCCGCCTCCAGTAACCCTTTGTCCAGGTGCAACTTCCAGGTCTCTGGCGTGTGGCGGGCACGCCACGGAACCAGGTCCAGCAGGCCCGCATCCTCCCCTCTCAGGTGCGCTTGCGCGGAGGACCATCTCCACTGCCCGGACTGTTCCACCAAACGGGCCCGGAGCGGATTTTGCTCTACATACAACATAGCCGCCCAGAAATGTTTTTCATCCATCGGCGTCGAGCCGTAACGTGCCTGCCATAAATGACCTACGCGCCGCAGCCGCATGTGGATCGCACGGGCATACTCGGCATGGACGCGGCGAAACCTGCGCGCAAAGGAGTCCGGGCGCTGGGGTACGGCGGCGAGGTGAACGTGATTCGGCATGAGGCAGTAGCCGAGGATAGCGACGCCATGGTGACGGGAATAGTCCTTGAGCAATTGGAGGTGGAGCCGGTAGTCTTCGGCCCGGAAATAGGTCTTTTGGCGGTAGTTCCCGCGTTGGGTGATGTGGTGAGGAATGCCTGGCAGAACCAGGCGCGGCGGTCGGGGCATATAGAGTATAGTGGTTCTCGCAAATCTCGAAGTTGCTGATAAATTGGGGGTTGCCTTTCTTCCTTCGATTCCCTTGTTCGCCTCCGTTGGTGGTCCTGGCGGCTGCTTTCTTGGCTTTCTTTCGCCAGCGTACGGCGCTTCAGCTTGAGATTCTGGCCCTTCGTCATCAGCTCGGTGTTCTGCAACGGTCGGTGAAGCAACCGAAATTGACGGCCGCTGATCGGTTCTTTTGGGCCTGGTTGTCGGCGGTCTGGGAGGATTGGCAGCCGAGTACTGTCATTATGAAGCCGACGACGGTGATCGGTTGGCATCGCAAGGGCTTCGGACTCTTCTGGACGTGGAAGATTCGGCGGGGGAGGCCGGGGCGACCGGCAGTCCCGGCGGACGTCCGATCCTTGATTCGTGCGATGAGCCGCGACAACCCGCTCTGGGGCGCACCGCGGATTCACGGCGAACTGCTCAAACTTGGCATTGCCCTCGGCGAAACGAGCGTGAGCAAGTACATGGCCCGCCACCGCAAACCGCCATCGCAGACTTGGCGGACCTTCCTCGACAATCACGTCAAGACCATGGTTTCGGTGGACTTCTTTACGGTGCCGACGATCCGATTCCAGGTGCTGTATGTATTTCTAGTGCTGGCACACGACCGCCGCCGGATTCTCCACTTTGCCGTGACCGCTCATCCCACTGCGGAGTGGACCGCGCAGCAACTCAGGGAAGCCTTTCCCTGGGACACCGCGCCCCGCTATTTGCTGCGCGATCGCGACCGGATCTTCGGGAAAGATTTCGTGGATCAAATCAAAGCCATGGGGATCAACCAGGTACTGTCGGCACCGCGTTCCCCCTGGCAACGGGCTTACGTCGAACGGGTCATCGGCACCATCCGCCGCGAGTGCCTGGACCACGTCATCGTGTTCGGCGAAGGGAGCTTGTACCGTCACCTGCAAGGTTTCGTGGACTACTATCATCGGAGCCGGACCCACCTGGGATTGGAGAAGGGCACACCGGAACCTCGCCCGATCCAATCGGCGGACATGGGGCGGGTTATTGCTATGCCGGAAGTCGGCGGACTCCATCATCGTTACGAGCGCCGCGCCGCATAAAGGCATCTTCGGCGCGATTCCATCCGCACTGGTCTGTGCCCTTGCGCCGCCTCATTGACGGACACCGCAGCCGCGGCCACGAGGCTCTTGGCGAAGCGGCCAGAGGCGTTGCGAGCCGACGACATCGGGCGAGTGAAGTCCGAAGACGCCCGCTCAAAAACCAGAAAGGCTGTGGAATCCGTCCGGTCACACGTCAAGACGAGGTTTCCGAGAACGACACTCACGATAGGTCCGACACTAACGGCGGACCGATGCCCGCCATCTGGAGGCGCCTCATCATTGCGGCCGCCAGTGCGGTGCACAGGAGGTTGCGACGATGCGTTCAACACTCACCTAATGGGCGTGGAGCTACAAATTGACTATTCGGCTCAGTTCAGTCGGCTCGGCTTTTCCACCTTTTTGATTACCGAGCACCAAATTCACCTCGCCGCTCCATCGCAGATTGTATCTGGATCGGTCGGTCGAATCATCCGCGTGAAGTCTGTAAGGTTTCGCTGCCTTCTCCGTCAGCACCTGTGAACGGCGCAAGAGTGCGCTGATCGAAGGAGGCTGAGAATGCTGCAACTATTGATTTTGATCGCCGGCGTTGCCGCGATCGCCTGGGTCAACTGGTACTTTTTCATGGCGCCCAAGGTTTTCGTTACGGCAAAAGCGTCCGGCGGAACCCAGGAAGTAACCATAAGCGTAGAAGGCGGATATTCGCCCTCGGTGGTACGTGCGAAAAAGGGGCAACCGCTCCGGCTGATTTTCGACCGGAAGGAGAAGGCCCCATGCTCCGACGAAGTCGTGATCAGCGAATTCGGCGTTCGCCGGTTTCTTAAGCCCTTTGAAGCAACCGTTATCGATGTCACGCCAACAGAGGCGGGCACTTTCGAATTCGCCTGCGGGATGAGCATGCTCCGCGGGCAGATTGAGGTGGAGGGATAACCATGCAATCCCAAACAGAAACATTCAACGAGATCACGTTTCCTGTGCAAGGTATGCGGGTCGTGTGTCCGGCAAATCAAGGCAGCCCTGGAAGTCCACTCGGGCGTCAAGACGGTGGAAGTGAACCTGGCGGCAGGCGAGGTAACGGTATCGTTCGACCCGCAGACTACCTCACCGGTCGTCATTGCCGAAGCGATTCGTGAGAGCGGCTACAAGCCAGGTGCTCCACGAGCGGAACAATGATGGCGAACATAAGGGAGACGATTACGATGCAACCGACAACCGAGAACGCGGCCGAAGCTACGATTCCCGTGTCCGGCTTGACCTGCGCCTCTTGCGTCGGCCACGTCCGGGAAGCGCTGGAAGAACTGCCCGGTGTGACTGCTGCGAACGTCAATCTGGTGACGCGTGAAGCGACGGTGTCCTTCAACCCCGGTGACACCAGCGTGGAAACTCTCGTGGAAGCCATCCGGAGCCGCGGCTACGGCGCGGAGCTGCCGGTCGTTCGAGCCAGTCTGGCTGAAGAACAGGCCGCCCAGGAGGAGGCGCAGACCGAGGAATACAACGACCTGCGCCGGAAGGCGATTGCGAGCGGAGCGCTGGGCGCGGTTGCGATGGTTCTCTCCATGCCATTGATGTCGGCAGGCGATCACGCAACGCACGGGAGCGGGGACCCAATTCTCGGGCCACTGATGAACCTCATCGAGGTGCCCCTGCGCACTGCGATGCCCTGGCTGTACTCGATTGATGCCGCGACCCTCAAGTGGACGCTGCTCCTGCTCACCGTGGTGGTGATCGGCTGGGCCGGACGCCAGTTCTACACTCGCGCATGGACAGCCTTCCGGCATCGCACGGCGGATATGAACACGCTGATCGCCGTCGGCACTGGGGCGGCCTTCGTGTACTCCCTGGCGGCGACAGTCGCGCCGGACTTCTTCGTGCGGCACGGCGTGCCGGCGGAGGTTTATTACGAAGCCGTAGCGATGATCATTGCGCTGGTGCTTGCCGGAAACGCCTTGGAGAGCAGGGCGCGAGGAAAGACTTCCGAAGCATTGAAGAAGATGCTCCTGATGCAGCCCGCTCAGGCCCGTGTCCTTCGCAACGGGGTGGAGCTCGACGTTCCCGCCAGCGAGGTCCAAGGAGGCGAAGTGGTTCTGGTTCGGCCCGGGGAGCGAGTTCCGGTGGACGGCATCGTCTTCGAAGGCAGAAGCGCCGTCGACGAATCGATGCTCACGGGCGAACCTGTACCCGTGCAAAAGGAAGTGGGCGACAAAGTGATTGGCGGTACCCTGAACCGCCTCGGTTTTCTTCGCTATCGTGCGACGGCTGTCGGCGCAGCCGGCATGCTCTCGCAGATCGTGAAACTGATGCGCGAAGCCCAGGCGTCACGGGCACCCATGCAGAAGCTGGCGGACCGCATCAGCTCGGTCTTCGTTCCGATCGTCATTTCAATTGCGATTGCGACCTTCGTCGCCTGGCTACTTCTGGCACCGGAAGCCGGTCTGATTCGCGCGCTGAGTGCTGCCGTGGCCGTCCTGATCATCGCTTGCCCCTGTGCAGTGGGTCTGGCGGTGCCGACCGCGGTAACTGTCGCTATTGGTCGTGGCGCCCAAGCCGGTGTTCTCTTCAAGGGCGGCGAAGCCTTGGAGAAATTGCATGGTGTCGACACGATCCTGCTCGACAAGACTGGCACCATCACACAGGGTCGGCCTTCCGTAACTAGGGTTGTCGCCGCTGCCGGGTTCTCAGAAGATACGGTACTTGCCACGGCCGCCGCAGTAGAGCGTTTATCGGAGCATCCTCTAGCTGAGGCGATCGTGCGCGCTGCGGAAGAACGTGCTTTGGTCTCCTCGCCGGCTGGCGACTTTGATGCCGTTCCCGGTCTTGGCGCCTCCGCGATCGTAGAGGGAAGGCGGGTTCTGATCGGCAATCAGCGCTTGGTGGAATCGAGGGAAATCGCGCCAACGGCGTTGCTGGCCACAGCGGAAGAGTTCGCGGCGGCTGGAGCGACACCGGTCTTCGTAGCGGTTGACGGCTCAGTCGCAGGTGTGATCGCCATCTCTGATCCCATCAAACCCTCTTCCGCCGCGGCCATTAAGAGGCTGCGGAGCAAAGGACTTCGTGTGGTGATGCTCACCGGCGACCGGAAAACAACGGCCTTGGCCGTCGCGCGCATGGTGGGCATCGACGAGGTTGTGGCTGGAGTGCTGCCGGAGGGCAAGGTAGCCGAAGTGAAGCGACTGCAGCAGGAGGGACGCCGCGTGGCAATGGTCGGGGACGGCGTCAATGACGCGCCGGCTCTGGCGCAGGCCGATGCCGGACTCTCCATGGCCTCGGGATCGGACATCGCCTCGGAGGCCTCGGACGTGACCTTGATGCGCAGTGATCTCGAAGCGGCTGTCTCGGCTATCGACCTGTCGGATCGCACTCTCCGCGTCATGAAGCAAAACCTCGCGTGGGCGTTTCTCTACAACGTGATTGGAATTCCGGTCGCCGCCGGCGCGCTCTACGCGGCGTTCGATCTGCTGCTGACCCCCGTCCTGGCCAGCGCCGCAATGGCGCTGTCTTCGTTCAGCGTGGTGAGCAACAGCCTCCGGCTCCGCCGGTGAAACAGTCAATATCACCGAAACATCCAGCATGGTAGGCTTCTGGGATGAGTAACGGTTCCGCACAGAATGCCGGGCTCACTCCGGAAGTCATCAACAGGCTTGTCGAAGGACGTCAGCAGTTCCTTTCCTTCCTCGAAAAGAGGATCCAGTCCAGGGCCGCCGCGGAAGACATTCTGCAGGCGGCCTTCGTGCGTAGCCTCGAAAAGGGAGGATCCGTCCGTGACGAGGAGAGCGTGGTGGCTTGGTTCTATCGCGTGCTTCGCAACGCCATCATCGATTATTACCGCCAACGTGGGTCGGCCGAGCGCGTTTCCGAGCAACTCGTCGCCCATCTGCAGAACCACCAGGAACCCGATGATCTGTTCAAGGGTGAGATCTGCCATTGTGTCATGGCGTTGCTGGAAAACGTGAAGCCGGAGTACCGCGACGCGATCCAGGCCGTTGATCTGGAGGATGGAAGCTTGGCGGACCTTGCTACTCGGGCCGGCATCACGTCGAACAATGCAGCTGTCCGCGTGCATCGCGCCCGTGAAGCCTTGCGAAAGCAGGTGGTGACCGCATGCGGGATCTGCGCCACGCACGGCTGCATCGAGTGCCACTGTAAGCCTAAGAGCGGATCTGGCTGCCACTAGATTTTTGACGAATTGGGTGTAAGGATCACGCGAGCGTTCGTCAGCACCTGTGTAAGGAGCGATGAACCGATGAACAACCTGATTCGAACCAGCCTGATCCCCACGGGCTTTCTACTTGCGCTGACACTTGTACCAGCAGGACGTGCTCAGCATATCCATGAGCAACCGCCGGCCGCTATGGAGCAAAAGAGCGAAGAAACTCACGACCACCACCATCATCATGGCCCGGAGACAGGAAGCGTGGCGAGCCCCAACCGTGCTACTGGTTTCCTGTTTGGGTTCGGTTCTGGCACGAGCGTCAACCCTGCCTCTTGGGCAATGCCCATGGTGATGCAGACCAAGGGGAACTGGAACCTGATGTGGATGGGGCAGGCATTCCTGGTGGGCACTCAGCAGTCTGGTCCTCGGGGCGGAGACAAGGTCTATTCCGCAAACTGGGGCATGCTGGCAGCCGCCCGGAACCTGGGGCGCGGGAGTCTGATGCTTCGGGGCATGGTCTCGCTGGATCCGCTGACTGTCACTGGCAAGCAATACCCGCTCCTGTTTCAAAGTGGCGAGACAGCGAATGGCAAACCAATTGTCGATGGACAGCACCCGCACGATCTCCTGATGGAGGTGAGCATCCACTACGCCCGCCCGTTCGGTGAGAAGGCGATGCTGAACTTCTACTACGCGCCTGTCGGCGATGCGGCACTGGGGCCGATTGCGTTTCCGCACCGCGCTTCGGCCATGGAACTGCCGCAGGCGACCCTCGGCCACCACTGGCAGGACGCCACGCATATCGCCAATAACGTGGTCACCGCCGGAGTGACGTATAGCAAGTTCCGCCTGGAAGCCAGCGGATTCCGCGGCAAGGAGCCGAACGAGAACCGCTGGAATATCGACATGGGGCCGATCGATTCCTGGTCGAGCCGTCTCACGTGGCAGCCCGGCCGCAACTGGGTGGCGCAGGTATCCGCGGGCCGACTCCACCGGCCGGAAACGACCCATGAGGATGATGTGCTCCGCAGCACCGCGTCCGTTCATTACACAAAGCCGGTCCGCGGCGCACTTGACTGGTCGAGCAGTCTGATTTGGGCCCGGAACTACAAGACCATCGGACGCTATGCCACCACTGCCGTGCTGGCGGAGACCGTGGTCCCAGTCAGCCGCAGGAATCTGTTGACCGCTCGATTCGAATGGTCTCAACGCGATGAGCTCTTCGAATACGATCACGATCTGGCGCACCGGATCTTCCATGAGACCGGAAAGCGCGCACACAATGTTGCGGCCTACACCGTTGGATACACACGCGAACTCGGCTCTGCGGGCCCGTTGCAGGCTGCGGCGGGCTTCAATGTCACCGCGTACTCGATAGCCAGCACTCTCAGGCCCTACTACGGATCGAGCCCCTTCGGCGCCAGCGTCTTTCTTCGCTTTCGGCTGAATCGTGCCGAATGATCTCCTGCGGGCCGCTTCGCGCCCCGGAAGCGGTCCGCCTGTCCAAACGGAGACTGTCGGCCAATTCTCCGTCGCGGTTGTAACGGCTATCCGCAGCGACGCCTCCCCGGAGAAGATCATCCGGTCCAACCGCGACTCCTTGATACATCGGATGAATCACTCCGCGTGCGCTTTCAGCTTCGGCGACCGGAGTGTCGGCGGACGGCCTCAGGACGTCTTCATTTACATTGAGCGTGATTTTCCTCTACCTGTGGACTCCCGAATGTGGGGCAGTTTGTCGCTGCGACTCGCGAGGGAGTGCGAGCCTCGTCGTGGGGTGCAGCAGATAATTGCAGTGCCAATCCCAGGGCCCACCGAATTGTTGCGGCGTGGAAGAACAAGGCGCATTTGCTCTTTGGCGGACGGGCTGTCGAGGTGGCGCAAAGCTTGAGCCGCCGCGTGCTATTGTCCATCGGACGAACTAGAAAGGAGTGGTAGTCGCTGTAATGGTTTTCGCCGGCGCCCCACTTTGGTCCCACGTGGGATCAATCACTTGCAGGCGCCACGATGGATCTCTTCGACGCTCTTCTGTTCGCCCGAGTGCTCCAGTTGCGCTACCCTCCGCTACCCTCAGCGCTACCATGCCAAAAAGATAGCCGCCATCGCTGGCGGCCTGTTCTTTGCAACTTATTGATTTCATTGGTGCGGATGAGAGGACTTGAACCTCCACAGGATTGCTCCTACTAGAACCTGAATCTAGCGCGTCTGCCAATTCCGCCACATCCGCACGATGTGGTTAGACGATTTCATTGTCCGGGATCGGCATCGCGTTGTCAATTGCGGCGGAGTGTGATCAGCAGCGCCTGAACTCGCTGCTCGATTTCCTCACGCACCCGGCGGAACTTGGCTTCCTTACCTCCAAGCGGATCGTCCACCTTCCAGTCCTGAACATGGGGCACCCCGGGCAGCGGAAATCCGCTCATATTGACCACCACGTCAAACCCGTCCCAAGGCACTTCATCCAGCGATTTTGGGAAGTGCCCCGAGACATCGATGCCCTTCTCGGCCATCATGGCAATCGTTTCCCGCGGCAGGCGTCCCGCGGGCGCCACGCCGGCGCTGAATGCCTCGAATTCGCCGCCTCCGTACGCCCGCAAGAAACCCTCAGCCATCTGGCTCCGGAATGCGTTGCCTACGCAAACGAACAAAACGCGGCGCCGCTTCATACAGTTACCTTGGAGAGGAACAGCGAGTGAACGCGCGGATCGCTGCTGAGTTCAGGATGAAAAGTGGCCACCAGGTGAGAACCAGCCTCCACCAGCACCGGATCACCCCCGTATTGCGCCAGCACCTGGCAGCCCTCGCCAATGTGCCGGATGATGGGCGCACGAATGAAAACCGCCTCCAGTTCCGGCTCGCCCCCCAGCTCATGACCCGCGATGCGCACCACGCGGCTGTCTAACTGCCGCCCGTACGCATTCCGCTCCACGGTCAAATCAACCAGTCCGAGCGAAGCCTGCGCCGGGTTCAAAACCTCGCTCGCAAGCAGGATCGCGCCCGCGCAAGTCCCAAACACTGGCCTCCGCGATCCAAACTCGCGCAACGGCTCAAACAGGCCATAGTATTCCATCAGCTTCAGCATGGTCGTTGACTCGCCGCCGGGAATCACCAGACCGGCGAGCCCTTCCAGATGCGCCACCTGCCGCACTTCCACGACATCGGCGGAAGCGCACGCGCGGCGCAGTGCCGCTGCGTGCGCTTCGAAGTCACCCTGCAGAGCAAGAACGCCAACCCGCATCACTTACCAGCCGCGCGTCTGCATCAATTCGCTCTCGGGGAGCTTTGCAACATCGAGTCCGGGCATGGCTTCGCCCAACTCCTCGCTGGCTTCCAGCACCGCTTTCGGGTCGGTGTAGTTCGTGTTGGCCTTGACGATGGCCTTCGCGCGCGTCTCCGGATCGGAGCTCTTAAAGATCCCCGAACCGACAAACACCGCCTCAGCGCCCAAAAACCGTGCCAAAGCGGCATCGGCCGGAGTGGCGATACCGCCGGCGGAGAAATTAGGCACCGGCAGCTTGCCGTTTTGATGGACGTACTCCACCAATTCCAGCGGCGCGCCCAGCTTCTTCGACTCGGCCACCAGTTCCTCGGGGCCCAGCACCGTGAGCTGCTTCATCTCGCGCACAATGGTCCGCATATGCCGGACAGCCTCGACGATGTTGCCCGAACCCGCCTCGCCCTTGGTGCGGATCATCGCCGCGCCTTCGGCGATGCGCCGCAGCGCCTCGCCCAGATTCCGGCAGCCACACACGAAAGGCACCTTGAAGGCGCGCTTGTCGATGTGGAACTCCTCGTCGGCGGGCGTCAGCACCTCGCTCTCATCGATGTAGTCCACTTCGAGCGCTTCCAGGACCTGGGCCTCGGCGAAGTGGCCGATGCGCACCTTCGCCATCACGGGAATCGATACCGTGCGCATGATCTCGCGCATGACGCGGATCGCGGACATGCGAGCCACGCCGCCTTCCTTCCGGATGTCGGCGGGAACGCGCTCAAGCGCCATCACGGCGCACGCCCCTGCTTTCTCGGCGATTTCCGCCTGCCGGGCGTCGGTCACATCCATGATCACTCCGCCCTTCAACATCTCCGCCAGGCCAACCTTGACCCGGAATGCTTCATCCAAGTACCGCATCTCACTAGCCTCCCTTTGACTTGCTCTTACACGATAGCCGGGGCGGGCGCTCCGCGCCTTAATTCGCGGCCACTTGCCCGGTCTTTTTCAAAAATGGATCCGAGAATCCTTAGTCCTTTTTCAATCTTCTCCGGCGTTAACCCGGCAAAACTAAGGCGGAACGCCCCGGGATCGGGACGGCCCACCGCAAAATAGCGGCCCGGCAAATAGGACACATTTTCGCGCACCGCCCGGCCGAGCAGATCGCTGGCGTCCATTGGCTCCGGCAGCCGCACCCACAGATTCATTCCGCCCTGCGGGCGCGTCCAATACGAACCCCCAGGCAGGTGCCGCTCGCACGCGGCAAGCACGGCGCGTAAACGCTCAGCACCTGCCTCCACCATCCGCCGGCAGTGCGCGGCGAGCCGTCCCGACTCGGCAAACCTCAGTAAAACAGCCTGAGAAAGCTGGTCCGAATGAAGATCAGTCCATTGCTTTAATTCGGCCAGCCTTTCAATCACAATACCGGGAGCGAGAATCCATCCAACCCGTAACCCAGGAAATGTGATCTTGGAGAAACTCTTGATTTGAACCACCAACCCGGCGGAATCCAGCGCCTTGAGCGTGGGCAGAGCCTCGCCCTGGTAACGCAATTCGCCGTAAATGTCGTTCTCAACAACGGGCAGGCCCGCGCCTGCCGCCATCCGCAACAGCGACTCCCGCGCGGGGAGAGGCAGCGTCGTCCCGGTGGGATTCTGGAAGTTCGGAGTAACGACCAGCAGCCGGGGCCGCTCACGGGCTACCAGGCGGTCCAGCGCCTCCAGGTCCAGGCCTTGAGCGCCGACGGGCACGCCCACCACTCGCACCCCCGCCCGGATGAACACATTCCTCAACCCCGGATACACGGGGTCCTCCACCAGCACGGTGTCGCCGGCAGTTGTCAGCAGCCGCTGCAGCAGATCCAGCGCCTGCTGACAGCCACTGGTGACGATGACATCGTCCGCCGGTCGGGCTTGATCCTGCCGCCGCGCCTGCCCAAGAAGGTGCGCCCGCAGCGGACCGAATCCCTGTGGGGAGCCCAATTGGAGGATTTCGGCCGCCTGCGCCCCGCCAATGACCTCTGCGCAAGACGCCCGAAACTCGTCGAGCGGAAAGAGTTCATCCGCCGGACGCGCCGACGTGAAACTGATGGCATCAGCGGACGACAACAGAGCAGGTGTCGCAGTCTCAGCGATTAAAGGATCCGCCAGCCTCTCCGGCCAACTCAAGGGGCTGAGGGCCACATCCACCCCTGGCCCCTCCACGAAGCTGCCCCGGCCCACGTGACCACGGATCAATCCCTCGGTTTCCAACAGCTCGTATGCCGAAGCCACTGTCGCGCGATTCAGTCCAAGCTGCCCAGCCAATTCCCGGGTTGGCGGAATCCGCTCTCCACGGCTCAAGCGGCCGCTCAGAATCTCTTCCCGATAGTATTGGTACAACTGCCTGTAAAGAGGTTCCTCCAAGGCCGTGTCGAGTTGTGGCAGGGTCACCATTCTCTCCAGCAGCATACCATATTGGCTGGCGGCTGATAAGCCAATATTGATTTATTTCCAAGACACGTTGCTGCAACGGACCAAACCGCGCGATCATCAGTTAAGGGGCTTCGGCGTTCGAGGGCCGGCGCGAGGATAACAAATGAAAACAACCGATGTGTTGAAGGCATGGGGCAAGATCCTCCAGGGCAAGCCGCCATCCATCTCGATCGAGATCACCAAGGAATGTCCGCTTCACTGTCCGGGCTGCTATGCCTATGAGGATGCCCACCTTGGCGGCGACGTCACCTTGCGCGACCTGAGCGACCGCAAAGGCCAAGCCCTGGTGGACGCCGTTCTGGAAGTAGCCGACCGCATGAAGCCGCTGCACCTTTCTATCGTCGGCGGCGATCCCCTCGTCCGCTACCGGGAACTCGAGCAAATGGTGCCGCCGCTGCTCGAACGCGGCATCCACGTGCAGGTCGTCACCAGCGCCTTCCGTGTCCTCCCGCAAGGCTGGGCCCGTCTGCCGAGACTGACCACGGTTGTGTCGATCGATGGCCTCCCCGCTGAACATGACGCCCGCCGCGCCCCGGCCACCTACGAACGAATCCTCAAGAACATCGTCGGCCAGAGAATCACGGTCCACAGCACCATCACGGGTCAAATGATGAAGCGGCCTGGCTATTTGAAGGAATTCCTGGAATTCTGGACGCCCCGCCCGGAAGTGGAAAAGGTCTGGTTCAGCCTCTTCACACCCCAGGTGGGCGACAACCTGCCCGAGATGCTGACCGCGGAAGAACGCGCCCGGGTCATCTCGGAACTTTTGGAACTGCGGCTCCAGTTCCCAAAGCTCAATATGCCCGAGGGGATGCTCCGTCAGTTCGCCAAGCCGCCGCAGAAGCCCGCTGACTGTGTCTTCGCTCTCACCACCGAGGTGCTCTCGGCGGACTTCAAGACCAAGGTCACGCCTTGCCAGTTCGGCGGCACGCCGGACTGCTCCTCATGCGGATGTGTCGCCTCGATGGCCTTGGCCGCCGTGGCTGATCACAAAGTCCGCGGGGTGGTGCCGATTGGCGGACTCTTCCGCGCCTCCGTCCATCTGGGGCGTCTTTGGGCAGGCGCCTCGAAGCCGATCTCGGCGCGGCCTGAACCATTCAAGATTCTGCCGCCCGTTAGCCCCGAACGCGAGGGTTAACGTCAGATATCCAGCTTGCCGTCCCGCATCATGTCGGCCAGCTTGAACTTGCGCTTCACAGTCAGCGGGCCGACCGGCGCGATGAACTCGACCTCCTTGTGCTCCAGCGTAATCGCCTCTTCGCGCGGGAAGGCGAAGAAGACAGTCAGCGACTGCTCGTTGGATTGGAACTGCACTTCGGCAGGCTTCATTGTCTCCAGGCCCTTTACGTTCAGCGTGGCGGTGTCTGAAAGCACCTTCTGAAACTCCTGCGGATTCACGCCCCGGAAGTACCTCATCGGCAGACGGGTGACGGCGATGACATAGAACCGCTGCGGCCGGGACAGGAACTCAGCGGCTTGCGTGGACGTTCCCGCCTCATCGCCGAACTGCCCGCGGACCATCGCCTGCCGCACAGTCAGCGAACTCTGCCAGCGCACCATCAGTTCCAGCATCGGCGGCATGCCCCCGCCCCCGCCGCCACCCCGGCCGCCTTTGCCCGCTCCGCCCGGCGGACCTCCCGACGGCATATCGCCGCCCTGCGGCCCCGCCTTGGCCATGATCTCTCTCATCTTGTTCATGTCCACCACGGTCGTCGTGGTCTTGGACCACGGCGAGTCCCCCATGATCTTGTTGACTTCCTTCTCGTTCCAGGATGTGAAGGGTTTCGTATCCCAGAAATCCGCGCCTATCAGAGTTACCGCCGCGGCAAACATGGAGATCAAGCACTTCTTCATGACTCAACCAACCTCGCTTCGCTTCGATTCTATCGTGGGGAATCAGATCTGTCACTCGAAATTGAAGGAACGTCATGGGGTCCCCTCGATGCACACCGCCCGCTGCGAGATAATGCAGGGCATGATCACCCGCCGGACGCTCTTCGCCGCCGCACCCGCGCTGCTCGGCTGCTCCAAACAGG
Organism: Bryobacteraceae bacterium; assembly: GCA_023384675.1. Lineage (GTDB taxonomy): Bacteria > Acidobacteriota > Terriglobia > Bryobacterales > Bryobacteraceae > PNKE01. The sequence continues at coordinate 199,596 of JAHDVK010000004.1, read as the reverse complement.
AGACCGCCCGGGGCGAGGACCACCGGCCGAACTTCCTCTTCCTGTTCCCCGACCAGTGGCGCTTCGACTGGACGCCGTATACGCCCGGCCTCGATGTCCGCACTCCCGCACTCGAAGAGGTCGCGGCGCGTGGGGCCCGCTTCACGAACGCCATCTGCCCTTCGCCGCTTTGCGCCCCCTCGCGCGCCTGCCTCGCCTTGGGTGTCGAATACCAACGCTCGCCCGTACCGGATAACAAGGTGGACCTTCCCGTCGAGCGGCCTAACGTCTATCGCAACTTGCGAAACGCGGGCTATCACGTCATGGGTTGCGGCAAGTTCGACCTCCACAAGGCGACCGAGGATTGGGGTCTCGACGGCAAGCGTCTGCTGCCCGAGTGGGGCTTCTCCGACGGCATCGACAACGCAGGCAAGTTCGACGCCATCCGCAGCGGCGCCGTCACCCCGAAGGATCCCTTCATGGCCATGCTCCACCGCCGCGGACTCGCCGAGACGCACGTGAAGGACTACCGCTCCCGGCACGCTTTTACCTCCACCTATCCCACCCCGCTGCCCGATAACGCCTACTGCGACAACTGGATCGGCCAAAACGGCATTGCCCTGCTCGAACGCGCCCCACGTGAGAAGCCCTGGTATCTCGCCGTCAACTTCGCCGGCCCTCATGACCCCATGGACATCACCTCCTCCATGGAGAAGGGCATCCGCGACCGCAACTATCCGCCGCCCGGTAACAATACCGAATACGATGCCGAAACCCATTTGCGCATCAGGCAAAACTACACCGCCATGGTCGAGAACCTCGACCGCTGGACGGGCCGCTACGTCGACTTCCTCAAGGAGCGCGGTGAATACGAGAACACGCTCATCGTGATTTCCTCCGACCACGGCGAAATGCTCGGGGACCGCAACCTTTGGCGCAAGCGCCATCCCTACCAGCCCTCCATCGGGGTCCCGCTTGTGATCGCCGGTCCGGGCGTTTCTCCCGAACGCGTGATCGACCATCCGGCCACCATTCTCGATCTCACCGCCACCTGGCTCGATTTCGCCGGAGCGCCTGCCCTTCCGGAGATGGACAGCCGCACGCTGCGCCCCGTGCTCGAGGCCCGCGCCAGTAACAACCGCGACGCGGCGCTGTCCGGCTTCGGCAACTGGCGCGTCTCCTTCGACGGGCGCTACAAACTCATCCGCACCGGGGGCGAACCGGACCAGCTCTACGATCTGCGCGACGACCCTGCGGAAACGCACAACCTTGCGCGCAAGTCGCCTCAGCATATCCACCGGCTTTCGGCGTATTTGGCCGCTTAAGCCGGGCCGGTTCCGCTGCCTGCCGCCGAGGGCTGGCGAGCCCGGCCCGCGGAGGCGACACCAACCCCAAGCCGGTCGCGTTCGCCCCGAAAAGCGCACTCCACGGACCGAAGCAGACGCGGCCTCCTTCACTACCCCATTGAGCCGCAAGCACATCCGTAGTATATTGGCCGTAGAGGGCAACGACTGAAGCTGCTCACGAATTCGATTGAACAGGACGGCCGTACCGTCGCCACCGCACGGGCGGCTGTTTTCTGTTTTGAGGAGTAAAACCAAACCACCAATGACCACGCCAACCCGATCCCTGCATGTATCCTTCTAGATTCCGTCCTCGCGTCCGCGTCCGGGAAAACGTCAACGAAGCCATCCGCGTGCGTGAAGTACGCGCTGTGTTCCCCGATGGCTCTGTCGAGGTGATGCCCACGCAGAACGCCATCCGCCGCGCCCAGGACATGGGCCTAGACCTCATCCTCATCGCGCCCACCGCCGTTCCCCCCGTGGCCAAAGCCATGGACTACGGCCAGTGGCAGTACGAGCAGAAAAAGAAGCAGCACGAAGCCAAGAAGAAGCAGCACGTGATCCAGGTCAAGGAACTGAAGTTCCGTCCCAATACCGACGATCACGACTACGATTTCAAGCGCCGCAATGCCATCCGCTTCCTGGGCGAAGGCAACCGCGTAAAGGCCGTCGTCCAGTTCCGCGGGCGCGAAATCGCCCACGTGGACCTGGGCCGCAAACTGCTGCTTCGGTTCGCTGATGATCTTGCCGAGCATGGCACGGTAGAAGGCCAACCCCGGCTGGAAGGCCGCAACGCCCACATGATCATCAGCCCGCTCAAGAAGGACGTGAAGGAAAAGAAAGCGGAAAAGAAGCCCCGCGAAGGCGCGGCTCCGCCACCGGCCGCTTCACCGGAACCTGCTCAGTAGAACAGGTATTTTTTCCACTGCTCGTCGCTTTTGGCCAGCAGCCGCATCAGTTGGCGGCTCGTGTGCACGCTGAACGGCCGTGGCGGCCGCAGCAGGCGGAGGTTGGCCTCTTCGGGAGTCCGGTTCCCTTTGCGGTTGTTGCACGGGTTGCAGGAGGCCACGAGATTCTCCCAGCTCGTCTCGCCGCCGCGCGAGCGCGGAATCACGTGGTCCAGTGTCAGGTCGGCGCTATTGAACACTTTGTGGCAGTACTGGCAGGTGTATTTGTCGCGCATCATGATGTTCTTGCGCGACAATGCGCGGCTCTGGTGGGGAATCCGCCGGTATTCGAGCAGGCGGATGACGCTCGGCAGCGGCAGGCTGATCCGCCGGGAATGCAGCAACGCCGGCGCGTGTTCTTCAGCGGCGGCGACGCCCTTGAGGATGAGCACCAGCGCGCGGCGCGCGGCGCAGATATTGATCGGCTCGTAGCTGGCGTTGAGCACCAGCACCGGACTATGCAGCCGGTCCGTGACGTTCACGTTCATGCGGTCGCTCCTGCATGGGGGATGCCTTTGGGGGCGGCAGCTGCGGAATCGTGCCGCGCGAGCGGACGGCGGTCCACCCTCGCGAGCGTGAGTGTGCTGACGTGCGCTGCGCCAGCCTCCTTCAGTACCCGGGCGCAGGCGTTCAGCGTGGCGCCGGTGGTGAGCACATCGTCGAGCAGCAAGATTCTCCGGTCCCGGACGGCCGCGGGGTTCACGGCGCGGAACGCGCGCCGGACGTTCATCCGGCGGCCTTTGTCATCCAGCAGCGTTTGCTTGGGCGTGGCCTTCACTCTTCTCAGGACCCCCGTGCGCAGGGGAATGCCAGTCCGCCGCGACAATTCGCGTCCCAGCAGCACGCTCTGATTGAATCCACGCCGGAGATACCGCAGCCAGTGCAGGGGGACGGGCACGATCGCGTCGAACCGCTCCGAGCGCGGCAGCGCCTCGGCCAGCCAGCGGCCCAGGCGCGGAGCCAGCGTCCGGACCCCGTCGTATTTCATCAGTTGAATCAGCCGCCGCAATTCGTTTTCGTAGTGCCCAAAGCTGTAGGCGGCGTGGAACTCGGTTTCCCCGGCGCGGCACAACCCGCAACAGCCGTCAACGTCTAGCGGATCCTCGCTGAGGAACGCGGTCCGGCAGCGCACGCAGAAATGTTCGGGGACGAAGGGGGCGGGAGCTTCCAGGCAGCGCGCGCACACCGGGACCCGGGTGTGGGTCCGGAGGGGTTCTCCGCACAGGCGGCAATCATCGGGGAAGAAGGACGCAAGCAGGGGTGCGCCGGCTGACGAGAGCCAGTTGCCAACAGAGGTTTTCGCGGGGCGAAAACTCGAGAAGGCTCACCTCCAAAAACAAAGTATACCCCAAATGGAGCCAGTCGACCGCGCCGCGGTGTAGGCGCACTTCTCCCGATCGAAACGGCTTCCGAACCGCAAGTCCCGCGCGTCAGGGTCTGCGAAAAGACCTCCGCTCGCCATAAATCATAATCGGCTCGTTATGTTTTGCGCGGCATCCAATAACCGTGTTGATGCCGCAACCCAAGCCCAAGTTCGATTCGATTAGCGAAACCGCGCTCAGGGCTGATTCGGCCCCGTCGATCTCGAAGCTATGGACCCGGCCGGGCACGGCGCGGGCGAACACACGCCGCCTGCGCCGTGCCGCCCGTCAGCATTCATTTTCCACCTCCCTTACGGTCGGTGCTGGGTGGCGGTAAGCCCCGCGCGTCAGCAAGGGGCCGACTAGCCAACGGAGGGCGGGAGAGGCTTCCAGTGTCCTTTTCAACTCCCACCCTATAAAAACCCGGGGGCCGCAATGTATGCCGGGCGCCCGCCGCCACGTGCTTCCGGAGAAGCTGGAAGGGCGACTATTATGGTCACGCAGAACATCAATACGCGTCATCGGGTCCGACTCGGGGCCAAGGCCAGATAGCCACTGTGAATCGGCGCCGTTCTGTCACATCGCTGGCTCGACGGCTACGCTTGGGCGAATTTGGTTCGTCAGCGTTTGAGAGGTCTTTGCCGGCCGGCTGGGAACCTGCTCCGGTTCCACATTAGCATTGCGATGGAATTGTCAATGGGGCGGTGGAGGGCGAAAATCGTGGTAATTCGTTGAAATGGAGCGGGATAAAAATATTCCTTATTCGTGAACACCGGGTTGGGTGTTGAGGTGCCGTGGGGGATATACTGCTTTGCAGGATGCCGGAAGTGCGAGAGGCCGCGCCGGTCGTGAACGCCCTGAGCGTGGATGTGGAGGACTATTTCCATCCGACGGAGGTGGCGGCTCCGCGCGAGCGCTGGCCCGATTATCCCTCGCGCGTTGAGGAGGCCACCGGCCGGACGCTCGATCTGCTGGCGGAGCGCAGCGTCAAGTGTACGTTTTTCATTCTTGGCTGGGTGGCGGAGCGTCATCCGGGGCTCATCCGGCGCATCGCAGAGGCAGGCCACGAGATCGGGTGCCACAGTTACTGGCACCGGCTCGTTTATGACCTCACCCTGGACGAATTCCGCGCTGATACCCAGCAGGCATGCGAGGCCATTGAGGCGGCGTGCGGAATCCGTCCGCGGATGTATCGCGCACCGAGCTATTCGATCACAAAGGCTTCGTGGTGGGCTCTCGATGTCCTTGCCGAGCTGGGTTTTACCCACGATTCGAGCGTCTATCCCATTCTGCATGACCGCTACGGCGTGCCGGGTTTCAGCCGCCATGCGGTGGAGGTAGCGACCGGTTCCGGCGCGCTGATGGAAGCGCCGGTGGCGACGGTCCGGCTGCCGGGCGGGCAGGTGGCGCCCATCGGCGGCGGCGGTTATCTGAGGCTGCTGCCTTACCGCTACACGGCCGCGGGACTGCGCCGGGTGAACTACGGCGAGAGCGCCGCGGCGTGTCTGTACTTTCATCCGTGGGAGATCGACCGAGGTCAGCCCCGGCTGGCGAAGGGGCTCATCGCGCGCTGGCGCACCTATTGGCGATTAGACGGGATGGAGGACAAACTCCGCCGGCTGCTTCGGGAATTCAGCTTTGCGCCGGTGGGCGAGGTGTTTCCTGCGGCGGGGCGGGACTGACCAGATCAAGCACGCGGCTGGCGTTTTCGGTCCATAGCAGGCGGCGCGATTGAATAACCGCGCGGGAGGCGGCGCCGGCGCGTTCACGGTGTCCGGGGTCTTCCATGAAGCGGATCAGGGCTGCGGCCAACTCTTTCCGCGAGCCCGGCTCGAAGAACTCGGCTTCCAGCCCTTCCGCGAGCAATTCAGTGAGATTCGCCTGGCGCGGCGCGACGATGGCTCGGCCCATCGCCATGTATTCGAGGACCTTCATCGGGCAGCAATACTCATTCGCGGCGGGTTGGACGGCGATGTCGAAGAGCTGGACGTGCGCCGGAACGGTTTCGTGCGGCAGCGGACCGGTGAAAACCACGCCGTCCTCGAGATTGTGGCTTGCGACGTACTCTTTGAGCCTGGGCAGCGTGGGGCCGCCGCCCACCAGAAGCAACATCGCGCCGCGGTCTGCCAATCCGGAGTGATGGAACGTCTCGAGCAGCAGATCGAGGCCGTGCCAGTCCCTGAACCAGCCCACGAAACCGATCACAATCCTGCCGGTAAGGCCGAGGCGGGAGCGCAAGTCCGCGCTCTCAGGGGCGGCAGTAAAGTGATCGGGATTCACGCCGTTGGGCATGACGGTGATCCGCGCCGGGTCCACACCCGCGCCGGTGAGAATCTCCTTCAGAGGCGTGGAAACTGCGATCACGGCCTCCGCGCGGCTGAGGATAAAGCGTTCGGCCCACCGGGCCAGCCGGAGGAGGCGGATATCGCGGTCGCGGGCCTGTTCGAGGGCGAAAGGGGAGTTGACTTCGAGCACCAGCGGCGCGCGCAGCAGGCGCGCGGCGATGAGGCCGGCGAAGTTAAACAGGGCGTAGCGTTCGTAAATCAGGTCCGGCCGGCGGAACCGGGCGGTGCGCAGGATCAGGAAAACGGCGGGCAGGTTGTAGGCAAGCTGGGCCAGATCGTAGGCGAATGGGATGCGGCGGGCGAGCCGCTTCCAGCCGGCTTCGGAGGCGTCCCGTTCGGGATCTCCGGGCGCGGACTCCACGGAAACCACCGCCGCTTCGGCGACTTCGTGGCCAAGCGCGCGGAAGGCGCGGATGATTTCGAGGATGTGGATACGCTGGGCGTCGGTGGCGCGGGTCCGGTGGTGATAGAGAACTCGCATGGGCGGGGGCGGCGCGTCTTTGGGCATTGTCCCACAGGGGGGATTCTTCGAATTCGGGATTTTGCCGCCTGAAAGCCGCTGACTGCGCGGTTCAGGTGTCCGGTGAAGAGGGTTGACGGCTCTGGACGAGGCTGCACCTCCCGCTCACTCGCTCCTGCCCTGAGGGAATCAACCCGCTTCCGGAACCGCCGGTTCGGCGGCTGAGGCGGGTGGCTGCGCGTTCATGTAGCCACGGCAGAGGGGTGAACCACAGCGGCATGGCAGCAGGGGAATCCCGCCGCCAAGGCGATAGTCCAACAATAATTCCTCGCCCGTTGCGATCGGACGCAGGCTGACCAGCATGACGCGGCCCTTGCGAACGCGGGCGATGAGGTTGGGCTCGCAGCCGTGGTTGATGTACTCCGCGCCGCTGCCGCCGATGGCGCCGTCGATGTAGCGGCGAACACCGGTTCTGTACAGGTAGATGTTCGGACGAATACCGCGCCGCCCCGCCTCGCGCCGGCCGATGCGCTCTCCGGTGTATTCAATCACGCGGCGGCGCGCCGGGATGGCTTGCGCCGCGAAGATCCCCCACCGGTGGATTCGCGACCGCGCTGCGCACAGGCGGAAGCAGGCAGCCTCCGAATCGATCACCGGGCGTGCGCCGTGCCCGCCCGGCAAAACCACCTCGCGAACGAACGCAGTGAACTCGGCCATGCTTCCGCTCAGGCTCAGCCTTTGCTCCAGGGATCTCCTTTTGCTCCGGAACCCAGTTTGGAGCCCGGGAAACTGCCCTTATGGCCGAAGCCCGGGCCGTCTTTGAACCCCTGGGGGAAACTGCCCTTATGGCCGAAGCCCGGGCCGTCTTTGAACCCCTGGGGGAAACTGCCCTTATGGCCGAAGCCCGGGCCGTCTTTGAACCCTTGGGGGAAACTGCCCTTATGGCCGAAGCCCGGGCCACCTTTGATGTGTCCTCCCTTGCCGAACGCGCCCGGCGCCGGGCCGAGGCCCTGGTTCGGGGCGGGGTCGAATTTTTGCAGGGCAAGGAGCGTCCTGCCGCCGGGGTCCACTCGTCCATCGGTGAATCCGAAGGTGCGGCGTTGGAATTGGGCGATGGCATTCCGCGTCTTGGGGCCGCAGACCCCATCAAGCACAAGTTCCGGGCTGGGGCCGCCCTGAGCGTGAGGGACACAATTCAACAGGTATTGCACGGTGAGGACGTCCTGAAGCGGGAAGTTTCTCCCGCCTTGTCCGACGGAACCACTGATCGACTTCGCCATCCCGAACCTCCACAGCCGCTCTAGCTTGATAATGTAGTCTGCTTCTGTTTGGCCGATCGTGTCAAGCAGGAAATGCGGATCGTTTTCTATGAGAGTGGGATCGGTTCACAGCGACACTATTGCGAATATATGTCGACAGGGGGCATCGTTAGATAGCCTCTATTAATAATCGGTTTTCGCTGGAGATTTTAGGGCTGAAGACTTATTCTGATAGGCAGGGAATTAGGGTCTCGTTGGGTCTTCAGTCGAACGGATTATGCTCATTTCGAGCGGTGCCGGACCGTACCGGCCAGTTCCTTCCGTCTCTCCCACTAGGCTCTACGTTCTGGCAATCTGAACCGTTGATTAGGCGCGGAGACGCGCAGACATGACGTTCCAGGAGGACGGAATGAACCGAGTCAGTTCCATCGCGCTAATGATAGCCGCGATACTATGTTTTTCTGTTATTCCGGCGTTGGCTCAGTCCGACGCCGGCACGATTACGGGCATTGTCCGTGACGCCTCGGGTGGCGTGATTGCTACCGCTCAAGTCACGATTACGAACGAAGCCACCCGTTTCGAGCGTCGCGTGCAGACGAACGAATCGGGCTTTTTTGTGGCTCCCAACCTGCCGCCGGGCCAGTACACGGTGGCGGTTGAGATGACCGGCTTCCGGCGCTTCGTCACCACGGGGTTGAGGCTGGAGACGGCCTCCAGCGCTTCGGTGAATGTGGAGATGCAGGTCGGCCAGGTGACGGAGAGCGTGGAAGTGGTTGCTTCCGCGGCTCAGTTGCAGACCGAGTCCGCCGCGGTCGGCAAGACCGTTGAGCAGGCGCAGATTCAGAACCTGACGCTGAACGGGCGCAACCCGCTGTTCCTCGCCCTGCTCAAGCCGGGCGTGCGCGGCGGCGCGTTGTCGGGTTTCAGCTTCGGCCTGACCTCGGGCGGCTTTTCGATCAACGGCGGCCGTTCGCAGGATTCGGTGATCACCTTTGACGGCGCGGTCGGCACCCGTACGCGCGCCAACGGCACCTCGATCGGCACTGCCGATCTGGACACCGTGCAGGAGATCCAGATTCTGACCGCGAACTACTCGGCCGAATATGGCCGTTCGTCCGCGGGCCAGATCCGCATCGTGACCCGTTCGGGCCAGAAGGATTTCCACGGCGCGGCGTACGAATACTTCCGCAACTCCGCGCTCGACGCCAATAGCTGGGCGCGCAACCAGAGCGATGCGAGCAATTTCGTCGCTCCTTTCCGGTACAACCAGTTTGGCTACAACTTCTCGGGTCCGGTGACGCTGGGCAAGGCGTTCAACCCCGACCGCGAGAAGCTGTTTTTCCTGTGGAGCCAGGAGTGGGTGCGGTTCCGCCGCGAGAACACCACGTTCCAGCGCGTGCCTTCCGAAGCGATGCGCAATGGCAACTTCAGCGAACTGCTCGGCTCCAACATCTACTATGGGACGCCTCGGACGATCGTGAATCCGGCGACGGGCACCCCGTTCCCGAACAACATCATCCCGGCGTCGGCGCAGAGCCCCAATGGGATGGCGTTCCTGCGGACCTATCCGCTGCCGAACGGCACCTTCCAGGGCAACACCAACTTCTTCCAGGTGCGGCCGAATCCGCAGAACCAGCGGAAGGACACGGTGGCGATCGACTACAACCCTACCCAGAACCAGGTCTTCCGCTTCCGCCACTCCAACTACAACTGGACGGCGCTCGACAGCTTCCGCGGCGGATTCGACTACGCGGTAACGGACTGGTCGCGCCCCAACAAGACCGCCTCGTTGGGTCACACCTGGACGCTGGGTCCGACGATGATCAACGAGTTCCTCTTGTCCGCGTCTGTGGACCGGGTGTTCATCGGTATTGACCGTACGGGCGAGCGCTATCTCCGTTCGCGGTCCGGGATCAACTATCCCTACCTGTTCCCCGAGCGCAAGGAGATCGACGATAAGGTTCCGACGATCGTGATCCCGACGCTGGGCACCATCGACGGCGGCCCCTACCCGGCCTCCTCCACCGGTCCCATCTACCAGATCTCGAACAACTTCACCAAGATCGCCGGCAACCACACGCTCAAATTCGGCGTGTTGTTTGAGCGTTCCGGCCAGAACGACTTTGACCAGATCAACGTGTCGGGCGTTCCGGGCGGCACCAACAACCAGAACGGCCGTTTTGAGTTCAACGATGTGCGTCCGGGCGGCGCTCCGGGCACCGGCACGGGCATGACGAACGCCGCGCTCGGTCTGTTCTCGGCCTATGCCGAAATCGGGCCGCGCGCCTTCACTCCCTACCGCTCGCATATGTTCGAGTTCTTCGGGCAGGATGCCTGGCGCGTCACCCAGAAGCTCAAGCTCGAACTCGGCTTCCGCGGCACCTGGATGAACGGCTACGCCAAGTCGCTGTGGGGCAACATGGCCTACTTCGACCCGGCCAAGTATGACCCGAACAGCCCGATGGTGATCGACCGCGGCACCGGCAACATTCTGTCGGGCGACCGCTACAACGGCGTCGTCATTCCGGGCAATTCGTTCCCCGACGCCGGCCGCGGCCGCGTGGCAGCGATCGATTCCGGCCAATTCGACCGGCTTTTGTCCGGCGGCAGCCCTTACGCTTCGCCGAACCAGTTCAACCTGATGCCTCGCCTGGGCCTGGCCTATCAGGTTGCGAACAATCAGGTGCTCCGCCTGGGCTTCGGCGGCTTCATGGCCCGCCCCGGCGTGTACGACTCGGTGTTCCTGGGCGGCAACCCGCCGTTCCAGCCGATGGCCTCCGTGACGAACGGCCTCGCGGACAACCCCGGCGGCGCCACCGCCGTGGCCTTCCCGCAGTTCTTCATGACCATCGACCGCGTCTACAAGATCCCGCGCGCCTACAACTGGAACGCGAGCTACCAGATGGAGGTGTTTGACCAGACCACGCTCGAAATCGGCTACGTCGGGACCTCGGGCAACTACCTCTCGCGCGAGCGCGATCTGAACCAGTTGGCGCCGGGCACCACGTTCCTGCCCGAAAACCAGGCCAACGCCGCGCTCGGCATCCCGCGCGCCAACGTGAACGCGTTGCGCCCGTTCCGCGGCTTCGCCAATATTCCGATGCTCGAGCACTCGGGCCGCTCGGAATACAACGCCCTTCAGGTGGAACTGAACCGCCGCTTCCGCCGCGGCTTCAGCTACGGCTTCGCCTATACCCTGGCGAAGTCCATGGACGGCAACTCGGGCCCGCGCGACGGCTTCGTCGACGTCTTTAACCAGGGCCTGAACTGGGGCAAGTCCGGCTTTGACACCCGTCACGTGGCGGTGGTCAACTTCATCTACGAAATGCCCTGGTTCCGCGACGCCTCGAACGCTGTCGCCAAGCATGCGCTCGGCGGCTGGCAGCTTTCCGGCGTCACCCAGTGGCAGACCGGCACGCCGTTCACCATCGGCCGCGGCGACGACTACCTCGGCATCGGCTCCACCAACGGCAAGCCGTGGAACCTGAACGGCACGCCGGAGTTTAGCGGCCGTTTCGCCAACCGCAATGCCAACGGCAACTACACCGGCATTACCGACTTCTGGTTTGAGCGGACGGCGGGCGGCCAGAATCTGGCCACCATCCCGGCCAACGGCACCTACCCGAACCAGAACCGGAACTCCATTTCGTTCCACAACCCCGGCTTCCAGAACTGGAACCTCGCGGCCTTCAAGAACTTCAAGTTCACGGAGTCGCAGGGCCTCCAGTTCCGCTTCGAAGCCTTCAACTGGCCCAACCACCCCAACTGGGGCGGCGTGCAGGCGGACCCCCTCAACGCCACCTTCGGCATGGTGACCGGCAAGAGCAGCCAGCGCGAGCTTCAGATGTCGCTGCGCTACTTCTTCTAAGTCAAAGAAACATAAGCAACAAACAAGCTGGCCGGATCCCTTTCGAGGGATCCGGCCAGCTTTCCTTTGTGCCCCCTTCTCCGCGATACCCAAAGAGACTATTCTTGTAACCCATCTTTCACAACTATCTTCTGGACATTTGCTATCGAGATGATTTATCTTGGCTGAGACGACTGAAGACCCGAGGGAGGCTTCAGGGGCCGACCCACCCTTCTTTCGAGACACTGATTATCCAGGAGGTCGAGATGAATCGACTCAACCGGATCGCCATCATGTATATGGCGATTCTTGTGTTTTGCTCAATCACGGCGTTCGCCCAATCCGACGCCGGCACCATTACGGGTATTGTAAGAGACGCTTCGGGCGGGGTGATTGCCACCGCTCAAGTGACCATCACCAACGAATCCACCCGGTTTGAACGTCGCGTCCAGACGAACGACTCGGGCTTTTTCGTGGCGCCAAACCTGCCTCCGGGCCAGTACACGATGGCAGTGGAGATGGCCGGCTTCCGGCGCTTTGTCACCACCGGTCTGCGCCTGGAAACCGCTACCAGCGCCTCGGTGAACGTCGAGATGCAGGTCGGCCAGGTCACGGAAAGCGTGGAGGTTGTTGCTTCCGCGGCACAACTCAACACCGAGTCGGCTACGGTCGGCAAGACCGTGGAGCAGACGCAGATTCAGAATCTCACGCTCAACGGCCGCAACCCGCTGTTTCTGGCTCTACTGAAGCCAGGTGTGCGGGGCGGCGCGTTGTCGGGCTTCAGCTTTGGTCTGACCTCCGGCGGACTCTCCATCAATGGGGGCCGCTCCAACGAATCCGTGATTACGTTTGACGGTGCTGTCGGGACGCGCACACGGGCCAACGGCACGTCGATCGGAACGGCCGATCTCGATACCGTCCAGGAAATCCAGGTTCTGACTGCGAATTACTCGGCCGAGTATGGCCGGTCGTCCGCGGGGCAGGTCCGCATTGTGACCCGTTCGGGGCAGCGCGATTTCCACGGGGCTGCTTATGAATACTTCCGCAACTCCGCGCTCGACGCGAATAGCTGGGCGCGTAATACAAACCCGGCGACCAATTTTGTCGCTCCATTCCGCTACAACCAGTTCGGATACAACCTCTCGGGTCCGGTGACGCTGGGCAAGGCATTCAACCCCGATCGCGAAAAGCTGTTCTTCCTGTTCAGCCAGGAGTGGGTCCGGTTCCGCCGCGAGAATACCACCTTCCAGCGCGTTCCCACCGCCGCGATGCGCGGCGGCGACTTCAGCGAACTGTTAGGGCCGAACCTCTTCTATGGCAGCGCCCGTATGGTCCGCGATCCGTTGACGAACAATCCGTTCCCGAACAACGTGATTCCACAGTCGCAGCGAAGCCCCAACGGCATGGCGTTTCTGAACACGTATCCGGGCGCGAACGGCCTTTTTGCCGGAAACACCAACTTCTTCCAGGTTCGTCCCAACCCGCAAAACCAGCGCAAGGACACCGTTGCGATCGACTACAACCCGACGCAGAATCAGGTATTCCGTTTCCGCCACTCGAACTACAACTGGAACGCGCTCGACAGCTTCCGTGGCGGGTTTGACTTCGCCACCACGGACTGGGACCGGCCCAACAAGACTGCATCGCTGAACCATACCTGGACGCTTGGCCCCACGATGATCAACGAGTTCCTGGTGTCGGCCTCGGTCGACCGCGTGTTCATCGAAATCGACCGCCGCGGCGAGCGCTTCCTGCGCTCGCGGTCGGGCATCAACTATCCCTATCTGTTCCCGGAGAGGAAGGAGATCTTCGACAAAGTGCCGACGATTGCCATCCCGAACCTGGGCACAATCGACGGCGGGCCATACCCGGCGTCCTCCACCGGTCCGATCTATCAGATTTCAAACAACTTCACGAAGATCGCCGGCAACCACACCTTCAAGTTCGGCGCTCTGTTTGAGCGCTCCGGCCAGAACGACTTCGACCAGATCAATGTTTCGGGCGTTCCGGGCGGCACGAACAACCAGAATGGCCGGTTCGTGTTCAACGACGTCCGTCCCGGCGGCGCCCCCGGTACCGGCACGGGCATGGCGAATGCGGCGATGGGGCTGTTTTCAAGTTATGCCGAGATCGGCCCGCGCAGCTTCACACCCTACCGATCGCACATGTTCGAGTTCTTTGGACAGGACTCCTGGCGTGTCAACCAGAAGTTGAAGCTGGAACTCGGCTTCCGTGCCACCTGGATGAACGGCTATGCGAAGTCCCTTTGGGGCAACATGGCTTACTTTGACCCGGCCAGGTATGACCCGAACAACCCTATCGTGCTTGACCGCGCGACCGGCAACATCATTTCCGGCGACCGCTTCAACGGCGTAGTCATCCCAGGTTCCGGGTTCCCCGATGCCGGCCGTGGCCGTGTGCCGGCGATCGATTCGGGCGACTTCGACCGCCTGCTCTCCGGCGGCAGCCCCTATGCCTCGCCGAACCAGTTCAACGTGGTGCCCCGCCTGGGCCTGGCCTACCAGTTGGCCAGCAAGCAGGTGCTGCGCCTGGGATTCGGCGGCTTCATGGCGCGTCCGGGCGTCTACGATTCGGTCTTCCTGGGCGGCAATCCGCCATGGCAACCGATGGGCTCGGTGACGAATGGCGTGGCCGACAACCCGGGCGGAGCCACTGCGGTGGCCTTCCCGCAGTTCTTCATGACGATCGACCGAGTCTACAAGATCCCGCGCAGCTATCAGTGGAACGCGAGCTACCAGACAGAGGTGTTCGACCAAACCACCCTCGAAGTCGGTTACGTCGGCACTGCGGGCAATTACCTCTCCCGCGAGCGCGACCTGAATCAGCTCGCGCCGGGTACCACATTCCGGCCTGAGAACCAGGGTGCAAACGTGAATGCCCTCCGGCCGTTCCGCGGCTTTGCCAACATCCCGATGCTGGAGCACTCGAACCGTTCGGAGTACCATGCGCTGCAGCTCGAACTGAACCGGCGCTTCCGCCGTGGCCTGAGCTACGGCTTCGCCTACACTTTGTCCAAGGCCATGGACGGTGGCTCTGGTCCGCGTGAGGGTTTTGTCGACGTCTTCAATCAGGGCATCAATTGGGGCAAGTCGAGCTTTGACACCCGCCACGTCGCGGTCGTCAATTTCGTCTGGGAAATGCCCTGGTTCCGTGATGCCAACAGCGCGTTCACCCGGAGCGTCCTTGGCGGGTGGCAGTTGTCCGGCGTCACCCAGATGCAGACCGGCACCCCGTTCACCGTCGTCCGTGGCGACGACTACCTGGGCATCGGCTCCGCCAACAATAAGCCGTGGAACCTGAACGGCGTCACCAACAATCCCCGGAAGTTCGGCGACGAATTCTGGTTCGAACCCTCCGTGGGCGGCTCTGCCTGGGCGACCCGCCCGGCTAACGGGACGTACCCGAACCAGAACAGGAACTCGATTCCGTTCCACCAGCCTGGCTTCCAGAACTGGAACCTCGCGGCTTTCAAGACCTTCAAGTTTGCCGAGTCGCAGGGTCTCCAGTTCCGGTTCGAGGCCTTCAACTGGCCCAACCACCCGAACTTCGCGGGTTCGAACACCAACCCGACCGACGCCAACTTCGGCAAGGTGCTCAACAAGAGCAGCCAGCGCGAGCTGCAGCTTTCGCTGCGCTACTTCTTCTAAGCTGGAATCTGGTTCCAGGCAAACAAAAGGGGCGCCCCGCGGGGCGCCCCTTTTTCCATGCCGGACCGGCGGCAGGCTTACTTCTTGGCTGGCGCGCCTTCCAGGGTGCCCTTTTCCTTGTAGTACTTGCCGACGTCGTTCAGTTCCTTCATGTTGCCCTTCGGATGACATGTCACGCAGGGCTTCTTTTCCTTCTTGGACATCTCCTTGGTGGCGTAAGAGATGCCGCTGGTGGCCAGGAACGCGGCCAGCAGCGTGAGAACCGGAATAAACAGGCGCAGAGCTTTCATCAAACCTCCCAATCGAATGCCGCGAGCAGCGGACTTGAATTAGTTTAGCACTCGCCCCTTAGGATGCGGACACGCGCGGATTCGTTACAGCCGCGGCCGGAGATCAGAAGAGCGTCCGCAGGCCGCTGAAGCTCTCCACGACTTCGAGCCGCCCCGGTCCGGGCGGGCGCAGCGGCTGGCGCTCGAGGGTCCAGGTACGCTCATGCGGCACGAAAACCGCGTTCAAACCCGCCTCCAGAGCGGGATTTACGTCACTTTTTGGCGAATTTCCGATCATCCAGGTGATGCCGGGCGGGCAGCGCAGGTCCTCGACCAGGGAGCGGTAGCTGGCCACGTCCTTTTCCTTGACAATCGCGGTGTGGCCGAACCAGATGCCCAGCCCGGAGCGGTCGATCTTGAGCTTCTGTTCTTCGGGGTGGCCCTTCGTGAAAAGGGTGAGCTGATGGCGCAAGGCGAGGTATTCGAGCGTTTCGGGCACGCCCTCCAGCGGTTCGACGGGCTGTTCGAGGATGCGCAGCGCGAAGCCTTTCACGGTCTCCAGGTCGCCGTCGAGGATTTCGCGCTCGGCGAGCCGGCGGTAGCACTGGGCGAGGTTGCGGGCGAAGTTGAGCGAGCCGTATCCGTGGGTCTTCGCGTTGGCGAGCTCGATTTCGTCGAGGATCGCGCGAATTTGCACGGGATTGAGGCTCGAATGATCCAAAAATCCGCAAAACTCGTCGAAGGCCTGCTCGAAGAAGATGTTGTTCTCCCACAGGGTGTCGTCGGCGTCGATGATCAGGTGCTGGCGCATGCGGCTAGCTGGAAAGGGGCCCAAGGTGGCGGCCGTGGCCGTTGCCGCGCGCGGTGCGCTTCATGGCGGTCTCAACGCGCTTGCGGGCGGCGGCGCGCTCGAGGTATTCGGCGGTGCGGAGCAGACGTTCCGATTCGCTGGTGAGGTCGAGCAGAAACTGGCGGAAGTCGAGATCGGTCGAGATTTCGGCGAGGCGGAAGCTGAGATCATGGTCGCCCAATGCGGGCGGCTCCGTTTCGGCGCCGGCGGCCTGGGCGTATTCCAGGTAGGCCGCCAGGGCGCGGCGTGCGAGCTCAGAATCCGCAGGGGTCTCATCCGTGTCGATGAAGAACTCCACCTCGCCGCGCAGGAATGGCCGCCCGGTGTTCAGGCTCTCAATATGAAAACGGCGCTGGCCGCGCACGAGGATATCGAGGCGCCCGTCCTCGTAGCGCTCCAGCACGCTCGCGACGGCGGCGGTACAGCCAGTGCGCAGAATACCGTCTTTCTTAGCCAAAACCACGCCAAATTCGGTTTCCAGGCGCAGGCATTCGCCGATCATCTCCTTGTAACGCTCTTCGAAGATGTGCAGCGGAATCGTCGCGTGGGGCAGCAGGACCAGTTCCAGGGGGAACAGCGGCAGCAGGCCGTCATTCATGCCTAGTATTATGGCTGATTACCGCCGGATGAGGCGGTTGACACGATGAGATTGCGGGACGCGGGCGTATTGATCACGGGCGCTTCGGCGGGCATCGGCGCGGCTCTGGCTGCCGAACTGCGCCGGCGCGGCGCCCGGCTGGCGCTGACCGGGCGGGATGAGAAC
Source organism: Bryobacteraceae bacterium (assembly GCA_023384675.1). Classification (GTDB taxonomy): domain Bacteria; phylum Acidobacteriota; class Terriglobia; order Bryobacterales; family Bryobacteraceae; genus PNKE01. Next base: position 182,505 of record JAHDVK010000004.1, on the reverse strand, counting down.
AGGCTCCGCGCGGTGGCCAGGGAGAATGAATGCACGATTGCCGGAGACCTGACCGGGGCGGCATTCCGGGAGCGTCTGTTCGCAGAGGCGGAACAGAAGCTCGGCGGCGTGGATGTGCTCATCAACAATGCAGGCGCCGGCCTCTACGCGCCGCCTTCGGTCTCGCCCGAGGCGGAGATGCGGGCGATGTTCGAGTTGAATTTCTTCGCCGCCGTGGACCTGAGCCATCGGGCGTGCAAGGCGATGCGTCCGCGGGGGCGGGGCATGATTGTCAACGTCAGTTCCATCGCGGGCCGGGTGACGCTGCCGTGGTTCACGCTCTATTCGGCATCGAAGTTCGCGTTGACCTCGTTTACCGAGGGCTTGCGGGCGGAGATGAGTGGCAGCGGGCTGCATGCGATGGTGGTGAGTCCCGGCTATGTTCAGACCGAGTTCCAGGAACATGTCCTGTGCGGACGGTCGCCCACGGCGTTGCGCCGCGCCCGGCGCTTCGCTACGACGCCCGAAGCATGCGCCCGCGCCATCGCGGATGGCATCGAACAGGAAAGAAAGGAAGTAGTGACTCCGTGGTCTGGCCGCCTGCTTGTGCAGGCGGCGCGCTGGTGGCCAGGCCTCATCGCCTGGCAATTGGAGCGGATGAACCGGAGTTTGGAATCGGGCCAATGATATTGAAGCTGAAGCGGACGCCGGGCATCTACCTGGTGGGATTCATGGGCAGCGGCAAGAGCACGGTAGGCCGCGCCGTGGCCCGGCATTTGGGGTGGCGCTTCGCGGACATCGACGAGGACATCGAAGCGAAGGCCCGGAAGAGCATCCCCGAGATCTTCGAGACGCAAGGGGAAGCGGCTTTTCGCGTACTGGAAACCGAGGTGCTCAAATGGCGGGTGCAGGATGTAGCGCGTGGCATTCCCTGGGTGATCGCCGTGGGCGGCGGATGCTTCGCGCGCGAGGAAAACCTCGAGATCATGCAGAACCACGGGATCTCGATCTGGCTGGACGCACCGTTGGAGATGATCCGCTCGCGGGTAGCCGGATCCACCCACCGGCCGCTGGCGCGCAACCCGCAGCGCTTCGCCGAACTCTACCAGGAGCGGCTGGCCGCTTACGGGAAGGCCGACTACCGGATCGAAGTGGGTCCGGAGGGTTCGCCCGGCGCGGTGGAGGCCATCCTGCGTTTGCCCTTATTCTAAGGACATGACGAACGCCATTGAGAAACGCCAGTATCGCGACGCGCTCCGCATCTTTGGAGCCTCGCTGAAAGCCGCCGATCCGGCGCGCGGCATTGAACGGTTGCTGCGCGTGGAAGGCAGCGCGCTCTATGCGGGGAAGTTCCGCTATGACCTGTCGCGGTTCCGCACGATTCAGCTGGTTGGTGCCGGGAAAGCCAGCGCTGTCATGGCGCGTGCCGTCGAGAAACTGCTTGAGCGGCGCGTTTGCGGCGGACTGATCAACACCAAGTACGGGCACCTGGCGAAGGTGAAGCGCGTGGAACTGCACGAGGCGAGTCATCCGGTGCCGGATGAAGCCGGGGTGGACGGCGCGCGGCGAATCGCGGAAATCGCGCGCGGCGCGGGCGAAGAGGACCTGGTGATCGCGCTTATCTCGGGCGGCGCCTCGGCGCTGCTGCCGCTGCCCGCGGAAGGCATCACGCTGGCCGAGAAGCAGGCTACTACGAAGCTCCTGCTGGCATGCGGGGCGACGATCAACGAGATCAATTGCGTGCGCAAACACATCTCCGGGATCAAAGGCGGACAACTCGCAAGGCTTGCCGCGCCGGCCACGCTGCTGGCGCTGCTATTGTCCGACGTGATTGGCGATCCGCTCGATGTGATCGGCTCGGGACCCGCCGCGCCCGACGATTCCACGTTCCAGCAGGCGTGGGAGGTCTTCGAGAAGTTCGGGATCACCGGCAAATTGCCGGCGCCGGTGCGCAAGCGGATCGAGGCTGGGGTGCGCGGCGAGATTCCCGAAACGCCCAAGAGCGGCGATGCGTGTTTCCGCAGGACGCGCAATCTGATCGTGGGCAGCAACCGGCAGGCGGTGGATGCCGCCGCCGCCGCCGCGCGCGAACTGGGATACCGCCCCGTGGTGCTTTCGACTTTGATCGAAGGCGAAACCCGCGAGATCGCCGCCATGCACTGCGCCATCGCGCGCGAAGCCTTGCTCAGCGGCCGTCCGGCGAAGCCTCCGGTGTGCTTCATCTCGGGCGGCGAGACGACGGTGACACTGAAGGGAGATGGGAAGGGCGGGCGCAATATGGAATTCGCGCTGGCTTCCGCGCTGGCGCTCGATGGTGTGGAAGATGTGCTGGCTTTCAGCGCGGGCACCGATGGCACCGATGGACCCACCGATGCGGCCGGCGCCTGGGCCAGCGGCCTTACCGGCGCAAGGGCGCGCGCGCAGAACCTGAGTCCGCAGGCGTTTCTGGCCCGCAACGACAGCTACAACTTCTTCGCGCAGACGGGCGGTCTGGTGATGACCGGGCCGACCGGAACGAACGTGATGGACGTACGCCTGATGCTGGCGGGGACGCCGCGTTAGAGCAGGAAGATCTTGGGCGATTCGATGCCCTTCATCGCGTTGCGGGTGTCGACGATGAGCGTGGCCTCGCGTTCCAGTTCGCGGTAGTCGAACAGCTTGTGGTCGGTGACGATGACGGTGCAATCGGCTTTGCGCGCCGCGGGGCCGGGTTCGCACGCCTGCCACTCATGATCGTCCAGCTTGAGGACGGACACGTAGGGGTCGCTATAGCTGACAGTAGCGCCGCGTTTCTCGAGAAGCAGCATGATGTCGAGCGCGGGAGACTCGCGGACGTCGTCGATGTCGCGTTTGTAGCTGACGCCCATGATGTGCACGTGAGAGCCTTTCAACGGTTTGGCGGCTTCGTTGAGCGCATTTTGGACCTTATCGACGACGAAATGCGGCATTTGCCCGTTGATATGGCCGGCCAACTCGATAAAGCGCGCCTCGATGCCGGCCTGCTTGGTCTTCCAGCTCAGGTAGAAGGGATCGATGGGGATGCAATGCCCGCCCAGCCCCGGCCCAGGGTAGAAAGGCATGAAGCCGAAGGGCTTGGTGGCGGCGGCGTCGATCACTTCCCACACATTGATGCCCATGCGTTCGCACATCAGGGCCATTTCGTTCGCCAGGCCGATGTTGATCATCCGGAAGGTGTTTTCGAGCAGTTTCACCATTTCGGCGACGCGGGTGGAGCCGACCGGCACGACGTGCTCCAGCGCCTGACTGTAGAAGCGGCGCGCCACTTCCGTGCAGGCGGGCGTGATGCCGCCGACCACCTTCGGAATATTGCGGGTCTGAAATTGCGGATTCCCGGGATCGACCCGTTCCGGGGAAAAACAGAGGAAGAAGTCCTCGCCGGCCTTCAAGCCCGAGCGTTCGAGCATGGGCAGTACGAATTCGTCGGTGGTGCCGGGATAGGTGGTGGATTCAAGGACGATCAACATGCCCGGATGGAGATACTGGGCGATCTCCCGGCAGGCGGCGTCGATGTAGCTCATGTCCGGATCCTTGGTTTTGCGCAAGGGCGTCGGCACGCAGATGTTGACGGTGTCGAGTTCGCGGATCACCGAAAAATCGGTGGTAGCGCGCAGCTTGCCGGCCGTCACGAGCGGTTCGAGGTGGGCGGTGGGAACGTCCTGGATATAACTCGACCCGCGGTTCAGCTCCTCGACTTTATCGGCTGCGATGTCGATGCCCGTGACGGAAAACCCTTCGGCCGCGAACTCGACCGCGAGCGGGAGTCCGACATAGCCAAGGCCGACGACGCCGAGCCGCGCGGAGCGGCTCTCGATGGCCGCGATCAGTTGCTGGGCCGTTTCAGGCAGCGCGGAAACTTCCCGCATCGTCTCCCCCGATGTACTCATGATCTTGATCCCTTTCCGTGTATACAGTCTATAGAATACCAATCAGAAATCGCCGGAATTCTTTGCGGGGACGTGTTCACCGGCCTGCCTTGTTCCACAACACATCCTGCCCGCCCGACGCCCCGCGCACCAGGCCCTCGAATCCCGCGGCCAGTCCGAACAAGAGATAAAACGGCGCGTCAAGCAGACTGGATCGCCAGCCGGTAAGAAAGCGGAGCGAGGCCAGCGCCAGGCTGATGCCGGCTCCGGTTAGCGCGAGTTGGGACAACGCGTATTCCGGAGTGGCCACCGCCAAGGCAAGCACCGCCAATGCGGTGACCGGCGCGAGCCAGCGCAGCAGCTTATGAGAAACCCAGACCAGCCAGAAGCGCGCCGGTGCGCCGGCGGGCCAGCCATCGCCGCGCATCAGCGCCTGCGCCGCGCCGGCGGCGATGCGCACCTTGCGGCTGTACTCCTCGGCGAGGCTCTGCGGTCCCCGCTCCCAGCCAACGGCTTCGGGTTCGAAGACCATCCGCCGCCCTTGCCGGACCACGGCCAGCGCCTGAACGAAATCCTCGATCAGGGTGTCGGGCGGGGAGATATGGAACAGTTCGCGGCGCAGCATGTACATCGCGCCGTCACAGCCCGCCATGGAGTGAATCGCCGTGCTGCCAGAGTGAATGGCCCACTCGAGTGAGTAATAGTTCGCCTCCGCGGCGCGGACCGGTTCCGCGGAATCGTGCAGGACGACGCGGCCTGTGGCGCCGCCCACCTCCGGATCACGGAAATGCGCAGCGAGCTTCCGTATCGCCGCCGGATGGTACATCACGTTCGCGTCGGAGAAGGCCACCAGCGGGGTCTCCGCCGTGGGCGTGAGCTCGTTCAGGTTCGCCACCTTGCCGCGGCGGACGGGCCGGTCGATGAGCAGGATGCCCCGGCTGATGTAGCGCCGGACGGCATCCGCGGTGCCATCGGACGAGCCATCGTTCACCACGACCACGGAAAGCTGGCCCGAAGGGTATTCGAGCCGCAGGCAGTTTTCCATCTTGGCGCCGATCACGCGTTCTTCATTGTGCGCGCAGATGATCAGCGTCACCGGGGGCAGATCGTCATCGTTGCCGGCCGGCGCGGGCTTGCCCCTGCGCCCCCAAAGCTTCATGCCCACAGGAAAGAGCACGAGCGGCCAGGCTAGCAGGAACAACAGCAGGGCGAGTGTCAGGCTTACCATGATGGGCCTCAGGGGAATTGCCGGACGAGTACCGGCCCCAGCCGCCGGGTAAGCCAAAAGGGCAACCGTTTCCAGGTCTCGATGGCTGGAGAGAACCGTGGGTTGCGGGGCGTTAGATCCGGCATCGTTCGCCGCCGGACGAGCAGCATTTCGTACGGAAGTTCGCGCATTTCCGCGCCCCAGTGTTTTTTGAACTCGAATGTACCCGCTCCGTACTTCGCGCGGCCGAAGTCGAAGCACGTGAGCCCGCGCGCGGCTGCATCGAGCAGGTGATCGCAATACATCGCGTAATTGGCGGCGAGGCGATTGAACTTCGGCTCCGCGCCCGCGTAATAGATGTGGGCCGAGCCGCCGAAGACGAAGCTCAAGCTGGCCGCGGCCAGTTCGTCTCCTGAATACAATTCAAAAAGCTCCGCGTCTGCGCCGAAATACGCAAGAATTCTTTGAAAATGACCGGCGGGAAAGCTGGGGGTTCCCAGGCGCCGCAGCGTGCGCCCGTGCAGGGTGGCAAAGCGGTCCGCATCCCAGCCGCCGCGCTGCGCGGTAAACGGCGTCTTCCGGGCCTTGCGGACCATATTGCGCGTCTTCCGCGGGAGCTGAGCCAGCAGGGATTCCGGATCTCCACCAAGGGGGAGCGTGAAGGTGGCATACCGGCGCACAGGCTCAAAGCCGAGCCGCTGGTCGTCCCACCCGTTGCGCAGATCGACATACTCCACGCCGGCGTCCCGCGCCCGCTCCGTCAATTCGCCCCGCATCGATTCGGCAGCCCCGTCCTCGGAGGCCAGCACCCCGCCGTACACGGCGAACGGCGTCGAGATCCAAACCTTGCCGGTCAACCAGCCCTTGAACTCAAATAGCGGAAGCACCGCGCCCCATTCGCCGCTCCGTTCCGCCACCAGGTACAGGGGCGTGTATCCAAAGGTCTCTTCGAGGCAGCGCCGCCACGCGATGAGGTGAAACGGGGAGGCCCGCGGATGAGTGCGGACGAAACGGTCCCAGGCCGCTTCCTCGCCTCGTGCGAGTTCGCGGACCCGCCAGCCCATTAGAACACCAGCACAGCGTCGCTGGGCATCCAGGAGAGTCCCAGCCCGAAGAATCGCGAGCGCAGAGGGGGGCGGTTCGCCAGGTGAAATTCGCGATATCCTCCCGAGAAGGACAGGCCGAGGCCCGCCCCCAGGGCGCGGAAGATGCCGCCGCTGCCGATGTAGTTTTCGCCCACCAGGCCCGGCTGCTGAAGGCCTGTGAACCGGCCGTAGCCGGCGCGCACGCCGCCGCTAAAGCCCGCGCCCAGGGGAGCGGTAGCGTTCAACGAGACAAAGTCGCGCCGCGAGGCGAAGAAGATCCCATTGCCGGGCGTGACGCCCCGGCTGTACATAGCCGAGACCATGCCGCGGCCGAAGCTCTTCAGGATGAACGCATTCCCCATGAAACTGTTCAGCTGCACTTCGCGGATCTCGTAAGCTGTGAAACCGCCCAGGAAGCCGCCGAGCAGGTCCGCCAGCACGGGATCCACCTCGACGCGGCCGACGAAGCGGGATGTGAACCGGAACCCGCCTACGGCCACGCCCGCAGTCACGGTTCGCGAGAGGCCCTTGCGGTAAAAGAGATTCAACGATTGAACGCGGTTTTCACCGGGCCGTCCGCGGAACCAGAAAAGGCGCTCGGCGTATTGGACCCCGACAGCGGATGTGCGGTCGATGTTATAGGAGGTCATGGCGTACGCGGAGACGCCCTGGTTTTCCTGAAGACCGCGGTAGCGCCGCCTGGTGAGGAAGGTGCCTGCGCCCGCGCCGACGTTCCAGCGCTGCCCAAGCCGGTGGACGATGCCGCCAGATGTGCCCATGAACAGGGTGCCGATGTCGAACAGTTCGTTGTCCACCAGTCCGTTGTCGGTGGGATTGCCGAAATCCACCTCGCCCATCTGCATCATTGCGCCCATGCCGAACGGCAGCGCCATGCCGCCACCGAGGAAGCCGCCGCCGAAGCCCATGCCGCCGTTCGCGTAACCGGCGACGGAGCCGAGCGACACACGAGTCCTGGGACTGAGCAGATGCGAAACACCGAGCGATACCGTATGCGAGGAGAGTGGACGCGGCATTCCTCGCACTTTTGGTACGTATGCGCCGGTGAAATTCACGCCCAGCGAAGTCCGCTGCCAGGCCTTGCGGCCGGTGACGCCATATGCGCCCATGCCGCCATAGAAGTCCTGCCGGAGGTCGGCTGGTTCGGTGCGCGGGGTCAGGTTGGTGGAGTAATAGCCGGTGACCATCGCCCACGGGCGAATGGAGAACTGCTCCGCGCCCACGGTGTTCATCTCGCCGACGCCAAGCATGGAGCCGCTAGCCATCCCGAATCCGCCGAACCCGCCCACCTGGGCCGCGGCAGTGCCCGTCATGAAGGCCAGAAGCGCGCCCCCAGCCATCCATCGCGTCAGCAGTTTCATTTCATGATCCGTTCCGCCAGCCCATGATTTCACGTCCCGCCAGCGAGGCTGTCCGCCGCGGCGGTCCGCGGAGCCAAATCAACCATTGCTGACCCAGAATAACGGGAAGCACTTTCGGCTCGCAAGTTGTTGCAGGCCCAAAACCAAAGTCCTAGCGCCGATTCACAAGGCAGGCCTTCGATCCGCACCGGATCAGATAAACTAGGAAGTACCTGTGGAATTGCGTCTGCCCTCGCTGCTCTTGGCCGCCGGACTGCTCAGTATGAGCTGTCCGAATGTCCTTCGCGCGCAGCAGAACCAACTGGATGGCCATCTGACTCTGTTCACGGTGCTGACCGCGATCAATGCCGCCGGGTATGACGCCGACCTGGACTCGCCGTCGAATCACCCCCTACGCCAGCAGGTTCGCAAGGCCGTGCTGGCCCGCAAGCCTGCGTCGCTGGAACGGCTCAGGAATCTGTTTCAAGCCCGCCGCGCGATGAACTGGAACGCCGAACTGAGCCAGTACATCAGCTACGCGCTCAGCGTGGAGGGCCCGCCGGATTTCAAACCGCGTTTCTCGCCCAACCGCATGCCGCCCGATACCATCGCGCTGGAAGGGCTCGGTTCAGTGCTGGCGGATTTTTATCGCGAGGCTGGCATCGCGGAGATTTGGGTGCTTGCCCAGCCTGCCTTTGACGAGGCGATCGAGCGCTATCACGAGCCTGTCACCAAGGCGTTGTTCGACGCCAACATGTACCTGCGCAACCCTACAAGCGGCATGACCGGGCGGCGGTTTCAGGTGATCATCGACCTGCTGGGCGCGCCAAACCAGGTGCACACCCGCAGCTTTGCCGATGATTATTATGTCGTCGTGACGCACGGCCCGCGTACCCGCATCGAGGAAATCCGCCACGCCTACCTGCACTATCTGATCGATCCGCTCGCAATCCGTTACCAGCAGAACCTGGAACCGAAACGGCCGATTGGCGACCTGGCGCACGGCTCACCGCTGCTGAACGAGGCCTACAAGAATGATTTCGTGCTGCTGGCGGGCATGTGCCTGGTGAAGGCTGTGGAGGCTCGCGTCGACCGTTCGCTCGGCGTGCGTCATGTGGAACAGGCCATGCGCGAAGGCTTCATTCTGACGGCGCACTTTTATGAGGCGCTCGCCACCTACGAAAAGCAGGAGCAGGCCTTCCGCCTGTACGCGCCGAACCTCTTCGATTCCATCGACCTGCGCAAAGAAGATGAGCGTATCGCGCGCGTGGAATTTGTCTCGAAAGAGCAGACGCGCGTGGTGAAACCGAAGCCGCCGGCGCCGCCTCCCATGAGCGAGATGGAGAAGGCGGTGACGGCGGCCGAATCCCTGTATGAACAGCGCGACCTGCCGCGCGCGCGCGAGGCCTTTCAGGAAATCCTGCGCCGGCCCCCCGTGCCCGGCGCGCATGCGAAGGCCTGGTTCGGGCTAGCCCGGATCGCGACGCTGGAGAAGCAGCCCGAACGCGCTCTTGAATTTTTCGAGAAGACGTTGGAATCCGGCCCCGAACCCTTTGAACGGGGCTGGGCCCACGTCTACCTCGCCCGGCTCGCGCTGGCCACCTCGGAACCCGATGCCGAGGCGGCCCGCCGCCATTATCAGGCCGCTTTGGCCGTGGACGGCGTCAGCGATGGCGCCCGCAAGGCCGCGCACAATGAACTCGCCCGGCTGCAACCTTGAGGAGCACTATGTCCCGTACCCGCATTTTCACCCTGATTCTTGGACTCGCGGCCTTCGCCGGCCTCACCTTCGCGCAGTCCACTAACCCGAAACAGCCTCAACCGAAGTCGCAGAAAGAGGTTGAGGCCATTATGGCCATGTTCCAGGCCGACAGCCCGCAAGCGCGGATCGAGGCCGCGATGGCTCTCATCACCCAGTTCGCCGACACCGACTTCAAGGCCACCGCGTTCTATCTCGCTTCCTTCTCCGCCCGCGATATCGGCGATACCGACAATATGATCGTTTACGCGGAGCGCGCCCTCGAAACCGACAAGCAGAACTACGGCGCCATGCTGCTGCTCGCCCAGGCCCTCGCCCAGCGCACGCGCGAGTTCGACCTCGACAAGGAAGAGAAACTCGGCCGCGCCGAAAAGCTCGCCAAGGACGCGATCGAGATGGTCGCCACCGCGCCCAAGCCCAACCCCGAAGCCACGGACGAACAGTGGGAGGCCGGCAAGAAGGACTTTATGTCGCAGGGCTACGAAGCCCTTGGCCTGGCCGCCATGGTCCGCAAGAACCACGCCGCCTGCGCCGAGAACTTCGGCAAGGCCGCGGAGATGTCGATGCAGACCGACCCGGCCGTGCTCGTGCGGCAAGCCAACTGCCTGCGGCAGGACAAGAAACTCGACGAAGCGCTGGCCGCCATCGACAAGGCGCTCGCCCTGGAGAATGTCCATCCGCAGGTCCGTAAGGCCGCCACCGAGGAAAAGATCCTCATCAACAAGCTCAAGGCTGCTCAGTAAAACTTGTCCATGCCCGCACCGCTGGAGGAACTCGAGCGCCGGATCGAATATGCATTCCGGGACCCCGCGCTCCTCCAGCGCGCCCTCACCCACAAGTCCTTCCTCTCGGACAACGGGACCGGGCCTTTCTCGCCCCTCGAGGATAATGAGCAGCTCGAATTCCTCGGCGACGCCATCCTCGGCTTTCTCGCAAGCGAAAACCTCTACAAGGACTTCCCGCATTTCGCTGAAGGCAAGCTCTCGCGGCTGAAGGGTCATATCGTCAGCGCCGCCCACCTCGCCGAAGCCGCGCTCGCTATCGACCTTGGCTCCTACCTGCTTCTAGGGCGCGGGGAGGAAATGAGCCGCGGCCGCGCCAAGCCCGCCCTGCTCGCCAATGCACTCGAAGCGCTCATCGCCGCCATCCATCTCGACGGCGGCCTCGCGCCTTGCCGCACCTTCGTCGAGCGCTTCGTCCTGGCCAAGCCGCCCGGCGCGGAGACCGTGCTCGCGCCCATCCCCCTCGACGCCAAAAGCGAACTTCAGGAACTCGCGCAGGCCCTACGGCTGCCCGTGCCCCGCTACGTCATCGTCCAGGAACAGGGTCCCGAACACGCCAAGACGTTCACCGTGGAAGCCCGCGTCGGCCAGGATTACGTCGCGCCCGGCGAAGGTTCCTCAAAGAAGGTCGCCAGCCAGCGCGCCGCCGCTAGCCTGCTGAATACGTTGCGCTCCCTCACGCCTCTCTCTCCCTGACCCGCACGCTGGGGCTCCCTACGCAGAGATTGTGTATTTAGTAGATTTTTGTTGACATTTTATTGTACCTCTACAACAATTATATGTATGAGTAATTCCGGACCTGGGCGAATCTACCATCGCCTGCCGGTCTTACGCGCCGAGCGCGGACTGACCCGGCAGAGCCTGGCAGATGCCCTCGGCGTGAACTATCAAACCGTGGGCTATCTGGAGCGGGGCGACTACAACCCCAGCCTGGAACTCGCATTGCGCATCAGCGAGTTCTTTCAACTCCCGATCGAAATGATCTTCTCTCGAAAGCCGTTCAGGCCGCTGTCGGAGGAGTTGGGATATCTGGCCAAGTCCGGGAAGCAGAACCGGCAAGGAGGCGCGGAATGAGAATGGCATGGGGATGGCGGTTGAGGATCCCGCGCGGCATCCGCTGGAGGCGGGCGCTGTTTGGGGGCACGGAGACAAAGGTTCAGGCAACAGGGTTTTCTTTCATTCTCTTTTTACTACTGGTGGCGAATCTGCCCCTGGCCATGGCTGAATTGCGCGAGCCAGACCTGCCCGAGTCCGAAGATGCGGTGCCCCGGGCGTGAGTGGAGAGCCTCAATCCCGCGGTGCGATCGTTCTCATCGAAACCCGGAATCCGCTCAATATCGGAGCTGTGGCTCGATGCATGAGCAACTTTGGATTCTTCGATTTACGCTTGGTGAATCCTTACGATGAGGCGTTCCGCGAAGCGGTTTCCGCAGTTGGCGCCAGCCATGTCCTACAAAGAGCAGAAATACATCACGATCTGGCTGGGGCTCTCCACGGTTGCACGCTGACGGTGGGAACCGCGGGTGTCTCCTACCGTGAGCCCGGCCTCCCTGTGCTTCGCCTGGAGAGAGGATCCCGTCTCATAAAACGTCATTTGTCGTCAGATAGGGTCGCGATCCTTTTCGGGTCGGAAAAGACTGGCCTGTCGAACGAACACATCAGCCATTGTCAGCTTCTGTTGCGCATTCCCACGCGTCCCGAACACGAATCCATGAACCTGGGTCAGGCGGTCGCGGTCACCCTTTATGAGTTGACGCGTCAGCCTGTCACTGCCCGGCGGCTTCCCCAGCCCGCCCAAATGGCTGATACGAAGTCGCTTGAGAGAATTACACTACTCCTGAAGGAAATCATGGCCCTATCAGGCGAGTTCCACTTCGACGACCACAAATCCGCCACTGGAAAGCTGCGGCAACTCATTCTGAGGAGTGGGATTCGGCAGACCGATGCCCCCGTGTGGACCGGGATCCTGCGACAACTGCTGTGGAAGCTGAAAAACCCTGGATAGCGGTGCTATCCTGTTGGCTGCGATGACGAAGGTTGAGGTCCGGTACGAAATATCAGAGCCCTTGAACGATGCCCAGATCGAGGCGATCGATCGAGCCCGTGGCATCTATGGAATGGCGATGCTGCGCCTCAATCCTGCGATGGATGAACTGCTCGTCCATTACGACGCCTCGCGCCTGAAACTGCCCGACGTGGAGAACGCCCTGCGCCGGATTGGGTTGCCGATCCGGCGCAAGGAGGCGTCCGCCTAGTTTTGGCCCGCTGAGCGGAGTGGCCCACATCGAGGACTCCCCGCCCTCCGGGCTTCAGCGCCAGTACCCGTTGAAATACATGTAGCCGCCACGCGGCGCGGGCGCCCAGTAGCCCGGCGCCCACATCATCTGGGCGCGCGGCGGACGCATCCAGCGGCCTCGCACCCAGCGATAGCGGTTGCCACGCCACTGATGGTGGCCCGGCACCCAGACGCGCCCAGGCGGCCCAGGACGCATCATCATCATCTCGGGCGGGGGCGGAGGAGGCCCATAGCGCGCGTACGGTCCGCGCGCCTCGGCGACCCCGGCGGCCAACGTCAGCCCGAAAATTCCGAGTGCCAGCAAGCGTTTCATTGGTTTCTCTCCTTCGCGTCCAGGTTGGACCTGCCCTGTTCACTGCAGCTTTCTTGCCAATTTGTCAAAGTGAACAAAAACAATGGCTTAACGCGGATTCGGCGCTTCATCCCGGTGGCCGAATACCACCACCGGGGCTGTTTTTCACCACTCCCGGGCGGTTGGGCCTCCCGGTGCGCCAATCCCTTCCAGCTTGAACGGATTACTTCGAGGGGCTAAGCTTTTGGTGTAGGAGGAGGGTGCGCGGGTATGCGAAATGTCGGATCGAGTGTGGGCTGCGGGGGCTGCAATCACCGAAATGATGTCATCGTGGTCCAAGAGCTTCTGCTGGAAAACTGGGGCCTGTTGGTGCCTCTTCGGCCGCTGACCGTCACAGGCTGTCTGGACTCGCAGACGATCACCGGAATTCTCGAATTCCAAAGGCGGGCGTTACAAATAAGCGCGCCGACGGGCCGGGTGGACCCCGATAGCCCGACACTGTTCGCACTAAACCGGGTATCCGCGGCCCCGCACCACAGCGGCCCCAACCTTCGCCAACTTGCGGACCTCGAATCGGCGTTGGGCGCGCTGAAGTCCGAAGCGGCCAATTTTGGCGCCCGTTTCATCCGGGACGCTGCCGTGCGGCGCGGCTACATTCAGGAGACAGAACGAATGGCCGCCGCCATCATGGCGGAGGTTCGCGCGGGACGCTTGTCCCCCGCCCAGGCCGCCCAGGACGCCAACGCCCTGCGCAACTCGATCCTGGATGCCGCCAGACTCAATTCCAGCGACATCGGCCGGGCTCAGGCCGAGGCCCTGAAACGAACCGGCAAAACGCTGCAGGAGCTCGAAGAGTTGTACGCGCAAAGGCTGTTCCGCCGAGGCTTCTCGACCCTCGGCCAGGCCGAGAAGAATCGCGTCTGGCTCTCCATCGTCGAGAGCTCCGGGCGGAGCCGGCCCAGCGTGAATCTGCAGTCTGCCCGGCTGGCTAAGGTAGGACGGGGTCTCATCTTCGTGACTGCCGCCTTTGCCGTGTACAACATCGCGACGGCCGATGACCCGGTGCGGCAATCGGCCAAGGAGGGTGTGACTTTGGGTGCCGGGATTGCCGGCGGCGCGGCGGGCGGCGCGGCAGCCGGTCTTCTATGCGGACCCGGAGCGCCGGTCTGCGTCGCAGTGGGCGTCTTTGTCGGCGGGGCCCTGGGCGCGCTTGGCGCCGATCTGACTTTTGACTGGCTCGTGCCCTGAGCGGCCCTCACACCATGGTCGAAATCGACGAATACAGCCTGGAGCCGTTCAAGGGAGAATTGCCCCAAAGCCACCTTCTGCGGCATGGACGGCGGACCGGTCTCCTCTTGGATGGCGTCGTTCTTGAAAGGCAGTTCCGCACGGCACAGGGCGCTCTGCTCTTTCTCACCGAGGACTGCCCCCACGAGGAAGGGCTCCACATTTATTTTCTGAACGCCGAGTCAGCCGTGCTGGATGCTCTGGAGCTTGGCGCCGCCTATGCTCCGGGTATTTTGTCGATTCTCGCCACCCCTCCCGGCGAGCGGATCGCATTTTCTTTCTTTGGGGGCGACGAGTGGGAAGTGGCGGTGATGCCTCGCCCGAAGTTCGGCTTTGGCCCCTCTGCACTTTCCGGAGTGCGCCGGAAACGAACGCTGCCGGGAAAGCGCTGGCTTCGGATCAGCCGCACTCGTTAGCGCCCAGTCGGTGAATCCTGCCGCATGCGCGCCGCCCGGCCCGTACAACCCGCAAATCCGTCTCCCGGACACAGGCGTTTCCCCGATGGGCATCTCAGAGCTTCACGCCCACAATAGGAATCATGATCACGTCTTCGACCACTGAACGCCGCACCCGCAACAGAAACAGCAAAGCGCAAGGCCACGAACTCAGGCTGCGCCTCTCCGGGCCCGGAAGTTCAGGACGCGTCATCACCGTTACATTGCTTGACCAGGCGCCGGATGGCCTCGGGCTGCTTTCCAGGGAGGAGTTGGCCGAGGGATCCCTGGTGGAGTTGCACCCGACCGCGGAACTGCTCGCCAGCGGCGGCCAGTTGCCCGGCAACGCCACAGTGGCCTGGTGCCAGCCAACCCGGGCCGGCCGCTTTCGTATCGGTCTCCGCCTGCCGGTCGCCGCGCCGCCCCCGCCACCCCCGTCCCAGCCCGTCGAGGAGGCTGACGCGGACTACTACGAGATCCTGCAGATCCACCCCAACGCGCATCCGGACACTATTCATCGCGTCTATCGCATCCTGGCGCAGCGCTACCACCCCGACAATCAAGAAACGGGCAGCCAGGAGCTGTTCCGGTCCCTCGTGCGTGCCTACGATGTAGTGAGCGACCCTGAGAGGCGCGCCGCCTACGACCTGCAGCACCAGGAACTGCACCGCAAGCGCTTCCGCGTAGCTGCCGCCAACGGCAATGGCGGCGCGGCCCCCGAACGCGCCAAGCGCCAGGCCTTGCTTGCCGCGCTCTATCACCGGCGGCTGCAGGAGCCCGCCTCGCCCTCGCTCTCGATCTTCGATCTCGAAGAGTGCCTGGGCGTGCCGCGCGAACACCTCGAGTTCACGCTGTGGTACGTGAAAGAACGCGCGCTCATTACCCGCTCGGACAACAACCGCTTTCAGATCACCGTGGCGGGCGTGGATGAATGCGAGCGGCTGGAGGAAGCCGCCGGCCCGCAGCGCCTGTTGCCAGCCGCGCATTAAGCCGGATCGCTACAATAGGGCTTCAGCCCTAGCCATGCGCCGCATCCATCGATGGTTTCTCCTGCAGAGTCTCGTCACCCGGGACTTTAAGATCCGCTACCGGAACATGTCCCTGGGCGTGTTCTGGTCGCTGCTCAACCCGCTCGTCATGATGGCCGTGTTGACCTTCGTTTTCACGCGGCTCTTTCAGGCGCCGGGGCAGAATTACCCGCTGTTTCTGCTCTGCGGGCTGGTGCCGTTCAGCTTCTTTTCGGTGGCGCTGATGAGCGGCACGTCCTCGCTGCTCGAAAACGCCTCGATGGTGAAACGCGTGCCCCTGCCGCGCGAGATCATCCCCGTCGCTTCGGTGTTTTCGAACGTCCTTCATCTGCTGATTCAAGTGGGGCTGCTGCTTTCGCTGGTGATCCTGTTTGGCGAAGGCATCAACCGTTACTGGATTTGGCTCCCCATGATCTGGGGATTGGAAATCGCGTTTGTATGTGGGCTGGTGCTGATCACGGCTTCGTTGAACGTGTACATCCGCGACATCCGTTACGTGGTGGAGAGCGTCACCACGGTGCTGTTCTGGCTGGTGCCGATCTTCTATCCGTTTTCGGTGATTCCGCCTGAGTTCCGCAATATCTACCAGTTCAATCCGCTCGCCGCCATGGTGCTTGCCCTTCGCAACGTGCTGCTGGATGCCCAGGCCCCGAGTCCGGAACTGATGTACAAACTGGCCGCCGTCTCGCTGGGAACGCTGGTGCTGGGGTGGGTTCTGTTCCGGCGCCTGCAGCGCGGCTTTTACGACTATCTGTAAACCGGTGTGACCAGCGCGCCTTCGGCCAGCGCCCGAGCGCCCGGCAGCGCCACCGCATCCCCCTCGTTCAACCCCTCAATCACCTGGGCGTGCGTCACCGTTGAGACGCCTGTCCGCACCGGCCGCCAGGTCAACCGCGTGCCTGCGAGTACGTACACGCCCGTTGCGGGGCCGTTGCGCTGCAGCGCCTCCTTCGGCACCGCGAGGGCGTTTTCCACGGTCTCGGCGCGGATCTCGGCGTTGATATTCGCGCCCGGCGGCAGCGCCTGATCTTCATTCGCCGCCACCACCAGCACCTCGCCCACCTGCCGGCTCCCCAGCGGCGCCACTTGGGTGGGCACGCGTTCCACCCGGCCTGTCCATGCCCGGCCGGGCAGCGCGTCCCAGGTGATCCGCACTTCCAGTTGCGGCCTGATCCGGCCCAGATCGGGTTCATCCACATACACGGTGACCGTGATGGGATCCAGCCGCCCCACGCGCGCCACCAGCGCACCCGGCGTGAGCCAGTCGCCCGCCCGCGCCGCCAATTCGTAAACGACCCCCGCGGCGGGTGCCCGCAGCGTGCTGCCGGCGGCGCGGCGTTCGGCCAGCGCCAGCGCGGCTTCAGCCTCGCGAACTCGCGCCTGCGCCGCCGCGGCTTCATCGGTTTCCACCAGCGCGGCGCGCCGCCCCTGCTGGGCGGCGAGGTCGGCATCGAGGCGCGCCAGGCGGTCCTTCGCCGCGTCGAGTTCCGCCCGCGTGGCGGCTTTCTGGTTCACCAGCCGTTCGAGGGAAGCCGCCTCGCGCGCCGCCGCCTGCCGTTCCACTTTCAGCAAGCCGATTGCGCCTTCGAGAGCGGCGATCTCGCGAGCCGGGCCGCCGCGTTCGAGCGCCGCCAGCGCCGCCTGCGCCGTCTCCAGCCGCGCGCGCGCCGAGGCCAGCAGCGAGTCGGATTCCGGGGCGGCGAGCGTGACAACCGGCGCGCCGGCAGCCACGGTCTGGCCCTGTTCGACGTGGACTCGCGCAATCAGTGCGGCCGTTTCCGCGTGCACCGCGTGGCGCTCGCGCGGCTCCACGCGGCCGTTGGTCGTGATCAGACTCACTAGCGTCATCCGCCCGGCGCGGACAAAGGAAACCTCCGGAGCCGCGTCCCGGCCGGCCAGCAGCCACACCAGCCACGCCGCCCCCGCAAGCGGAATCAGAATCAACAGACCGCGTTTCATGCAAAAGCGCTATTTTATGTTCGCACGGGCGCACCACTCGAAGAGAAGCCGCCACTCGGCCTCCTGGATGGCCAGAGCCAGCGCATGGCCCGGCGATTCGGGCTGCCCGCGGACCTCGTCCACGAAGGCAACGAATGCCACCGGGTCCCATTTCGCTCCCGCCGTGAAGCCCGCTCCGGCGTGCCGCCCTTCCAGCTTTTTCGCCTCGAAAGCGAAATGTTTGTAGAGGGCGTGACCCTCCGTCCGGCGAAACCAATAGGCGGCGTTCGAAGAATCGCCGTCCAGCCGGTGCAGGATTCCGTGCCAGTAGGCGGCTTCGGTCGAGGGCAGGTCCTGGATGATGTTATGCGCATCGTCCCAGCCCCCGTGCCGCAGCCAGAGGCCGCCCACGGCGGCTTCCGGCGCACGGCCGTCGCGGAACCAGCGGCGCGGATTCGCAGTCGTCAAAATCTGCCGGGCCGCCGGGTCGGGCGGGCCGAACTTGCCGAGCTTCATCGGGGGCGCGGTGTCAAGCAATGTGCGCACCGGAGGGGTCCAATCGGGTGTAGGCATGGCTTTCCCATCCTAATCCGGTCCGCCGATGAATGGAACCGGGGGGCCTTGGAAACAATCCAAATAATTGGAGGCGCAAGATGCAAGCACCAGCCAACACCTATCGCAGCTACGCGCTCTCGATGTGGCGCTGGATTGCCCCTGGTCTGAAGAGCGAGTTCCCGGACGTGCAGGCCCGCCTGGACGCCGATCTCGCCCTCGTCCTGGGCGGAGTCGGCTTGCGCCAGGCCTTCGACGGCGAAGCCCCCGACCTGCTCCTGCGCTATGAAGCCGCGCCCGGCGTGCTGTTTGCCGAACTTGTCGACGCGCGCACCAATGAGCGCGTCTGGCGCACTCATCTGCGCGGACAGGATATCCTGAGCGCGCTGCCGCCCGACATCGCGGGCGACCCGAACCTGAACTGAAGCTACGCCGGTCCGCCGGGGTTCGCCATCCCGCTCCATTCGCTGAACATGCGGTTGCGGATGCCCACGCGCGCCAGCGCGCGCCCCACCGTTGAGTTCACCAGGTCGTCGATCGAATGCGGCCCGCCATAAAACGCGGGCACGGGCGGCATAATCACCGCGCCGTTCTCCGCCGCCTGCAGCATCAGCCGCAAATGGCCGGTATGCAGCGGCGTTTCCCTGACCAGCAGCACCACCGGGCGGCCCTCCTTCAACTGGACATCGGCCGCCCGCGCCATCAGGTCCGCGCTGAAGGAGTGCGCGATCGCTGACAACGTCTTGATCGAACACGGAGCTACCAGCATCCCCAGCGTCTCGAAAGACCCCGAAGCGATCGAAGCGCCAATGTTGCCCGGCGGATGCACCACATCGGCCAGGTCCTCGACATCCTTCGCCCGCAGGCCGGTTTCCTGCGCAATCGTGGCGCGCGCCGCCGGCGACAAAACCAGGTGGGTTTCCACCTCGCCGGCCTGCCGGAGCGCTTCCAGCGCCCGGATGCCATAGATGACGCCCGAGGCGCCCGAGATGCCGATGATGAGACGGGGCTTCACATTACTCAGAATCGCGCAAAACGGCGGCAAAATGTTCGATTTCTGCGCAATTTTCGCCCGCGTAGGCGGCTAAATTCGCTTCCGGAGCGACCGTTGCCGGTCGCCCCCGCCGCAGCACCTCGGCGTGCAGCACAGCCTCCACCGCCTGTTCCGCCCGTAGTTCGGCATACAGCAGAAGGCGCTTCAAACCGCCGCGCAGATCAGGGTCAAGTTGTTGATTCTTTTGAATCGAGCGCCGCAACGCCCGGATGGGCCGCGTCGCTTCGTCTTCGATCGGCGCGATGGCCGCGCGCAGATGGACCCAATCCTCCGCCGTCAGCGCCAGGCCCTGCTCCGCGGCCCAGACGGCGGCCAGCAGGCAGTTGACGTTGAGGCCCGCGCGGTCCTGCGCCGCGAGGCAGGCTTCCTTCATGCCGGGGCGCGAGTACGTGCGCGCGCACCACTGAATGAAGGCCGCGGCGGAGGCCCGTTCGGCGGCGGTCAACGGAGTCATGACTCCTTTATCGCAAAAGCCGGCGGACGAGAAGGTCGGCGTCTTCGGGATCGAGGCCCTCGGCGAAGGTGATCGTCTCCTTCTGGGTGTCGAACGCGATGCCGCGCGGCGTCACGCGCCAATGCCGCGTGGCGGCGAGCGGGTAGGCGCGCCGGCGGGTCCAGCCGCCGCCGATGCGGATGAGACACACCTCACCGTCGCGCAGATCGAGGATCTCCGCGCCGCGCAGATGCCAGAGTAACGACGAAAGCGCCACCAGGCTGACCAGACTCCATGCGGTGAGCGCCAGCGCGAGCCGGTACCAGTCCTCCAGCGGCGGAACGGCCGCCACCCACAGCCACGCCCAGAGCGTGAGAAACCCGATGCGGCTGAAAATCAGCGCCGGGGTGCGCGGCGCGGGAATGACGACGCGAAGCTTAAATGGCTCGTCGATGATGATTTGCGCGCGGCGCTTCACTCGAAGAACGCCTCGCCCGGCTTGCGGTACTTGTAGGCGGCGTCGAGATCGAGTTCGATGCCGAGGCCCGGGGCGTCAGGCACGCGGATGCGGCCGTCCACGATCATCGGCCCCTCGGAATCGCGCACGATTTCGTCGAAAAACGGTACCGAGGCCGCATGCCATTCGAGCGCCAGCACGTTCGGCGCGGCGGCGCACAGATGGACCCCCGCCATCGTGCCCAGCGGCCCGCTGATGTTGTGCCAGGTGAGGTTTACGTAGTGCAAATCGGCCAGATCCGCGAGTTTTTTGCCCTCCCAAAGGCCGATTTTCTGCACATCGGGCGCCAGGATGCGCAAGCCGCCTTCGGTGATCAGCCGCTGGAAATCGAGCCGGAAGAAGTGGTTTTCGCCGGTGGCGATGGGCGTGCGCGTCGCGCTTTGCACCTCGCGGAAGGCCGGAATGTTCTCGGGGGGCAGCGGATCTTCGAGCCAGGCCAGGCGCGCCGGTTCGAGCGCGCGCGCCAGATCCACCGCGGCGGCCACGCCGTAGTTCCAGTGGCAGTCGATGGCCAGTTCCACGTCCAGACCCACGGCTTTGCGCACGTTTTGCACGATTTCGGCGGCAAAATCGACTTCCCGGAGGCAAAAACCGCGATTATACTCGTCGGTTTCGAACGGCATCGGCACGTCCACGTCGAATTTCAGGATGCGGAAGCCGCGCGCGGCCATCTGGGTGGCGCGCGCCACGTAGGCCTCGGGCGTGACGGCCTCGGGCCGGTTGGCGTCCCAGCCGTGGTGGCGGACGCTGATACGGGCATCGTTATCCGCGGGCGTCCCGCCGCCCATCCAATGCGGGGTGCGCGGCTTGAGCATCGGGGTGATGGATTCGAGCGCCTCGCCCGCGTGGCAATCGGCGTAGATCGTGACAAAATCGCGGTATTTGCCGCCCAAAATCTGCCAAACGGGCATTTTGTGGCGCTTCCCGATGAGGTCGAGCAGCGCGGATTCGATGCCCCCGATGGCATGGTACAGCAGCCCCGGCGAGCAGTAGATCGCGCTGGCTTTCATGCGCCGGATCAGGCGGTCGATGGAAGTGGGATCCTCGCCCGCGAGGATCTCATTGAACTCGCGGATGACGGCGGTGAGGCCCGGCCCGACGAACGCCTCGCCATGGCCCGTGACGCCCTCATCGGTCTCGACCCGGACGATGGTCCAGTCGAAATTCGCCTCCAGAACGGCCGTGGAAATCCGGGTGATGCGCATGTTGTCGTAACGTATCACACCGGAAACCGGGGCGACTCGGGAGAGTTGCCGTCCGCTACACCGGGAAATCCGGGTGCGGGGTGCGGGAGGCGTCCATGAGTTTGCGCAGGCGGGCGGCGACTTCAGGGTGTTGGGCCGCGACGTTGTTCTTCTCGCCGATATCCTGCTCGACGTTGAACAGCTCGTGCTGGTAGTTCGGGCGCTGTTTCACCAGTTTCCAGGGGCCGGAGCGTACGGCCTGCGCGAAGCCGCGTTCGTGGAACTCCCAGTAGAAATGGCTCCGCTCGACCGGGCGGCCTTCGACAATCGCCGGCGCGGCGTTCACGCCGTCGATGCCGCCGGGCACGTTCAGCCCGGCGAGCGCGCAGGCCGTGGGCAGCAGATCCCAGAAGGCCCACATCGCGTCCGACACCTTAC
The DNA here is from genome assembly GCA_023384675.1 of Bryobacteraceae bacterium. Lineage (GTDB taxonomy): Bacteria > Acidobacteriota > Terriglobia > Bryobacterales > Bryobacteraceae > PNKE01. The sequence goes on along the minus strand of JAHDVK010000004.1, from coordinate 160,998 downwards.
CGGCGGGCGAGGTGCCCTTCCAGCGCGAAATGGTGGGCACACGGATGCCGCCGTCGTAGAGGTCGCGCTTGATGCCGCGCAGCGGGCCGGAGCTTTCAAAGAAATTCGGGTTGTGGTTGCCTTCGGCGTGGGGGCCATTGTCCGAAGAAAAGATGATCAGCGTGTTCTCCTCCAGCCCGCGGCGCCGTAGCACTTCCAGCATCCGGCCCATGTAGCCGTCCATGCGGGTGATGGCGGCGGCGAAGGTTTTCTCGACCTCGGGCCAATCCTTATCCGCATACGGGCCCAGGTCGGGCGACTCCATCCCGTTGGGATGCACGCGCCCGAGTTCGTTGTTGGCGTGCGGGATGATCGTCGGAAAATAGAGGAAAAACGGCTTCTCGCCCGCGTTTTCGAGGAAATTTACGGCCTTTTCGGCGAACAGATCGGGCGTGAACTGCTTGCGCGCGTGGAACCAGTTGGGCACCAGGAAGGTTTCGTGTTCGTTGTCCCAGATGTGCGCCGGGTAGGCGTCGTGGGCGTGTAGCTGGTCCAAATAGCCATAGAAATCGTCAAAACCATGCGAATTGGGGGTGGATTTCATGCCCGGTCCGCCCAGGCCCCATTTGCCGTAGAGGCGCGAGGTGTAGCCGGCCTGCTTCAGCACGCTGGCGACGGTGGGTTCGTTGGGGGCGAGGCCGAGTTCGGGGCGCTTGTTGCCGCGCACGGTGGCGTGGCCGCCGTGCCGCCCGGTGAGCAGGCAGCAGCGCGAAGGGGCGCAGACGGTGGCGCCGGCGTAGGCCTGGGTGAAGCGGATGCCCTCGGCGGCGAGTCGGTCGATGTGAGGGGTCTGGATGCGGGTCTGGCCGTAACAGCCCACATCGCCATAGCCGAGGTCGTCGGCGAGGAAGAAGAGGATATTCGGCGGGCGGCGCGTCTGGCCGGAAAGAATGGCGGGCGCGGCGGCGGCGGTTTGAAGAAATTGGCGGCGGTTGAGCATGGCAGGGTTCCTGGCGACCCCATTATATGGAATCGCGGCTGATCGCAGGCCGCATGTTAAACTACTAGGTTCCCCATGAAAGTCGCCATTGGAGCCGATCACGCCGGGTACGCGCTGAAAGAAGAGCTGAAGGCGCGCATCGCGGCGCGGGGCCATGAAGTGGTGGACCTGGGGACAAGCAGCGCCGATTCAACGGATTACCCCGACTATGCGGCGCAGGTGGGCCGCCGGGTGGCGGAAGGCCTGGTGGATCGCGGCATTTTGGTGTGCTCCACCGGCGTGGGCATGAGTATCGCCGCGAACAAAATCCCCGGCGTGCGCGCCGCCATCGCTTTCAATGAGGACGAAGTGCGGTTGACGCGCGCCCACAACGACGCCAACGTGATCGCCTTTGGGGCCCGCTATACCGAACCCGAGGCGGGCGCGCATTTGATCGACATCTTTCTGGAAACGCCCTTCGACGGAGGGCGTCATCAGCGCCGCGTGGACAAGATCACGGCGCTCGAAATCACCGCCGGCGAAGCCGGGGAGGGGAACGAGGGATGAACGACCAGGACAGAATGGGCCTTTCGCTGCAACAGGCCGATCCGGAAATCGCCAGCGCCATCCAAAGCGAAGTGGAACGGCAGCATTCGCGCTTGGAGTTGATCGCGAGCGAGAATTTCACCTCCGAAGCCGTGCTCGAAGCCACGAGCAGCGTATTCACGAACAAGTACGCCGAGGGCTATCCGGGCAAGCGCTATTACGGCGGCTGCGAATTCACCGACATCGTGGAAACGCTGGCGCGGGACCGCGCCAAGCAACTCTTCGGCGCCGAGCACGCGAATGTGCAGCCGCATTCCGGCTCGCAGGCGAACCAGGCCGCGTATGCCGCCCTGCTGAGCCCTGGCGACACGATCCTCGGCATGAACCTCGCGCACGGCGGCCACCTCACCCACGGCCACCCGCTGAATTTCTCCGGCAAGACTTACAAAGTCGTCGCCTACGGCGTCCGGAAGGACGACGAAACGATCGACTACGCCGAACTCGAGAGCCTGGCGCGAGAGAACAAGCCGAAGATGATCATCGCGGGCGCGAGCGCCTACTCGCGCATCATCGATTTCGCGCGGTTCCGGGCCATCGCGGACGAAGTGGGCGCGCTGCTGCTGGTGGACATGGCGCATTTCAGCGGCCTGGTGGCGGCGGGTCACTACCCGAACCCCTGCGAATGGGCCGATGTGGTGACCACCACCACCCATAAGACCTTGCGCGGACCGCGCAGCGGCATCATTCTGTGCCGCCAGCGGCACGCGCAGGCGATCGACAAGATGGTGTTCCCCGGCGTGCAGGGCGGTCCGCTGGTCCACGTGATGGCGGCCAAGGCGGTGTGCTTCAAGGAGGCGATGACGCCCGAGTTCGCCGCATATCAGCAGCGGGTTGTCGAGAACGCACGGATGCTCGCAGCCACGCTCACCGAACTCGGCTACCGCGTGGTGTCCGGCGGCACCGACACGCACCTGCTGCTGCTCGACGTCTTCTCGAAGGGCCTGCGCGGCAAGGAGGCTGAACTGGCGCTCGACGCCGCGTGGATCACGGCGAATAAGAACGCGATTCCCTTCGACACGAATCCGCCGCTGAATCCGAGCGGCATCCGGCTGGGAAGCCCCGCCGTAACGACCAGGGGCTTCGGTCCGGAGGAGATGAAGGAGGTGGGGCGTCTGATCGGACAGGTGCTCGATGCGCCCGCCTCGGACGAGAACCTCGCGGCGGTCCGCACGCGCGTGCACGCCCTCACCGAGCGCTTCCCGCTCTACCGCTGGAAACTCGCGCCGGTGGGAGCCTGATCGCGAGGGGGAGAAAGGAAGCCGGGAGGCCGGGCGCGGAATGGCACTGAAAATTCTCCTCGACGCCCGCCACATCCGCGACTTCGGCTTCGGCACGTACATCCGTAACCTGGTCCGGGGGCTGGCCAAACAGCAGACTGGGTACCAGTTCCTGCTCGTCTGCCACCGGGAGGACCGGCACGAGTTCGACCGTCTGCCCGAGAACTTCCACCTGATGTTCTATGAGCGCTCCGACGCGGCGGCGCTGGACCAGATCGCCTTTCCGATGTTCGCCCGCGGCCTGCGCGCAGACCTGATTCATATCCCACTGAACGTGGTGCCGCTCATGCTGCCGCGGCCCTACGTGGTCACCGTCCACGATCTCAGCGCGCTGGTCTACGACAACCGCACCGGCTGGCGGCATGAGGCCCGGCGGTTGCAGATCCGGCGCGGGCTGCTGCGCGCGGAGAAGGTGATCGCGGTGTCCGAGGCCACGCGGACGGATATTGAGAACCTGCTGGGGATTCCGTCCTCGCGGACCACATGCATTTACGGGGCCGCCGATCCAACCTTCACCCACCATCAACCCGGCCTGGCGGCGCGCGCCGCGGGCCCCGACAGCTGGGAACGGGACAAACGCCGGATCCTCGAGCGCTACCAGGTGAACTACCCGTTCCTGCTGTACGCCGGCACCATCCGTCCCCAGAAGAACATTCCGCGCATGGTGGAGGCTTTCGCCCTGGTGAAGGGCGAGCTGCAGGATCATCCGGAGTACAAGGATCTGCGCCTGATCATCATCGGCGACGAGATCTCCCGCTACCCGAGCGTGCGCCGCGCGGTGATGCAAAGCCGCGTGGAAAACGCCGTGCGCTTCCTCGGTTTCGTGCCGCTGGACACGCTGCGGGTGTTCTATGAAGAGGCTGCGGCGTTCGTGTTCGTGTCCCTTTACGAGGGTTTCGGGCTGCCGCCGCTGGAGGCGATGGCCTCGGGGACGCCCGTGATCTCCAGCAACACGACCTCATTGCCCGAGGTGGTGGGAGACGCGGCGCGCATCGTGAACCCCGAAAACGTCTTCGAGATCGCGCGGGGCATGAAAGATGTGCTGCTGGACAAAGAACTGCGCCGCAGCCTGGTGGAGCGAGGCTACGAACAGAGCCGGCGGTTCACCTGGGAAGAGACGGCGCGGCAGGTGCTCGAAACCTACCGCGAGGCGGGGTTTTCGAGGAAACTTCCCATATAGTCGAGCGGCGAAGCCCGGCGGAAATCCCGGCCGGACCACAAAACCACTGCCCGCACCGAGGCAAGCAGGCTCTCCTCGCGCAGGTCAAATTGCGCAGGCTCATCCGGCGCGAGCCAGTCGGCTTGCGCCAGGATGATGAGTTTCCGGTCCTCGACCCTGGCGCGCCGGATGCGGGCCGAGCCACGCCACTGGATGACCGCCAAGTCCGCGGGCGAGATGCTCAAGCGAGCGCTTTCGTCGAGGCAGATCAACACGAAATCATGAGCGGCCGGTAATGGAGAGCAGGGGTCAGGAACGAGCCTGGAGAGGGCCAAACGCCGCCTCTGCCGCCAGAGGTGTGCGGGCAGGGGCACCCATTCGATGGCTTCGCCGAACCGCGGGACGGGGCAGCCGGGCCCCAAGGGGGTGGAAATCACGGGCGCCAGCGGAATCCGGTTCACTTCGTATTGGCGGTCCTGGAGAATGCCGCCTGCTTCAGCGGTTTCGATGAGGTCGAGTGTGGAAAGGCCCAGTCCGGCGAGCAGGAGATCGGCGACCTCGGTGGTGAGCGAACGCACCCCCTTGAGCACATTGTGTACGTGCGGTTGGGAGACGCCGATCATCCGCGCGAGCCTGCGCTCGGTGAGTTCTCCGTTGAAGAGCCGCAAACGCACCTGCTGAATCAGGCGTTGATGGAGTGCGCCAAAGCTGAGGTGTGAGTGAGCCGAAAACATATTTCCAGGTGAAATACCCCAGTACTAGTACTCCCACAAAATCGTCCTACACTCAAGAAGAACAAAAAATAATTTACTGCGGAATGCAGACCCTATCTTGCTGATTTTGCTTAAAAGTGACATGAGAGTTACTCGGAAGATTCCTGGTATCCGTACCCCCATAAGGGGGTAACCCGTTGACGAATAGGTGAGGTAGCCCAGGATTGGGGATAGGAATCCACCGGCGTGCCGGCGTGAGGCGGCGGGCCGGAACGAAAGGAAAGAGATTCAACTATGGAGTGGACCCGATCAGAGACGCTGGCGCTCGCTTCGCCCCAGTGCCCGGAATGCCGTGGGCTGGGATTGCGATTGATGCAGCGCGGAGGGATTCGTCCATGCTCATGTGTATTCCGGGCGATTTTTCGTGCCTGTTACGCACGGTTCCGCCAGATTGTGATGCAGGAGCGTCGCATGGCTCAGGCGGTGTTGGAATACTCCCCCCGCGGTGGGGGACGTACGACCTGGGGACGCAAGGAAGAGGAGTATGTGGCTGATTTTCTGCTGGTCAGCCGCCGGCATTTGAACCCCGCTGAATACCAGGTGTTTCGTTTTCACTTCCTGCTGGGAGCGGGGAACAGGTTGTGTTGCCAGCGGTTGGGGCTGGAGCGCGGCGAGTTCTATCACATGGTGTACCGGATCATGCGCCGGCTGGGCCGGGTGTACCGCGAACTCAAGCCCTACGCGTTGTATCCGCTGGACGAGTACTTCCACGGGAGGACGGAGAACACGACGCCTTCCACAGCCAAGCTCACGCTGGTGCCGGTCCGCCCGTTGCGGCGGGGGCTGCACCAGCAGTTGAATGTTCCGGTCCGGGAGCGCAAAGCGGCCTGAGGGAGCCGCAGCGCGGTTGATACAATGGCGGGAACCGTTTGGGAGAGCGGATCCCGCCATGCAAATGCTCGTAGCAATGATCTGTTTATTCGCGGCACTGCCGGCGGCGAAGGCGCAGGCGGAGTGGGTGGATCTGTTCCCGGGCCGCACGCTGGAAGCCTGGGAGGTGGTGGGCGACGGGCTTTGGCACATACTGCCGGAAGGAATTGTGGTAGGTCAGCGCGAGCGTCGCGCAGCGAAGCACCAGAGCTGGCTTTACACAAAGCAGAACTATCGCGAATACGACCTGCGCTTCGAGTACTGGCTGCGGTCGGGCGAGAACTCGGGCGTGTCGATTCGCGACACATCGCGCGGCCGCTGGAGCCAGGGTGAGCAGCACGATCCTGAGCGCACGCCTTCACACATCGGTTATGAGATACAGATTCTGGGCATGCCGTCGGCAAAATACGGCACGGGCAGCCTGTATCTGTTCGAGAGCGCCAAGCCAGGCCAAGAACGTTTCCACGGCTGGAACCGGATGGAGATCGAGGTACGCGACGAGTTGATCCGTGTGCGGTTGAACGGGGCGGTGGTGATGGAGCACCCGGGCGATCCGGCACGGCCCAAGGAGGGCCCGATCGGATTCCAGTTGCACGACATGCACACGGTGCTGATGCTCAAGAACGTGGAAATCCGGGAAGCGGCTCGCTAGCGCCGCGCGCGGAAGAACTGCTCGAGCAGCGCCACGCAATCGGCGGCCAGCACGCCTTCGCACACCTCCACCTGGTGGTTTAACAGGTCCGAATCGGCCAGGCGAAACTTGGTGCGAACGCCGCCAAAGCGCAGGTCGCGGCTGCCGAACACGAGCCGGGCGATACGCGCATGGACGATCGCGCCGGCGCACATCACGCAGGGTTCGAGCGTGACATAGAGCGTGGCGCCGGGCAGACGGTAGTTGCCCGCGGCGGCGGCGGCCTGGCGCAGGGCGATGATTTCGGCGTGGGCGGTGGGGTCATGCGAGGCGATGGGCCGGTTCCAGCCCTCGCCCAGCACCGCGCCGTCCGCATCCACGATCAAGGCGCCCACGGGCACCTCGCCCGCGGCTTCGGCCTGCCTGGCCAGGCGGAGCGCCTGCCGCATCCACCGCTCATCCTCCGCCGGCCGGGTTTCGTCGCGCCCGGCGCGCCGTTCGTCGTTTTGTTTCAAAGATGACACTCCGGCTCGGCTTAGAATGGTGGAAGCCAATGCGCTTCCTGCCCCTCATTCTAAAGAACAGCCTGCGCAACCGGAGGCGCAGCTTTTTGACCATCTCGAGCCTGGCCATTTCTTTGTGCCTGCTGGGCGTGCTGATGGCACTGTACTACGCGCTGTTTTTCAGCGAACCGAAGGCCGATCAGGCGCTCAGGCTGATCACGCGGCACCGCGTGTCGATCACGATGGTGATGCCGCTGCATTACCGCGACAAAATTCGCGCCGTGCCGGGCGTGCGCGAGGTGGTGACCTGGCAGTGGTTCGGGGGCATGTACAAAAACGAGCAGCGCGAACAGAAATATTTCTTCCCGCGTTTCGGCGTGGAAGCGGCGCGAATGTTCGACGTCTACCGCAATTTCGAGATCCCCGAGGATCAGAAGCAGGCCTTCATGAGCGACCGGCGCGCGTGCATCCTTTCCCGCCGCGTGGCCGAGGCGCAGGAACTCAAGATCGGCGACCGCGTATACATCAAGGGCAATATCTTTCCGATCGACCTCGACCTCACCGTGAAGGGCATCTACGATATGGACGACGGCAACGAGGGCCTGTGGTTCCACATGGAGCAGATCGAGGAGGGGCTGAAGCGCCTGGGCAGCAGCCGCAGCTTCGCCGGCACGTTCACGATTCTTGCCGAAAGCCCGGAAGCCGTGCCGCGAATCCAAAACGCCGTGGACGAGATGTTCGCCAATTCCGAAGCGCCCACGCGCACCGAGACCGAACAGGCGTTCGGACTTTCCTTTCTCGCGTTTTTGGGTAATATCAAGCTGATTTTGATGTCGATTTGCGCCGCTGTCACGTTCACGATTCTGCTGGTGGCGGCCAACACGGTGGCGATGAGCGTCCGTGAGCGCGTGCGCGAGGTGGGCGTGCTGAAGACGCTCGGCTTCACGCAGCAGAAGATCCTGGGTCTGCTGCTGGGCGAATCGCTCGCGATTTCGCTGATTGGCGGCGCGATCGGCCTGCTGCTGGCGCAGGGGTTGTGCCGGGTGCTGGCCGTAGGGCTGGCCGGGTTCGTCCCGCCGGATCAATTGACGATTCAACTCCCGGTGTTTCTGGCGTTGCTGGGGATCTCCCTGCTGATCGGCGTCGCGAGTTCCGCGGTGCCGGCGTGGAATGCCGCGCGTACGCCGATTCTGGATGCATTGCGAGTGACGGACTAGCGCCATGGCGATTCCCCTCAGTTACAACCTCCGCAATCTGGCAGTGCGCAAGACCACCACCATCATGACGGCGCTGGGCATCGGCCTGACCGTCGCAGTGCTGGTTTCCGTGCTCTCGCTGCTGGAGGGCCTGAACACGGCGTTCCAGAGTTCCGGACATCCGCGGCACGTGCTGGTGCTGCGCAAGGGCGGCGGCTCGGAGCTTTCGTCGATCATTCAGAGATCGCAATTCCTGGAAGCGATCAAGTTCCGCCCCATGGTGGAGCGCGACGCCCAGGGCGAGCCCATGGCCTCTCCCGAACTGGTGCAGACCGTGAACCTGCCCAGCAAGGAGGCGCCCGACGGCATGAACCTCACAGTGCGAGGCGTGATGGCCGTGGGCCGCGCGATGCGCGAGGAGACCCGCCTGGCCGAAGGGCGCTGGTACGCGGAAGGGCGGCGTGAAGCGGTGGTGGGGTCGAGCGTGGCGAACCGCTATCCCGGCGCACAGATCGGGCAGCGCATCCGTTTCGGCCGCGGCGATTGGGAGGTGGTGGGCGTTTTTCACAGCGACTATCCGGCGCGCAACTCGGAGATCTGGCTCGATGCGAATCAGATGGCGGCGGATTTCGGCCGAATGGAGGCCTTTTCGAGCGTGCTGGTACGCACGCAGGACGAGCTTGCGACGCAGGCCCTGATCAATGAACTCGAGAGCGATCAGCGTCTGCAGATCGAGGCCCTCACCGAACGCGAGTATTTCAAAAAGCAGACCTCGTCGGGCGATGTGATCAAGTACCTGGGCACATTCGTCGCGATCATCATGGCCATCGGCTCCTGCTTCGCGGCGATGAACACGATGTACGCCGCGGTGGCGCGCCGGTCACAGGAGATCGGCACGCTGCGGGTGCTGGGCTTTTCGCGGCGCAGCATCCTGCTCAGTTTCTTTCTGGAATCGTTGTTTCTTTCGCTATTGGGCGGCGTGGTGGGCGTGCTGCTGGTGCTGCCGCTGAACGGGTTCTCGACGGGCGTGGGTTCGTTTGTCACTTTTACGGAGATTGCTTTTCAACTGCGCATGTCGCCCGGGGTGATTGGGGCGGGTTTGGCGTTCGCGCTGGTGATTGGCGCGTTTGGCGGCCTGTTTCCGGCCAGCAATGCCGCGCGAAAACAGATCCTGACGGCGCTGCGGCAAATCTGATACTGAACCATGGATGCCGACCTCAAGAGTCTCAAGATCGAACGCAAGCCGCTGCGGCCGGAGGAGCCCGCGCCGTGGGCGCGCCGCATCATCCTCGGCGGCATTGCGCTGTTCGTCGTGCTGGGCGCCGCCGCGATGTGGTGGAAGACCGCCAGCGCCGCGACGCCCGTACAGACCATGCGTCTCACCGCCGCGGCCGGCGCGGATCAGTCCCTGGGCGACGTGGTGTTGAATGCCACCGGCTACATCGTGGCCGCGCACAAGATCCAGGTGGCCTCGAAAGTGGTGGGCAAAGTCGCCTGGATCGGCGTGGAGAAGGGTGACCGCGTCCGGGAAGGCCAGGTGCTGGTGCGGCTCGAGGACGATGAGTACCGTGCGCAATTGCAGCAGGCACGCGGCCAGCTGCTGAGCCTACAAGCACGGCTTGAAGAACTCGAGACGGGGTCGCGCCCCGAGGAAATCGCCGTCGCCGATGCCAATGTCGCCCAGGCCAGGGCTGAATTGGAGAACGCCCGCATCAATCTGGAACGCACCCGTCAACTCGTCCGCGAGGGCGTGTTCGCCAAGCAGATGCTCGATGATGCCGAGGCGCTTCACCGCTCGCGGGAGGCGCGCGTGCGGTCGCTCGAACGCACCTATGAACTGGTGCGCATCGGGCCGCGCCGCGAAGTGATCGACGCCATGAAAGGCCAGATCGAGCAGGCACGGGGCCTGGTTGCCTTTGCCGAAACCCAGCTTGCCAACACAGTGATCCGCGCGCCGGTGACGGGCACCATTCTTGAACGGGTCGTCGAGCGCGGCGAATTTGTCACCACCGGTTTTGTGGGCGACCGGGGCGCGAAGGGCTTCGTGGTCTCGCTGGCCGATCTGAACGATCTCGAAGTGGAACTCGACGTGTCGCAGAGCGATTTCAACAAGCTCAGCGGCCTCGGCCAGAAGGCGCGCATCACGGTGGATGCCTACCCCGAGCGCTCGTGGGAGGGGTCGATCTACCAGATTGCGCCCGAAGCCGACCGCCAGAAGGCGACCGTCCAGGTGAAGGTGAAAGTGGCCAGCCCGGACGATTTGCTGCGGCCCGAAATGAACGCCACGGTCGCGTTTCTCGCCGAGCCGAAAGCGGTTTCCGCGAGCGCGCCCGCCGCGCCGGCGCTCTATCTGCCGGGCGAGGCGCTGCGTGACGGGAAGGTTTTCGTCGTCCTGAACGGGCGGGCCGTCGAACGGGCGGTTCGTACGGGCGTGGCCTCGCCGCGCGGACGGCGTGTGGAAGACGGCCTTTATGGCGGGGAGGACATCATCCTGAATCCGCCCCCCGAACTGAAAGACGGCGCGCGCGTCGCGCCCCAACCCAAGTAGCGCAGCATGAGCAACGAACCAATCATCCGCACCAGCGATCTCCATAAGAAATTCGTCCGCGACGAGTTCGAAGTCCACGCGCTGACCGGCGCGAATCTCGAAGTGCACCGCGGCGAGTTCATCGCGTTGATGGGGCCATCGGGTTCGGGCAAATCCACGCTGCTGCATCTGATCGCCGCGATGGACCGCCCCACGGCGGGCGCCATCGAAGTGCTTGGTCAGGATATCGCCAGCCTGTCCGAATCGGCCGTGGCGCGCTGGCGGAATCATCACATCGGGTTCGTCTTCCAGAATTTCAATCTGATTCCCGTGCTGACGGCGCATGAGAACGTGGAGTTGCCGCTTAAGCTGACGCACCTCAAGAAGGGCGAACGCCACCAGCACGCGCTCACCGCGCTGAAACTCGTAGGCCTGAGCGATCGGACGGACCATTATCCGCGCCAGCTTTCGGGCGGTCAGGAGCAGCGCGTGGCCATCGCGCGGGCGATCGTCACCGACCCCGACCTGCTGCTGTGCGACGAGCCCACCGGCAACCTCGATGCCCGCTCCGCGCAGGAAGTGCTGACGCTGCTCGCGCGGCTCAACAAGGAGCACGGCAAGACCATCGTGATGGTGACCCACGATCCCCACGCCGCGCACTTCGCTTCGAAGATCCGCCATCTCGACAAAGGCGAGTTGCTGCCCGAAGGCGAGGTGCCGGAGGACTGGCGCGCCGCCCCCATGGCGTCCGATGATAAGACTTGATGTCCGCTGCGCGCCTAGCCATCCTCTATGAGCACCCCGAGTGGTTCCGGGGGCTGTTCTCGGCGCTGAAGGCGCGAGCGCTGGAGTATGAGGAGTGGCGAGCGGATTCGCTGATCATCGACGACGCCCGCCGCCGCTATCCCGATCTCGTTTTCAACCGCATGAGCGCCTCGGCCGCGTGGCGCGGGCATGGATGCGCGCAGTTCGCCGTCGCCGAACTGCTGGCGCTGCTGGAATCGCGCGGGGTGGAGGTGGTGAACGGCAGCGCGGCGTATGCCATCGAGGTGTCGAAGATCCGGCAGGCCTCGGCGTTCCGCAAGGCGGGAGTCCGTCATCCGGCAACCATGGCGGTGAACCGGCGCGAACGGCTGCCGGAAGCGGCGCGCTCGCTCGGGTTTCCGGTCTTCGTCAAGCCGAACTGCGGCGGCGCGGGCCATGGCGTGGCGCGGTTCGCGGATGAGGCCCAACTCGCAGCGGCGCTGCCGTCCCTGGAGCCGGGGCTTGACGGCCTGTTCCTCGTTCAGACCGCCGCGCCCGAGGGCGAGCTGCTGCGCCTGGAAGTGCTGGGGGGCGAAGTCTTGTATGCTGTGCGCATCGAACGGGAAGAGGGGCGGTTCGCGCTGTGTCCGGCCGATGCGTGCGGCTCGGGCGTCCGCTTCGTTCCAGTGCTGTGTTCTGTGCCGCTTGAGCGCGAAGCGCTCGCCGTGGCGCGCGCCGCGCGGCTGGATGTGGGCGGCGTGGAGTGCTTCGTGGATGGGCGTTCGGGTGAAGCGGTGTTTTATGACATCAATGCGCTCTCGAACTTCGTGGCGAACGCGCGAGAGCTGCTGGGCTTTTGTCCCACAGAGCGGCTGGTGGATTATCTTGCGCGGCGGCTGTCCGCGGTGCCGCTGCCGCGCGGCTAAGCACCCTCCCGGCACGCTATCCTGAAGAATTACCCCGATTCAATGCCCGATAAGCAACACCTCACCGAGGTGGTCGAAGCCGAAGGCCACCTGATCGACTCGCACATCATGGAAATGATCTTCGATACCGTCGTGGAATACGACGGGCGGTTTGAAGTCGAACGATTCCACATCGGCAAGACCAACAGCGAACCTTCGCACCTGCGCCTGAAGGTCGTCGCGCCAGACCCGGCGAGTCTCGACAAGATGCTGGGCCAGTTGCTGACGCTCGGTTGCACGCCGGTGGATGCGGGCGATGCCGAATGGGTGCGCATCGAACGCGACCGCTGCGCGCCGCAGGATTTCTATTCGACCACGAACCACCGGACGATGGTGCGGCGTGCGGGCCAGTGGCACGAAGTCCGGCGGCAGCGCATGGATGCGCTGATCGCCTGGAAAGATGGCGCGCCGTGGTGCGTGCGGCTGCGCGACATTCGCGCGGGGGACGAAGTGGTGACCGGCATGCGCGGGCTGCGCGTGATCCCCGAGTCGAAAGAACGCGACCGCCTCTCGTTCGCTTTCATGTCGAACGGCATCAGCAGCGAGCGGCAGGTGGAAACGGCGGTGCGTCAGACCGCCGCGCTGATGCGGCACTGCCGCCAAGCCGGGCTGAAGATCGTCCTCGTGGCCGGACCCGTGGTGGTGCACACCGGCGGCGTGGGGCCCCTCTCATCGCTGATCCGTGAGGGCTGGGTGGATGCGATTCTGGCGGGCAACGCGCTGGGAGTGCATGACGCCGAGGCCGCGATGATCGGCACTTCGCTCGGCGTGCGCCTGTCCGATGGCCGCCAGGATGAGCACGGCCACCGCAACCATATGCGCGCGATCAACGCGATCTATCACGCCGGGTCGATTCGCGCGGCGGTCGAGCAGGGCGTGCTTTCGCAGGGCGTGCTGTATGAATGCGTGAAAAACGAGGTGCCGTTCGTGCTCGCGGGGAGCCTGCGGGACGACGGCCCGCTGCCGGACACTCTCACCGATATGAACGCCGCGCAGGACGCCTACGCCGAGCTGATCCAGGGCGCGGGGTTGGTGCTGATGCTGGGATCGATGCTGCATTCCATCGCTACCGGCAACATGCTGCCCAGCTGGGTGAAGACCGTGTGCGTGGACATCAACCCCGCCGTTGCAACCAAGCTGAGCGACCGCGGCAGCGGGCAGGCGCATGGCGTGGTGACCGATGTGGGCCTGTTTCTCGAATTATTGCGCAAGTTTTTATCGGAGAAGTAAGTCATGGCCAAGAAAAAAACCGCTCCAGTTTACACGGACGAACACGCCGCCGCGGGGCTCGACGCCCCGCTCCCCGAGATCGAATGCTGGCCGAATCAGTTTCACGACGGCTATGAGATCCGGATTTCGATGCCCGAGTTTACCTCCGTTTGCCCGCGGACCGGCCTTCCGGATCATGGCACGATTACATTGGAATATGTACCGGACCGGCTTTGCCTGGAGTTAAAATCCTTGAAAATGTATATGCTGGCTTACCGGAATATCGGGATTTTTCAGGAGAACGTGGTCAACCGGTTCTTGAACGATTGCGTGCGGGCCTGCCAGCCGTGGCGAATGAGCGTGCACGGGGAATTTCTTCCGCGCGGCGGCGTGTATTCGAATATTACGGCGAGTTACGAGCGGAAGAAGGGCAAGAAGCCGGCCTGACTGGCGGCTCAGGATTCCCTGCGCCGCCCGACGAACGGAGAAGCAGGCTTGGCTCCGGCCCTTCTCCCAAAGGTTTTTCGACGCTATGGTTTGGGCCGATCCACGCGGATGTCAAACTTGGCGGGTCCTTCCTTCGTTTCGTAGCCGGGAGGAACTTCGAAAAGAGAGCGGGGCTGCTCGGCGCGCACGAGGTTGACCACACGGTAGGTGGTCTCGCCGTAGCGGGGGTCATTGTGCTTTCGCAGCACTTCGATCCTCAGTTCGGGCGAGCGCCAGGTTTCGGTGGTGATCTCGATGGGCCGGTCGTTGCCGACCTGGCCTTCGGGGATGGTGACCGTCATCAGCGCGCCCTCGCATTCGAGGCCCTCGATGACGCGTCTGCCGAGATCTTTCCTGGCGGCCCCGGACTTCTCCCCAAAGAAAAACTGCGTGGCCACGGGTCCGGGACCCAAGCCCTCCTGGACGAAATGGATTACATCGGGGGGCGGCGGTGCGCTGGCGGCGCCGCTGGGTCCAGGCCCGGGTCCGGCGATGACGATTTTCCTGTCGATCTCCACACGGACTTCCTGGCGGACTTTCTTCTCGATATCGGACCGTAATTCATGACGAAGGGCCTGCCTGAGATTGGACCGGTTTGCGGTTTTTGTGTCGTGGTGGAGGGTGATGCTTTCCTGCGTCACCGGGTCGAAGATGGTGGAGATGGCCCTTGCGCTACCGCCTCCTTCGGCCACCCACGGACCCAGGGGCTTCAGGGTGGCATCCGTGCGCGTGCGTCCTTCGCTGTCGCGAAAGAGCCTCGAGGTGGAAGTATTGGCGATGCGGGTACCGTCGCCAAGCCTTTGTACGGTTTCCGAGATCGTCTCGGCGGCATAGGGCGCTCCCTTCACTGGACTTGAGGCGGCTGTGAACACCTGTGTGGCCTGCATCGGACCGGCACGATGAATCAAGACATCATGTTGTTGTTGCGCAATCGCCAGGGGGGCGAGCGCGAGAATTGTCCAAAGTTTCATGCTCATACTCCTTCAGAATGAAATCGCTTACTGAACAAACCGGATGGCGCGGGTGAGGCCGTCATCGCCGATGATCAGGTCGGCCTGCACGGGTCCGTTCGCGACCACGCCGAACCGGGCGGCGGTATCCGCCGGGACCTCAAGGCGGATCCACTGGCCGCTTTCGGCCGGAGGCATCCCCGCGCTGAAATACCAGGGCGTGAGGGCTTCTACCTGGCTGGGGGCCGGGGCGGGCCATTCGCTGATTCGCGCCACGCCGGCTGCCAGCACCCCCACGGTCACCGCCGCCGCCGCCGCGCGCCACCAAACCATCGGGCTGGTATGGCGTGCCCGGACGGCTTTGCGGAGCGCCGTCCGCACCTGGGGGCGCGCCTCAGCGTTGGCCGATTCCGATGCGAGATCCCGCAGAGCTTGCCGCAACTTTTCGTCTGTCATGCCTTTACTCCCTGGCGGCTCAGCCGTTCGAATAGGAGACCTTTTGCCCTGCTCAGCCGTGACCGCACTGTCCCGATAGGCACGCCGAGGATTTCCGCCGTCTCGGCGTAGCTCAATTCCTCCATCTCGCAAAGAACGACCGCTTCCCGGTAGTGCGCCGGCAGCGCGCCTAGCGCACTGCGAAGCAGTTCCACGCATTCGCCCCGTTCCATTCCCGCCAGCGGCTCGTCTCCATTGGCGGGAATCTCGTCCACCAATCGCTCGAACGGCCGTTCGCCGCGGCGCCGCCGGGCGAGAGCGTGGCGCGCCATTCCGTAGAGATAACTCCTCAGGGGGCCGGCTAGCGGGTCGTAGCCCCGCGCGTTGTGGATCAGATCCAAGAACACATCCTGCACCACTTCTTCCGCGGTTGCGGCCGAGCCGGACATTCGCAGCGCATAGCGGAACACCGGTGGCTGATGCCGGCCGTAGAGGGCGTCGAAGGCGCGTTCGTCACCTGCTTGCAGGCGCTCGACCATTCGCGCCTCTTCGATGTCCGGGCTGCTCAATCCGCCGTCCTCACCTCTGAATGGACGCACGGGGCGCAAATAGTTCCAGAATTTTCCCGCGGCGGGCTGGTTTGGGCTGCTTCTCATCAATCGATCATGGTTTTGGAACAAGAGGCCGGGAAATTGGTTTATTCGGCTGCGCCGGTGGCAACACTTTGAGGAGCAGGGACTTAGCTGAACGGCTGCAGGCTGGAGTGGCGCCATCGTCACCGGCGCTCAACTGAGGGCGTGGGCGGCTGGATCGCTGTAAGATATTGAAACTGAACAGGAAGTTTATATCCAGGAAATAGGAAAAATGGTCGTTGACACCATTTTTCCACCGTGGTTCAGGTGGAAGAGGTGGGAGAGCCGCTCAGCGGCTACGACCTCGTGGTCGTGCCCGGCGGGTGGGCGACATGGTAGCTGGAGAATGATAAGGGTATGTGGAGTGGATCCGTTCGGCGGCCGCGGCGCCCTGCATCGCGTCGGTCTGCACGGGATCGCTCCTGCTGGGCGCGGCCGGCCTGCTGCGGAGGCGGCGCGCCACCACTCACTCTTCGGCCTCTGAAGAACTGGCCGGGTCCTGCGCAGAGGTGAGCCGGGAACGGATTTGTGGAAGACGGGCCGGCGGTGACCGCGCGCGGCGTTACCTCGTCGCTGGACCTCGGGCTGTATCAGGTGGAGAAGTTTGCCGGCGCGGAGGTCCGCGCGCTGATTCAGGCGCAGATGGATTACCGGTAAATAGGATTCGTCCGTACTATTCCCACTCGATGGTGCCGGGCGGTTTGTGCGTGAGATCGTAGAGAACCGCATTCACGCCCTCTATGCCCAGCAGCGCCGCGGTCATCTCCGAGAGCAGATTCTCGGGCATGACGACGGATTGCGCCGTCATGCCATCCACCGAATCGATGGGGCGGAGCACCACGGTATCGGGCCGCTCCGGCGTACCCAGCGGGATCAGGATAACCGGGAACTGCCAGACTTTCTGCTCAAAGCCCGATTCATGGCACATCCGCCGCACCAGTCCGTCGGCGCGCCGCAGTCGCTCCAGGCGCGCAGCGGTGATGGCGGCGGGATGAACGCTCATGGCCGCCACCGGACTGTGCGCGCCGGCTCGCGCCACCACGCGATTGATTCCGGAGATCGAGTTGATCAGCTTCGTCGCGCGCATTTGCAGGCCGGGAGTGGAGGGCGGGTCTTCGACCAGAAGGACTGGCCTGTAAGTGCGGGAGTCGCCCTGTACGCCGACCGACCGCACGGGCACGAGCCAGCCATCCTCGAGCAGTTCCAGGCGGCCGGCTTCGGCCGCGCAGAGGCAGCGAATCGCCAACCCCGGCCCGGGGAAAGGGTGGCGGGCCAGGAGTTCGGCGTGCAGCCCCAGTTCCGCGCCGACTTCACGCACCTCGTCCTTGTACAGAAGGTGGAGGGGTTCGATGATCCGGTTCTGTTCGATCAGCTTCTGGATGCCCGCGACGCGGTTGTGATGGGTCTTGATCAGATCGGCCTTCGCCGAGCCGCCGCTTTCGATGGTGTCGGGATAAATGGTGCCCTGGCCGAGAATCCAGTTGCCTTCGAGGTAGTGGCCGGATTCAAGCAGATCCTCCTGGACCGTGACGAACATCTCTCCGATGGCGTGGCGCTTGATTTCGGGGTCGGTTTCGCCCGCCAGGGCGTTGAGAAAACGTTCCTCGGCATGTTCGACCGCAACCACTCCCGCGGCCAACGATTCGAAGACGCCGCGGACGAACTCTGTCTCGCCCTCGCGCATCAGGCCGGTATCGACGTACAGGCCGCGCACTCGCCGCGGGCCGAGCGCCCGGAGGCACAACGTGAAAGCCACGGTAGAGTCTACTCCGCCGGAGACAAAGAAGAACACGTTGCGATCGCCGGCCGTGCGACGGATTTCGTCCTCGATGCGGGCGGCCTGGTCGCGCGGACTCCAGTCCTGTTCGCAGTCTGCAATGTCAAACAGGAAGTTCGACAATAGCTGCCTGCCGCGCTCGGTGTGAACCACCTCGGGATGAAACTGAACGCCATACAGGCGGCGGGCGCGGTCGCCGATGGAGGCTACCGGGCACGTCTCGGTGGATCCCAGCAGCTCGAAGCCCTCGGGAAGCACGGCGACTGTGTCGCGGTGGCTCATCCAGATCTGCTGCCGGCCGGCAATCCCGCGGAACAACGGCGCGTCGCTGTTTGTTTCCAGCCACGCCAGACCATACTCACCATGATCACCGGGGCGGACATCTCCTCCCAAGTGCTGGGCCATCAATTGCTGCCCGTAGCAGATGCCCAGCACGGCCGCGCCCAACGAAAAGATGGCCGGATCGACCTGCGGACTACCCTCTTCGTACACGCTGGCCGGCCCGCCGGAGATGACAATAGCGCGCACACCGTTCAGGGCGCCGGCCGGCGTGTCACTGTTGCGGATTTCGGAGTAAACGCCCAATTCGCGGATCTTCCGCGTGATCAGGTGACAGTATTGGCCGCCGGTGTCGAGAACGACTACCTGGGGCGGCGGCCCGGCTTCGGATGTCAATCGCGCTGGTTCCTCTTGTTCGATTGAACCATCTGCTTCCGGGCGTTGTCGAGCAGTGCCTGCGCTTTGGGCAGGCTTTCGATGGCCTTGTCCACCACCGGGTCCGTTTCGATCGCGTACCGCAGGGACTCGTCGTGGCTAACGGCGGTGATGAGCGCCTCGCGCTTCAACTGAATCTTGAGCCAGTCCAGGTTCTGCTGCCACTCCTCCAGCTTGTAGGTGACCTTCGCCGCGGCAATGTGGTCCTGGAACTCCTTCAGCATTACCGCATCGGGCGTCCAATCGCGCGGGAGTTGCGTGTCGCGGTTCGAGAAGTACTTCGGAATGAAGTCGCGGAACAGTTCAAACTGCCCCCGCGCGACGGACAACTGGAAGGGATTGTAGGTTTGGGTGATTTTCTCGTCTGGGGCGATGCCGGCGCCGCCATAGACGGTACGGCCGCTGTCGGTCTGACGGGCGTCCTCTGAGTTCTTCTGCTCGATATTCTTGCGGAAGTAGTAGTCATAGAAGCTGCCGCTTGAATAGTCCCGCTGAATCAGGCGGCCCGATGGCGTGTAATACTTCGCCGTGGTGAGCGCGAGGCCGGTGTTCTCAGTAAGAGGAAAGACGGTCTGCACGAGTCCCTTGCCAAAGGTGTTATCGCCGATCACCCAGCCGCGGTCGTGGTCCTGCAACGCGCCGGCCACGATCTCGGCCGCGGAAGCGGAGAAGCGGTTCACGACCACGACGATGGGATAGCCGCGGCTCGCGCTGCCGTTGTTGGCCAGATAGGGCTTTTCGGGGGACGTCCGGCCCCGGTGGCTCACAACCGTTTGCCCCCTCTTCAGGAAGCGCCCGGCCACGGCGACACCCTCCATCAGGAGACCCCCGGGGTTATTCCGGAGATCCAGGATCAAGCCCTTCACGTTCTCTTCGCCGAGGCGCTTGAAGGCCTCGTCCATCTCCCTGGAAGTGTTTTCGTTGAAGCTCTCAATGTCCATGTAGGCGATGCCGGGGCGGATGAAGAATGCGTTCTTGACGCTGTAGCGGGGAATTTCGCCACGGAGCATGTTGAAAATAAGTGGTTTATCGACGCCTTCGCGGGCGATGAGGACCTGGACGGGGGTGCCTTTGGGACCGCGAAGGAGGTCGGCGACTTCGGAGGTATTCAGACCGTCGGTGCTTTTGTCGTTCACCTCCAGGATGACGTCGCCGGGGCGGATGCCGGCCTTATAAGCGGGCGAACCGGTGAACGGGGCGACCACGACGGTGCGGCCGTTCCTGGGCTGCACGGTCATGCCGACGCCGTAGTAAGTGCCTCGTTGGTCTTCGCGGAGCTGGTTGAAGGCCTTCGGGTCGAAGAAGCTGGAGTGGGGGTCCAGGGTACGGAGCATGCCAGGGATGGCTCCCTGGTAGATCGCCTTATCCGGCTCCACCCGGTCAGCGGCATTCTCCTCCGCGAGGCGGTAGATCGACGTAAACGCCCGCAGGCCCTGGCTGAGTTCATCCTCACCGGCAGGCGGAGCCGCCTTGGCCGTACTCCCACCGCCAAGCAGACCCGCGCCCATCGCGCAGACCGCGATCAGCAGAAGAGAAAACACAACTGCACGCCAAGGCTTCGCCATCCGGTGGACCCTCCAGTCTGCCATCAGTATATTACAGCTTTCCTCATGCCGTTAGACGCACACGGCAGCCAAAAGGGTTTGAGAAAAACAACTTAGATCGCTTTTGCTTTACGGGCGGCGGTGGCGGTCTCGCTCCGGACCGGCTTCTTCGGCGTGGCCGTCAGCCGGCGTACCTGGTCGGAAACCGAGACCAGAAACATGGGCTGTTTGGCGGCTTTCAGGATGTCGATCACACGCGCGGCATCGTCCTCGAGGTGAATCGACCTGCCGTCGGTCAGAAGCTGGAAGTCACTGCTGGCATTGAGGATCTCAGGAAGCCGCTTGCTCATCTCCTTCTGCAGGAAACGCAGGACGCGGCGGATTTTTTGAAGACTGAATCCCTTGCGGCGCAGTTCGGCGATGACGCTGACCTCGACGAGATCCTCGGTGCGGTAGAGGCGCTTGTGGCCCTCGTGGCTGGGCGACACCACCTTCTGCTCATCCCACCACTGCAACTGGCGCAGGCTCACTCCGGCGAGCCGGGAGACATCGGCGCTCGAATAGATGCGCCCGTCTCCGGCCGGTGCAGCAGTTTGACGCTGTTTTGTTTTGAACATAAATTCCCCAAAGTGTTTTGTCCGACACTAGGATTCTATCGGAGGGGCGCGGGAAGTCAATTCACAAGATCTGGATTGTTTTTCTTAGTACACCCAACCTCTTGTACATAGGTTTCGATCAAATGGACTGGAGTTGGGTAGGCAGCATACGCTGTTGCATGGACGTGAGCATGGGTGATGCCGCGGGGCCTGGCCTTGGACGCGTCCCTCGGGCCAGACGCTTCCCATGATAAGTTAGCCGCATGGCCTTGGAAGCGGTTTTACCTGCGGCCCCGGAGTCGATGGAACTGGACGGCGGGCTGTTCCTGCGCCCGCTCACCCTCGGTGACGCTCCCATTGTTTTCGATGCCGTGCAAGGGGAACGTTCGGACCTGCGG
This sequence comes from Bryobacteraceae bacterium, assembly GCA_023384675.1. GTDB lineage: Bacteria > Acidobacteriota > Terriglobia > Bryobacterales > Bryobacteraceae > PNKE01. Next base: position 140,048 of record JAHDVK010000004.1, on the reverse strand, counting down.
ACCTGGCTGCCGTGGGTGGATCAGACTGAAACTGTCGCCGATACCATCCGCTTCATCGAGGAGGCCGCGCAGCGCCGCCTGGAAGGCTCAGCGTTGGTCTATGCACTTTGGCTTGATCTGGAGTTTGCGGGCGTCGTGGATCTGCACGCCATCGACCACGAGAATGGCTGCGCCCAGATCGGCTACTGGCTGCGCTGCGCCGCCCGAGGTCAGGGGCTGGCAACGCAGGCGAGCATGGCGCTGCTGGGCATCGCCTTCGAGATTCTGGGCTTGGAGCGGGTGGAGATCCGTTGCGCCGTGGCCAACGAACCGAGCCAGGCCATTCCGCAAAGGCTCGGCTTCGTGCTGGAAGGCACGTTGCGGCACGCTCAGAAGCTGGTGGACGGCCATTCGGACCTGCGCGTGTACGGACTTCTGGCGCAGGAATACCGGCAGGCGCTGCACGAGTTCGAGCGCGGTTGAGGTTGAGTCAGCCGAGAATTTCCAGCGCCGCCTGCAGCTCGCTCAACGCGTGCGCGTCGCCGATGCGGCGGGCCGTTTCAATGCCGCGCTCATACCACCCGCGCGCATCGCCGTCGCGGCCGAGCTGTTCATTCGCCCGCCCTCCCTGGTAGTACGCGGTGACGTAGTCCGGGTCGCGCTTCACAAGCTCGTCGAGTTCGGCGAGCGCGTCTTCCCACCGCTCCAGGCCTAGATATTCCATGCAAAGCATGAAGCGGACCCGCGAATCGCCGGGCGCCTGCTCCACCATCGCTTTCACTGCTTCGAGTCGGGACATTCCCTTCGATTTTAGCCGGATGGTACCCTCACGGACATGGAAGGACGCCCCGTTCGTGACAGCCTGAGCGAAATCGCCGAGTTCGCCCTGCCCATCTACGCCAACCCCCTGGGCTACCTGCTCGGAGGCCGCATCATGCATCTGGTGGACCTTGCCGCCGCCACCGCCGCCATGCGCCACGCGCGCCGCTCCGTGGTCACCGCCGCCGTGGACTCGATGACCTTCCTCCATCCCATCCGGATTGGCCAGCTTGTGACCTTGAAATCGAGCGTGAACCGGGTATTCCGGTCCTCCATGGAGGTGGGCGTCAAAGTGATCGTCGAGGATCTGCGCACCGGCGAAATCCAGCACACCAACTCGTCGTACCTGACTTTTGTCGCGCTCGACGACGAAACCGGCAAACCCGTCGGGATCCCGCCTGTGATTCCCGAAACGGAGGATGAACGCCGCCGCTACGAACAGGCGCTCGAACGCCGCGCCCAGCGTCTCGAACTCAAGCGCAAAGCCCAGGATCAGGAGCGCCTTCGCGGGTAAGGGTGTGTGAAAGAATCTCCGATGCGCTATCTGGCATCCACCCCCATCTGACGGTGGGGGCTCAGAAGCGCTTTTTTATCAATCGGTTGGGAGCCTCCGCCGTCAGGTGGAGGTAGCCGCAGGCGGCCGGCGAGCGGCGGTCGATTCTTTTGCAGACCCGTAAGTCCGCGCCAGCAGCGTCCGCCTCCCCTCCGCTGGCATTTTCTCAGCGGCAATCCGCAGAGTGAGGCGCGAAGCCCGCCCGCGCTGCTCCATCAGGAAAGCGAAGGTGGCTTCCGGTTGCCTTGGATAGGCCTCTTTCAACAGCCAGCCCACCCCTTTTTCCACCATGTCGTCGCGGTCCGGCAGCAGGCGCTCGGCCACTTCGGCGATGGTCTCGAAATGCCGGCCCGCCTTCGCCTCCTGGAGCAGCGCCACGGCCGCCGCGCGCCGCTTCCAGCGGTTGGCGGACGAAGTCCATTGCGGCAGCCTGTGCCGCAGCTCCGGCACATTGGCGATCGAGGCCGCGAGCAGCCAGGAGGCGACGCCGTCACAATGCGCCCAGTTGCGCACATAGCGGTCGATCCAGCGCTCGAAGAGCTTGAACTCGCAGGCGCCGCACTGCGAGGCGAAACGCCGGTAGAGGCAACAGACCAGCGCGCCCGTTTCGATCCGCCCATCGCGCCACAGCAGGTCCATCAGGCGGTTCCGCGGCGCCAACGGCCATGGCTTGATCTCGCGGAACATTTCCCGCGCGAGGCGATGCAGGTCCGCCGAGCGAACCCCAATCGTCTCCACCTCGTGCTGGAAGAACCGCCGCTGCCCCGCGGCGAACTCGGGGTCGTGCTGCGCTACCAGGCGCGCGGTGATGAGTTTGACGACTTCGTCAGGATTCGGGCGCGGCATAGTGATACACTCCCAACATATGGCGAACGGCAGTCCTTTTTCGATCCTGGGCACCGATACGGGCTCGCCATCGGCGCTGCTTTCGGGTCCTGCACCCAAGATTACGTCGCTGTTGATCAAGCCCGCCTCGGCGGTCTGCAACCTGGATTGCGAGTACTGCTTCTACCTCGACCGCGACGCCGACCCGTACAAGGACCTGCCCGCCCGGCGGATGACGATGGACACGCTGGAACGGCTGGTGGACACGTATCTGTTCTATTCGTACCCGAATGCCACATTCGCCTTCCAGGGCGGCGAACCGACGCTGGCGGGCCTCGACTTTTTCACCAAACTCGTCGAATTTCAGCAGCGCTTCGGCCGCGACGGCCAGAATGTTTCCAATGCGCTGCAAACCAACGGCGTTTTGCTCGACAAGGACTGGTGTCAGCTTTTTCGCGCGTATAACTGGCTGATCGGCATCTCGATCGACGGCCCCGAAGAGGTCAACGACCTTTACCGCTTCAACCGCGCGGGCCATGGCACCTGGAAAAAGGTGATGCAGGGCATTGAAGTCATGCAAAAAGAGAAGGTGGATTTCAATGTCCTTTGTGTTCTGAGCCAGTCGAACGTTCACAAGCCGAAAGAAACGTACAAGTTCTTTCGGGGCCTGGGCATCGACTTCATGCAGTTCATTCCTTTGTCGGAATTTCACCCCGACGGGACGCCGATGCCCTTCACGATCACACCTGAGGAGTATGGCCGTTTCATGTGCGAGGTCTTCGACCTGTGGTGGCCGGAACGCCGGAAAGTGCGCGTCCGCTTTTTCGACAACCTCGCCGAGGCGCTGGCCGGGCAGAAGCCGGGCAGCTGCACGATGCACGAAACCTGCGACAGCTACGTCGTGGTGGAATACAACGGCGACATCTATCCCTGCGATTTCTTTGTCGAAAAGGAATGGAAGTTGGGCAATGTGAACCTGGATAGCTGGAGCGAGATCTCACGCCGGGTGCGCCGTTACAATTTCGCCGCCAAGAAAACGTTGGCGCATCCGGAATGCCAGGTCTGCGAATATCAGTCGATTTGCCACGGCGGCTGTCCGAAATCGCGGCACGGCCCGCACAAGAAATTCGAGGATTTGGATTATTTCTGCCAGGCCTATAAGATGATTTTCGGGAAAGCCGTCGGGCCGCTGCGCGATGAGGTGAAGAAACTACTCGGCCACGCCGCCGACCTCACGCCGCACAGCATCAGCCCGTATTAGCTTGTCGGCTTGATGTGAACCACCCGGGTGGCCTTGTCGGCGGCTCTTCCCAGAAGATGCGAAACGGTCATCACGGACCCGAGGACCGCAAGCCCTCCTGCTGGCGTTGCCATGCTCCAGAACAGGGGCATGCCGGCGAAGTAGCCGGCCGTCGTCCCGATCACCCGCCCGCGAATCCGCCGCTCCTGCAGGCGCAGTTCAACAATCGCGCTGCGCTCCAGCGTGTGGACGCCCTTCGCCGGCCGGTTCTTGCCCTTCGCGCGCTTCACATCCATCGTGAAGGTGGTGGGCGTCACGCCCAACCAGGTTCCCTCGATCCGGGTGCCGCTATCGAGCTTCACAATCGCCTTCCGGCCCCCAAATGCGGCGGTGGTCATCTCCCACTCAATCGGCAGGGGCGGCGCGGCGTGCAGGAGTAGCGGCGCCAGCAACAGCAGGAATAAGTACCTCATGATTCCGGTTCTCCTTCGTTCGCCTCCGTCGCCGCTGGCTCCGGCAGAGCATGCAATTCGGCCGGCGCTCCATCCCTGCGCCAGAGACCCTGCGGGCTTTCCGGCTTGATGTGAACCACCCGGGTGGCCTTGTCCGAGACTCTTCCCACGAGGATGCCGGCGGCTGTCACAGAGGCCCACACCGGCAGGATCCAGGCCGCGGACGAAGCCTTGAAGGCAAGAGGTCCACCGAACCAGCATCCGGCGATCCCGCCAATCACCTGCCCGCGAATGCGCCTCTCCAGCACACGCAATTCCACGATCGCGCTTCGCTCAATTGTCTGGACGCCTTTCGGCGGCCGGTTCTTCCCATGGGCCCGATCGACATCAATCATGAAAGTGGTGGGCGTCACCCCCAGCCAAACCCCCTCGATCCGGGCGCCGGTATCGAGTTTCACAATCGCCTTGCGGCCAGCGAAGGCGGCGGGGGTGGTCTCCCACTCAATCGGCAGGGGCGGTGCGGCGGTCAGCAGCACGGGAGCCAGCAACAGCAGTAAAACGTGTCTCATGATCCAGGTTCTCCTTCGGTCTCCTCCGGCGGCGCAGGCTCAGCGGGAACCGGCAGGACCTTCGGGCTTGCCGGTTTGATGTGCACCTCGCGCGTGGCCTTGTCGAAGGCTCTGCCGGCCACGTAGGAAGCCACGAGGACGCCGTAGAACACCCCCAGGGCCGGGCCGGCCTTCTTTTCCAGGGAACGGCCCTGTTCCCAGGAACGGCCATGAATAGCGCTGAGCGCGGAGCTGCCCGCCACGAATCCAAAGACCGTCCCCCAGACCCGCCCCCGGATCCGCCTCTCCTGCAAGCGCAGTTCAACAATCGCGCTTCGGTCCAACGTGTGGACGCCCCTCGGCGGCGAGTTCTTCCCCCTGGCCCGCTCCACATCGATGGTGAACGTGGCGGGCGTAACGCCCAGCCAATTCCCCTCAATCCGCGCGCCGGTATCGAGTTTCACAATCGCCTTCCGGCCGCCAAAGGCGGCGGGGGTCATCTCCCACTCGATCTGCATGGGCGGCGCGGCGTGGAGGAGGGGAACGGCTGCCAGAAAGAGGGTGATCATTCTCATGGCCATAGCGTAGGCCGAATCCAGACGCCCCGGGCGGCTTCTTGTGCCAGTTTTCGATCTGGCACAAGCCGGCCGTTCAGGGTCACGGGATTCGTGCGACTCCGCGCGGTTGGCCCGGCTTTGGCGGTTTGCTTCGGGGATCACCGAACCAGGCATTGAGCCCGGCGAGCGCCAGGAAGATCGTAATCCCAATGATCCACTTCTCGGTAACGGTCGACCGGATCTTCACATCGCGTACGTCCTTGTACCCGATCTCCTGCGCGGTGCCTCCTTTGTGATCGGGTCCGAGGACGAAGGAGTCGCTCCGGACCGTGCCCACCCGGCCGACCAGCACCACGCCGGACGTCATCCGCACCTCGATGCGCCGGCCCTTCGGCAGCGTCTTGATGTATCCGGCCAAGGGCGGTGGCGGGTCGCCCGCCGGCAGCAGGGATGCGACGCAGACCAACGCAATCAGTGCGCGCAGGATGCGGCGGAACGGGTAAGCAGGTACACACTCGATCATTCTCATGACCGCAGCTTAGGCCGGAAATGACGGGCGCAGCCCGGCGCTTGTGCCAGTTCTCAATCTGTCACAAGCCCTCGCAGCGCATCGAGCGATTCCTGCGTCACCACCCGGAACACCATCGGCCGGGGAGCGTCGGCAGCAAATCCGCGCGCCGCCACGACATCCGCCGCCACAATGGCGCACGCGCGCAAGCCTTCGCTCCAGTCCGCCTCGGCCGGGTTGCGCAGCAGCACCTGATCCGGCGGGAAACCCAACGCGGATAGCAGCGTTCGCGCCCAATGCAGAATCGAGGGCGAATGGGACACGAGCCCGATCAGCACCGGAAACGGCGGGCGCTGGATGCCCGCCACCAATTCCGGGACCGACTTCAAGCGAAGCCGCTTCAGCCGCGCATCCGGCCAGCGCGCCGCCACTGCGCCCGCATTCCCTTCGCTGACCAGCAGCAGCGCCGCGCGCGGGCGCTCATCGAGACCCGAAAAAGGCACCGATTCCCCGATCGCCTCCTCCAGCTCAGCCGCGATGATGCGCGCCAATTCGGGGTCCGGGTCCACCACCACCCGCTCATGAACTTCCCTGTTGTCCGCGAGCCGGTCGAGCGCCGCGCGCAGATCCTCCAGACCATAACCCTGCAAGCGCGCCTGCTCCACGCACAGCCGGGTGAACGCGTCCACGCCGCCCAGCCGTTCCGCGCGGCCCGCCGCCACGTAAACGCCGCTGCCTGCGCGCAGTTCCAGCCACCCGCGCTCCTCGAGGTCCTGATAGACCGCGCTCACGGTGTTCCGGTGGATCTTCAGGCGCCGCGCGAACTCGCGCACGCTCGGCAGCCGGGCGCCGCCGGCCAGTTGTCCGCTGAGGATGCCCAGCAGCAGCTGCGCGCTGAGCTGCTCCCGCAGCGGAGGACCTTCGCGAGAAAGCCAGATGCGAATCATGGCCGTTTTCCAGTCTAAATGCGGTGAAAACCGCGCAAAATGTCGCGTAAAGCGTATCTTAGAACGACCGGACGCCCGTGCGGGCACGCCATGGGGTAGTCCGTCGCGGCGAGTTCGCGCAGCAGCCATTCCATCTTCGCCATGTCCAGCGGCATATTGATCTTGATCGCCGCGCGGCAGGCGATGGAGGCGGCGATGCCGCGGCGGAGGTCCTCCACCGATACGCTGCGCAGCTCGCTTTCCGCCATTTCGATGATTTCGTAGATCACCCGCTCCAGTGCGCCGGCGGGCAGGGCGGCGGGCGCGGCTTTGATGGCGATGGTGCCGCGTCCGAACGGCTCGGTTTCGAAGCCCGCCAGCGCGAGATCGGCGGCGATGCGCTCGTACTCGGCCTGCTGGGCGGGCGTCAATGGCAGCACGATGGGCATAAGCAGGCGCTGCTGTTCCACCGCGCCGCGCGCCTGCGCCTTGAGCACCTTCTCGAAGAGGATGCGCTCGTGCGCCACGTGCTGGTCGATGATCCACAACCCCTCGCGGCCCGCGGCGAGAATGAAGCTGTCGTGGATCTGGCCCAGCAGGCGCAATTCGGGGAGTTCGGCCATCGACGGCGCCAGCTCTGTGGCGAGGTCCGCGGGGAAGCCTTGATGCGTGTCCGGCACCTTGAGACGCAGCGGCGCGGGCTGTTCGCTGAAGTCGAAGCGTGGCGCGGGCCCGGGCTGCGGCTGCAGGCGGTAGTCGGGCGGCGGCAGCACGCTGCGCGGCGCATCCGCGGGCGGCACGTCCAACGACTGTGTGAATTCGGAGAACGGCAGACCCACGGCGGGCTGCGATGGCGAATGCAACGGAATCGCGCCCGCGGGCGCGGGGCGTTTGCTGATCAGAGTCTCGCGGAGCGTGTCCCGCACGAAATCGTGGACGAAGCTCGCATGCCGGAAGCGCACCTCGGTCTTCGATGGATGCACGTTCACGTCCACTTCGCCCGGGTCGCAGTCCACGAAAAGCAGGGCGAAGGGGTAGCTCGCCGGCGGCATCAGGTTATGGTACGCCGCCGAAATGGCATGCAGCAGAAGCCGGTCGCGAATCACGCGCCGGTTCACAAACAGGTAGATGGAGTTGCGATTCGACTTCTGCACCTGCGGCCGCGAGATGAAGCCATGGACGGTGAAAGCCCGGTCGCCGTCGGGAAGCGGCAGGACCTTGGCCTGCGGCTCCACTTCGATGAGTTCCTCGAGCGCCGCGTCGCCGAAGACTTGAAACACGCGCTCGCGCTGCGTGGCCACCGGCGCGACGCGCAGCAGGTCGCGCTCACCGTGCGTCAGCGTGAAGCTCTTGTCCGGGTTGGCGAGGCTGTAATGGGTGACGAGCGAGGCGATATGCGCCAGTTCGGTCTGCTCGGAGCGCAAAAATTTCTTGCGCGCGGGCACGTTGAAAAACAGATCGCGGACGGTGATGGTGGTGCCGCCGGGCAGCGCGGCTTCGTCCACCGCGTGCAGTTTGCCGCCCGTAATCTCGAGGCGCGTGCCGGCGCTTTCGCCGCGGTCGCGGGTCTCCAAAACCAGCCGGGAGACCGACGCGATCGAAGGCAGCGCTTCACCGCGAAAGCCGAGCGTCTCGATCGCCTCGAGTTCATGCACGCTCGTCAGCTTCGAGGTCGCGTGCCGTTCGAAGGCCAGCATGGCGTCGTCGCGCATCATGCCGCAGCCGTCGTCGGCGATGCGGATCAGGCGCCGCCCGCCGGCCTCGACATCGATCCGCAGATCGGTCGCGCCCGCGTCGAGCGAGTTCTCCAGCAGCTCTTTGACGACAGACGCGGGCCGCTCCACCACCTCGCCCGCGGCGATCTTGTTGGCGACAGTATCGGAAAGAATACGAATCCGGCCCATGGGTAGAAAGACGAAGGGCGCGCCGCCGGGCACGCCCTTCCAGGGTAGCGTTTTCGCGGCCTGCGCTTACTGCAGCACCAGGCCCTTGTCTTCCAGCAGGGTGCCGAGCCGCTGTTGCAGCACCAGCAGGTTCCGCTTGTACTGCACGGTCTGGTTCACCAGATTCGACTGCGCCTGGGTCAAATCGGTCTGCGCGGAGAGCAGGAAGAAGATCTGGATGACGCCCAGATCGTAGCGTTTTTGGTCCGCTTCCACGCGTTTTTCGGCGAAATCCAGCGCGATTCGCGCCAGTTTCACGCCTTCGCGGCTCGATTCCACCTGCGTGATGGCGTTCAGCACTTCCTGCCGGAGCTGCTGCTCGATGTTGCGCTCGCGCAGTGCGTTCAGGCGCTTGTTGACCACGGCGTCCGCGAGGTTGGCTGAAGCCGCGCGGTCGCGAATCGGCAACTGCAGGTTCAGGCTGAAGGCGAAGGTGCTGAACTGAAACCACTGGCGGAAGGAGTCACCGAAGCCGCCGGGGATGACTACGATACCCGTTGCGCCTTCGGGATAGCCCGGCTGCCCGGGACGCAGATTGCCCACGCCGCCGCGTCCGGTGGTCGAGTAGGTGCCCTGGAAGTTCAACTGCGGCTTGAGCAGGTTCATCGCGCTCTGAATCTGCAGGTCATTCACCTCCATACTTGTGCGGAGGCTCATCAGGTCGGGGCGACTCTGCTTGGCCACCTGTACAAGATCCTCGTGGATATACACCGTATCGTCGGGCGCCTTGCTGACGTCTTCGGTGAGCACGATCGGAATGTTCTGGTACAGCGGGTCCAGGTCAGCGCCAACCTGCCGCCGCAGGTTGTCCTCGAACTGCTTGATCTGGTACTGCACCTGCACAACGCCGATGCGCGCGGTGGCGGCCTGTTGCTCAGGCTGGTAGATTTCCAGTTCCGGCGTGGCGCCGAGTTCCAGTTCGCGCCGGGCGCGTTTCAGCGATTCTTCGGCCAATTGCAGCGCCTGCTCTTGAACGCGGAGGCGTTCTTTTGCGCTGACCAGGTCCCAGTAGGCGTTCTCCGCCTGAACGATCAGGTTCTGCACCTGGTCGCGGAAGGTGAACTCCTGCACGCGCACCTGACGCTTGGCGATCGTGATTGGCAGGCGCGTGATGTAAGCGCCGCGGTTACGGATCAGCGGCTGAATGAAGCCCGTCTGGAAGGTGTTGTTCCAGCCGGGATTGAACAACTGGAAGGTGTCGTTGGTCGAGCGCCGGTCGCCGCTCCACTGCGTAAAGACCGTGGTGCTGAAAGGGGTCAGCATCTGGACGCGCCCGTTGTAGGGCTGGGCCAACTGGCTCAGAATGTTGGCGCCCTGCAACTGGTTCGTCGCGGGTGTCTCTGATCGCGTGGCGGAAAACGTGGCCGTGAAGGTGGGGTCGAAGATGCCGAGGGACCGCTGAATGCCGTTCTTCGGGATCTCGAGGGTCAGCTTCTGGATGCCAATGTTGGTGTTGTTGGCCAGTACCAGATCCAGATACGCCTTCAGCGACAGCGTGAGCTTGCCGTCCACCACGTATTCGCCCAATCGCACGGGCGGCTCCAGCACCACCCTCGTATCCAGATGGCCGAAATTCTTCTTCCAATAGCTTCCCGAGCCGAGCCACGGCGCGGAATAGTCATTGTACGAAGAACTTGCCAGATTGCTGCGCACTTGGGCGGGCGCAACCATCGCCAGACACAGAAAAGCTGCTATTAGTCGCATGGTCAATCCTGAACTCGTCACTAAGGGGAAAAAGTCTCTCTATTCATACCGGATGGCTTCGATTGGATCCAGTTTGGCTGCCTGGACCGCGGGATAGATGCCGAACAGCAGGCCGATGCCCACCGAAACGCCGAACGCCACGGCAATCGAGGCGAACGTAACCACGGTGGACCAGCCAGCCGCCGCGGCGATCACCCGCGAGAGCGTAAAGCCGAACAGAATGCCGATCAGCCCGCCGATAATCGAGATCATCACCGCCTCGGTAAGGAACTGGCGGATGATGTCCTTTTGCCGCGCGCCGATCGCGCGCCGGATGCCGATCTCGCGCGTGCGCTCCAGCACCGTCGCGAGCATGATATTCATGATGCCGATGCCGCCCACCAGCAGCGAAATGCCCGCGATACAGATCATCACGACCTTGAAAATATCCGACGTGCGCTTCTTCTGCTCAAGCAAGCCGGCGGGCACCGTCACCGTGAAATCGCCCGCGTCCTTGTGGGTCGCAGTGAGAATCGCCGAGACCACACCGGCCACTTCGATCGAATCCGTGCCGGGCACGACGCGCATGTAGATGCCGTCGATCTCGTCCTTCAGGTAGCTGTTGCCGTCCTCGAAACGGCGCATCACGGTGTTCAGCGGCGCCACCACAAGATTGTTCCGGCTCAGAATCTCGACGCCTTCCACGTCGGTATCCGCGCCCGCCTGCTGCGCCATCACGCCGATCACTTGCAGCCAAACCTCATTGAGCTTGACGTACTTGCCTACAGCCGGCTCGTAGCCGAGCAGATTGACCTTCGCCGACTCGCCCAGCACACAGACGGGCGCCGATTGGGCGTCCTCCTCCGCGGTGAAGAACCGCCCCTCCACGACGCGGATGCTCTGGATCTGTTCATAGGTCGGCTCCACGCCGATCAGCACCGGCGGCTCGGACGCCGTCTTCGGAATCACCTTGGTTGGCTTGAACCGTTTGCGCGGCGTCATGATCTCGATGCCCTGCGTGTTCTCGCGGATCGCGCGGAAATCGCGGAAGGTCAGGCCGGGGGAAATCGCGCGGCGGGCCTGCAGTTCGTTGCGGTCCACCGCTTCCTTCGCCTCGATGATGATGTTGTTCACGCCCAGCATATCGATGTAGCTGAGCATTTCCTTTTCGACACCCGCCGTGATGGCGAGCATCGCCACCACGGCGCCGACGCCGAAGATCATGCCGAGCATCGTCAGCATGGTGCGCAGTTTATGCACCAGCAGGCTCGACAGGCCCATGTAGATTTCGGGAATGTAGGCTTGCAGCAGCCGGCTCATGGGATTACTGCCCCCCTTTCGCGGCGCCCCCGGGCATCGCGCCCATGGGCCCGCCGGAGGACTTGGGCTCCCCGGCTTTCTTCCGGTCGCTGGGCGAAACCGTCGGGTCCGCCATCGCGATCACGTCGCCGGCTCCGATTCCTTCGCCGATCACCGTCACCGTTTCGCTGCGCTTGGCGATCTTGATCTCGCGCTGCTCGAAGCCCTTGGCCGTCTTGATGTAGACCACCGGTTTGCCTTCCTTCTCGAACACCGCCTGGTTGGGCACGTAGATCGCATCCGGCACCTTCTCGACGATGATTTCGACATCGGCCAGCAGTCCCGGCCGCAACAGCACTTCGAGGTCGGAGTCCGCCGCGGGCGGCGCGGGCAACTTCGCGCTGTCCATGTCCTGCTGCGAGTAGCCCTGCGTGTTGCTGGCCCGCATCACCGGACCAGCTTCACCGCCTCCTTCGCCGCGTTGTCCTCGTTGACCCCGCTGGCCGCGCTGGCCGGCTTCGGCGCCCGCTTGCGCCGGGGCCTGTTCGCCTTCCGCGCGCGGCCCGCGGCGGCGCTGCTGGCCTTCCGCCTGGGGGCCTTCAGCCTGCTCACCGCCCTTTGTGGCCGCGCTCTTGGTTGCGGCGCCCTTCGTCGCCGCGCCTCCCTGCATGGTCGAGCGTAGCTGCGCGAAGATCTTCTGGCGTTCTTCCTGCGACAGATCCTGCATGTTCCGGCCGCCCAGCGCCTTGGTAAACGCTGCTCGCATTTGCTGCTGCTGCTCGGCGGAGATCTCCGGCATCGCGCCTCCCCCAGGCATGCCGCCCGGCGCGCCGCCCATCATAAACGTGCGCGCACCTCCCCCGCCCGCGCTTGCCGCGCCGCCCGCCATCGCCATCGCGGCTTGCGGCATCCCGCCGAACATGCCCGCCGGCGTGGTAGCCGCGGGCCGTTTGCGGTTCGCTTCGGCCGTCGCCATGATGCGCGCGACCTGCTCGGGCGTCGCACCCAGAGCGTTCAGCAGCTGCTTCATGTCAATCGAGAAAATGACGTCGAACTTCTTGCCCGGGTCGGCCGAAAAGACGTTTGCGCTGGCCGTGCCGCTCATCGTCTTGATCTTGCCGTTGAACACTTTCTCGGCGATCGCATCGAGCCGGATCAGCACTTCCTGGCCCTCGGTCAGATTCGCCCGGTCCAGTTCACCCACGCGCGCAACGACTTCGAGTTCGGACAAATCCAGCACGTCGGCCACCGGGATGCCCGGCTGCACCTGGTCGCCCTCGCGGATATCCGGTACGGCTGAGCCGAACATGCCCGAGAAACCCGTCCGGTTCTGCTTGATCGCCACCAGTCCGCTGATCGGCGACAGCAGCTTTACCTGGGCCAGCCGCATCTTTTCGCGGTTGATATCCAGCACATTGCGGTTCCGCCGCTCGCGCAATACGGCAAGTTCGGCCTGCGCCTGCTCCTGCCGTGACTTGACGTCGCTTTCGAGCTGCTTCAACCGCCGCCGCGCTTCCTCGAGGTTCAGCGTGTTTCTTTGCTGGTCGATGGCCGACAACAGTTCGTTGCGCTTGACCTCGAGTTCGGCCCGGCGCACCGAATAGCGCGCCCGCAGCAGTTCCACCTGATCCTGGTTGTTGCGGATGTTCAGATCGGCCTGTGCCTTTTTGATCTGCTCGTCCACCTGCTCGAGTTCGAGTTCCTTTTGTTCGAGCCGCGCCTGCACTTCGGAGTCGTCGAACTCCACGATCAGATCCTTCTCGCGGGCGAACGCGCCCAGCGGCGCCAGCCGGGTGACCTGCACCGTGCCGAACAGGTTCGGAGCCGTGAGAGAGGCCGAGCGCACGGCACGCAGTTCGCCGCGCGCGTAGCTGCGGACCACCACGTCGCCCTGGCGCGCCTTGGTCGTCGGCGTTTGCTGCTGCCGGCTGGGCAGCCCCTGGAACAGCCGCCACGCGCCATAGCCGGCGCCCGCCACTACGGCCAGAATGATCAAACGTACGAGAAATTTCTTCATTGCCAATCCTGACTCCGGCTAGAACTTTTTGGCCCTCTTGGCCACTTCCGCCGGATTCTCCAGCGCGATCCGGTCCCCTTCTTCCAGGCCGGCCGTCACCACGATGTCGTTATCGTTCCGCTGGCCCACCTCGATGTGCCGCACCTGGAACCCTTGTCCGCGCTGCACCCACACGGCGGGCTTGCCCTGGTCCATGAAACTGGCCTTGGAGGGGATCAACAGGCTGTTGGCGGCCGTCTCAATCAATACCTCGGCCGAGGCGCTCATTCCGGGCCGCAGCCGCTCGTCGGTCTGCGTCAGAGTCGCCCGGGCCGGAAAAGTCTTTTCGCTCGCCGAGCCGAACCCGCGGAACTGCAGGCTGGCGATCGGGCTGATCCAGTCGAGCCTCGCCTTGAACTCGCGGTCGGGAATCGCATCCACGCGCACGCGAATCTCTTGACCGAGTTTCACCTTGCCGCGGTCCACTTCCTCGAGCTTCATCTCGACCCGCATCTCGGATAGATCGGGGATTTCCGCGATCGCCGCGCCGGTCCACGCGTTGTCGCCTTCCTTGAACGCCGGCGGCGTGGAACCCCAGCTGCCCTGCGCCCGGAAATTAGGCATGATGTTGACTATCCCATCCACGGGGGCGCGGATGGTCATCTTCGACAAGTACCCCTTGATGCGCTCCATGTCGCGGACGGTTTTGTCCTTGCGCATCCGCAAGCGGTCGATGTCGGCATCCTGCGAAACGCCGTGCGCCTTGATCGTCGTCTTCACCTGCTGGAGCGCGCCCTGCGAGATGCCCACGTCGATGCGCGTTTTCGCGCCTTCGATCTCGGACAGGATCTCCGCCTTGCTGGCCTCCAACTCAGAACGCTGCACGTCGTACTGCGACGTCATCAGGCTCATCGCGTCCTGCTCGTTCGTGATCCGGTGCGTCGCCTGCTGCTGGACGATTTCGCTATCCACCGTGCGGACCTGCGTCTGCCGGTCGAGGTAATACTGCTCCAGCTGGGCCGCGTCGAATTCCACCACTACTTCGCCTCGCCTGATGGGCTTGCCCGATTCGGCCAGCTGGACAATGCGCGGGTTAGGCACCTGCGGCGCGCTGAGAATTGTGGAGCGTACGCTCTTGATCTCGCCGCGCGACCGGACCGACACCACGAATTCGCCACGCCGCACGCTGGCTACGGGCACTTCAATCGGTTTGTTCGTGTTGTAGTGATAGGCCGCGTAGCCCGCGCCGCCCACCGCGAGCAGACCCACGATCCAGCCGGCTACCCTGCCCTTCCCGTTCACCTGCCCCAAACGCTGTTTCTTCACATCCTTCGACATATCACGCTCCTGGCGGAGTCTCGCGCGGCACATTCGCCACGGGACGCTTTCCGCTTTCCTGTTTCACCGGCGGCGTTTCCACCGCCACCGTCTCGCCCTCGCGAAGCCCCGACTTCACCGCTGCCTTCACGTTGCTCGTCAGGCCCAATTCCACTTGCCGTTTCTCGAAGCCCGTCGCGGTGCGCACGAACACATACGGTTGGCCCCCGTCGCCGTCCCGGCGTACGCTTTCGAGCGGCACCAGGATTTGCTCGCGCGCCTCTTCGATCACCACGTCCGCGCTTACGCTCAGATCGGGGATGATGCGGGAATCGGCGCCTTCCACCTTGATATACACCGGAATCTCCTTGACGTAATCCGCGCGCTGTCCGCCGGTTTTCGTCATCGCGCCGATCGACACAACGCGGCCCGGCAATTCCAGTCCCGGGTAGGCGTCAAAGTGCAGCCGAGCGGTGGCGCCCACGCGAATCAGTTCCACATCGGCCTGGTTCACCGACGCGGACACCATCATTGAAGATGGGTCCACGATCTGCATGAACATCTGCCCAGACATGAGCTGGTCGCCTTCCTGGATCTGCACAAACTCCCCGCTGCGGAACGTCTGCTGCATCACCACCATGCCGTCCATGGGCGCCTTCATGCTCATCCGGTCGATATTGCGCTGCGCCATCTGGAGCTCTTTGCGGGACTGCTCCATGCCGATCTCGGTGTTGCGCCGCTGCGCCTGCTCGCTGATCTGTTGGAACTTCACCTCACTTAGAAGCCGCTGCAGTTGCGCCTCAGCTTCCTCCAGCTCCAATTTCAAAACCTCGGCCTGGATCTGGCTGCGGACGGGTGTAGTCTTGATATCCAGCTTGGCCCGCTCCACCGCCGCGCGCGCCTGCTCGATGTTCAATTCGCGAGCCTTGCGCGTCACTTCCAGTTCCGAGTCCACCTTCCGGATGTTCGTCTCGCCCTGCTCGACCGAGGAGCGGAAATCGTCCAGCCGCGTTTCCTGGTATTGGCGGTCGAAATCCGCCACCACATCGCCCTTCTTCACCATCTTGCCCGCGGGCGCGGCCTTCTGGAGCACCTGCATGAAGTCGCTGATGCCGCCGCTCATGCCTTCCATGGCCCCGGCGTCAACGCCGCCTCCGGCGGCTGAGGCCGCGGTGGCCGCTGAACTTGCCGCGCCTGTCGAGCCACCGGAAGAACCCCGGCTGGACGCTCCGCTGAAACGGCTGGTACCGGAGGAGCGGAACCCGCCCGTCGACGATCCGCCTCCCGAGGCCGCTGCGCTAGAGGTTCCCATGGTCGAACTCCCGGTCCCGCCGGCGCCGCTCAAGGCCGAAGAAACCGCGGACGTGGCCGCACTCGATGTTGAAGACGAGGAACTGGACGAAGAGGATGACGAACCACCCCCTCCACCGCCTCCACCCGCGGAAATGGTCACGACCATGCCGCCGCCGCCGCGGCCGCCGCCACCACCCGATACCGACATTCCGCCGCCGCGGCCGCCGCGAAGTTGCGGCGCCACCAGCGACACGTAGCGCTCCGCCGCTGTGGCGCCGGATAGCCGGATTGTCCTTTCCAGCGTGCCGCGGGTGACGGGTGTGGTCTTCACCAGTACGGGTCCGCCACCGCCTCCGCCTGTGAAGGTTTGAGCGATGGGCTCGCGGAAGAGATAGAGCCCAACGCCCACTGCGGCCACCAATGCAAAAAGAATCAGTGACTTGCGTGGGCCGCCGGGACGCGGCGTCATGGGCTGCGGCACGATCTCCGGGCGTGGAGTCGGCTCGGTTTTGCGTAACGGTTGCATCTTCCGGTTTCTCGTTGTTGTTTAGCGGGGCTATGACGCGCCGGCCGTCTCAGTCTGGAATATCCTGCGCTTTATTGACGACAAACCGCCGCCAAAGGTTATGCTACACCCTCACAAAGGATGCAGTCCGGCGGCAGACCGCTTCTGGGAGCAAGTTCGCCTCCCGCACCAATGTCATACTGAAGTCGGGAATCCTGGTATGCGCTGGTTCTTAGCGGTTGTGGCGGTGGGTGCGCTGGCGCTTGGCGTCTGGGGCGCAGGCTACTACCGTCGGCGCGAACTGCCTCCCCCGCCCCCGCCCCCGCCCGGCTTCATTCTCGCTGAAGTTGCGCGCTTCGACGACGAGATGTTCGCCTACCTGATGTTCGACCATCTCCGCGGGCGCATCGGCTTCCGGGATGTCGAACTCCTGCTGACCTACGAAAGCCCGCGCGATGACCCTCATTATGCGGTGGTTGCCGTCTTTCCGAACGATCCGGCGCGGGCCCAGGATGTCCTCTGGTACAACGTCGCACTGCGCGAGATTGCCGGCTTCGAATGGCGCCTCGCCGATCTGGCCGCCGTTGCCCACCGCCGTAAGCAGTCCGCCGTCTTCCAGGCAGCCTACGCTTTTCCGGTAAAAAGAGGCTTGGATCAGCTTTCCCGGGCTGAAAAAGAGGAAATTTTGCGCCGTTTTGTGCGATTTAAAAGTAAGACGGATCCGCGCATCCGGCTGGGCCAACCCGTCCCCGTGCTGAGCCGCGAAGAAGCGTCCCAAATCGCTGCGGACATCCTCGAAGTCGCTGATTTCTTTGGCATTCCTCTCGATTTCTTTCTCGGCATCGGCGCCATGGAGAACAACTTCATGGACGTGAAAGGCGACATCGGCCACGCCGTCTGGAAACGCCGTGCCAGCAAGGGCGATATCGTCCTTCGACGCGCGGGCGGGCGCGTGCTGGTGCTGAACGAATCCTCCGGCGCCTGGCAAATCACCCGCGAGACGCTGCGCCTCACCCATCGTATGTATTTGAAAGACAAGCGGGATTACTCGCTTCTGCCTGCCCGGCTCCGCCCGCCCCGCGAGATCAATCTCGATGAAGTCAAGCCAGAGCACCTCACAACGTACGCCGGCCTGCTGTTCCGCGATTTGATCGACCGCTTCGACGGCGACATCACACTGGCCGCGGGCGCCTACAACGGAGGCCCGGGGCGGCCCAATCTGCGCTATGCCGAGGGCGTCGAGCGCGCCGCAGCCCATGCTCGGACCATCATGGAGCAGGTTGCTGCCCTCTATGGCCGGCGCGTCGTGGAGACTCCCTTCATCACTGCCGTGGGGGCCGGGTCCTAGGCAGTCAGCGTGAACTGTATTTTGTGCCCAAAGCGCGGTCGAGGTTCACGGCCGCGCTGATCAGGCCGAGGTGGGTGAAGGCCTGCGGGAAGTTGCCGAGGGCGTCGCCGGTGGGGCCGATCTCCTCCGAGTACAGGCCCAGGTGGTTCGAGTAGGTCAGCATCTTCTCGAAGATGAAGCGGGCTTCGTCCACGCGGCCGGCGCGGGTGAGCGCCTCCACCAGCCAGAAGGTGCACATGCTGAAGGTGCCCTCTTCGCCGCGCAGACCATCGTTGGTGGAGTGATCGCCGTTGAGCTGATAGCGGTACACCAGACTGTCCGAGACCAGAGTCTCCATGGTGCGGTCGATGGTGGAGAGCATACGTTTGTCGCGTGGGGAGATGAAGTGCACAAGGGGCATCATGAGGTTTGAGGCGTCGAGGGCCTTGGATTCGAAGGACTGGACGAAGGAGCCCTTTTCGCGGTCCCAGCCGCGTTCCATGATGGCTTCGTAGATGCGGTCGCGCTCGCGTTGAATCCGTTCGCGCTCGAGGGGCAGGCTGCGGGCGTCGGCGATGCGCAGGCCGCGGTCGAGCGCCACCCAGCATTGGAGCTTTGAATACACGAAGTGCTGGCGGCCGCTGCGCACTTCCCAGATGCCCTCATCGGGCTGTTCCCAATTGCGGGCCACCCAGTCGAGCATGCGGCGCAGGTGCCGCCACAGGCTGTAGCTGACGGGCGTCGAGTATTTGTCGAAGAGGTAGATGGAGTCGATCACCTCGCCGTAGATGTCGAGTTGAAGCTGGTTATAGGCGCCGTTGCCGATGCGCACGGGTCGGGAATCGCGGTAGCCGCTGAGGTGGTCAAGGGTCTCCTCGGTGAGTTCGTGGCGGCCGTCGATGCCGTACATGATGTTGAGCGGGCCATTGACGTCCTCCACTTCCTTGACGCGGTGTTCGACCCAGTCCATGAAGGCGGCGGCCTCTTCCTGGAAGCCGATGCGGAGGAAGGCGTAGACGGTGAAGGCGGCGTCGCGGATCCAGGTGTAGCGGTAGTCCCAGTTGCGTTCGCCGCCGATCTCTTCGGGCAGGCTGCAGGTGGGAGCGGCGACGATGGCGCCGGTGGGCCGGTAGGTCATCAGCTTGAGGACCAGGGCGGAGCGGATGATCTTCTCGCGCCAGCGCCCTTCGTAGGTGCAGTGGTCGAGCCAGCGCCGCCAGTAGCGCACGGTCTCATCGAGCAACTGGTTGCAGTTGATGGGGGCGCGGAGTTCGCGGTCGTCGCGTCCCTCGACGTAGCGCAGCGCGAAACTGGCCGAGGCGCCGGGGCAGAGCGTGAACTCGGCGGCGACGCGGCCGTCCTCGATCTTCAACGGCACTTCGCTCAGCAGGGCGATGCGCTCCGGGCCACTCGAAAACACCACGCCGCCTTCGATGGGCGTGATGGTGTGGGCGCGGCGGGCGTAGTCGAAGGCGGGCTGGCAGTCGAGACGGAACTGGACTTCGCCGCGCACGGCGCGGACGATGCGCACGATTTCGTGGACCTTCTCCGGGCGCACGGATACGCCATCCTCGTGCACGGGCATGAAGTCGATCACTTCACCGACGCCCTCCCGGCGGAGGAAACGGGTCATCAGGACGTTCGTCTCGGGCAGATACATCTGCCGGTTCGAGCCGCCATGCAAGGGCGCGATGCGGAAGAAGCCGCCTTTGTCCTGGTCCAGGATCGCGGCGAACAGACTGGGGGAATCGAAGCGCGGCAGGCAGCACCAGTCGATGGAACCGTCCATGCCGACCAGGGCGACGGAATGTAGGTCGCCGATTACGCCGCAGGCTTCAATGGGACGATGGGACACGAGAGGGACTCCTTCGGAATACTCACGCTCAGGGTATCGCACGCTCAGGACCCCAGCAGCCAGCGCAGACCAAGCGAAGCCTGAGGGAACAGTTGCGCGCCCACCCGCAGCGTGACCAGCAGAAGCGGAAGCGCGAACCACCACTGACGGCGCCGCGCAGCCTCCCACAAGAGCAGGCCAAGCAGTGGCGTAAACGCGCGGGGGTAGGAGTAGGGATCGCGCCAGAAGCCCCGGCCGCTGGCCAGCAGGAACAGTGGGATCCAGAGCAGGATCAGCAGGCCCGGCAGGTTTCCGGTAAAACGGCGCCATGATAGCGTCACAATCACGACGGAGAAGAGCATGCCCAGCCACGCGAGGATGTCCAGGACCTGAGTGGCGGTCTCGATTGCGGGTGGCAGGCCCGGATAGGGCACGGGATCGAAGATCCTCAGGAGGAGTCCATAGCCCGGCTGCTTGAGCAGCCAGTGGGGCAGGCCGAGCAGTTGGCCTGGAGTAGAGGGGGTCGAGACGCCGGAGACCTGGCCCACGAGTTGAGAATTCAACCACACCCACCAGGCGACGACCGGCAAGCCAAGAAAGGGGATCATGCCAGCATCGCGCCATCTGCGCGCTGAGATCAGGGCGATCGCGACCGCCGCGCACGCCAGCAGTCCGATGGTGCGCACCAGCGGCGCGAGCGCGAGCAGAACCGCGACGGCAGGCGTCAGGCGGCCGCGCCACACCGCGAGCAGCGCGGCCAGGATGGTGTAGAGAGCGATGTCGGGCATCATCCGGTCCAGCGAGATCAAGGTGCCGGGCAGGAACAGGAAGACCGCGCCGGCTGCGGGGGGCAGTCCCTCGCGGGCGAGCCACAGGGCAAGAAAGTAGGTTCCCAGGAACAGGCAGATGAGGATCGCGGCGACGTAGGCGCCGTCGATCAGCGCGGGCTGGCCCGCGGCCAGCAGCCATGCGGCGAGGGGGATCAGAATGCGCCGGTAACGCATCTCCGGGTCGTCGATGGCGCGCCACGCTTCGGTGCGCAACCAGGGGTTGTGGGCAACGGCGCGATAAAACTGGCCGTCGTAGCCGTTCGAGTCCGGGAACGCCCGGCCGGGAGGGAGATTTTGCATTCCGCCCGCGAATTTGCTGCCGATGCAAAATAGCCCCGTCCAATCGCCCTGGTGGGTAGCCTGGACGGTGAGCGTGAGACCGGCCAGGGCGGCGAGGGTGACGGCGGCGGCGGTCAGCAGCGCCGAACGCCGAAACGTGTCAGCGGGGACGCTCATCGACTCTTGCGGGAACGGCGTGGGGCACGGCGGGTTGCGACGCATCAAGCCTGGCCCATTCGGCGGCCAGCGCGCTTTCGGCGTTCTCGAGGTAACCTTCCTCATGCCAGCCGAACAGATCGAAGCTGCCGCCCAAGAGATTGCGAGCGGCAAGGATGCCGGAGAGCATGGCGTGGTCCTGGTTGTCATACCGGTGGAGGCCGTTGCGGCCGGCGGCCTCGAAGTTCGGGATGCTCCGGAACCATTCGCCCAAGGCGCGGCGGTGTTCCTGGTAGTGCCGGTCGTACATGGGGTAGGCCTTGGGGACGCGGAGGACGGCGGAGTCCTCCACTTTGCGGGGGTCGATCAGGCCCAGCCGGGTGATTTCGCGGCGGGCCAGCGCGATGAGATCCTCGTCGGAGCTGTTCCAGAGACCGTCGCCCTCGAAACAGAAGTACTCCATACCGAGACAGCTCATGTCTGGGTCTGGCGACATCTCGGGGCTCCAGTTCGTGTAGTTCTGAATCCGGCCCACTTTCACGCCCGGTTCGTGGATATAAATCCAGTTGTCGGGGAACAGGTCGCGGCCGCGGACCATGAGCGCGACGGTGAGAAAATCGCGGTAGCGGAGCGAGGAAGCAGCTCGGAGCGCCGGGGCGGGCGGCGCGGGCGTCACCATGGGCAGCAGGTCGCCCAGCGGCAGCGTGGAGATGGCCCCAACCACAGCGAAACGCCGGCCGCCGGCGTGGATGGCGGAGACGCGCCCATCCTGCATCTCGATGGATTCGACAGCGTGGCCCGTCAGCACGCGCCCCCCAGCCTCCTCGACGCGCGCGCGCATGCGTTCCCACATCATGCCGGGGCCGCGCCGCGGATAGAGGAACTCGCGGATGAGCGAGCGGACCGGCTGCCGTCCGGCATAAACGGCCTGTTTGACCAGTGCGCCGAAGCTCAAGCCGCGGATCCGCTGCGCGGCCCATTCCGCGCCGATTTCGGTGCAGGGGATGCCCCAGACCTTCTCTGTGTAGGTGCGGAAAAAGATCTCAAAAAGGCGCTTTCCGAAGCGGTTCGAGACCCATTCGTCGAAATTGCGCTCCTCGCCCCGGCGGCGGAAGCGCGCGGCGAGGTAACTCGCGCCACAGCGGAAGACCTCGACGGGGCCGAGCCGAGCGAAGACGTCCCAGGGTTCAAGAGGGTACTGAAAGAAGCGCTGGCGGTAATGAATCCGCGACAGGCGCGGCCGCGTGAGCAGGTCATCGCCGAGGGTCTCCCGCCAGATTTGTTCGATGGCCGGGACGGCCGTATAGAACCGATGGCCGCCGATGTCGAACAGGTAGCCGCGGTAGTTGACGGTGCGGGACAGGCCGCCGGGTTGATCGCCCTTTTCGAAGACGATGCACTCCCGGCCCTGGCGGGTGAGTTCGTAGGCCGCGGTCAGCCCGGCAGGCCCGGCCCCGAGGATGGCGATCACCGGGCGGCCTCGGACAGTGCGCGCTCCGGGCGGGAGAGGCGTCGCCACGGGTAGGTCGCCACGGCCAGGGGGATGGCCAATCCACTGTAAAGATGGTGCAGGACATGGAGGGGCCACGCGGCCACAGCGAACCCGATGCCCTGCGTGGCACGGAGGTGACGCAACAGTGGCAGATTGAGAGCGCCGTGGACGAGGAGCAGGGCCCCGGAGGCGGCGGGATGGATGGCGAGTGCGGGGACCGCCAGGCAGACCGCGGCGACGCTGGTCCGCTGGCTCCAACGAAGGTTCAGTGCGGCGGGGGCGCGGCGTTGCGCCATCACCAGATGCGCCCAGGGGACGGCCCGCTGCCAGACATCGGTCTTGATCATCGAGTGGAGCGTCCAACGCTTGTGATGCTTGACCTGAATCGACGCATCGATCTCGAGTCTTCGTCCGTCGCGCGCCAGGCGCATGCCCAGTTCCAAGTCCTCGACGGAGGGCGCGCCAAAGCGCGTGTCAAATCCCCCGGCTTCGGCGAAGACGGCGCGCCGGAGCGCTCCGCAACCGGCCCAGAACGTAGCGGCACGGCCCGCAGCCTGAAGGTGCGTGTACGCATGCAGAAGATTCCGGTAGCGGGAGACCAGCGAGCGATGCGGGGGATCATCATCGTAACGTCCGCAGACGCCATCGAGGCCTGGCTCGCTTTCCAGACGTTCCCGCACCCGTTGAAGGGTTTGCGGATGCAATTCCACGTCGGCATCGAGGAAGACCAGCACGTCGCCCTCTGCGATTGCGGCGCCGGCGTTGCGCGCATGCGCGGGGCCTTGAGGCGTGCGCTGGCGAAGCACGCGCGCCCCTGCCGCCTCGGCCTCGGCGCCGGAGCCGTCGCGCGAGCCATCGTCCACCACGATCACTTCCGAAGGCGTTTCCGTCTGCGCGCGCAAACTGGCCAAGCACCGCCTAAAGGCCGCTCCTCCGTCGCGTACCGGGATGATGACAGACAGCCTCAAGCTCAACTTGAAAGCGTAACCGATTTAGCCTCTCGGAAGGAAGTTCTCCTCAACCTGCAGGCCGGTAGCCCGGGCCGCGCACGAAGCGGCCCGCCAGGACGCCGGTCGATTCGCCTTCTTTCAGTGCGTGGCGGCCGTTGACGAACACGTGGCGCATACCTTCAGCGTAGGAGTGCGGACGGGCGAAGGTTGCGGTGTCGCGAATGGTCCTCGGGTCGAACACGGCGACGTCGGCGTAGCAGCCCGGCTGCAGCAAGCCCCGTTTGGCCAGGCCCAGCCGCCCGGCGGGCAGCCCGGTGAGCTGATGGATCGCCGCCTCCATGGGCAATACCTTTTCGTCTCGAACATACTTGCCGAGCAGACGGGCGAAGTTCCCGTAGGTGCGGGGATGTGTGGAAGCTTCCAGGCTGTCGCCTTCGGCTGCGATCGCGCGGGCGTCGGAGCCGAAAGCCATCCAGGGCAGCTTCAACTGACGGCGCACGTTGTCCTCGGACATGAGGAAGTAGGCGACGGAAACGCGGCTGCCATCCTCGACCACCAGGTCCATGGCGGTGTCCTCGGGCGAGGCGTTCCTCAAAGCCGCGACTTCGGCCAGAGTCTTGCCGGTGTATTCGCGCAGAGCGGGATTGGCGAAGCCCAGCAGCAGCGTGCCCTCCGCGCCGGCGGCCCGCATCAGGTTCTCCCATCGAGCGGCCGGGTCGCGCATCTCGGCTGCGACGCGTCGCCGGATTTCGGGATCGCGAAGGCGTTTCCGCCAGGCCTCGAAGCCGCCTTCCTGCACCCACGGCGGCATGGCGGCGTCGAAGCCCGTGGCACCCGCCGTGTAGGTGTACATGTCGGCCCAGATCTTCAGTCCCTCGGCGCGCGCCTGTTCGATGCGCTCGATCACCGTTGCGAGTTTCGGCCAGTTCTCGCGTCCGGCCACTTTCAGGTGATAAATCTCGGCGGCGATTTTCGCCTCGCGCGCGATGTGAATGAGTTCATCGAGCCCCTCTTCGATCCGGTCCCCCTCGCTGCGCATGTGGGAGATGTAGATGCCGCCGAACGGCGCGGCGGCTTTAGCCAGGGCGACGAGTTCCGCCGTCTTCGCGTAGGCGCCCGGCGCGTAGATGAGCGCCGCGCCCACGCCCATCCCGCCCAGCCGCATCTCGCGCCGCACCAGTTCCTGCATGCGCGCAAGTTCTGCCTTGTTCGGCGCGCGGTCTTCATAGCCGAGTTCGTGGATGCGCACCGTCGAAGCGCCGACGAACGAAGCGATGTTCATGGACACGCCGCGCTGCGCCATCCAGCCAAGCGCGCCCGCATTCGTCACCCAGGGGATCGGATAGCGGTGCTTGCGCGGCTGCGTGCGCAGTCTATCTTTGCGCATGGCAGGCGTGAGCGGTCCGAGCGAAGAACCTTCGCCGAAGATCTCGAGCGTGACGCCCTGCTTGAGATCGGAAAGCCCGCGGCCGTCGCGAATCAGCCATTCGGCGGCCCAGGAGAGCATGTTGATGAAGCCCGGCGCTACCGCAAGTCCTTCGGCTTCGATCACCGTGCGCGCGCCCGCCGCGCGCAGATCCCCCACGGCGGCGATGCGGTCGCCGCGGATTCCGAGGTCGGCCTGGACGCCCGGAGCGCCCGTGCCGTCGTACACGACTCCGCCCCGGATCACGGTGTCGAAAGAGTCGGCGGCGGCGGCCCGCGCCGCGAGCAGCCCGATGAGTTGGCGACGGGTCACGTTAGAAAGGCAGGATCTCTTCGCGGATGGGGTCGAAATTCAGCCGCCGTTTCTGAACGTAGCTGATGTTGCCGAGATGGGACGCTTGCGCGGAACGGTGCCCGTCGAGCACATCGCAATTCGGTTTCTGGCGGGATTTCACGCAATCCAGGAAGTTCTTGATGTGATCGAGCGTGAAGTCGTAGCCCGGGCCCTTGACCTCCACCGGTTCGGCCCCCTTGCCCGCGCGCAGGAACTCATAGCGCGAGCGGCTGATCCACAATTTGCCCTCGGTGCCGCAGAACTCGATTGCCTCGCCGCGGATGCCGGGCGCCAGGGTCGCCTCGAAAGTCACCGTGTAGTCGCCGCCGTATTCAAGCAGCACATTGATGGTATCGGGCGCGGTGCGTCCGTCCTTGTAGTGGTAGACGCCGCCCGCGGCGACACCCGAGGTGGGTATGTCGCGGCCCAGGAACATGTGGACCACGTCGATCCAGTGCGTGAACAGGTCGGTCACCTGACCGCCGCCGAAGTCGAGGTACGCGCGCCAGTTCCAGAACTGCTGCGGATCCCACTCGCGCCACTTCACCGGACCGAGAAAGCGCGCCCAATCGAGGTTCGACGGTCGCGTGGCCAGCGAAGCGGGCGCGCGGCGCAGATGATAGGTGTTGCCATGCCACCAGGTGCGGACGAGCGTGATCCGGCCGAGCGCATTCGTGTCGAAGTACTTCTGCTTGGCCTCGATGTAATGCGCGCCGGAACGTTGCTGCAAGCCCACCTGGCAGACGCGGTTGTTCACACGCGCGGCCTTGACAATCTCCGGTCCTTCCTCGATGCGCAGCGTGAGCGGCTTTTCCACATACACGTCCTTGCCGGCGTTGAGGGCGTCGATGCTGTTGGCCGCGTGCCAGTGGTCGGGGGTGCCGATGAGCACCGCGTCTACGTTCTTCTGCGCGAGCAACTCGCGGTAATCCAGGTAGCCTTTCGCATCCGGCGCGGCGCGCTGGGCGCGGTCGATCATCTCGGCGTACACATCGCACACCGCCGTGACGTTCACGCCGCCCGTTTTGATAAAACCGTTCATCACGCCGCGGCCGCGCTCGCCTGCGCCGATCAAACCGAGATTGATTTTGTCGTTCGCGCCCAGGATGCGGGCGTAGGAAGCGGCGGTCCAGGCCAGGGCGGCCTGGCCGGCGGCACGCAGGATGGCGCGGCGGGCGGGTAATGCGGACGGCATGGTTGCATTATAATCGGGACCTATGCGACTTGTGTTCCCGCTTCTGGCGGCGCTGGCGGCGGCCGCCCCCGCGCAGACGTTTGAGATCACCGGCGGCGTGGTTCCCTACCAGGTGGTGCAGCGCGAAGCAGACAACCGTGGCGCGTTCCGGCTGGAAGGCAATTCCGCCAAACAGCTCGCCGGCCGTCCCGTGGAAGCGCGGTTGCTGCGCGGCGGGCTCACCGTGCCCGGTTTCGACTGGCGGCAGGTGGGTACGGCGGGCGCGGAAAGCTGGGGAGTGAATCTGACCCGCGTGCCCGCGGGCGGCCCCTATCGCATGGAAGTGCGCATCACGGGGGCGAACGGCGTACTTGCGGTGGAGCCCCTGCTGGTGGGGGACCTGTGGATGCTCGCCGGGCAGTCGAACATGCAGGGCGTCGGCGACCTGAAGAACGTGCCCGTTCCTTCCGCCCAGGTTTACAGCTTCAATATGGCCGACCAGTGGGTGCCCGCCGAGGAGCCGTTGCACCGGCTCGAAGACGCCGTGGATAGTTTTCACTGGCGGCGCAATTCAGGCGAGCCGAAAGCGCCGTTGAGCGGAGAAGCGCTGCGCAAGGCCATTGCCGCGCGTGTCAAGGGTGCGGGCGTGGGTCTGCCTTTTGCTCTTGAGAGGGTGCGGCGGACCGGAGTCCCCATTGGCCTGATCCCCAGCGCGCATGGCGGGACCTCGATGGACCAGTGGTCGCCCGCGTTGAAAGGCGAGGGCGGGGCTTCGCTGTATGGTGGAATGCTGCGGCGGTTTCTCGCGGTGGGTGGACGCATCGCGGGCGTGCTGTGGTATCAGGGTGAGTCCGACGCCAACCCGAAGGCTGCTCCCGCGTTCGCGGCCAAGTTCCAGTCGCTCATCGAATCTGTCCGGGTGGACTTCCGGCAGCCGGACTTGCCTTTTTACTATGTCCAGATCGGCCGTCACGTCAATGACACCAACATCGACGAGTGGCACGCGGTCCAGGACGCCCAGCGGCGTATCGAGGGCCTTTTCCGCAATGTGGGCATGACCACCGCGATCGATCTGGAACTCGACGACGGCATCCACGTCGGAACGGACTCCTATTTGGTTCTCGGGCAGCGTCTGGCCAACCTCGCCGAGGGCAAACTCGCGCCCGGGCCCCGCCCGCTGCGCGCACGCCTGGATGGCAGCCGCGTTCTGGTTGAGTTCTCCTCGGTCAATGGCCGGCTGGTCCACTCGGGACGGCTGAATGGCTTCACCATTCACAACGCCGAAGGCAAGCCCGTGCCGCTGATCTTCCGGCAGCGCCTGCTGCCCGGCTCCTCGAACACGGTCGAGTTGCTTTTCGGCGGCAAGCTGCCGGAGGGCGCCCGCGTTCACTATGGTTACGGCAAAGATCCTTACCTGAATCTGGCGGACGAAGCGAACATGCCCTGCCCGGTGTTCGGGCCGCTACGCGTGGAATAGCTGTACTCGCGGACGCAAACCCCAGGGCGCAAGGCCATTTCAGCGTTGGCCTTCCGCGATCCTGCCCTGTACGGGCGGGTGAAGCCATCAGGGCCGGGGGTTTCCTTGCGAGGCGTCATCGCTGCAGCAGAACGGCCCGGAAGCGCATTGCTTTCGGGCCGCTGCGGTGTCTTCCGGGTTGAGCTTACTCGCCCGGCTTGATCTGCTGCGCCAGATAGTTCTCGTAGCCCAGTTCCTGAATCATGTGAAGCTGAGCTTCCAGGTAATCGACGTGGTGCTCCTCGTCGATCAGGATCTTCTCAAACAGCTCCCGCGAGCCATTGTCGCCCGCCTCGATCGCCGCGGCCACCGCCTTGTTCAAGCGCGGAATCGCTTCCAGTTCCAGCGCGAGATCGTTCTCAAACTGCTCTTTCACGTTCTGCCCGATGCGCAGCGGAAACAGCGACCCCATGTTTGGCGAACCATCGAGATAGAGCATCCGGTGGAGCAGCTTTTCGGCATGCGTCATCTCCTCGATGGATTCCTTTTTGGTGATCTTGGCCAGGCGCTCGTAGCCCCAGTTCTCCAGCATTTCGGCGTGCAGGAAGTACTGGTTGATCGCCGTGAGTTCGGCGGTCAGCGTCTCCTGCAGGTACATCAAAACGGTTTCGTTGCCCTTCATTGTTTTCTCTCCTGGGAAATAGCCCCTACTGCCCCTCGATTGTAGCAGGATTCCCTCTAAATACCTAATTGCAAATGACTTTCTGCATTGCGCCGAAGCTCGCGCCGCGGCATCCGGGCCGGCAAAGCGGGCACTTGCGCGCCGGCGCCGGAGCCGGAACCGGAGCTATCTGCAAGTCGGGTGCAGAGGTTCCGGCGGTCCCCCGGCCGTGTTAGAGTGTGAGAGCCTGAAATGACATGAGCGAAGCCGCCGCCCTTAAGAGAACGCCGCTGTTCGACACCCACCACGCGCACAAAGCCCGGATGGTGAATTTCGGAGGCTGGGAGATGCCCGTCCAGTACCGAGGCATTATCGAGGAACACCAGGAGGTACGGAACGCCGTCGGGATCTTTGATGTTTCGCACATGGGTGAGATCGTGGTTCGTGGTCCCGAGGCGCTGCAACTGGTGAATTTTGTCACGACGAACAACGCGGCGAAACTCCAGTCAGGCCAGGCGCATTATTCGGGACTGCTCTATGAAACCGGCTGCTTCGTAGACGACATCCTGGTACACAAGGTCTCGGAAACTGAGTACTTTCTTTGCGTAAACGCCTCGAATCAGGACAAAGATTTCGCGCATATCACATCCCACAACCGCTTCGACTGTGAAGTGGAGAACGCGGGCCCGCGCTACGCGCAGATTGCCGTACAGGGACCGCTCTCCCCCAAGGTGGTGAACCGCGTCACGAAGGACGACATTTCCTTACTCCGTTATTACTGGTTCACCGAAACCGAGGCCGCGGGGTTTCCCGCGCGCGTGGCGCACACCGGCTATACCGGCGAAGACGGCTTCGAACTGTACGTAGCGCCCAAGCACGCCGGCCCGCTGTGGCAGGCGTTGCTGGCGGCGGGAGCCGGGAGCGGGATCGCGCCCTGCGGCCTTGGCGCCCGCAACACGCTGCGGCTCGAAGCGGGCATGGCGCTCTACGGGCATGAAATCGACGCCTCTATCACGCCGCTGGAGGCCGGGCTCGCCTGGATCGTGAAGTTCGACAAGGGTGATTTCGTGGGGCGCGCGGCGCTGGAGGCGCAACGCTCGGCTGGCGTGAAGCGCCGGTTGACTGGCTTCGAGATGACGGAGCGCGGCATCGGCCGCGATGGATACGAGGTCCGTATCGATGGGGAAGCGGCCGGATGGGTGACTTCCGGCGGCCCTTCGCCCACGCTCAACAAGAATATCGGGCTGTGTTACCTGCCCGCGGCCGCGGCCGAGTCTGGCCGCCCAATCGAGATTGTGATCCGCGACCGCCCCGTGGCGGCCGTCACCGTGCCCACCCCTTTTTACAAGCGACCGAAATGAGTACCTATCCAGACAACTACCGTTACACCAAAGAACATGAATGGGTTTCTGTGGAAGGCGATACCGCCACTGTCGGTATTACCTTTCACGCCCAGAAGGAATTGGGCGACATCGTGTATGTCGATCTGCCCAAACCAGGGCTAAAACTCTCGCCTGGCGATACGTTTGGCTCGGTCGAGAGCGTCAAGGCGGTGTCCGACATCTACTCGCCCGTTGGCGGCGAAATCGTGGGGGCTAATCCCGCTCTTGCCGATGCCCCCGATACTCTGAACAGCGACCCCCACGGCGAAGCCTGGCTCGTAAAGATCCGGCTCGCCAGCCCGGGTGAAGTCGATTTGCTGATGTCGGCTGAAGAGTACCAGGCCTATATCGGTTCCTGAGCGACCCGCTGGCGCTAACGCAGCAAGTTCAGGCACTGCGTGATGATCAGCGCATTTGTGAAGTCGATCAGGAATGCGCCGACCAGCGACACGACCAGGAAAGCGCGCGGGGCGGGGCCGTAGCGGTTCGCCAGCTCGTTCATGCAAGCCATGGCGTTCGCGGTGGTGCCCAGCATGAAACCGCAATAACCGCCGCTCACCACGGCCGCGTCGAAATCGCGTCGCATCACCCGGAATACCAACCAGCGGCAGAGCAAGAGCACCGCTGTGATCTGCAGCGCGAGAATGAGCAGGACCGGCAGTGCGAGCGCCAGCATCTCCCAGAGGCGGAGCGTCAGTAGCGCCATCACGATGAACAGATCCAGCGAAACATTGCCGATCTGGTCCATTTGCCGCTGCGCGATGCCCACGCAGCCAAACTGGTCATCAAGATTCCGGATCACCGCGGCGCAGATCATCGCGCCGATGTAAGCGGGCAGCAGCAGGCCCGCGTTCTGCAGAGCCCCGCTGACCATGGTGCCGAGCCCCATGGCGACCGCGATCGCCAGTGAATTCGCCAGCAGCGGCGAACGCTCCTCGGCGCTCTCTTCGGCGAATCGTACCGGTTCGTCGCTTCCTCCAGGCTGGTAGGCAACATCTTCCGCGCGAACCACAGCGGACGCGAGCTCCGGCTTCAACCCATGCTTTCGGATCAGTGATCCGCCGGCGTAGCCGCCCAACAATCCTCCGGCTACGATCCCGAAGACCGCCGCCGCCACTCCGATCGATGTGGCGCCCTCCAAGCCCAGCGATTCGAAGGTTTCGCCGAAGGCGAGCGCGGTGGCAGGTCCGCCCGCCATGGATACGGATCCGGCCATCAATCCCAAGAGCGGATCCAGGCCCAAGAGCAGGGCGCTCACGACGCCCACGACATTCTCGATCAGGACGCCCAGGGTGGCAAGGCCGAAGAAGATCACCACCTGCTTGCCGCCCTGCTGCACCACCCGGAGGCTGGCGCTCATGCCGATGGTGGTGAAGAAGGCAATCATGAAAATGTCGCGCAGCGTGACATCCATGTTGAAATTGACCACACGATCCCGCAGGGCTAGCGTGAGCACAGCATACATCAGTCCGCCTACAACGGACGCCGGGATATTCAGCCGGTCCAGCACGGGCAGTCTGCGCTTCAGCCATATCCCCAAGGCCACACCCACGGCGGCCAGGCCCAGAACCTGTACGGAGTTCAAGTCAACAACGGGAGTCTGCAAGTACTTCTCCTACCTCGGTTCCATGAAGCGCGCAAATGGAGGCATCACCGCGGGGACCGAACTCGTATCATCGCGGAGCGGGCGGGAGCAGCGCAAGCCCGGAAACCTGCTCGCGAAGCGGGGAGGCGCAGGGAACGGCCGAAGGAATTGCGGGACTGGTTAGAGCAGGCGGAAATTCACTTCCACATTGGCATGGACGGCCACCGCGCGGCCGTCCTTGTAGCCGGGGCGGAAGCGCCACTTGCTGACGGCATCGATCGCCTTCTCGTCGAGGCCCATGCCGAGCGAACGAACCACGCGAATATTGCGCGTTCGGCCTTCCTCGTCAACGACGATGGCCAGCAGCACAGTTCCCTGGTACTTGGCTTTGCGGGCCTCCTCGGAGTATTCCGGCTCGACCTTGAAGATCGGTTGCGGAGCGGAAACGCCGCCGCCAATGCGGAAAGCCCCGCCACCGACGCCGCCGCCTTCGCCTTCACCGTAACCACCGCCGCGGCCCTTGCCGACGCCGCCGCCAGATCCGGTACCGATGCCGCCGCCCGAACCCGGACCGCCCGAGGGAGGTCCCAGCTTGGCCAACGGGTCGCCGAAATTCGGCATGTTCGTGTTCGGCAGCGCAACGTCGGGCGGAACCAGAATCGTCGGCTCCATGACGAGCTTCGGATTCTCATTCAGAATCACGGCGGCCGGAGGAGTAAACTGCTTGAGCGACTGCCGCGGCAGGCGGCCCTTGCTCGGCGGAGTCAGATCGCGGGTTCCACCGCCACCGCCGCCGCCCATCGCCTGCTGTTTCACTGGCGCCTGAGGAACGTATGGAGCAATGTCCACCGGGGTGAAAATGGAAACCGACTGCTTGACAGCCGTCTGAACGGTCTCGCTGGTACCGAGCGTCAGCGCCAGAACCACGATGCCGACATGAACAAAGAAGCTGATGACCTGCGAACGGCCTTTATACTCGTTCCTGCTAAATAGCTCGCGAACCTGCACCGGCCTCGAGGTGACCTCGAGCGGCGGCAACTTCTGGGGGAACAGCAGATCCTTCAGATTGAGATAGAGATTCTGGTACCAGGGCCGCTCCGCGCTCTCCATCTCTACGAAGGTGCCGCCCATGGCGGCTAACTCTTCCTTGGTGAGCGGCCTGGACGTAACCGGCGGCGGCGGCGGCGGGCTGATGAGTTCGCGGATGTTCTCCGAAACGCGGGCGAAAAAACTCTTCGGCTTCTGGTTGAGTTCGGCGAGGCGCCGGAGCATCGGGTCGTCGCTGGCAGCTAGCTCGGCTTCGCTCATTGGCCGGAAGCTGACCTGCATCGGAGCCTGCTCTTTGTTGGAAAGCGCTTCCTTGATGTTGGCAAGCAGGGTAACAAACCATGGCTTCTCGGGCGGAACAAGGAACAAGGGATCCTCGTGGACCGTCCGAGGCGGTACCGGCGTGGCGGCCCTGGGATCGGGGGTTTGACGGGGATTTGGATATTGCGCCTGCATGTGTGCCTATCGTCCGGTTTCGGGCGTACTACTCTTACGAT
Organism: Bryobacteraceae bacterium; assembly: GCA_023384675.1. Taxonomy (GTDB): domain Bacteria; phylum Acidobacteriota; class Terriglobia; order Bryobacterales; family Bryobacteraceae; genus PNKE01. The sequence continues at coordinate 107,176 of JAHDVK010000004.1, read as the reverse complement.
CGGACTCGATCCCGATAATCTCCTAGGCTCTTAGACGCAGCGTGACGGGCAAAGTTGCACGAATCGCGGCGCGGAACCCCTCCAACCTACAAAAAATTGTAGCATGGCCCCACTTTGAGGTCGAGCGCTTCCAAATCCTGTAAGTTGTTCAGTAAGAAGTATCATTTGGTCCGTTTTGACGAGGTTTTCGGCAGGGGGGTATTTACTGAGCCCCGAAGACTTCGTTCAAGAGGCGCGCGAGGCGGACCCCGGCTCTCATGACTTGGAGTTCGACGGCGGGTGCGGCCTGACGCGCGTAGTGCTCGCCAAGCAAGGCAGGGTTGCCGTCGGGCAGGTGATGGTAAACCACGTCTCGCGCGACCGCATGCGCTTCCCAAGCCCAGTCGTCCAGCGTGCCGCGCTCGATCCGCCGCCGCTGCCAGTAGCCGGCGCCGCGCTCCAGCCGGGCCCGAAGTCCGGGATCCCGTTCGAACATCCAGAGGAGGATCGGCGTGTCCCAGATGCTGTGCAGGTTACCGGGCCTGTCCCGGAACACGACCGGGACGTCGTTGCCGCCGCGATCGCCTCGATCGCCGGTGTGCAAGGGTTGGTGGAGGTCGCCAACAAAGTGGGTGAGGAACTTGAGGGCCTCGGCTCGCTCGGCGCGGCTGCGCGAGCGGTCCCGCAACCTGGCCATCATGTCCGGAATCACGCTGACCACGCAGCCAGAAGCTGGGCAATAGGCGCGCCAGTCGCCGCGGGGCTGCGTGATGGGCAGATTGATGTAATGCCACGTGCTGGTCTCGCGGCGTTCGTTCCGGATCTCGTCGGCCCAGGAGCCGATTGAGGACAGGGTTTCACCGTCTTCCAGCAGTCGCGCGACGGCGGCGCGGGCCTCCGGCGTCAAGTGGCGCTCCGCGATGCGGCCGATCAAGGCATGTCCATCGCGACCCCAGCCCCACGCGGCGGATTGTAGTAACAAGAGAAGCGCGAGAGAACGAAGCATCCTCTTCTAGTATCCGCTATAGCGTCAGAACCTCACATTCCCCATCGGAGGTTCCCGTGCCGGCATCCTTGATAATGTTGAGCGGGACTGGGACCGCGTTTGTATTCGAGTTCCTTATGACATATGCGCGAGCGAGACTATGGACAGGCATCGCCGGAGTGGGGGTCTTAGTGGTGTTCTCGCTCTTCATGTACTTATGGCAACTCCCCGCCACGTTGTTCCCTTTTGACGGCGGTCCGTTGTGGGCCGAATGGGCGGCTTTGGTCACCTTATTCAAGCTGTACGTCCTGATCAGCTTGCCCTTCGATTTCCTGGGTGGATACTGGCTGCCATGCAAATACCAGCGCTTGTGTCTCATGTTCCCCACCTTCTGGATGAAGTGGGTGAGGGGCGTGCTGATGCAGGGCGCGGTGATGACCGGCAGCGCGCTGCTGTTATTCGAAAGCGGCCGCCGATGGGGCGTGTGGGTGGCGGCGTGCGTTCTTCTCGTCCTGCAAGTCCTGCTTGTCGCGCTGCAATTGCCCTTGGCCCGGTGGGTAGGCGGGCTGAGCTTGCGGCCCCTGCGCGGGGTGGGTGGGGCGCCGGAACGCAGCGTCGTTGTCGCCGGGTTCGATGGAGGACTCTCGGGCGGCGTGGCGGGGCTGCCGGGGCGCGAAACAGTTGTGCTTCCGGCGCACTGGGTGGATTCTCTGCCTGTTGAAGGGGCCCGTGCATTGCTGCTTCGGCGGTTAGGGGTGATCGCAACCGGCGCGCGGCTGCGGGGGTTGCTGCTCGCATCGGCATGGAACATTGCCGGCTTCCTTCTATGCGCACACTTGCCGGGGGCAGGCGTGGAGCGGCTGTGGGAATTCGTGACGACGCTGGTGGCCTTCACGCTGTGGTCCTTCTTCGGGCTGTTGGTGCTTCCATCGCTGAGCCGCCCGGCGGTGATCGGCGCGGATCGCTACGCGATGGAGCATGGCGCGGAAGTCCCGGCCTTGCACCACGCTATCGTCGAAATCGATCAATTGCAGGAAGATGAACCACGGCGCGGCCGGTGGCTGGAGCGGATCTTCCATCCCATACCCTCAGTAGAGAACCGGCTGAGGGCCATGCAATCCGGCGCTGCCTCCGGAGGGGCGTGGCACGCGGCGCGGATGGCGCTTTATCTCTCCTGGGCCAATTTCGGAATGCTCTCCCGTGCCGTCCACTGCAATAGCGGCCGGCCGGAATTGTGGGTCCTTTTTCCCGGGGATTAGGGCGGTCCACCAATCCAGATCTCCGGTCCCGGCGCGGCGATGCGAAGACCGGGCGCCAAGCTACACTGAATGAATACGATGAGCAATCACGCGGACGACCGTATTCACGGGACCACCATACTTTGCGTCAGGCGCGGCAGCCGGGTGGTGATGGCTGGCGACGGCCAGGTGACTCTGGGCAGCGAAGTGCTGAAGGCTTCCACCAATAAGCTGCGCAAGCTGCACAAGGACAAAATCATAGCGGGATTCGCCGGTTCCACCGCCGACGCTTTTTCCCTCTTCGCCCGCTTCGAATCGAAACTCGAGCAGCACAACGGCCAATTGCCGCGCGCGGCCGTGGAACTCGCCAAGGATTGGCGCACGGACAAGATGTTGCGGCACCTCGAAGCGCTGCTGCTGGTCGCCGACGCGCAGAACACTTACATCCTGAGCGGACAAGGCGACGTCATCGAACCCGACGAGGCCTGCGCGGCGATCGGCTCCGGCGGCGGGTTCGCGAAGGCCGCTGCGCGTGCGCTGCTCGAAAACACCAAGCTCGGCGCGAAAGAGATCGCCGAGCGCGCCATGGCCATCGCCGCCGACACCTGTATTTACACCAACCACAACATTGCCTACCTGGAGCTGGGCTAAACCGCCATGGTGATCTATCTTCCCGGGGATTCGAAAACGGGCGAACCGCTGTTGGACGAACTGACGCCGCGGCAGATCGTCGAACAACTTGACCGCTATGTGATTGGCCAGGCGGAAGCGAAGCGGGCCATCGCTGTGGCCCTGCGCAACCGCATCCGGCGGCAGAAACTCGATCCCGAGATGGCCGAAGAAGTGATGCCGAAGAACATCCTGATGATTGGCCCTACGGGTGTTGGCAAGACCGAACTGGCGCGGCGCTTGGCGCGCCTGGCGAATTCTCCGTTTCTGAAGGTGGAGGCGAGCAAGTTCACCGAAGTGGGCTACGTCGGGCGCGATGTGGAGTCGATGATCCGCGACCTGTTGGAGATCGCCATCGACATGATCCGTGAGGAAAGACTCGAGGAGGTGTCTGAACGCGCCGAAGCGAACGCCGAAGAGCGGTTGCTTGACGTGTTGATCCCGCCCTCCCCCGAACCCAGCGATTCCGCCGAGCGAACCCGCGAGAAGATGCGAGAAAAACTGCGCGCCGGCAAGCTGGACGACCGGATCATTGAGATTGACGTGCGCGAGCGCATGCCCAGCTTCGACATGCTCGCCAACACCGGCAACGAGGAGATGGACGCGAGCATCCGCGATTTTCTACCCTCGCTCTTCGGCAACCGCACGCGACGGCGCAAGATGCGCGTCGAAGAGGCGCAGGAGTACCTGATCCAGGAAGAAGAGCAGAAGCTCGTGGACATGGATCAAGTAACGCGCCTGGCCATCGAGCGCGTGGAGCGCAACGGCATCCTGTTCCTCGATGAGGTCGACAAGATCGCAGGTCGCGAGGGCGGGCACGGACCGGACGTCTCGCGCGAGGGCGTGCAGCGTGACATCCTGCCGATCGTCGAGGGCACCACGGTCAACACCCGATATGGCTTTGTGCGTACCGACCACATCCTGTTCATCGCGGCGGGCGCATTTCACGTTTCGAAGCCTTCGGATATGATCCCCGAATTGCAGGGGCGCTTTCCCATTCGCGTGGAATTGAAGTCGCTCACCGAGGAAGATTTCGTACGCATCCTCACCGAGCCGCGCAACGCGCTGATCAAGCAGTACACGGCGCTGCTGGAAACCGAAGGCATCACGCTCACGTTCGCCCAGGAGGCGATCCGCGAAGTGGCGAAGCTCGCCGCGCAAGTCAACGAGTCGATGGAAAATATCGGCGCGCGACGGCTGCATACCATTCTCGAAAAAGTGCTCGAAGAGATCAGTTTCGAGGGTCCGGAGCTGAAAAAGAAGAAAGTGGCCATCGACGCCGCCTACGTGCGGAAGCAGGTGGAGAGCGTTGTGAAGGACCAGGATCTGAGCCGGTACATTCTCTAATGCGCGGACGCGGCATATGGGCGGCTTTGGCCTTGGCGCTGGCCGGATGCGGCTATCCTGGCGATCCGCTGCCGCCCGCATTGAACATTCCCGAACGCGTGGAGGATTTGCGCGCCTTGCAGCGTGGCGGCCGCATCCTCGTCCAGTTCACCGCACCGCGCATGACCACCGACAAGCTGGCTCTGAAGTCCCTGCCGCCAATGGAGCTTCATGCCGGGCGGCGCGGCGAAGGCGAATTCAATACCGAAGCCTGGGCCGCCTCGGCGGAGATTCTGACCATGGAACCTGGCGAGAAAACGGAGGTTACTCTGGAATTGCCCGCCCGCCAATGGGCGGGTGGAGAAGTGGTGCTGGGCGTGCGCGCCGTTGGGCCGACGGGGCGGCGGTCGGGCTGGTCGAACCTCGTGGCGCTCTGGGTGCTTCCCCCGCTGAGCAGGCCTGAGGGCCTCCGCGGCAGAGCCACCGCGGAAGGCGTGCTCCTGGAATGGGACGCGGGCGAGGGTCCCGATGGGCGCGGCTGGCGGGTGTTCCGCAAGGGCGCGGACGAGCAGGGGTTCATCTTGCTCGGCACAGCGGCCGAAGCTTCGTGGCTCGATCGTGGCATCGTGTACGGGCGCCGTTACGCTTATGTGCTGCAGGCCGTGGCCCCCGCGGGCGAGTCCCAGGCGGAAAGCGAACCCGGCGCACCCTTTGCCATCGAACCGCGCGATACGTTCCCGCCAGCGCCTCCCCTGGGTCTGACTGGCATCGCCGGCGTCAACTCGATCGAATTGGCCTGGGAGCGAAGCCCGGAAGAGGATTTGGCGGGGTATCAGGTCTGGCGGGCCGAGGGAGATGGGGAGTTCGCGCGACTGGGCGATCCCGTGAGCACCCTCTCATTCAGCGATTCGGACCTTGTGAGCGGACGACGCTACCGCTACGCGATTGCGGCCCTCGACCTGGCGCGAAACGAGAGCGCGCGCAGCGAAGCCGTGGAAATCACGGCGCCTTGATGGGAAAGGAGCTTGAGAAAGCGATGACCAGGTACATACGGTTCGCATTGGAGCCGGGCGTCCCGGTGACGGCCCCGGATGCGCATCCTTCTGTCCGCAGAGGCCTCCTGGAGGAGGACGGGCGCATCCGTATGCCCGATGGCGCAACAGCGGCGCTGAACCAAGTGAAGCTGTTGCCTTGCGTTTCGCCCTCCAAAATCGTGTGCGTGGGCCGCAATTATGCAGACCACGCGAAGGAATTGGGAAATCAGGTACCCACGGAGCCGATCCTGTTTTTCAAGCCGCCCTCGTCGCTGACAGCGCACGGCGCCGCGATCGTGCATCCTGCGCTTTCGGAGTTGGTGTCGTTTGAGGGCGAAGTGGGCGTGGTGATCGGCGCGCGCTGCCGCCATGTCAAGGCCGCGAACGCCGAATCCGTCATTGCGGGCTACACGGTGGTCAACGACATCACCGCGCGGGATATCCAGAAGCGCGACGGACAATGGACGCGCGGCAAGGGCTTCGACACTTTCTGTCCCGTGGGTCCCTGGTGGACGCCGAAGGAAGAGGTGGACTTCGCCTCGTTCCGAGTCAAAACGCGCGTGAACGGCGAGTTGAAGCAGGACGCGCCGGTGACGGACATGCTGTTTCCCGTGGCTGCTATTCTGGAATACGTCACCGCCGTGATGACCTTGGAGCCAGGGGACCTGATCGCAACCGGCACGCCGCCAGGCGTTGGCCCATTGGCTGTGAACGACACGGTGGCGGTGGAAGTGACAGGTCTCGGAACCCTCGAAAATACCGTAGCGGCACAGCGATGAGATTGTTTCTCGACACGGCGAACCTCGATGAGACCGCAAGCGGAAACGCGTGGGGCGTGGCGGACGGCGTGACCACCCATCCCTCATGGACTGCCATAGAGGGACGGCAAACGGCGGAGCAGATCCGCGCGATTTGCGATATCGGGGATGGGCCGGTGAGCGCTGAGCAGGCCGCCGAGGCCGGGGCGAATGCCGCCACGATGCCCTTCCAGGTGCCGGACTGGCTCTTCAACCGTTTGCCAACAGACCGCGGGCTGGAGCAGTTTCTGCAGGACTATGCGCGGGTATTTCCAACCGCGAAAGAATGAACTGGGCGCGAATGGCAATCATGGATCCGCAGATTCTTCTAGCCGTTAGTGCCGTGGCGCTGGCGTTGAGCGTGGTTTGGATGATCCGGCTGCGGCGTATCTCGCCCGAGGAGAAAGAACGCCGCCGCCGGCAGATGGTCGCCACGAACCGAAGGAGTGTGGAAGGCCTGATTACCGAGGCTAGCGTGGAGTTGATTCATTACCAATACGGCCTGCGCGGCGTGTCCTACTTCGCTTCGCAGGACGTGCGGGCGTTGCGGAGCCGGCTTCCCGGGGATCCCTCCCGGCTGATTGGCCCTGTAAGTGTCCGTTATGAGCCGAACAACCCGGCGAATTCCATCGTGGTGAGCGAGGATTGGTCGGGGCTGCCGGTTTTGAATGTGGAATCTGTCCGTTCAGAAGTTTCAGAGGAGAATACGCGATGCAATTGAATTTGAACTGGAAAAAAACGATGCTGCTGGCCGTGGCGCTGGTGGCGATGGGCGCGGGAGTGGCGACGGCGGCTAACAAGTATGGCAAGCCGCAGTCGATCATCCACGTCGTAACGCTGTATTACAAGGACGGCACCACGGCCGAACAGAAGAAGGCCGTGCTGGACGGCGTGGAAAAGATGGCGGCGGAGATCCCGGGCGTCAAGAACGTCTGGCTGAGGAGCTTCAAGGTGCAGGGCGCCTTTTACGAAAAGCAGGAAGACGGCTCGCTGAAGGCGCGGCCCTACACCGATGCGTTCGTGATGGAATTCGAAAACGAAGCGGCGTTCAAGGCCTACGACGATCATCCGGCCCACCGCGCGTGGGAAAAGGTCTATGTCCCGGTGCGCGGCCGCAGCGCGACTTCGGATATCACGAATTAGCTGGCGTTCGAGGATGTGCCCGGGCCGGTTGCTTGAGCGCCGGCCCGGGCAATCAGGAGCCAACGGCCATAGCTCCCGGCCGCCTACCTCGCCTTTCGCAACTCGTCGCAAATCTAACGGCGGCGAGTCGCTTCCAGGTTTTCATGCCGCGCTTCGATGAATTGCCGGAGAGACTCATTCGACACGGCTTGCTAGTCAAGGGGCCGGACCCGCGCGGACTTCATCTCGCCCCGCTGGCTGTTCCCAGGTCCCGCGAAGATCTTGGGTGCTGAAGCATCCTTCGTAGGTGACGTTTCTGCGAGTAGTTGAGACCGCGAATATAGGTCGATTTCAGAGGATGAGTACGGGGCGCGCTCTTGGACCGTGCGCGACCGCAGGAGGCGATCCTTCTCCGCAAACTTTCGCAATCGGTCAAGGCATTACCGTCTAGCCAATGTGTGCAGAGATTCCTGCGGTGACATCTGCCCTGGTTCCTTCAGAGCCTCACTCCCAACCGCGCACCTTCGTTTGTACGCGGCACAAGTACATATCCGCCGTGATGTAGAGCACCGATCCGTCCGGGCCGCCGAAGGCGACATTCGCGGTGGCTTCGCCGGTCAGGATGCGGCCGAGGCGTTTGCCGTCGGGCGCGAAAATGTGGACGCCGCCGGGCCCGGTGGCCCAGACGTTCCCCGCGCGGTCCACCTTGAGTCCGTCGGGAGCGCCGGGGTTTTCACGGCCCATCTCGGCGCTCACGTCGGCGAACACTTTCGGCTCGCCCAAAGTGCCGTCGGCCTTCACGGGGTAGGCGTTCCAGATGGCGCGCTTGGCCGATTGAGCGACATAGAGGGTCTTTTCATCGGGTGAGAAGGCGATGCCGTTCGGGCGATCGAGGTCGCGCGCCAGCAGCGTGACCTCGCCGGTGGCGGCCGACCAGCGGTAGATGCCGCAGAAATCGAGTTCGCGGCGGGGGTCGTCCCAACCCTTGGGCAGGCCGTAGGGCGGATCGGTGAAGTAGACGTCGCCATTGGATTTGAGCGCCAGGTCATTCGGGGAATTCAGGCGCTTGCCCTGATAATGGGCGGCGAGCGTGACCTTGCCGCCCTCGGGGTCCATGCGGCTGACGCGCCGGTCGCCGTGTTCGGCCAGATAGAGGCGGCCCTGCGGGTCGAACATCAGTCCGTTCGAGCCGGGTTCGCGGCCGTAATCGGCCACGCCGGTGTAGCCGCTCGGCTTCATGAAGAGTTCGGCGCCGCGTTCGCGAGTCCATTTGATGACGGAATTGCGGGGAATGTCGGAGAAGATCAGGTAATTGTTCTTGCGGTCCCAGGCGGGGCCTTCGGACCACTCGAAGCCGGTGGCGAGCACCTCGATTTTGGCCGAGGGGTCGAGGACCTGATCCAGCCGCGGATCCTCGCGGACGATTTTGCCGAGCGTGGGATAGCTGCGCGGCGGGGCCGAAGACGTCTGAGCGGCGAGCACCGCCGGCAGAAGAAACGAGAAAGCGGCAAGGCAACGCATGGTGGTGATATTGTATCCGGCAATGGAACTCACGCGCCGCGAAATCATGGCCGCGCCCCTGCTGCTGCAAGCACCCGCGCGCCGGCCCAATATCATCCTGGTGATGACCGACGACCAGGGCTATGGAGACGTAGGCCTGCACGGCAACCCCGTGCTCGAAACGCCGCACACCGATTCCGTCGCACGCCAGGGCCTGCGGTTCACGCAGTTTCACGTCAGCCCCGTCTGCGCGCCCACCCGCGCCAGTCTGATGACCGGCCGCTGGAACTACCGCACGGCGATCACCGACACCTTTCTCGGCCGCGCCATGATGCGGCCCGAGGAAGTCACTCTGGCCGAAGCCCTGCGCGGCGCGGGCTACCGCACGGGTATCTTCGGCAAATGGCACCTGGGCGACAACGCGCCGCTGCGCGCCACCGAACAGGGTTTCGAGACGAGCGTGCTGCACCGCGGCGGCGGATTGGCGCAGCCGTCTTCGCCGCCGGGCACGGGTTACTTCGACCCGCCGCTCGAACGCAACAACGTCCCCTACACGGCGCGCGGCTATTGCACCGATATCTTCTTCGACGAAACGCTCAACTTCATCGACCGCCACCGCAATGAGCCCTTCTTTGCGTATGTATCGACCAACTCACCGCACACGCCGCTTGAAATCGGCGAAGAGTGGGTGGCGCCTTATCGCGGCCGCGGGTTGAACGACACCACGGAGAAGATCTATGGGATGGTGGCGAACTTGGATCACGGGCTCGGACGCGTGCTCGCGCACCTGCGCAAGACGGGTCTCGAACAGAACACGATTGTCATCTTCATGACCGACAACGGTCCGCAACAGCCCGGACGCTACAATGCCGGACTCCGGGGCCTGAAGGGTTCGCCCTATCAAGGCGGAATTCAAGTGCCCTGTTTCGTGAAGTGGCCGGGACGGATCAAGCCCGGGTCCACAGTGGATGCCCCTGCCGCGCACATCGATCTGATGCCGACGCTGCTCGAGATGGCGGGCGTGCCCGGGCCCAAGGATCGCAAGATCGACGGCGTTTCGCTTTGGGGCGCGATGCAGGGCCAGGCGGCCCCGCCTACGCGGCCCCTGTTCCTTCAATGGCACCGCGGCGACGAACCCGAGGCCTTCCGCAATTCCGCCGTGCGTCGCGGCAAGTGGAAACTCATCAATGGCGAGGAACTCTACAACCTGGATATCGACCCGTCCGAGCAGAACGACATCGCCCGGTTCTGGCCCGGCGAAGTGCGGTCGCTGCGCGAGGAGTATGAGCGCTGGTTCAAGGATGTCGGCTCGGCGGGCTATGCGCCGCCGCGCATCTGGCTGGGCTCGGAGATCGAAAATCCCGTTCTCCTCACCCGCCAGGACTGGCGCGGCCCGCAAGCCCAATGGGCGGGCAAAGCCCTCGGCTATTATGAAGTCGAAGTGAAGTCACCGGGCCGGTATGAAGTGGAATTGCGCTTTCCGAAGCCCGGTGTTGAGGCCAGGGCTGTGTTCACTCTCGGCAATGCGCGAGTCGAAGGAATAGCGAAACCGGAAGATTCCTCGGTGAAACTGCCCCCGGTTGAGTTAAGGCCGGGTCCCGGACGGGCCGAGGGCCGGTTGGAAGCGGGCGGCGCCGCCTGGGGCGCGCACTACACGCTCGTACGAAAGCTTTAGGAGATTACCCGAGCCGTCGCTACCCCGCGCGCCTCCTTGCGGGCAATTTCAGACTCCGCGCACCCGCGCTGACCTATGCCTCTCCGCGCACCAAATCCTCGTAGGTTTCGCGCTTCCGCGCCACGCCCCAGCCAGTGCCGTCGACAAGCACTTCCGCTGGCCTCGGCCGCGCGTTGTAATTGGACGAAGCCACCCAGCCGTAGGCGCCCGCCGTCATCACGGCCACGAAATCGCCCGGCATCAATTGCGGCAGTTCCCGGCCGCGCGCCAGAAAGTCCCCAGTTTCGCAAACCGGCCCCACCACATCGGCCGTCACCGTGCCCGGCAGACGGCTCTTGCGCAGCGGAACGATCTCATGATGCGCCCCATATAGCGCCGGACGGATCAGTTCGGTCATCGACGCGTCCACGACGATGAACTCCTTGTCCCCGTTCGATTTCCGGTACAACACGCGGGCCAGCAGCACGCCCGCTTCGGCGACAATCGACCGCCCCGGCTCGAGCCACAACCGCAGACCGGTTCCTACCACAATCCCGCGCAGCGCTCGCAGGAACGCGCCCACGTCCGGCCGGGCATCACCCGGCTTGTACGGCACCCCCAGCCCGCCGCCCAGATCCAGATGGCGAATGGCGAAGCCGCGCGCGCGCAGGCGCACGGCCAGTTCCACCATCTTCTGCGCCGCCTCAAGCAGCGGCGACGCATCGAGCAACTGCGAGCCGATATGGCACGCCACACCCTCCAGGCTGACATTGCGCAGCCCGCGCGCCCGCTCGTACACCTCTTCCACGCCGTGAATGTCGATCCCGAACTTGTGCTCGCGCAGGCCGGTGGAAATGTAAGGATGCGTCTCCGGATTCACGTCCGGATTCACGCGCACCGCCGCCGAGGCCCGTTTGCCCATCCGCCCGGCGAGCGCGTCAATCAGCGCAATCTCCGCTTCGCTCTCGCAATTGAAGGCCGCAATGCCGGTTTCGAGCGCGAACTCGATCTCCTCGCGCGTCTTGCCAACCCCCGCGAACACGACCTTTGCCGGATCGCCGCCCGCGCGCAGCACGCGATCCAACTCGCCGCCCGAGACGATATCGAATCCCGCGCCCTCGGCCGCCAGCAAACGGAGCACCGACAGATTCCCGTTCGCCTTCACCGCGTAGCAGACGCGCGCGTCCATCCCCTCCAGACCTGCCGCGTACTCGCGGTACCTCGCGCGGATGCCGCCCGCCGAATAGACGTACACCGGCGTGCCCGCTTCGCGCGCAATCGTCTCCAATTCCACGTTCTCGCAGAACAGGACGCCTTCTCTTCGTTCGATTGGATTCGCCATCGTTTCTTGTCAGGACCCCTCAGGCCACCCGCAGCACCACCAGCGTCTGATCGTCATGGACGGGCACGGAACCACGAAATTCGCGGCAGTCCTCCAGCACGCGGTTCGCGATCTGCTGGGCGGTCAGGTCGCACACGTCCTTCAGGACCGCCTGAAAGCGCCTCTTGCCGTATTCCTCGCCCGCCTCGTTCACCTGATCCGATATGCCGTCGGAAAACAGAATCAGCAGGTCGCCCGGCTCGGCGTCGAAGACGGTCTCTTCGTAGTCCACATGCTCCAGCAGTCCGATCGGCACGCCCGAAGCCCGCGGGTGCAGGATTTCCCCGCCCCGGCACACCATTGGCGTGGTGGAGCCCGCATTTGCGATGATGAACTGCCGCTGCGCGGCCTGCCATAGCATCACCAGCAAAGTGACGTAACGCGCCGGCACCTGCCGCTCCATCAGCGTGTCGTTCAACGACTTCAGCAGCAGCGCGGGACTGCGCCGCCTCGGCGCCAGGCTGCGCAGCAGCCCGCTGAACAGCGCGCCGTAGAGCGCCGCCGCCGCGCCCTTGCCGCTCGAATCGCCAAACGCCAGCATCGCGTGGTCGTCGTCGTATTCGAAAAAGTCGTACAGGTCGCCGCTCACCAGGCGCGCGGGCCGCAGCACCACGCCCACGTCCAGACCCGCAATCGCCGGCGCCTCGCTCGGCATAATGATTGCCTGCAACTGCTGTGCCGCCTCGAGATCCTTTTGAATCGCTCGCTCCCGCTGCGCCAGCTCCTCGTACAGGCGCGCGTTTTCGATCGAAATCGCGATCTGCGGCGCAATCAGCGACAACGTACGCGCATGCTCCTCGGTGAAGTAATTCACCCGCTCGCTTTCCAAATCCATCACGCCGATCACACGGTCCTGCACGATCAGCGGCACCGCAATTTCGCTGCGGATGCCCACATGCGACTCGACGTAGCGAGGATCCGTGGAGATGTCGCCCACCAGGATGGTCCGGCCCTCGCTCGCCGCCGCCCCCGTGATGCCCCGGTCCAGGCTCATGCTCGCCGCCTGCGAACGTTCGTCGTAGCGCAGGCTGAACCGGCTTCGCAGCATTCTCTGCTGCTCATCCAACAGCAGCACCATGAACGCGTCGTAGTTGATCAGTTTCTTCACCGACTTGGCGATCCGGTCCAGGAGCGCATCCAGTTGAAGAATCGACGAAAACTCCTGCCCGAGCAGCGCCAGTGTCCGCTGCGTGCGGTTTTGCCGTTCCACACGCCGGTACAACCGCGCATTCTCAATCGCAGCCCCCACCCGCGAAGCAATCAATTGCAGCAGCGCTTGATCCTGGGGCGTGAAGGCCTCCGGTGTCGTGGACTGCAGATCGATCACGCCCACCAGTTTGCCGTGCAGCACCATCGGCACCGCCAATTCGCTGCGGACTGCGTCCAGCGCATTCAAGTACCGCTGATCCGCGTACACATCGCCTACCATCACCGGCTGCCCGGAGGCTGCCGCCGCGCCTGTGATCCCTTCGCCCAGCGGGATGATCAGGTTGTGGACCACCTCCTTGCGGTGGCCGCGGGCGTAGCGGATGCGCAGCCCCTTGCGCCGTTCGCTGTAAAGCAGAATGGCGAACAACTCGTGCGGAATCACCTGCCGGACCACCGTCGCCACATTGCCTAGCAACTGCTCCAGATTCAGCGTTTCACTTGTAATTGCCGCGACTTCGAGCAGGAAATCGAGCAATTCGGCGCGCTCGCGGAAACGCACCCGCGTGGGACGGGTCTCACGCATGGCGCGCCGCCGCCTCCATGATCGCCACGCTCGCGCTCGCGCCGATCCGTGTCGCCCCCGCCGCCGCCATCGCCTCCAGATCGCGCAGCGTCCGGATGCCGCCCGCCGCCTTGACACCCATCGCCGGACCCACCGTGCGCCGCATCAGCGCCACGTCGGCCACCGTCGCACCCGCCGTGCCGAAGCCCGTCGAGGTTTTCACAAAATCGGCCCCCGCCCCGGCCGCCAGCCGGCACCCCAGCACCTTCTCTTCATCCGTCAACAGGCACGTTTCGAGGATCACTTTCAGCAGCGCGCCGGCGCCGTGGCACAGCCGCGCCATCGCTTTGATCCCGGCTTCGGCCCGTTCGTGCGCCCCATCCTTCACCGCGCCCACGTCGATCACCATGTCGATTTCGCGCGCGCCGGCCCGCAATACCGTGCCCGCCTCGGCCAGTTGCGCCGCCACCGTAGACGCCCCCAGCGGAAACCCCGCCACCGCACAAACCTTCACCCCGCTGCCGCGCAATTCCGCCACGCATTGCGCCACCCGCACCGGATTCACACAGACCGTGCAGAACTCGTACTCCCGCGCTTCGGCGCATAGCCGGTGAACGTCCGCCGCCGTCGCGTCCGGACGCAGCAGCGTGTGGTCGATCAGCCGCGCCACCTCGCGCCGCGTCAGCGCGGAAACCGGCGCCGGCGGACGCAGATCGTTCAGGATCGCATCCCCGATCTCCGCAACGAGTTGTTCTAGGTGAAAAGAGTGCAAGGCCGGTGGCGCCGCCCTCTTCAGGCGGCCTTTTCGTAGTATACCGCCGCCTATTCCAGGGGCAGGAAGAAGCTCGGCGTCTCGACGGATTCCTCGACAGCCGCCCGCCGGCGCCGACGGCCCGGCCACTCCAGGCGCATGTCCTGCGACACCTCTTCCAGCATCTCCATTGACGTCCGCTTGCTCTCCCGCGCGAAGGCATTCAACAGCAGGTTGTCGCACACCGCGTTAATCAGACGCGGAATCCCCTGTGTGCGCAGGTGGATCTCCCGCAACACGTCCAGCGGAAATACCGTCTGCCCGGGCAGGCCCGCCTTCTCCAGCCGCGAATTGACATATTCGATCGCCTCGCCCAACTGCAGCGGCGACAGCGAACACCGCAGCACGATCCGCTGCTTCAACTGCCGAAGGTTCGGCGCATCCAGCTTGCGGTCCAGTTCCGGCTGCCCCGCCAGCACGATCTGCAACAGCTTACCCATCTTGGGGTTTTCCAGGTTCCCCAGCAGCCGGATCTCCTCAAGCACGTCCCAATCCAGATTGTGCGCCTCGTCCACCAGCAGCACCGTGGTCCGCCCTTCCTTGGCCTGCTGAATCAGCAGATGGTTCAGCGCGAAGAGCACTTCCGTCTTCGACTTGTGCGAGCAGCGCAGGTCCAGATCGTAAGCGATCATCTCGAAAAACTGCTCGGTGGTGATCCGCGAGTTGAAAATGAACGCAAACTCGGTGTACTGCGCCTCCAGGTAGTCCCGCAGGCACTCGAGCATCGTGGTCTTGCCCGTGCCCACCTCGCCCGTCAGCACGACAAACCCCTTCCGGCTGTGAACCCCGTAAATCAGGTTCGCGAGCGCTTCCTCGTGCTGCGGACTCCGGTACAGAAACGCCGGATCCGGGCTGAGATTGAATGGATTTTCCCGGAAACCGAAGAAAGCGTTATACATAGGTCTCTAGCGCCAGCCTCCCCCTAGCCGCGTTCCTCCACCGGCACGCTGTGCCTGATTCGCCTCATTCTAACACCCATCATCGGCGGAACCCGGCGGCTGCATTAGCCGGAATTGAGGGAAAAGCCCGATCCCAACCCGCCTAAACACCCAGAAACTCGAGCCTCACCCAGCCGGGCAGCGCCGCCGGTTCGTCGTTCAGGAACACGATTCTCCGCGTCTTCGGGAACGGCAGACCCGTCTGCATCGTCCGCGCATACAACGGATGGCGCCGCAGAATCGAACGCGAAAGCTCCGGCTGCGCGGCCAGCAGCCCCGATTTCGTCAGATACCCGCCGCCCCAGCCCACACAAAGCAGGCAGGAAGCCCGCTCGGCCCGCGCCTTTTCCAGTTCGGCGATCAAACGCTCCACCGAAGCCTGGACTCGCTGAAGCCCGGTGGCGGCGGCGTATCGCCGCTGCGCCTCCAGCAGCACTTCCGCCGCCCGGTTGGCCGCCTTCGTGAACGGTTCCGGACCCGGCGCGTCCTTCATCCGCAGCGCCTGCCGCAGACCGGCGAACTGAGTCCCGGCGGGCGGCTGCCAGCGGCCCTCAAACACCGTGCCCGGCTCCGCCATCTCGGCGAACAGCGGCGGCGCGTCTTGCGGCTTACGCCCGTCCACCGCGCCGCGGGCGGCCGATTTCCAGCCCAGTTCCAGCCGGTTATTGCGGGAAATCAGCGTCGCGGTCCGCAGCAGATAGACCCGCGTTCCGCCCGCCGCCGGCGCGCCCGCGTCGGCGAACCGTAGCGCCCGCATGCGGTGGTTCGAGGCGGACCCGAGCGCACTCTGCTCCAGGGTTTCAGCGGGATAGCGCGGCGGACGGTCGGCGTCCAGCCTCTGATCCAGCGCCTGGTAGTGGCTCTCCTGCGCCCGCGCCAGTAACAGCGCCGTCCGCAGCGGCCCTTTCAACGCCGTCGCCGGCAGATACGGACCGCCGCCGCTCGCCGCGAACGTCGGAATGAACAAATCCTCGGCGTGCGCGCGCTGGTAGTGGCCCGCCAGCGAGGGGCTTTCCAGAGGAATCCGCCGCAGGGCGAAATTCTGCGCGTATCCGCCCCAGGAGGCGAAATCGAGCCGGTCCGCGCGCCGGATCTGCGTCAGGTACCCATCGAGCCGCGGCCCCTTGGCCAGCAGCCGGAAGATGCGCATCTGGTCCAGCACGTTCACCTGGTCCTTCCAGACCATGTAGTCGATCGGGGCCAGTTTCTGGCCGTCGCCCACCAGCAGCGGCGAAAGGCACGTCACGCGGTATGGGTTCATGCCGGCGTCCCCCAATCGATCGGCAGCGCCAGCGCGTACCCGGCGCGGTACACGGGATGCGGCGCGCCTTCCGGCCGCGCATCCTGAATCGAACCTCGTAACGGTGAATCCGCCACCAGCACCGAGCCTTCCTCCACCAGCCGCGCGCCCGGCTTCAGCGCCCCGTTCGCGGCGCGGCCCGTCCGCGTCAGCAATCCGTAGCTCCCGGAGGACCAGTCCACCCGATCTTCCACCCCGGGGCTGAACAGCGACAACAGCCACCATGCGCGGCGTCCGCTCTTCGGCACGGGCAGCGGTTCCAGCAGCTGATCCAGCGTACCGGCCTGCAGTTCTGGCTGCCGCGCGCGCCCGAACCCGCGCGACCGCAGACCGCCCACTCCGCTGTCGGCCAGCCAGCGCAGCGCCACTTCGATCTTCGGCGCCCACACCGCGTATGCGGTGGGATTGGCGAACTCCATCAGGCCCCACAACCCGCAGCCCGGCGCGAATTGCACCGCCGCGGCCTCATACGGTTCGGCGTGCCCGCCGGTCAGCCGGTCCACCGCGGCGAACCGCCGCCGCAACTGACGAAACGGACCGACCCCGCCGTAGCCCGTCGAGGGCAGCAGACAGGCGCTGTGTCCGTCCACCATCCATTTCTCCTCGTCGAGGGCCTCGCCCCGCAGCAGGGTTCCGATCGCGCCCAGCGGCGCCAGCCTGGCGCCCTTCCAGCGCACCCGGCCCGTGTGCTGCGGCGGCCACACACCCGCCGGCGGCGGCGCGAACAGCATGCCCCTCTGGTAGGGAAACAGGGAACTCAACCGCACGGCCGGCTCGGCGAACGGCTGCGCCGTGGCGTTCAGCCATTCCTCGAGCAACTGGAATTGGCCCATCGCCTGGGAGACGGCCGCGTACCAGGTGTCGCTGTGCAGCACGGCTCCCGCCTGCGTGCGCGCCCCCGTACCGGGGCCGATGCGCCAGGGCGTGATGGGCCGGAGCCGGAATAAGACGGCAGGTTTCATGTCGGCGCCTGCGCTCAGGCCAACTGCTCCGGCAGACCGCCGCTCAACACCGCGCCCTGCAGATCCGCCGTGGTCGCCGCGCCTTCCAGCAGTGCGGCCTCCGGCTCTCCGGCGGCATAGAATCCGCGGCCCCGCCAGGTCAGCTTCCAATTCTCAAACCGGACCCGGCCATTGCCGCGCGAGCCGCCGCCGCCAAGCGAATCGTCCTCCAGCAGCCGCAGCCCCTCAACGACCTTCGCCAGAAGCTCGCGGTCCTCGGCGCACAACACATCCAGCACAAAACGCACGCGGAACCGCGCCCCGGCGGGCACGCGCTCCAGCGTCCGCGCATTCGCCTGGCAGGTGACGCGGTCGATCGCGTTTTCGCTCTTCACTTCGGTCAATTCATCGTCCAGGTTCTCGCGCATCTGCGGCGTGATGGATTCGAGATCCAGCGGCGCATCGTAGGCGGTGAAGCGAGCGGGCGTGGCCAGCGTCGTGTCCAGCGCATCGCCGCTCACCCGTTCCATACGGCCCGGGTTGCGGCCGAACAACAGGCAGATTTCGTCGCCCGGCTCGTTGCTCTGGTGGATCCGCACCTCCTGGCCGCGGCGGCGCGAAAGGTACACCAGATCCCCTGGCGACACCAGCCCGGCGCTCTGCTCCAGCAGCGACCGCAGCTTGCCGCGCAGCGTGCTGCCCGGCACATAAGGCCGGCCAAAGGCGTCCTTCACCACTGGATTGTCGGCTCCGCCCAGGTCCAGCGAGCCCTTGCCCGCGCCCACGTGCAATCCGGTCTCGCAAATCATTTCGCCTTCGATCAGCAGTTTGCCGATCAGGCCCAGCTTCGTTTCGGCGGTGTGGGAACTCATCGCGTTATCCCTTCTCAATCCCTATTCGTTGTACGCCACGATGGCTTCAAACAGATCGCGGAAGCGTTCGTAGCCGCGCGCGTCGTTCTTGCGGGTCACCTGCAGCAGGAGCTTCTCCAGCCCATCCAGGCTGCGCAACTGATGGCGCGCGATCGTGTAAGCCAGCCGCGCCCGCAGCATCACGAACTGATGCTGACGGTCGCCCTCGGTGGCGCGGCAGGCGCGCCGGATGGCGCTATAGAGCCGCCGCAACTGGCTGCGCGTGCCCGAGTCCATGTCCCGCATCCGGCTGACCACGGCGTGCGCCTGGTTGTCCAGATACAGACTGTCGGCGATCAGCTTCTCGAGATCGATGTCGAACGCGAGCTCGGGCCGCCCGCCTTTCATATCCCGGCCGCCCGGCCGCGGACCTCGCCGGTCGCCCCGGTCGCCGCCCTTGCCGGCCTCGCCGCGGTTCTGCTCGCGGCCGCCTTCCCGCTGCGGCTTCGGGCCGCGCTCGCGAAGCTCTCTCGGCTCGCGGGGTTCCTTCGGCTCACGCGGTTCGCGGCGCGGGCCGGCCGGCCGGCCTTCACCCTTTTGTTTGGGTTCGGGCTTCGGTTCCGGAGGCTTCGCCTCCCCGGCGGGGGCTTCGGGCTTCGCTTCGGCAGGCGCGGGCTCGGGCTCAGCCGCGGGAGCGGCCGGCTCCGGTTCCGGGGCGGGCGCGGGCGGCTTTTCCTCGACGGGCGCGGGCGCCGCCGCCGGAGCCACGGTTTCCACGCCGGCAGGTTCCGGCTCGCGCGGTTGTTGAACTTCGTTTTCCTGATCGCTCATCTTCGGTCATCCTTCCGCCGCCGGCATAGGCCCGCGGCTAGGCCTCCTGAGCCAGGCGCGCCCATTCCAGCGCCACCCGGCCCGCCGGCCGCAACTTCACGTGCCCCTGCCGCCGTCCCATGAACTCGGCCAGCAGCGCGTTGCGCGCCTTCTGAAACTCTTTTTGCCGCACGGGCGATTCCAGCACCCGGGTCAGCCGCCGGTGGAAGCGCCACGGCCGTTCCTGCCGCGCCCGCGCCGCCTTGGATTGCAGAACCCGGTCGGTTTCGCGGTAAAACGCCCCCAATTCGCCCAAAAACTGCGGCGAACAACCGAATTCCTCCACCAGACGCGTCATCATCCCGCGAATCTCCGCCGCTTCGGTGAAATTCTTCCAGTCCAGCGTCCGCCCGAACACATCGATCAAGTCGCGGCCCGCGCTCTTGGCCACCTCGAGCCGCTGCCCGGCCTCGGACAGCACCGCCACCGGCGAGGCGCCGTCGCCCGGCGCCAGCGAGATCGCCATCGACAGCGTCTTGCCCTCCGGCCCCGCGTAATCCTTCAAAAACTCCTCAGCCGACATCTTGAACAGCCGTTCCATCTCGCGCGCAAACCCCAGCAGCGCATCCCACGCGCCGGCCACCGCGAAATCGTCGCCGCCTGTGTAGAGCACCGTCACCTTCTGCCAGAACTCGCCCTGCGAGCACAACACCTGCACCTCGCCCGAGAAGAACTGCCGGTAGAACATCGACACCTGCAGGTGTTCCTCGATGGTGGCGCACCGCCGCAGCCGCGCCTCGAACTGGTCCACATCGCCGCGCAACACGCCCCACACCGGACGCCCCGCCGCCCGGGCAGCAAATTCGGCGGGCTCCGCGGCTCCCGGACCGGCCTCCGACAGCGCCGCGTGGTTGGCCAGCGGCAGCGCCTCGCCCCCTGCTTCCAATAAGAACGGACCCTCGCCGGACCATTTCAACTGGAGCGATTCAGGCAAATCCCGGAAGATCTGCGCGTATTCGGGCGGCTCCGGCGCCTCGGTCAACGGGGCGAACGCCGCCGCCGCGTCCAGCGCGTTCAGCCCGCGCCAGCGCGCCATGCCTTCCTGAAGCCGTTTGCGGACATCGGTCCAGCCGCCCAGGTTTTCCGTCGCCGCCCAGGCCAGCCGCAACGCGCCCCCCGTGGCCGCCTGCAATTTCGTCGTTACGTCCACCAGAAACTCGTGCGCGGCGGGCAGGCTCTCGTCGGTCAAAACCACCAAAAACTGGCCCGCGCCGCTCGAACCCAGCAATTGCCGCGAGAGACCCAGCCGGTCCAGCAGCACACGCGGCACGCTCTCGGCCAGGATCGACGCGTACAGGCACCGCCCGGCGAGATCGGCGAACCCCTCTCCTGCCTGTTTGACGAACGGATCGATGCCAAGCAGCTTACCTTGAAGAAAAACCTGCACTGATGTTAACCCTGAGCCTAGATCAATCCTTGAATCTATCACAGCGCCGGTAGGCCGCTGTCAGGTGCGCAGCCTCGTCAGCAGGTAGGCGCCCACCAGCGTGAACGCCGCGTTCGGCGACCAGGCCGCCATTTCGGGCGGCAATTGCCCCGCGTTGCCCAGTTGCTCGAACAGCGAGTTCGCCACGAAATAGGCGATCGCCACTCCAAAGCTCACTCCGACACCCATCATCGCCCCCCGGCTCCCCGTCAGGAATGCGAACGGCGCAGCCAGCAAGGCCATGATGAAGACAAACAATGGGGCCGCGAACTTCTTGTGAAACTGCACCTGAAGCGGTACCGTGTTGAATCCGCTTTGCCGCAACTCGGCAATATAGTCCCGCAGTTGCGCATAGTCCATCTGCTTGTACGTGCGCACTTCCTTCCGGAAATAGGCCGGGTCTTCCTCAATGCCCGCGAAAGTCGCCGTTTCGCCCTGAAAATTGCGGTACTGGTCTTCGCCCTCGCGCACGTCGCGCGACCAGCCGTTCTGAAAAACCCAGGTATTCAGCCGGGGCTCCCAGCGCGCGCTTTCCGCGTAAATGTGGCGGCGGAGCCGCATCGGACCGGTCTCGTACTCATACACGCTCACTCCGCCCAGGATCCCCTGATCGGGCTCGAAAAACCGGTAGTAAAAAATCCGCTTGCCCGTCCCATGAATCCACTTCCGGTCCGGGCTCAGATACGTTTGCGCCGGACGGCCCTTGATCTTGTCCCGCAGCGCGTCCTGAATAATGTTGGCCCGCGTCACGATCCCGTAATCGAAGACGAACAGCGCACCGCTCAGGGCCAGGCTCGCCACGAATACCGGCAGCGCCAGCCGGTGCAGACTCACCCCGCATGCCTTGAACGCCGTGATCTCGTTGTTCTTCGCCAGCACGCCGAAAGTCACCAGCACGGCCACCAGCGCGCTCACCGGGGCCGCGTCATACACCAGCTTGGGCGCCAGAAACACCAGGTACCGGAGCAGTTCGCCCATCGCAATGTTGTTCTTGAACGTATCGCCCAGCAACTCGAAGAAGTTAAAAACCTCCGTCAACAACACGAAGCTGGTCAACAGCGTCAGGAAATAGAAAAGAAATCCCGACAGTACAAACGTGTCGATTACCTGCGGCAGCAGAAAATACCGGCGCCCGTTCAACGCCGCCGGAACCCGCCCGCCCCCGCCGTTCTGGATCGTCCCCCGCAGCCGGCCCCAGTGATGCGCAGCCCAACCGCGCACCCAATCCACTACATCCGCGTCCCCCGGCCGTTCCAGCCGCGCCAGGAGTACCACAGCCATCAGCGCAAAGCCTACGTTCGGCAGCCACACCGCCACCTCCGCAGCCAGCCGCCCCTCGCGCGCCAGCCCGATCAGGCTCACCAGCGACATGTAGTACAGGAACGCAAAAAACACCGTAATCACCAGAGCCGCCGACTTGCCCCCCTTGCGCGACGAAATCCCCAGCGGCATACCGCACAGCGCCAGCAGCAGGCACGCCAGCGGCAGCGCCAGCCGCTGATGCAATTCGATGCGCGCTTCCAGCGGCGGATCCGCCTCCCCCAGCAATGCCATGGTCGGGGTCGCGCTGTACAGCTTCGCCCGCACCTCCCCGCGCGGACGGCCCTCCAGCACTTGCTCCCGGGTCGGCGACGACACCTTGTGATAACTCTGCGGGTCCGGACCGGCTTCGTAGGTGCTGCTGCGCAGCAGCGACAACTGCAAGCGGTTGTTCTCCGGATCGGGCACCACCACCGCTTCACTAGCCAGCGTCACGCTCGGCCCCGCCCCCCGCTCCGTGGCCGCGCTCTGGCGCTGCTCCGGCGGCGTCAGGTCGGCCACCAGTACGTTATTCCACCGCACAGGCTGCCCCGCGAGTACATCCTCCACGAACAGCACCTTGTTGGGGAAACTCTCGTCGAACACCCGCGGCTGGATCTCCGCCGTCAGTTGCGCCGCGCCCAACTGGTTGATCACCCGGATGGTCTCCTGGTTCGCCCACGGCGTCAGCCAGAGTGAACACGCCCCCGTCAACGCCATTGCCGCCAGTGCGAACGCCGTCACGGGTCGCGCCAGCCGCCGCGCCGGAGCCCCGCCGGCACGCAACGCCGTTACTTCTCCGTCGCTCGACATCCGCGACAGCGCGATCAGCGTCCCCGCCACCGCCCCCAACGGCAACGTCAACGGAAGCGTCGCCGGCAACAGCAGCAGAAACAGGGAACCCACCGTCTCCGGAGTCGCGCTGCTATTGACCAGGATCGAGAAAAGCTGGCTCGCCTTCTGCAGAAACAGAACGAAGATGAACAGCAGCGAGCCCAGCGCCGCGCTCGCCGCGATCTCCCAAAAAACCGTTCGCGATAAGATCCCCACGCCCTCGAATCCTCAGCCCGCCACCGGCGGCGGTACCAGCGGCCGCTCCGGAAACTCCTCCTCGATCGCCTCCAGTTCCAGTTCCTCGAACAACAGCGCCGGCGCAATCACCGAACACCCCACCACGAACGGCGCCGCGCCCGTCATCGCCAGCGGCAATCCATTGTCCACATAGTTGTAAACCGCCCGCTCCGCCGATGCTGCCAGGATGTCCCGGAACGCGCGCGTCCCCAGATTCCGGAACCGCAACCCCCGCACCAGCTCCTCGCGTCCATCCGCGTACATCCGGTAGATTCCCAGCGGCAGCGACACCGCCCGCCCGCCGCCTCCGCGCGCCACCCGCTGTCCCAACCGCCGCAGATCGTCCATCGAACCCACCGACGGGAAATCCATCTTCCGGACCACCAGCGCATACTCCTTCTGCTGTTGCGCCGCCATCGCCAACAGCCTCGCCCGCAGCTCTGACAGCGGCGCACTCTCCCTCGCCTCCAGAAACAGATTGCTGATCCGCACCGTCCTCACCCCGAACGCGCCCGGCAGGCGCGCCCGTCCGTTCGAACCCTGCACGCCCCGCACCGGTTGCCGCCCGGTCAGCAGCGTCTTCAATTCGCCGTTCTCGACCACCTTCAACGCCTGCGGACGCACACCCTGCAGATCCGCTTCATAGTGCCCCGCCAGCGCCTGCCCTTCCCACTCCGTCTGACCCGGATCGTCGGTTACGCTGAGCCACTCCGGCATCACCCGGCTGTTGAGTCGTGTTTCGTACTCGCCGCTCATCAATGGCAGCGCCCGCCCCGGTTCCGCCACCGGCCGCCGCGACGCGCACAGATGCGTTCCCAGGATCTCGCCCGCCAGTTGCGCCGCCGCCCGCGGCTCGAACAGCACCGGCCCCACGTATGCCTTGCTAACCGGCGCCTTCGTGAGCGCTGTCAGACGCTTCGCGACCTCCCGCACCCCATCCGCCAACTTCTCTTCCGGCGGCAGCCTCGCCGGGTCCGGCGACACCCATTGCCCGCCTTCGTACACCACCATCCCGTCCTCGGCCTGGCAGCCCGCCCTCGTTCGTAAGACTGCAATGGTCTCCGGCATCCGCACCACCGCGCCGCCAGTGTTCACGTAATACGATGTGCCCTGTGACAGATCCATTTCGACAATGGAACCCGTCACCGCCGGAAATTCCCGGTAAACCGCCGACAGCCGCTTCACCAGGTCCCGCCAGCGTGCCGCGTCCAGCTTCGGACGCTCCGGCTCCCGCACCACCACCGCCGCTTCCGCCGGCGCCAGGTCCGGCAGCGGATCCTGCATCGTCACGCCCCGCAGCGCCGCTGTCTTCCGCCCCAACCCTTCCACTGCCGACTTGTATGCCCGGTCCAGCGCCAGCCAAAGCGCGTGCCGGTACTGCATCGCGCCGCCCTCCAGCGGCAACTGCCCGCTGTCGTACCGCGTGCCCGAATACATATCGGAAAAAATCGAATTCGTGTTGTCGAACTGCGGGCTGCCGACACGCACCTGCACCCGCAACGGCCTCACCCGCCCCGACTGCGAAGCGAAGGCCGCCCCAAGCGTCGCCGATACCTGCAGCAGTTGGGCGTCGTCGCAGCCCACTTCGACGAAATACGGGATCTCCGGCATCGTCCGCAGTTCGCTCATCCGCTGCATCTCCACCACCATTGCCCCCAGCAGCGGGTCCTTCTGCGCATCGGCCAGCATCCGCTTCTCGGCCGCCGTCCACTGCCGCGCCTGCCCGGCAAGCCGGGCCGGCAGCAGTGCCGCCAGTAGCGGCCAAAGATCGCGCCGCCTCATCGCCGTCCCGTCCCCGCGTCCAGGATCTCCGGCCGCCTGAGCAGTGGCGGCCGGTCCGTCGGAGCGGGCTTACGCTGCACTTCTATCTCGCTCACCAGGATCGCGGGCGACACGGCCGAAACGGGAATGTTGCCGGATTCCGCTCCGCAATACCCGTTGAAGACCTCGTCCCGGTCGCCCGTGGCCAGTATCTTCGAGAAACTCGCCAGCGGCGTGCCGACGATATCCACGCCCCGCACCAGTTCGTCCGGACGCCCGTCCGGAAACACCCGGTACACCACCAGCGGAATCACTGTGAACGCCTGCAGGCCGCCTCGCTGCGTCGTTGTGAAGCCGCCCGTCACCTGCTCGAAGTAAAGCCCGTACGGCTTGTCCTGCCGCCGGACCTCGGCAATCAGCATTTCGCGGAGGCCCCGCTCGCTCACCCGTTTCGCCGACTCCACGATCAGGTTCGACTGCCGCGGCACCACTGCCAGTCCGGGCTGCTTCCGCCCATGCCCGTTCGAACGCGGAAATCCGGGCAACGGCATCCGCGCCATCAGAAACTCCCGCAGCGTCCCATTCTCCACCACGGTGACTGGCCTCGCCTGCACGCCCTCGTCGTCGAACTCATACCACCCGAGCAAATCGGTCCCGGCCATGCTGCGGCGCGTCGGGTCGAAGACCACCGACAGAAACTCCGGCAGCACTGGCTGTCCGACGCTGTTCGTGAAGGTTTGGCCCTCGCGCTCGTCCCGCTGCCGGTGGCCCTCCACGCGGTGCCCGAAGATCTCGTGGAAGAACACCCCGGCCGCCCGTCCGGAGAGGATCGCCGGCCCAACATACGGGTCCACCGGCTGCACCGTCAGCTGTCCGGCCAGACTTTTCATCACCTTCTCGACTGCCGTCATGAGCGCTTTCTCGTCCGGCAGCTTCTCTGGATCCTCGGCTTCGAAACTCTCGGTGGTCAGCAGATCCTGACCGTCGGTCGCCTTGCCCCGAGCCACGATCGTCAGTCTCGCGAATCCCCGCCCGTGCCTCACCTCGGTCCCGTCTGTGTCGAGGAAACTCCGCACTTCGTGCCGGTACGTCAATCCCACGCTCGAACTGATCACCGCCTGCTGTTCCCGCATCTTGAAGGACAGCCGCTTCAAACGCGCCGCCCATCCGGGGCCGGCGAAACTCGGCTTCGGGGCCGCCGCCCAGCTCTTCACTGGCTCTTCGGCGGTGAACTCGCCCAGTTCTTCGCCCTCCTTTTGGAGCTGGCTCTGGGCCCGCAATTGAATGTAGCGCTGGGCCGCTCCGCGCCACGCCCGGTCGGTTTCGCGCCACGCAATGCTGCGGATCGCCAGCGGATCGTCCTCCACGGGAAGGCCCGCCGAGGCCGTCACGCGGGCCCGGTCCCCGCCGATGACCCGGTAATTGTCGAACGCGGGGCTGCCCACGCGCACCGTGCAGTCCAAAACCCTGCGGTGCGTCCGGCTGTCGCTTGTCAGCGCGCCCAGCGAAGCCGAAAGCGATTCGCTTTGCTCTTCCACAAGCAGGTAACTGATATAGTACGGGGCTGGATCCGCCTTCTCCTTCAGAGCAGTGAAGTTCCGCCGGAGTTCTACCCGCAGCACTCCCAGCAGGCTCCCGTCCTCCGGGGCCTCCGCCCGGCCCGTAACCGGACCTCCCACCGCACTGATCAGCAGCAGTGCCGCCGCGGCCCCCCGTAATCTTGGTGCCCGCACGAAGCTCAGGATATCACGAGGCTTTCAGCGCCCTGGCTTCCTCGTTCTCCATCGCTTCGGACTCCGCCCCGTTCACCAGCCCGTGGGCTCGCGACAGCGCCAGCAGCCCCTTCTGCCGCAACCCGTTCAACGCCAGCCCGTAGCGGCCCCTCACCCCCGTCTTCTCGAAGATGTGCTTCATGTGGATCTTCACTGTCCCCGGACGAATGCGCAGTACATCGGCAATCTCCTTGTTTCGCATCCCCTGTTCCACCAATTCCAGCACCTGCCGCTCCCGCGCGGTCAGGCTCGAGCGCATCGTCCGCTCCAGCCTTGCCGGCTCGCGGGTTCCGGTCTCCTCCATCCAGGTTGTACCCGCCGCCACCGCGCGCAGACACCGCAATACCGCCGGCAGATCCGTCGTCTTGCGGAGAACTCCCCGCGCCCCGCCCTGCGCGAATCGCAACGCCTCCAGCTCGCTCAGCGTCTGGCCCCACACCACCAGATTCAGAGTCTGTGCCGGACCCTCCAGTATCTCCGCAAGTTCCTGGTTCGGCGCCAGGAGAAACGACTTGTCGATCAACAACACCTCCACCGGTTGCTGTTGCAGCATCGCCACCGCCATGGCCAGGCTGCCGGCGCACCACCGGCACTCCAGGTCCGGCGTACTGCCCAAAAGGCTGCGGATTCCCTCAGCCGTCACCGGTTGGGTCTCGCACAGCCCAACCCTGGTCTTGCACTGTTCGTTCTTCATAGTCACCCACTCAGCCGCCGGACGGCTCTACACAGATAAGTGCCTTCAACCAGGGAAAGCTCTCAAGTTTTCTTCGCATTTGCCCGATAGTCCCTATGTGGGATGGAATCCGGCCGGGCTGTTCCGCCTCGGCTGCCTCCTCCCGCCTTCGAACCATGGACAAGCCGGCACCCAAGAATTTCGGCCAGTGGAGAATCATCTCGATCTCCCCGAGCGAAGAGATGCAGCAGCAGCTTCAGCCCCTGTTCGAAGAGTATCTCCCCTTCTCCAACATCCTCACCCTCCCCGAGTACCCCACACGCGCCGTGCTGTCTGAGATCCTTCCCGAGCATGGCGCCAACCTATGCTTCGTGGATGCTTATACGAACCGCGAATGGGCGCAGGCTTTGCTGAACGACCTCAGCATGCTCGACGCCAAGATGCCCCTTGTCGCCCTGCACAAGGACAACGACCCGGACTATATCCTCCGCACCCTCCGCCTTGGCGCCACCGAAGTCCTCATGAAACCGGTCACTGCGGAACAATTCGTCGCCGTGATGGAGCGCCTCTGCGCCCTCACGCGCGGGCGCGGCGGCGAAATGGGCCGCGTTCTCTGCGTCATGCCCGCCAAGGGCGCCTGCGGCGCCACCACCGTCGCCTGCAACCTGGCCCCGAATCTCGCCAAAATGACGGGCAAGCGTGTCCTGCTCTGCGATCTCGACCCCCTTACCGGCACCGTCTCCTTTCAGTTGAAGGTCAAGTCCGGATACAGCTTTGCCGACGCCGTCTCCCGCGCTCAGACCCTCGATGACGACATCTGGAACGGGATGGTCGCGCCAAAAGGCGGCTTCGATGTCCTGCTCGCTCCCGAAAAGCCTGTGCACGGCATGGATGAACTCCGCGACGCGCCCACCATGATCGAATTCGCCCGCGGACTCTACAACCAGATCGTCCTCGACGCTGGCGGGCCGTACGGTCAATGGAATCTTGGACTTGCCAGGCTATGCGACGATCTCCTGCTCATTACCACCAACGAACTGCCCAGCCTCCAGTCCGCCCAGCGCGCCTTGGCCTACCTGGAGCGGAACCGCGTTGATCGCGCCAAGGTGAAAGTGGTCGTCAACCGCTTCAACAAGGACATCGGCCTCAGCCGCGATGTCATCGAGGCCGCCCTCCACTGCGAAGTCCTGCACCTGCTTCCCAGTGACTATGATGGCGTCCAGCGCGCGCTCGTCGAAGGCAAGATCCTGAGCCCCACTTGCGAACTTGGCCGCGGTTTTCAGCAGCTCTCCGCGCGCCTGCTCGGCAGGCCCGTCGAGGAGCCGAAGCCCAAGCCCAGCGGCATTTCCGGCCTTTTCGCCTCCATCCTCGGCCGTTGATATACTCGGGTACTTGCTCGATCTCGTTTCCCCCGCCGCCCTGCCCTGGCTCGCCCGAAGCCTCAACGCCGATCCGGGCCAACTGCGCCTCACCCCGCTCGGCGGCGGCGTCTCCAATATTGTCCTGCTCGCCGAAGCTCCGGGTCTCCGTTGCGTCGTTAAGCAGGCCCTCGCCCGCTTGCGCGTCGCCCAGGAGTGGCTATGCGACCCCGGCCGTATCCACCGCGAAGCCGCCGCCCTCCGCGAACTCCATGCCCTGCTGCCCCCAGGCGCTGTGCCCGGCGTCCTCTTCGAGGACTTCGACCATCACGTCATCGCCATCGAAGCGGCTCCCGAGGGCGCCCGGTCCTGGAAGGACTGTCTGCTGGCTGGGGAGATCAGCCACGACACGGCCTCCCGCACCGGCGCCCTGCATGGAGCCTGGCTCCATCACGGCGCCCCGGCCCGGTGGCGTGAGCTGTTTGGCGATCTCGCCGTCTTCGACGACTTGCGCGTGGACCCGTATTACCGGAGCACCGCCAAACACCATCCGGACCTGAGCAGCCGCTTCGAAGCGCTCATACAGAAGTGCCTGAATCGGAGAATTTCTCTCACCCATGGCGACCTCAGCCCGAAAAATATCCTCGTCCACGGCGCTTCGGTCATGCTCATCGACCTCGAAGTGATCCACTTCGGCGACCCCGCCTTTGACGCCGCCTTCCTCACCAACCACCTGCTGCTCAAGGCTTTCCATCAACCTGCCCACGCCCCGGCCCTTGCCGAAGCCGCCCAGGCCTACTGGCGGACCCTGATCGAAACCGCCGGCCCCGAATTCGATTGGCTCCCCGCCGCCGCCATGGAACACCTCGGCGGCCTCATGCTCGCCCGCATCGATGGCAAATCGCCCGTCGAATACCTCGGCGAACCCGCCCGCATCCAGGTCCGCGCCGCCGCCCGCGAACTCCTCGAGCGCCCCACCCCGGACGCCGCAGCCGCCTTCCAACGCTTCTTCCCATGCCCCTGACCATCCAATCCCTCCGCGCCCTCGAAATACTCGATAGCCGGGGCCGTCCCACGCTCGAAGTCTCGCTGGCGCTGTCCAACGGCGCCACCGGCTCGGCGCAAGTTCCATCGGGTGCTTCCACCGGCGTCCATGAAGCCCTCGAACGCCGCGATGCCGGCACGGCCCGCTATCGCGGCCTCGGGGTGCGCCTCGCCGTGGCCACCGTCGAAGGCGAAATCGCCGCCGCCCTCGCGGACTTCCCCGCCGAAGACCCCGCCGCCGTGGACCGCCGCCTCATCGAACTCGACGGCACCCCCGGCAAGTCCCGCCTCGGCGCCAACGCCCTGCTCGGCGTCAGTTGCGCCCTGGCCCGCGCCCTCGCCGCCGCCCGCGGCGAACCGCTCTGGCGCACCCTCGCCCGCTACGGCCGCCAGCCGCGCGCCCCCCGCCTGCCTGTCCCCATGATCAACATCCTCTCGGGCGGCCTGCACGCCGGGCACAACTTCGAACTCCAGGACTTTCTCGCCATCCCCCACGGCTTCCCCTCCTATGGCGAATCCCTCCATGCCGCCGTGCTCATTCACGCCGCCGCCCGCGAACGACTCGCCGCCAGGAGCTGCCTCCTCACCGGCGTTGCCGACGAAGGCGGCTGGGGCCCGCTGCTTCCCCGCAACGAAGACGCCCTCGAGGTCCTCACCCGAGCCATCGAGGATGCCGGCTTCCAGCCCGGCCGGCAGGTCTCCATCGCCATCGACGCCGCCGCCAGCCATTTCCACCAGAAAGGCCAATACCACCTGCGCAGCGAGGACCGCACCCTCGACGCCCCCGCCCTCATCGCTCTCTACGAAGACTGGGCCGGCCGCTACCCCGTGGTCTCGCTCGAAGACGGGCTCGACGAGAACGACTGGCCCGGCTGGCGCCAGTTGACAGCCGCCCTCGGCTCGCGCCTCCAGATCATCGGCGACGACTTCCTCACCACCAACCCCGAACGCCTCCGCCAGGCCATCGCCGAACGCGCCGCCAATGCCGTGCTCGTCAAAATGAACCAGATCGGCACTCTCACCGAGACCTTCGAAGTGCTTGATCTTGCAAGTGAAGCCGGGTGGCGCGCCGTCGTTTCCGCACGCAGCGGCGAAACCGAAGACGCCTTCCTCGCCGACCTCGCCGTGGCCTCGGGCGCGGGGCAGATCAAAGTCGGCTCCATCACCCGCTCCGAACGCCTCGCCAAGTACAACCGTCTACTCGCTCTCGAGCGCGACGGCGGCCTAGAGTGGTTCCCAGATGCGTGGAAATCCTCGTTTTGACGTCTTTTGGACCCTTTTTCACCCGCTTTTTGCTCATTCTGAGTGGCTTTTGGCGTCCGCGGGAAGCCGCCATTTCGTGCGCGTATAGGCGATCCGGAACCCCCGCCGTTCGGCGTTGCGCTGCGAACCGCTTCCGGCCGCGGCCACCATCATCGCCAGATCACATTTGTTTTCAAACGCATAGCGCATCCGCGCCTCGAGCAGAGCCCCCTGCAGCCCGCGCCGCCGCATCTCCGGCACGGTCGCCGCCCCTGCAAACAACGCCACACCCCGGGCGATGTCCAAAGCACCTGCCGCTCCAACCACACCATCCACCTCGCCGGCGAAGCATGCGGTGTTTTTCTTTGCCGCTGTGATCGCGCCCATTTCCTTCAGGAAATCTGTCAA
The DNA here is from genome assembly GCA_023384675.1 of Bryobacteraceae bacterium. Lineage (GTDB taxonomy): Bacteria > Acidobacteriota > Terriglobia > Bryobacterales > Bryobacteraceae > PNKE01. The sequence goes on along the minus strand of JAHDVK010000004.1, from coordinate 76,015 downwards.
TTCCGGCTGTTCCTGCGCCCAGCCACGCGCGCTGACACCGGCCCGGCTTCGCGGTCGCGCGGCGGCTCCACCGGCCGGTACAACACGCTGCTGATCTCCACCGGGCGGTAGCCGCGCGCGCAGAGCAATTCAAGCGTGGCGACTCCGGCCAGCGGGCAGACCTCGTGATGCACAGACGCGCCGCGCTCACGAAAGAAGGTCTCCATGAAATCAAGGGCAACTTCTGTCAACGGTTCGAATAAGCCCAGGCCGAATGTCTGCGTGATGGGCGACTCCGGCCCATCGAAGACGGTGAACACCCCGGCATGGCGCACCCACTCCGCGCCGCTCCCGGGAAACAACTGGCGCCGCGCACGGGCAAAGCCCGCACACGCCGCGCCCTCGGCGTACTCCAGCCGCCGGGCCAGATCAAGGTCACAGAAAAACATCCCAGGGTTGAGTATGACATGAGCGCTTTCGGACAAGCGCTCATGTCACGCGCAGTCGCGCAATGGCCTCTTCATCAAGGTCGATACCGAGCCCCGGTTCCTGGGGGATGTCGAGATAGCCGTCCTTGGCGCGAGGCTTCTGGCGCGTCACCGCTTCGCGGAGCTGGGTTTCTTCTTCTGTCACGAACTCGCAAATCAGCGCGTTGGGAATCGCATTCAGCCAATGCAGGGCGGCGGTGACATTGATGTATGTCGTGAAGCCGTGATTTGCCACGGGCAGGCCCCGGTCCCAGGCGAGGGCGGCGATCTTCATGGCCTCCGTGAAACCGCCGCAACGTGTGAGATCCACTTGCACGACATCGATCCCGCCCCGGTCCATCAGTTCAAGGAAGGAGAGCCGGTTGCTCTCCTCCTCGCCGGCGGCGATCCGGACCGGCGTGGCGGCGGACAGCTTCCGGTAGCCGTCGTAGTCATCGGGACGCAGTGGTTCCTCCAGCCAGAAGATGTCGTGCTCGGCGAAATCGTTGGCACGCTGAATCGCGGTCTTGGCATCCCATACGAGACCGGCGTCGATCATGAGATCGGCCTGCGGGCCAAGCCCGCAGCGCGCCTCGCGGACCAGCGCCCGGTCGGTCTCCCGGTCCCGTCCCATCGGGTCCCAGCCGAACTTGACAGCGGTGAACCCCTGGTCCACCAGGCGGCGGCCGATCTCCGCGGTAGCTGCGGGCGTGGGGCCGAACAATGTGCTGGCGTAAGTTCTGATGCGCCGGTGAAAGCCGCCGCCGAGCAGCTTCCAAATGGGCAAGCCCAGCGCTTTGCCCTTGATATCCCACAGCGCGAGGTCGATGCCGCTCATGGCGTGGATGGCCACGCCCCGGCGCCCGCCATAGATATTGCCGCGATACATCTTGTGCCAGATCTTCTCGGTTTCGAAAGGGTCCTCGCCGAGAATCAGACCAGCCAGGCCAGCTGCGGTGGTGTGAGAGAACGGACCGTCGATCACCCCCTTCGCGCCGAGCGGATTCGAGTCCACCTCGCCGATTCCGGTGATGCCCTCATCCGTGGTCACCTTGACGATGAGCGCATCCTGCCCGCTGTCGCATTGCGTCTTGACATCGGCCTGGCGAAGGTAAATCGTTTCGACGCCCGTAATCTTCATGGCACCGGCATTATATCCCGCGCCTTCGCGCCATAGCCCTACCTGCGTGGCGAGGACAGTTGGACCTGCCGCTCGACGAAGACGTTCCCTGGCAACTGAGCCTGCCAATGCCGCCAGAGTCCCAGGCGGCGCGCGGCGATCTCCTCCGCGCGTTTCGCATTGCCGGCCAGCACCTGCGCTCTGGCCAGGCCCTCCAGCACGCGGCTAATCCCAGAGGCGTCCCGCAGGGCGGTTTCAGGATCCGGCTCCGAGGCCAGCACGAGCCGCAACAACTCTTCGTATTTTTCCGCCGCCTGCCAGCCTTCGCCGCGAGCGATCAAGTCGTCCGCTTCCGCCCGCAGCACCCGTTCGGCCTCGCTACCGGTTTCGACGCGGCCGGTCTTCAGGCCGCCCGCCGCCTTCAGCATCGCCACCGCCTGCCGCGCCCTTTGGGCCGCTTCCTCCCGCCGGCCCACATCCCTCAGGGCGTAGGACAATCCCGCGTACAACTCGGCTTCAGCGGACCGGCCTGCCCGGTGGCCAGAAAGCTCGCCCAACCGTTTCAGGCCGAGCTGATAGACCTCCACCGCCCGCTGGGGATGGCGCTCTCTCAGCAGAGGCCCCAGTTCCCGGACTGCCGTCGCTGTGCGGGCACGGCTGGTGGACTCACGCAGATCGGCCCGCGAAAGCCGCTCCAGGATCTCCAACTCCCTCTCCAGCAACGCCGCCGCCTCTGCGCTCCGGCCCAGGCTGACTCCATCGTGAGCGCCAAGGACCATCGCCTCCCGCCAAAGCGCGCTCGCCAGGTTAAATTGCGTCCGTGTGTCATCCGGGCGCATTTCCGCTTCGGCGATCCCACGCGCCTCACGCGCGGCGGCAAGCGCCCCGTCCAGGTCGCCAAGAAAGCGCAACGCACTGGCCAGGATCCCGATCGCCCCCGGCGGCGGCGGCTGGTCCGGCTCGAATTTCTGCTGAAACGCGACCGCCTGCCGGGCATGCCGGGCGGCGGCTTCGTGCAGATGCATGTTCAGATGCGCGAGAGCGATGTTTCCAAGCGCCGCGGCGGCGGCCCTGGACTGCTCAGGCTGAAGGCCGCCCAGCACGCTGAGTTGATCAATCCGCTGCGCCGCGCGCTCCGCGTACCGGATCGCTTCCCCCCGGCGTTTGCCGGACTCAGCGAGGATCATCCGGTACTGATCAACCATCGCTGCTTCGAACAGGACGCGCGGTTCCCGCGGCAGACCGGCCATGGCCTGCTCCAGAAACTGCTCCGCCTTGGCAAGAGTTTGCTCCGCCTCCGCGAATTGCCCAAGATTGTTCCTGGCCGGCACGCCCTGGATCTGCGCCACCTGCGAGTAGGCCGCTCCCACTTCATAGGCCAATTCCGGATCGCCCGCCACACCGGCGGAAAGCCCTTCCAGGTAACGCAACGCCGTGGAGACGAGTTTGTGACGCGCCTGCGTGGACCCGGCCAGCCCAGCGACCTCCCTGTCGAGTGCGAACAACTCCCTCACGAGTGTGCGGACCTGGTCGAAGCGCTGTTCAGCGATCTTCCTTTCCCGGTTCGCGGCCACCATGCCCGCTGTGAGTGCCGCCACGGTCACCACGCCCGCCGCGGCGGGTACCCAGTGGCGCCGCATCCATCGCCGCGCACGGTAAAACGCATCGCCCTGGCGGGCTTTCACCGGCCGGTGCTCCAGAATCGCGCGCAACTCCTCGGCCAGCGCTTCCGCCGAGGCGTAACGCTCCTCCGGTTGCTTCCGCAAGGTCTTCGCCAGCACGTAGTCCAGGTCCCGCGGTACTGCATGGTTTACGCTGCTGGCTGGGGGCGGCTCACGGTCCGCAATCGCCTCTTCGAGCGAAGTCCCCGCCTCGCCCACTCCGGCGTGCGGCGAGCGCCCGGTCATCAGCGTGTAAAGCACGGCGCCGAGCGAATAAACGTCCGTCGCCGTGGTCTGCGCCGCGCCGCGCAATTGTTCCGGACTAGCGAACTCCGGCGTCAGCAGCACTTCGCGCGTCGCTCCCGGCTCAACTGTGGCATCGAGCACCTTCGCGATGCCAAAATCCAGTAGCTTCGTCCGCCCCTCGCCGTCCACCAGAATGTTCGAAGGCTTCAAATCCCGGTGGATCACGAGGTTCCGGTGCAGATAACTCACCGCGTCACACACTTGGAGAAACAGGGCGAGCTTTCCCCGCACGTCAAGGGTAGCCGCATACTGGTCAAGCGGCACGCCCTCCACGTATTCCATCGCCAGGTACGGCTGCCCAAGCCCGGTTCTGCCCGCGTCGAGCAGCCGCGCGATGCCCGGGTGCTCGAGATCGGCGAGAATCTGCCGCTCCCGCAAAAACCGGTCGAGTTGCGCGCCCTCGCCGATGTCCCAGCGCAGGAACTTGATAGCGGCGCGCTGCTTCACTTCCCCGTCGGAGCGTTCCGCGAGGTAAACCGCGCCCATCCCGCCCCGGCCAGCGATCCGGATGAGCCGGAACGCCCCACAGGCCATACCCTCGACCGCTCCCCGATCGCCCTCAAGAAACCCAGCCGCCGACCGCTCCACCAACCCAGTCAGCAGGCTCTCCCCCTGTCCGTCATGCCTCAGCAGCGACTCCACCTCCTGCTGCACTTCCGGACTGATCCCCTGCTCGCTGTAGATCCGCCTCCGTTGCTCGCCGTCAAGATCCGCTACTTGAGCGAACAGGGCCTGAACATCCTTCGTCATCCCAACCCTCCGTAGGCATCCACAATTCGGGTGCAAGAATCATCGCACAGCTTGACAGCAAAGCAAAATGCTTTCCCGCGCGCCAGGTTGCGGCTATACTGGCCCTATTGATGTCAGCGGACACTGGGGCGATTTGGGGCGGGATCTGGGTTGCCGGCGCCGCGGGACCGGACGGCATTTCGCCATTGCTGTATAACCAGCTCCGCCGGCTCGCGCGTTCGCTTTTGCGCGGGCAGCCCTCCGGCCACACACTGCAACCCACTGCGCTGGTGAACGAGGCTTACCTCAAAGTCTTCGGCGGCGGCGAGCCCGAGTTCGCGGACCGTGTCCACTTCCTGGCGGTGATGGCGCGAGTCATGCGGCAGGTGCTGGTGGATCATGCCCGCACTCATTCCGCCCAAAAACGGGGCGGCGCAAAGCCCTTGCCCCTGGAGGGACAGCCGGACCCCGCGGTTCTTCCGGCCGGGGGGCCGGATCTGCTCGACCTCGACCGCGCCCTGCGGCAGCTCGAGGCGCAAAACCCGGAACTGGCGCGCATCGTGGAGCTGTTCTACTTCAGCGGGATGAGCGCCGAGGAAATCGCCGCCGCCGTCAACCGCACGGCGCACGCGGTTCGCCATGACCTTCGCGCCGCCCGCGCGTGGCTCCGCCGTGAACTCTCGGCTTGATCTGGTTGCCCCGGCGGCCGGGGCCGATGCGCGGAACGGGTCGGGAATTCCGGCAGTCCGCCTCGCCCGGTTTATCGCTGCGGCTGATTCGATTCGCTGCACCTGGCGGAGAGCAGTCTCGTCTGCGGTGCGCCTCGTGCCGCGGTTGGCCGCCCGCCGCCGCGGCGGCGGCTACGCGAGGATTGGCTTAATCAACTTCCCATGCACGTCAGTCAGCCGGAAATGCCTGCCCTGGAACTTGTACGTGAGCCGCTTGTGGTCGATGCCGAGGCAGTGGAGGATCGTCGCCTGCAGGTCGTGGACATGCACCGGGTCCGCGGTGACGTTGTAGCTGAACTCGTCGGTTTCACCGACGCGCGCGCCCGCCTTGATGCCGCCGCCCGCGGCCCACATCACGAAGTTGCGCGGATGGTGGTCGCGCCCGTAGTTCGTCTCGGTCAGCCGTCCCTGGCAATAGACGGTGCGGCCGAACTCGCCGCCCCACACCACCAGCGTTTCGTCGAGCAGCCCGCGCTGTTTCAGATCGGCCACCAGCGCCGCCGTCGGCTGATCGGTGCCCGCGCACTGCAGGCGCAGGTCGCGCGGCAGGTCGTTATGCTGATCCCACCCGCGGTGGTAGAGCTGAATGAAGCGCACGCCGCGCTCCGCAAGGCGACGCGCCAGCAGGCAGTTGGCCGCGTAAGTGCCGGGCTTGCGCGATTCCGGGCCGTAGTTCGCAAACGTGGATTCGGGCTCCTGGCCCAAGTCCACCAGGTCGGGCACCGAGGTCTGCATGCGGTACGCCATCTCATACTGCGCGATGCGCGATTCGATCTCGGGATCGCCGAAGGCGCGGTGCTTCAGGCGGTTCAGCCTCTCGATGGCGTCGAGCATCGACCGGCGCGTGTCCTGTTCAATGCCCGGCGGATCGTTCAAAAACAACACCGGATCGGCGCCCGCGCGCAACTTCACGCCCTGATGCGAAGAGGGCAAAAAGCCGCTGCCCCACAGACGCGAAAACAGCGGCTGATCGGTATTCAGCGCGTGCGCCTGCGACAGCAGCACGATGAACGACGGCAGATTCTCATTTTCGCTGCCCAGCCCGTAGCTGACCCACGCGCCCATCGACGGCCGTCCCGGCTGCTGGAAGCCGCTCTGGAAGAACGTGATGGCGGGATCGTGGTTGATCGCCTCGGTGTGCATCGTCTTGATGATGGCGAGGTCGTCGACGATCTTCGCGGTGTGCGGCAGCAGTTCGCTCACCCAGGTGCCGGTCTCGCCATAGCGCTGAAACGAGAAGTTTGACGGCGCCACGGGCAGCGTACTCTGGCCGCTGGTCATGCCGGTAATGCGCTGGCCCATGCGGACCGAATCGGGCAGATCGATGCCGCGATGTTTGGACAGGCCGGGCTTGTAGTCGAAGGTGTCGAGCTGCGAAGGCCCGCCGGACTGATGCAGCAGAATCACCCGCTTTGCCTTCGGCGCGAAGTGGGGCAGGCCTTCCAGCCCGCCCGCCGCCTGCGCGGACTTCGGCAGCAGCGAGGCGAGCGCGGCGGCGCCCAGGCCCGTCGCCGTGCGGCCGAAGAAGTGGCGGCGGGTGAGGGTGAGTAGAAGTTCGCGATCGGGCGTCATGGCGGGCTTACTCCTTCGTCACCGTCTCATCGAGGTTCAGCAGAATGGTGCAGACGTTCGTCCACGCCGCGAGCAGCGGCGCCTCCATGGCCTCCCCGGCCGGCTTCTCGCCCACGCCGAGCAGTTTGGCCGCGGCATCGGGGCTCCGCCTGTAAACCGCCGTTTGATGCGCGAGCGCCTCGCGAAGAATCCGCAACTCCTGCGGCTGCGGAGGGCGCGCCATAACGAGCTGGAAGGCGTGGCGCAGGCGGGCGTCGCTCGTACGCGCCGCCGGTTCGCTCAGCACACGCGCGGCCAGATGGCGCGCCGCCTCGACATAAGTGGGGTCGTTCAATGTGGCCAGCGCCTGCAAGGGCGTATTCGTCACGGCGCGCCGCGACACGCATTTTTCGCGGTCGGGCGCATCGAAAGTCACCAGAGAAGCGGGCGGCGCGGTGCGTTTCCAGAAGGTGTACATGGCGCGGCGGTAGAGCTTGTCGCCATGATCCTGCTCATACTCCTGCGCGGTGAAGGCCTCGCCGAACGCCAGTTCTTCCCACAACCCCGGCGGCTGATATGGCCGCACGGAGGGCCCGCCGATCGTCTTCACCAGCAGTCCGCTGGCGGCGAGCGCGTTGTCGCGGATCATCTCCGCGGGCAGCCGCTGGCGCGGTCCGCGCGCAAGCAGCCGGTTCTCGGGATCGCGCTCGTAGAGCGCCGGCGTCACCTGCGACCGCTGGCGGTACGCAGCGGAGCTCACTATCAGCCGGAGCAGCGCCTTCACGTCCCAGCCGCTTTCGACGAACTCCACGGCGAGCCAGTCCAGCAGTTCACTGTGAACGGGAGGCTCGCCCTGGCTGCCGAAGTCTTCGCTGGTTTTCACGATGCCGTGGCCGAACAGCATCTGCCAATAGCGGTTTACGGCCACGCGCGCGGTCAGCGGATGTTCGGCCGATGCAAGCCAGCGGGCGAGCGTCAACCGGTTCGCGGGTGCGCTGGCAGGTAAGGGCGGCAGCATCGCGGGCACGCCGGGCGTCACCTTCTCCACTTTCTGCGTGTAATCGCCGCGCCCCAGCAGGTAGGTGTCGCGCGGCTCCTCCATTTCGTCCATCACCATCGCGGTGGGGATCTCTTCCACAAGATCGATGCGGCGTTCGCGCAGCGCGAGCAGTTCCGTGTAGGCCGTGCGGAAGTACTCCGGAGCTTCGTACTTCAGGAAATAGTCGCGCAAGATGCCGGCCGCCTCGCGATTGCGCTTGCCCGGCGTGGCCAGGATCACTTCCACCGGGTAATGCACGGCCAGCCGTTCGACTTCGGCCTCGCTCAGCGGGCGATTGTAAAAGCGCAGGTCATCCACGCGGCCCTTGAACGGCGGACCCGGCCTGGCGGCGCCGATGGTGACCGGCGCTTCCACCCGAAAGCCCGCGGGCAGCGCGTCCTCGACGGTTTCGATTTCTACCGGTTTGCCGTCGACATACAGCCTCAAGCCTGCCGCGCGGCCCGAGCCGTCGCCCGCAAGCGCAATGTGATGGCTGCTGTTCTGTATGAACACATAGCCGCGCGAGCGAACAATCAGCGACCTGCCCGGCTCGCCTCCGAGCAGCCGGACTTCAATGGGATGCCCGCGGCGCAGTCGCGGCAGCGTGCGCGGCGTGACGATCGCCAACTCGAACCCCTTCGGACCCGCCCCGCTGAGGTCCAACTGCTGAAGTAAAGGCTGCCCCTGCTGGCGGCCCGCGCGCACCCACAGGCTGACGCTAAACGGTTGCGAAACGTCGAGCGCCGCCGCAGGAAACTCAGCCACCGTGGCGGAATCGAAGTTCGCCCCATTGCGCACCGGCGCCGCGCCGTAGGCGATGTCGCCGGTCAACAGCCGCCCGTGAAGAAAACGTCCCGAAGTGTCCGACAGGTTGCCGTCGAGTTCGTACCACGCGCGCAGGCCCTCCACCGGCGACGCGGGCGTGCGGTGAAAGCGCTCGTCGTGCCAGAGCCGGAGAAGCAGTTCGAGCAGCTCGTAGTCGAGTTCCGCGCTTCGCGCCTTCAGGCGCGCGTCGATCTCATCCATCCGCCGCTGCTGTGCGTCATCCGGCAGAGGCAGAAACGGCTTGGCGTTGCCGTAACGCCCGTCCAGTCCTTCTTCGCTGACGGTGTTGAAGAACGCCCCGAAGCGGTAAAAATCTTTCTGGCTGATGGGATCGTACTTATGGTCGTGGCAGCGCGCGCATCCCATCGTCAGCCCCATCCAGACCGTGGCCGTCGTGTCCACCCGGTCCACCACGTACTCTGTCTGATACTCCTCCGGGATTGCGCCGCCCTCGAAATTGATCATGTGGTTCCGGTTGAACCCGCTGGCGATGCGCTGATCGAGCGTGGCGCCGGGCAACAGATCCCCGGCGAGTTGCCCGACGGTGAACTGGTCGAAAGGCTGATTGCCGTTGAATGCCCGGATCACCCAGTCGCGCCAGGGCCACATGTCGCGGTGCGAATCGATGTGGAAGCCATGGGTGTCGGCGTAGCGAGCCAGATCGAGCCATTCCATCGCCATCCGCTCGCCGTAGTGGGGCGAAGCGAGCAGCCGGTCCACCAGGCGCTCGTAGGCGCCCGCAGCGCGGTCGTTCACGAACGCCGCCACCTCGGCGGGCGTGGGCGGAAGTCCGGTGAGATCGAAGCTCAGGCGGCGGATCAGCGTTTCTCGCGGCGCTTCTTTCGCAGGCTTCAGACCCTCGCGTTCCAGCCGCGCGAGAATAAACTGGTCGACAGGAGTGCGCGGCCAGGCTTTCGCCTTGACCACGGGCAGCGCGGGCCTTTTCGGCGCGCGGTAGGCCCAGTGCTCATCCCATTTCGCGCCTTCGTCGATCCAGCGTTTCAGCGTCGCCACCTGGGCATCGGTCAGATTGAGACCCGAGGTGGGTGGAGGCATGCGCAAAGGCCGTTTTTCGTGCGAAATTCGTGCAAAAAGGCGTGATTTTCCACTATTTCCGGCCTCAATTACGGCTCTCGCGCCTTCCTCCGTGTCGAGCCGGAGATTCGCCATGCGCGTGGCGGCGTCGGGGCCGTGACAGTGGAAACACTTGTCCGATAGGATCGGGCGGATCTCGCGATTGAAGTCCACGCCGGGCGCTCCCGCAAGCACCGCGGCTCCCGCGATCGACAGAAATGTAAGGCGCAGCATCCCGAATCAGCCCGTTTCCCAGATGCTGATAGCGTATCGCAGTGCGCAACCGGTTGCTAGCATATGGGCATGCTGAGATATGCAGTTCCGATAATCCTGTGGGCTGCCACGGCAAACGGCGCGACCTACTACGTGGATTCGCAGCGCGGCCACGACGCCAATCCCGGGACCTCGGCGGCGCAGCCCTGGCGCAGCCTGGCGCATGCCAATCGCGCACCGCTGCGGCCCGGTGACGAACTCCGCTTCCGCGCGGGCGGCGTCTGGCGAGGCACGCTCGCGCCCGAGGGACGCGGCTCGGCGGCCCGGCCGGTGATCATCGGCAGCTATGGCTCCGGTCCCCGGCCGCGTATCGAAGGCGCCGAGGAAGACGCCGTGCGGCTACGCAACTTTCCGCACGTCGTCCTGGAAGGTCTCGAGATCACCAACCGCGGCGACCGCGACCGTCCGAAGCGCGGCGTCCACATTATCGCCGCCAACGATGGGACGATCGCGGGCGTTACCGTACGCGATCTCTACATCCACGACGTCAACGGAACAAACAAGCAAAAGGACAACGGCGGCATCATTTTTCGTACCCTCGGCGACAAGGAGCCTTCGCGCTTCGACGGCCTGCGCATCGAGCGGAATATCATCTGGCGCGTGGACCGCAGCGGCATCGCCGCCCAAAGCTACCATTGGCCGCGCACGCGCTGGTTTCCTTCCCTGAACGTCGTGATCCGCGACAACTACGTGGCCGATGCCGGCGGCGACGGCATCGTGCCCTGGGCCACCGACGGCGCGCTGGTGGAGCACAACATCGTGGATGGGGCCAACACGCGCGCCGGCAGCTATAACGCGGGCATCTGGCCCTGGAGCGCCGACCGCACCCAATTCCGCCTGAACCGCGCCTTCGGCGTGAAGACCCTGCTCGACGGACAGGGCTTCGACAGCGATTACAACTCGCGCGGAACGCGGTTCGAATACAACCTGAGCCACGACAACGAGGGCGGATTCATGCTGATTTGCTCCCCCGGCAAACGCAAGGCGGAGGAGAACATCGGCAACCAGAATACGGTGGTCCGCCGCAACATCAGCCGCAACGACCGCGCTCGGATCTTCCACGTCAGCGCGGTAGAAAATGCCGTGGTCGAAGAGAATTGGATCTATATTGGCCCGGGACTCGATGTTCAACTGCTGCTGCTGACCGATTGGGAGGGCTGGGCCGACGGTCTGCTGCTGCGGAACAACCGCTACGTGATCCAGGGGCGCGCACGGTCCGGCCACGCGGTGAGCCGCGGCAAGGATGGCTCGTACCAGATAGCCGAGGGTTGGGGTCCCGCGCGCAACGTGCGGCTGGAAGGCAACCAGGAAGTAGCCGCCGGGCCGCCAGTGGCCAGCTGGGACGGGCCCAGATTCGATCCTTCCCAACCCGAGCGCTTCGCCGCGTTCCTGCCGGAACACCGCCAATGGATGGAAGCTTTGATGCGCGCCCATTTCGGCGGAATCGAATAGCTCGCGCGTGTAGCATGGTGGGATGAGATTTTCCGCGCTTCTGTTCGCGGCCGCCTCGCTCACCGCCGCGCCCCCGTTCGTCGAAAAGGAAGACATCTTCCCGCTGAACGTCCAGCACAATCACGGTTCGTCGATCGTGGAACTGCCCAACGGCGACCTGCTCACATGCTGGTACCGCGGCTCGGGCGAGCGCCAGGCCGACGACGTGGCCGTGCTCGCGGCGCGCAAGAAGAAGGGCGCCAAGGGCTGGTCCGAGCCCTTCGTTCTTGCGGATGTCCCCGGCTTTCCCGACACGAATCCCGTGTTGTGGATTGACGGCAAACAGCGCTTGTGGTTCTTCTGGCAGACCATCGTCGCCAACCAGTGGCATACGGCCGTGACGCAGATCCGCATCTCCCGCGACTACGTGCGCGACGGCCCCCCGAAGTGGGATTCCTCGCAGGCCCTGTTCCTCAAGCCGCGCAATATCGAAGAGCGCGTGAAGGAAGCGGCCGTCCGCTTCGCCGATGGCGCCCCGGCGAAGTTCTGGGAGCGCATGATCGAACGCGCCGGCGACAAGTACTTCTCGCGCATGGGGTGGATGGGCCGCGCCAAGCCGCTCCAACTGCCCTCGGGGCGCATCCTGATTCCGCTCTATTCCGACGGCTTCAGCTTCTCGCTCACCGCCATCAGCGACGATCACGGCGAAACGTGGTTCGCCAGCGAACCCATCCTCGGCGGCGGCGGCGTCCAGCCGAGTTTTGCGCGCCGCAAAGACGGGACCATCCTCGCCTACATGCGCGATAATGGCCCGCCGCCGAAGCGCGTGCTGGTGAGCGAATCGCGCGACAACGGCGAAACCTGGAGCTTCGCCGCCGACCATGAAATGCACAACTCCGGGACGGGTCTCGAAGTGCAGAGGTTGAAGGACGGCCGCTGGCTGATGATCAACAACGACACCGAACGGGGCCGCCACCGCCTCACCCTCGCGCTCTCCGGCGACGAGGGCCGTTCCTGGAAATCTTCGCGCGCCCTGGAGCACGACCTCCGCCCCGAGCGCGCCAGTTCATTCCACTACCCCTCGATCATGCAGGGCGCGGACGGCTCGATCCAGGCAAGCTACAGCGTGGTTCTGAATCACCTCCCCAAAGGCGAGCCTCGCGAAACCATCCGCCACGCGCGCTTCAATACCGAATGGATCGAGGCGGGGAACCGCCAGTAAGCACGTTCGTACCGGTTGACTTCCACGCCCGGAGCGATACAGTGGGGGGTGAAAGGAGGCGCAGTTCATGTCCCTCATCCCCATTACTTATGCCCTTGCTTTCCTGGCGGCCGTCGTTGTGTTGTGGCGCTTCGGCGGCGCCCGGTGGTATTGGCACGCCGCCGCGGTGGTGCTCGCCATGGCCATCGGCCTGATGCCGCAGATCGAAGGTATACAAGGAATGGCCTACGACATTGTGATCGGCTGTCTGTTTATCTTCCTGTTTATCTGGGGCGCCGGCATCATCGTGGGACCCATCGCCCGCAGCGCCGCGCGGCAGGAGTAGGGGATCACCTCCCCAGCACAACGTCCACTCCCGCCAGCACGAGTTGCAGTCTCGCCCGCGAAAGTCTGCCGGTGTGCTCGGTGAGGAGACCACGGTCCAAAGCGGTGGTCAAGGAGACGTTGGCGACCGACTCCTTCATCAGCCCCGTTTCTCTTGCCGTAAGGCGGACGTTGCCTGGCGCATCCGCCCAGCGCAAGTTGCTCGTCAAAGGCACACAAACAATCGTGCCTATCCTGCTCCGGTTGAACGAATCCCCTTGCACAACAAGCACAGGGCGGCGGAAGCCGGGGCGGGAACCTGCAGGCGGCGGCAAATCCGCCCACCAAACCTCCCCTTGCGCGATTACCACTCTGACGACTCGATGACGCGGCGGCTGGCGGCACGCAGGAAGGGGCCGGAATCGTCGCCGGCTTCGCCGCAGATCCGGTTCAAAGCCTCGGTGACCTCGTCACCGGCATGGCGCGCCAGGTAATCTCGCAGCGCCGCACTGTAAAGCTCGCTCCGGGAGCGGTTGGACCTGCGGGCCAGCCGTTCTGCCTTCTCGAATACCTCGTCGGGAATCGACACGGCGGTCTTCATACCATGAGTATAACCGCAATCGGCGCCGCCCGGCGCCCTACTCCCCCAGCACGCACAAATCGCCCAGATTCCGGAATTGCTGCTCGTAATCGAGCCCGTAGCCGATCACGAACTTGTTCTCGATGCGAAAGCCGGCGTATTCGGCTTTCACGTCCACGCGGCGCTGCTGCCACTTGTCCAGAAAAGCGATGGTTTTCAATGACAATGGCCGCCGCTGCTCGAGATTCCGCTTCAGGTAATTCAACGTCAGCCCGGTATCGACAATGTCCTCCACCAGCAGCACATGCTCGCCTTCAATGGGCCGGTCGAGATCCTTGGTGATCTGCACCTGCCCGGACGTGGTGGTGCCCGTATAGCTCTTCGTGCCCATGAAATCGATCCGCACCGGGATGGTGAGATGGCGCACCAGATCGGCCATGAAAATAAACGATCCCTTGAGCACGCCCACCACCACCACGCTTTGCCCGGCGTAGTCGGCGTTGATTTGCGCGCCGAGTTCCGCCACGCGCGCGGCGATCTGATCCGCCGTATACATCACTTCGTACTTCGAGGAGGACATAGACTCAGGGTAGCGTCCCGCGCAACGCATCGCGCGCGAACACATACTCCTCCACTGGACGGCCGCCGATCAGGTGCTCCTGGATGATCCGTTCCAGCACCGCCGGCGAGGCCGAGTGATACCACACGCCCTCGGGATACACCACGGCGACCGGTCCGTTTTCGCAAACCCGCAGGCAATTTACCTTGGTCCGGAACGTGGCTCCAGGACCCTTCACCAGGTCCAGTTCCTTGAGCCGGTCCTTCAGAAAAAGCCACGCCGCGGTGCCGTCCTCCTTCGAGCAGCACTTCGGCTCGCTTTGGTCCGCACACAGAAAAATGTGGCGGCGCAGCCCGCCGATACCCAGTGCCGCGGCCTTGCGGGCCGTCTGATCCACCGTCATCCTTCTACAATAGGGCAAGCCGATGGATCCCCGCGATTTCGATCAACTGGTGAACGACGCCATGCTTGTGATCCCGCCGCGATTCCGCTCCCGCCTGAAGAACGTGCTCTTCGTCGTGGAGCAGGAACCGCCGCGGCCTGGCCTGCTAGGCCTGTATGAAGGCCGCCCGCTCACTCTCCGCAGCAGCTTCGAACCCGTCTCCTACCCGGACCGCATCACCATCTTCCAGGGGCCGCACGAACGCATGGCCCGCAACGAAGCCGAACTGCGGCAACTGGTCGAGGAGACCGTCTGGCACGAAGTCGCCCATTATTTCGGCATGGACGAGCAGCAGGTCCGCCGCGCCGAGCGCGCCCGCGCGCGCACGCTGGCCAAACGCCGGCAGCTTTGATCGTACACTGGGAAAATTCATGCCCGCCGCGGAACCCGCTTCCCGTTATCCGGCTCTTCTGTTAGCCGTGGCCGTGCTTGTGTCCGTGCTTTCGATCTCGGGCTTGCTGCGCAGCTACCGGACCACCGGGCAGCTCGCCGCCTCCAGCCGCGATCCCTACGGCGTCGAACTGGCCATGCGCCGGTTCGCGCCGGCGCGCCGGCAACTGCCCGCCGGCGCGCGCGTCGCCTATTTCACCGACGTTCCCCTCAACACCGAGGCGGGCGTGGCGGCCTTCCTGGCCGCGCAACACGCTCTCGCTCCCTGTCTGCTTGTGGATCCCTCCGGTGATCAATCGCCGGCCTGGGGCGCCGGCAACTTCAGCCGTCCTCAACCCTATGAGCAGCCCGGCTATCGCGTGATCGCCGACCTCGGCAACGGCGTCATCCTCTACCGCCGCGAGGAGCGCCGCTGATGGAGGCCTGGCCGGTCCTGTGGGCGCTCGCCATGGGCGGCGTGCTCGCCGAAGCCGTCATGCCCGCGCCCGCCGCGCGCACGTGGCTGCGATGGGTGTGGCGTGGCGCGCTGGCCGTGCCCATGGGCCTGGGCGCGGCATCGCTGGTCAGCTTCACGTTGATCTGGGCGGGCGCCGCCTCGCGGATCTCGATTCTGCTGATTGAAGCATTGCTGATGACAATCGCCGGCGCTGTCTTGTACAAGAGGCGGCGCGATGACGACCCGGCCCCGGCCCCGGCGCACCCCGCCGCCTGGTGGCTCTGGCTGTTGCGCGCGGCGGCTGCGTTCGCGCTGCTTCTGTTCCTCGTCAACTTCCTGGCCTCCACCGCCGCCGCGCCTTACGGCGAATGGGATGCCTCCTCAATCTGGAATCTGCGTGCCCGCTTCCTCGCGGGCGGCGACGCGTGGCGGTACGCGGTTTCGCCGGATTTGAATGCCGGATTGACCGGCGCGAGCCATCCCGGCTATCCTCTGCTGCTTTCCTCCTTCATCGCCCGTGGCTGGATTCTCGCGGGCGCCACGAACACTGCCGCGCCCGCCGCCACCGCCTTCGCCGCCAGCCTGGCCGCATTCCTGCTGCTCTTCGCCGCGCTGGCGAAGCGTCGCGAGGAGAGCCTGGGTCTGCTGGCTCTCCTGATTCTCGCCGCGAGCGAGGGCTGGGTTTCGCAGACAGCCGTCCAGCATGCCGACGTGCCGCTGAGCCTGCTGGTGTTAGCGGCAACCGCGCTGCTCGCCGCGGCGCTCGAAAGCGGTTGGACCCCCAGACTCGCACTGCTGGCAGGTCTGGCGGGCGGGTTCGCCGCGTGGACCAAAAACGAGGGACTCGTGGCGCTGCTCGCGCTGCTCGTGGTGGCGCTGTGGCGGGGCGGCCCGCGCATGGCGCTGTGGACCGCCGCCGGGGCCCTGCCGGGCGCGGGCGCAACGGCGCTGCTCAAACTCTTCCTCGTGCGCGGCGGCGCCAGCCTGTATCCGCAAACCCCAGCCGAGGCCTGGACCATGCTGACCGATGGCGCGCGCTGGTCGGAGGTGCTGCGCGGTTACGCGACCGCGGCGGTTGAACTCGGCTTCGCAGCCACACATCCCCTGCTGCTGCTCGCCGCCGTCGCCTTCGTCCTCCGCCCCGCGGAACCGGCGCGCTGGCGCGCCGCGCTCATCGCCGCCTTGCCCGCGCTCGCTCTGCTCGGCGCGGGCTTCGGAGCGCTGCTGGTGACCACCGCCAACCAGCAGTGGCATGTCGGCACCGCCGTCAACCGCCTCGTCGCGCAGGTCTGGCCCGCGCTGCTGTTCGCCGCGATGATGGCCTTGAGGATGCCCGGCGAGCTTGCGCGCCCGGACGTCAGGGCGCGGAAGTCAAAACAGCCAGCGCCCGGCGCACCGCCGGATCCCGTTCCACCTCCACCTCGTCGCCCGCGTCAACGCCAACGCTCTGGTTGAGGATCTCCTGTTTCAGGCGGCTGGTGATGTGCATGCGCTCGGCCGTCCAGTCGCGCACCCCGGGCCGGATGTTGCGGCGCGAAAGCCAGAGCTGAAACTCGTCGAGCGTCGCGGGCGTGATCTCCATCTCCCGGCTCGCTTCATCGCGGTGGCTGGCCAGCCACTCGCGCGCGAACTCCGGAAACGCGGCCGAGGCTTCGAGCACGATGCGGAACCGCGACGGCGCCCCGGGCCTCACCACGTAGTCGGGATCGATTCCTCCGCCCCCCCGCACCGTGCGCCCCTTCGCGGTCTTGTACTCGGGCCTCTCCGCGAACCCGGTCGAGCCGCTCAACTCGCCCGTGCGCAGCGGCCGTTGAATCGAACGCCCGCTGGGAGTGTAGTAGTACGCCGTCGTCAGCGCCAGTCCCGTGTTCTCACTCAGCGGAAACACCGATTGCACAAGTCCCTTGCCGAAGCTCGGCTCACCCAGCACCACGCCGCGGTCCTGATCCGGCATGGCCCCCGCGACAATCTCGCTCGCGCTCGCCGTCCGGTCGTTGATCAGAATCGCCAGCGGGAACGTGTAGGCTGTGAAGCCCGCGGGTACATCCACCGATTCCACTTCGCGGCCGCGGCCGCGCGCGCTCAACAGTTTCGTCCCTGCCGGCAGGAACTGCGCCGCGGTATCGAGTGCCGCCGTCAGCGCGCCGCCGGCGTTATCGCGCAGATCCAGCACCAGCCCCTTCAGCTCTTTCCCGCCCAACCGCTCGATGGCCTCGTGAATCTCGCGGCCCGTCTTGGCGTCGAAACTCGTGGCGCGAATGTAGGCGATGCCCGGCGCGGCCAGAAACGCGCGGTCCACCGTGGGCGATTGCATCTCGGCCGGCGTCATCGTCACCGGCAGCAGTCGCGCCGTACCCGGCCTGCGCACCAGCACCTGCGCCTCGCGCTGCCGCGTCATGCTGAGCACCTGCACAAGCTGTTCCGGGTCCAGGCGGCCCAATGGAATGTTGTTGATCACGACGATCTCGTCGCCCGACGCCAGTCCCGACCGCTCCGCCGGCGAGCCCGCCATCACCTGCAAAACAATTACCTTCCCCGGCAAAACGCTGACGATCGAGCCGAAACCTTTGCTCAAAGACGTCTGCATCTCCCTAAGTTGTTCAAACTGATCGGGATTGAAGAAGGCCGAGTGCGGGTCCAGTTGGCGCAGCATGCCGGGAATCGCGCCTTGATAGACCAGGTAATCGCTCGGCGGCGGGTCGGCCGATTGCTCCGCGACGATGGTAAACACTTCCACCAGGCGCTTGAGTTCGCGCTCCAACTCGGCCGTATCGGGCAGGGGCGGCTGCGCGGAAAGCGCGGAAAAAGACGTCAAAATGAGCAGAAAAACGCGCATTCTAGCGTTCAAATCGCAGTTTTTTGCGCATCGCGTGGCGCTCCAGGGCCAGTTCCAGCAGCCGTTCCACCAGCGGCGCGAACCCGATACCGTCAAAGGCCCACATCTTCGGGTACATGCTGATCGACGTGAACCCCGGCAACGTGTTCAATTCATTGATGTAAAGCCGCCCGGTTCCGGTTTCCACGAAGAAATCGACGCGCGCCAGCCCCGCGCACCCCGCGGCGCGATAGCAGGCGATGGCAAGATCCCTAACCTTTTCAATGGTTTCCGGCGGAAGGCGCGCGGGCAGTTCGGTTTGGGCCTGGTCGAGCAGGTATTTGTCGTCGTAGTCGTAAAACTCGCGCGACGGCAGGATCTCGCAGGGCGTGGAGGCTTGGGGCGCATCGTTGCCGAGCACGGCGCATTCGATCTCCTGGCCGGTGACGGCGCGCTCCACCAGCACTTTGTGATCGTAGCGCGCGGCATCGGCCACCGCCGCTTCGAGTTGCTCGCGATTGCGCGCCTTGGCCACGCCCACCGACGACCCAAGATTGCAGGGCTTCACAAAGACCGGGAATTCGAGGCGGCGCAGCACTGCATCGAGCGCGAAATCCGGCGCGCACAGCGTGACGCCTTCCACCACGGGCAGTCCGTGTGCCTGGCAAAGCCGTTTGAAATGGTCCTTGTCCATGGCCGCGGACGAAGCCAGCACGCCCGCGCCCACATACGGTAAGTCCGCCAGTTCCAGCAGGCCCTGCACGGTGCCGTCCTCGCCGAACGTGCCATGCAATACGGGGAACACGACATCGATTTCGGGATGCGCGCCGGGTTCGGGCTTCAGTGGATAGGGGTCCCACTTGCCCTCTTTCGAGATGAAGAACGGCAGCACTTCGAAGCGCTCAGGGTCGAGCGAATCCATGATGGCGCGGGCCGAGCGCAGCGACACCTCGTGCTCGCCGCTTCGGCCGCCGTACAAAACCGCCACGCGCAGCCGGCTCACAGGATCGTCTTCCCCAGCGCGGAGAGCGCGAGTTCCACGGCCAGCAGCGCCGTGCGGTTGGCCTCGTCGATCACGGGATTCACTT
This sequence comes from Bryobacteraceae bacterium, assembly GCA_023384675.1. Lineage (GTDB taxonomy): Bacteria > Acidobacteriota > Terriglobia > Bryobacterales > Bryobacteraceae > PNKE01. Next base: position 56,997 of record JAHDVK010000004.1, on the reverse strand, counting down.
CCACCACCTCCATCGTGCGCATGCGGTGCGTATCGGCGGCCATTTCCATCGCGAGGTGCGCCTCGCGATAGCTGAAGCCGCCGCGGACCGGCGTGCCGACGCCGGGGGCCTCGCGCGGGTCCACGCCATCCATGTCGAGCGAGAGATGGAAGCCCGCCGTGCCGTCGTTGGCCACGGCGAGCGCGTCGGCCATCACGGCCTTCATGCCGCGTTCATCGATGTCTCGCATGGTGAACACACGCACCCCGGACTTCCTGACCAGGGGGCGTTCGTCGAGGTCCACATCGCGGATGCCGACCAGCGCCACGTTGCGCGGAGCCACCTTGGGCGCATAGCCGAAGATGTGGGTCAGCTCGCGTGGTCCCGTGCCGACGATGCAGGCCAGCGGCATCCCGTGCACGTTGCCCGAAGGCGACGTACGGGGCGTATTCATGTCGGTGTGCGCGTCCATCCAGACCACGCCGAGCCGCTCGCCGCGCGCCCGAAAGGCCGCCGATGCGCCGCTCACCGTGCCCACGGCGAGCGAATGATCGCCGCCCAGGACCAGGGGAATTTTACCGTTCTCAACCACCGCTTTTACCCGTTCGGCGAGATCCCGGCAAGAGGCGGCGATGGCCGGCAGGTACCGGGCCGAGCGGGGACCGGGCTGGGAGGATTCCTGCTGTTCGACGTTGATGTTCCCTAGATCCTCGACGCGGAAGCCGAGTTCGGCGAGTTTTGGACCGAGGCCCGCCACGCGCAGCGCCGAAGGGCCCATGTCCACGCCGCGGCGTCCCGCGCCGAGGTCGAGAGGAGCCCCGAGAATGGCCACCGAGGGCCGCGCCGGTTTGGTCCTGGGCATCTTCATTCTCTCCTAAGGCCGCGTGCGGTAGAGCATGCGCGGAAACGCGATGGTTTCGCGGATGTGGTCCAGACCGCACAGCCACGCGACGGCGCGCTCCACGCCCATCCCGAAACCGGCATGCGGCACGCCGCCGAACCGGCGCAGGTCGAGATACCATTCGAACGCTTCCGCCGGGAGGTTATGCTCACGCAGCCGCTGCTCAAGCAGTTCCAGCGAATAGATGCGCTGGCCGCCGCCGACGATTTCGCCGTAGCCTTCGCTGGCGATCACGTCCACGCCGAGCGCGAGTTCGGGCCGCTCGGGGTCGGGCTCAAAATAGAAGGCTTTGATCTGCGAGGGGAAGCGGTCCACCATCACGGGACGGTCGTAGTCTTCGCTGAGCAGCGTTTCGTCGGTGCCGCCGAAGTCGCCGCCCCACTCGATTTCGCTGCCCTTTTTGCGCAGGGTTTCCACCGCCTCGTCGTAGCTGATGCGCGGGAACGGCGCTTTCACGGCTTCGAGCTTCGCAATGTCGCGTTCGAGCACGGTGAGTTCGGCCTGGCGGTTCTCGAGCACCCGCGAAACCAGGAAGCAGATCAGCTCTTCGGAAACCCGCTTCACGTCGTCGAGCGTGGCGTAGGCCATCTCCGGCTCCACCATCCAGAATTCGGTGAGGTGGCGGCGGGTTTTCGACTTTTCGGCGCGAAACGTGGGACCGAAGCAATAGGTCTTGCCGAAGGCCATCGCGGTGGCCTCGTTATAGAGCTGGCCGGACTGCGTGAGGAAGACCTTCTCGTCCTCGAAGTAATCCACCTCGAACAGCGTGGTGGTGCCTTCGCACGCGGCGGGCGTGAAGATGGGGCAATCCACCAGCGTGAATCCGTTGGAATCGAAGTAATCGCGGATGGCCTTGATGACTTCGTGGCGCACGCGCAAGATGGCGTGCTGGCGCCGGCTGCGCAGGTGGAGGTGGCGGTGGTCGAACAGGAACTCGGTGCCGTGCTCCTTGGGCGTGATGGGGTAGGGCCGCTCTTCGGGCACACGCTGGACCACTTCGGCTCCTGTCACGTCAAGCTCATAGCCGCCCGGGGCGCGCGGTTCCGCACGGATGGAGCCGCGGATCAGCAGCGAGGATTCCTGGGTCAGGTTCTTGAGCGTTTCGAACAGCGCTTCATCGACTTGCGCTTTCACGCAGACGCACTGCATGATGCCGGAGCCGTCGCGGACCTGGGGAAAGATGATTTTTCCGGACTTGCGGAGGTTGTAAAGCCAGCCGGCGAGTTCGACGGTCTCGCCTGCGTGGCGGCCGGCCTCGGCGATGGTGATGCGGGGGATGGCGGACATGAGGTCAGAGGTTCTCCAGACGGTCAATCGCTTCGCGCGCGGAATCGAGCGCGTTCGGGAAATCGGGCGCTTCGCGCAGTTCGAGCAGAAGCGGATACTGTTCGGCGCGGCTCCGCAGCAGTTTCATCGACTCGGGCCAGTCGATGGAGCCGCCCTTGGCGAGCAGCGGATAGAGATGGACGTCGTCCACGCCGTTGTTGTCGTGGATGTGGGTAGACCGGATGCGCGGGCCGAGGATCTCGAAAGCTTTGGCCACGCCCTCGTGCATATTGGCGTGGCCGGTATCGAGGCAGACGCCGAGGTCGAGGTGTGTGGTGTTGAGGAAATAGTTGAGCCGTTCGGCGCTCGAAAGCGCGTTGGGAATGTTTTCGAGCAGCACTTCCACGCCTCGGTGGCGGGCGAACAGCGAGATCTCCTCGAGCGCCCGGAAAGCCGCCTCCACTGCCGCGTCGCTATACTCCTCGCCGCCCACGCCGACGTGCTGGATCAGGTAGCGGCAGGGGATTTTCTCGGCCACTTCGAGCGCGCGCTTGATTTCGTCCACGCTTTCGAGCCGCCGGGGTTTCGAGGGTTCGGTGATGCTGACGACCGCGCCCGGCCCGGTGCGGCCCCAAACGTCATCGTTGTACATGGGCGAATGCAGCGAGTGCAGCTTGAGCTTCGAGTCGGCGAACCAGCAGGCGAGTTCGCCCACCTGTTCCTTATTGTGGTAGTCCAGGTGCTGGCGCGCGCAGAAGATTTCGACCAGCGGGAAGCCTGCGCCGTGGATCCGCTCGAGCCACACGGTATTCAGCCGGTGGCCGACGATCAGATGGGTGGAGAGTGCTCGTTGCATGGGTGGTTAAAAACCGGCTGCTTTCCCGGCGCTGCGTCCGTTCCGCGCGCCCTGCAGCCAGACGCGCCCGTCGGGCGAAGGTCCGATCAGGATCGCTTCCACGCTGGCGACGGTGGTGATGTCCTGGAGTTTATGCCCGCGCTGTTCGAGCAGCGCGCGGGTATCGGGAGAAAAGCCGCGTTCGAGATAGAGCGTGTCCGGACGCCATTGATGGTGCAGGCGGGGCTGGTCCACGGCCTGCTGCACGGTCATGCCGAAGTCGAGCACGTTGAGCAGCACCTGGGTGACGCCCGTGATGATGCGCGCGCCGCCCGGCGCGCCCAGAAGCAGGAAGAGCTTTCCATCGCGCGAAACGATGGTGGGGGTCATCGACGAAAGAGGCCGTTTGAACGGCTGGATGGCGTTCACTTCGCCCTGCACAAGGCCGAACATGTTGGGCGTGCCGGGCTTGGCCGCGAAATCGTCCATTTCGTTGTTCAGCAGGAAGCCGAGGCGGGGCACGGTGACGCCGTTGCCGTAGCTCCCGTTGATGGTGTAAGTGAAGGCGACAGCCGCGCCGCGAGGGTCCACCACATTGAAGTGCGTGGTCTCCTCGCTCTCATAGTCGGCCGGCGCGCCTGCGCCGAGTTCGTCGCTGGGCGTGGCGCGGTCCGGGCGGATCGAAGCGCGGCGGGCGGCGGCGTAAGCGCGGCTGAGCAGGCCCTGCAATGAGATTTTGACGAAGTCCGGATCCCCCAGGTATTCGGCGCGGTCCGCGTAGTAGCGGCGCATCACCTCGGCCAGGTAATGGGACGCGGCGGCCGAGCCCGCGCCCGGCTTTTCGTAGCCCGTGCCTTCGAGCATGTACAGCATCTGGAGCAGGCCGATGCCGCCGGACGAAGGCGGCGGCGCGGTAAGGATGTCGTAACCCTTGTAGCTGCCGCGCAGGGGTTCGCGCTCGATGGCGCGGTAGACGCGCAGGTCCTCCAGCGTAATCAACCCCCCGTGTTTTTTCGATACCTCGGCGAGAATCCGGGCCGTTTCGCCTTCATAGAAGTCGCTTGCGCCGTGCTTCGCAATCCGTTTGAGCACGGCGGCGAGTTCCGGCTGCACCAGCCGTTCGCCGGGCTCCCAGCATGCGCCGCCCTTGAGGAAGATGCGGAGCGATTCAGGGAACCCGCCCATCAGGCCCTTCGCGTTGCACATCGACCGGGCTTCGGCCCAGCTCAATTCCACGCCCTTTTCGGCGAATTCGATGGCCGGCCGGAGCAATTCTGACCAGGGTTTGGAGCCGAACTTCCGGTGCGCCAGTTCGAGGCCGCGAACCGTGCCGGGCACGCCCGCCGCGCGCCATCCGACGCGGCTCTCGCGGGTCACCTCGCCGTTGCGGTCCAGGTACATGTCGCGGGAAGCCGCCGCGGGCGCGCGTTCGCGGAAGTCGAAAAAGGCGGCCTTTCCATCGGGCTGGCGCAGCAGCAAAAAGCCTCCTCCGCCTAGATTTCCGGCCGAAGGATGGGTAACGGCGAGGGCGAAGGCCACTGCGACGGCCGCGTCCACCGCATTGCCGCCCCCACGCAGCACCTCGACGCCCACATCGGCGGCGTGCGGTTCCTGCGCCACCACCATGGCCGAGCGCGTCCGCACCGGCTCGCGCGCGGACACCACCGCGCAGCAGGCCAGAAGAACGAACACAACCCACCGGGTGCGCATGAAACCCGATTGTACCGTGACTTTCAGCCCGGAAACCCGGCGCGGCGCCGCCACTCGAACAGCACCACGCCCGCCGCCACCGAGACGTTCAACGATGCAATCTGGCCCGCCATGGGAATCCGCAGCAGAAAATCGCACTGTTTGCGGACCTGGGCATGCAACCCGGCGCCTTCCCCCCCCAGCACGACGGCCGCCCGGGCGCCGAAATCGGCTTCAGTGTGAAGCTGTGTGCCGCGCTCATCCAGTCCGAAGATCCAAAAACCACTTTCTTTCAGCGTTTCGAGTGCGCGATTGATATTTGTTACACGGATCACGGGCAGCAGCGCCAGGGCGCCCGCGGCGGCCTTGGCGACGGTCTCGGTGAGGCCCGCGGCGCGGCGTTCGGGGATGACGACGCCCAAGGCTCCGGCGGCGTGAGCGGTGCGAATGACGGCCCCCAAATTGTGCGGGTCCTCCACGCCATCCAGAACCACCAGCAGGCCGTCCCGATCGAGAAAGTCGTTTAAGGAGAAATACTTCTGGGCGGTGACAAACGCCACCACGCCCTGGTGGGGCAAGTTCTTGACGATTCGGTCCAGAGCGGCGCGCGCTTCGAACCGGACGGGGATTTTGCGTTCGCGGCAGAGCGCGACGATCTCCTCGAGGCGCGGACCGTGGGCTTCGCGCGCGATATGGACGCGATCGAGTGGTTGTCCGGCGCGCAGAGCCTCGCGCACGGGGTGGATCCCAGCCAGGGGAGTCATGGCGCTACCATGGTAGCGAAGAGGCGGGCGGGTGTTTCAAACATTTCCTGTGGGAAATGGTTGACCCCGGCGGAGGCTTTGATTACCATGTCAGGCAGACGGATTGAACCGATGGCCACCGCAGCGGCTCCGGCCCGCGTCCCGACGCCCGAAATCCCGAACCGGCTGTATTTCCGGATCGGCGATGTCAGCAAGCTGACAGGCGTGAAGCAGCACGTGTTGCGATTCTGGGAGACGGAGTTTCCGGCTCTGCATCCAAAGAAATCGGGCACGAACCAGCGCCTGTACCGGCGGAAAGACGTGGAACTGGTGCTGGAAATCAAGCACCTGTTGTACGAGAAGCGGTTCACGATCGAGGGTGCGCGCGGATTCCTGCAGCAAAGGCGGCAGCGGGGCCCGAAGCCCGCGCCGGCGCCGAAGCCCGCGCGCCAGGCGGCGCTGTTCGCATCGGCCTCGCCGGATGCCGCGCGGATCGAGGCGGTGCGGGACGAACTGCGGGCTGTACTGGCGCTGTTGAGTTAGGCCCGGCGGGCGCGTCTGTTAGCCTGTAAATAACCGCATGATTTTCCGCCTGCGCCTTCTTCCGGCGGCCTTCCTGTTTCTGCCCCTAGTGCTGGGCGCGCAGATGCGTTTCGACGTGAAGGGCAGGGCTGGCGCGCCCACGGGCGAAGCATTCGAGCGGGCTTTCAAGGACCGGAACGCGCCGCGGCTGGAGTGCCAGGTCAGGGCGCAGCCCGCGCGGCTCAGCTACGACCTCCAGATCTTCACCGGCTTCGAGTTCACCGTGCCGCTGCGGCAATTTCAGGCGGAGAAGCGGGGGCTGCTGTTGAACGTGTTCCGCGTGACGCCGCGCAAGCCCGAGGGGGAGCCGGTGTGGTTCATCCGGCGCTGGCCGGTTCCGGAGCTGCCGGAGAAGACGGTGGCGTCCCGGCAGAACTATCTCCAGTTGGGAGGCGGGTTTATAGTCGGACCCGGCGATTACCAGGTGGACTGGCTGCTGCTGGATGCTGGCGACCGTGTGTGCCGCAAGTCGTGGAGGATTCGCGCGCGGGAGTCCCGGGCGGAGAGCCTGGGGATCGAGCCCGGCTACGTGGACGACGATCGGAGCCTGATGGCCTGGCGCGGGCCCGCAGCGGGCGTGGAGCCGCCACGGCGCGGCACGATTTTCCTGCACGCCGCGCCGACCTTCCGCCGCCGAACATACACGCGCCTGTCGTTCTGGGACCGGCGAGTGCTGGTGGCGAGCCTGTTGAACACGATCGACCGGGGCGGATTCACCCAGGCGCGCGTCGTCGTTTTCGACCTGCAACGGCGGCGGGCGCTGTTTGAATCGAGCAGTTTCGGCGGAGGCGAGTTGCGCCGGCTGGGTCAGGTGCTGGGCGAAGTGAATCTGGCGACGATCGACTATGAAACGCTAGTGTCGGGGCCGACGGAGTGGCAGTTCCTGGAACAGTTGCTGGCAACGGAGAAAGAGAAAGGCGAGCCGTCCGAGGCTTACGTCTTCATCACGCCCGCGTGGCGGGACGGCGTACGGCGGCAGCGGTTGAGCGAGGGGCTGCTGGAGGGGCTACCGAGGGTGTTCGCGCTGGCGCTGGCGCCGTTTGGCAGGTACACCACCGGGACGGTATTGGACTTCGCGAAAGCGGCGCGCGGCCGCGCGTTCAACGTGTTCCAGCCCCCCGATCTGGCTTCGGCGACGGAGCGGCTGCGGAAGGATCTCGACAGCGCCGAAGGTAATTCGGACTGAGGAGTTTGATATCCTTGGAACTCATGGCTGAGAGCACGCGCTACTCCATCGGGGTGGACCTGGGCGGCACGAATCTGCGGGCCGCCGCCATCACCGCCGATGGGCGCGAACTCGGCAAAATCGGCGGGTTTACGAATCTGAAAGAGGGCCGTGACGCGGTGATCGAGGACATGGTGCGCGCGATTCGTTCGCTGCGGGACCAGTTTGGCGGGGAGGCGCTGGCTGGGGTTGGCGTGGCGGTGCCGGGCTTCATCGACATCAAGAAAGGCCTGGTGGTGGGGTCGAATAACCTGCCGCAATTCGAGGGTTTTCCCGTGCGCGACGACATCAGCGCGCGGTTGGGCAAGCCCGTGATTCTGGAAAACGACGCCAACGCCGCCGCGATGGGCGAAAAGTGGCTGGGCGCGGGCCGGGACGTGAACGATCTGGTCCTGCTGACGCTGGGCACGGGCATCGGCGGCGGCATCATCATGGACGGGCGGATCTTGCACGGCATGGTGGGCATGGCCGGCGAGTTTGGCCACATGACCGTGTTCCCCGACGGCAATCCCTGCGGTTGCGGCAACGACGGCTGCCTCGAAAAACACGCGTCGGCGACGGCCATCTCGGCCATGGCGCGGCTGCTGCAACTGGGCGAGAACCTGAGCGCGCGAAAAGTGTTCGAAATCGCCACCGGAGACGGCGAAAATGCCGAAAAAGCACGCCATATTTTCACATCGATGGGCCGGGCGCTGGGCATCGCGCTGGCCAATCTGATCAACGTTTTCAACGCGCCGCTGTATTTATTGAGCGGCGGCCCGCTGCCGGCGTGGGAGTTGTTTGCGCCCGCGATGCTCGGCGAAGTGGAGCGGCGCAGCTTCACCTTCCGGAACGCGCGTACACGCATCGAACCCGCCGTGCTGGGCAATGAAGCCGGATTATACGGAGCGGCGTGTCTGCCGTTCCTGGGACCGCCGGAACCGGCTCCGGCGTTTTTCTGATCGGGAGGTCTTCCTCGTTATGTATTGGCTCGGAATCGACATTGGCACCGGCGGCAGCCGGGCGCTGCTGGTGGATGATAAGGGCGCGCTCAAGGCAGCCTGCACCGCCGCGCACGAAGACATGAAGATGGAGCGCCCGCTGTGGGCCGAGCAGCGTCCGGAGAACTGGTGGGACGCCGCGCAGGAGGCGATTCGCGGCGTACTGAAGCAGGCCGGCGCGAAAGGCAAGGACGTCAAGGCCATCGGGCTTTCGGGCCAGATGCATGGCCTGGTGCTGCTCGATGCCGCCAACCAAGTGGTGCGCCCGGCGCTGATCTGGTGCGACCAGCGCAGCCAGCCGCAGGTGGACGCCATCAACCAGGCTATCGGCAAAGCGAATGTGGTGGCGCATACCGCCAACCCCATGCTCACCGGCTTTACGCTGCCCAAACTGCTGTGGGTGCGCGACAACGAGCCGCAGAACTTCGAGCGCGTCAAGAAGTTCCTGCTGCCGAAGGACTATATCCGGTTCATGCTGACCGGCGAGCACGTCACGGAGGTGTCGGACGCCTCGGGCACGGGCCTGCTCGACGTGGTCACGCGGCGGTGGTCGCGTGAGATGGTGGAGCGGTTGAAGCTCGACGGCGGTCTGCTGCCGGGTTTGAAGGAATCCGTCGAGGTGACCGGCGCGGTGACCGCCGCCGCGGCCGCGGCAACGGGATTGAAGGAAGGCACGCCTGTGGTGGGCGGCGCGGGCGACCAGGCGGCCTCGGGCATCGGCAACGGCATCGTGGGGCCGGGCGTGGCGTCTTGCACACTGGGCACTTCGGGGGTGGTGTTCGCCTACCTCGACCGGCCGCAGTACGATCCGCAGGGCCGCGTGCATACTTTCTGTCACGCGGTGCCGGGCAAGTGGCATGTGATGGGCGTCACCCAGGGCGCGGGGCTGAGTCTGCAGTGGTTCCGGAATCAACTCGCGCCGGGCGCCGAGTATGACGCGCTGACGGCGGAGGCAGCCACTTCGCCCGCACTGTCGCATGGTCTTCTCTGGCTGCCGTACCTGATGGGCGAGCGCACGCCGCATCTGGATTCGATCGCGCGTGGCGCGTGGATCGGTCTGACCGCGAAGCACAGCCGCGCCGACATGTTGCGGGCGATGCTGGAGGGCGTGAGCTACAGCATGAAGGATTGCCTGCGCATTCTGGAGAACATGAATGTGGAGATCAGCACGGTGCGGGCCTCGGGCGGCGGAGCGCGGAGCACATTCTGGCGGCAGATGCTGGCCGACATCCTAGGCGTAAGCATCGCAACGCTGGAGAACAAGGAAGGCTCGGCCTATGGTGCGGCGTTGCTGGCGATGGCAGGCTCCGGGGCGTTCGCTTCCATCGAGGAGGCGTGCGCGAACACGGTGCGGGAGGCCGACTCAATGGTGCCGTATCCGTATACGTCGGCGGCGTACCAGCGCGGTTATGAAGTGTACTCCGTGCTATATCCGACACTGAAGCCCATTTACGGGTTGATTCACCAGTTGGCGTAAAGGGTTTCGGCTACGACCGTACTGGGAACCAAGGGCTTGAGGAGGCGGTGCTGCAGCTCCGCGCAGGCTGAAAGCCCGCCCTGCGTGCGCTTCCGGTTTCAGCCGCGGTGATGATGGCGGGTCACGGCAACGGCACATCCGCCAGCGAGCCCGCGGGCATCACCAGCGCGCGGTACTCCATGGTGACGGTCTTCCGCGCCGGAATCCACCGGTACCCGGGCACGCCGAACAGCGAGCCGCGATCGATCATGGCGCGGCGCGACTCGGCAAACGGCGACACGCCAAACTCCATGCCCCTCGTCAGCACACGCCCATTCCACGGTGCGCCCGCGCGCAGGTGGTTTTCCTCCCAAATGCCCAGCCAGGGGAAATCGCTCCGCCGCCAGATATAGGCCACGGCCAGGCGCAGGTACGGGTTGATGGCGGCGAACCAGGCCTCGGGGCGCGCGGGGTCCATCAGAGGGCATCAGGTGACCGGCACCCAATTGCCCTAATCCGACCATCGACTGGCCCCCAATTCCGAATCGAGGCTTCTGGCCCTTGGGAGCTGCTGATGTGGTTCCAGTAGATGGACTTAGAGATTCGCATGCAGGTTCTGTTCTCGTCGTATTGAGGCGGCCGCAGGTGGCGGCGCGGCCGGCGGGGCTCCGGGTGTGACCGTAAACTATTGATAAATAATCTAGCCATTGGGTTCCAGACGGCAAATGAACTGCGGGTATTGGGGTCCAGTCACCGAATCTCGGAATCTCCCCGAATCTCCGAATCTGCCGAATCGCCCCAGACTGACGTGGCGAAAACGTCAGCTCATCAACGGTATAGTGACCTTGATGGCTTTCGTTTTGCTGTTCCTCCTCCTGGGACAACTACCGCTCTCGATCGGGCATCAAGGCGCCAGCCAGCAGGCGGAGCGCTCTTCGCAATCGTTCAAGCCGGCACGGTACAAATCGATCAGATTCGGAGTATCCAAAGCCGCCGACGTCATTAAGGCCTTCGGGAAGCCGCTCTACGACACCGGCAACACTGTCCGGGGACGATTCATCGGATACGAGGATATCTGGCTCGTGCCTGGGAAGGTGGAGTTCTGGGTTGATCCGAAGACCGCGATTGCCTACAGTATGAGCGTCTTCCCGGTGAAAATGAACACTCCCGATGTTGCGGCGCTCCTCGGGCCCGGGTCCACGTTCTCGAGTTGGACTTTCACGGCCTGTGACGACGAGGGACAGGATTTTGACGGAGGCCTGGTCTATCGCCACCCGGACGGAGAATCCCGGACTATGGATTTCCCCCACTTGGGCATCACCGTCACTCTCGCCTCGGGGTATGCCCTTCGCGTGCGTGAGGTGGTTTATAGCACCACCCCATACGGCCTCGATGAGGATCCCTGCCTTACCCAGAAGAAACGGAAGCAGGGGTCGAATCGCCCGAAATGAGGCAGCGGGCGGCGATGCGCCCGCTGTTGACTATTTCTCCATAAGTTTCTGACTTGGCAAGTGAGCGCGCCGGGGCACGCCGTACTCGAGGGAGCGCGGGTGCACACAGAGAAGCTGAGAGTGGCGCCCGTGGCTGACGAAACATGTCGTCTGACGCCTCCGGCGCCGTCTTCTGAAGCGGAAGCAAAGCAGGCCCCCGCTCGGCGCGCGGGCGTTAGAAACCTCCCGCGCTACGGCAGTGGCATATCCGCCAGCGAGCCCGCGGGCATCACCAGCGCGCGGTACTCCACGGTGACGGTCTTCCGCGCCGGAATCCACCGGTACCCGGGCACGCCGAACAGCGAGCCGCGATCGATCATGGCGCGGCGCGACTCGGCAAACGGCGACACGCCAAACTCCATGCCCCTCGTCAGCACACGCCCATTCCACGGTGCGCCCGCGCGCAGGTGGTTTTCCTCCCAAATGCCCAGCCAGGGGAAATCGCTCCGCCGCCAGATATAGGCCACGGCCAGGCGCAGGTACGGGTTGATGGCGGCGAACCAGGCCTCGGGGCGCGCGGGGTCCATCAGATGCGTGGAAAATGCGCCCGACTTTTCCCGTTTGGTAAAGACGCGCAGATCCTCCATGGACCCGTCCACGCAGGGCGCGTGCGGCCATTCGAACTCCGCGCCGGTCGCCATGTGCGCGTGTCCACCGGTGAAGTCGCTTTCAATGACTTTCGACTTTCTCGCGGTGGCTTCAAACTGCGTCACGCCCTTTTCCAGAAACGGCGGCCCGAGCGTGACGTGCTGGGTCCAGGCGACGGGCCGGTCGCAAATCGAGAGATTTTCGACCGACTCGGTGATGTCGAGCTGCCGCGCGCCCGCGGGCAGGTGGATCGCGCGCTCGAAGCGCAATCCGCAGGTGTGGAGCGTCGCGGACTGCGTCAGGGTATCGCCCGCGACCTCGATCCGGTAGGGCGCGACGGAGCCCTCGCCATGCACGGTGAGTCCGGCGGCTTCTTCATCGGGCGAGGGTCCGCCGAACAGGTCGAGGCACAGGTTGTGTCCGAGGATTCCGGAGAGGAGCTGGCTTTCGGAATTACCACCGTATTCGGGCATCCGTGCGGCATTGTACGTGGAGGGTTCGATGGAGGGCCATGGCGGCGCCCAGAGCGGATTGATGCCGGTGGTCTTGTCGCGGATTGCGGCCAGGTGGCCCCCTTCGACGCTGACAATCACTTCCAGATGCTCGTTTTCGAGAACGTGCGCGCGGCGGTTGAGATAGGTGGTGGCAGACATGATCTCTACCGTTGTATCACTGGCGGGGTGAGGTTAGGACGTGCCCGCGGCGGCGCTGCGCCGGCGGCCGAGCAGCGTTTCCACCGAACTCAGCAGATCGCTAATGGCGAACGGCTTGGGGAGCAGCAGCGTGGTGCCGGCGGCGGATCCGGAAAGCACATCCTGAGCCAGTTTCTGATCGTCGTGGTGTCCCGAGATGAACAGGACGCGCAGCGAGGGCCAGCGTTCGCGGAGCTTTTCTGCCACTTCCCGGCCGCCCGCTCCGGGCATGATGATGTCGGAAATCAGCAGATCGACGGGTTCGGCGCGCTCCGCGCAGAAGGCGAGCACCTGCTCAGCCCACGGAGCGCTGAGCACGTCGTAGCCCGCCCGCTGCAGGGCCTTCTCGATCAGGGTACGAATGCCGTCCTCGTCTTCGAGAAGCAAGATGATGGGCCGGGGTTCCGGGGGCGGCGCCGGCGCGGCGGCTTCAACGCGGCGGGCGCGCGCGCGAATCCGCAGCAGGCTGGCATCCTCATCCACAAAGACGGTCATCCCGGCGCCTTCGAGCGCGCCGGCGGCCGCGGCCGGACCGATGGGCGGGTCGGGGCCTTCACGCGGTCCACTGAAGGGTTCGAGGAAGGTGTCCGCCGCCTCCGGAGTCAGGCCGGGCAGGGGGATGAGGATCTCCGCTTCGTCCGATTCGGCGTGGGGCGCGAAGGCGATCTCCAGCGTGGCGCCGGAAGGCGCGAATGCGGCAGCGGCGTGGCGGACATCCTCGACAAACCGGGCGAGCAAATCGGCGTTGCCTTCCACCAGCCAGTCCGCTCCGGCGGCCTGCGCGGGCGGCTCGTGGCGTGCAGCCCATTCGTTCCAGGAGAACGGGGCGATTCCGGCCGGCATGGGCCGGGCGAAGGTGGTCAATTGAGTGGTGAGGCCTGCCAGCCGGGCCGAAGCGCGCAGGATTTCCTCCAGATCGCCCCGCCGCGTGTCGCCTTCGGGAAGGCTTCCGGCAAGCTCCTCCGTGTAGCCGCTGATGATCATGAGGAGGTTGTTGGCGACGTGCGCAAGGCGGCCCGAGAGGCGCTGCAGGGCCTCGTGCTTGGCGCGGTGACGGTCGCGCTGCGCCAAGTGGTGTACCGTGGTGGCGTCGAGCGAGATACCGTGGAAGGCGCCATCCCCGGCACGGACGGCGGATTCTTGGACGCGCCGAAGGGCGCCCGCTGCATCGTGCAGCCGGTACTGAATGGTTCCGGCGCCCATTTGCGGCAAGGTTTCGCGGAAGAAGCGCAGATAGTGTTCGCGGTCTTCGGCATGCACGCGGGATTCGGCCCAGGTGGTCACGCTCTGCCACGCTTCGGCGGGCAGGCCCAGCCGATCCTCGCAGCCCGGGCTGACCCACAAGAAGCTCTCCGCCTGTTCGTCCAGGACCCAGGCGATGAAGGGGGGCGGCAATTCCAGGCCTGCAGCCGGTTCGGCGGCTACTTCCTCGACGGACAGGAGCAGTTCAAACTCACTGTCTTCGCGCCAGCCCCAGGTGCGGCGCAGCGCGACGCGGCTGGTGCGCGGTTCACGCAGGCCGATCTCGACCGACGCCTCTGCGCGCGTATCCGGTCCTTCGGCCACGCGTGCGACGGCCTCCTCCAGATCGTGCGAAGGAAGGAGATCGAACAGATGGATGCCGCCCAAATCGCGCGTTTGCAGGTCAAACCGCGCACGGAATTCGCGATTGGCCGCGGCCAGGGCGAGATTCCGGTCGAACACAGCGGCGGGTACGGGGAGCGCCGCGAAAAGCTCCTGGTAATAGCGCCGTTCGGATTCGACCAGCGCGAGCAGCCGCGCCACCTCGGAGGGCTTCCAGTAGTCTTGGTCGGGGCGCGGCATGGCTTGGGAGAGACGTGGCCCTCCGGGACACTTCTCCTGTAACCAGTTTTGCGGCCGGATTGCTGAACCGCAATGCCATGGTGGCCTAGTACTTCCGGTTAACCGGTTTGCATCCGGGGGCCGATCATACTCCACATCCCGGGTGCGCCTGCCCCCGGCTGTGTCCTGCCGCGGGCAAGGCAGACTCAATGATAATCAGACCTTTTTTGGTGATATAACAGAAGCGAGGTTTCCCATGAACGATCTTTTCTCTCTCGACGGCAAGGTGGCAGCGGTGATTGGCGGCGGCGGGGTGCTGGCCGGCGAGATGGCGCGCGGGTTGGCGAAAGCCGGGGCCGATGTCGCGATTCTCGATTTCAATTTCGAGGCCGCGCAGGCGGGGGCCGACGCGATTGCGGCGCTGGGGCGGAAGTCGCTGGCGGTGAAAGTGGACGCGGCGAAGCGGGGGGACCTCGAAGCGGCGCTGGCGGCGATGCTGGCCGAGTTCGGGAAGGTGGACATTCTGGTGAACGCGGCGGGGATCAATTCGGCGACGCCGTTCTTTGAGATCTCGGAAGAGGAGTGGCACCGGATTCTGGATGTGGACCTGAAGAGCGTGTTTCTGGCGTGTCAGGTGTTTGGGAAGCAGATGGTGGAGTCGGGCAACGGCGGGTCGGTGATCAACATCTCGTCGGCATCCTCGGGACCGCCGCTGTCGAAGGTGTTCACGTACTCGGTGGCGAAGGGCGGGGTGAACCAGATTACGCAGTTTCTGGCGAGGGAGTGGGCGACGCAGGGGGTGCGGGTGAATGCGATCCTGCCAGGCTTTTTCCCGGCGGAGCAGAACCGGAAGGTACTGACGGAGGACCGGGTGGCGAAGATCATGGGCCACACGCCGATGAACCGCTTCGGGGACGCTTCGGAACTGGTGGGGGCGGCGGTATTTCTGGCGTCGGACAAGGCGGCGAGTTTTGTGACCGGAGCGATTATCCGTGTGGACGGCGGGTATGGGGCGATGACGATTTAAGGATCAAGCGGGGTGAGCAGTAGATTGCGGTAGCAGGCCCTTGCGCCGTGGTGCTGGAGGAGGATGGGGGAGGCGAGGCGGAATTCGGGCGGGAGGTCCGCTTCGAGGACCTTTTCGCCGTTGAGCCAGTGCTCAGTTCTGAGGCCGTGGATGCGGATGCGGGCGGTGTTCCATTCGCCGGCTTTTTTGAGGGGCTTGTCTTTGCGGGGGGCCATGCGGTTGTAGAGCGCGGCGGCGGAGGTTTGGGGGTTGCGGCCGTCGGGGTGGTGGGGGTCGTCGAGGATTTGATATTCGAGGGCGAGGCCGAGTCCGGTTTTACCCCAGCGGCGGAGGAACCAGCCTTTGGGGCCGCCGCCCGCGGGTTGGACGCGATAGAAGACGCCGGAATTGCCGGCTTCGGCGATGCGCCATTCGAAGGTGAGGTCGAAATCCCGGAATTCGCGGGTGGTGGCGAGGTCGGGCTGCAGGTAGGAGCCGGGTTTGGCGCAGAGTGAGCCGTCGCGGATCTCCCAGTGTTTTTCAGGGAAGTGCGAACCGAGGTATTCCTGCCAGCCGGCGGTGGATGCGCCATCGAAGAGCGGGATGCCGGCGAGCAGGAATAGCAGGATCACGGCAGGCGGCGGATGCGGAGGTTGCGGAACCAGGCCTCGTCGTGATGGTGCTGGAGGACGATGGGCGAGGCGACTTTGTCCGCGGGCGCCATCTGGTAGGTCAGGACGCGGACACCGTTCAGCCAGTGTTCGGCATAGAGACCCTGGACGACGATGCGGCCGGTGTTCCATTCGCCGGCGGGGCGAAGGGGCTTGTCGGGGATGGGGGCGACTTTGCCGTAGAGAGAGGCGGCGGATTTGTGGGCGACGGCGCCTTCGGCGCTGAGTTCGTCGTCGAGGATCTGGTATTCCTGGCCGCGGGAGGAGTGGACGCGGTAGTTGCCGCGCTCATTCCATTTGCGGTTCGAGTAGAACACGCCCGCGTTGCCGCCCGGTGAGATCTTCCATTCGAATTCGAGATCGAAGTTGTCGTAGACTTCTTCGGTGGCGAGGCAGGCCATCATGTTGCCGGGGACGGCGCGCAGGGCGGCTTCCGTTTCGTCGATCTCCCAGCCGTGCTCGGGGAAGCCCTGACTGCGATAAACCTTCCAGCCCTTGTTGGTGCGGCCGTCGAACAGAGGTTCCCAGGCGGGTTCGGCGGCGAAGAGCAACAGCGGCGCCAGCAGAAGGAAAGCCCTCGTCATCCCTTCAGGATGTCATACCGGCGGCCGGGTTCGGTAGCGATTTCGGCGAGCGATTCGCGGCCCGGGAGGCGCAGGCGCGCGGGTCCGCCTACGGTGGACAGCAGCGATGCGTGGGTCAGGCGGCCCTGGTCCCAGGAGAAATCGAGTTCGAAACCGCCGCGCGCGCGCATCCCCGCGACGCGGCCGCGGGGCCAGGCGGGCGGCAGCGCGGGCAATAGGTGGATTTCGCCGGCGTGGCTCTGGAGGAGCATTTCGCAGACGCCCGCCACCGCGCCGAAGTTGCCGTCGATCTGGAAGGGCGGGTGGGAGTCGAACAGGTTGGGCAGGGTGCAGCGCTGGAGGAGCATCTGGAAGAGGCTATGGGCGCGAGCGCCGTCGCGAAGGCGCGCCCAGAAGTTCATCTTCCAGGCGGTGGACCAGCCGGTGGAGGTGTCGCCGCGCGCTTCGAGCGTTTTGCGGCAGGCTTCGGCGAGAGCGGGCGTCGTGGTGAGGGAGATCTGGTCGCCGGGATGGAGGGCGTAGAGGTGGGAGACGTGGCGGTGCCGCGGTTCGGGCTCGTCGTAGTCCTCCACCCACTCCTGCAGCTTGCCGCCGCGGGGGCTGACTTTGAGTTCGGGCAGGCGGGTGAGGGCGCGTTCGCATTCGGCTCGGAATTCGGGGTCGATGTTGAGTTCGCGCGCGGCGGCGGCGGTGTTGCGGAGCACGTCCCAGCAGAGCTCGACATCCATGGTGGCGGCGTAGGTGAACATGGCCACGGTGCCGTCGGCCTTGCGGAAGCGGTTTTCGGGCGAGTGGGACGGCGAGGGCACCAGGCGGCCCGCGACGGGCGTGCCCGCGGGGGCCTCGACGAGGAAATCGAGGATGAAGCGGGCCGCGCCTTTCATGAGCGGATAGCCACGCTTGGCAAGAAATTCGCGGTCGCGCGTGTAGAGGTAATGCTCCCAGGGATGGCGGGCCAGCCAGGCGGCGCCCATCGGCCATACGCCCCAGATGCCGTCGGCGGGCGTGGTGAAACCGAAGATGTTGCTGAGATGGTGCACCACCCAGCCGCGCGCGCCGTAATGGACCTGCGCGGTGCGTTCGCCGCTTTTGACGATGGAGTCCATCCAGTCGAACAGCGGCAGTTCGCACTCCTTGAGGTTGGCGGGGCCGGCGAGCCAGTAGTTCATCTGGATGTTGATATTGGTGTGATAGTCGCTGTTCCAGGGGGCGTTCAGGTGTTCGTTCCAGACGCCCTGGAGATTGGCGGGCAGCGCGCCGGGCCGCGAGGAGGCGATGAGCAGGTAACGGCCGAACTGGAAGTGCAGGGCTTCGAGGCCGGGGTCGATGGCTTTGTCCTTGACGATGCGTTCGAGTCGCGCATCGGTGGGGAGGGTGGTGGCTTCGGGCGCGGCGGGCAGATCGATGGTCAGGCGGCGGAACAGCGCCTGGTGATCGGCGATGTGCTGCGCGCGGCGGTCACTCCAGGCGCCGCCCGAGCCGTTGATGTGGCGGCGGACTGCCGCCTCGGGACTCTTTTCGCGATAGCTGGTGGCGATGGCGACGCGGATCACGGCCTCGGTGGCGTTGCGCACGTCGATGGCTTCGCCCGTGGGCTGCACCACGCCGCCGGGCGCGGAAACCTCGGCGCGGACGGTGAAGCGCAAACCCTCGCCGCCTTCGGTCTTGATCTGTCCGCTGAGGGTGAGGCCGCCGCCCTCGGTGCGGCAGGCGGCATCCTGCAAGCGGGAGAGGAGAACGCGGAAGTTGAGCGCGCCGGCGCGCGAGGCCGCCAGCCGGATCAGGATCACTTGCGCGGGTTCCGAAGCCAGGACCTCGCGCGTGTAGCGGACGCCGCCGGAGGTGAACTCGGTGGTGGCGATGGCGGTGTCGAGATCGAGCGAGCGGCGGTAGTCCGAAGCTTCGGCGATGCCGGGCATCTCGATCCAGAGGTCGCCGGCGGGCTGGTAGGACTTGATGCGCTCGGGGCGGCCCATCATGGTCTTGGCGGCGAGTTCGGTGGCTTCGAGTTCCTTGCCGGCGAAGAGCAGTTCGCGGACGCGCGGCAGGGCGTCGAGCGCCTGCGGGTTCACGGTGTCGCGGGGGAAGCCTTCCCAAAGCGAATCCTCGTTGAGTTGCAGGCGTTCGCTTTCCACGCCGCCGAAGACCATCGCGCCGAGCCGTCCGTTGCCCACGGGGAGGGCTTCGTTCCAGCTGCGGGCGGGCTGGCGGTACCACAGCGCGAGCGGCGCGCCGGGGCCTTGGGCGGCGCCGGTGAGCTTCGCGGCCCATTCGAACTTGGAGACTTCAGGGCGCTGCCAGGCCCATAGGCCGGCGGGCAGCGCGCTCAACCAGGCGCGTCGAGTCCACATGCATCGCACGATATCACTGCCTGTGATAGGTTGGCCAACGGGAGTGAGCCATGCGCAATTTCTTGCCCGGATTCCTGATGCTGACGATGGCGCTGCAAGCGCAGGAGTGGGCCGATCCGGCCGTGATCCAGCAGGGCGCGGAGACGCCGCGGGCGACATTTCAACCGCATCCGAGGCGGGAGACGGCGTTGACGAACGACCGGGCGCGGTCGGAGTGGTTCCATTCGCTGAACGGAACATGGCGTTTCCAATGGTCCCCGGCGCCGGCCGCGCGGCCCGCGGATTTTTTCAAGCCGGAGTTCGTAGACGCGGGCTGGCCCACGCTGCCCGTTCCTTCGAACTGGCAGATGCATGGGTACGGGCGTCCCGTGTACACCAACATCCTCTACCCATTTCCGCAGAACCCGCGCGAGGCGCCGGTGGTGCCGCGCGACAAGAATGAAGTGGGTTCGTACCGGCGCACGTTTACTCTGCCCACCGGGTGGCAGGGCAAAGCGGTTTTTCTGCATTTCGAGGGGGTGGATTCGGCGTTTTACGTGTGGGTGAACGGGCAGAAAGTGGGTTACAGCGAGGATTCGCGCACTTCGGCCGAGTTCAATATCACGAAGCACTTGAAGCCCGGGGAGAATCTGCTGGCCGTCGAGGTGTACCAATACAGCGACGGCTCGTTCGTCGAGGACCAGGACATGTGGCGGATGAGCGGCATCTTCCGCGACGTGTACCTGTGGGCGGCGCCCGATTCGCGCGTGCGCGACATCGAAGTGATGACCGTACTGGATGCGAACTATCGCGACGCCACGCTCACGGTGCGGGCGGCGATGGCGAACCCGGCGGATTCACTGGTGCTGGAGTTGCTGGATGCCGAGGGCCGAGGCGTGATCCCGCCACAGGTGCGCCCGGCGGCCGCCACGGTGGAATTCACGGCGCGCGTGCCCAATGCCAGGCTGTGGTCGGCCGAATCGCCTGCGTTGTACCAGTTGCTGCTGACCCACCGGGACGGAAGCGGGCGGGATCTGGCCGTGATTCCCCTGCGCGTGGGTTTCCGGCAGGTCGAGATCAAGCAAGGCAAGCTGCTCGTAAATGGCCGCGCCATTCTGATTAAGGGCGTGAACCGTCACGAGCACGACCCGGACCTCGGCAAGGTGCCCACTGAGGCCCTGATGCGGAGCGACCTCGAGCTGATGAAGCAGTTCAACGTGAACGCGGTGCGGACGTCGCATTATCCGAATGCGCCGCGATTCTATGAGCTGTGCGACGAATACGGCCTCTATGTGATGGATGAAGCGAACATCGAGATCCACCACTACGGCAACGACCGGCGGAACCGGCTGATCAACGATCCGGCGTGGAAGGAAGTGCTGCTGGACCGCGTCCGGCGGATGGTGGAGCGCGACAAGAACCACCCGTCGATCATCAGCTGGTCGTTCGGCAACGAATCCGGCGAAGGCGAAAACGCCCGCGCGGCCTACGAATGGGCGAAGCAGCGCGATCCCTCGCGGCCTTTCCACAACGAGGGAAGCACCGCGAACGACGGGTTGAACGCGGACATCAACTCCTTCATGTACCCGACCGCGGAACGAAGCGCGAAGCTGGCGGCCGAGCGCCGCTCGATGCCCCTGATCGTCTGCGAATACACCCACGCGATGGGCAACTCGAACGGCGGTTTACAGGAGTACTGGGATTTGTTTTACGCGGACAATAACGCGCAGGGCGCTTTCGTCTGGGACTGGGTGGACCAGGGCTTGCGGCAGCCTGTGCCCGGGGCGTGGCGCGAGCTTTCCGGGCGTGCGGATTTCTTCGCCTACGGCGGCTGGTGGGAAGATGCCGCCGGTCTGCATAACGACGGCAATTTCTGCATGAACGGGCTGGTTTCGGCGGGGCGCGAGCCGCATCCGGGCCTGCACGCGCTGAAGTATGTCTACCGGTATCTGCATGTCCGGCCCGGAGATCTCGCAAAGGGCCAGATCTTCATCAAGAACTGGCATGATTTCACGCGGGCTTCGGACATGGCCGAGGGCCGTTGGGAATTGCTGGCCGATGGTGTGGGCATCGCTTCGGGCGCGCTGCCCGAATTGACGCTTGCTCCTGGGGAGGAGCGCGCGTTCACCGTGCCGCTGCCGAAACTGGCGCCCGCGGCGGGTGTCGAATACCATCTGACGCTTCGGTTCCTGCTGCGGCGCGACGAGCGATGGGCGCGGCGCGGCCACGAACTCGCGTGGGACCAGTTCGCGATGCCGTGGCGCGCGCCCGCGCCGCCGCCGGCCATGCCTTCCGGCGAACTCGCGATGCAGCGTGAGGGCGCGCGGCTTTGGCTCTCGAGCGAGCACTTCGCGGCGAGTTTCGACCAGGTGCAGGGCACCCTGGTCAGCTATGCCTGGGGCGGCCAGCCGATGCTGGAGCGCGGTCCGCGGCCCGATTTCTGGCGCGCGATGACCGATAACGATATCGGGGGCTGGAAAGCCATGGCCGGCGCGGCCGCCAAGCAGCCCGAGTTGAACTGGCTGACGTGGCGCGAGGCGGGCCCGGCGTGGAAGGCGATGCGGTTCGAGGCGCAGCGTGTGAGTCCGGCCACGGTGCGCGTGGTGGCCGCCGGTCCGTTGCCCAATGGCGGCAGCGTCACGTTCACGTACACGATCCACGCTTCCGGCGAGATCGCAGTGGAAACGTCCTACGAGCCGGGCACGGGTCTGCTGCCGTTCATGCCTCGCGCGGGGACCGAACTGGTGGTCGCGCCGGGTTTCGATCGTTTGCGCTGGTTCGGGCGAGGTCCCGTGGAGACCCATTGGGACCGCCAGTTCGAGCCGCTGGGCGTGTATGAATCCACTGTCGCGCAAGAGTGGGTGGATTATTCGCGGCCTCAAGAGAACGGCAATAAAACGGAGGTCCGCTGGATCGAACTGACGAACGCCGCAGGGCAGGGCTTGCGGATCACGGGCGAAGCGCCGCTGAGCGTGGCCGCGAGGCACGTGTCGAAGGAGGACATGGAAAGCGCCGCTTACAGTTTCATGCTGCCGCGGCGGCCGCAGGTCTTCCTGAATGTGGATCGCCAGCAGATGGGCGTGGGCGGGGTGGATTCGTGGAGTGTGAACGCGCTGCCGCTGGAGAAATACCGGATTCCCGGCGGCGAGGCGTGGCGGTTCAGCTACCGGATTGTGCCGGTGCAACCGGCCGTTCTCAGCGGCCGTCAAGTGAGGTGACAGTGCCGGCTTGATCGCCATTTTGCGTAAGCGCGAATACTGAATTGGCCCATGCTCCGGGTGTGCATTTGTCGCACTTGAAGCTTCCGGAAGCGGCACAGGGACTACGCCTCATCCTCTTACAGATCATTCAAGCGCGATTAGCGTTGCGCCACGCGCACCCGCGGCCGCTCCGCCGTCAGATGCAGCACCATCATGTGGCCGTCGGTCCGCAGTTCGTCGCCGGTGGCGTTGCCCGCCTTGCGCGGCGCGGCGGGGCGGTCCACCAGCGAGTAGCCCGTAGCCACACCGCTGAACAGCAGATCGTCGGCGATCTTCTGTCTCTCCTTATCGATTTCGGGATCGATCAGGTGGTACCACTGTGTGCCAAACCTTCCCGCGCCGATGCCGATGTCGTGCGTCGCCGAGGCGATCCAGACCGGCTGGCCCCGGTACGTCTCAGGCCGCCTGTAAATGCGCAGATGGTGGCGCTTGGCGACGGTATTCAGGTCCTTCTGGTACTCGTACTCCGGCTCCTTGCCTTCCAGGAGCAGACGCGCAAATGGCGCCTCCTCGTAACCGTTTTTCCGGAGCGCGGCAACCACGGTGAGCGCGCCCGACTTCACGCCGAGTGATTTCGCCTCGAGCCAGCCAGATTCACGTAAACCCGCTTCGAGGTCCTCGGCGTGCCCGATGAACATCAGGTTGGTGATGTCGGAGTCCTCGCCCGACGGCGTCTTCACCCGATGCGGCTGGGAGCGGACCAGGTCCATGAGTTCCTGGCCGGGCTTCACTTCCGGCCAATCCTTTTGGGGTTCCTTGGTCTTTAGGTTCTCGGGCACGGACACCCGCAGCAGCAGTTCCGTTCCCTCGGCGTAGTCGATCTCGCGGCCCAGCGTGCGGTTGTAAGCTTCGGTGGACCAGCGCAGCCCCTCCGACACGCCTGGCATGACGAAGCCCAACCCGCGGAGGCCCATCGTCCAACGGCCGACCGCCTCGTTGGGAAACGGAATACCCAGGATGCGTCCATGATTCACTGTTTCGCGGGCGTTGTCCACTTCCATCACCCGGGTCGGGATCCGCGTCAGTTCGCCGCCGGAGTGCAGGAAGTTCGTGAAGTCGATGGCCGCTTCGGCGCGTGTGAACCGGTTGCGCGCGGATCGCGCGAGGAGTAACGTTCCATGCACCTTCGTCCCCGGTTCGAGAACCACGCGCCCGTTGTGACGGGACGGTGCGATTACCACTGCAGTTACCTTATCGCCGCTGCGCGCCTGCTTCGTGTGGATGGGCGTGGTCAAACGTACCCAAACCTCGGACCCCGCCGGGACACCCGCGTTCAGGGCCTGCGAAATGCCTGCCAAATCCTTCTTTCCGGCGAGGCTGCGCAGGTCTTCGAGGAAGGCCAGCATCCGCTGGGTGTCGTTATGGCTGGAACCGTGCTCTGCTCCGGCCTGTTCCAGCACGTAGCGCAGGGACTCCACGGGGTTGGCCTCTTCCCAGTCGAGCGGCGTGTTACCGTAGTCGTCTTCGGCGTTGACATCGGCCCTGTTGTCGATCAGGAGTTCCGCGAGTTCCCGGTAGGCGCGATGCACCTTCCGGTCACTGAACTGAGCCGTGCCGATGACGATCCAATGCAGCGGTGTGCGGCCCTGTTCTCCCGTTACGTTGGCATCGGCCCCGTCTTTTGCCAGATCCCGCGCCTTTTCGAGCAGCGCGTGGATTTCCTTGCGCTTGTTCTCCTGGGTTGCCTGCTGAAGAATCTCAGTCAGTTCTTTGCCCTGTATTCTTGGATCGCCGGCTTGCAGCAGTCCCGCAACTGCGATGTAGAGAAGTCCCGCTGAAACGCAAACTCGAACGTCCATACCATTCACAATCCAATCGGCGTAGTGCGTTCGCCTCGCGGCGGCGCGGAGTTCCGGTCAGGCGGCGCAAGACGCGTTCGGTCCACTCCGTTCAGGCCTCACCAGGTCCCCATCGCTCAGTATGCCGCAGAGTTCGAAGGCTGGCAAAGGAGTGCTTCGATAGCGACCAGTCCTCTTGGGCGTGATTGCGGCGCTAACCGCGTACGTTCCACACTGGAGCTAACTAACCATGGTGATTGCGATTGCCGCTGTCGCGCTCTTTGTGACCGTGATGTCGCACACGGCGCCAGCGCCGTTTGTGTTCGATGCGTTCGCCGGCAAGCTGAGCGTTTGGCGTGCGCCGGCCGCCGATGGCCGCCGCGTGGCGTATCTCACATTCGACGACGGCCCGAACCCTACCGCGACACCTGCGATGCTCGACCTGCTGCGGGTGAAAAACGTGCGCGCCACGTTCTTTCTGATCGAGGAGCACATCACGCCGGAAACCGCTCCCATCGTCCGCCGCATGTTTGATGAGGGCCACACTGTGGGACAGCATTCCCGGAACCGCTGGTTGATGATGCGCACTCCGGGCGCGCTGGAACGCGCCCTGGCAGTCTCCGCGGCGCGCATCGAGCAACTGGCCGGACGCAGACCCTGCGCGGTCTTCCGGCCGCACGGAGGCTGGCGCAGCGTCAGTATGTTGCGCGGAGTGAAGCGTGCGGGCTACAAGCTGGTGGGCTGGAGTTGGATGAGCTGGGACTGGTACTGGTTCAAGAAGCGGACGGGCGAGAACGTATCCCGGCAGATCATTCGTCATGCCTCGCCGGGGCAGATCATCGTGATCCACGACGGGCATCACGAGAATCCCCGGGCCGACCGGCGCTACGCCATCGAAGCCGCCCGCCTCGTGATCGAAGGCCTCCGCGCAAAGGGATATGATTTCGCTACATTCTGCGAATCCGGCAGTTCCGCCACTGATTGAGCGCGCTCAATTCTGTTTCCCCCGCTGCACCACGCTCACCGCCGGCCCCGAGCCGGTGTTGTCCACGATCAGCCGGTCTTCGCGGCTGTACCAGGTGATCACCGCGCCGCGGCTGATGCCACGCTGCGAGTCCTGTACCAGAGGGTTGCCCCCGGTCAGCACCATGCGCTCTTCGCGCGCATGATATTCCAGGTGCTCTCCGCGGCCGGTTCGTGTCCGTTCGGGCGTGCGCTCCACCACCACCGCATCCTGGTCGGCGAATAGCCGGTCAAGTTGCGTTTGCGTGCCGCCATCCTTGGTTGTCTCTTCGACGAACCACAGCCGGAGCGTTTCGCCTTTCACGTCAAGCCCGGTGCGCGACAGGCTCGCCGCGCCGCGATAGGTGGCCAGTTTCTCGCTGTCGCTATAAAGCAGCGTGCGGCCGCGGATCGTCGCCATCCCGCGCCCATCCACAGGCAGCGAACTCACCACGCCGCCCTCCGCGACGAGCGTGTTTTGCTGGCGGTCGATGCGGATCAACGGAGCGCGCAGCCGGTTCTCGCCCTGCCATAGCAGCGCTTCGCCTTCGTATTCGATTTCGCGGTTCTGGTTCGTCACGCGCATCTTTTGCGCCCGCGCGCGCAGCGTCTGGTCGCCGCGCACCATCCCGCCGGGCTTGGCCTTCTTGTCGGGCAGGCGCGTGGAGGTCACTCCGCCCGTCGCCGTCATCTCGCCGGTCTTTTGTTCGATCACGATCTCCGGGGCCTCGGTCGAGCCGGTGTCATCCCAGACCCGCGCGTTGTTGCTCAAGGTGATCCGGTCGGCAGCCTGATCGAGCCTGGCCCGCTCCGCGCGAGCCTGCCGGCCTTCCTCCTCGTAGCTGAATTCGTTCCACTGCTCCATGGTCAACAGCTGCCCGGTCTTCGGGTCGAAGTCCGCCTGCAGATCTTTGCTGCGCGTCACCGCCACGCTTGGCGGCAGTTTCGGCCGTGGCGTTTCTGTGCGGGTAGCGACATTCTCCACGGCCCGGAAAGACTTCAAGATATTCCCTCCGGAATACGTCATCGTGAGACGCTCCGCGCTGAGCCGGCGATTTTTCTCGCCATCTTTCACGGGAACGAACTCGACCTGCCCGGGCGTGTGCGTCACCACTTCGCTGATCTCCTGCCCCCCGGGGCGCATTTTCAACTCGATCACCTCGCTGGTCAGCACGCGGCGCGGCGCAGGTGCCAGCGGAAAGTTCTCCACCCGCGCTCCCCCTGTGGCCAGCGACCGCTCCAATTCGCTGCCCCCGGACTTGCCCGGCGTGAACGCCATTCGCACCGAGGGCGCCGTCACCACCGTTCTGCCGCTCTTGCCGCTGGACTGAAGCCGGGCTCCGCCATCGCCCGTCACCTCCCGAACCTCGCCATCCGGCGAGAAGTACATGGTTAACTGCTGCGCTTCATAGTCCAGCCTCCGGTCCGGGGTTTCGTCCACCCCGCGGGCATCGGCCGCATCCACACGTTCCAGCCGCCCGTCGTTCAAGGTCACCGTCGACGCGGCCGCGTCCATCCGCAATGTGCCGCGCAACAACCGCGACCAGGGCATTAAATGCACCACTCCCGAACCTTCGGCATACACCAATTGCCCCGCTTCGACGCGCATCGGCGGCCGGTTAGCACCCTCCCCCCCATGCCAGATGACCACGGCGTCAGACTCCATCCGCAATTCCCGCGTCTGCGGATCGTAGGACGCGCCCGTCGATTCGCCCTCCGCGCCCTCCAGTTCAAACTCCGCCTGCCGGTCTGTCCAGACGCGTGAAGTGCGCGCATCATAACTCACTCCGGAAGCGCGAATCTTCACGGGCCGCCCGCCCCCCGAGCCGTCGGCCCGCACGCCCATCGTGATCTCCACTTCCCCCTCGGAGTACATCACGCCATCGGAGGTATCGAACGACGCGCGAGCGCTGCGCACCAGATCGAAGGTCGCTGGATCCTGGCCGTAGATCCGCATCTCCATGCCCGCCAGCAGAAACGCCGAGGGCTCCTTAACTTGCCGGAACTCCCTGGCCCGGATTCGCGCCTTCGGCCGGTCGCCGTCCTTGATCTCATATTCCCAGTCCTCGGCCGTCGCCGAGGTCCCGGAGTCGAGGGGAGCGGAAAGCGGGGGGCGGGCGCGCCGCTGCTCGCCGCGCTGAGCCACAAACACGGCGCTGACCGTACCGGCTATCAACAGGATCGCGACAAGCAACAGCCACCGGGCATGCCGGAGCATAGCCTCAGCATACCACCGCCTGACATTCGCCGAGGACCGCAAATCTGAGTGTTGAGTCATAAGATTTTCTTCCGTTTTTACTGCGGATACGCTGTGGAGCAGGAACCTGTCAAGAGGGATGCTGGATTTTATTTCGTTTAATATGAATAGCTTGCAGAAACTTCTTGTCACTCCTCGGCAGAGTGTGCTAATAATAGAACTGGTGTCTGGCATCCGCCAGACCGGAATTCTCTCATTCCTGGCGTCCAGGCGTCATTACACGAGATTTCGAAACCATTTGGAGGATTTGAGGTAGCTATGAAGATTCGTCCGCTTTATGACCGGCTGGTGGTTCGCCGGATCGAGTCCCAGGAGACCACCGCGAGCGGGATCATCATTCCCGATTCCGCGAAAGAAAAGCCCCAGGAAGCTGAAGTCGTCGCCGCCGGGCGCGGCAAGCGTCTCGAGGACGGCAACGTCACTCCCCTTGACGTGAAGGTCGGCGACCGCATCCTGTTCGGCAAGTACTCCGGCAGCGACATCACGATCGATGGCGAGGAGTTTCTGATCCTGCGGGAAGACGAAGTCCTCGGCATTATCGAGAAGTAAAGGTCGCGGCCCAGGTTTCCAGATCAGACTTTTTCAAGGAGAAACAGAACAATGCCAGCAAAACAGGTTGTTTATAGCGAGAACGCGCGTCAGGCGATCCTGCGCGGCGTCAATCAGCTTGCCGAGGCGGTGAAGGTCACGCTCGGCCCGAAGGGCCGCAACGTGGTCCTCGAGAAGAAGTTCGGCGGCCCCACCATCACCAAGGACGGCGTCACTGTCGCCAAGGAGATCGAACTGAAGGATCCGCTCGAGAACATGGGCGCGCAGATGGTGCGCGAGGTGGCCTCGAAGACCTCCGACGTGGCCGGCGATGGCACCACCACCGCGACCATCCTCGCCCAGTGCATCTTCCGCGAGGGCGCGAAGGCCGTGGCAGCCGGTGCGAACCCGATGGCGCTGAAGCGCGGCATCGAGAAGGCCGTGGAAGTGGTTGTCGAGGAAATTTCGAAGCTCGCCAAGCCCGTCTCCGGCGATGCCATTGCGCAGGTCGGCACCATCTCCGCCAACGGCGACGCCGAGATCGGCAACACCATCGCCGAAGCGATGCAGAAGGTCGGCAAGGACGGCGTGATCACGGTCGAGGAATCCAAGACCATGTCCACCGAGCTGCAGACCGTCGACGGCATGCAGTTTGACCGCGGCTACCTCTCGCCCTACTTCATTACCGATCCCGACCGGATGGAAGTGGTGCTCGAAGAGCCCTACATCCTGATCAACGAGAAGAAGATCAGCAACATGAAGGATCTGCTGCCCGTGCTCGAGCAGATCGCCCGTTCCGGCCGGCCGCTTCTGATCATCGCCGAGGACGTCGACGGTGAAGCGCTCGCGACGCTCGTGGTGAACAAGCTGCGCGGCACCCTGAACGCCTGCGCGGTGAAGGCGCCCGGCTTCGGCGACCGCCGCAAGGCCATGCTCGAAGACATCGGCATTCTCACCGGCGGCAAGGCCATCATGGAAGAGACCGGCATCAAGCTCGAGGGCGTCCGTCTGGAGGACATGGGCCGCGCCAAGCGCGTCACCATCGACAAGGACAATACCACGATCGTGGATGGCGCCGGCGAACAGAAAACCATCGAGGGCCGCATCAAGCAGCTCCGCGCCCAGATCGAAGAAACCACTTCGGACTATGACCGCGAGAAGCTCCAGGAGCGCCTGGCGAAGCTCGCCGGCGGCGTCGCCGTGATCAAGGTCGGCGCGGCCACCGAGACCGAGATGAAGGAAAAGAAGGCCCGCGTCGAGGATGCCCTGCACGCCACGCGCGCGGCGGTCGAGGAAGGCATCGTGCCCGGCGGCGGCGTCACGCTCGTCCGTGGCGCGAAGGCCCTCCAGAACCTGAAGGGCGAAGGCGATGAACAGATCGGCATCAATATCGTGTCCCGCGCCTGCCAGGAACCGCTGCGGCAGATCGTCGGCAACGCCGGTTTTGAAGGCGCCATCGTGGTCGAGAAGGTTGCCGCCTCCTCTGAAGTCAACTTCGGCTTCAATGCCGCCACGAGCGAGTATCAGGACCTGGTGGCCGCCGGCGTCATCGATCCCGCCAAGGTCACTCGCACCGCACTGCAAAACGCTTCCTCCATCAGCGCCCTGATGCTGACCACCGAAGCGATGATCTGCGAGATTCCCGAGAAGAAGCCCGCCGGTCCGGCCGGCCCCGGCCACGGCCCCGAGATGGATTACTAATCCATCTCGCACTTAGACCCAATACAAACAGCCCGCCCCGCAACCCGCCGGGCGGGCTGTTTTCTTGCCCGCTGCGACCACCCCGGATTGTCGATCCTCCAGATCTGACAGTTCAAGTTGGGCGAGGATCGCCATTGTCCCCGAACCTCGCTTTGATCAGCCGCCGGGTAAGCTGACGATGCAACTGCGGCACCCTCACCGCCGGCAGGAAAAGGCGCTTTGAGCGGTCGCTTGCCTGGCTGTCTCCCACTCCCGGTTTACTTCCCCGCCCACCGTTTCGTCACCCCAGCTTCCGTGAGCAGCTTGATGAAGACTCCGCCGACCACCGAACGCGCCTGAAATCCCCGCTGCTTGGCGTCGTGCGTCCAGTACCAATCGGTCATCGGAACCCTGCTCGGCGACTCGTTCAGAAACCTGTGGACCGGTGCGACCAGCGCCTCGAAGTCCCGCTGGTTGTCGGCGAGTGTCGCCGACCAGATGATCCAGTCCAGCTTGGTGTAATCCGAGCGGTTGTCAAGCGGCAGACCATAGGTCTTCTGAACCGACTTGTAGTGAGCCACCTCGCTTGCTGAAAGATGGGCCGGAAACAGGTTTAGTCCGAGCAGCCTGTCCCAGACGAGGTTGTATTTCTGGCTCCATGTGCCGGGCTGGCCGAATGCGAGTACCGTGTGGTCGCCGTCGGCCGCCATGGCCATCCACTTTTGAGCGAAGCTCCTTGCGGCGAGGCCATACTCCGCGGCGGCGGCGGTGTGGCCGAGCTTTGCGGCGAGCTTCGAGTATGCGCCCAGGGCGACGATGGCCTTGATGGAGAGGTTTGCGTTGCGGGCGAGATGACCGGCGAAGTCGTCGGTGCAGAGCTGGTTCTCGGGGTCCATGCCCTTTTCCTTCAGGTACGCCGCCCATTTGGAGAGCACCGGCCAGTACCGCACCGCCTGCGCAGTGTCACTGCTGAATTCGGCGAGCGCCGCGGCGAGGATCAACATGTTGCCGCTCTCCTCAACCGGCATCTGGTTCTCCTCGGTCTGCTCGCCGCCGCCGTACACCTGTCCGTTGGCAAGCGGATATGTCCCGAGGTCATGGGGCGCGAACGCGAATCTCCACCGGGGCAGCGACGAATACTGGTAGATCGGATCCAGCATGGCCGCCATCAGGCGCGGGCTGAGGGCCAGCATGAAGGGCGCGGACGGATAGGTCACGTCCACCGTGGCGATGCAGCCATTCGAGAAGTTCTCCTTCGAGAAGTAGAGCGGCGTGCCGTCGATGTCGGCGGCCAGCTTATGCGCGGCGAGCGTCTGGCGGTAGGCGAGGACAGAGATCTCGGCATACTGCTCGCCGCCCGCCTGCCGCAGGTTGGCGATTAGCTCGGCATCGAACTTCGTGGCCCGGTCCAGCAAGGCGCCGAACTCGCTGTCGGCGGCCCGCAGCATCCCGAGAGCCGTCATCCCCGTCCTGCGCCACCAGGGGCGGAGGTTTCGCTGTAGATACTGGATGGAGTAGATGTCGTCATAGGCGAGGATCGCCCGGCGGCTGACGGGCGAGGTGCCGACCTGGCCCAGCGAGAAACGCACGGAGAGAACGCCCGGGTTGCGGCCGCCCGTCTCGAGGTCGTCGCTCTCGGGCCATTCGCCGTTCGCCGCCCACTGGTTGCGCAACGCCTGGCCCGCAAGGCGCGCCGAGACGCCCTCCTGCCTCGGCACGGCGAGATAGAGGTGGCCCCAGTCGATCCTCAGGTTGTCGCCGGACTTCGCCAGGACCGCCTGCTCCGCCGTGCCTGCCCGCAGTACATCGAGCGGACCAGCGACGGCGCGAGAAAGCACCACTCTCTGGTCCGGCGTGTTCACCGCGATGTGAGCAGCGGCGTCGAGATACAGCTCCACATCGTGCGGCGAGCCGTCCGCGGAGCGCGCCTGAAGGACGACATACGAAGCGGGACGTGAGAGGACGTCGAGGTCGTTGGCAAAGGCCGGCGTGAAGAAAGTGACTGAGAGACCCACCCCCGCCTGCTCGAACTCATACGTGGTCCGAGTGGGCGTGAGTTCGCGGCGCGTCTGCTTCATCACGCCGGCCGGCGCCTGCCGCCATTGCCCCATGAAGCGGAACGATTTCCCGTCGATCCGCGCGACGCCGGCGAGGGAGTGCTCGGTGCCCGTCCAATGCCGGGTCTGAGTGGTCAGTTCGTCGGCGAAAGACCAGATACTGAAGTAAGGATCATGAACCACCAACGGTGTGGCCGGCGGACGCAGTTCAGCGGCGGCGGTGAGACAGAGCAGCAGGGGAAGTAGGAATTTCGCCATCTCGCTGCCATCTTCGCACGAAGCTGGACCTTTTCGGCCGCGTCTACCAAGCCGGGCTCTTGCGCTGACTCGGACACGTTGCAGGCTTTCCCGCAAGAACGGGCCCACCTCATAGAGGGCGAGCCCACCAGCCAGAGCGCAAGGAAGTGGACGCTTGCTTCCAGCGGTGGCGTTAGCTTGTTCTCGTGGTGGAGCAAACCGCACGCGCCGAAGCCTTCAAGGACTTCATCCGGTCCAACTACAGCACACCCGGCACAAGTCTCTACCCCGGGCCGGTTGGCTGCAACATCAACGCCGGCTTCGGCGCCCTGACTTCGGCGCGCGACGCCCGAAGTCTGCAGTTTGGACTGCGGCTCGTCTGCTGACCGCCAACGCGCGGCGGCCGTTCCTCTCCAGCGGCCGCCGTTTCCGCCACGATATGTTTGATATAACCGCCAAATGAAGCGCCGCGACCTGTTTTCCACCATCCCGTTCACGGGCTATTCGCTTTACGTCTTCGCCGGACCGGCCGAGGGCGCGCAGCAGCCGTCACCCCTTGCAGGCGCGCCGCGCTTTGAGTTGATCGCGCCGCCGGGCGCCAGGCGAGGCCGGCTCGGCGTCGAGCCCCACATGACGCTCGTCGAACTCGAGGCCGACGTCTGCGTCGCGGGCGGCGGGTTGGCGGGTCTCTGCGCGGCTCTGGCCGCCGCGCGCCGCGGCGCGCGCGTCATCCTCCTGCAGGACCGTTCGCGGCTTGGCGGCAACTCCTCGTCGGAAGTCAAAATGCACGTCGTCGGCGCCAACTCCCACAAAGGCCGCGCAGGTTGGCGCGAAGGCGGCCTCATCGAAGAACTCCGGCTCGACGACGCAGCGAACAACCCTCAGCGCTCCTGGGAACTCTGGGACCTGCTGCTGTACGACAAGGTCGTCAGCGAACCGAATATCACCCTGCTGCTCGAAACCACTCTCTATTCCGCCGCGAAACAGAACGGCCGCATCGCCAGCGTCATGGCGCGCTGCGATAAATCCGAGCACCTGTACCGCATCAAAGCCGCCCACTTCGTCGATGCCACCGGCGATTCGCGCCTCGCCCTTGAAGCCGGCGCTGAGTTTCGGACGGGCCGCGAAGCCCGCTCCGAATTCAACGAATCCCTCGCGCCCGTAAAGGCCGATCAGGAGACGCTCGGCTCGTCAATCCTGTTCACCTCGCGCGACTACGGCCGCCCCATGCCCTACACGCCGCCCAAATGGGCGCGTAAGGTCACCAAGGAACACCTCAAGTTCCGCGGCGTCCGCGCCTGGGAGTATGGCTACTGGTGGATCGCGTGGGGCGGCGACTACGACACCATTCGCGACAACGAACGCATCCGGTTCCAATTGCTCTCCATCCTCACCGGCGTGTGGGACTACATCAAAAACAGCGGGAATCACCCGGATTCGGCCAACTGGGCGCTCGATTGGGTCGGCATGATGCCCGGCAAGCGCGGCTCGCGCCGCGTCGTCGGCGACCACCTGCTCACCGAACACGACCTGCTGCGCGGCACCTTCGACGACGCCGTCGCCATGGGCGGCTGGCCCATGGACGACCACCCGCCCGGCGGCTTCGACCGCGCCGACCTGCCACCCAACACCGTGCTGCGCACGCCCGAAGTCTTCAACATTCCGCTGCGTTCGCTGTACTCGAAAAACGTTCCGAATCTCTGGATGGCCGGACGCAACATCAGCACCACGCATGCGGCATTCACCTCCACGCGCGTGATGGCCACCTGCGCCTGCGTGGGCCAGGCGGTCGGCACGGCCATCACTCAATGTCTGGACCAGAAGCTCACCCCGCGGCAGTTGGCGCAGAACCCCGCGCGCGTCACCCAACTCCAGCAAGCCCTGCTCCGCGACGATCAATCCCTGCGCGGCGTTCACAACCAGGACCCCGCCGACCTCGCGCGACAGGCGGCGGTCGAAGCTTCGGGCGAGTTGCCCCATGCCCCGGCCAAGAACGTGCTCAACGGCTGGGTCCGCGACATCCCCGGCAAGGAAGTCCATCAGTGGCAGGCGCGCATGGGCGAAGACGGCGCCTGGATCGAGTTGCGCTGGCCCAAGCCGGTAACATTCCGTGAAGTCCAGTTGACCTTCGACACCGGCTTTCAGCGCGAACTCACGCTGACCTCCGCCGACGGCCACAACAAGGGCATGGTCCGCGCGCCGCAGCCCGAAACGGTGCGCGATTACCGCCTGCTGGCCGGCGCGCGTGAACTCGCCACCGTAAAGGGCAACCACCAGCGCCTCAACCGCCACAAGTTTGAACCCCTCACGACCGATCATTTGCGCGTCCACGTCACCGCAACAAACGGCAGCGACCTGGCGCGCCTGTTCGAGATCCGCTGCTATGCGTAATTCCATCCTTCTCCTCGCCGCCGCGCTCACCCTCTCCGCCCAGCCCCGCGAAATTGGCGGCGTCTATCCGCATCTCGCAATGTTCAACGAGGGCAACGAATGCGGCACCGGGGGTGTGGTTCCCTGGGCCGGCAAGCTCTGGGTGGTGACTTACTCGCCGCACGGCCCCTTCGGCTCCTCGGACAAACTCTATGAGATCGACTCCGCACTGAAGCAGGTGACCCGCCCCGAAAGCATCGGCGGCACGCCCGCCAACCGCATGATTCACCGCGAATCGCAACAGCTCTTCATCGGCCCCTATGTGATCGATGCTCAGGGCCGCGTGCGCGTGATCCCTTATGAGCAAGCGCCCGGCCGCCCCACCGGCAATGCCCGCCACCTGACCGGCCCGGCCAACCGCATCTACCTCGCCACCATGGAGGAAGGCTTTTACGACATCGATGTCCACTCCCTCGAAGTGAAACAACTCTACGAAGACGCCAACGTGGCGGTGCGCCGCAAAGAGGCCAAGGACGTCTCCGGCCCGCTCCTGCCCGGCTATCACGGCAAGGGCCTCTACTCCGGACAAGGCCGCCTCGTCTACGCCAACAACGGCGAGATCGGCGGTGGCAATCTGCCGCCCGACACCCCCTCGGGCTGCCTTGCCGAATGGGATGGAAAGGACTGGCGCGTCGTCCGCCGCAACCAGTTCACTGAAGTCACCGGCCCCGGCGGCATCGAAGGCAATCCCAACCCCGCCACCGATCCCATCTGGTCGATCGGCTGGGATCACCGCTCGCTCATCCTCATGCTGCTCGATAAGGGCCAATGGCACGCCTACCGCCTGCCGAAAGCCGCTCACACCTACGACGGCGCGCACGGCTGGAACACCGAATGGCCGCGCATCCGCGACATCGGCGAGCGCGATCTGCTCATGACCATGCACGGCACCTTCTGGCGCTTCCCGCGCACCTTCACCGCCGCCGATTCCGCGGGCATTGCGCCCCGCTCCACCTATCTCCGCATCATCGGCGACTTCGCCCGCTGGCAGGACCGCATCGTCTTCGGCGCCGACGACACCGCCAAATCCGAATTCCTCAACACCCGCAAAGCCAAGGGCAAGATCGCCGCGCCCGGCCTGTCCCAATCCAACCTCTGGTTCGTTGAACCCGCGCAACTCGATCGTTTCGGCACACCCATCGGCCGCGGCGGCGTGTGGGTGCGCGACGACGTGCAGGCGGCTGAGGCATCGGAGCCGTACCTGTTCTCCGGCTACGCCCGCCGCGTGCTGCACCTCTCGCACCAGAGCGCCGAACCGGTCACTTTCACCCTCGAAGTGGACCGGCGCGGCAACGGCCGGTGGTCCAAGCTTCGAGACATCACCGTGCCCGCGGGCGGCTACACGCACACCGCATTTCGCGCCGCGGACCAGGGCGTCTGGCTGCGGCTCAAGCCCAAGCGCGAGGCGCGGCAGGTGACCGCCTACTTGCAGTACTCGGATCCCGATAACCGGCCCGCCGCGCCGTCATCTCTGTTCGCGGGCCTGGCGCGTCCGGGCGCCGGGCAGGTCTCGCGCGGCTGGCTTTGGGCGCAGGGCCCGGACTTGATCTACCGTTCCAGCGAGGGGCTCTATCGCCTCAACGCGGACCTCTCGCTCGCCTCGCTTCCGGACCCTTCACTTGACAAGTGGATGCGCGACAATCTCGCCCCGCCCAAAGCGGTGCTCGCCACCGACGCCGCATCCGTCATCTACACCGACGACCAGGGCCGCCGCTGGCGCCTGCCCAAAGGCGATGCCGCCTTCGACCACCCCGGCGCCGCCGATGGCGTGCGCGTCGCGCGCGAAATCGTCACCGAGCGCGACCTGTTCAACGCCCACGGCACCCTCTACGAACTGCCCGCCATCAACGCCGGCGGCGTGGCCCTGGTCCGTCCCATCGCCACGCATAATCTCGCCATCCACGACTTCGGCTCGTGGCGCGGGTTGCTCGTCCTCAGCGGCGTCTCCCTCAGCGGTCCCGCTTCGGAGCGCATCGTCCGCTCGCCCGATGGCAAAGCCGCGCTCTGGCTCGGTGTCGCCGACGACCTCTGGCAACTTGGCAAACCCCGCGGCACGGGCGGCCCCTGGAAGGACACGCCGGTCACCGCCGGCACGCCCTCGGACTCGTACCTGATGACCGGCTACGACCGCAAGCATCTGACCCTCAGCCACAATCAACCGCAGCCCATCTCCATCCGCATTGATGTGGACCTCACCGGCACCGGCCTCTGGCAGACCTACCAGACCTTCACGGTCCCCGCCGGGCGGGCCGTTGAGCATAGCTTCCCCGAAGGCTTCAACGCCTACTGGCTCCGCGCCACCGCCGCCGAGAGCGCCATCGCCACCGTGCAGCTTCGCTACGAATAGGAGGCGCGCCCCAGAACTGTGCTGCCGCAGCGAGATCCTATACACCTGAGGCGGCACCCAGTAGTGACTCGCCTTCTCGCCGGATGTTTAGTCACGGCTTCGCAGCTTTCGTTGCAGAACTCCGTGAGTGGCGGCACTGCGACTGAGGGCGACTGGGGGCGGCCGGAACCGCCTGACTCCAGCGGAGTGCGGATCAAGTGCTTTGAGAACGATCTCGATTCGCCGTTCCTGAGGCGTTTCCGGACCCACCCGAGGGCGCATACGAGCATGCGCGAGTACTCCTGCGGAAGCCTGCGCAATGGACATCTCGTGGTTCGATCCAGCATGCTTTCCGGCATCTTGCACTTGGACTCCGGCTCCTGGTGTAGAAATCACTGTGGATTTCCTCACGGCACATATCCTAAGCAAACCCGGCGCCGCCGGCCGCACTCAAGCCACCCTCATCGCCGTGCAGCGGGGCTCGGCAACCGGTCAAAAGAGGTCGCAAATCGGGAACTTCCGGAGAGCTTTCCGGACGTGCGGCGCGATGAGAGGCCAGCGGGAGTGCGTTAGGGTTGAGTCATGATAGGCGATCCGCCTGATCGGGATGCCGCGCGCATTGATGCGAACCGGATGCGCCATAGTGCTGCGGACAGTGCGGGAATGAGACCCGAGAAAGAGGAGTTGAATGCCCGAGTGGAACTCTGACCAGGAGATGCTGGCGCTGGTCCGGACGCATCTCTACAGCGCCGTGATTGGAGACATCTGCGATTCGATGGGGTTAAGGGACCAATACCTGCCTCCTGCGCTCCAACCCCTAGACCGCAGCCTCCGCGCGGTTTTGGCCGGCAGGGCCCTTACGGTCACAGAACAGGACATCACTGAAATCCTAGACGAATCGCAGCCGTGGGGGCTGATGCTCAGGGCACTTGACAGCCTGAAACCCGGCGAAATCTACGTCTGTTCAGGCTCATCGGGTGAGTACGCGCTCTTTGGGGAACTGATGACCACCGCCGCACGGAGCCGGGGCGCGGTCGGCGCTGTCTGTGACGGCTTCGTACGCGACACTCACCAGATCGTTGACGCGAAGTTTCCCGTATTCTGCCGCGGAACGTACGGGCGTGACCAGCGGGGACGCGGCAGCGTGGTCGATTTCGGCAGCTCGCTCAGAATCGGCGACGTGGCCATCGAGCGCGGCGACCTGCTCATCGGCGATATCGATGGGATTATCATTGTGCCCAAGATGGCGGAAGTAGACGTAGTCACCGCAGCTCTGGCCAAGGCGCGCACGGAGTCCGAAGTCCGCGTGGCCATCGAGCGCGGCATGCTGGCAACGGAGGCATTTGAACGATATGGCGTGTTGTAGGCCATTTCTTCTGGACGCAGGGAATTGGGGTATCTCGCGGCGAACCCTCTTTCTCGCGTCCGTTGGGGCACTTGGCCATCAGGCCAGTCCCGGCGCTTCACTTCTCTTCCAACCGAACGCGGATGGGAGCTTCAGCTTCGACACCGGCATCCTCAAAGGGACATTTCGAAGCGAAGGCCGCTCAGTCGGACTCATTCCTGCCACGCACTCGTCCACAGACATCAGCCTCGCCACCAGCATGGGGCTGTTCGGCATCTATCGAGTTTTTGCCAATGGACAGCGTTACGGAACCGGAATGTGGCATGTTTCAAGCAAGGCCAAGGCGGAGGCCGACGGCTCCGTGACCGTGGTTTGGCCGGCGGCGAAAACGCGGCCTTTCGTGATAACTGCCCACTACCGCTGGGCCGCGGCGAACACACTGGACGTGACTGTGAAGGTGGCCGCCAGCGAGGATCTCATCGGGTTCGAGACGTTTCTTGCCTCCTACCTCGGCACCTCTTTCTCCCGCGCGATGGTACTGACGAAGGGCGGGCGCCTGATGGCGGTGGAATGCGCGAACGGGAAGTGGCAAATGTTCCCGCGGGACCCGGAAGCAGTGAAGTTGATCTACGATGGCCGCTGGAAGTTCCCGCCGAATCCCGTCGAATGGGCCAAGATGCCGGAGTTCGAGTTTCCCGTCGCCATTCGGAATGATCCCGGGGCAGGACTGAGCGTGGCCATCATGGCTCCGGCGGGCGACTGCTTTGCCGTAGCCGCTCCCGAGGAGTCCGACTCGCATCACTCGGCATACCTGTCCCTGTTCGGCGTGAACCTTAGGAAGGGTGCGACAGCAGAGGCTCGCGCGCGCCTTGTCGCCCTGCCCACGCCAGATCTGGGACAACTGCGCGGCCTGTACCTGAATTGGATTTCTGGCGTTGAGCCGGCAGCGAAGAGGGTTCATTCACCGATGTGTAAGCATTCGATGTACGGCTGCATGGGCCTGGTGGAGGGTTGCGGGTGAGAGTTCTGAATCGCGACACCATGAATCACTTCAAGGACGCGAAGAAACAAGTTGAATCTGCGGATCGATTGGAAGAAAGTGAGGCCCCGGCGAGATGGCCGGGGCGTGCGGGCTAGGCTGCCCTCACCGCTGGCGAATAGGTCAACCGCGTCCTCATCCTCGGACCCACAACCACCACTGGATGTACGCCTCCATCCCCGCTGCCCCGCCCCGCGCTCATGGAAACCGGCCGCGCCTTCCAGGAGTTCATCACCGCTCTCGAGTACGTCCGAATCGAACTCGACCCCGCCGGCGAGATCCTCTTCGTCGCCTACAATGACCTGGCGCCACGCGTCAAAGCATCCGATACCGCCAGTGGTCAGGCCTTCACCGAACTCGGTGCCCTTCACTACGACCTGCGAGACTATCCGCCGCGCGTTGCAGCGGCGGGCGCGGCGTTTGATGTCGATCTCGCCCCCGGCGGCAGCCTCCTCGTGCTCGCCGGCGCGCTCGCCGCGGCTGCCGCCCCAGACCATGACGGACATCCACTACTATGCCGCCCAGGAGGCCACCCACCGCCTCAACGGCGTGCCGCGCAAGGACCTGCGAGCAGCGGTCGAGCGGCCCGCGCTGTACCGCGGCAGCTTCAACGGCAAGCCGGCCGCACCCGTGAATAGCGCCCCTGTCCAGCCACGCCGAACTTGAACCTATTCA
The DNA here is from genome assembly GCA_023384675.1 of Bryobacteraceae bacterium. GTDB lineage: Bacteria > Acidobacteriota > Terriglobia > Bryobacterales > Bryobacteraceae > PNKE01. The sequence continues at coordinate 17,563 of JAHDVK010000004.1, read as the reverse complement.
CCCGGTAGGCGACTTCGGCGTGGAGCCTTTCGAGCGCTCCTGGCGCATCGTCCCATCCGCGCCGCCCACAACACATGGGTTCCGTTCTCCAGCAGGGCCACGAAGCGGAGCTTGGGGAAAGCGCTGGCGCAGCGGCTCGGCCCCCAAACGGCTGCGCGCCTGGGAGATGCCCTTTTTGCCGGCCACCTTGACGCGCACAGAGGGGTCGAGCAGCCACTGCACACCCTCCAGCAGGCAACGCAAAACTTCGCGGCTCGAAGAGCGCATATACAAGGCCAGTGCGATCACGCAATAGACGACGATGTGCGCAGGCAAATCCCGCTCGCGAACACTGGCGCGCTTGGTTTCGGCGAGTACGGCGCGCACTCGCTCCACAGGAAAGCACTTCGCGATCACGCCGAAACCGATGTAATCGGTGATCCGGCTCCCGGCCGGTAAGGACGCAACAGTACGAGCCATTCCCGGGGCCTCCCGCCCCAAACAGAACAGCATCAAAATGTCGTTTAGTGAACAGTAGTGGGGTTAGTCTTGTCCGCCGCTATCTCTTAACGCTCAGCGAACGGCCAGCGAAGCGATCTCCTTTGCCGCTGCCAGGCTCGCCATGGCGCCCGACTTCGGAACATACTCCATGCCGAGATAGCCGCCGTATCCGGTGCCCGCAACCACGCTGAACACATGGTGGAAGTTGATTTCTCCCGTGCCCGGTTCGTGCCGCCCCGGCACGTCGGCGACGTGGATGTGCGCGAAATGGCCGATGTTCCGGCGGATAGTCTCGGTGAGATTTCCCTCCATGATCTGCGCGTGATACAGGTCATAGAGGATCTTCACGAAGGGCGAATCCACGCGCCGGATGATCTCGACGGCTTCGGCCGTAGTATCGAGGAAATAGTCCGCGTGGTTGTCTCCGGTGGGATTGAGCGGCTCCACCTCGGCAAGCGTGTTGATGGGCTCGACGATCAGCGTCACGCCCGCGCGGGCGGCGAGTTCGGCGCCGCGTTTCAGACCCTCGACGATGCTCGCCTTCTGCTGGTCGCGGCTCAACCGCGGGACTTTGTAGCCGGTCAGCACCACCAGCATGCGCGTTTCGAAGCAGCGCGCGGCTTCCAGTGATGCGGCGATTTCGGCGAGGAACCCTTCGCGTTCGGCCGCGTCGCACAAGCCCATGCCCTTCGGATTCACGCCGCGGTTGCCCACCAGGCAGACGCACTCCAGATTCAGTTTCCGTTTCACGGCGTTGATGCGCGCCGCATCCTGCGCGCGCCAGTCGCCGAACTCGAACCCCTGATAGCCGGCTTCGGCGACACGCTCCAACTGCTCAGGCAGGCTCAGGCCCGGAAAGATTGGCTCCACACGCACCGACAATTTCGGGCCCGCCGCGCGGCCCCCGGCCATGGCGGCGGCGAAGGGCAGGGCGAGCGCGGCCCGGCGGCCGAAGCGTGCGGGGGCGTTGGATTTGGGCGTGGACGCGCTCACAGCCTCATCATTTCGTCCCACGTCACCTCGCGCCGCAACTCCATCGCCATACGCCCGAGAATTGCCGTGAGGGTGCTTTCCGCGCCCGAAATCGCGGTGTTTTCCGGCCGCTTTTCCGCGATGCGCTGCACGAACTCCTCGACGGCCTCTTCAGTCATGTTGCGCTGCGGCTTCTCGAAGCTCACCTTGTCTCGCGAATAGAACACGCGCAGGTGGTTCTCCGAGGTTTCCACCATGGCCTTTGCGCCGTAGAACTGCTCGAGCACCTCGCGGTAGCCCGGGCTTGCCGCCGTCGATCCGGCCAGTTGCGCGCGGGTTTCGCCGGCGTAGGTGAAAGCCACGAAGTTGTGGTCGCGCATGTCGCCGCCCGTAGGCCGCCGGACGCCGCCGGCGCCGATGGCGCTCGTCGGGTGTCCCCCAAGGAACCAGTTCAGGACATCGATCGAATGCACGTTGTTTTCGACGATGAGGTCGCCGGAGTAACGCTGCCAGGCGTGCCAGCGCGCCAGAGCTTCCGCCTCGCTGGCCGGCTTGGCGAAGCGTGCCGCTTGCGCCGCCGCGCCTTCACTCTTGATGAAGCGCGCCAGCGCGAAATGGATCTCGCCGGCCGCGCCCGACTCCACCAGTTGCCTCGCTTTGCGGTAGAGGTGCGCATAGCGGCGCTGGAAACCGAAGGTGATGTTCAACCGCCGGTCAGCGGAATCGGCCGCCCGCATGATGCGCCGGCAGCCGGCCACATCCACCGACGCGGGCTTCTCGATATAGATGTGCTTGCCCGCTTTCACCGCCGCCTCGAAGTGCTCGGCGTGCAGGTGCACGGGCGTGGCGATGATTACCGCGTCCACGCCGCTGTCGAGCAGCTTGCGGTAGTCCTTGTGGAAGTCCGGCGCGCCAACGCCCAGCCGCTTGCCGGCGCGCTCCAGGCGGTCATCGATGATGTCGCACAGCGCGGCCACGCGGGCGTTTGTCGTCCGCGCCATCGCCTCGGCCACATAGCTGCCGCGGTTGCCGGATCCGATCAAGCCCACCTTCACCGCATCGTTCGCGGCGCTGCCGCGCAGGGCGGCGAAGGGCACGATGGCGGCGGAGCCCAATAAACGGCGGCGCGCAATCACGTGATCTCTCCCGAGGCGCGCAACAGCGTCTCGTGCAGCAGCAGTTCGTGGTCCCACGACAGCTTGAGCGGCGTCCCGCTTTTCAACGCCCGCGCAAGCTCGCGAAAATCACCGGTGAAACGCGGCTGCGGTCCGAGCGTCAGATCCTGCCATCCCGCCTTGTAAGCGCCCTGCGGCTTGCGCAGATACACCCGCATGCGCGGCGGGTTCGATTCGGGCCACACGATGAACGTGCCGTCCGAGCCGATGATCTCGAACTGCCGGTGGTCGCCCGCGCCCGCCTGATTGGTGGTCTGCGAAAGCACCGCCAGACTGCGCTCGAACTCGAACACGGCCACATTGTTGTCGTTCAGCGTGTCTTTCACGCTGGAATGATGCCGCAGCCAGCTGCGCACCTCCTTGGGCCTCCCCAGCAGCTCCACGATCCGGTCCACGACATGGCCGCCGAGCTCGAACAGCCCGCCGCCTTTGTAGCGCGCCTCGACGGCGCGTTGCGGCGCGTCGCGGTCGGCATTCATCGCGGCCCGGACCAGCAGGATGTCGCCCAGCCAGCCCTTGCGCGCGGCATCGAGCGCGGCGCTGAGGCCCTCGTGGTGCCGCCACACATAGCCGGTCTGCACCAGCAGTTTCCGCTCCCGCGCCTTCGCGATGAGCGACTGGAAACTCCGCCAGTCATTCCCCGGAGGTTTTTCGAGATGCAGATGCTTGCCTGCGTCGATCACCTTGTGGCCCATCGGCAAGGCGTCCCAGACACTGCACTGGGCGACGATCAGCTGAATAGACTTGTCGCCCAGCATCTCGCTCTCGTTCATCCAGCGCAGCCCGGCGAACGCCGGAGCCTTCCTCGCGCGCTCGCGCTGTTCCGGATTGCTCTCGCAAGCGCCCACGACTTCGTAGTCCGGCGACTCCTGCATCGCCCGTAACTTCCCGCTCGTATGGCTGTGCGCGGTGCCCCACAGCGCGGCCCGGATGGGTCCGCTCGGCTGCGCCGCCAATGCCGGCAGGGCCGCTGCCGCGGCCACGAATTCTCTTCGTTTCATTGATCCTCCCGCTGTCGCCGTTTCCGCTGCCGCCCGGATGCGAGGCCCCGGCCGCGCCCGCGCGGGCGCGGCCGGTCCGTTCACATTACCATGTCATGCGCAACGCCATCTGCAGCACGCGAGTGTCAAACGCGCTGGTGATCCGCATGAAGTTGACGTTGTTCTGAGCGGTGATGGGCGCACCCAGGTTCGGGCGGTTGAACGCGTTGAAGGCCTCAAGCCGGTAGGTCAGCCCCCAGGTCTCAGTGAACTGGAAGCGTTTGAACAGGCCGAAGTCCCAAGTGGCGAGGCCGGGCGCGCGGAACGTATTTCGCCCCAGGACGCCGAACGTGCCCAGTGCGTTGGGCGCGAAGGCGGCCTTGTTCAGGAACTGGGCGATCTGTTCGCCGCGGCTGCGGTCGCCATCGAAGTTGGGATTGCCGATCATGTCGGCACGCTGGCCGCCCGTGCCGGTGCGGGCGTTGTCCACGCCGCTGTTGACCGTGATGGGAGGCCCGCTTTGCAGCGAGGCGATCGCGTTCAGGCTCCAGCCGTTGACGAGCCACTTCGCCGGGTTGTTCACCTTGAAGGGCAGATCCCACAAGCCGGAGAGGTTGAACACGTGGCGTTTGTCGAAGTTGGCCGGACCCTTGTCAAAGCTCTGGTCATTGGGGTTGGTGCGCGCCTGCCCGGTGAGTTTCGTGGCGGAGGCGTCGTCGATGGCCTTCGCCCACTGATAGTTCATCAGCAGGCTGAATCCCTTCGAGAACCGCCGGTCGGCCGTCAACTGCATGGCATGGTAGGTCGAGTTGCTCGTCGGGTCGATCAGGCTCAGGTTGCCCAGTCCCGGCGCCAGCGGGCGCCGCTGGTTCGTCGTCGCCGTAGTCGCTCCCGGTGCATAGATGGCCGCGTTGCCTTCGCGAACAATCCCGAGCCGGGTGCCTTTCGAGGCGGCGTAGGAGGCCCGCCCGACGAAGCCGAAGCCCACTTCGCGCTCCAGCGTCAGGTTCCAGTTCTGCACGTACGGCCCCTGGAAGTCCGGCGAGTAAGGCTGGTGGGTGCTGAAGTTCGGGAATACCGCATCGGTGCCCGGATTCAGCGGCGCCGGGAACGGGTTCCGTGTACCGGCGTAGGGGTTGGCGAAGCTGTTGTTGATGCTGCCGAACGTCGTCACCACGGTGCCGAACGGCGCCTGGTTGGCCTGGTTGTTCAGCGCGATGGTGTTCAACTGGTCATAGAAGATCCCGTATCCGCCGCGCAACGCCGTCTTGCCGTCGCCAAACAGGTCCAGCGCGAAGCCCACGCGCGGGGCGATATAGCCGTAACGGCCGTTGATAGCGCCCCTGGGCAGCCCGGACTCGCCCGCGTAGCGCAGGCCCAGCGGCGCGTTCGGATAGCGCGTCGAGCGCTCGCCCGGACGCCACACCGCCAACCGGTCCTCCAGATCCCAGTAGGGCAGGAACGGCTCCCAGCGCACGCCAAGGCTGATGTTCAGCCGGCGCGTGGCCTTCCACTCATCCTGGGCGAACAGGGCGTAGCGGTTGAAACGGGTGTCGCGGTACTCGCCGATGCCCTGCACGAGCGAGTTGAACTGACCGACCATGAAGTCCGCTAGCGAATCGGAGGTAAACGGGGCCACGCCGTTGAAGTTCCACTGGCCGTTGGCGCGGAAGTTGTTACGAACATCGCCGATGCCGCGGCCGATTTCGCCTCCGAATGACATGGTGTGCCGGCCCGTGGTCACGCGCACCGTGTCGGTTATGGTGTACTCGTCGCGCAGAAAGATATTCGTGTCGCCCGTGTTGAGCGTTCCAAAATAGCCCACCACCGTGACGTGCCACTGCGGTTTGTCGTCGTTGAACAGCTGCGGGCCCAGCGAGGCGATACTGGCGCTGGGCAGTACGGGCACATTGTTGCCGTCCATGCGCGTAAAGGCGAACATGAACTGGTTCATCACCCGGGGTCCGAACACGTGCGTGTCCGTGACGTTGATGCTCCGGTTGAGCCACGTGCGGCCCACGGTGGTTTCGAGATAGTTCTGCGGATTCAGCACCCCAGGTGTTTCCGCGAAGCTGTCCCAATAGCGCACCATCAGCCGGTTGTCCTGCGTGATCTGGTGATCGAAGCGCAGCAGCACCTGACGGTCGTCGAAGTTCTGCGCCGCCGCTGTCGTGATGGTGTTGCCACCTACCGGAACGGGGACGAACTTCAGGATCTCCTGCGAAATCGGACTCAACTGCGAGGCGGGAATCTGGTTGTTCGCATACGTGCCCCCGCCGAAAGGATTGCGGAGCGCACGCGTGATGTTCGAGAAGTTTCCGGCCCGCTGCGCCTGCGTCGGAACAACGCGCGCCACCGTGGGCGGAGTCCGCCGCTCCAGCGTCCCCTGGTAGCTGGCGAAGAAGAACGACTTGTTGCGGCCGTCATAGACCTTGGGAATAAACACCGGACCGCCGAGCGTCACCCCAAACTGGTTGCGCTTCAGCCCGTCATCGGCGCGCCGTCCGTCCGGGCGGGTGCCGCCGAAGTACGGCGTCGAGTTCATCGCCTTGTTGCGCACGAACGAGAACGCGCTGCCGTGGAGTTCGTTCGTGCCCGACTTGGTGACCGCGTTCACGATGCCGCCCGACTGCCGGCCGAACTCGGCGCTGAAGGAATTGGTCTGCACGCTGAATTCCTGCAGCGCATCCGGGTTCGGCATCGGGTTCGGCACGTTCGTGTAGTGGTCGTTATTCTGCGAACCGTCGAGCATGAAATTCGTCGTGTTCGAACGACCGCCGTTCACCGACACCGAAGTGACGCCGGGATAGGTAGTGCCCGACGTGGTGTCGGCTCGGTAGTCCGCCACCGTGCCCACCACCAGCCGCATCAACTGCGTAGGATTACGGCCGTTGAGCGGCAGTTCCTCGATTCTCTTCTGATCCACCACCGCCTTGAGCGTCGGTGAAATCGTATCCACTACCACCGACTCGGCCACTACCGTCACCGTCTCCGACGATGCGCCCACGCTGAGATTCGCATCCACGCGGATCGTCTCATTCACCTGCAGGCGAATGCCGCGCATCGTGTAATTCTGGAACCCCGGCGCCTCGACCGTCACGTCGTACACGCCCACTGGGAGCGCCGGAAGCGTGAAAAGCCCATCTGCGCTGCTCGTCACCGGAAAACGCGCCGCCGTGCCCGTGTTCACCGCCACCACCGCCGCCCCCGGCACCACCGCGCCCGACGGATCGAGCACGCGGCCCGTGATCACCCCATACACATTCTGTGCCTGTGCCGCGAAGCTGCCCAGCAGCAGCACGGCCAGGAGCTTCATTGCCATCCATTGCCTTTGCATCCTTTTTCTCCCTTTGAACCGCCCCTTGCGGAGCGGCCGATTTCCACTCTCTCAACGGTCCGGGCCGCGCCCTCGTCCAAGCCAGCGGCCCACCCAACCTCAACTACCCCGTTTGCCGGGATCCCAAATTGTTGCCTGAATCTCCCGCTCTGCGAACAGCGTTGGAGACCAATAATAGAGCGTCACCATCTTCCCGTCGGGCCGGAGCGCATCCCGCGTGTAGCCCAGATCCCACGCGCCGCCGTCCGTGCGGAGCGTTCTTGCTTCGCTCCACGTCCTGCCCTCGTCATCGCTGTGCGCCGCGCGAATCGAATACGGTTCGCCTCGATGACCCCATGTCAGCGTGAGACGCCCGTCCGGCAGCCGCATCAGAGAAGGAGGATTGCCGCTCTTGCCCCCCGTGGAAGCCACGGGACGCCCAATTTCGCGCCACGAGCGCCCCTCATCGTCGCTCGAGAAGAGGTCGATCCAGTCCCTCGTGTCATCCAGCTTCACTCGCGCCGCGCACAGAATCCGTCCGCCCGGCAGGCGCACCGCCGCGGGCATGATGCGGAAGCCCGGCGGCTCCTCGCCGATCCATCCGCGCAAGCTCCACGTCAGGCCGCCATCGGCCGTATGCACGCACGCGGTCCGCCCCTCGCGGCCGTTCTGCTTGGCCGCCGTGAGGAACACGAGCGCCTCCCGCGCGCCCAGCGCCAGGTAACACGTGCGCGCCGCGAAACCGTTCGTTCCGAGATTCGGAAACTCGAACGGTCCGCTCCAGGTGCGGGCGCGGTCCATCGAATACCAGAAGAGCGAGTTCCAGTTCCGCGCGCTGTCCGTGCGTAGCTTCAGCGCGAAGCCCGGTGCGGTGAAATCCATTGGCTTGCCGAGCGCCGTGGGCTTCCTGCCGCTTTCGGCGGGCATCAGCAGGGACTTGGGAAACTCAATGCGCCAGGTCTCGCCCGCGTCGGTGCTGCGGGCGATGGCCGGCACTTCCGGTCGCGACCGGTCCCGCTGGTGGCGCTCCGGGTCAGTCTTGAGGAAATACGCGGCGCCGAATCCGCACGCGATCTCTTCACCCCAACTCCAGATGCCGTGATTTGCCGGCCATCCCCCAAAGCGTCCCGGCTCCGCATAGACGGTGACCTGGCGCGGCCCCGGTGTCTTACCTGCCGCCGTCCATAGCGCGGAGGGCAGCAACAGCATACTTCTTCGCAGGATCATTACTCGACCCTTCCCAGCCAGAATTTTGTCGACGATCAGTGAACCGGGGGCGGACGCAAGGCATCCCCTGGGCATCCGTGGTTCTTTCCGGATTTCCTGTTTCAGATAATACCCCCAGTTTCGGAAGAAGGCAATAGGTTTCCGCTTGTCCTCCGGTTGTTGTATGCTCTTTTGTCATGAAACCCCGTCGCTGCCTCTCCGGATTCGCCCGGTGGCCCGGTCTCAAGCCCGCCGCTGCGCTGTATTGTCTGGTAACCCTGGTTGTCATTTCACCCCTGCCGGCGCAGAACATCCGGCTGCTCCGCGCCGAGGATAGCCCCGCATTCAAAATGGGCAGCGTGGTTTCACGCCGCATCATCCATCCCGATCTGGGGGCGAAGCAGACCACGCTGAATCTCTCCGTATCGCAACCGGGCGCGGAGTTCGCCCAGCACATCCACGACACCTCCGCCGACACGATCCTCGTCCTCGAAGGCGAGGTGAACCTGCGCCAGGGCGACTCCCTGCGCTTGTTCAAGGCGGGCGAGAGCGCCTATGTCCCGGCAGGGCAGATTCACGGAACCATCACCGCCGGAAAGGGCGCCGCGGTCCTGATCAGTTTTCAGAATCCGCCCGACCTGGTGTTGTATACGGGCGCGCGCGATTCGAGCCGCGCCGGCAGCGCTCCGCCGACGGGCGCCATCACACCCGGCGCCGTGAAGTACATCAACTTCCGCGAAAAGAACGGCCGCTTCCTGGGCCGCGAACAAGGGGTCGCCGCCGTGGAGGCGTATCATCTGCGCCTGGAGCCGGGGCAGAAGTTTGACACCCGCGTGGCCGCCGGCGCCGAGGGCTTCTTCTTCGTCTGGCGCGGTGCACTGCGCGTCACTAGCGCAGGCAAAGAATTCAAGGCGGGCGAGCGCGACACGGTCTTCATTCAAGGCGCGGCTTCCGTCGTAGCCGCCGGCGACGGCGCCGGCGTGGCCGAAGTGATCCATGTCCACGCCCCGGCGGCCAAATAGGAGGACTCAATCATGCCACATCCGACTCGTCGAACTGTGCTGAGCGCGGCCACGCTTGTCCCCGCGCAGGCCGTCCGCTCCAGCGCCCAGAACAGCGCCATCCGCGTGGGCCTGGTAGGCGCCGGCGGCCGCGGCTCCTACATCGGCAGGATTCTCAACAGCACTCCTGGCGCGCGCGTCACCGCCGTCGCCGACGTGGTCCCGGCCAACATCGCCAAAGCGAAAGAACGCATGGCCGCGCCCGATGCCCGCGAATACAGCGACCTGCGGGACCTGCTGGCGGGCAACGTGGACGCCGTCATGATCGCCACCCCCTGCCACCTGCATCCGGATCACCTCGAAGCCGCCATCCGCGCGGGCAAGCACGTCTACATCGAAAAACCCGCCGCCGTCGACGTGGCCGGCGCCAAGCGCGTTATGCGCCTCGCCGACGCCGCCGACCGCAAACTGAACATCAGTTTCGGTTTCCAGCAGCGCTACGGCGGCGTCTATGTGAAAGCCAAGAAGATGCTCGAGGCGGGCGGCATCGGCGCCGTGCGCGAGGTGCATGGCGAGTTCCTCAAGTACGCGCTCTCGGGCGATGAGCCCGTTCCGCCCAAGCCCACGAACGAAAAGGAGCGCCTCGAGCAGTGGAAGCTCTGGCGCGCCACCTTCGGCGAGGTCATCGTCGAAACCTACGTCCACAACCTCGACGCCATCAACTGGTTCCTGAACGCGCGCCCGCTCCGCGCCATCGGCACCGGCGGCCGCACGGTCGAAAAGCGCGGCGACCTCCTCGACCATCTCAGCGTCACCTACGACTACCCCGGCGAGGTTCAGATGACATTCGCCGGCTCGCAGATGACCCCCCGCTACTTCCGCTCCAACAAGGAGCGCTACATCGGCTCGCACGGCGTAATCGAAACCGCTCGCGAATACTGGAGCTACAACACCGGCCAGGGGCCCGTCCTCGAAAAATCCGAGCGCGACATCAGTCATGACGCGATTGAAGCCTTCGTCAGCAGGGTGGCCAGCGGAAAGCCCGAAAATACCGGCGTGCGAGCCGCCGAAAGCACCCTCACCGCGCTGCTCGGCCAGATGGCCATCGACACCCGGCGCCTCGTCACCTGGGAGGAGTTGATGGCCTCGGGCTGATAGTTGCAGGTAATCGAGTCCCTGCGCGAAGAAGATCGAGTCCTCCGGGAACAACTTGGCGGCAGGCGTCTCCGCTTGAATGACGGACCGTCACGCCGCAGGTCGCGTAATCGAGCCCGGACTGCTCCCGTTACCCTGCCCGGCCCGGCGCAGCCTCACCGCCCATCCAGCCGCTGCGGGTATCTCCTCGCCAGCGATACCGTCCAATTCGCCTGCGCCACGCCTGTGAAGATCGACGCCGCCCGCGTCCACGGGCGCGCGTGCTCCGCGCGGATCATGCTGCCGCGGCCCATCACCCCCCGGTCGTCGCCATCGGCGCTGGCATAACAGATCGCCTCGCCGCCCCGGGCGCATCCCGCCCGCCCCGTCCCCGGGTGATCCAGACCGATCAGGTGCCCGATCTCATGCACATGCGTGAAAAAGTTCGAACCGCGCGTGAGCCGCTCGGCCCGCAGGTCGTTGTTCGAATACAGCAGCATGTGCGACCGGAAAAAATGGTTGCCATTGACGTGCACCACCGGAATCACCGCATGCGCCCCCTGCGTGGTGCCCTGCTCGGCGATCTCGAAACGGCAATACAGGTTGCACCGGTGCGTCGGATTCTGGGCCGGCCAGTTCAACCGGTTGTAGGTGGCCGGCGTCACCAGCCAGAACTTCCCGTGCCATTTGTTCCGGCAATCGCGGAGAAACCGCGCCTTCCATTGCGCCCATTCGGCATCCCGCCAGGCGCGAATCGGAACGGCCGTGCCGTCGTAATCCTGATAGGTCGCCGGACCTCCCGGCGCCGGGTCGATCCTCTGAAAATTGATCCTGATGTACAGCGTCAGGTCCGCGTTGGTCGTCGCGTTGCGGACATCGGGGTTGAGATCCGCGTCAAACGTCCCCATCTGGTTCTGCCGGCCATGAATCAACGTCCCAAACTCGAACGTTACCTCACCCATATACCCTCCTCGTGGAACATCTGCTCCGCTGCGGCGAGTGTACACCCAGCCGGACCCGGGAACAAGGCAAATCTGCGCATAATCGCCGCGCTCAGACAGCCTGCCCCGGCGCAGCCCTGACCCGATGCGCCCCGCCTCAGAATCCCGCCGACATCAACTCGAAATTCCCCGCGCGAGCGGCCGTCGTCCGCCGGCGGTTTACGTTCTCAACCGCCAGTTCCACACCACGCCCCGGCCCCGCCTGCCCTCCGCCGGCCAGGCTCATTCCCGCGTGCCACCTCTTTTCACCCCAGAACGCGGAAGACAGGCTCGGATCGAACGCCCCATACGGGTCGTGAGCGATGATCTTGCTGACCATCACCGCCGGCGCCGGCGTGAAATCCGCCCCGGCCACGCACATGTCCGGCGCGTAATCCTTGTAGCCCACCAGCAGAATGATGTGGCCCGCCACACGCTTGTGCGACACGCTGGCCATCACCGGAAATCCCGCATCGATCGAGCGGATCACCCAATACAGAGCGCCATCCGGATCCATCGTCGTCTTCTTGGTGAACTTGAGCGGCGGAAAGTTCGTCTCCAGCCACCACATCATGTTCGCGTGCGAGTTCTGGATCTTGTACGGCCGCGCATTGCCGGTGTTGATCTGCTTCCAGATCTCCGGAATGGGCGTCTCCGCCGCCTTCGTCGCGGAACGCAGCTTGTGGCGTTCCAGATACTCCGCGTACATGCGCAGGCACGTGCTCTGGCAGTGTACCGGACTCTCCTGCACGTAGTACGGAACGGGCAGGATCTTCGTCATTCCAGCCATCCCCATGCCTCCTCCACCCCGGGCTTCGGACATCTGACCGCCGGGGCCGTTTCCCTAAGATAGAGTTCAAACAGGCGGCTGTCAATATATGCGCCAATGAACGCGGCCCCGTCCCGCACCACCGCCTTCCGGCCGCCCTCATCCGCAACGACCACCCGATACCACTGACCCGGTTCGGCGCTGCGAGAACGCAGCGGACCGCAAGCCCAGAGCGTCAGCGTCTGTGAAAAAGTCAACCGCTTCCCGCCGGTCGCCCACCTCGCTTCGGTCCAATCCGGCGACATGGTATACACATCCGCCCAAGCACATGGGTAACGCTTGAGCCCCCGGTGTCAGCCGGGGGCAGCCCGGCAGCCCGGGGCAGCCCGGGACAGCCCGGGACAGCCTGCCCTGCCCCAGCGCACTTTTCTGCGAAATCGTAAGCGACTGAAAATACATGCACTTCCGGCGCACGAGGCACCCACGAACGTAGCGCCGGCTGCGAATCCCGGGGTGCCGCTGTGAAGAAGTGTTTTTGAATCAGTTAGATCTAAAAAGTGCTGTGGGACGGGTCAGGCTGTCCCAGCGCAGCCCCCCCGGTGTCAGCCGGGGGCAGCCCGGCGCAGCCCCAGCGCAGCCCCACGCGCCCATCGGTTGGCGGTACGATGTCTATGTGAGTGCCGCGTAGACATTGCAGCCGGTTCTGAGCGGGACGTCGGATGCGGCTATTCGTTTTGATGACGTGTGCACCATGCTCGAAGAATTGGGCTTCGAAAAGCGGGTTCGGGGAAGCCACCATTTGTTCCGGAAACCGGGCGTGGAGGAACGGCTCAATCTGCAGCGGGATGGCAGCCATGCAAAACCATATCAGGTGAAGCAGGTGCGGGCCGTGGTTCTCAGATACAGACTGGGGGATGCCAAGTGAACAAATACGAAGTCATCATCTATTGGAGCGATGAGGATGGGGCGTTTGTGGCTGAGGTGCCGGAGCTGCCTGGCTGCGCGGCCCATGGTTCCACGCAAGAGGCGGCGCTCGCGAGTGCGCAGGAGGCTATTCTGTTGTGGGTGGAAACGGCGGAGGAGCTCGGGGATCCGGTACCGAAGCCGAAGGGGCGCAGGCTGATATTTGCGTGAGGCGGTGCGGCGGAGGTGAACCTGGGCGGGGGTCAGGCCTACCCTGCGCGGGCCGGGAGCGCAGCCCGGGACAGCCTGACCCGCCCCGACGCACTTTTCTGCAAAATCGTAAGCGACTGAAAATACAAACACTCCCGGCGCACGAGGCACCCACGAACGTAGCGGCGGCTGCGAATCCCGGGGTGCCGCTGTGAAGAAGTGGTTTTGAATCAGTTAGATCTAAAAAGTGCTGTGGGACGGGTCAGGCTGTCCCGGCGCAGCCCTACCGGCCAAGCGGCCGGGCCCACCGGCCCTACGCCACCGGCGCACATCCCTCACGCTGCTCCAACTTGAACCAACTCTACAAGTCCAGCAGTGAGAGCACTCTTCAGCAACGAACAAGCCGAAGAGCCCGCAGAAATCGGGAAGGCAACCTGGAATCTTGCTCGAGACACGGAAAGATAGATTTCGCGGAGTGCCTGTTGCTCAAGCGCAATGGCTAGAGCATCATTGCCGACGATCCTAGGAGGCGTCACGCCCTCCTCCAACCCAACTGCAATGACACCGTCAAATTCCTGTCCACCAACGTAATCCGGCTTGGACAGCACCACGAAGGGACCCTGGGCAGGAAGGTCGGCGCCCCTACGCAGCAATTCAATATGTTGAAGATCCGTTGCCGTAAGTTGTGAGGACAAATCACGCCAAAACGCATCTGCGTGGCAGACCACGGCAATCTGTCGCAGTCCTGTCTTCCGCATTTCTCGAATGCGCCGCACAACTGACTTGCCAAGATTCTTGCTTGCGTCCGACGTTTGGACAATTATGGGCTTTCTCGCCAGGCGGTGAGACGAATCCACCATACTTTTCGTAATTTCTGTGTAATCAGGAAATTCAGAGCTGAACAAGTCAGTAGTTCGCTGCAATACAAAAAAAGCCAACTTTACTATATCCCCAGTTGATCTATGGGTGGTGGATAGAAGTTCAGACTCAACTTCGTGAATCCCGAGAAGTCCGAGGCCGGCGCTAACCTGCCCGTGTGGATCCTGCGCCTCGTCCAAGGCTAACGCAATGGGGACGTGATCAAGTATTCCGCGCGACAACAAGGGAAAGACACGTCGCTCGTTCTCGTTAAACAGTTGCACTTCATCAACTAAAACAAAATCGTAGCCTAACGACTTTCTCTTAATTTGACTTAACGGCGTACGCAGAGAACCGAGCATTGAGATCGCAACGTCATCAGAGTCCATGACTCCATAGGTAGATCGCAATTCTGTATGATATCGGTCAAACAAATCGAAAACGAACTCACGTTCTCGAGGTTCTAGCATTGCATGAAACCGGCTGAACGCCTGTTCGCTTTCAATATATTTTCTTTTCTCGCTTTCTAATCCGCGTCCCTTTATGCTAATTGAAATCTCCCATGAGACAAGGCGACACAAAAGGTCCGCAATCGCTTCATCGGAGAATGCTGAACGCAAGAGTTGGCTGGAGACGTCGGCTCGTAAGCTTTCTTTCTTAAATGATTTTAAGACCTCGCGAAGAGTTTCCATCTGAAACTCTTTGGTTTGTTCAGCGTCCTTGTCGATTATCAGATTAGTCTCAAGATTTAAGTACGAGAAGGCAAATTCTGAAAGAGTGGTGACATCAAGGCAATACGCGCTATCGCTGTTGATATACGGCCCCGCGCCTAGCACTAAGAAACGCTGTCGAGTCTTTTCCGCCATTTGCGAATTGTGTGAAAGGTACAGAATTTTTGTGGGCTTCTTGTCTACTTCCCCAGACCGCAATAGCCGCATTGCCATTAGTTGGAGTAAGAGTGTTTTTCCAGAGCCAGCAGGGCCCGTCAAGCGAACAGGGTGTTTTTTTAGTGGATCGGTCTCCAAAATCTTGCGTTGCGATACCGTTAATTTGCTTGCAGGTTGAATCCACTCGTCGTATGACCAGTTTAATGTTGTATATAGATCAGGCTCGGAAATCGGCGGCCCATCAGCTTCGACTTGCGAAAAGTCAAACCTCTCTTGGGCGGTCCAGCTGGGCGCTAATTGCTGGCTGAGTGGCTTCAAGAGTACATCTTCGACAGTCGGGCGTCTGCGCGTGGTTTCTAGTAGGCCGTTGCAGATTCGCACCATCTCGGGAATAGCACGACCTTCGTTAGTGACGAAGACGACCAATGGTTCCATTGCTCGCGCGGGTCCCGCGGAGAGGAGAGCCCTTACTCCCTCGATTGCGTAAGGTTCTGCCTCAAAATAGGCTATGCTCAGCTGACGCGCTTCGTCTCCGCGGCCTGACAAACAACTGTGGACACCGTTGGCCCGACTACGGTGCATATAGGCCGAATCAATCAACAACGCCTGCAGCCTCTGATTCACAACATAAAGTGAGCGCTCGAGCACTTCCGTTGAGATTGTATCGCTCTCTAATAATCCGAACTGCCCACTGAGGCGCACGAACCCCCAAGACTCTAAACCGCTCGTGCCAAGGTAGTCCACATTCCAGGCCGCCATTATGTTGCCTTCAGGTGGAGCTGCAATTCGGAGCGGCCCCTCCGCAACAATCCCAGACGTCAAGAGATCTGGCCAGCGGGGCTTCTTCATGAGGCTGAGAAGCAGCTCTCGAATTCCTGCTTTCTCAAGAAGCCAGCCTGCACTTTTGTGAGTTATTGCCAAGTACTTCATTGTAGATCGTCTCCGGCCACTTCCTTAATTAATTGACGTTTTGAGCGACCGTCGAAGTCAGGGGACCCAACTCTTACGTAAAGTGATACGTATCTCGACAACAGGTCTGTGGTAAAGGCTCTCTTGAGGCGAAGTGCTTTCATGGGGCGGCGCGACTTCAATAGATCCGCTGCCGGGCAATTGCCAGCCGCTTTTTGCAGTGCACTGGGCCACTCAAGTATTGACAGATCCTGAGCCAAGTTGAATAACTCAATTGGCCAGGAGATAGGATACCGAAATAGCGCTAAGGAATGCTCCGGGATGCCGGCCCACTCCTTGGGCTGGCCATCGCTCGGCAAGAAGTGAACCTGCTGACCATAGTTGTTTGAAACAAGTTGGTGACAGATGGGGGCCCATTTGTTTCCAAATAAGTCTGCCAATCGCGACTTGTCGCACTGCTCGGTGGAAAACCAAGTGCTGCTTTCAGCGACTGATTGAGAATCGCCATTCAAGAGAAACTGGAGCCCCGCGATGGCACGGTGAAGTTGCTTTTTTTCATTCGCCTTATTTGTGGTTGATAGTCGCGATTCTATCTCACCGCACTTGATGCTTAGAGTGTGAAGCAAGTCAGTCGATAGAACTGCTGAAGACGGCAAACCAGATAGATCGTCTCCAAGACCGTCGACGCATTTCAGTCGCTCACTTACTTCTTGCAAAACTATTCGAGTTGCACACTGTAGACGGAAATACTCGTAGACTGGAATAATGGGGAGAAAGGTCAGGGTTTCCGACTTTGACCAACTTAGATCGCAAGCGGGCGTGATTACGATGCCTGCGGTGACGGGCGAACGAAGCAATCCTAGAGTCGGCACATCGGTCCAAATATCTCCCGGCTCGTGTGTTAGGTCAGGATTATACTCGTAGAGATCCCTTGGAAGAACGGGGGCTACCACAAACTTACCTCCTTGCCCGATTCGATTGAGCGTGGGTTGCTCTTGCTCATGACGGTCGTCCTTTCATCTATCGGCATATTTTCGCGGGCTTGGGGCATAGCAAAGTGAGAATATAACAACGTGAAGGAAACATCAAGAGTTTCTGCAGGCAACGTGCGGGATGTCGCCTTGGGGGAGCATGGAGGTGTGTCCCCCGTAAACGGACTGTACGCCATCAACGGAGGACCGTCCATTGGCGCTGCCACCGCACTCGCTCCTGCGTCCTGAACGCTTCCAGCGCCATGTAGCAGGCGAGGGAGGAGTAGTAGCCTTCTACTTCGTTGGCGGTGGTTTTTTGGCGGGTTTTGATGGATTGGAGCCATTCGCGGAGGATGGTTTCGGGGGAACCGGTGCCGCCCTGTCCTTCGGCTGGGGGTTCTTTGCTGAAGCGCGGGTTGGGCGTGTACCGCCAGCCGGTCTTTTCGACGTAGCGTTCGGCCCACAGCGAGCCTCCGGTGGCTCTTAATTCGACGCCGGCGGTAGTCCGCAAGCCGGGGGCAGTCAAACATTCCGCCTCGAAAGTCAGCGTCAGTTTCTGCGGATATTCGAGGATAAACGCCACGGTATCGGGCGTATCGCGGCCATCGTCAAAGTAATGAATTCCGCCGCCGGCGACGGCCGAGGAAGCCTCCTTCAGGCCGAGCCAATGGTGCGCGGAGTCCACCACGTGGATGGCGATGCCCATGATCATGCCTCCGTCGTAGTGGAGCCATTTGTAGGGGCTGAAGTAGATATCGGGGTTCCAGGGGACTTTGGGGCCGGGTCCGAGCCAGCGGTCCCAATCGAGGCCG
>JAHDVK010000030.1 GCA_023384675.1 Bryobacteraceae bacterium | reverse complement strand
AACCGCCGAAACACAATATATTGGGGTCTGCTGAGTGAAGGGGATACCCACTAGCCATCGATCCCCTCCTTTGATCACCGAACCTCAAGCATTATGCGAGATCCGAACGCAAATCTGCTCAATACCCTTGGATCCAGATCGCTGCCCAGGTTGGAATCAATCATACACCCGCTCCGCCGCGTGTCAACAACTTTGAGACACCAAGCCATGCAGTTTAGTGACTATCTTTCTCTGACGGTACCGGCTTGTTGATCCAGACCTCCTGTTGCAGTTGGGGCGCTTGGGGCGGTTGGCGGACGAATCGTTCGGGGTGGGCCTGGTAGACGGCATCGAGGATGCGCTGGCGGTGTTCACACACCTGCGGCGCCAGATCGTAGTGGACCATCCCGGGTGTCATCAGGCCGAGGGCCGAATGCCGGTGATCGTCGCCGGTTTCGGGTCACAGTCACCTTCCCAGTGGTTTCGGGGTTTCGGGGACACTCAATCACTTTACCTCGAATCTGAGTGCCGCCAGGCAGCGGAGAGTATCCGGACCGAAAGGCGTTGCTCAACTGCCTGACCGCATGAATTCAAGGAGATAGCAAGTTCGCCATCTGCGAGTTGGAATTTGGGCGCCAGTCCGCAAGTCCAGCGACCTGAGTTGAGTTTGGTGATTGAGTGTCCCCAAAACCCCGGTGTCGCTTCATGGCTGGCGCTCAGCTCTCGTTGGGGCGAAGCACGGCCTTGATCACTGCCCCCTGCTCACTGTCGGCCGCGGCTTCATTGATCTCTTCGAGTGGGTAGTAATTGATCAAACGATCGATCGGGAATCGGCCTTGCAGGTAAAGCTCGACGATCTGTGGAATCAGAATCTGTGGGATTGCGTCGCCCTGGATGATCCCGCGGAGCGTCCGGCCGAGAAGAATCGTCCAGGGATCGAGCGACACCTCCTCCCCAGGTGGAACCTGCCCGACCATGCCACACACACCCAACGGCCGCAGCGCATCCACAGCCTGACGGATCACCTTGGTGACCTCCGTGCTCTCGAAGGAGTAGTTCACGCCGCCCCGGGTGATTCCCTGGATGTCCTGCACGGGATCCGTCACGGCTGCGTTGATGGCGTGCGTGGCCCCGAGTTCCTGAGCCAATCGGAGCCGGTTGTCCTTCGTGTCGACCGCGATGATGGTGGTGCAGCCGGCGACGCGCGCCGCCATGACGGCACACATGCCGACAGCTCCCGCGCCGAAGGCCCAGATGTCGCTGCGGGCATCGGCTTCTTTGCCTTCGAACTGCTCGGGGGCCATGTATTGCGGCGTGCCCATCACTGTGCCCTCTGTGGGGCCGGGCTTGGCTCCGGACTTCGCCAGCCCGAAATCCAGCACTTTCACGCCGTCCCGCGAGAGCATGATGTTCTGCGGCTTGATGTCGCGGTGGGTGACTCCGGCACGGTGGGCGCGATCGAGAGCATCGGCGATCTGGGTCTCGAGTTGCATCGCCGGATCGAGCGGGAGCACGCCTTTCTCGATGCGGGCGGCGAGCGTCTCGCCCTCGATCAACTCCATCACCATGGAGCCCGGGCCGATGTCGTGCAGGGTGCAAATGTTCGGATGATTCAACGAAGCGACGGCGCGGGCTTCACGCTCGAAACGGGCGCGAACTTCTTCGCGCTTGGCGATGTGTTCGGGTAAGACCTTGATGGCGACGGTGCGGTCGAGGCGGGTGTCGCGGGCCTTGTAGACTTCGCCCATGCCCCCGGCTCGGATCGCGGAGAGGATCGTGTAAGGGCCGAACTTGTCGCCCACGGAAAGCGGCGTTGGTGCAGTTTAACCGATGAGTGGCAGCCACGTCCTTGATCACGCGCAGTTCGGAAACGGGCCCGGAGTGCGTGGGGTTCGCGGGCCGGACGGTTTCTCCCCGCGGCCAAGGCAATCGCCACAGGCCGTGTCGATTAGCATCGTCCGTGTCAGCCATCAACCGGACCACCAATTGGACACCAACCGCTCCTTCTTGAGGATCACCGCTCAAGCCTGCTCTGTCGAACTGACGCGGGCCAGTGCTCCTCCTACGGCTTTCCGGCCGTCACGTATCCACAGCGCCATCCGGTTCGCCGAATGCGAGGTTTCCCCTGATCGTTTGGCGCGTGGTGAATCGACGCGTGACAATCCCGCAGCCGTTGTCCTCCTCGGCGCGCGAGTTGAAATCGTAGTAGCCCGGCAGGGAGGCGCTCTTCCTATAGCGGGCCTCCCCGTAGGCCGCACACTCATCACGGGCGCTACTTGATGCCGACAACCATCGAGTCCGGCCCCACCAGGTGCTCGACCCGCGTTTCCCGGAACCCAGCCTTCCTGAGCCAGCCCTGGCAGTCCGCGCCCGTGTAGTCGAAGCCGTCCTTGGTTTCGATCAGCATGTTGAGACTCATCATGAGCCCGAACGCATTCGTGCGCCGTTCGTCGTCGATGATCGCGTCGTAAACGATCAGCGCGCCGCCCGCCGGCAACGCATCGTACGCCTTGCGGATGAGCAGTTGCTTCACCCCCAGATTCCAGTCGTGCAGGATATGCCCCATCGTGATCACGTCTGCCTCGGGCATCGGGTTCTTGAAGAAGTCGCCGGCCTGAAACCGCAGCCGTCCGGCGACGCCGCGCGCCTCGGCATACTCCTCGAAGATCGGCGCCACTTCGGCCAGGTCGTAGCCCGTTCCCGTGAGGTGCGGATTCTGCAGCGCGATCTGCACCGCCAGATCCCCCTGTGCCGTGCCTACGTCGGCGAACGTCTTGTAGCCGCTCCAGGGGAATTGCCGCGCGATGGCCTGGTTGGCCGCGCGGCTGATGCCGCTCATCGCCGCGAGGAACTCCTTCAGGCGCGCCGGGTCGGCATACAGCGCCTCGAATAGCGGTATCGTGCCGTCCCGCGCCTCGTTTTGCGGGCGTCCGGTCCGCAGCGCTTCGGTCAGATGCCCCCAGAAGCCGTACAGCCTGTGATTGCACATCTCGAGCATGCCGCCCATATAGGAGGGCTTGCGCTTGTCCAGGTAGAAGTCCGTGGCCGGCGTGTTGCTGTAGATCCCGTCCTTCCGTTCCAGAAAGCCAAGCGCCGTCAGCGTGTCTAAAAAGTCGCACGCCGAACGCTCGTGCAGGCCCAGTCTGCCGCGTAGTTCCGCGAGCGGCAACGGATGCCTGGCCAGTTCGGTAAACACCTCCAGTTCGATGGCGCTCAGCAGCGTCTTGGAAGCCCAGAATCCCAATCCCACTTGTAGAATGTGATCCGGCGCAGGTAGAGTCGTTCCCAGTTTGTCTGACATTGCTTTCCCTCTCCGTAGGATGATCGCACGAAGTGAATCCCGCCCGTGACTTTGCTGCGTCCTCCGGATCCGGCCGGCCCAAGCGGGTCGTGGAATCCTCATCGCGAATCGCAGGCGGCTCCCCATTCGCGCGCAGCAGGCACACGCTCCCAGCGCCGGCCTGATCGAACGGACCCTTTTCTCAAATCACGCCGGACCTTCCCGAGCGTGGATGAACGGCGCGGGTGGGGTGGCCGAAACCGTGTCAAGGAGGCCCCTCACGAGGTTGCCCTCCGCGGTCGATCGCTTGAAGACTCTTACAGGGTGCTCCACATCGTCCGGGGCCGTGTGAGTTGTAAGGATGCGGCTTCGAGACCCTCCCAGGCACGGAGCCCTTGGGCGAGGCGGAGGATGTCGTTGTTATCGCCACGGCGGGTTAGCTTGCCTCCGCGACGGAGGAATTCCAGGAGTGTGCGGCCGATCTGCAGGCGGCGGGCGATCTCGGATTTGCTGATCCCGGCACGATGCAGTTTCCGGATTTCCGCAGCGTGGATGGCGGCTGTTGCCGGTCTGCCGAGCCGCTTCCCGTTCTCCCGGGCATACGCCAAGCCGGCACGGGTTCGCTCGCGCAGGAGTTCCCTTTCAATTTCGGCGAAGTTCGCCAGCAGGCCCGCCATGGCTCTGCCGGCCGGCGTCGTCAGATCCAGCGCTTCCGTCAGGGAGACGAACCCGACGCCCAGATGATCCAGTTCCTGCAGCGTCGCCAGCAGGTCCGTGACAGACCGGCCCCAGCGGTCTATCCGCCAGACCAGCACCACGTCGATCTCCCGCCGGCGGGCCGCCTCGATCACTTCCTCCCGGGCTTCGCGCCGCGCGGCGCCGGAGTTCACCTCGCGAGCCTGCAGGGCGATAGTCCAGCCGCGCCGGGCCGCGTACTCACGCAGCAGCCGATTTTGCAGCGTCAGGGTCTGCTTATCGTGGGCGAAATCAAAATGGAGTTAGCCGCGCCGCCTTCGCTCGTCATCGCGCAGCCGGGCTGGTTGGTGCGCTGTGGAGTTGCCGGAGTAGATCGCGCATAACTGCTTTCGCGGCCTGGTTGCCGTAGTCCAGGTGGAGAACCAGTCGCAGACCGCCGGCCAGTTGGGCGTGCAGTCCGGGGTCGCTGTCGGCCTGAGACTTGAGTTCCGCTGCCTTCGCCGCTGCTTCCCGCTCCGTCCGCTCGGGGCGGATCAAGTACCGCAGCCCTGACTCGAGCCTGGGGTCATCCGGTTTCCGGCCCGGCAACTGCTTCACGCCCGCGGGAATGGCGGCGATGAACCGTCCCGCGGGGGGCCGGGCGGGCGCCCGCCGCAACGGCGATGCGTACTGTGGCAGGCCAGTATCGAGAGTAACGCGCGAAGACGCGAGTTCTTCGACGCGGTGCCGGGAAAGCGGCGCCGCGTGCGTTGCGCCTCGAACCCAGACCTCCATCTGATCGGTGTGGAAAGGGCTTTCGGGATCTTCCGAGATCCCAGGCGGCAGCAACGTCCGGGAGTTGTCCACGTCATCCAGATCGACGATCTGCGTGTAGCTGTTGCCCGGTTGCGACCAGATCGTCCCCGTCTCCGGGCACGAGAGTGGCGGCGAAACCAGGTCCAGCGCCGGGTCGAGGGATGGCAGCCCCAGCGGACCATTCGTCTGGAAGGGCATGACATGTTGCCTGCCAGCTCCGCGCGGGTTCTTGGCGAACTCCTGGGCCGCGGCCCGAATCCACGACAGCAGGTAGGCGCGGACTTGTTCGTCGTGAGGCGCTGCCGGACCTTCACCGAACTGCGCTTTGAGCAGCCGCGCCAGGTGCGCGATTCCGCCTTCGCCTCCGCCAAGCCGCTCGTTTAACCCCGACCTCCGGTAGCTCAGAAGTGCCGTCCGCGCCAGTGCGGCGGCCGCGGGATAGCTCGCCTGCTCAGCGCGGAACCGCAGATCCCAGTTCTTCAGCGCATCCAGGAGCGCGGCCACATCGCGCTCCGCGACGCCTTCGGCCAGCCGCCGCGCCACCGGATACATCGCCGCCACCGAGGCGTGCACGTCATCCCGGTGGACGGCCGCCTCGAAGCTCTCCACGCTGAACAACTGCCCGCCCCCGAGCAGTTCCACGAGGCGCAACGAGCGCGCGGTGTGCCCGATGCCGCCCGTAGCGATCCCGAGGTCGTACGGATACCAGGATCCCACCGGCAGATTATTGGCGTGACTGACAAAGCCCGCCGCCGGGTCCGCCATGTTGGGCATCTCGTCGAGAGGAATGCGGCCCATCACTTCGTCCTCGCCGGTCCATCCTTCGAGCGCCATCCTCGGCGTCCGCTTCGTCTTCGGCACATGCACCAGGGTCTGGTATGCGATGCGGCCATGCACATCGGCGTACACAACGTGCAGCCCGGGGCTGTAGTACCATTCCATCGCTTCGCGAAACTGATTCCAATCGCCCGAACCCATCATGTTGAGCAGACCGAGAATGGACGACACCCTGTCCTCGATCGGCTTGAAGTGGGAGACCCAGGCTTCGCCCGCCGGCGGATTCTTCACCAGCGAGTTGAACACAAAGCCGTGGCGCGTTCGCAGCACCTCCTGTGTCACCGGCTCCGCATCCTTCACTTGAATCGTCTCGAGGTTTCGCTCGAACTTGGCCGCCACGCCCCTGTCCATATAGCCGTCGCCTTGCGGCGTCAGTTTTTCGATGAATGTAACACCTGAACCGGCGCCGAGGGCCGACGCGCCCCAGGCAATGAAGCGATTGAAGCCGATCAGCATTGCGGGCGAACCGGCGACGCCGATGCCGCGCACGTCGAACCGCCCGCCCGAGACGTGGAACTCGTACCACAACGGCGGATTGCTTACCGGGGTCTGCGGGTCGCTTTCCAGCAGCGGCTTGCCCGTCGTTGTGCGGCTCCCGGCTACGGCCCATGCATGGCTGAATTGAAGCATTTCGTCCGGCAGGCTGCGGCGCCAGAATCCGGGCTGCGCGGGTGTCGCCTTCAGTTGGGCGTAAATGGCCTCGTTTCTTGCCATTTCAGATTCCGGGACGACCGCCGCCGCATCGTCGATCATCATGCCCCTGCGCATCAGCGCCTCCGCCTCGCCAACCTCGGCGGCCAGTTGCCGGAATTCGTTGTACAACTGCGCGGCGCCCTCGTCGAACAGCCGGTCGAAGTTCTCGGCCACCGCCATCCACGCGCAGACACAGTCGGCCTCCGTCCAGGGCTCGAACGGGGTCCCCAGAGGCGCCAGGCGCCGGGCCGCTTTGTCCGGGTTCGCTGCAACCCATGCATTCACGCCCGCCGCATATCCGGTCAAGTAGGCGCGAATGTCAGCGGGCATGCCCGAGGCCGCTTCCCGGCAGTGACGCTCCATGCCGGCGGCTCTGAACTTCCGATCCGAATCGAGGAACTTCTCGCCGAACACTTCCGCAAGGCGTCCTGTGGCGCGCCGCCGGAACAGATCCATCTGAAGCAGGCGGTCCTCCGCCGCGGCGTGACCAATCCCGAAGAAAGCATCCGCTTCATTCGAGGCGAACGCGTGGGGGATCCCCCACCGGTCGCGAATCAACTCCACCTCCCCTGCGAACAGCGGCAGGATGAGCACCGAGGCAATCGCCAACCGTTTCATGCTTTCCACAACTACACCGGCCCCCAGGAAACGTCAAGCCTGCGTCGCCGCCAGGAAGGCCAAGTCTTCCCGCCCCGGACCGTCTTCGCGCCAAGCGGGGAATGTCGCTTCATGAAGCCAAGCCGATGCCCCAGGACGAGACGTGTTTCTTCCTCGCCGCTGATACTCGACGGGGAAGGCTGGCGCGAAGACGCGGCTGCCTTTATCGAAACCTGCCGTTGCCGGAATCTGCCGGCCGCCTGGGAGCGGTCGCGCCCGGGGCAGGGCAGCATGTATGGATCCTTTTCGAGGAGGCGGTTCCGGCCGCCCTTGCCCGCAAGCTGGGCTCTCGGTCTTCGCGCCAATACGGTCTGTTCAGCCGCGCACGGAAGTCACCGTATTTGTGCGTACAGCGCTCTGCAAGCAAGTTGAGCGTCGTGTTTTTCCCCAGGCCGCCATCCGAAAAGCTTTGATGTTGTGACTCGCGGCATTGTGGATGTCTTGAGTGGGCACCGGATTGAAAGCCCGTTTCGCAACAGGCACTCGAGGCGGCGGTCGCGTTGAGGGATGGCGATGAGGAAGTCACCAAAGAAAAGTCTGCGTGTCCCGGTTCGAAGCGACCTAGGGCGACAGACCGCCTCCTACGGCCACTTGCTTGCCGGCGTCGTCAATCTCATCGAAGAGGCCAGGCTGGCCTCTGTCCGATCTGTCAACGCCGTCTTGACATCGACGTACAGGCTGGTTGGGCAGAGGCTGCACCGCGCATGACAGGCTGGAGAAGGAGGCTGCGTAACGGCGATCGAAAAGCGCTGCCCGCGTGTAACATTGCTACCCGCCCCATCCGAACCCCGTTGATTCTGTTGTGCCGCAGCGGACGCCGAGGACAAACCCTTGGCTCTAAGCAGCGTGTTGACGGCGATCCACACCGGGTTCGTGCAGGCCGGCACCCAGATGCGGGTGCCCTGCGCAGTCCAGGCCCAGCAGCCCAGTCCACCCGTGACTTGAGCTTGCACCTTCCGCTCGGGTGGGCGGATGGGTTGGATGCCCTTTTCGTCGGTCCGGCGGATCTGGAGAAACGCCACGCCGGGCAACGGATTGTTGGGCAGGGGCTCACCGACGGAATCGAGGGCGAAGCTGTTGGAGCCGGAATCAGGTGCGTTGTCCGCAGGCGTCTCCTCGCCAGTGACGGGATTCCCGCCGTAGGAGCGACGGAGTCCGAGCAAGCCGGGACCGTGGTTGGGCTGGCCGTAGAGCGTGTGCGGTTGGGCGGTGCTCCTGGCGAAGCCCGAGATCGGTCCGTGGCCCACGATGCCCAGCGCGGCATAGAACTCTAATTCATCCCGCCCGGCCACGATCTCGCACTCGACCGGGATCCGGTGCGCCGCGTCGTTGACGTAGACATCCTTCAGCGCCCGTCCCGTTCGGTGTCGTTTTTCCGGGAAGTCTCGTTTGGCCTCACACCCGGGTACTCAAGGGGCTTGCGGGGTTGGGGCGTGCCTGAAGAATCACTGAGGGCAGGGGGCCGAGAGCGTCCCCGGTTCTTGGTATGGACGGGGAATGAGGCGATTGTATGAGGGTGGCGGGTGTGAAAAGATAATGGCGCTATGGCAACAGAACGGTTTTTGAATGGCGCGGCGGCGCTGGGTTTGGTGGTGATGGGGGGTCTGCTGCCTGGGGCGGAGTTCGCGAGTGATTTTGTGGAGCACACGGAGCGGGCGTGGATTGGTCCGGAGTACTGGACGAATCCGCTGCAGGACTGGCGGGTGGCGCGGGGGCGGCTCGAGTGCTTTGTGAGCGGGATGAACCGCAATGTGCAGTTGTTGACGCATACGCTGGGGAAGGAGAACGCGGGTTTCCGGATGTCGGTGAAGTTGGGGCGGCTGCATCCGGAGGGGCAGTTGACGCCGGGCTGGGCGGGATTCCGGGTGGGCATTGTGGGACCGGTGGACGATTACCGGTCGGCGGCGGTGCACGGGCGGGGTTTGGACGCGGGGATTACGGCATCGGGGAAGTTGTTCATCGGGGCGGAGCAGTTTGAGGTGGTGGAGAAGCGGCGCGATGCGGGAATTGGGTTGCGGGACGTGGAATTGGTGCTGACCGGCGCTCCGGAGGGCGATTCGGTGCGATTGACGTTGACGGCGGTGGAGAGGGGAAGCGGGCGGAAGGCGCGGGAGGCGGTGCTGGTGGTGGAAGCAAACAGGCTGACGGGGAACGTGGCGCTGGTGGCGCATTGGGAGCGGGGCGGCGGCAGGGCGGGGGCGGCGGCGAGTCCGCGGGGGGGATCGTCGGTGTATTGGTTTGATGACTGGAAGGTGGGAGGAGCGCGGGTGGAGGCGCATCCGGAACGGGTGTTCGGACCGATTTTGTGGTCGCAGTACACCTTGTCGAAGGGCGTGTTGAAGATGACGGCGCAGATGCCGCCGTTGGGCGTGGAAGATACGCCGGTGGTGGGCTTGGAGGTGCAGGAGGGCGGGCAGTGGAAGCGGATTGACGAAGAATTGATCCACACGCTGGCGCGGACGGCGACGTTCCGGGTGGCGGATTGGGATGCGACCAAGGACGTGCGGTACCGGCTGGTTTATGCCTTGAAGGGGAAAGGCGGCAAGACGGCGCCGCATTATTGGGAAGGGACGGTGCGGCGGGACCCGGTGGACAAGCGGACGATCGTGGTGGCTGGATTTACAGGAAATCAGGACACGGGATTTCCAAATCTGCCAACGGTAAAGAACGTCGGTTATCACGATCCGGATGTGCTGTTTTTCTCCGGGGATCAGATTTATGAAAATGTGGCGGGTTATGGAATTCAGCGGCTGCCGGTGGAGACAGCGGCGATAGATTATTTGCGGAAGTGGTATCTGGTGGGGTGGAGTTTCGGGGATTTGATGCGGGACCGCGTGACGGTGCACATGCCGGACGATCATGATGTGTATCAGGGCAATATCTGGGGCGGCGGGGGGCGGAAGCAGCCCATCGAGGAGCACGAACGGGGCGGGTATGTGATGCCGGCGGAGTGGGTGAACATGGTGCAGCGGACGCAGACGGCGCATTTGCCGGATCCGTTCGACGGGCGTCCGGTGGAACAGGGGATTGGGGTGTATTACACGGACCTGCTCTACGGGCGGGTGAGTTTCGGGATCATCGAGGACCGGAAGTTCAAGAGCGGACCCAAAGGGATCGTACCGCCGACGGGCGGGCGTCCGGACCATGTGACGGATCCGAATTTCGACCGGCAGGCGTACGATCCGCCAGGGGCGACGATTCTGGGGGAGAGGCAACTGGAGTTTGTGCGGCACTGGACGGGCGACTGGCGAGGCGCGGATTTCAAGGTGGCGCTGAGCCAGACGATATTCGGGGCGGCGGCGACGACGCACGGGGCGGAGTTCATGAGACTGGTGGCGGATCTGGACACGAACGGGTGGCCGCATTCGGCGCGAAACCGGGCGCTGCGGGAGTTGAGGAAGGGGTATGCGTTCATGTACGCAGGGGACACTCATCTGCCGTCGATGATTCATCACGGTGTGGAGGACTGGAACGATTCTGGGTGGAGTTTCTGCGTTCCATCGATCGCGGCGGGCTATCCAAGGCTGTATGAGCCGGACGAACCGGGCAAAAACCGGGCGCCGGGAATGCCGGACTACACAGGGGAGTTCCTGGATCCGTTCGGCAACAAACTGACCGTTTGGGCGGTGGCGAATCCGAAGAAGAAGTGGCGGGAAGGGGCGTACGAGAGGCTGATGGACAAGGCTTCGGGCTACGGGATTGTGCGGCTGGACAAGGAAAGCGGGAAGATCACGTCAGAGTGCTGGCCGATTCTGGTGGACGCGGCGGCGCCGGGAGCGGAGGGGCGGCAGTTTCCCGGGTGGCCGAAGACGATCGACCGGGAAGACAATTTCGCGAAAAAGGGCGTGGCCTGGCTGCCGCGGGTGGTGGTGGAGGGGATGAGCAATCCAGTGGTGCAGGTGGTGGCGGAAGAGAGCGGGGAGATGATCTATACGGTGCGGGTGCGTGGGACGGAATGGCACCCGCGGGTGTTCACGAAGACGGGGCTGTTCACGCTGCGGGTGGGCGAACCGGGGGGCGATTTCCGGGAATACCGGGGGCTGCGTCCGGCGACGCGGGAGGCGGCGGGGGTGTTGCGGGTGGGGTTCGGGGGGCAGTAAGCGTGAGCAAGCGAGAGGCGCCGGCGTCAGGGTGTGTGAATAAATCGAACGTCTCTCGCCGGTCGCCCACACCGTCTACCTCCACCTGACGGTGGCAGCCTGGCGTGTGGCCCTTGACTAGTTTTCTCTTCAAATATTTCCTCTTCTGTTTGTCGATTGTTTGAGTTATGCTCTAGTTCGATAACTAGATCATTTGGAGGCCACATGCCCTTCCCCACCAAGGTCCAGCTCATCCAGCGTAAGGCCAGCGAACAGTGGTACATCAACTTCCCCTCTGCCCTTGCCCAAGCCATGGACTTTGCCAAAGGTGAAACCGTCGAATGGTCCGTCCACGATAAGGCTCACCTCATCCTCCGCCGCCCGGACGCTCATCCCTCCCCGGTCCCTTTAAAAAAAACTCCACCCTCCTCCTGACTGCCTTCCAGCAGCTGCTCGAACAGGCCACGGCTGGTTTATCCCCCCGGATGCGTTCCCGCCTGTCCCGGCACGTCCTGTCTCAGATCGTCTGCCTCGGTACTCACTCGGTGACTTCCCTGCTCAGTGCTTCCGGCCGTCTCGCTCAGGACTGGACCGCCGACTACCGCATGTACTCGCGCGAGCGGATTGAACCCGATGCGCTCTTCGCCGCCGTGCGCCAGCATCTGCTCGATCATCTCGCTGCGGACTCGCCCGCCGTGGTCGCCCTCGACGATACCCGCATTCGCAAGTCCGGCCGCAAGGTCAGCGGCGCCAAGTACATGCGCGATCCCCTCGCCCCCCCTTCCAGGTCAATCTCATCTGGGCTCTGCGCTTCCTGCAACTGTCCCTGGCCAGTTCCTCCGATGGCCAGGCCCGCACACGCCTGGGCTTCGTGCTGTTCATCGCCGCGTGGTCGGCGGCCGCCGCGGGACACGCGCTGGCAACGGGTGTCGTCGTGCTTGCCATTCTGCGCTTCCTGCTGGGCCTGGGCGAAGCGGGCAAGTGGCCCGCGGGCGGCAAGGCCATCTCCGAGTGGTTCCCGAAACACCGCCGGGCTTTCGCAATGGGCGTGCTCGACGGCGGCTCGGCCATCGGCGCCATTATCGCTCAGCCGATGGTCGCGGCCATCGCCATCTTCTGGGGTTGGCGGGCCGCGTTTCTGATCACCGGCCTGCTGGGCTTTGTCTGGCTGATTGGCTGGCTTGCGATCTACCAGCGGCCCGGTGAGCATCCCTGGCTGAGCGAGGCGGATCGCGCAAAGGTGCTCGAGGAAACGGGCGCGCACGCGGGCCCGGCCAGGAAGCGCGGCTATCTGGAAGCAATCAAACCACTGCTAGGCGTGCGCCAGCTTTGGGGCCTGATGGGGGCGCGCATGCTCGCGACGCCCGTCTGGTGGTTTTACGTCTTCTGGCTGCCGGACTACTTGAGTAAGGAGCGAGGCTTCACGCTGAAGGAGATCGGTATGTTCGGCTGGATCCCGTTCCTGACCGTAGACATCGGCAAGTTGGTGGGCGGCGCGGCATCGGACCGCCTGCGCGCACGCGGCCGCTCGGCCAGGTGCAGAGCGCGCGCACTGAGAGCTACTTCGCGCAGTTTCGCGATCCAGCCGTCGTACTACGCCTACCGGAATGACTGCGCGCTATTCGCCGCCGAGCACGATTCTGTTCAGTGTGGGATGCCCCAGGAACGGCTCGAAGCATTGCGCTCGTGCCCGCCGGGAGGCAGACCCGACCCTGGCAGTCACGGTGTTTGAGCCAAGTTCTTTTCCCAACTGAACGTGGGTGAAGTACTCGCTGCAACCGGGCGCGCCAAGATCCGCTGTCAGGCGCGCCCCGGTGGAGCTTACCAGCCACAAAGTACTTCCGAGGCGCGATGACTCTGAGGTCTTCAGGCGGCCGGACGTGGGCAATTTCCCGGTATTTTTTCTCTTACAGCGTGGTGGCCTCCGCGTGTCTGCACTATCCCGCCAGGACGAGGTACGCCAGCGATTCCGGTTCCGCCGTTCGCCAATTGCGGCCAGCACGATGGAGTCGCCTTCGGCCGCATTCCCGGCTTTCTCCCTCGAGGCTCCCTACTACCTTGTCTTCCCCACGCGCGAGGCGACGAGCCTGCGCCCCTGAACCGTCCCGTTCACTGCACGGACCTCAACCAGCAACTCCGCGACGTTCAATTCACCCAGGGGGGCTCCTCCGATCGCCTTCTGGACAGCCGCCGCAAACTCCTCTGACAGCACCGCCTCCGAAGCCCCTTCTGAACTCTCGGTCTGCATGCCGGAAATCAGGAGCACGCGGCCGTTTCCGGACAGATTAGGCGCCATGGCGATCCGCGCCCACGAAAGACCGTTGCGCGCCTCCTCCGGTGTCGCATAGTAGAAGGGCTGCTCGCCCTGTTTCGGATCGCTGTTCAGAAGTCCGTAGCGGCCCTCCGAATCCTGCACGAAGCGAAAATTGAGTTTCTCTTCGAACAAACCTGTCCACGGATTCGACCAGGAACTTCCGATGAGAATGTGAGATCCCGACCGGAAGTCCCTCGATGGCACCAGCCGGGCGTGCTTTGTCGCAAAGCGGTAGCCCGCCGCTGTCCCTTGCTCGATCAAACTCGACAGAAAGGCGGCATCCCGGAAACTGGTGATGAGTCTTCCGCCGGGAAACCGCTGCGGGGTTGCGCTCCCCGGCAAGGACTCCGGCAGCAGCGCAAAGGTCTGCTCCATGCGCTGCGAGTATTCTTCGACGGTCAAGACCTGCTTCCGGAAGGCATTCACGGTCACGAGAGCCGAATCGCAGAGCACCACCTGAATCTCGCCGTCTGCCGGCCTAAAGACAGAAAACACCATACCTGCCGGCGGTTCAGGCGCGCCTTCGGACCGGCCGCGATAGGCGGTCCACCCCAGCGCGACAGTGAGGATGGCGAGCGCCGCTGTCGCGGCCTTCCATCGCCGTTCGCAATGAGGCGGCGCTTCCGCGACCCTTTGCACCTCTTGCCGCGCCACGAATTCGGGCACATAAGTTCCCTTGGGGATCACGAGAATCTGGTCCTCGCCGCGGCCCTCCCCCTCGAAGTATTCCTGAAGCTTGGCGCGCAGTTGCCGCGCCGATGACCGCACGATGGATTCCTCAACGGGATTGAAGCTGGCTGGGCGGTCGAAGACGCTGGTGGCGATCTGGTACTCGTTTAGCTCAACTTCCGGCCGGGTGATCTGATGCTCGGCCACATACAACAGAAACGCCCGGAGCCGCGGAGCCCGCCGGAAACCCTCGCTCTGTGCGATACGTTGCGTTAACGCCCAACGCGAATCGTCTGACAGCACGTTGCAACCTCCATGTAACAAATTGATTCTACGGAGAAATGACTGTCAATCACCGGCAGTTGACCGTTTACCCCTTCCACCTGGGTGCCACCTTGCTATATATTAAGTCCAAAACTCTACAGCTCCGGCCAGGACGGTGTCTCGCGATGAAGCTTGCCGTCAGCCTCAAGCCACGGAAGGCCCGGGCGGATCCAGGTTCTGATCGATCCACGGAATGACCCACCGGGACGAGGATGGAGGTTGCTGGAGAGCAGGGGCCGGTAGGACCGTGGTTTCTATTGACAGAGACCTATCATGAACGTCCGCGGAAGACTTCGATCGACTGAGAGGAAATAATCATGGTGCCACGTATTCTGTTGTTCACCCTCCTGGCCACGATGCCAGGCTTTTTGGCCGCACAAGGCACAGTGACCATCTATGGCAATGTGCAGGACGGTAGTGGGGCGGTAATCCCCGGCGCGGAGATCACGGTCACGAATACGCTCACCGGGGTGGTGCGAAACGCCGTGAGCACGCAATCGGGAGACTATGTGGTTTCGCAATTGCCGATTGGCCTCTACACCGTCCGCATCCAGGCTCAAGGGTTCAAGGCCTTTGTACAGGATGGGATCTCGGTGCAGGTGGATGAAAACCGGCAGGTGAACGTGGTGCTGCAGATTGGCTCGGTGACCGAAAGCGTGGAGGTGGCCGCGGAACTGGTGCAGGTGGAAACGCGCAGCGGCGCGCTGCGCGAAGTGGTGGATAGCAAGCGGATTGTGGAACTCCCGCTGAATGGCCGTAATCCTTTGCAGCTGCAATATCTGGTGGCGGGCGTCGGCGGCATTGCCGGGCAGGGGCAGGCCCAGAACGCTTCCGTATCGATCAATGGCTCGCGGACCAACGCGAACAACTATCAACTGGATGGCGGAGACAATCACGACCCCTACTTCAATACGCCCTCCGTGTTCCCGTCACCGGATGCGCTGGAAGAGTTCAGCGTGCAGACCAACGCCTACGGTGCTGATCGAGGAAGAAACGCGGGCGCCTTCATGTCGGCAGTCACCAAGAGTGGGACGAATCAGTTCCGCGGCACGCTGTTCGAGTTCCTGCGCAACGACAAGCTGAACGCCCGCAATTTCTTCGCTCTGGGCGTGCCTCCATTCAAACGGAACCAATATGGCGGCACGATCGGAGGACCCATCAAACGCGACCGCACCTTCTTCTTCTTTTCCTGGCAGCGCACGAACGAACGCAGCGCGCCCGGGGCGGTGACGGCGGTCGTCCATACCGAAGCTCAGCGCTCCGGCAACTTCTCGAATCGCACGGCGCCCCTGCGCGACCCCTTGGGCGGAACCTTTGCAGGCAATCAGATTCCCGCCTCCCGGCTGAATCAGCCCGCGGTCCGCTTCCTCTCAGCCCTGGTGCCGCTCCCGAACGGTCCGGACGGGTTGCTGTCCACGATCAGCCAGCAGAAAGTGGATGACGACCAGTACATCGTCAAGATCGATCACCGGATCAGCAATGCGAATCAGATCAGCGGGCGTCTGCTGAGAAACATCAACGATTTCGACGAGGCGACGGGCAATCTCCCGGGATTCCTGGCGCGCATCAATTACCAGAACTGGAGTCTGGTGGCGAACGACACGCACATCTTTTCGCCCTCCATTGTGAATACATTCACTTTCTCGTTCACCGACATAGACCGGCGCCAGATATCCATCGTTCCTGGCAACCAGACCTGGAACGATTTCGGTGCGGGCTTCACGCGCACGATGACGGCCGAAGCACCCGCGGCTCTTCACACGCTGGTGGATGGGTACTTCAACGCCTTCTCCCGGTTTCCTCTCAACCACTTCCGCCAGAACTACCAGTTTTCGAACGTATTGAGCTGGACCAAGGGTTCGCATTTCATCAAGATCGGCGGCGACGTGCGGCGGTCCATCCTCGATTTGCAGGAGTTCTTCCGGGGGGATCCGTTCATCCGCTTCCGCAATACCTTCACCGGCGACGCGGGCGCCGACATGATGCTGGGCGCCATCACGCAATTCGAGCAGATTGCCGAAGCAGCGAATAAGCCGCGCGTCGTCGAACTAGGCTTCTTCGTGCAAGACGACTGGAAGGCCACGCAGCGCCTGACTCTCAATCTTGGGTTGCGTTGGGACCCATGGTTCCCCTTTGAAGACCAGCTCAACCGCTACGCGCAGATCCGCCCCGGCTTCCAGTCCACGGTCTTCCCGACCGCGCCGGTGGGGCTTGCGTATCCGGGCGATCCGGGCACAAACCCCACATTGCTCAATACGTCGTGGGGCAACCTCGGTCCGCGCTTCGGGTTCGCGTATGATCCGACGGGCAGAGGCCGGTCCAGTATTCGTGGCGGCTACGGCATCTTCTATTCGCAGGTCCGCCAGCAGGCCAACAACCAGATCTCCACCAACCAGCCGTTTTCCCTGAAGCTGACGGCGAATAATCCCGCGGGCGGCATCAACAACCCCTACCAGGGCTTTGGGAATCCCTTCCCGTTTAATCCGCCCACGACTCCAGAAGAGATCCAGAATTACCGGTGGGTCACGCCAATGGCCATCACGCAGTGGAACCCCAATTTCCGCAACGCGATGGCGCAGCAGTGGAACCTGAATCTCCAGCAGCAGTTTTTTGGCAGTTGGATTGGAACGCTGGCCTACGTCGGATCGAAGGGCAACCACCTGTTTATGACCACGGAACTGAACCCGGCCATCTTCGGCGCTCCTGGGGCGTCGGTGAATGCCCGCCGTGCCCTGTTCCCCATCTTCGCCAATGTGGCGGACCAAAGCAGCCGGGGAAACTCGATTTACCACGCCATGCAGGCTACCGTGAACAAGCGCTTCGACAAGGGCTTGACGGTGCTGGCGAATTACACGTGGTCCAAGATGATCGATGATGCCTCAAACGATGGCGGCAACCCGGCAAACCCCTTTGACATCCGCAATCAGCGGGGGCACTCGGATCTTGACCGGACGCATCGTTTCGTCGGCTCCTTCATCTATGAGTTGCCCAAACTGGCGGGGGCGAATCCGTTTGTGCGGCAGGTATTCGGCGGGTGGGAAACCAACGGTATCATCACCCTGGTGAGCGGCAGTTGGATGACCATCGGCAGCGGCGTGGACAACTCCCGTTCGGCGGTCAATCTGGATCGCGCCGATCTGGTGGGAGACCCCTTCCTCCCCACCGATCGCGCCCGCGGGGAGTTGATCGAGCGTTACTTCAATACCTCCGCTTTCACCGTGAACGCATTGGGCACTTTCGGCACATCCGGCCGCAACATCATCCGCGGACCCGGGGACGCGTCGGTGGACGCGGGCATTTCAAAGAACTTCATGCTCAGCGAACGGGTGCGATTGCAGTTCCGGTCCGAGTTCTTCAACTTCTTCAACCGGGTGAACCTCGGCAATCCGAACACGAATGCCTCGGCTGCCCAGTTTGGAAGGATCACCGGAGCCGGCTCCCCAAGGGTGATTCAGTTCGCTCTCAAGCTGAGCTTCTAAGCACCCTGCTGAGGTGACTCCACCCCCAGGGTGCGTCGTGCGCCCTGGGGCAATGGCGGCCAGATTTGATCCGATTCGCCAACGCAATTGACGCAAGCGAACTGAGCGCAAAGTCCGGAGGTCCGATCCATGAACGCCCCAACCCGTCGCGGTTTTTTCCTGCAAGTGGGAGCCGCTTCCGCAGCCGCGCAAACCCCGGGGAGCGCCCCCTGCCGTCCGGGATTTCTCAATCCCCGTACGGGCGCCCACCCCTACTGCTCCGATGCCCCTGGCTCCCGCCCGCATGTCTTCCTGATCACCGTCGACATGATGAGCCCCGACCATTGGCGGCCGGGCCGCGATGCCACGTCTGCCATCCATCTTCCGGCGCTGCGCTCCCTCTGGGCCGATAGCGTCTTTTTTAGTGACGCCTACTGCGCCAGCCCGCTGTGCGCGCCCGCTCGCGCGTCCCTGCTGACCGGACGGCCCTCCTACATCCTCGTCAACAATGAACGGGCCCACGACGGCCACGAGACCTCCCTGCGGCCTTCCGATTCCATCTTTCCGGAATACCTCAAGGCGGCAGGATACGATACCCGGCACTGCGGGAAGGGCCATCTCGGCGCACAGAAGTTGCACGACGCCTTCGGCGAGAACGGAGATGGTTGGGATCGCTGGGACCCGCCCGTCCACTCCGACGAGAGTTACCTGTCCTACCTCCGCCAACTCGGGGTCCGCACCCAGACCTATCGCCGCGAGATCCGGGGCCTCCAACAGGACCGCAAAACCCCCGGCAACTCCCTCGGCGGCTGGATTCAGCAGGCCGGCGGCGCCCCATTCCCCCTCGAGGCTCAGTACAGTTCCTTCCTCGCCGCCCGCGCCGTTTCCAAACTCGATGACGCGCTGACCACCTCAAAGCCCGTCTATCTTCAACTCGATTTCTTCGATCCCCACCAGCCCTTCTCCATCCCCGCGGGCTTCGAGGAGCGCGAAAAAGCCATCCGGGCCGCCTCGCGCCTGCCTGCCAGCTATTCGGCCGCAGCCAGCCGGGGCTTTCGGGCGGATCCTACGCTGCCCCGCGTCTATGACCTCTACCGGCGCTATTGGGGCCTCTACAATCCGGCCACGGTCGAAGACTACCGCGCGGCCAACGCCCTCCAGATGGAAGTGGTCGACCACGCCATCGCCCACTTCGTTCGGGAACTGAAACGCCGCGGCCTGTACGACGAGTCCGTCATCATCTTCACCTCCGACCACGGCGAAATGAATGGCCGGCGCGCCCTCGTCGACAAAGGCGTCTACCTGCATCCCGAGATCCTGCGCGTCCCTCTCGCCGTCAAGATGCCCCGATCGATGGGAATCGCCCCGCGAATTGAACCTCAACCCGTTTCGCACTTCGACGTGGCCCCGACGCTCTTGCAGTTGGCCGGCGTCACTCCATCCGCGCGGCTGGATGGCGCCTCTCTCCTGCCTCTTCTCCACGGACGGCCCCACACCCCGAAACCCTTCATCGCCGAGTGCGGCTGGCACGTCACCGCCAACTTTGCCTGCGCCATGCACGACGGCCGCTACCTCTACTCCTACAACCTGGCCGATCAGCCCGAACTCTACGACCTCCGGGACGAGGATCCGGTCAACCTCGCCGCCTCCACCGCGGCCGAGCACACGACGGCCCGCGCGGGCCTCATCGACCGGATGGCGGCTTTTCTGCAGTCGGACCCCCGCTGGCTTTGTTACTGGTCCCCTTTCCGGCTCGACCATTACGAGTTCCTCCCGAAACCCGGCGGCGACCTCCAACTCCAGACAAGATGACCCCTCTTCGCAACCTGCCCCCCAACGACCCAGGTTGCTCATCGCCTACACAGATTCCCTGCGGGAAGATCGCCAATGAACACCGGGGTCAGATAGGATGAGACGGCAGGGACTGAGCACTCTGGCGATGAGCCGGATGTCTTCGCGCAGGAGCCCCGTATTCACGAAGCCGTGTTGGGCGCGTCTCCGCTGATCGGCCGCCTGATCGACGCCTACCGGCTGGAGGCGGTTCCCGGTGAAGGTCGATGGCATACCCGTCGACCCATGGATCCGCGAGCAGGGCTCGGACGCGCGCGAATCGATCGAACTGATGCGCAAGATCTGCGGCTGTGCAAAAACTAAGGGAACCCCTTGTGAGGTCCCCTCGGTAAACCTTGTGATTTCAATGCTTTCTGGAGCCACCCTCCGGGATCGAACCGGCGACCTGCTGATTGCGAAGAATTCGGACTGGTTCCAAGCGTTTCAATCGTTCTATATGGTCCTCCTTGTTTTCAACACTTTGGAGCAGCTGATTCGGTTCCTTCAGCAACCTCCAGACCCACAATGAGATGGGGTTCTGGCACAGTTTTGTCACAGGTGAAGCCCAGCAAGCCGGCTTCGCTCGCTCGTCCATAATCGAGGATTCTCCGCACGGGATCTGGATCAAGTCTGGATATCCTACCTGCCATGGCGGAATGTGCAGCCGCCGCCCATCGAAACCACTTGTGGTGCGTGAAAGTCCGCCGAGGTTCCTCTGCCTGCCGTCCTGCTTCCCATAACTCGCCGGTCATTCCTTCCGCTGCTTTCTCTCAGCCGTCATCGGTACTCAGAAGCATCGAGGCGGAAGCAGCACATCGACTCACCGGATTTCTGCAGTCGTAACCAAGATGGCTTGAGCAGAATCGGGATCGAAGCAGAGGGGGTCAGTTTACCCGATGGGTCTTTTGACCCCCCTTTGGGGCAGGATGGCTGACCGTCGAATCCGCAGAGATCGTGGGCAGACTACTGCTGCTGCGTGAGGCGGTGGTGGAGGGCCGCCGGGATGTCGAGGCGCCCGGCGCCAAGGTCACTGTCGAGCGGGAGGGCCTTTTCGAGCGCCTGAAGGGCGTCGGCAAACGTGGCGCCCGGGCGGATCTGTTCGAGCAGGGCCACGGTCCCCGACACGAGGGGAGCGCTGAAGGAAGTTCCCCATGCGGCGGCGTAATTGCCGCCCGGATAGGTCGTGATCAGGCCTTCGCCGGGCGCGGCGAGACTCACCAGCGCGGTTCCATAGTTGGAGAAGCCGCTGCGGGCATCGGCATTGGTGGTGGAAGCGACGCCGATGACGGTGGAGTAAGCGGCGGGGAAGACCACGGTTTCCCGGCCTTCGTTACCGGCGGCGCCAACACAGATGACACCTCGCAGGGCAGCCTGATTGATGGCGCTGGTGAACGCGTCTGATGGTTGCGCGATGGTGAAGCTCATGTTGATTACCCGGGCGCCGTTGTCCGTAGCGTGGTAAACCGCCTTGATTAGATTAAAGAGAGAAGCTGTGCCGGTGGCGGTAAAGGCCTTCAGCGGCATAATCTGAGCCGTCGGGGCGACCAGGCGGATCAAACCAGCCACCATGGTGCCGTGTCCGAAGCTGGCCGGAGGCCGGTTGCCTTCGAGGAAAACCGCCGCCTCCTGGGTGAGGATGGGCATGGCAAACGGACTGATCTGGGCCGGCCGCAGGGACTCGAGAAACACGGCTGCCTCTTGGCCCAGCGCGCCTCCACCGCTGGAACCAAGGTCATCGAGTTCATTGGCGCCGGGGCGGCTTCGCGTGAAGTCGTAGCCGGGCACGAGGGCGTCACGGAGCAGGGGATGGTTTGGATCAATGCCGGTGTCGATGACGGCGACAATTCCAAGACCTGTCGCCATGGTGCGAGCCGGACCAAGTCTGACGATATTTGAGGCGGGCTGTGCGACATAGCCGGGGAGGGCCTGGACGCCGAAGAAGTTGACGGGGGTGCGATCGAACAGCGCTTGCTGAGCGGGCAGCAGCGTTGGCGTGATCGTGGGCCGGGGGGTGACTACCGGCGTCAGGACTTCCTGGTCGAGTTCGAAGCCAAGAACGCGGGGATCCAGCCGGACGCGGTTGATGAACTGATCGAGCGATTCCCTGCGAGTGGAACTGGCAGGCGGACCGTCGTCGTCGTCGTCATCATCATCGTCGTCATCATCATCGTCATCATCGTCATCATCATCATCATCGTCGTCATCATCATCGTCATCGTCGTCGTTGATGAGATCGTCGTCGTCAATTTCGACGAGATAGAGACCCTGCTGGGCAAAAGCCTCCTCCAGATCGAGACGGTAAGTTTGAAGGACTGCCCGCAAGTTGGCGGGGTCGACACGCAGAATAAACTTCAGGTCGTCGTCATCCGCAAAACCGGGGGAAGCGACAAGGCAGAAAATCGCAAGGAGCCAAAGTAGAGTGATCCGTTTCATGTTCTAACCTCTGATGGGAGAGTCATTTTCCTGTTCCGAGTTCAATTTCGAAGCGATCGGCGGCGCCTTGAGGAACGGCCACCAGCCTGAGATTTCGTGCCGGCGGCACCTCGAGGCAAAACTCTCCGAAGTCGGTGGTGATGGTTTGTGCAAGAGTCGAGCGTCCGCTTACGGCGTAGATGCGGCAGCCCGCAGCTAAGCCCGCGTCACCAGAGGTATGCTTCACCGTTCCAACGATGGTGAGGTAGCCGGAAGGGTCCGCGCATTGTATGAGATGAAGCTGGAGCGCGCCGGCTTCAAAAACCTGGAGGTCTTGCGCTTCGCCAGTGCGCCAGCCGGCAGCAAGCGCAGGCATGGGGGTTTGCGGGGGGATGAGCCGGGCGATCACTGAAGGCAAGTTCCTCCAATCAGAAAGCGCGGACGGTTGAAAGATCGTGTACGCCTTCCCGACGGCCGGCCCGGGCGGTTCAAACGAGTGGAGTTGACGCGCCGCGCCATAAGCAGCGGAGAGCGACTCAAAGAGCTCGGAGCAGCGTGCGCAGCGCTCGCCGAGCAAGTGGAGCTCCATGGCGGCCAACCTGTCGGGCGAGCCGACCCGCCGGATGTAGTCGATCCAGTCTGGCAATTCGAAATGAACGGGCTGATTGGACGCCATGGAGGTCCTTCACTTGTATAGGGTGTTGAGGTAACCGATCAGATATAGGTTGCCGGAAAAATTTTCTTCAATCGCCGCCCATGCCGATGAGAAAGAAGGCGGCCCATTGGCGGACATCGGGATAAGTTGTTCTGATATCAAGGCTTGCTCTCCGAAGTGCGTGAACCGGGGGGAGTCCATCTTTTACCAGGTACTGGTACATGCGAACCATCAACTCGGTTGTGCTTTCATCATGCGCATGCCAGTGGCTGAGCACCGCGGCGCGCGCGCCAGCCTGGATGAGTCCGCGAACCAGGCCGAGCAATTCGTCTGCGGCGACGACTTCGGTGAGACCGGTGCCGCAGCCGCTGAGGGTGACCAGGTCGGCGGGAATTTCGAAACGGTGAAGATCGAAGGCGGTGAGCCAGGAATCCGCGAGCCGGACAGAGGAGAACATGGGGTTGCCGCGGTGAAAGCGTCCGTGCGCGGCAATGTGGAGGAACCTTGCTGTTGCGGCTTCCTGCCGGACGGAAGCCAGATTGGCGGCGGACCCGGTGAGCAGCGTTGGCTCTGGGAGAAG
The DNA here is from genome assembly GCA_023384675.1 of Bryobacteraceae bacterium. Lineage (GTDB taxonomy): Bacteria > Acidobacteriota > Terriglobia > Bryobacterales > Bryobacteraceae > PNKE01. The sequence continues at coordinate 43,954 of JAHDVK010000030.1, read as the reverse complement.
GGAAGCGAGGAGCCGCACCTCGCGTTCGATGGCAGGGGCGAGTTCATCGGCGACTCCGGCAATGACGGAGCGGCGAGCCCTTCCGGCGGGCCGCTGCGCGCAGAGACGGAGCAGTTCGGCCGACGGGGAGTACGATATCGCGTAGCGGTCGAGAAGGCAGGCATCGCCGTCGTGAAGAGCCGCGAAAGGAACGGCGTGGAGCAGGCCGTGAGGCACAATCACGAGGTGGTCCGCGGTCAGTTCGGACCGCAGGGGGAGGAAAAGGTCGGAGTACAGTTGGCGGAGGTGCGCGTCGATGGCGCCGGGCGTCGGAGAGGCGAGCCCCAACTGAAAGCGGAGGAAGCGAATGGTTCTCGCCACGCGTCTCTCCGGAGCCAGGGGCCAGCAGCCGAGACGTCCGCGGCCGGCGAGAAACGCGAAGATGGTTCCTCGCGAAGTGAAGTACTCGATGAGTTGGGTTTGCGGAGGGAGCCAGTCGCTGGGAGGAGGGCCATCGGCGCCGCCAGGCGAAGAGGCTGGGTGACCGCGCAACGCATTCAGGGCCACCAGTCTGCTGGCCAAGCGGGTTTCCTGGCGGCGCGCCTCAGTGCGCAGCGTGGGGAGCGGTCCGGGTTGTGGTGTGGCGGACGCGGCGCTGGGCTGGCGGGCCTGCTCGAGCCGGTGGATCTGCTGGTAGGTGACTTCCAAGCCCAAGCGGAGGTCGTTCAGCTCATTGACTTCGGAGGCGGAGGCGCTAGGGAACTGGATGGACTCAGCCATGGACCTGGACTTCGCGCGTTCGGCCAGGGCGAAAGCGGTCTGAACTCGGGAGGTGTCATCGTGGCGGGCCAAGGTCAGCCAGAAGAGGCGGTCATAGACGGTGAGCTTGTCCTTGAGGAACGCGACCTTGATTTCATCGCCGCGAAGACGGTAGCGGAGGCGTTCCAGGATGGCGCAGGCGGCCAAGTAGGCTGTGCGGGCTTCGCTGTACCGGCCACTGGACTCAAGGATCTCGGCCTCGAGTTGGGCGAACTGAAATTCGAGGGAAGGCGATCCGACGTCCGAGACACGGGGCTTGACGAGGCGGCATCGTTCGTAGGCCGATTGCCAATGGCCGAGACGGAGATCAAGGCGGGCCATCAGCAGTTCGCATGTGAGGGCTTTGGCGGGGAACGCGGACTCCTTGAACCAAGCCAATGCGCGCGCGGCGTAAGGCTGGGCGCGAGCCGTTGCGCCCGCCCGGTCGAGCAGAATCGCCTCGTACAGATCGAGCAGAGCCAGCCAGACTTCATTCCGCTCGCGCTGGAACGTGCGGCGGGCGCTGGCAATGGAGCGGATCGCGCTGCGGCTGCGCCCTAACTGGCTTTCGGCGATGGCCAGAAACGCGGCGGCCTTTCCCTGTTCGTAGGGCATGGCGAGGCGCTGGAACTGCCGGATGGCGCGGCGCGCGAATTGACCGGCCTCGTGGTGGAGGTTGAGTTCCAGGTACATCTCCGCCTCGTCCAGGTCGCAGAGGGCGCGGCGATAGGGTTCTCCGGTTTTTCGCGCGGCATCGTAGAGGTGCATCGCGTCGGTGTAGTCCCCGCAAAGGTAGTGCAGGTAGGCGACATTGTAGTCCACGGCGGCGAGCTGGACCGGCATGTTGTGCTGGCGGGCAAAGTCCTTCGCCTCCGCATAGGCGCGGGAAGCGGCGGCGTAGTCGCCCAGCGAGATCAGGCAGGTGGCCTTGTTCCAGAGAACGTTTGCCACATCCACGGGCCTGCCGACATCGCTGAACTCGTGGTGAAGGCGGCTGTAGATTTCCAACGCTTCGACGAAGCGGTCCTGCCGGAACAGCGCCAGCGCGAGATTGCCGTCCAGGCGCGCCAGGCGGGCGCGGTCGTTCCGGGCCTCGAATTCGCGGCGGGCGGTGTGGGCCCAATCCGCCAGCCGGTCGTAGTCCGCCAGGTAGATCAAAGCGGCGGTCGCACCGCTGCGAGTAACGGCCGCCTCGAAGGCCAGGCCGGCGCGATCGAGGCAGGCGACAGAAGCTTCGTAATGGGCCAGGGCGTCCCGGTGCCGGGAGCGCAAAAGCGCAACGTGGCCGAGAACCCTCTCGGCGAGGCCCAAGTGGCGCTCATCGCCCGTCTGCTTCACCAACCGGCGCACCCTGCGCGCGGCGATTGCCGCCTGGGGGAGATCCACCGTAGTCAGCCGGAGGGCTTCCGCGTAAAGCTCTTCAAAGGACGCTTTCAAAAGCCCACCTCGGCGAGAGCCTTTCGCAGCTTTTCGAGACAGCGCCCGCGGATGAAGCCGATGGAACCGCGCGCCAGTCCCAACTCCGCCGCGACCTCATCGTACGGACGCGGCGGATCGTCGAAGAACAGGAGTTGAATCAAACGCCCGCAACGTTCCGGGATGCGGGCGATGGCCTCGTGCACCAGTTGGCCGCGCTCGAGGATCTCGAGGGTGGGCGGGTCCTCGAGCACAGGCTCCGGTGAATCATCGAGATCTGTTTCACCACGCTGACGCACTCTCGTCTTCCAACGCAGGCTCTGGCGTGCGGTGACCGTTCCAATCCAAGACCGCAGCGCGCCGGCTTCGCGCAGGTTGCCAAGCTCCTGGTACAGCTCCAGGCAAACCCCCTGAAAGATATCTTCGGCGTCGCTGGGGGAGGCCCCGTAGCGGAACGGGATGGAGTAGATGAAGCGCTTGTATTTGTCGATCAACGCCCGCCAGGCGGCGGCCTCACCATCCAGGCAGTGCTGGACCAGACGGGCATCATCCCAGGCGGGGCTGGGTTCCCGAACGGTGAGATTGTGCCAGGGGGAGGGCATCAGCGTGGCGATTCCCAGGCGAACTCCTCAATTTTCCACAGCGCGTAGGGAGGAAGAATGGACGGCTGGACGTTTTTCAATCCTCGCCGGTGAGCGGTCAGCAGATGCGGGCTGACCAACGGGATAATCGGCAGGTAATCGGCTACGAGGCGCTGGACTTGGCCGTACAGGCTGCGGCGTTCCTGCTGGTTCAACGTCGCGCGCTGGCGCCGCATCAGTTGATCGATTTCGGTCTCCCAGTGTTGCGGCTGACGGGCGGCCGAGAGATTCCACACGTGCATGGACCCGTCGTTCAACCAGATGTTCATTTCCGAATTCGGATCCGCATCGCCGCTGCCCAGAGCCATCAGTGCGGCTTCGTAATCCAGGCTCTTGAGCACACGATCGACCAGGCTGCGGAACTCCAGCGGCACGATGCGGACGCGGATGCCGAGGGGCCGGAGATCCTCCTGAAGTATCGCGGCCATCCGAAGCTGCGGCGCATTGGCGCTATTCACGGCGATAGTGAACTCGACGGGCCTTCCGTCAGCGCCGGAGAGCACGCCGTCATTGAGCCGGAGGCCGATGGCGGCGAGCAGGCGGCCGGCTTCCGCGGCGGAGCGGCGTGGGGCTGGGCCCTCCACCAGCCAACGCTTGTTTCCGGGTGTGACGTGGTGGCGCAGGGGCGTGGCCCGGCCGTCGAAGGCAAGCTTCGCCATCGCGGCGCGGTCGGCCGCCAGCGAGATCGCCCGCCGGAATTCGGGCTTCCGCCAGATCGCCTGTTTGGCTTGGAGTTCTGGCGAGAGCTTGTCTGCCGCCTCATTGAGATTGAAGAACAGGAAGTGATACTCGAGGCTCGAACCCAGGTCGAGTTTGACGAAGTCCGGCCCCAATGCATTAAATGCCCGCGCAAGCGGACGTTGCACCAGATCAGTTTCGCCGCGCTGAAAACGGAGCATTTCGGCAGTCTGGTCCGCGGTGAAAACGATCTCCACTTCATTCAGCTTCGGCTTGCCGGGCTGCCAGTAATGAGGATTTTTGCGCAATACGAGGCGCTGGCCGGGAACGTGCGCGGCAGGCACGAATGGACCGAGGCCGGCAAACTCGCCCGGAGGCGTTGCAAGAGTCCAGGTCTGCGACAGTTTCCCCTCACGGTATGGCTTTTCGAGCCGGTGCCGGGGTAGGATTGCGAGACCGTCGAAGAGCCGCTCGGCGGGTCCGTAAGGCTCTGCGAATTCCAGCCGCACCTCGTAGGCGGAAAGCTTTGTCACGCGCAGGGGCCGCCCGCCCGCGGCGAGCAGGTCCCGCTGGGGAGAGCCTAATTTGGGGTCCTGATAAAGCTCCAGGCTGAAGACCACGTCATCGGCAGTAAAGGGCTGCCCGTCGGAGAACTTCACGCCCCGGCGAAGCCGCAGGGTGCAACTGCGTCCATCGGGGGAGAACGACCACTTCTCCGCCAGCGCGGCCTCCGTGCCGAGGGTGGCGCCGTTGATCCGGACCAGGCGTCCATGGATGAGCCGCAGCACGTCGCGGGTTGGAGCATCCTGGGCGAAGACAGGGTTTAGCGTTCTCGGCTCCGCCCGTTGGGAAAGCACCAGTCTGTTTTCGGCCACGATGGGGACGGTGATCGCGCAGAGCAGAAGAAAGATCGACCGAATCATGAGGAACGGAAGCGTTTGCCCGCGAGAATATCGCTGCTGAGGGTCAACACTATTATGAGTACCGCAGGCGCGAGCATCTCCGGGGCCACTCCGGAGGGCAGATTCTCTCTCATAGATGCGAGCATGGTGCCCCAAGTTGGCGTGGGTTCGCCTAAGCCGAGTCCAAGAAACGAAAGCGTGGACTCCGCTAATACATATTGTGGCATAAGGACAAAAACCTGAGGCAGCAGTACGGGGCCCAACGCGGGAAGCACATGGCGGAGCAGTATGTAAGCGCGGGATGCTCCGAAGCCGCGGGCGGCGAGGACATAATCCTGGGTAAGAACCCCCAACGCCGCCGCGCGCACCAAGCGGGCCGGGACGGCCCAGCCGAGCAATCCGACCAGCGACAGAATTGCCAGAAACGCGGTCTCGGGAGCCATCGACAAGGGGAGCAGTCCGCGCACGGCAAAGAGCAGGTAGAGCCACGGCAGGCTCAGCGAGAGGTCGGCGAACCAAAGGATGACGGTCTCCACCGCCTTTCCTCCGCCGGCGGCGGCCAAGCCGAGCAAGGTTCCGGCGCTGAGGGAGAGCAGGGTGGCCAGCGCGCCCGCGAGCAGCGACCAGCGGCCGGCGTGGAGCAACCGGGAGAGGTGATCGCGGCCATACTCATCGGTGCCGAGGGGGAATTTCAAGCCAGGTCCGGCATGCGGGAAATCGCGGTATTGGGTGGAAGGGTCATGGGGGGAGAGCCACGGCGCGGCGGCCGACATCAGAACCAGCAAGAGGAAGGCGATGACGGCGGCGCGATGCATGGCTAGCGGCTCCGTAGTTTCGGATCCAGCGCGCGGCGCGCCAAATCAGCGGACAGATTCGCGGCCATGAGCAGTAAGCCCGAGAGCGCCACGGCGGCTGCGACCACCGCGGTGTCGCGCGTCTGAATGGAATCCAGCACGAGGCTGCCGAGCCCGGGATAACCCAGGGCGGCTTCCACCAGCAGCGACGCGCTGAACAGTGCACCGAAGGAAATCCCGGCCAAAGAGATCAAGGGCGGAGCCGCCAGCGGGAAAACATAGCTCCACCAGAGGCGGACACCGGTGATGCGGTGGGCGCGGGCGGCCCGGACAGCGTCGTGCTCCAGGGCGCCGCCTACGCTGTAGCGAATATGAATGGCAAGGGTGGGCAGAGCCCCCAACGCCAGCACGGCATAGGGGAGCAGCGGGCTGGAGCCAAAAAGCCAGAGGCCAAACAGGGCCAACAGGATCTCAGGCAGGCCGAGCAGGAGCGCGAAGATCTGGCGCAGGCCCGCGTCCAGGCGGCCGCCCCGCCGCGCAGCGGCCCACGAGCCGAGCCAAAAGGCCATGATCCAGGCGGCGGTGGTGGCCGTCAGATTGAGACGGAACGTGTTCCATAGCCGCGGGCGGATCAACTCGCTGGCCGGCATGCCGTACGCATGCGAGATACCGAAATCGCCGGTGACGGCGGAGTGCAGCCAGCTCAGGTAGCGCTCCGCAACGGGCCGGTCGAGAGCCAGCCGCTGCCGGGCCGCCGCTGCCGTGGATTGGGAGTATTCGGGGCTGGCTTCCAGGCCCGAAAGGAAGTCCCCAGGCGACCATTCCGAGAGCAGAAAGGTGAACAAGGACAAGGCCAGCAGGAGCGTGAGGCTACGGATGCAAAGGCGGAGCATGTGATACCTGCCTGATGCGGCCTGCAGCCAGAGTGAACACCTCGTCGGCGAAACCCGGCAGAGTTTCGTAGTCGTGCGTGATCCAAAGGATGGCGAGCGAGAACTCCCGCTGCAGTTCCCGGATGAGCCGCGTCGTCTCATCCCGCAACGCCGGATCAAGGCCATTGGTGGCTTCGTCAAAGATCAGCGCTTGTGGCCCGGCAACGAGCGCGCGGGCGATCAGCAGACGCCGGCGCTGGCCGCCGCTTAGACCGGTGACCGCGCGGTCCGCCGCCGCGGCCGGTAACTGGAGCCGCTCCAGCCAGCGGAGAGCCGTTTGCCGCCTCTGGCGGCGGGGAATCCCGCGGATCGTTTCCGGCTCCGCCACGGCCTCGGCCGCGGACCAGCGCGGATTGAGCGCCGTGGCTGGATCGGGCATCACCAACTGGACTGGACCGAACCGCTCCAACTCGCCCGCGTCGGGCGATTCCAGCCCGGCCAGAATCCTGCCCAGCGTCGATTTCCCCGTCCCAGATTCGCCCACCAGCGCGGTCGTCCGGCCAGCATACAGTTGGAGATCGACGCCCCGCAGCACCGGTTCCCGGTAGGACTTCCAGAGTCCGGCCGCCCGCAGAACCAGCGGAGCGGAATCCCGTGGGGGAATCGGTCTGCCTTTCTCCTCCGCCTCGTGCGTGGGATCGGGCGCGGCGGCGTTGAGAACCCCATCGTGGATCTGCCACCATCGCGTAGCCCACGGGCGCAACGGCCGGGGGCGGTGTGTCATCCACAGCACGTCGAAGCCGTACTCGCGCCGCACGTCATCCACGAGTTCGATGATGCCGGCCTCGGTGGTTGGGTCGAGAGACGAAGTGGGCTCGTCGGCCACCAGCAGCGCCGGGCGCACCGCCAGGGCGCGGGCAATGGCCGCGCGCTGCAACTGGCCCGCGCTGAACTGATGCGGGTAGGCGTCCTGTTTGCCGTCGACTCCGGTACGGAAGAGCAGATCCCGCGCCTGAGCGCGCGGCGCACCGCGCGCGGCCAGGACATCGCCGACCTGATCCAGCACGCGCCGCAGCGGACTGAATGTCGAAGACGGTTCCTGCCAGATGGCCGCGACGGGCGTTCGCTCGAGGCGTACCGCCCCCGAGAGTCGCGCGGAGGAAGACAGCGTGCCGGCGATGGCATGCGCGAGGGTGGACTTGCCGCTACCCGACGCCCCCGTGCAGACCACCCAATCGCCAGGACGGACCGAGGCGCTGACGGAGGCCAGCACTTCATGCCGGCCGTAGCAGACACTCACTCCATCCAATCGCAGCGTCATTCCCCCAGTATCGGATGCCGCCGGTCCGCTCGTAGGAGCCTACTTCTTCTTTCGCTTTTGTGTGATCGGCATGTTGAGGACATCGGAGGCCACGCGGCCGCCGACGGTCTTGTCCGTATGGGTCTTCCGCAACACCCGCCGCGACAGCGAACGGCCCAGCCGGGACTGAGCCAGGGTGAGCGGTAGTGAGGGAGGCACGAGCACGGAACTCGCCAGCACAGCGCCATCGATCACAATTGGATTGGACAGCATTCTCAGAAACCGGTTCCTCCGTGGTTGGGGCGGATCCAGATCCGTGTTATCGATGGCCGCCATCACTGTCGTCGCCGGAGCCAGGGCTTCGAGGCCCGGTCCGGCGGCCGCGGACGGCGTAATGGCGGGGATGTCCGCAACCAGTGGCCCTTCCACCGCCGCCGGTTCAGACGGCCGCGCAGACGGCGTGGCAACCACGGTGGCGGCCGGTGGGCGTTTGGCGAGGGCCGGCGCCGGCGCCGGAGGCTGAACCAGCGCTGCTTCCTGGCTGGCGGCCGCGAGCAGGGCAATCTGGCCAGTCTGCTCGGCCGAGGCGCGCAGCAGCCGGTCGACGGATTCTCGCAATGCGCTAATCTCGCGTTCGCGTATTGTCTCCTGGGCGGCGATCTTTGCGGAGAGGCGCGCTTCGCGCTGCCGCATCTTCACCAGAATCGCTACCTGCCCACCGGCAATCAGGGCGGCCAATATCAAAAATCCCAGGATCAAATGCAACCGTAGCCGCGGCTCCGGTGCAAAGGCCGGCATTGCCAGCGTCGTGTCGAAGATGACACGCACGCGCTCGGACGGAAGACTGGGGACAAGAACTTGGGGTGCGGGAACGAGTTCGTTAGTCATTGAGTGTCACTTCGCTGTTTGAGATTGATGAATTGGACAGCACACGCCGCACCGGGACAACAGCTCCGTCCCCCGGCATGGCGAATTCCGGGCAGGTCATGATGGACGAGCGCGAATCGGGCTCGATCAGAAGCATCAGAAATCGTCCGCCCACCTGGTGGATTGGGAAGATCGCATGACCGGGCAGGCTGACCGGGGCCGGCACGCCCTGGTCCGGGGCCGCTTCAGTCACGAATCGCTCACCCGGCCGGGCCAGCCGGTACGCGAACCCATGCTGCTCGAGAAAGCCGATCAACGCGCGCCGCGCCAGCGGGACTGCATAGGCCGCCGGAGCGGTGCGGGTGCGCCTGCCCCGGACTTCAGGGCGGTACCGCTCACAAGGCAGCCAGCACACCTCATTGCTCTGGAGTTGTACAAAAGGAAGCTCCACGGATTGCCGCCCGGCCCGGCGGTAACGCACGGGGACCCGTTCGCTGGACGCATTTTCGCGGCCTGTAGCCGTCAACACCTCGGCATGGCGCGACGCCCACTGCAGAAATGCGGCACAGGAAGCCTCGACTGCCGCACGCACCATAATCCGGTCTTCCCGCGAGTCATTTCTCGATGGGTTGCGGGCCTCGATCAACAGCACCGGAATGTCGAATTTCAGGGCAAGCGTATTGCGCGCATCGCCGGGTTTGGGCGTCCCGTGCCGCATGGAGCCGTCGGCGCCGTGGATCCCGTACCGGCCAAACCGGAATCGGGCCTTCTGGGCACACCGCTCGAGCGATTCCGCCAGCGAGGCGAGCAGGGGATGCCCATGGGCATATCGCGCGGCCGGATGGGTGGGGAAATCGATGGATAGATCCCACGGTAGACGAAGTCCCTGACGGACCAGATGCTCGCGTCTAGACGGGTAATTATGAAGATCCACCACGAAGTGAGGGCGCCACCGGGCGATGAAGCGGTGTACGGCGCGGGTCTCGGGAGCGCGCAGCCACACATGATCGCGGTTCAGATCGATTCCCTGTGCATTGTGGCGCGTCCGTGCGGCGAAGCCGTCCGGGTTGGCAGTCTCCAGCACGGCGAATTGCATCCGGGTTTCTTTGGCGGCGAATCGCTCTGCCTCACGCCGGCAGAAGTGACGGAGCGCCTGACGAACCGCCGGCTCATCGCCATGCTGGCCGCACATCAGCAGAACACGCAAGGGCGCATCTGGTGTGCCGTAGCGCTGTACGGTGAGCGGCCGCCCAAGCACGGAATAGCCGATGCAAAGGCCGGTTTCGCCTGCAGATGGAGGAAGCGCGCCTATCAGTTGCGCACTGCCACATGCCGCCCGGGCGACGATGGAGTCGTGTTGGGGCATGGCTTCACCCTGGCAACCGGCAGGCGCCCTCTTCCTCGCAGCGGACTCCCCCCAGCCGGTACCGGACGCGCGCGACAGCGTCATACAGCGCGCGCCACAGTCCGAATGAGCCAGGGATATGCAGCAGCGGAGCCAGCCACCAAAGCGCGGGCAGGCTTCGCGTAAGATACCGCACGGCACTGGCGCCGATGTGCCGCCGCCCTTGCGGGTCGAGCACCACCATGGCCTGCATCAGTTCGTCGCGAGTCATTCCGGGCAAAAGCTCCGGTACTCGGGGATCGTGCAGCGACAGGTACCGCAGGGTATCGAAAACATCCAGCGCCCGCAGGATGGACATCTGTCCCCGGCAGAACCGGCAGCGCCCGTCGTAAACCACGATGCGCGCCCCGGCGGCGGTGGGTTCGGGCAGCGGTTCCGGCGGGCGCGCCGGCTCCGTCCTGCCCCGGACAAGTCCCCGGAGGAAGGCGCCCAGCTTTTCGACCGGGAAGAAGGAAAGGAAGATCAGGCCCGCCAACTGGTAGCGAAACGTGATGCTCATCATGAAGAAAATGCCCCAGTGCATCAGAAATGCGTTCGCCGCCCAGAACATCCCGGCCCGCCGGGAGAGCATCGCCAGGGGCGCGCCGAGTTCCACCGCAAGCGATAACACCCCAATGAACGTGAACAGCCAGACGTGTTCGTAGAGGTAGAACGCTAAAGCGGAAGTGGATTCGCCAAGCAGCGCCTTCCGGATGGTGTCCGCGGCGATCTGCCCGCGCAGCGCCTCGCCGCTAGCCCAACTCCAGCCCAGGCTCCCCGCCACCTTGGCCAGTCCGGCCAGAAAGTAGCCCGCCGCGGTCGCGGCGCAGATGAGTTGAACCGGCCAGCCATAGCGCCAGTGGACGAGCGCGCCCGGCTCGCGCCGGCCGCCGCGCCACGCATCCAGGGACCAGGCGTCGGCGGCGCGCACGAAGCCGAGGATCAGGACATGGACAACCATCGCATTGTCGCTGTGGTAGACCATCGACCAGGAGTTGCGGTAACTGAGCAGAACCAACAACAGAAGACCGAAGGCAGGCCCCGACCAACGGTATTGCCATCCGATGACGAAAGCTACGTTGGCCAGAAGCGTCGCGGCCATCAGCGCCTCGAAGACGGGCACAGGGAGCGGCGCGGGCAGCCAGGAGACCGGCCCAACCGGCGAAAACAGGAAAGTCTCGCCCGCCGCAATCTGAAGGTACATGGAATACCGCGAACCCACGTACCAGAGGGCGAACAAGCCCGTGGCGATGCGGAGGATCGCGAGCCGGGTGGCCGGCATTTCGGGGAACCAGATACGGTTGATTAGTTGCTGGACCATGGCTGATCTTTTGCCTCCAGTGTCAGGTGATTGTCCGCGCTCTCATTCGCCGCCCGCCGCGGCGGCGCCTCGCAGACCGCGTGCACTTTTTCGGACAAGGGTGTCCGCTCTCCCGCGAAAAAGGCGCCGACGTTGTGCGTCTGGGTGGCGATGCGAATTTCCCGGATGCCGGCGTGCTCCCGCCTCCGGGAACGGCTGACGCGAGCAGCCACGTCGCTGCAAAGCCCGTCGGCCCGCTTCTCCCGGACGTGAACCCGCAGTTGCCTCCGCACCGAGTTGAATCCGCCTGTCCCCGCGAAGCGGTAAGGCAGCACGGTCTTCTTCCCGGAGCTGTCGATGCCGTAGATGGTCTGCGCCGAATAGGTCTCCGCGCGTTTGGCGGAAAACATGGGGTAGTGAGAAAGCGGGAAACTGTCCACGGGCTTACGCTTCCAGTTCTCGCCCGCCGGCGACAGCAGCACCGCCAGGGTGCAGACGATGAGCAAGCCGGGCAGCCGGCGGCTCCCGGATTGTCTCGGTTCTAGCTGGATGGACATTCGCGTTCTCTCCTTTCGGTCTGCGCCAGCCGGAGGGTGGCCGGCCATTCCATGATTCGTCCGTCGCACACTTCCAGCACGCGGTCGATGCGGGACAGCGAGCGGACCTGATGGGCGGTCATGACGACCGTCATTGCGGGGGTCAACGATCCCAGGGTCTCCAGAAGCCGCAGTTCCGCTTCCTCGTCCAGAGGCGCGGTGGGTTCGTCCAGCAAGAGCACGCGGGGGCGCCGCAGCAGCGCCCGGGCGATGGCCAGGCGTTGCGCTTCGCCGGCGGAAAGCCGGATCCCCTGTTCCCCGACCAGCGTGTCCAGACGGCCGCCCAGACTGCTGAGTAGCGGGGCCAGGCCGGCGAGCGCACAGGCCGCTTCCATCGCCTCAACCGTAGCCTCCGGATCCGCCAGCCGGAGATTGCTCGCCAGTGTGCCGGTAAACACGGACGGGCTCTGCGGAACCAGCGTAATCAGTTGCCGGATCGCCTCCGCCGGGCACGCGTTGAGATTCTGGCCTTGCAGCAGGACCGTCCCTTCATCGGGCAGATCGAGTCCGGCGATCAGACGCAGCAAGGATGACTTGCCACAGCCGCTGGGACCACGCAGCCAGATGAACTCCCCGGCCGGAACTGTCGCACAGGCTTCCTTGAGCACTTCCGCGCCGCCCGGGCGAAAGCTGACGCCCCTGAGCTCGATCGCTCCGAACTGGGGAGGTGTCCCGGCTTTGCCGCGGCGGCCCTGGTCGGCAGCGGCGTTCTCCAGGAACCTGCGGACCCGCCCGAGGTCGCGGAGGCCGCGATTCGTTCGCCGGCTCAACGTCGTGAACCGCCGGAGAGGCAATCCCAACAAGGCAGCGAAACCGGCGAATGTGACCAAATGGCCGATCGTGGTCTCTCCCGCCGCCACCCGGGTGCCCCCGACCCACCAACTCAGGGCCAGACCCAGCGCAGCCAGCGACCACGCCGCGCCCGTCAGCACCCTTGAAAATCCGCTCGCCTGGTCGCGAATCTCTTCGACTTCTTCATCGGCACGCAGCAGATGGTCGCGAACCACCGGCTGGGCATTCAAGGCCTGAATGGTTTCCGTCCCTTCCACCGCTTCCCGGAAGGCCCGTTTGCGAATGGCCGCCGCCTCCTGGACCTCATCGGCGAAACGGCTCTCGCGCTGTTGGGCGATGCGGGTCAACAGGGCTTGCAGGGGCAGCGCTGCCAGAGGGATCAGCGCCAGGACGGGATCCAGCAGCAACAACATCAGCGCCGGGTAGACCAGACGCGCCGCGGCTGCCAAGCCTTCCACAATCGAGTCCGCCGCCAGTCGTCCCACGGCGCGGGTCCGGGGCAGGATGTCCGTGGAGAACCGGATGGCGCCTTGCGCCCGCTGAAATCCGATGGAGGTTTCCTGCCACGCCTGAAAGACGCACTCCCGCAACTCGCGGTTCAGGCCTCGGCTCAGCCGCGAGGACAGTTGCCGCGCCAGGTAGGCCGCAAGGCCCGTGGCCAGCGCAAGAGCCGACAGGATGGCGCCCGCCAGTTGCACCGCTGCGGCAGGGGTTTCCGACGGCAACGGCCATCCCCAGATGCTCGCGCCCCGGCCGTTCAGGCCATCAATGAGCGCTCCTGCCAGTATCGGAACCTGCAGCGGAAGCAGCCGGAACAGAACTGCGACCAGGGCCGCCGCCGTCAGCAGCCGCCTGTGCGGCCTCAGGCGCCCGCCCAGAAACGACAGCGCATGCATCGTACTACCGGCCTCGCCGGGCCGACGGCTGTGCCAATCTGGCTGTCACAAGTTCAGCGAGCGGGCCGCCGGAACCGGTGCTTGAGGCAACTGGGACATCGGAGAGTTCGTTGAACTCGCGCACACAGAGCGGAGACGACGTCAGCAGGCCGGTCACACCCAGAACCTCGTGCCCGAGCGAGTGAAGGCGCTGCACCCCGAAGTGGGCTGAGAGCGCGTTGTCGGCGGCCAGCACCACGCCCTGCAGCGCCGTGCGAATCCTGGCCTCCTCCAGCAGCATGGCGGTCTCGCGCTGAAGGATGCCATCCGCGATTTCCATCACCACCACGTCGGGCGCGCTGGGCGAGATGTCCGCCATCATTGTGCGGAACAGCGACATCAACTCAGTCTTCGGGCAAAGATACGTTGACGGAAATCCATAGTCGCTGAAATCGAGCACCTGGACGGCCGATGCCGCGCGCATCTCATCCTGGTCGCGGTTGGACACACTGCCGGTCAGCTTGCAGGCCGCCACGCGCAGACCAAGATCCGACAGCCCCTTGATCAGACGCACGCATGAGGTGGTCTTGCCCGCGTTCATCCCCGTACCCACTACCGCGATCAAATTCGCCGGTGTCAGCCCGGGGTTCTTAGGCTTGAAGGCGAGCCGCTTCAGGTTCAGGATTTCGCCATTCGCTCCGCCAAGATAGCCCACAAACCGCACATTGGTCGGCCGGCCGGTCGACCGGTGCCGCGAGCGCACCGTGCCAATCATCCCGCCGGCGGTCAGCAGACTGAGGTTCTCCACATCTTCGACCAGACCTTCATACGCATCGGTGGCGTAGCGGTTGCCGAAAACGCAGGCGAGATAATCACCCGCGTAGATGCGCAGCCGCATGTTTTCCCGCGTGGTGATCCTCTCATGACAGCCGAGTTCGGTCACCTGAACGACCGCCAGGTCGCCCGCCTTCGGCGCCCGGGCATTCTCCCGGGAAATCAGGTCCGGCGCGGGTTGTTTCAACACCCTGCACGCCCAGGACCAGCGTATGACATTCGGTATCTCGCGCGGTTGCAACGCAGCCTGTTCGGCGGTGGGAGACTGGATCAACAGGGCGGGCGCAACATTCGCGCACCGCTCCAGTAAAGGGGCAGTAGACATGGGTCACCTCGGGCTTGTCTTAATTCTGATTAGCGGTGGCAAGTGCGCCCCCCGCTTCGTGGGCTCTGACCCCCACATCCATAAAGGGCTCTCCAGCAGGCGCCGTGATATAGGCCAGCGAGATTATTTCTCCTTCCGGTTGGTCCGGCGCCAAGAACAGATGCCGGAGCCCCAGTCCCCCCCCTTTATGAATCGTCAGTTGTCTATGTAGCGTTCAGGAAGGCAGCGCGATGGCGAGCGTTGTGTCTTGTGACTGACTGCCGTGCAGCGCTTTGCAAGCGAGCTGAGCGTCGGGCTTTTCCCGAAGACAGCGCGTAAGGCTAGCGGGAGTTAGTGACTTCGACCCTGAATCTGTAGACCTGGAGGATGGGACTGCTGACAGTTTGTCAGCGGGTCTACTAGGGGCTCAATTCGTACACACCTCAAAACAAACATCTTCCTGGAAGACCATCCCGGCCTCACGAATGACCCAGGATGATTGTGGGATGTCCACCGTTCACGGGGGCCGGGTACCAAGATGATCATTTTCAGTGAGTTGCCCCGGTACCTGGTTTTGGTACAGCCAGGGCCTCGTTCCGGGGTTTTGGCACAGCTGTGCCAAAAATAAAGGAGGCCCCTTTCGGGACCCCCTCGGTAAACCTTTTGATTTCAATTCTTTCTGGAGCCACCCGCCGGGATCGAACCGGCGACCTGCTGATTACGAAGAATTCGGACTGGTTCCAAAAGCTCCAACAACTCTATGTGGCCCTCCTTGTTTTCAACACTTTGGAGCAGCTGATTCGGTTTCTTCGGCAACTTCCAGACCCACAAAGAGATGGGGTTTTGGCACAGTTCTGGCACAGTGGGCTGGGATCGCCCGTTCATGATCGTGAAAGTTCTGAACGGGATCTCGATCCGACGTGAATCTCCTCTCTGTCTTGGTGGAATACGCCAGTGCCACCAGCCGATGCCAGTTGCGGTCCACCGAACTGGACCTTAGTTCCACGACTGCGCCGCTCCCCACAACTCGAGGACTTCGCTGTTCGCTCATATTCAGCGTCTTAGAGCTACCGTGGTGCCAGCTTCCCGCTGTATGGCGCATATCAATCTGGCTCCTTACGCCGTCAATCCCCGGGCTCTCAGCCGCCAGTACTCTTCACAGACATAGAGGCATTTGCAGGCCGTTAGCTCACCGCGATTATCGAGTCACGAACCGCGTAGCCGGGCGGATCCGTTCTCGAATCAGAGGGGACCAATTTACCCAATGGGTCTTTTTGCCCCCTCGGGATCCCCCGGCCGGCAGACCACTATCCCTGCCTCCTCTCTGCCGCACCCACAGTGGCAAGCGGCCGATCCCCACGACCACTGTTGCCCGAGGTTGCGAAGTCCGGCCCCGTCAATAGCCTGTTGCAATATGCATATAGGCACTGCATACTGGTGACATCTTGCAACAGCCGCTCCAGCAACGGCTCATCGCACTGGTGCATCAGCACGGCGCTCTTCGTCCGCGTGATGCCGAACAGCACGGCATTCCCCGAGAGTATCTTCTGCGGCTGCTGCGGAGGGGGGTTCTGGAGCGAACCGGTCGCGGTCTCTACCGGATTTCGGACGCGCCAGTCACTGAATTCCATTCGCTCGCGGAGGTGGCAAAGCGGGTGCCGCATGCCACGATTTGCCTGCTTTCTGCGCTGGTCTTCCATGAGATGACGACGCAGAATCCGCCGGACGTCTGGGTGGCTCTCCCTAGGGGATCTCGCACCCCGCGGCTGGATCACCCCAAACTGCGCGTCTTCCGTTTCTCCAGTCTCACCTTCTCGGAGGGAAGGCAGGAGCACCGAATCGAAGGGGTGCCGGTGATGATCTATTCTCCAGCCAAGACCATCGCCGATTGCTTCCGCTTTCGCAATCGAGTCGGCCTCGACGTTGCCATCGAAGCGCTTCGTGAAGGGATCAAGAAGCGAAAGGCGACCATTGCCGAAATCCGCCATTTCGCCGAGATCTGCCGTGTCGCGAGTTTGATGCAACCGTATCTGGACTCGTTGTCGTGAACTCGCCCGCCTCAATCCGCGCGCGGCTCCTGAATGCCAGCCGGCAATCTGGGGAGGACTTTCAGGCCCTCCTGACGCGCTATGCGATCGAGCGATTCCACTTCCGGCTTGGAGAGAGCGGGCAGCGCGACACGTTCGTCATCAAAGGAGCCATGCTTTTCGTGGCGTGGGAGGGTAGCTTGCACCGGCCGACCAAAGACCTCGACCTGCTGGGCTTTTGACCGCCATCCGCGGAAGACGCCGCCGCCCGGATCCGCGAAATTGCGGCGATTCAGTGCGACGACGGAATCGTCTTCGATACCGCCAGTGTCGAGACGGAAGTCATTAAAGAGGACGCCGAGTATGCGGGGGTTCGAGCCAGGTTCACCGCAAGGCTGGAGCAGGCGCGAATCCGGATGCAGGTCGACATCGGCTTTGGCGATGCCGTGGATGCGCCACTCGGGACAGACCGATTTCCGGCCATTTTGAAAGGGATGAGCCCACCGCGGCTGCGGATGTACCCGGCGGAATCGGTCATCGCCGAGAAGGTCCACGCCATGGTTGTCCTCGATGTCCGCAACAGCCGGATGAAAGACTTCTATGATGTGTGGCATCTCTCACGGACGAGGTCCTTCGAGATGGAACGGCTCAGGCGCGCTTTCCGCGCGACCTTCGAGCGAAGGCGCACGGACCTGCCAAAGGGAATCCCGTTCGCCCTGACGCCGGAGTTCCTTCAAAGCAAGACCACGACCGCCCAATGGATCGGATTCGTCGAACGACTCCGCCTGGAGAATGACCCCGACCTGCCTCAAGTGGGGTTGGCGATCCGGCAGTTCGTGGAGCCTGTGCTCATTGAGGCCAGGCCTGCCCGCACGTGGCCAGCCGGCGGACCATGGCACGCATAGGGCTCAACTCTATAGGCAGCATGTTTGCAGCTGCGTGCAGATAGCCGAATCCGCAGAACACGGCCGCGCCCCGGATTGTTGGTGTCAGGGATCTCTTCCGGATTGAGATTGGTGGCTCAGGCGGGGGCAACAGCCTCAGAGCCGTGTCTCAAAGCTGCCTTCGTGGCTCTGCTTCAGTCGATGGCCGATGTCGACGACCACGGAAAGGGCGCCGACGAGTTCGAGGCCAAGCGGGGTGAGCCCATACCAGACCGTGGGGGGTGAGGTGGGTTTGGGCGAGCGCAGAATCACGCCCAACCGTTCCAGCCGTTTCAGGCGCGTCGTGAGCATCTTGGCGGAAACGCCGGGGAGATCGGTTTGGAGTTCGTTGAACCGGCGCTCGCCATCGCGGAGATACCAGATGATGTCGGGCGTCCAGGCTCCGGAGAGCAGTTCCATGCATTTGCGCAGGGGGCAATCGGGAGGAGGCGGCGGGACGCTGTTCTTCCGGCGCTTGATCATGTGAATGCTTACCAGATGGTAACCTGATTGTCGTCGTGACGAGCCGCTTCACGGGATCGAGTCCCGGCAATTCCCATCCATAGGAGCATGACACCCACAAACCAAACCGTAGTGATTACCGGGGCTTCGAGCGGCATTGGACTGGCGCTGGCGAAGACTTTTTCCACTGAAGGATTCAATGTCGTCGCCAATTCGCGCCAACTGACGGCGTCGGGCGCGCTGGAAGCCTCGCCCCGCCTGCTGCTGGTGGATGGCGACATTGGCGATCCGGCGACCGGGAAGAAGCTGATCGCCACGGCCACGCAGAATTTCGGCACGGTGGATGTGCTCATCAACAATGCCGGCGTTTTCGTACCCAAGCCCTTTCACGAATACTCGTTTGAAGATTTTCAGCGCGTCTTCCGCACTAATGTCGAGGGCTTCTTCCACGTGACGCAGGAAGCGGTCCGGCGGATGAGAGAACAGGGCGGAGGGCAGATCATCATGATCACGACCGCGCTCGATCAGCAACCGCTGGCGGGAGTCCCGACGGCGCTGACAAATCTGACCAAGGGCGGTCTGAACTCCGTGACGCGGGAACTGGCGATTGAGTACGCCAAGGAAGGGATCCGGGTGAATGCCATCGCACCCGGGATCATTGATACTCCCATGCACCAGCCGGAGAACCATGAGTACCTGGCGGGGCTGCATCCGATCGCGCGCATGGGCACGGTGGACGAAATCGCGCAGGCGGCCCTGTTCCTGGTACGGGCGAAGTTCGTCACCGGCGAGGTGCTGCACGTTGACGGTGGCGCGCATGCGGGGAGGTGGTAAGCGATGGCGTACGAAACGCTGAACGCCGTCGCTGTCACCGACGCGGGATTGTATGCACAGTATCGCTCGGCCATGATACCGCTGCTCGAGGCCGCAGGAGGAACGTTCCGGTTCGACTGCGAGGTGTCGCGCGTGTTGAGGGGCGACGTACCTGATGGGATCAATCGCGTCTTTGTGATCCGTTTTCCGGACCGGGGGGCGAAGGAGGCGTTCTTCGCCGATGAGGAGTACCGAGCGATTCGCGCAAGACTCTTCGACCGGGCCGTGAAGGCCTTTCAGGTCATCGCGGATTACGAAATAGGCGAAGAATCGCTTTAGATCCCAAGGGAGGCTGCTGCGCCGGGATCCGCCCCGATGGAGGAGGCAAATCCACGGGCCGGTCTCGGTCCAGGCGGGGGAACTCGTGGCGGAGCCGTTCTGCCGGCGACGGGATTTCGTGGGCAAACACGACTCATCGTGGAGCAGCAAAACCCGTGGATCATCTTGGGCGGTGCGTGGGCACGCGTCTTCAATCACTTACGCAGTGCCTGGGCTGTGGGCGGGGACTTGCAATAGGTGGGTGGAATGGAGGTGGTCTGGCCAAACGACAGCTTTCGGAACCCATGCTCGGCTACCAGAAGGCCGAGCGAGGTGCGGCGGAGGAACTCTTCCGGGAGGTCAATCCGGTTCTGACCCGGTATTTCCGCGCGAGGGCATCCCAGCAAGGCATGAGCGAGGACGGGTTGCAGGAGTGTTGGCTGCGGATCCATACCTCCCGTCAGAGTTACCGGCCGGGCGCAGCGGTTCTTCCGTGGGTCCTGTCCATTGCCAGGAACACGCGAGTGGATCAATCCCGCCGCTGGCGGCGGACCTCGGGGCGAGAAGTCAGCATCGAGTTGGTGCCGGAACCGCACTCGCCCGATCCAGGTAGATCCCTGCAGAACAGGCTGGAGGCGGAAGTGATCGGCCAGGCGATGAAAGGGCTGCCCGAAGGGCAGCGCGAAGTGATTTGGCTGTTGAAAATTGCCGGAATGACCGCGGCTGAGGTGGCCAAGCGCAAGGGTTCGACCGAGGCGGCAGTGAAGCAGAAAGCATTTCGGGCCTACGTAGCTCTTCGCCACGTGATAGCGAATCCTGAAGTGAGCAGGGCGAAATGAGCCGTGAAGAAGGAGACCATTGATCCGGTGTGCGAGGATCGGCGGTCTGCTGCCGCGGCGGGATGCGAAGCCATTCTGATTGGCGCGCGGACGATGGGCTACCATGCGGTTTTCGGATAAGGGCGTCAGAGCGAAGTGATGAGCCAGGCAGGCAACTCGAAGCGGGTGATTGACGCCAATACGCGGCCGGCAGGGATGCCCGCCTCTCGTGTTGCAGCAATTCTGCCGGCATTGAATGAAGAGGCTGCGGTCGCCATGGTGGTAGCCGGTTTGCTCCGCGCGGGTCTGGGCTGGGTGATTGTGGTGGACAACGGGAGCCGGGACCGGACGGCGGATGCAGCACGGGCTGAGGGTGCGATGGTGATCGTCGAGCCGAGGCGCGGCTACGGTGCGGCTTGCTGGCGCGGGATGCAGGCGCTGCCGGCGGCCGTTGAATGGGTGTTGTTCTGCGATGCGGATGGCAGCGATGACCTGGATCGCATCGCGGACTTTCTGCGCCTCACGCCGGACTTCGATTTCGTCCTGGGTGCGCGGGAGAGCGTCCGCGGCGGGGGAGTGACGCTGGCGCAGCGGATCGGCAACGCCATTGCGACACGGTGCATGAGATGGGGTTGGGGGTGGAACTACCGGGATATGGGTCCCTTCCGGCTCATCCGGCGGAGTGCGTTGGAGCGGCTGCGGATGCGGGATCGCTCCTGGGGCTGGACGCTTGAGATGCAGGTGCGAGCCGTTGAAGAGGGTTTACGAATTGCGGAGATTCCGGTGCGTTCCCTGCCGCGCCAGGGCGGGGAGTCGAAGATCGGCGGCTCCTGGTTGGGCGGGACGAAAGCGGGTGTGAAGATCATTCTGACGCTGCTGCGGATGTACGCCAGGCGGCAAGCCACGCGCTGGTTCCAGGCCCCAGTCCGGTGAGTTCGTGCAGCCTGGCGAGACTGGCGGGCTCATCGATGTCGAACCACGCGTCACCGGTATCAGCCGAAAGGCCAGCAGAGCGGGCGGAAGACAAGGTGTCATCCAGAGTATGGGGCGAGGACCAACGGACGCCCGCGAACATAGCGGAGTGAACCCGCCGGGCGGCGATCGCGTAATAGCCGCCGTCGGCCGCGGGACCCAGGCGAAGGTCGCCGGGGCAGTCGAGCAGTCGCTCAATGTGGCCGGGCGGCAGTCCCGGCGAATCGCTGCCCAGGATGAGGGCAAGCGGACTGCCCGCCTCCAACGCGCCCTGGAGCGCGGAGAGCAGGCGGAGTCCGAGATCGCCGGCTGACTGCAAGTGGCGCGCACCCTTGAATCCGGGCCAGGCGGAGGTGGGCACATCGGTGTGCAACTCGACAGTGGCGAGAGGAGAGAACGAAGACAGCAGCGACAGGGTGTCTTCCACCATCGCCTCGTGAAGTGCGGCGGCTGCTGATGGGGTCAACACGCTGTGAAGGCGCGTCTTGACGCGGCCGGGAATCGGGGCCTTGGCAAACAAGATGATCCGGGGCACTGGGAGTGTCTCGCTCATCGATTCCGCCTTCGTTCACGGAGATGATCCCACAGCAGAGCGCCCAGGAAGGGTCCCCAGAGCAGGGCCTTCTCGAGTGGGGACTGCCGCCATGCGCCCCCAGGCTCCGCGATGTGGACGTGGAGCCAGAAGTAAGCAAACGAGGATATGCTCAGAGCGGCCGCGGCGCTGCGCCGCAGCCCGGCGGCGGCGGGCAGGAGCCACGTGGCATACCACGCATGGAACATGGGTGTGGTGAGCAGGGCCGCGGCGAAACTCGCGTACGCAGCCGTGCGAATGCCTCGAAGGCGGCGCAAGAGGAAGAACGCCAGTCCGAAAAACAAAAGCAGATAGGCCACGTTGGAATCGAGCGGATGGCGGGCGGGAAGCAGGGCGCCGAGGAGGGCGGGCAGAGCCTCGGCGCTGCGGGCCGAGTGGGCGAACGTAGGCGGCGCGAGCGGGCAAAGCCATTGGCCGTTGGCGACGAGCGGGAAGGAGATCGCGAACGGGGTTGCGGCGGCAGCAGCCGTCTGTGCTGCGCGAGGCAAGCCATCGATCTGGAGAGTTCGCCAGAGCGCCCAGAGCAGCAGCGGCAGGCTGAGCCATTTCAATGCGACCCCTGCGCCGAGGGCGAGGCAGGCGAGCAGCCGGTTCCGGGCCGAATCACCGCGCTCCCAGAAGTGGAAGGCGACGGCGAGCGAGAGGATGAACAGGCTGTCGTAGTGGCCGCCGCCGGCGAAGCTGTAAATCACGAGGGGATTCCAGATGTAGAGCGACGAGCCGCTCCCGAACTGGCGGTACAGCAGGGCGCAAGCGAGGAGGTCGAATACGGTGATGGCGGTCTTCATCGCCAACACGCTAGGGGACACGGCGGCGACGGCGCGAAAGAACAATTCAGTGAGCGGCGGATAGATGGCTGTGACGGACGGATGGCCCACTTGGGGCCAGATGAAGTTGTCGCGCAAAGGGGCGAGGGTAGGATGGTCCGGGGCGAGGCAATAGGGACTGTGGCCAGAGAGTTGAATGCTGCCTTCCCAGATATAGCGAAAGATGTCGTCACCCGGCGCCATGGTGAGCAGGATGAGGCGGGCGGCGATGGGGGGCGCCCAGAACCAGAAATGTTGGGAGGGTGGGAAGCGAAGAGCGAGGAGGAAGGCAATACTCATCACCATTGCGCCAGCCAGGAACGGGGGAAGCACGGTGGGGTCGCGAAAGTCGCCGAAGGGACGCATGAGGAGTGCTCCCGCGAGCAGGAGGACGGCGGCGGCGATGGACCGCAATCGGTCAGTGGTGATCGGCATTGCGAGTGGGCAGAAGGCAGGATAGCGTAAGAGGCCGCCCGGCGCTGTGAAGTGCCGGGCGGCCTTTCG
The DNA here is from genome assembly GCA_023384675.1 of Bryobacteraceae bacterium. Lineage (GTDB taxonomy): Bacteria > Acidobacteriota > Terriglobia > Bryobacterales > Bryobacteraceae > PNKE01. The sequence continues at coordinate 21,387 of JAHDVK010000030.1, read as the reverse complement.
GGTTTGAGACGGTCGCCGATCAGAAAGTCAGCCGGAGGGCCAACTGAAAGGTACGAGGCAGGTTGGCCGTGGAGGTGATCACTCCGAAATTGCGGTTGACGGGGTCCATGTTGGGTCCGTTGAAGGAGGCGCGGTTGAAGGCATTGAAGGATTCCGCGCGGAACTGGAGTTTGACTCGTTCGACGAGCGGAATGTTCTTGATCACCGAGAGGTCGACATTATTGATAATGTCGGCGCGGTAAGCGGAGAACACTTCGGGGAGGGTGCGCTGATTGCGGTTGAGCTGGCGGGTGGCATTTGTCTCAAAGAGCGAAGTATTGAAGACGCGCGCCACGTTGCGGTTGTCCCAGTCGAGGTCGCCGCCGAAGAAGATGGAGTTGCCGAAGGTGACAGTTGGTCCGGATTGGGCGGTGTAGATGCCGTTGATCTGCCAGCCGCCGATCACGCGGTCGGTCCAGGAGCCCACGCCGGAACCGAAGCGCTTGCCACGGCCGAAGGGCAATTCGTAGGTGCCCGAGAAGACGAGCCGCAGGGGCCGGTCTTCGCCGGCGATGCGCCGGTTGAGGGTGGGGGCGGACTCGAAGAGGTAGTTCGTCGCTTCCTGCATCTTCGACCATTGGAAGTTGGTGAGGAACTGGAGTCCATTGGCGAAGCGGCGGTCGAGGCGTACCTGGAACATGTGGAAGTTGGAGTACCCGACGGTCTGGGCGTCTTCGCGGACGCCGCCTGTGCCGGAGAACTGCGGGTGAGGCCGGAGGAGTTGTTCGATGGAGATGGTGCTGCCATTGAGGCCGGTACCGGGAAGCAGGCCGCGGAAGGGATTGGCGACGACGGCGGTCAGGCGGTCGATGTTCGCTTGATCCCGGACAGGAGAGGTGGAGAGGAACTCGGCCGGGAAGAAGTTCACGTTGCGGTCGACGGGGATGCGGCGGGCGACCGAGCCGATATAGCCGACTTCCAGCAGCAGGTTGTTTGCGAGTTCTCGCTGGATGTTGAAGTTCCAGCGGACGGTGTAGGGCTGATCGAGTTCGCTCTTCACGAAGCGAGCGTTCTGGCCCAGGAAGGTGTTGACGCCGGCGGTTGCGCCCGAGGGCTGAAGGATGCCGCTAAGGAAGGGATCGGAAAGGCTGGCGGATGGGGTAAGGAAGTTGTCGAGAGTAGCCACCAGCGGGGTGCGCTGGCTGAAGCCGGGCTGCTGGATGCCGAAGGTACCGAAGGTCTGATAAAAGACGCCAGCGCCGCCGCGGAAGACAGTCTTCGAGCCAAGGACAGACGGGCTCCAGGAGAAGCCGAAGCGAGGGCTGAAGACGTTTGAAGGGGTTTCAAAAATGCGCCGGTTATCGGGGTCCGCGAAGAGGAGGCCGCCGACGGGGTTGAACTGACTGGCCGGTAGCAGTGCCGAGGGGTTGGCTGCGTACGCGGCACGGGCAGCGTTGGTAACAGCGAGGCCGGCAGAGGGATCAAAGCCGCGAACAGCGCGGTTGTGCCGCTCGATGGTACCGGTTTCCTTTTCGTATCGGAGTCCGAAGTTGAAGGAGAGTGTGGGGGAAACGCGCCAATCGTCCTGAACAAAGAACGAGGCGTACTTGTTGCTCTGGGTGCGGGTGGCATTGACATCGAAGCTGCCGCCGGTGGGCAGGCCGAGGAGGAAGGCGCCGAGGTCCTGGCCGAGCGGGGCGTTGGGTGCGTTGTCGAGCGGGCCGCGCAGCCAGTTCTGGGCGAAGGTGAAGGCGCCGGAGGAGTTGCCGAAGTTGTTGGAGCTTTCCCGCTGGGTGCGAAGGTCCGTACCGAATTTGAAGGTGTGCCGGCCGTAGATCTTGGTGGCAGCGAGGAAGATCTGATACGAGTCGAAGGGGGTCCGGTCACCGCCGCTGTGGCCGATGTCGGTGAAGTTGGAGAAGTCGACGATGGGCATTACGTTCCTGGCGCTGGAGCCCTGAAGAGAGGCGGGCAGCCCGAGGGAGGTGAAGTCGAACCCGTCGCTTTGGCGGATGCCGCCCTCGACAAAGCGCGTCCAATTCAGGCGGGTGTTGAGAATCAAGGTTGGGGTGAATGTGTAGACATCATCCAGGGTGACGCCCCAGTTCTGGCGGAGCAGATTGTTGCCGGTGGCGATGTTATCGAAGCGGTTGCCGCGGTTCTCGATGCGGTCGTTGTAGCGGCCGGAGAGGAAGAGCTTGTGGCGGTCGCTGACGTTGAGGTCGATGCGGCCCATGAAGGAGCTGAAGACGTCGGAGCGAACCATGTTGCTGAAGAAATTATTGGTGCCGTCAGCGGGGCCGCCGGTGACGTTCGGTTGTGGGATGAACTCGAGGAAGCGCTGCGAGATGGGATTCAGCCTCGAGGTGGGAATGATGTTGTTGGCGAAAGGCTGGCGGCGGATGCGGCTGCCTTCGCGGACGCCCGTGGTGGGGTCATAGAGCTGGTAGGCCGATCCGACGGTGAGGAGCTGTGAGAAGTTACCCTGACGCTGAGCGGCGGTAGCCACAGTGGAGAAGGCCGGTTCGGGTTCAGACTGGCGGATGCCTTCGGAGCCGAAGAAGAAGAAGAGGCGGTTGCGGCCGTCGACAATCTTGGGCAGCACGACCGGTCCGCCCACGGTGACGCCGTATTGATTGAAGCGGGTGACGGGCTTGGTCTGGCCGGCGGCGTTGGTGAAGAAGGGGGTGGCCTTGAGACGCTGGTTCTGGTGGAACTCGTACAGCGAGCCGTGGAGTTCATTGGTGCCGCCCTTCATGACGACATTGACCGTGCCGCCGCCGGTGCTGCCGTAAGCGGCGTCGGGCTGGAAGGCTTCGACCTTGATTTCCTGCACGGCGTCGACGGGCGGATTGTACGCGACCCGGCGGTTGCGGGTCATATCGGGTGCGCCGTCAAGCAGAAGTTCATTGGATCGCGCCTGTCCGCCGCCCATTGAAAAGCCGGAAGGGCCGGCGTTATCGAAGGGGCGGGTGAAGCGTGGGTCAGAGGAGGGAGTGACGCCGAAAGAAAGCTGGGCGAGGGTGAGAGGGGTCCGGCCGTTCATGGGAAGCGAAGCGATCTGGTTCTCGCTGATGGATTGACCGACGCTGGCAGTGGCGGTCTGTAGCATGGTGGCATCGGCGGTGACCGTGACAGTCTCCACCTGGCTGCCGATTTGCAACGCGATGTTCACCGTCAGGCGCTGGTTCGTGGTGACGTTAATGCCCTCCTGCGTTGATTTCTTGAAGCCGTCCACTTCCGCTGTTAGGGTGTAAGGGCCCGGAGGCAGAAAAGGAAGGCTGTAGTCGCCCGAAGGGCCGGAGACGGTTTCATACCGGGCGCCGGTGTTTCTCTCCGTGACCTGGATCTTCACGTTGGGAACAGAGGCGCCCGAGGGATCTGACACTGTTCCGGATACGGTGGAGCGGTATTCCTGCGCCGTAAGGAGCAAGGGAAGCGCGAGAGTTAGAAGGATGCGGCTTTGCATCGTGAGAACCTCTCTATCAGCGATTTCAGAGGTTCAGGGGAGGCCCGCGAACGGACACACTTCGTTCCGCTTCCCAAAGAGGGAAACATCACGAGTCAACCCCTGAACTGGCAGGCAAGCCTGATTGGGCTTGCGTTGTGAGGTAGGGTTCGGCGGTACGCCATAATTGGTAACGCAAACGATTTCGAGCAGGTCCGGGCGCGGGAGCCTCGTAGCTTGCGCCGTTACGGAGTTGGGGCCGCGGACGAATTGAGAAGATTGGGAATGATTTCGGTTGTGATACCAGCCCTCAACGAGGAGGCCGCGATTTCGCCGACGCTGGAGGCGCTGCAAGATCTGCCGGGCGTGGCGGAGATCATCGTCGCCGACGGGGGCAGTTTGGACCGGACGACAGAGATTGCCCGGTCAGCGGGCGCGCGCGTGGTGAAGTGTGAGCGCGGTCGAGGCCCGCAATTGCACGCTGGGGCGCTCGCGGCGGAAGGAGAGGTGCTTTGGTTCGTCCATGCCGACACGCGCGTGGGTCCACGGGCATCGGAGCGGGTCCTGGAGACCCTGGCGAACCCAGGAGTGGTGGGCGGCACATTCACTCTGAGCTTCGATGGCGATGCGAGGAGTTCGCGTGTCATGAACGCCGTACAGCCGCTTGCTGGTCCGCTGCGGCTCTATTATGGGGATTCGACGATCTTTCTGCGCCGTGAGACCTACTTCGCGTTGGGGGGCTTTCGGCCCTATCCGCTGTTTGAAGATGTGGATCTGATCGCAAAAATGCGGAAGTCAGGCCGGTTCGCGCGGCTGCCGGAGAAGGTGGTGACCTCCTGCCGGCGGTTCCAGGAAAAGAGCCTGCTGAGGACATTCACGCGCTGGTCCGTCCTGCAGTCGCTCTACTGGATGGGGGTGGCGCCGAAGACGCTGGGCAGATACTACGCACCCGTCCGGCGCGCCGGAACACCCTGAAATATGGCTCAACTCTCCGATCTCAAACTGGCCTATAGGCTGTTCATGGAAGCTTACCCGTATCGCCGCATTGACTGGCGGCCGGGAATGCGCCTCGCCAAGCCGCTGTCTGAGGCACGCATCGCCGTCGTGACCACCGCGGGCTACTACCTGCCGGGGCAAGCGCCCTTCGATCATTCCATCCGGGGTGGGGACTGCAGCTTTCGGGTGATCCCATCCGATACCGGTCCGCGCAGCCTGCTGATGGGGCACAAGAGCGATGCCTTCGACGCTTCGGGCATCCAGGCGGATTCGAACCTGGCCTTGCCGCTGGAACGATTGCGGGAACTGGCCGCCGACGGCGTCATCGGCGAGGTTGCGCCGGAGCATTTCAGCTTCATGGGGTCGATCACCGCGCCGGGGGCCCTGATGCGTGAAACGGCGCCCGCCGCCGCGGAACGGCTTCGCTCCGCCAAGGTGGATGGCGTGCTGCTGACGCCCGTGTGACCGATGTGCCATCAGTCGGTCGGGCTGATTCAAAGCGTGATTGAGCGAGCGGGCATCGCCACCGTGTCGGTGAGCAATCTCGAGCAGGTCACCCGCCGGGTGGACCCGCCCCGCGTTCTATTGGTGGACCGTCCGCTGGGCTATCCCCTGGGCGCGCCCCTCGATGCGCCGCTGCAGACGCGGATCATTTCCGCCGCTCTGGCGTTGCTTTCCGGCCCTGCGGAGCGAATGCAACTCTTCGAAGAGTAACGGAGGATTTCCTATGCCGGCGCCACGAGTGATGATGAGTGTTCTACTTCTCGCTGGGTTGACTGGATCTGCGTTCGGCCTGGATCATGCCGCCTGGGACCAGTTGTTGAAGCAGTACGTTACCTCGGAAGCCCGAGTCGACTACCGCGGCTTGAAGGAGAAAGACCTGCCCAAGCTGGACGCTTACCTGTCCACGCTGGCCGCCCCATGGCCTGCGGACATGACCGCCGACGCGAGGAAGGCGGCCCTGATCAACGCTTACAACGCGCTTGCGGTTCGCTGGATCATCGAACACTACCCGGTGGCCAGTATCCAGGCGACGAGGGACCCATTCACGGCCGCCCGCCACCGTTTGAACGGCGAAATGCTTTCCCTGGACCAGGCCGAGGGCCGGCTGCGGGACATGGGCGATCCACGCATCCATGCCGCCGTGATCTGCGCAGCGCGCAGTTGCCCGCCGCTACGCGGCGAAGCCTACGTGGCGGAGCGTGTGGATCAGCAATTGGATGACAACACGCGCCGCTGGCTGGCCAATGGCGCGCTCAACGAATTTGACCCGGCGGCAAAACGGGCGCGAGTCAGTCCGATCTTTCAGTGGTATGCGGGAGACTTCGGCAGCGAAGCGCTGCTGCGCGCATTCCTGCGCCGGTACGCCCCCGGCGGACGGGGCGAGTTTCTCTCCGATCCATCCGCGCGCCTTGAATACCAGGGGTACGATTGGGGCCTGAACGAAGCTACCGATGCCGCAGCGCCCTATCCTCAGTGGAGGCTGTACCTGGATTTTGTGCGCAACCACCGGTTCTTCAACATCGGCGTGATCCTGACGCTGGGTGCACTGGTGGGCGCCGGGGTTTACCGGAGGCTGGGGCGGAAGCGGCGTGACGGGATGGGCTGAGATCGGTACGCGGTTCATTCCGGACTGGAGATGCCGCCCACAATCAGCGTGTCCGGCTCAAAGGCCATCCACGCGAAGGCGAAGTAAACGCCATGCTCCACGGGTTCGAGTTGCGCGCCTGCCTGCGGTCCCGAGGCCGCGGCCCCCGTGATGGTCCACACGCTGCCCGTGTCCCGGTCCTCAATCTGATCCTTGTTGCGGCGGAAGCGCAGCCGCTTGGAGTCGCGCTCGGCGAGGAAGACACCGATCGTCCCGGCTTCGCGTGAATCGGCCATCTGAGTAGCATCCACCGGGCTCAGTCCTTCGGGACTGTAAAACAGCACGATGTGCCGGCCATCCACTTTGTCTTCAAAGACGCGGCTGCGCGTTAGTCTTGAGACGGGATAGGCGCGATAGCCTTTGCCGTCTTTCAGCACCACGAGCTTTTCCATGGGCCGCAAACCCGTGTCACGCGTCTGCTTCACGGGCATGATCGGCCCCTTGCCGAATTCGTAGCCCTGATAGGGATTTCGGCCGTAATCGCGGCGAAACCCGGTCTCCCGGCTCAGCACTTTGCCGTCCGGGTGAGCTTGGAGGAAACGCTCGAAGGAGATCATTTGCGAGGCGATCATGCGCAGTTCTTTCCCGGTGTAGGCGCCCACAATGCCTTCGCCGGTGATCTGCTGCCAGAGCGAGTCGGTCTGCCGGTCGTACATCACCATGTCACTGTTGCGTAGCATACCGGAGACGCCGAAATCGAGTTCCACGCCATCGACACGGCGGTCGAAAACGATGGCGCTGTTGCAGAGCGGGCAATAGCTGACCAGGACGGGAGTTTCGCCGACGCGGTCGTTGACCAACTCATGCCACATGAGGATCTGCAGGGGATAAGCGCGCGCCTCGCCGCCGATGCGCAGCGCAATCACCAATTCGCCTGGAGCCAGCCAGTTCGCCTCGGAGCCGGGGACGAAGCGGGGCTGATCGATGGCGGGGATGCCATCCTTGGGAGGTCCGCCCTTGCGTAGTTCGCTCAAGTCGATGGAGCGTTTGGACATGTCGGTCTTCCAGGTTCCAGCAGCGAACTGCGCGGACAAAGGCATGGCGAACAGGACCAGCCAGGCGGCGTAAGGCATCATGCCCAAGTATTCGCCGGAGGCGCGCGGTATGTCACGCGCCGAAATGAAAAACGGGCAGCCGGCTGCTACGCGCGCCGGCTGCCCAAGAGGCTTCCAGGATCGGTCTATTAACGGACAGCGGCCTCGACGGGCTGCCATTCCGCTCGCGCGAACGCCGCGTCGAGCGGCGTTTCCGCGAGATGGTTGGTGTAGTTGGAGATCGTCTTCATGCCCACCCCGACAAGCACCTCCAGCACCTGTTCCTTCGAATACCCCGCCGCGAGGAACCCGTTCACGCTGTCCTTGCCCGGAAATCCGCGCTTCTCGACGACATCTGCGGTGAACCGCCGCAGTGCTTCGAGCTTGGGATCGGCGATCGGCGATCCGGCGCGGATGGCATCGACCACATCCTGCGGCGCCTGCACCATTCCGGCGATCACCGTATGGGCCGCCACGCAATAGCCGCAACCGTTCTGCGCACTCACGCTCAGCAGCACAACTTGCTGCTCCACGGGGTTCAGCGTGCCCTGTTCAAAGATCGAGGACACCGTCAGGTAGGTCTTCAGAAGGGTGGGGGCATGGGCCATGGTTCCCAGCATGTTGGGCACAAAGCCAAACTTCTGCCGCACCTGGGCGAGCACGCCGCGGGACTCCTCCGGCGCGTTTTGTTCGTTCAAAACCGTCAAATTGATCATAGTTTCCTTATCCGTTGGTGACTTGTGTTTCGAAGGCGTCGCGACCGGCAGCCGGCGATTGACCGGCATGTCGCGCGTCGCGCCATTCATGCGATGTCAGTAAGGAATTCGGGGAACAGGCGCTTCCGGTAACGCGATCCGTTGGAAAAAGAAGTGTCAACTCGCTAGGAATTCATCCGGCGTCCCACGAGATATCCGCCGCTGATCGCGATCACTGCCGCGAGGCCGTGCCACACGATCAAATGCCCGGCCTCGTGCGCGGAGCAGGAGATTTGCAACGCGACAACGGCGGCGGCCCCGCCGATGACGCCAATCAGCGCGCCGCTGCGGCTCCAGTCCGTGGAATAACCCCGCCTGGCCACCAGCCAGGTCATACCAGCCGTAATAGCGGCCACCATGAGCCCGGCGGCAAGGCAGTCGATTCCGTGCTCGAGCAGATGGGACCATTCCGCGAACGGAAACAGGACCGCGGCAAGGATGGGGAATCCCAGCACGAGCAAAGCGAGCGGGATCACGGGCGGAGCCCATTGCGGGCTTCCCGGACGAATGGACGCGATCAAGCTGGCCGCGGCCGAGAGCACCACCGCCAGAGCCAGCCCTCCAATCAAGCCGGCCTGCGCTGCTGACAGCCGCGTCCACCCATCAATGCCCATCGTGAGCGCGTGCAAGGCGGCAACCAGCGCGGTGACTGCGACGGCGCCCAACGCCGCTACGCCCAGTGGCGGGAGCGGCTTCACTTTCTTCAGGTCCGTGTGCGTGATGGCCTGCACGCGCTCCCCCAGTGAGGCGCGCATGTCCGGCTCCGGCGAGGGCGACAACATCCACTGGAGGATTCGCCGGCAGCGGACACACTTATCCAGGTGCTGCAGGACACCCGGCAGCGCCTTCAACTCGGCAGGGGGGCGGCCTTCGCTCAACAGTTGGTCAACTTCCTTGCACGTCATCCCTGTTCTCCTCTGGCTCCGCCCCCATCTTCAGGGTCTGCCGAATCGCCTGGTAAGCTCGAAACGCCTTCTGCTTCACGGCCGCGGCGGTGCTCCCGGTGGCGCGGGCCACCTCCGCGGCCGTCATCCCCGTGACCTTCAGCATGATCAGGACTTCACGTTGGCCCTCGGGCAAGGTCTCCATGGCCTGCATGACGGCGTCGGCGCGTAGCCGCGAATCCATCGCCTTGCGGGGATCCATCGAGGGATGCTGGGTCATCGCGTCGATACTCGATTCCCTCCCTGAGGAGCGCTGCCAGCGCCGGAACTGGTCCACGCGCGTGTGACGGGCGATGGCCAGGATCCAGGGCAGCACGGGTTCGCCCGGCCGGTAGCTTTGCCGCGCCCGATGCACACGGAGCCAGCACTCCTGCAGAAGATCTTCCACTTGCCCCGGTTGGTTGACCAGCGAGTAGTAGTACCGGGCCAAAACCGGATTCACTTGGCGGAAGAGTTCGTCCGCCGCGCTCGCATCTGCATCCTGGTAGCGCTTCATCAGGTCGATCAACAGTTCGCGCTGTGCGGACTGCTCGGCGGAGACGGCAGTGGGCTCCGAAGCAGGAATTGCCGAAGGATCGGTCATTGGGGGCTCTGGCCCCGCCGCCATCTCGCGCGGGACCATCTCTTGAGTCTCATCCCAACAGGCCGTCAACTGCAAGATGTTCCGTACTCCTTTCCCGTCTTATCCCGCTTGCCGTACAGACGGCATCGGACTGATTTGAATCAGACTCGCTTCCTGCGGCGCCCGGACACGCACGTTTTCCAAACGCAAAACCCCGCGCGGGCAAACCTCCGCGCACAGGCCGCACCCCACGCACGAAGCCCGCGTGAAGCTCTGGCTCGCCTGCGCGTAGCTGCGGACATCGATCCCCATCTCGCAATACTTCGAGCAGAGCCCGCAGGAGATGCACATGTTCTCCTTCACGCGAATCCGGTAGCGGCCGAATTTCTGCACCAGCCCGAGCAGCGCCGCCATGGGACAGAAGAACCGGCACCAGATTCGCGTTCCGCCGAGCGGATACAGGCCTACGCCGACCACGCCGGCCAGCATAGATGAGACCATCAGCCCATAAAAGGATTGAAAGCCATAAGTGAACCGCGCTACTTCTGGATTGCTCTTGCCCACGCCCCACGTCACAAACAGAAGCGCGGTGAGCAGCAGGCTCGTGGCCAATACGGTATGGACGGCGACCTTCTCGATCTTCCAGCTCAGGCTCGATTTGTCCGACAGATGGCGCCAAGGCTCGCCGAATGTATTCGCCAGCCCGCCGCACCCGCAAACCCAGGAGCAATACCAACGCTTCCCGAATAACGCCGCCAGGACCGGCACCATGAGGAGCGAGCCCAGAAAGCTATAGAGAATGAACGGTAATGGGAGAGAGAAGATATAGCCCGGCGTCAGGTATTCCATCTTCAGAGGCCACAAATAGCTGAAGTAATACTCCGGCTGATGGAGAAACTTCAGCAATTGCGGAATGGAGAACGCGAACGTAACCTGCACGAAAATGACCACGCTGGTGCGGACGATCTGATACCGGTTGTGCCGGTACTTGCGGATCACATAAATGCCGCCCCAGACAATCGCAATCGAGTAGAGGAGTCCGTACAACGTCCACTTGCCGTCGAGACCCACCGCGCGCGCCGCCGGAGTGAGCCACTCGGTGAAGTAGAGCACCAGGTAAAACGAAGTCAGCACTACGGCCAGCAGCCAGGCGGTGATGCCTCGGTTCTTGACGTCATGCAGAAGCCATTGCGCCGTGCCTGCCTTGATCATGCGCGCACCTCCCGCGCGCCGAACGCCGCGCGCAGACCGGCCAGCGGAACCCGCCCGAACTCCACATCGAACTGAGCCTCATGCAGCCGGGCGACCACGTCGTCCAGGCTCCGTCTCTCCCCGACCCACCGCTCCAGCACCGTGTGATCCCACCGGGAACCGAGCATACTGAAGCCGGTCACGGCGCCGTTTTCCTCAACAATTCGAATGGTGGCTTCGCGGTCCGCCCAGCGGTGAAAGAAACTGCGGGCGGTGTCAGGAAGCCGGGTGGTGGCTCCCACGGTGGTGTACTCGATCTCGAAAAACTTGGCGCTGTTAAAGAATAGAGGCGGTTCGTACCGGATCGAATCGCCGAGCATGGCTCGCGCGGCGAGTTCACCTTGGCGCTTCGCTGAATACCAGATCTGCTCGACGAACGGCGTGCCGTCCGGGCGCTGGAATTCCGCGCAATCGCCCGCCGCCCAGACATCCCGCAGGGACGTGCGAAAGCCGCGGTCCACCTGAATACCTCGGCCCAGCGCCGGCGGGGTGGCGACGCCTCGGAGCCAGTCCACGGCCGGCCGCACACCAATGCAGATCCCCAGCATCTCGCAGGGCAACTTCTTTCCTTGCCCGGTCTGAACCGCCGACACGCGGCTGCCGGTTCCGGATTCCACACCCGTCACCTCGTCCTGCAAATGAAGCCGCACGCCATGATGACGCAGGTGTTGCGCGATCAACTTTCCTTCTTCCGGCGCCAGCGCCATCGGCCAATACCAGTCCTCGCGAACCAGAAAATCCACTTCCACGCCGTGATGGACCAGGCACTCCACCAGTTCGACACCGATCAAGCCGCCGCCGACAACTACTGCCCTGCGCGTGCTCGGCGTCAAGCGCTCGCACTCCGCGAGGTGCTGCAGCGAGACGAAGTGGACCACGCCCTCCTTCACCTCACCGAGTCCCGGCCAGTCCGGACGGTTCGGCGCGGACCCTGTAGCCAGCAGCAGCCGGTCATACTGGATTTCGGCGCCATCCTTCAGGCGGAGTTCGCGCCGGTCTGCATTCAAGTCTTCAACCCACCCATGGAGCAGATCGATGCGCTGCTTCTGATAGACCTTACGCTCGAACGGTTCGAGGTCACGGAGATTCATCCGGTCCAGAAAGGCGTACATCAGCGCCGTGCGCGAGAAAAAATACTCGCTTTCTCCGCTAATCACGGTGATCTTCGCCCTCGCATCCCGCTTTCGCAAAGCGAAGGCGGCGGTGATTCCGGCGACTCCATTCCCAACGATGACGTAGTGCATATTCACGGCCTCGCGGCGAACGGCTGCCGCGATTGGCTCCTCCGTTCTGGTGTTCGCCGGCGGAAGGCATCTGGTTACGCGGCCGGCCCTCCAGGAATTTTGTCATCCGGCGTTACCAGCCGGGCGACGAGCGCGAATCCCATCTGCAGACGGGCCGGAAACGACGACGCGTTGGCGCTGGCTCTTCAGAAATCCGGGATGCAAACAAGAGAGGGACGAATGATGACCAGAAGGAAATTTGGCGCGACCTTGAGCGCGGCGGTCGCCGGTATCGGCGCCAGCGCCGCCGCGGCCAGTGCGCTTGCGCAGGAAAAGAAGGCCAAGGACGAATGCAAGGCGGCCAAGAATGTCTGTAAGGGCCACAACGAATGCAAAGGTCAGGGCGGCTGCAAGACGGCCAAGAACGACTGTGCAGGCAAGAATGCCTGCAAGGGCCAGGGCGGCTGCGCCACGGTCGCCAAACACGAGTGCAAGGGCATGAACGAATGCAAGGGACAGGGCGGCTGCTCCAGCGGGGATAACGGCTGCGCCGGCAAGAATTCCTGCAAAGGCAAAGGCGGCTGCGCGGTCCCGCTCAAGGCCCGGAAGAAGTCCCTCCGGCTCCGTCCGCGGCGGCTCTATTACGCGTAATGCCATCGATCTTGGCGTCACCGGCATACTCCTCCGGTGCCGGCGGCGCCTCGTCCGGTGCGAACTTGGAAGGTCCGCCACCGGTGATGCCCGCCGCGCTACCCCTACCTTGGCGCGGCGGGCCCCAATCCACGAAGCGAGGGAGATAGACTCTGATGGCAAACAACTGGGGCATCCCCGATCTGGGCTTCGGCATCGGTTTGCGAACCGTGCATTTTCCGCACATCCTCGCCAAAAGTCCGCCTGTGGACTGGTTCGAAATCCTGTCGGAGAACTTCCTCGATACCGGCGGTCGCCCGGCCTATGTTCTCGACCAGGTTGCCGAGCGCTATCCCGTCGTGATGCACGGCGTGTCTCTATCCGTCGGCAGCACCGATCCCATCGACTTCGACTATCTCCGCAAGCTGAAGGCCCTGGCGTGCCGGACTCGTGCGCGCTGGATCTCGGATCATCTCTGCTGGACCGGCGTCTCGGGTGTCAATACTCATGACCTGCTGCCCATGCCGTATACCGATGAGTCCCTGCGCCACGCCGCGGAGCGCGTCCGCGTCATTATGGACTACCTCGAACGGCCCGTGTTCCTGGAGAATCCCTCCACGTATCTCGAATTCTCCGAGTCGACCTGGAGCGAATGGGACTTCCTCGCCGAACTCACCGAACGATCCGGCTGCGGGCTGCTGCTGGACGTGAACAACGTTTACGTCAGCGCTTTTAACCACGGCTACGACGCATTCGAATACGTCGACAGGATTCCCGAGGACCGGGTGGTTCAGATCCACCTGGCAGGGCATACGCACAAGGGAACGCACATTCTCGACACGCACAGCGATCATGTAGTCGATGCCGTGTGGGCGTTGTACCGCCGCGCGAGCCAGCGCCTCGGCAACATCTCCACCCTGCTGGAGTGGGATGAGGACATCCCCTCTTTCGACATCGTCCACGCTGAGGCGCTCAAGGCCCGCGGCTTCCGCGCCGCCCCGCAGAACGAGGTGACGCGTGCAACCCGCATCCACGCCGCATGAACTGACCCGGGGTTACCCGCTCGGCCGTGTCCAACGATGGATGCAGGCCTGTATTCTTGCGGAGGGCCCTGTCGAGCAGGCGATTCGCACGTCTTCTGCCACGAAGGAATTTCCCGCAAGCCGGGCGCCAGGGCTAATCCGCCCCTCGCGGACCCTGGCGCCCTTGGAGAGGCTGGATATCTACCGGGGGATGTACGAACTCCGGCTGACTGAGGCGCTCCGGACGGACTACCCCGGCTTGGCGCACTTTCTGGGCGAGGAACAGTTTGCCGAATTGGCGCGACTGTACATCACCGCCCATCCTTCCCGCAGCTATACGCTCAACCGGTTGGGGGACGGCTTGCCCGGCTTCCTTGATGACTTGGAAGGGCTCCCCCGGCCACGTCTATTGCAGGACCTGGCCCGGCTCGAACTCGCAAGCACCTTCGTCTTCGACGAAGAGGAATCCCCCACGGCTGGGCCTGGGGCGATCTCGCGATTCTCCTACCAGCAGTGGGACGACTTGCGCTTCACCCCCATTCGCGCCCTGCGGCTCGTGGAACTGTCATACCCCGCCCACCGCTATCTCGAAGCTCTGCGGAGTGAAGATGCGCTGCCTCGCCTGCGGCCCGCCAGGACCCGGCTCGTCGTGTACCGGCGCGACTTTCACGTCTTCTATCTGCCGCTCAGCCGCCCTGCCTACGCCCTGCTTCAGTCCCTGTGCGAAGGCCTCACCTTGGGCGAAGCCGTACAGGCGATGTTCGACGCGGGCGGCACCGGCGAGGGCCTAGTCTACGAGTGGTTCCGGAACTGGTTCACAGAAAGGCTGTTTCAGCGTGTTTATGTCTAGAAGTCACTTGCGGCTCACTGCCGCCCTATTCCTGCTCTCGTGGAGCGCCGCTGCCCAAATGCATACCGCCGCGATCTCCGGCGAAGTCACCGATCCGCAAGGACGCGGGGTGAAGGATGTCCTCATTACGGCCACGCGCGCGGGCGCGAGCGTTTCCTCGACCTCAGAAACCAATGAACAGGGCCAGTTCTCTCTCGCGGCATTGCCGGTCGGCCGCTATTCGCTGCGCTTCGTCAAATCCGGTTTCGCCCCGGTGGAACTGGCTGACATCGACCTCCATGTCGGACAGCAAAGGCGCGCCGATGTCCGGCTGGCGATTGAAGGCGCCAGCCAGTCGTTGGAGGTGAGCGAGACGCTATCGCCCATCGACACCCAATCCTCGATGCTCTCCCGCGCAGTCCTCAGCGATGAGATCCAGAATCTGCCGCTGAATGGCCGCCAACTGCAAAACCTGGCACTCTTGGCTCCGGGTATCGCCGCAGGCTGGAACTGGTCCACCGCGGCCAACCGCTACGGCAAGGCGCGAGAGAACCTGGAAGGCGCCTTCAACGTCAACGGCGCGCGCGGCCGCTCGAACAACTTCACATTGGACGGCGTCACGTTGAATCTGCGCCAGTACGGGGTGATCAATTTCGAGCCTTCCGTCGAAGCCGTCGAGGAGTTTCGTCTGGTGACCGGGACCCCGCCCGCCGAGTATGGCTCCACCATGGGTTCGGCCGTCACCATGGTGACGCGCAGCGGCGGCGACCAATTCCGCGGCAGCCTCTATGAGTTCTTCCGCAACGACCGGATGGATGCCAACGATCCCTTCAATAACGCCGCCGGGCTGCCCCGCGGAAAGCTGCGCCAGAATCAGTTCGGGGGCAGTCTCAGCGGGCCGCTCGCCCGCCGCGGCCACTACTTCTTCGTGAACACTGAATTGCTCCGCATCGTGGAGGGCGTCGAAACCCGCCTCGTGGGCGTCCCCAGCGCCGATGAAAAGCGCGGCCTGCTCCGCTTTCGGGATACAGGCGGCGCGGAACGGCAACTGGATCTGTCCAGCCGCATCAACCCACTCACCCGCCGCCTGCTCGACCTCTATCCCGAAGCGAACACGTCCGGCCCCGCGGGATTGAATTACAGTTCTTCGTTGCTGATCCGCCTGAACGACTATCAGACCCACGCTCGTACCGACCACCATCTCTCCGCCCGCGATCTGCTGAGCGTCCGCTTCTCGTGGAACCTCAATGACCAGGAATATGTGATCAACCGCTTCGGCGGACCCTTCATCCCTGGTTTCTCGCTCCCGAACCCGGAAAAGACCACCAACGCCGCCGTCGGCTACACCCGAACCCTGAGCGGCTCCATGGTGAACGAATTGCGGGTCGGCCTCAACCGCTACCGGAATCCGCTGGCCAACGGCGATCCGCTCAGCGCAGCTGAAATCGGCCTGCCCAACGGCAGCGTGGCCAACGGAATCCCTTCCATCGGTTTTCGCGGAGGCAATCTTGAAGGCCTTGGCGGACAAGCGTGGCTCAACCGTGACCAGAACGAAACCACTCTGCAAATCGCCGATTCCTTCAGCGTTCTACGAGGCAAGCACAGCCTGAAGTTCGGCGGCATCCTGTTTCGGCAGCACTTGAATACCCGGGGGGCATTCAACATGCGCGGCTCCGTGGTCTTTGATGGGACCCGGGACTCCACCATCCCTCTCCTCCCTGGCAATGAGCGCTCAGCCGTGCTCGCCGATTTCCTCCTGGGCCTTCCCTCGGAGGCATCCATCACCCGCGGACAGTTCGGACGCGGTTTCCGCCAGTGGTCCGGATCGCTGTTCGCTCAGGATAGTTGGCGGCTCACACCCCGGCTCACGCTCAACCTCGGCTTGCGCTACGACTACACAGCGCCTTGGACCGAAGTGAACAACAAGCTGTCCAATCTCCTCCCGGGCCAAGGGCTGCTGGACGCCTCGGCGGCGTCTTTCCCCGGTCTCTACCCCGCCGATCGCAACAACTTCGCACCGCGGGCCGGCTTCGCATTCGACTTCAACGGACGCGGCACCACGGTCCTGCGTGGGGGCTTTGGCATCCTCTACGAGACACTGCTGCAGGCCAATTCGGTTGAACTGGTCGAAAACAACGCGCCGTTTTCCTCCCTGGCCGTGACGCGCACGCCCTCGCCATTCTCCGCGGGCGGCGCGTCGAATACCCTGCTGGACCTCGCCGCACTCGCCGCTCCTTCCCGAAGCCTGGGCGCGATTGGCGGGTTCCGCAATCCATACACGATTCAGTACTCGCTTGGACTTCAGCACCGCCTGGGCGCCGCCTGGCTCCTTGATTTGAGCTACGCCGGCACGCGCGGTCTTCGCCTGCCGGTGTACCGGAACGGTAACCAGGTCCCGCTGGAAGCCTTGACGGCGGATCAGCGCGCTGCTCTCGCCACCGCCGTCGCGGCGGGCCGGGATACGACCGCGCTGCTGCAACCGCTGCGGCCTTATCCGGAGTTCGACAACATCACCCTGAGCGAAAACGTCGGAACCTCCACCTATCACAGCGGTCAGGCGCGCCTGATCCGGCGGATGAGCAAGGGATTGACGCTGGACGCCTCCTACACCTTCTCGAAGTCCATCGATACAGCCAGCGATTTCAATTCGGCCGACCCCTCCGAGCAGGTCCTCAACGCCAACAACCTTGCCGGTCAGCGTGCCGTGTCCAGCTTCGATGTCCCGCACCGGTTCACCGCCAGCGGCCAGTATGAACTTCCCCGGTTTGCCGGTGTGCGCTCTTTCTGGCGGCCAATGCTGAGCGGATGGTCGCTCAACGCGCTGGTCACTCTCCAGTCCGGCCAGCCGTTCACACCCTTCCTGAACCGATTCGACCCCTTCCGCAACGAAGCGTTCAACCGGCCCCATGTGGTGGGCGATCCAAATCGCAACGTTCCACGCGGCTTGGCGTTCAACCCCGCCGCCTTTGCGCTTCCGGCGCTCGGTGAGTTCGGCAACGCGGGGCGCAATATCGTCCGGGGCGATTCCTACCGCAGCGTGGATCTTTCGGTGTTCCGCACCTTCCGCCTCCGGGAACGGGCCGCGCTGCAATTCCGGGCGGAATTCATGAATGCCCTCAACACGGTGAATTTCCAGGGGCCGGTCACGGACCTGACCTCCGCCCCGGGCGCCTTCGTGGCCGCGGCCCCTCCCCGCATCGTCCAGCTCGGCTTGAAGCTGAGTTTCTAGCCGTTCTCTCCCGGGGGATTGCCGTTACCATGGCGAGGGCTGGGACGAACACATCAAAGGGGTATCGTTGAATGCCCTGGGAACTCGCTCGCAGATCATGGTCTGGCTGCTCCAATCCGGCGTTGAAAAACCGCCTCCAGGTTGCGAGCGAGCGGTCCCCCGTCTCGGCTTGCCCGCGACCGCTCTCTTCTTGGTGGCCGCTGCTCTCCTCATCGGAGCCGCCCTCACGACTCCTCGCGCCCAAGCGCTATTCCCCTCGCAGAGTCCACCTCCAAGGCGCCGCCTCGATCGATTGTTGCCCTTCGCCGCGCTCGGAGACGCTTCGGCGGACCGGTTCGTGCGAACGTTGATGTTGGGAGCAGTCCTACACGCTCGTCGCGGACAAGTCCGGGGCATCGTCAAAATCCTCGTGGACGGAACCGCCTCGCGCATCGGAGAGGGCCTGGCCGCAGCGGCACTCCTCGTGGTTGTGCACCGGTTTGGCCTCCCTGCCGAAGGAGCCGGCGCTTTCGCCGTCCACGCCTTGCTGCTGTTTGCGCTCGCGGCCTGGGTCGCCGGTATCCTACTGATCCGGCGCCTCATCCATCTTCACGAAGCCTGTGTCGGCGAAGCCCGTCTCGACCCGGAGCACCATCCCATGGAATGCTGCTCCTTAACGGCCACACTCGGCAGGCATCTGGCATGAAGCATGGACGCCAACCGCATTCTCGCGCCATGATGAGATACTCACACCCTTGGAATTAATCGCATGGAATCCATCTATTACGTCATGAGCTGGCTGTGCCACCGCACCTGCCGCCATTGCTACGAAGACCGCTTCCGGCCCTATTACGGAGACGATCTGGCGCAGGTCGTCGAAGAAGCTCGCTCCAACTTCGCCCGCATCATCGGCAATCTGCCGGCCAGGATGACCTATCTCGACCCGGATGACCCGAATCCCGATGGCAGCTTTCCCGAAAAGCGTGGCCGGATCATCCTCGCGGGCGGCGAAATCCTTCTCGATCCGGTTCGCGAATCCGTCTTGTATCCGGCGCTTGACCTCCTCCATGAGCGTTACGGCGACGAGGGTGGAGTCAACCTCATCGTCCAGACGACCGGCGACATCCTGAAGCCGCGCATGATCGATGAACTGCTCCAACGCGACGTGTGGATGATCTCGGTCTCGGGCATCGATGAGTTCCATGAGGGGTTGGAACGGCCCGCCGACCAGCAGGTGCTGGTGGACAAGCTCACCGGGTACTTCGAATCCGCCGGTATGCGCAACTTCGCACCGGTCGCCGAACACACCGGCGAAGCCGAGGGCCCCGGCCCCTTCTATCAGTTCTTCGGCGCGCAGCCCGGCAGTTGGATCGGACGCTTGTGGCCCCGTGGCCGGGCTCTTCAGAACTCTCTCAGTTCCGCGACTCTGGTCGATAATTTCTGCAACCAGTGGTCCGGCGGCCTCAACTTTCTTCAGTATCGCCTCAAGGGTTCCGAAGTCTCGATTGAGCCCAACGGGAATGTCCATCCCTGCTGTCTGAAGACGAAGAAACCACTGGGGAATCTGCTCGAAGAACCCCTCGAAGCCATCCTGGAGCGCTGCGCGGGGAATCCCGTCTATGAAGCGATTTCGATGGGCCATCCCGAACGCATGGGCATTTCTCACGGCTGGAGCGTAGAGAAGTTCCTCGAAGCAAGCACTCTGCGGCATCCGGATGGCAGGCTCTATCGAAACCTCTGCCTTGGCTGCGACCGCTTCCACGAAGAGGTTCTGGGCGCTTCAGACCGTGTCCTGGTGACCATTAATGCGGCCCGCAGGGACGACCGGAGCCGTTGAAGTTCGCGTCCCTGCGCGCCGTCCTCGCCCACCCGGAAGGCTACCCCCGGCCGGCGGCTTCCACCGTATTGGCTGGATCCGCGCCGGATTTCGGGGATTTCGGGGACATTCACTAAACTCCAGGCGCATTGGGGTCAGACACCTCGGTACCTGCCCGACCATTGACAATCAACAACTTACAGCCCAATCAACCCGCCCCCAAACCAGCCTCTCACTGAAAAAAAACCACTTACGGCCACACGAAAACCGGCACCCACGGTGACCCGGTTTCAAACAAAACATCTCCCACAGAATCAACAACTCCCAAGAAACCATGGTTCGGAACCGCCCCCCGCCCGCGCTCTCTTCAAACCATGGAACATCTCAATTCTGACCACATCGATCAAGACACCACCCCGCGCGACCGCGCCCACCAGTCCCGCCTCAGCGGAGCCCACTCCCGAGGCCCCACCTCCGAAGAAGGCAAGCAAATCTCTTCCCGTAACGCCTTCAAAACAGGACTCTGGGCCAAAACCCTCTACACCTTCCCCTCGACGTCCAACTGCACTACCACCAAATCCTCGAGGCCTACCACCAGGACTACATCCCCGCCGACTCCATCGAAGCCGACCTGCTCAGCCAACTCGCCTTCAACCGCATGCGCTACCACCACTTCCTTAAAATCGAAGGCGAAGCCTTCGACTCGGCCGACCTCTCCGCCTACCCCGTCCCCCTCTTCGACCACCTCCGTCGCACCATCGAAGGCCTCAAACGCTCCTACCTACGCACCCTCAAAGCCCTCGAAGACCGCCGCCGCCACAACCCCCAACTCGCCCAACCATCCAAAATCATCGTCGAATGGATCGACCCCCGCACCGGAGAACCCTGGCGCCCCAAAAAGCCAGACGAAGAAGAATCCGAAGAAACGAACCCAACCCCCACCCCCGAAACCGAAGAAACGAACCCGAGCCTCGCCCGTCAGGGCGAGGTAGTCCCAACCCCCGACCCCGAAACCGAACAAACGAACCCAACGCCCGGAACAAATTCCAGCGAAACGAACCCACCAACCCAATCATCCGCGGAGCTCCGCCCATACCTGTGCCGCCCTTAGCGTTTGATGGGGCGCCCCGCATGGGGCAGCCTGTCCCCCGCGAGACCCGATCCTGGTCCCGGCGAAAACAGCGGCCAGTATGCGCTGTGGCGACAGGATACGAAATCACCAGACTCCCAGCCCCGGCGCAACCGCAAGGCGGACTCAGTCCCCTGACCGCCGAAACAACGTGCCCTGCCTTACTTGCCGGCCCTCCGCGGAATCACCCAGAGGTAGAAGTGGCTGCTGAAGTAGCCCGCGTCCGGATCGTCGAGGCTCCGTTCCACATCGGCCTTCCAATCCCCCATGTCGAATGTATTCGACACAACCCGCGTGCCGGGCTTGAGCTCGGAGAGCAGCTTGGGCCGCAGCCTGAGGTTGACGTGATCCAGCAGAAACAGGGTGACCACCGTGGCCTCTCTGATGTCAGCCTTGAACAGATCCTGCTCGATGAACCGCACCCGGTGTTCCACGCCGGCCTTCCGGGCATTGGCGCGCGCTTCGCTGATGCGCTGCGGATCGATGTCGATGCCGACACCGCGGGCTCCGAACTCAACAGCGGCGGCGATCACGATCCGGCCATCCCCGCAGCCGAGATCGTAAACCACATCGGACCTGCCCACGTTGGCGAGTTTCAGCATGGCCTCCACCGCGGGGTCGGTGGTCGGAACATAGGGGACGTCCGGATCACGGACGGGCGCGGCGGTCTGCCCCGCGGCGCACGCCGCGCTCAGCGCCCCGGCAAGCATCAGAACAACGAACGAGGCCCGGGTTGTCTGCACAATGTACGCTCCCTGCTGCTCTGAGCATAAGCCACATCAGGCGAAAACGGCGGGACGCCGCCGCCCAGGGCAGCGGCGTGAAGGAACGGATTTCGGGGACATTCATCATAGGTATCTGTCAAGCCGGCTGCCCGGGTGGGCGGGACCATTCGGGAGAGGAACTTGGCGTG